>NZ_JACXWX010000007.1 GCF_014764505.1 Phormidium tenue FACHB-886
GGGCGAGCGAAGCTCGCCCCACCTCTCACAAACTATTTCGGATCGTGACACGACTGGCATAACCCACCCTGAGCTATAGCTAGAGAATGCACGACTGCTGTTACTCAAACGCTCACTGGATCGGCACCCTTGTCTCATAGCGCCACTGCAGCTGTAGCTGCTGCTTCAACACCACCAGCAACTGTTCCAAATCCACTGGCTTGGGCACAAACGCATCGCATCCTAAACTAATAGAATGCTGCCGCACTAGCTCACTATGATTAGCAGACAGCAAAATAATTGGGATATTTCGATACTTTGGATTACGCCGCAATTCTGGTATCAATGTCACTGCTGATTTGACCGGCATCAGCAGATCCGTCATAATCACGTCCGGCTCGAATTTCTCCACCATTTCCAAGGCTTGCTGTCCATTTTCTGCCATCACTACTGCAAAGCCCAGCGGCTCCAGCATATTTAGCAGCACCAAGCGGTTGATCTGGTTATCATCAACCACTAACACCGTCCGTTGCTCCCCCTCATACCCAACTACTTGCAACAGCATCTCCGGCTGTATCTCCTCCTCGATCGCCCTTTGCTTCGCCTCAGGCAATCTCAGAGTGAACCAGAAGTTGGAGCCTTTGCCAATCTCACTGCTTACTTGCAGCTGTCCCCCCATCAATGCCACGATCTGCTGGCTAATTGGCAACCCTAAACCCGTCCCTCCAGTTCGCGCTTCGGGGTCGCCTACTTGCTCAAAAGGACGAAAAATCTTTTCAAGATCTTTCGGGGAGATACCCACACCCGTGTCGATCACCTCAAACTTGATGTGATGCTGCGGCAATGAGGTACTCGCATCCATGCCAGTCTCTCCCTGCTGGCTCACCCTTAGAGTCACTTTGCCGTGTTCAGTGAACTTCACAGCATTGCTGAGCAGGTTGAGTAGCACTTGGCGCAAGCGCTTATCGTCGGTATATACATAAGTCGGGAGGTTGCCTCGCGTTTCGAAGCCAGGGGCTAAGCCCTTTTCTTCGGCTCGCATCTGCACAATGCTCACCACCTCTTGTAGAAATGCGTGGAAATCAAACTCTTTGGGATACAGCTCCAGTTTTTGGGCTTCCACCTTGGCAAAGTCAAGAATATCGTTAATCAGCGTCAATAGATGTGTACCGCTTTGTTCAATGATGCGCAGTCCTAGCAGTTGTCGCTCTTTGGCTGATTGATCTGAGGTGGCGATCGTTTTCGGATAGTCCCGTTGCAAAACTTTGGCATAGCCGAGAATGCCATTCAGGGGAGTCCGTAGCTCATGGCTCATGTTGGCTAGAAATTCACTCTTGGTTTGATTAGCTAACTCAGCTTCTTCTTTAGCCACAGAGAGTTCAGCCGTGCGTTCTTCAACTCTTTGCTCCAAGGTTTCAAAGGATTCCTTAAGTTGCTCCGCCATACTGCTAAAGGATTTAGCGAGTTCCCCAATTTCATCACTGCGTCCAGTTTCAACTGCATAATTCCAGTTGCCTTGAGCGATGTCTTTAGCTGCAACATTCAGCCGCAATATAGGGCGTGTAATCCATTTTGATGTCAGTATGCCAATGAGAATAGCTCCAACCAAAGCAACAAGACAAAGCAGAAGGGTAATGCGAGTGTTGGCATCAATTCGACTCATGAAATCGGATTCTGGAAGCACTACCACCGTCAACCAATTCAGTCCAAATTCATCTTTAAAGGGAGTGACCTGAACAAAATGTGGTTCTTCTTCCCACATCAAAGTAAGCTGCCGAGGCTCAGTTATCTGATCCAACTGACCATATTGCCCATTCAATTGATTTGCTATAAAACCGAATAGCGTATTGGCATCTTTTGAAGCATTAATGCGGACAATTTCCTGACCCTGCTCTTGGTCTTGATTTTTCAGCAGAAAAGGTTGTTCAAGCTCGGAGCTAGCGATGAGATCGCCATTTACTTCTAAAATGAAGGCTTGTCCTCTAGGGCTAATTTCTAGATTACGTAGAAAATCATTGATTAAAGACAAAGAAACATCCACATAGAAAACTCCTCGTAGTTTCCCACTGCCTGAATCATAAAATGGACGAACAGCAGTCAAGTCTAACCGTTTTTGAAGCACTGAACCCTCAATTTGTGTCCAAGCCGGATCAGCAACTTCTACTGCTGTCTTATACCAGGTGCGCTCTCGAGGATCATAGTTTTTCCGCTCTGAAATCAGAAAATCAGTTCGATTTCCTTTGGCATCTGGTCGATACCGTTGGATGACCCGCTTAACTGGATCTGCGGTAAAGATATAACGTTGGGAAGGGTTGGCTCCAACCAAATAGCCTTCAGATGTTGCTAGAGCAGATGAAGATATTCCTTCTGACCACTGCGCTTGCCCCCAAAAATAGGAATCTAGTCCTCTCAGATTGCTCAAGTCCAAACGTCCCTGAGTATAGGCTAAAGCATTGATTCGATTAATTGCATGGGGAGCTTCTAAATAAGAATCTAAGCGTTGATTGATTCGATTACTGACTTCAGCTCTCAGTTGACTTGCAACATCATTAACAGCTTTTTGTCCATTTTGTAAGGAAAGCCAACCTGTGATTCCTACTGCTACAAAAACTTGCAGGGCAAAAGGCACGATTAGAGCCGCTTGCAAGGGAGTTTTATTCCGTAATTTGGAAACAATGCGGGCTGGAAAATGGGTTGATACCATCAATTTGCTCCTGAGCTTATAAGCAGTTCTGATTCACGTGAGGTGTGAGAAAGAGAAACGAAGCACAAGCAATCAACACTTTTGCACCCATCAGTTTGTAGCTCACATTATCGAAAAAGATACAATCGGCGATCTTGTGTGGGTGGAGTTTAATGTGGAGAACTAAAGGCTATTTAACATAACCTGGTTTAGCCAAAATCAAAGGGAGAATCTCAAGCCAAGAAATGTGAGTTAATTTACAAATTATTCATTAGAAACAACAGGAACTTTTGTCTATCTCTTCGGGTATCAGGGCAAAAAACAGGAAAAGTAGCAGAAAATTTGTTTGTTATTTCAATGAACTTGAAAAGTTATAGCGTTAGCCAGGTAAGTAAGGGCAGTAGGAAAGGACATGTAAGTCTTACCTCAAATAGGAAAATGCCTGGAGCCTACAGCTACGATCTACGTCAAGAAAGTGTCGCTGCGTTAAACAACGGCATGAAGAAATGTAACTGAAACCATTGGCTACTAATAGCGTTCAATTTCAAGAGATGAGAACGATAAAGTAGATCAATGTCTGTAGCACCAAAGTTAATAACCACTTCAGAAGCCTGGGTGAACTAGACAGTTTTTACCAATATTCCACTTTTGCTTAGCTGTGTAGCAGTTGTTACCGAACGCTAATCATAGAAAGATATTGACTGTATTCGCTCAATTTGTCTGGTTGCTTGCATTTGCCGAAATAGTTTTAGTGCCTGTTCTAATGTTTCCTGCCACAGTTGAGCTTGACCGATCGCTCGATAGGTTAATCCTAATTGGAACCGGGCATTTGCCAAATCGCAAACAGCTCCAATGGTATCAAGCAGCGCGATCGCTTCTCTGTGATATATCAGGGCAGTATCCAAAGCCTGTTGCTGGCGATGTAATTCCGCCAGCCCATTGAGAGTTTTCGCTTTGACCTGGGTGTAATGACTTTCCTCTGCAAATTCTAGGGCGCGGCTATACATTGCCTGTGCTCGCTCAAAATCTCCTAGATTGGTGTAGGTCTGTCCCAAAACTTGAATGAAATAGGCGAATCGTCCAGTTCGTTCAACCAACTTCTGATTCAGGATGGATTGATAGGTTTTCTCTGCCAATGCATAGGCAGCATCGGATAAGCCCAGGTAAGAATTGACCAAAGCCAAACAGACAGACGCTTTTTCTGCCCAGGGATGGTGGGCGGTGTTCTGTGCCAGATCGATCACCTGCTGGAATAACCGGGCAGCCGTTTTCAGTTCCCATAAATCTATCTGGTATAGCCCAATGCTTAGAAGAGAATCGACTTCCAACATGCGTAGATAGTAAAGCGTGTGCTTGCTTACAGTGGTGGCAGAAAGCTTTTGCTGGGCAACGTTAACCAGAAAAATTGTTTTTTCCTGACAGGCGATCGCCTCTTGGATTCGACCCGTAATCCAATACAAATCTCCCAGGATATTGTAGAGTTCACTTAGTTTAGGGGGAGATTGGATATTGGAAATGACTTGAGTAATGGCAGCCAGGACGGGTTGCAGCAATCCCATGCGGTAGAGAGTGCTGCCCAGGGGTAGAAATTGGCGCCACTGATTCGTGCGACTTTTGAGAATAACATTCCCCGCTGCCTCAAAGTCCTGAATTTCGATGTAGTGATAATGGGCTTCCAGAGCTTGCAGGGCATCCCGAACGGTTTCGATTGTCGATACCTGAGTTGTCCAAAATTCTGCTGCTTTGCGGTGGGTCACTTCCCAGTCTTCACTGGTACGCAACCGGGCGATCGCTTCCGCTTGAATTGCCGGATGCAACCAGTATTTACCCTGTTCACATTCCACCAGCGATCGATTCCGTAAGGAAGTCATCACTTGCCGTCGCTGGGCGGAGGGAACATCCCAGAGGAGACAGAGCAACCCGTCTGAGGGAACGGTTGAAATTTCTTGATAGCGGTAGCATCCCAGACGACAGAGCAACCGGTAGGCAGCAGGATCTAGGGCTTGCAGACGATTGATCTGACTGACAATGAGATTTCTCAGATCTTGCGTTGCCAGCAAATTCTGCTGATTTTCTTGCCAATAGGCTGCCATCTCTCCATCAAAGTCTTCTTGAACGGCGCCGCGTAAAATCCCCATAGCTTTGGCATTGCCGCCATAGGCGCGGTGCATTTGTTGCAAGGTTGGAGCATCCGTTGCCAGCCGGCGGCTGAAAAAGGTTTGCCATGCGGTCAGCTCTAGCCGGGGTAGGCGATAGTGTTCCACTGCCAAGTCGGGTTCACACAGGCGATCGCGGCTCGTAATCAGCGTGACCGACTGCACCCTGGCATCTGCGAGCACTCGTAGAAGTTCAACATAAGAACGATGGAGTGGAATCAGCCGACCTTCTAAGTCAAGAGCAGGCTCCAGATTATCGATCAGAATGCCGATGCGTCGCTGATGGAGCTGGCGTTTCAAACGCCCCAAAGAAACCCCCAATTCCGATCCTGGCTCTTGCCCGAAGTCTTGTTTCAGCCATTCTTCCACAACCTGTTCGACCGAGGTAATATTTTGAGTCTCCTTCGCCATCAACAATTCCAGCACCCCCTCAAATCCCTGGGTCTGAAGGTAGTGTTGTGCCAGAGTGGTTTTGCCCAAACCGCCTTCTCCCTGAATGACAATCGCTTTGCACCCTTGCTGCACCAGAGTGTTGAGATGGGCGATCGCCGCTTCCCGACCCAGTAACGTTTCGGGCATGGTGCGATCGTCGGTCGCTGGCAATGGGGGAAGGGAGGATGCCGTCCCAGACAGGGGGAGATATCGCTCTAGAACTGCCCGACAGGTGCTTTTGGTAATACGCTCTCCCAATAATCGAGACAGTACCTTCCACAGGTGAGAACTAACATCCCTGATGTGCCCCTCGGTATAGCCAGAATGCGCCGCAATTTCTAAATACTTCTGTCCGCGTAACACCTTACGCAAAATCTCTTTCTGTAGGGCACTGAGGCGTGCCCCGGTTTTACGAACGAGTAGCTGATCAACCCACACCAGTGCAGTTTCAGCTTCCATTGCGGAATGACCAATGACGTTTTTTATACATTCTACTCGGTCAACCAGGTCAGTGTCTTCACCCCCGACTTTTCCGACTTTTCCGACTTTTGCCCCTGAACCAATCACCGACTTGCCCCGACTGACGCTAAGAAGAGGGATTGCTTAGGCTGTTGGCGATAGAAACTAGATCTCTTACAAGCATCTATGACGATCGACTCTCCACTGCTGGATTTTAACGAATCAGCTTCTTCCCATTCCTATGTTCAAACTCAGCACCGTTTGAAAGAACTGCTCAACTATTACTTTTCCACTGCCCATTTGAACGATCGCCTTCAGGATTTACCCCATCAGTTCCACCACCCCCAGCCTCGTCCCTGGAAACCGATTAACTGGCGGGCGATTGCGCTGGATCAAATTGTCGGGATGCATCCTCAGGTGTTTTTAGCAATTTTGCAGGGGGCGATCGATACAGAAGCTCCGATTCGGGGTTACACCCAAACTAGCCGTCAATATCTAGAGCCACTCGATCCGCGTATGGCACGTTTTGTGGGAGGAGTGGTTGGCGCAGATGGCAACCTGCTGGAACCGGGACTCTGGGAGAAAGAAGAACGGCAACACACGCCAGCGTTGCTCAAAGTGTATACCCAACTCACTCAGCAAAAAGTGATCCCCCAATCCCATCCGGTTCGCCCTTACCACTCTTCGGCTGATCCAGTAGGTGCGCTTTATCGTCATGGCTTGCATCGGGTTGCCACTGAATATGGTGCTGCCTGTCTCTACCTCTGGTTAATGGCACACACAACTGGACCTTTGCAAGCGCTGCTGGAAGAACTGGTATTGGATGAAATTAACCACATGGCAAAGTTTTGGGGGTTTGGCGTTTGGGCATACGCTGATTCATCACTTTCTCGCATTGGCTGGACTTTGCTACGAATGATGAAGGGACGCATGACTTACCAGCCCGATCGCAGCAGCCTTATCGGCACGCTCCACCGCATGACCACCGTACTGAGATGGCAAACTTGGTCTGCCATCAATCGATGGACTTTTGCCTTTACCTGCATCCATGCTCTCCGGCTCCTAAACCGTTGGAACCAAAATCTCACCCCGGCATTTCTACAGGAGTTGTTGGGTGAATCTCCCTGTCATTGAAGGAAATTTTTAATCGTAATATCGTAATTATGACTTGTCGAAATTTTTCAACCTTACCAGACGATCTCGACCCGCAACGGCTACCCTCCCATATTGCTGTCATCATGGATGGGAATGGACGCTGGGCAACCCGACGGGGGCTACCTCGCTTCGCCGGACATCGCCAGGGAGCCAAAGCATTAAAGGAACTGTTGCGCTGCTGCAAAGATTGGGGAATTTCTACATTAACTGCCTATGCTTTTTCCACCGAGAACTGGCAGCGTCCCTTGCAGGAAGTTCATTTCCTGATGACTTTGTTTGAACAATTGCTCCAGCGCGAATTGGCAGAAATGCAGCAGGAAGGAGTCAAGATTTCCTTTATTGGCGATACATCAGTTCTTTCCCCGTCCCTACATCAGGAGATGCAGCGTGCCATGGAAGAAACTGCCTATAATGACGGAGTTCGTTTCAATGTCGCGATTAATTATGGCAGCCGTAACGAATTGGTCAATGCTTGTCGCCAACTAGCAGAACAAGTACAGCAGGGAACGCTACTTCCCTCAGAAATTGATGCTACACGATTTGAGCAGCAGCTCTACACAGTAGGAAACCCTGACCCAGATTTGCTAATTCGCACCAGTGGCGAAATGCGTTTAAGTAACTATTTACTCTGGCAGATGGCGTATACGGAATTGTATTTTACTGATGTTTTGTTTCCTAATTTCGATCGAGAGGCATTGTATAAAGCTCTGGTGCATTATCAGGGACGAGATCGCCGCTTCGGAAAAATCCCTCTTAAGGATTGTTCCAACCCTCTAGAATATGCAGTGTCTTAGCTCGACTTTATCCAATTCAACAAACAAGTATTTCCCCCAACATTCTCCATCCTGTTGGCAATAGACTTGCGCTCAACAATTAGAGACAACCAATGGCATTGCCAGACACCTAACCAGACGGTAGCACCACAGAGAGAATAAGTTTGGCAAGATGTGCGAAAGGTGGCTAATTAAATGGAAGACTCAAAAGCAACACTGATTCGCGAATAGAGTGAAGTTGATTATTGACGGCACTAATTTGCGAATCGAACTCTAAAGAGACTAGAACGATGCTAATTTGCGAATAGCGATATCCAATGCGCAAACACACCTCAATGGCAGTAGTTTGTCACCAATGACGTTAATTAGGTACTGTGCAGTATTTTAGTCAGTGTGCAGTATTTCTCCGATTTACCAATGTAAAGGGGAATGACTTGCTGACCGTTGCACCAAAACATCATGTAGATTAGTCCCTCATACTCGTCGGTGCCAGCTTGGAAGTCCCAAAGAACTTTGTTTACTTCCTGAACGACCAGAGATTCCATCAGGCGGGAGCGACAGACGTACGTCTTTGAAGTTAGAGTGCCAGCTCCACTGACGCGACTGAATTGCTGAGCAGATTAAGTTCTGAAGTTGCTGGAGGGCGATCGCTGTCATTCCAAGGTTTGCAATATCTGGAGGAGAAAGCAGCCCTGTTGCAAATGCTACAATTCTGAAGGAATTAGTTATTTATTGACGTCGTACATTGAACCAGAAACGCTCAAAATCTTTGTTGTTAGCCCTACTAAATTCCTTAGCTGATTTCGATGGGGAGCTATCTGAAGAAGCTGTAGGGCTATTGGAGGAGTTGAAAACCCGATCGCACATTATTGCTCCTCTGTATGCCGATGTATTTGCCCTGCCTCATTCCGCAACCTGTGCGGATTTGGTCGATCGCATTACCTCTCTTTCCCAGGAGCAGGTGGCGATCGCTAGCTATGCGTTCCAAATTTTTCGCTATTATGAGCAGATTTTGAGAGCAAACCCAAGTGATGCATCGCTACAACAGAAGGCAGCTTATGAATCTCAGGTGGAGCGAGTTCGACTTTCAGTAGACCGAACGAGAGCTGTTTTGGCAGAGTCTATGGGAGAAAAGCCAGATATGAAATAGTAAAAACATAAACTTTCCAGAATCAAGCTTTGGCTTACAGCCTAGAAGTCCGAGCGATCTTATCAAGCCAGTCTTGAGCAATGAGCTGGATGGTGGTGAGTGGCTCGTTGTAAGGATATCTTGTGGGGTGCTCTAGCCGTTCTCTATTATTAGAGCCTTCTTTAAAGGGGATTTGAAGTTTGTTGAAGAGCGACCGCGCTCCTTCAAGA
The DNA here is from genome assembly GCF_014764505.1 of Phormidium tenue FACHB-886. Lineage (GTDB taxonomy): Bacteria > Cyanobacteriota > Cyanobacteriia > Elainellales > Elainellaceae > FACHB-886. The sequence continues at coordinate 8,997 of NZ_JACXWX010000007.1, forward strand.
TCCCCAACTTTGTTATATGCCAGAATCTTCCAACCTTCTGCTGTAAGTACAGAAACTAACGAAGCTGGTGACAAGACTCGAACTTGCGACCGGCTGATTACAAATCAGCTGCTCTACCAACTGAGCTACACCAGCATGAGACCTCTGTCAGTATAACTCAGGACAATCTCACTCTCAAGTAAACGTTTACATCCTTTTGTACGATTTGGGCGATCGTTCTAGAACCCTCAGCAAGCTAGCATTGAGCTAGGGAAACAGCAGAGCAGGAAGACACAATGTCCCATGTGGCGATCGTTGGTGCCGGGCCCGCAGGCGCAACGCTGGCATATCTGCTAGCACAGCAAGGAATAGAGGTAACCTTGATTGAAGCCGCATCTAGCTTCGATCGTATCTTCCGAGGGGAAGGATTGATGCCGGGTGGGATATATGCACTGGAGCAAATGGGATTGCTCAGCCTGCTGCAACAGATTCCCCACCGGCAAATTCACGCTTGGGAGTTTGTGGTAGACGATCGCACGGTGCTGCACGTTAAAGAACCTGAAGCTTTGGGCGTTTACCGCCCTACCATTATTCCGCAGCCGGCATTTCTACAGGCAGTAGTTACTCAGGCAAAGGTGTTTCCTTCCTTCCAGTTTTTGCAAGGGACAGTGCAGGAGCTAGTGCGCGATCGCGATCCCTCAGGAACACTGCCTGACCGCATCCGTGGTGTTGTTGTGAAGCAAGCTGGACGAGAAACAATTTTGCCTGCCACGCTGGTAATTGGCGCAGACGGACGCGGCTCGACCGTACGACGGCTGGCAAACTTGCCGCTGAAAAAACTGGACTACGATACAGACGTGCTGTGGCTGCGCTTGCCCGCGCCCTTGCCGGAAGCCGATCGTTCCACCTTCTATGGATTTATCCGGGGGGCTGAAAGCCTGGGAGTTTATACCGCTTGGGATGACAGCCTCAAGTTTGCCTACATTCTGCCGCGTGGACAGCAGCTGGACTGGAAAACGATCGACTGGGCAGAGCGCATTGCCAGCATCGCGCCCGCTAAACTTGCTGAGCATGTGCAGGCAAACGCAGACGCATTAGAGCCACCTGTTTTGCTGAACGTGATATTGGGGCGTTGTCCTGCATGGCATCGACCGGGCGTGCTGCTTCTGGGTGATGCTGCACACCCAATGGCTCCCATTCGTGCTCAGGGGATTAATTTGGCACTGCGAGATGTGATTGTAGCGGCAAATCATCTGACGCCGCTGTTGCAGCGAGCGGCTGGAGAAGCGGAGATCGATGTGGCGCTGTCAGCCATTCAAGCTGAGCGAGAGCCTGAGATCAGGCGTTGCCAAATGCTGCAGCGGGCTGAACAAGCCCAAGCCACTCGGCTCTGCCAATTTGCACTGCTACGTAAAGGGCTGACGCTCGTTGCGCCAGCCCTGCGTCCGTTGATTGAAAAACGTTGGTTGGCTCGGCAGCAGGATTTGCGCTTTGGCATTCATCCTATAGCGCTTCGCGCTCATAGCGACCCTCACAGCAGTTAGAGCAGAGATTTTTGTGAATGTGCAAAGCGCATCCACAAAAATCTCTCAAGCATAAAGGCTACAGCTTTCCAAAGATAATACGCCTTATCCTGCCGATCGCACTAGCAGCACCGGGCAGTTGGCATATACGCGCACATAATCCGAGAGGGATTGTCCTAAAAGGCGATCGAGGTCGGGAAGTCCTTTGGCGATCGAGGGACGGCGATCGGGAGAGCCGAGGATGAGCAGGTCTACATTCAGGTCTTCGGCAATTTGGCAGATTCGCTCGCCTGGTTTGCCTTCGGGCGCAATGCACTTGTAGTTAATTCCCCATTTTTTGGCTTCGTTGATTGCCGGAATCAGCACTGGATCTTCGTTGGGATTGGCAGCAATTTCACCGGGCTTCAGCTTTAGATCGGGATTGGTATGAACGAGAATGAGCTGGCTGTTTTTTAGATCGCGCAGCAGCCGGACCGCCAAATTGAGGGACTGTTGCGCCGAAGGAGATTTATCCATCGCCACCATGACCCGATTAATTTTGCGGACGTTGATATCGTCTTTGACTAGCAGCATCGGGCGGGAGGCGAGCTGAAACACATACTGACTGACCGAGTTCTCCAAAATCGATTGGATGCGCTTCAGCCCCCGCGATCCCATGATGATGAGATCGGTGTCTATTTCTTCAGCAACGCGGCACACAATGTCTTTGGGATCGCCTTCCCGCAGCACAGCGGTGACTTGGCTAGGGTTGAGGCTTAGCTTTTGAATGGCGCTTGCCAATATTTTGCCGCCTTCTTCCCACTTTGCCGTCATGCCGTCTGCAGTGACTTGGGGCGGCACAACGTGGAGGACGGTTACATTAGCCCGTTGAATCAAAGGGACTTCCATCAGCACTTTCAGCATTTCTTCGGTGTGTCCAGTGCCGGAATTCGCAAGCAAAATTTTTTCTATCATGATGTCTCCTGGAACCCAGTTATTCAAATCGAAGATAAGTCGTTCTAGAATCGCCTTCTAATTTCCCAGAGGAACTTTCGACCCAAATTCTGCTCAAAGTTTCAATTTGGAAATTAAAAGGGCGATGCAGAGCCTTTTATACTTTTCAAACGCCGTCTGTATCTGCAAGGCAGCACAGGCAGGCGACATATACGAGTGATCCAAAAGAAAGCTTAAATTCAAAGGGGCTTCTAGACTACCCTGTTGCAACCAAGCGTCACGATCGATCGCCCCGAATGGTATACCATTCAAAGTGCAATTGCCCGTGCCCCCACCTCATGCCTCCCCACCTCAGCAAACCCATTCCAGGCAGCTTTGGCTTGCCGATCGTTGGCGAAACCCTCAGCTTTTTCCGCGATTCTCAGTTCGCCCAGAAGCGACATCAGAAGTACGGCGCCGTCTTCAAAACTCGACTGTTAGGTAGCCCAACCCTATTTATGCAGGGCGTTGAGGCAAATCGATTTGTGCTAACCCATGAGAACCAGTTTTTTGAGGTGGCATGGCCCCCCAGCACAGAAGCGCTCTTGGGCAATCTATCGCTGGCGCTGCAAACGGGAGACGTGCATCAAAACCGCCGCAAGCTGCTAGCGCAGGCATTTTTGCCAAGGGCGCTGTCTGGCTACATCGCAGCCATGGAAGAATTGACCGATCGCTATCTGCAGCGCTGGCAGCAGCAGAGGGAGTTTAGCTGGTATCCGGAACTGCGACGCTATACGTTTGATGTTGCCTGCAAGCTGCTGGTGGGGCTAGATGCCGGATTTGAAACCCAACTAGGGCACGAATTTGAAACTTGGTCCGAGGGGCTATTCTCAATCCCGGTGAATCTACCCTGGACACGCTTCGGCAAAGCCAAACGCAGCCGCGATCGCCTCCTGCGGGAAATCGAGCAGCTCATCCGTCAGCGGCAGCAGCAAGAGCTAGGCAACGATGCCCTGAGTTTGCTGCTTCAGGCAGAGGATGAAGATGGCAATCGCTTAAGCCTGGAAGAGCTGAAAGATCAAATTTTGCTGCTGCTGTTTGCCGGACATGAAACCTTGACCTCGGCGATCGCTTCTTTTTGTCTGCTGGTGGCGCAGCATCCCGCCGTCTTAACCGCCCTCCGCACTGAACAGCAGCAGTTCCCTACCGAGCAACCCATGACGCTAGACCAGCTCAAACAAATGGCTTACCTAGAGCAAGTTTTACGCGAAGTGATGCGGCTAATTCCACCCGTGGGCGGCGGCTTCCGCAAAGTGATTGCTGCCTGCGAGTATGAGGGCTACCAAATTCCTAAAGGCTGGGCTGTATTATATCAAATTGGCTCAACCCACACTAATGCTAATCTCTATCCCCAGCCCAACCAGTTTGATCCTGATCGCTTCAGCCCCGCTCAGCTCCAGTCGCAGTCAGTCGATCGGCAGAAGTACGGCTATCTGCCGTTTGGCGGCGGCATTCGGGAATGCTTGGGCAAAGAATTTGCTCGACTAGAGATGAAGCTCTTTGCCGCACGGCTAATTCGAGGCTATGACTGGAGGCTACTACCCAACCAAAATTTGGAGATGGTCACTGTGCCCACTCCCCATCCCCGCGATCAGCTTAAAGTAGAATTTTGGAAAATTTAGCCCCTGTTAAAGTTGTGCTTCGCGCAGCTTCAACCGCCATAACGTATTTATTCCTCGTTCCACAGCCGCTCTAGCTGATACCGCCATGCACCTAACACCTCGCTGCGGGCAGCACTTCCGGCATCAATATCACCCATTACGCCTTCCTCATAAAAGCGCTCTAGCGACTGCAGCGTTGTCTCCATCGATTGCCCCTGCAGCTTGGCAGCGCGAATAATTTGCCGGATTTGCTGTTCTGCAAATTGGCTAAAGCTTTCGTTCAGTCCTTTTTGGTGGAGAGTCAAAAGACGAGCGATCGCCGCCTGCAGATCCTCTGGCGTTAGCGTGGACAGGCTATGTTGAAACACTCCCCAAAGCAAGTCCTGAAACAAGGCATAGCGGGTTTCTTGCGTTTCATCGAAGTTGGCTTCTAGAAGTTGGCTCAGGAAAGGAGTAGCTTCTTGGGCAGGGGCGACTGTAATTAACACCCGTAGCCAAGTTTGATCTTCTGAGAGCAGCACGAGTAGCCGTAAGTTGTCTCCTCCTATTTGCCAGGATTCAGGTTCGTTAGCAGTGAGGGATGCACCAAATAAATCAGTGAGCAGGCGAGTAATCTCTTGGGGAGTCATTGAAAGAAACTGTGCAGTACTGAAATTGAGCTGATTTTACTATTTCAGGACAAGCGAAGTCGTGAGCATTTCGATAGGCGATCTGCCTGCTCGCTCCCCTGCTTTAGTTCAACGTTCAGAAAAAAGCTGACCGCAAGGGCGAGCGGCAGATCGCCTGCATACTTCTTTGCAAAATCGGCATTGCGCTCAGGCTTACCACAGCACTTCTACAAGTCCCACCAGCGCAAACAGCAGAAATAAACCGCCGCCGACGCGAGTCAGAAGCCGTTCAGAGAGGCGGCTGCAGGCATATCGTCCGCACTGTACTGCGATCGCTGCACACACGGCATGTCCCAAAATTGCTCCTACGGTAACAGCAACCGGACTGTTCGCAGCCGCTAGGGCGATCGTTGTGAACTGAGTTCGATCGCCCCACTCGGCTACAAAAGTTAGTCCAAATGATTGCCCCAGCACTGCCCATATGCCGCGCCGCTTCAGCTTTGCCTCAACTTGATCAACGGCTGCTTCGGCTTCTTTACAGCCGACAATGGGCTGAGCGGGCATTTTGCTAGCATCACGAAGCAGCTTCACGCCAAATGCCAGAAACAGCAGAACTTCTGCCCACTTGACGTAGCCATTCGGCAGCAGCGCCACTGCCTGCCCCAGCAGCACCGAAATGATGGTCATTAGGGCTAACGCCGCGATCGCCCCCGCAAACACAACCCGCCGCGAGTGGCGCATAGACAAAATCGCGGAAATAAAGAAAGTCTTATCGCCCAGTTCTGAAACAGTGATCAGCAACAAGCTCGTTGTAAACGCAACCAACATCATCAAGCCTCTCAAGGGATCGTAGGGGTTGAGTGGGCTTGATGAGAAGTGAAATGTTTACACACAGCACTCCACCAAGCCCACATCTTTGTGGACTCAGTGAAGGTCTTGCTGTGCAAAAAAACTTTGCCGCCTCAGCCAGGTTCATCACCAGCATGTTGACTAAGGCGTACCAATGATGCAGTATGCCAGCCAGAACCGGCAACAGGACTGCTTCGATCGGCAGCTACTCCCCTTCAATACAGTTAAACAATATACCTTTGGAAGGAGGGGTGTCAATCCCTAGCCGCATCAAAGTGAGTCAAAATACTCAACTACTGCCCGCGCGATCGTCTCGTTTCCGTCTGTTGCCAGCGGCTCTGCAATTCTAGGTGGCTGCATCGGCTCCTGCAAAAACTGCCAGTCGCTTTGGAAAAATTCTTCCGGGGTCAAAATCCGGTGCATGGCATGATCCTGGATGCCGCGGACCAGAACGGGACCTTCAGCAAAATCATCCCGCACAATCGAGATGACCGGAACTCCAATCCGGCAGGCTTCTGCAAACGTACTGTATCCTGGCTTTGACATCAGCCGACCACAAAGCGGCATGAAATCCACCGGACGGAATTGGCGATCGACCACCCGCACAAGATTAGGGGCATCGGCAATTTGCCGATCGAACGTGATGAACTGCCAGTCTGGGAAGCGCTCTAAATTCTGCACGGGCACTTGATCCACCCCCAAGCCGCCAAAGGTGAGCAGCACTGTTTGCTCAGGTGGAGCCGTTAGCCCAAACTGCTGCCGCAGCTCGGCTTCTGAAAACCAGGGAGAACCGCCCGTTAAGCCAACATCTTCCACCTGGGAAAATGCACCCATTTCTTCGTGAAACGGCAGCCGGAATAGTCGATCGCAAAAGCCGAACTGCTCGCTGATCCAGTCTGCCATCTCCAGAAATTCACCACCCCAGGGGCGGTAGATGAAATCCCATCCAAAGTTGCTCATCATCCAGCAAGGCACTCCGGCTGCCCGGGCGATCGGCGCAGCCAGCGGCGGAATATCTGCCAGCACCAACCCCACCCGATTCTGCCGAATAAAGTTAACTTCTGCTGCAATGATGGAGCGGGCACGCTTGCGAATTTGTCTGAGTTTTTCCAGCGTTGCTGCTTTGTCCATCGTCAGGCTGTCCCCCTGCACCACGCCAATATCCAGCCCGATCGGGCGATGGATAAAATCGTCAGAGATATAGGCTTCTAGCAGCGAGCGGGTCGCAGCAGTCACTAAGATAATCAACACATCCGGGTAAAGTCGCTGAATCTCTGCAACCACTGAACAAGTACGAGTCGCGTGACCATAACCATGATTTGTAATCGCAACGTAGAGGATAGGTTGAGGCATAAATTTAACGGTTAGTTTTTGGGCAGGGTTATAAAGCTACCCCACCCAAAAATTAACCTGCCGCCCTTGTAATGTTCTGTAAATTTTTGCGGATTAGCTAATCATTCTCCGGGCAGAGTCGCTAGTATCGCTACAGTCCTTTCATCCCCTGTTGGCTATGCGCCCGTTTCATAGTCCGCCTTCTACGGAAGTGGAAACTCAAACCCGTATCTTGAACGCAGCACGTAAGCTGTTCGCGCGGCGGGGCTACGATGGCACTACAACGCGGGATTTGGCGCAGGAGGCAGGCGTTGCGGAAGGCACTATCTTTCGCCACTTTGAAAACAAAAAAGCCATCTTGATCGAAGTGGCGACTCAGGGATGGATTGAGATTTTGACTGATTTGCTGACAGAACTCAGCGAAATGGGCAGCTACAAAGCGATCGCCCAGGTGATGCGGCGGCGAATGCTCAACCTGCACAAAAACGCTGATCTGCTGCGGGTTTGCTTCATGGAAGCGCAGTTTCACCCGGATTTGCGCGATCGTATTCAAACTGAAGTGATTGTCAAAATGACGGATGTTGCCGAAGCTTTCTTCCAAACGGCAATGGATCAAGGCATCTACCGCCCCATGAATCCGCGCATTGTGGCACAGGTGTTTCTAGGCATGTTCACCGTTGCCGGATTCAGCCGTGACACCATCATGCCAGATAACGCTTCGCCGCAGGCCACACTGGAAATGGCAGAAGGGATGGCAGATATTTTTCTAAATGGTGTTTTGCCCTCGGCTTAGCTACCTAAAGAATTAAGACATTTTATGGGTGCGCGGAGCGCACCCATAAAATGTCTTAATCTTAATCACCGTGGCAGTTTCTACGAAGCCCTACCGAGGAACAGGCACTTGTCCCAGCAGTGAGCCAATCACGCTATCGATCTTCAGCCCGTCTAACTGGGCTTCTGGACGCAGAATCAACCGATGCCGCAGCAGGGGCGGCGCGATCGTCTTGACGTCATCCGGTGTCACGTAGTCCCGACCTGACAGCCAGGCATTCGCCTTGCTTGCCTGCAGCCAGGCAACTGCCGAGCGCGGCGAAGATCCCAATGCCAAATCCGGATGCTGGCGGGTGCGCTGAACGAGTGCCAGCAGGTAGTCCAGCAGTGCCTCCGAAACTTCCACTGCCCGCACCTGCTGCCGCGCCGACAGCACTTCAGCAACCGAGGCGATCGGCTTCAGCTTTGATAGATTGAGCCGTTTGGTTTGCAGACCCGCTTGGGCATTGACTAGCATCTGCCGTTCGGCTTTGGGATCGGGGTAATCCACAATCAGTTTGAACAGGAAGCGATCGAGCTGGGCTTCTGGTAATGGATAGGTGCCTTCAAACTCCAGCGAGTTTTGCGTGGCGATCACCCAAAACAGCTCTGGCAGCGCCATGCTTTCGCCGTCTAACGTCACCTGCTGCTCTTCCATAGCTTCCAGCAGGGCTGACTGCGTTTTAGGCGGGGTGCGGTTGATTTCATCTGCCAGCAAGATTTCCGTGAATACAGGCCCTTGCTTCAGCGTAAAACTGCGCGTATTGAAGTCAAAAATATTCGTGCCTAAAATATCCGAGGGCAGCACGTCCGGCGTTAGCTGAATTCGCCGAAACTCCGCCTGCACCAGCTGCGCCAATGCCTTCACGGTCAGCGTTTTACCCGTTCCCGGCACGCCTTCCAAGATCACATGCCCCCCTGACAGCAACGCCACCATCAGCTGATGCACCAGTTCTGGCTGACCTACCACAATTTGACTGAGAGATTGAGCAAGTTGAGCGAAGAGGGAAGTGTTCACGCGGGGAGGGGAATGAGGGATGAGAGGGAAGATTACAGATGGCGGCGAATTGCTTCGATATTCCTCACCCAGGTTAGCAACTCTTCGTCGCTCAAATGTCGCTTATCTGTTCGTAATGCCAAAATTGCCGATAATTCTGCTGCAGATCGCCCCGTTTGCTGTTCCCAAGCGGCAAGCACTACCGAAGGCTCTAGTAGATCTGTTCCCAAGCCGAGCGATCGCTGCACGTTAAGCTGCTCTGCTTTGCCAATGGTTTCCACTACAAAGTCGCTGCTGTTAGCTTTGTGCAGAACGCTGGCAAGGGCTTGGATATAGGCTTGGCTGTTGTCCGGCTGCGGCTCAGTAATTTTGAGGGGAGCACCAAGGCGCTGGTTCTGCCCCCAGACCAACACCAGCAGCATGACGATCGCCTGCACCACCACGACGGCGATCGGTGTTCTAGCCAGGTATGCCAGGACACCGCCTGAGGCTTCTTGGGTGATGGTTTCTTCGTCTTTGTAGCCGTGCAGGTATTCATCCACAAAGATGGGATGTCCGGGCGCGGTGACAAGCTCTTGGAGGAACTTGAAGTTTCCTGGCTCATCCTGGTAGGCGTTGGCTGCGAGATGGGGCGTGGCAGCAGAAATAATTTGCCCTTTGCCGATCGCCTCGCGCCAAACGACAGCACCATACTGGTCTTGCAACAATGCCTGTTGAGGCGGCAAGCGGCGGCTCGTTTCGATTTTGACTTTACCCACGGGACTGTCTAGCGTTGAGCGAAAGGGGGCTTTGGTGGGAGGTGGATTTTCGCCCAGCCGCACCAGCACATTGCCTTGTTTAAACCAGTCCTCTGAAGGAGTGCCCGTCCACCAACCCACGCCAGGATTGACCTGCACCAGCGTCAGCGGGGTTTGCGCCTGTGCCACCGGAAACCGAACCGAAGTTGCGCCATCTGGGTCGCGATTCTGAGCGGGTTCAGTGAGCTGCTCTAGCGGCTTGCGCCATTGCTGAATCGAGATGCCTTGCTGCTGCATGAAGGCATACCAGGCACCATAGCCGTCTGGGAACCGACTATAAGTAGAGCCAGACTGTAGAGGAGCCGTGCGGGGAGCAGCAACCAAGCTGAGCAGAATCAGCACCAAAAGGGCGATCGCCCCGACCCAAACCCAGCGCTTCTTCAAGTTCACGAGGTTGGCTCCTGGCTGAGCTGCTGAAACGCTTGCCAGCAGCGATCGAACTGTTCCGCTGAGATGGTTGCTTGACTAAAACACAGCCGTTCGTGCGTTTGGATCAGCACTTGGTAAGGCTGGGGACGATCGAGCGTGGGCAACAGCCGCAGATATTCGCCGTCCGTACGGCTAACAGCTTGATCAATAAGGTGGCGATCGTTTAGCTGCTGCAGGGTTGCCATGTAGAGGGCACGGCAGGCTTCGCGGTAATTGCTCTGCTGTTGAGCAGTGCGCGACTGCTGCAGCCAGTCTGTGACCGAGCGTTGCTCAGCCTGGGGAACGGGATGGGTCTGCCGTCTGCTCCAGGAAGCGGCAACCAGCGGACGGAAACGCCGATAGAGCCACCAGCCCAAGAAAGCAGCTAGACCCAGCACCAGCAGCCAAAACAGCCCGCGCAGCAGCCACTCAGGGGGCTGAAAATTGTTGGGTTGAGCATCAGACGAACCGGCAAACAGCCGCTCCAGCCATTCTCCAAACTGCTGCTGGAGCTGGCGAATTTGCCAGTCGGGGTTAGTTTTCTCAAACGATCCAGCCACGGTGTAGAAAGAGGATTATGCCATACTGTTTTCGATCGCCCAACGTGCAAGCTCAGTGCGGTTGTGTAGGCCCGTTTTGCCCAGCATGTTGCTGACGTGGCTTTCGATCGTCCGCTGGCTGACGTTGAGTTCGTCGGCAATTTCGCGGTTTGCCATGCCGCGTGCCACAAACTGCACTACCCGCAGCTCGGTCGGCGTTAGCTCCACATCAAACGGCACCTGGATTTTGGGAGCACTGTCGGTATTTTTGTCCTGTCGCTGAATCAGACGAGAGGCTTGCTTCAAGGAAGACTCCACCTGCGCCACGAGTTCCTCTGGTTCGAACGGCTTCACCATGTACACATCTGCACCCGTGTTTAGCCCCTTGACTCGATCCTGACTTTGCCCCTTTGCCGACAGAAACAACACCGGAATCCAGTTAGTGCGCGGATTTTTGCGGACATGCTCCACCAGCGAATAGCCATCCATCTGAGGCATCATCACATCGCAAATGATCATGTCTGGGGTTTCTTTGTCTAGAACCTCCAGCGCTTCTTGACCATTCTCTGCAGTGATCACCTCGTATCCCCGGAATTCCAGATAGTCTTTGACCAGCAAAATCAAGTTAGGGTCATCATCAATCAGCAAAAGCCGTTTGTGTTCGCTCACACTGTTATCCTTGCTCATGCTTGTTTACTCGCCACGCTTGTTATCCGATCTGCTGAGTCGATGCAAATTCTAGCCGAATGAGATCCAGTCCAGTACATGATATCCAGTATTTCCACATAACACTAAAATTACCCAGAAAATCTTCAGTGATCTCAATGATGTGAAAATTTCTAGCGTGGGCACAAAGAATCGCCAGAATTCAGCGCTTCAGCTCCTGTTCGATCGCCGCCTTCAGCTCAGGTGAGTCGGGGGCGATGCTGCTGCGGTAGCGAGCTACCACTTCTCCTGCTTTGCTAATCAAGAATTTTTCAAAGTTCCAAGCCACATCCGTTATGGGGGGCAGGGCGTGGGTGAGGCGCTCATATAGCGGGTGCTGCTGGCTGCCCTTGGCGTGAACTTTGTCAAATAGCTCGAAGGTAACGCCGTAGTTGCGATCGCAAAATTGGGCGATCTCGGCATTCGTATCTGGTTCCTGTGCACCAAAGTCATTGCAAGGAAAGCCCAACACGCGCAGTCCAGCATTGCGATACGTTTGATTAAGCTGTTCCAAGCCCCGATACTGTGGGGTATAGCCGCAGTAGGAAGCCACATTCACGACTAGCAAAACTTTGCCCGCATAGTCGCTCAAGGGTTTGTCTTGCCCATCGATCGTTTTCACAGTGAGATCAGAAATTGTAGCCATAGAAGAAATCGAATCAGCTAAAACAATTGTATTGCTCAAGTCCTACTCAGGTTTATTCCTGGCTCAGTTCGGCTGTAGGTTCAAGCTTCGTTTCAGGAAGTGGATGAACTAGAAAAGCATACTCCTGTACGATTTGATTCCTGATCACATGTTCATTAATAATTCGCTCAATGACTTCTGGGGTTGCGCTATGGTACCAGACGCCATCAGGATAAACGACTAGAATAGGTCCTTTCTGACAGACGCGTAGACAGTTGGCTTTAGTGCGAAATACGCAAGTCGGGCGAGCGATCGTCGGCTGATCCAACCCCAACTGCTTCAGCCGTTTTTTCAGATAATCCCAAGCTTCTAAGGTGGCTTGCTTATCACAGCACTTTGGCAGGGTTTGATCGGCGCAGATGAAGAGATGTCGTTGAATCTGCGGCAAACCAAGAGCTTGGACACAGGCATTTAGATCAGAAGCACCGTTATCAGGGGACATGAGAAAGCGGGGAGAAAGGGCGAATGAGCAAGGCTCGCTTCTGATCCTAGTTCACTCCTAGTCCACAGTGTCATCTTTCGCATCTGCTGCTAGCTAGAAACAAAACCTGAGAGTTTAAATGCTGACAAGCACCAAATTCAAGCAAAGAGCTTAGCTAAAGCTGTGTTTATGCGAAGATCGCATTGATTTCATACACGATTGATATCGAGCGGCAAGCTTTTGTAGCAAAATTTACAATTTTGCCTTGAGATCTCTCCGAGGATGCTTTTGGGCCAAACGAGGGCGGGCTGGGCTGGGTTTCCAAAACGGGGTTGACCAGAGCAATTACCACCCCAAACAGCGTTTCAGACAGCGTTTCAGACAGCGCCACAGCATTGCCCTCCACTCGCGACTAGAAGAGAATTCAGATAATGCCGAAACATGATTCGCCTCGAAAAAACCTGATCGTAGTTGGCAACGGGATGGTGGGGCACAAGTTTTTGGAGCAGATGATCGCCAAAGCCGCTCCAGACTGGAATTTAATTACATTTTGCGAAGAACCGCGCGTGGCATACGATCGCGTTAACCTAAGCGGCTTCTTTACCGGCAAAACGGCAGGCGATCTATCCCTGGTGGAGCCAGGGTTTTACCAAGACCACAACATTCGGATTTATATTGGCGATAGAGCCGCTACTATCGATCGCGTCCAGAAGACCGTTACCTCTGCGAATGGTGTGACGCTGCCCTACGACAAGCTAGTGCTGGCAACTGGCTCTTACCCTTTTGTGCCGCCGATTAAAGGCAACGATGCAGCAGGCACGTTTGTTTACCGGACGATCGAAGATTTGGAAGCAATGTCTGCTTACGCCAAGCGCTGCAAAGTAGGCGTGGTGATCGGCGGAGGCTTGCTGGGGTTGGAATGCGCCAACGCGCTCAGGAGCATGGGCTTGCAAACGCATGTGGTTGAATTTGCCTCCCGCTTGATGCCGGTTCAAGTAGATGACGTCGGTGGCGCAGTGCTGAAGCGCAAAATCGAAGAATTGGGAGTTAGCGTCCACACTAGCACAGCCACTACTGAGATCAGCGCAGACGAAAGCGGTGCGGTTCACAAGATGCTGTTTGCCGACGGCAGTGAACTCCAGACCGATATGATCGTCTTCTCGGCGGGCATCCGTCCGCGTGATGAACTGGCGCGGTCTTGCGGACTGGCGATCGGCGAGCGCGGCGGCATTGTGATCAACGACTCCTGCCAAACTTCTGACCCGGATATCTATGCGATCGGCGAGTGCGCTCTTTACCAGAACCGTATCTATGGGCTGGTTGCTCCTGGCTACACGATGGCAAGCGTTGCGGCTGACCACCTCTGCGGAGGCAGCGCTACCTTTACCGGGGCAGATATGTCGACCAAGCTGAAGTTGCTGGGCGTGGATGTCGCTAGCTTTGGGGATGCATTCGGCAAAACGGCGGACGCGAAAGAGATTGTTATCAGCGATACTATTCAGGGAACTTACAAGAAGCTCGTCATCGACGGGGCGAATAAACTGCTGCTGGGTGGAATTCTAATTGGAGATGCCGCTGCTTACGGCAACTTGCTGCAGCTTGTGCAGAACGCGATTCCGCTGCCGCCTCATCCCGAAGATCTGCTGATGCCGCCCCGCGAAGGCAAAGCAACCGTGGGCATCGATAGTTTCCCTGACACGGCGCAGATCTGCTCTTGCAACAACGTCACCAAAGGCGATCTCTGCCAAGCCATTCAAGCCAACAGCCTCACGGACATTGGCAGTGTTAAGCAATGCACCAAGGCGGGAACGGGCTGCGGTGGCTGCGTTCCCCTCGTCACGGACATCCTCAAGTCCGAGATGAAAAAAGCCGGATTAGAAGTTAAAAACCACCTATGCGAACACTTCCCCTACTCGCGCCAAGAGCTATTTCACCTGATCCGCACACAGGGTATCCAGACTTTCGAAGATCTGATCGCCCAACACGGTACAGGTCGCGGCTGCGAAATCTGCAAACCCGCCGTTGCCTCGATCCTGGCTTCGACCTGGAACGACTACATCCTCAACGCCCCTCTCGTGGGTTTACAAGACACGAATGATGCCTTCCTCGCCAACATCCAGCGCGACGGCACCTATTCTGTGATTCCGCGAATTCCTGGCGGCGAAATTACCCCAGACAGCCTGATTGTGCTGGGTCAAGTTGCCAAAGATTTTGGGCTCTACACTAAAATCACGGGCGGTCAGCGGATCGATCTACTCGGTGCTCGGGTCGATCAGCTGCCGCACATTTGGAAGCGCCTAGTGGATGCGGGCTTTGAGTCGGGGCATGCCTATGGCAAAGCCCTGCGGACGGTGAAATCTTGTGTGGGCAGCACTTGGTGCCGGTTTGGGGTGCAAGACTCGGTGGGGCTGGCGATCGAACTAGAGCTACGCTATCGCGGCTTACGTGCCCCTCACAAAATTAAATGTGCCGTCTCTGGCTGCACCCGCGAATGCGCCGAAGCGCAAAGCAAAGACATCGGGGTGATTGCCACTGAAAACGGCTGGAACCTCTATATCTGCGGCAATGGCGGCATGAAGCCGCAGCACGCCGTCTTGCTGGCTGCCGACATCGACAAAGAAACGTTGATCAAATACTGCGATCGCGTCTTGATGTTCTACATCCGCACTGCCAACCGCCTAGAGCGTACCGCAACCTGGCTCAACAAGCTAGAAGGCGGCATCGATTATCTAAAACAGGTTGTGATTGAAGACTCGCTGGGCATCTGCGAGCAGCTCGAAGCTGAAATGGCATACCAAGTCGCTACCTACGCCTGCGAATGGAAAGCGACGATCGAAGATCCACAGAAGCTAGAGCGCTTCACGCACTTTGTCAACTCTGACCAGCCCGATCCTCACCTGCTTCAGGTTGAAGAACGCGGACAAATCCGCCCTGCCTACGAGCATGAGCGGCCCGCCTTGGCGATCGGCAATGGACACGGTTAATCGAGCAGCAATGCGAGAGGTTGAATGCTGCGCTGGTCCACATGTTTTGCAATAGGCAAGCAGCCTCTCGCCCTTACATCTTTATGGTTTTTCTTACCCAACACTATGGTTCAATCTCTTTCTAATCCGCAAACGATTACGACCTGGACAACTGTTTGTGCGCTCGATCGTATCCTGCCTAATGCGGGCGTTTGTGCATTGGTCAATGGGCAGCAGGTGGCGATTTTTCGAGTAGGTGATGGCGATCAGCTTTATGCGATCGCTAACTACGATCCGTTTAGCAAGGCTTATGTACTGTCACGAGGAATTGTGGGCGATCGAAACGGTATTCCCAAAGTAGCATCGCCGATTTATAAGCAAAATTTTGACTTGACGAACGGCCAGTGCCTCGATGATGCAACAGTGAGTGTGCCAACGTTTTCCGTTAGGGTGATTGAGCAGCAGGTGCAAGTTTGCGTTTAATCCGCTGAACCAAAGTTTTTCTACAGTCACGAGCTTTGTTCGCTTGCTGTGCCAAACCGATAGCCTTTTCCGTACACCGTGTGGATTAGAATAGATTCGCCTTCTGCTTCAATCTTGCGTCGGAGTAGACGAATTTGAGCAGCCAAAACATTACTACTGGGTTTTTCGCCTTCGTTCCAGAGATGAGCGTATATTTGCTCATGGGTCAGCAGTTGGTTGGGGTGCTGCATTAAATAAGCCAAAAGCTGGCTCTCTTTTTCAGAAAGCTCGATTAGGCGACCTTGGCGAGAAGCGAGCTGGCTCTCCAGATTTAACTCCAGCCCCTCTACAGATAATCGCTGTGGAGCAGCAGGTTCCAGCGTTGGTGGACGGCGAAGGAGCGCCCGCACCCGTGCCAGCAGCTCTCGCAGCTCGAACGGCTTAATTAGATAATCATCCGCGCCTGCGTCCAAGCCATCCACCCGATCGTCTAGCGTATCTTTTGCGGTTAAGAACAAAACGGGAGTGGTGTCCCCCTGCGATCGCAAATCTTGGCAAATCTCCAGTCCGGTTTTGTGTGGCAGCATCCAGTCCAGAATTAGCAGATCGTATTGTTTTTGGTCGGCAAGCTGCTTGCCTTGAAGCCCATTATGCGCGATATCCACCTCATATCCCTGCCGCTGTAGAATGCGGCTCAGGGGTTCGGTCAGTTCGGCTTCATCATCCACCAATAGGATCTGCATCAGCTAGGCTCAAAGAGTTGCCGGAATAGGACTGGCACAGCCGCAGACAACGTTTGTGCTGCCTTCTAGATTATCATCGGTCAGTGTTTCAGGGGCTGCGGGAGGGTTATGATAACGGTGCAGGCAAAGGGATACAGTTGGCGATTGCTATGGTGCTCAAGGCGGTTTTGTTTGACTTTAATGGCGTAATAATCAACGATGAGCCGCTGCACCAGAAGCTGATCGAAGATCTGCTGCTTGCAGAAAATTTACGCCCAAAGCCAGAAGAATATCGCCAAATTTGCCTGGGACGCAGCGATCGCGCCTGCCTTAGAGATTTGTTTGAGCGACGCGGGCGAATTCTTTCTGAAGAACAATTAACCAAATTAATCGAGCGCAAGTCGCAAGCCTACCAGCAGCAGCTTGCCCAGCTCGAAAAACTGCCTGTTTATGTGGGACTTAGCGATTTGATCTTCCAAATTCGCGCGGCTCAGCTGCCGATGGGTGTAGTCAGCGGCGCGGTGCGAGCGGAGATTGAACTGGTGTTGAATCGGGTAGATCTGGCGCAGCACTTCACAGTCATTGTGGCAGGCGATGAGATTGCTACTAGCAAGCCCGATCCAACGGGCTATCTGCTGGCGGTCGATCGGCTCAATCAGCAGCTTCCTGACCTGCACCTGCAGCCGCACGAGTGTTTGGCGATCGAAGACACGCCTGCAGGCATCCAAGCTGCCAAAAGAGCCGGCATGCAGGTCGTCGGGGTTGCCAACACCTACCCCTACCATATGATGCAGCGCCAATCGAACTGGGCAGTTGATTATCTATCAGAGCTAGAGCTCGATCGCGTCCGGGCCGTATACGAGCAGCGACAGGCGGCATAGCCACGACTGCAAGCCGATCGCCCTCCCTACGCTAGTCGGCTAAGGCAAATCTCGCCGTGCCATTTTGTCTGCTGCATAAAACAGCATCAATCCGCTTGAGTACAAGTCAGTTCGCCGAGGCGATCCAGCTCATGTTGAGCTGTGAAGATTCTATAAATAGGAGTTCCAGATGCAACGTGACTTCAAGCAACCTCTTCTTTCGGCAATTGCCACTGCTTCTCTGATGCTGTTAGCTAGCTGCGGCAGTGGCTCAACTCTAACTGCATCTCCAGCCACTCCTACCGCTCCAGCCACCACTACCGCTCCAGCCACTCCTCCTACTCAGTCCACCGCACTGAACCAGTCCGCTTCAGCGCCAGCCACTGCTCAGCCCACAGCCCAGCCTGCTGCTTCAACCGGAACAAGTTCAGAGTCCTCTAGAAGAGTCTCCCTGGAGAATGGGCGGGTGTCGTTTGTGCTGCCGCCCGGATTCACGCCCATGACTGCCGACGAAATTGCCCTCAAATTTCCCCGTCGTGGAGGCAACCAGCCACAATATGCCTATGCCAACGATCGCCGCAGTGTAGCGATCGCCGTCACTTTCTCATCCTCAGCAGTTTCTCCTGAACAGCTACCAGAACTCAAAGACGTGCTGCAAAGATCGATCCAGCAGGCAATCCCAGAGACACAATGGCTGAACCAGGAAATCATCCAGATCAACAGCACGCCTTGGGCGCATTTAGAATTCGTCAGCCCGGCGATCGACACGAATATTCACAACGACACTTATTTCACCTCGTTTGATGGCAAAATGCTCGGCTTCAACTTCAACGCCACCGTAGAGCAATACGAGGCGTTTGAAGCAGCCCTGCGGCAAACCCGTGACTCAATTTCGATTCAACAATGAGGCTGATCCCCACTTCTTGATGTAATCTTAAGCACTTCTCCCTTGTCATTCTCAATTGTATGGTGCATAAGTTTAGTTGAACCCTCAACCACTTCATATCGAAACTGCGCTTATGACTAGCCAGCCCATTAGCCAGCCGATCGACTGTCCCGTAACGATCGAAGACGATCGCACTGGAACATCAGTTGAAACGCTGAAGCGTGCCCTTGCCGATAACCTGTATTATCTGCAGGGCAAAGACGAAACGTTTGCAACGCTCACCGACTATTTCATGGCGCTGGCGTACACAGTGCGCGATCGCCTGGTGCATCGTCGTATCAAAACCGCCCAAGCCTACCATTCCAAAGACGTAAAGCTGGTTTACTACCTGTCTGCTGAGTTCCTGATCGGGCGTCTGCTGATCAACAACCTGATCAACCTCGGCATCTATGACCAGATGAAAGCTGCCCTCCAGGAATCTGGGCTGAACCTGGATGACCTGATGGAGCGCGAAGAAGAGCCGGGTCTGGGCAACGGCGGTCTAGGAAGGCTGGCAGCTTGCTTCTTAGACTCAATGGCAGCGCTAGAAATTCCGGCGATCGGCTATGGAATTCGCTACGAGTTTGGCATTTTTGACCAGCTAATTGCCGACGGCTGGCAAACCGAACGCCCCGACAACTGGCTGCAATTTGGCAACCCCTGGGAGCTACATCGCCCCGAATATACGGTAGAAGTCAACTTTGGTGGGCATACCGAAGGCTATACCGACGAAAAAGGCAGATTCCGCGTCCGTTGGGTTCCCCAGATCAAAGTGCTGGGCATGCCCTACGACACGCCGATCCCCGGCTACGGCAACAACACCGTCAACACACTGCGCCTCTGGTCTGCCAAAGCAGGCGAAGATTTTGACCTCAACACCTTTAACGCCGGCGACTACATCCAAGCTGTTGCCGCCAAAACCTTTTCAGAGAACATCTCCAAAGTTCTCTACCCCAATGACAACACCCCGCAGGGGAAGGAACTCCGCCTGCAGCAGCAGTATTTCTTTGTCTCCTGCTCGCTGCAGGACATCGTGCGGCTACACCTCCGCAAGCACAGCTCGTTTGACAATTTTGCGGATAAGGCAGCAATTCAGCTCAACGATACCCACCCGACGATCGGCGTGGCAGAGCTGATGCGGCTGCTGGTGGATGAACATGGTTTGGAGTGGAACAAAGCCTGGGATCTCACCCGCCGCACCTTCGCCTTTACCAACCACACCCTGCTGTCGGAGGCGCTGGAGCGCTGGTCGGTTAGCTTGTTTGGTCGGCTGCTGCCGCGCCATCTAGAAATTATTTATGAGATCAATCGGCAATTTCTGGAGGAAGTGCGGCTAAGGTATCCCAACGATGCCGGCAAGCTGACTCGCATGTCGCTGATCGAAGAAGGGGAAGATAAAAAGATTCGCATGGCGCATTTGGCTTGCGTCGGTAGCTCCGCAATTAACGGCGTTGCCGCACTGCATACCGAGCTGGTCAAACAAGACCTCTTCCGCGATTTCTATGAGCTGTGGCCCGAAAAGTTCCAGAACAAAACCAATGGCATTACACCCCGCCGCTGGCTGCTGATGAGCAACCCAGAGCTGTCGGCATTGATCACTGAAAAAATTGGCAACGGCTGGATCAAAGACTTAGATGAGCTAAAGGGACTGGAAACGTTTGTAGACGACTGGGACTTCCGGCAGCGCTGGCGGCAGATCAAGCAGGAGCGCAAAGCCAAATTTGCAGACTATATTCTCCGCAGCAATGGCATTGAGATCGATCCCAACTCGCTGTTTGATGTGCAAATCAAGCGGATTCATGAATACAAGCGGCAGTTGCTCAACATCATGCATGTGATCGCCCTGTACAACCGTATTAAGGACAATCCCAACCTTGATATGGTGCCACGTACGGTCATCTTTGGCGGCAAAGCGGCTCCGGGCTACTTCATGGCGAAGATGGTGATCAAGTTGATTAACTCGGTCGCAGATGTGGTCAACAATGATCCAGAGGTGCGTGACCGACTCAAAGTGGTGTTTGTGGCAAACTACTCGGTGTCGCTGGGTCAGTTTGCTTATCCTGCAGCCGATCTGTCGGAGCAAATCTCCACGGCGGGCAAAGAAGCCTCTGGAACAGGCAACATGAAGTTTGCGCTAAACGGAGCGCTGACGATCGGCACCTTGGACGGAGCCAACGTGGAGATCCGCGAAGAGGTAGGAGCCGAAAACTTCTTCCTGTTTGGCTTAACGGCGCAGGAAGTGGTAGATGTGAAGGCAAAAGGCTATAAGCCATTGGAATACTACAACGCCAACCCAGAGCTAAAGCGGGTGATCGACCAGCTCACGGCTGGCTTCTTCTCGCCCAAAGAGCCGGGGCTGTTCATGCCGATCGTCAGCTCATTGCTCAGCTCGGATGAGTACATGCTGCTGGCAGATTTCCAGGCGTATGCAGACTGCCAAACCCGTGCAGCGGATGCCTACCGCGACCAAGACGGCTGGACGCGCATGTCGATCCTCAACGTTGCCAACATGGGCAAATTTTCCTCCGACCGGACGATCGCCGACTACTGCAAAGAAATTTGGCGTGTGGAGCCGGTTCCAGTCGATCTAGGTGAATACTCCCAGTCTGCGGCAGGCTTAAAAGTGCGGCCGTAGCTGTTCTATTACTAAGAAAAAAGCGTCCAATCGGACGCTTTTTTCTTAGTAATACTGATTTCTTAGTAATACTGAGCGATAGAAGAGAGCCATCACTGCTTTTATTCTTTGGATAGTATGCGATCGCTTTCTCTAGGTCTCGTTACGACTTCTAGCTAAGTTAAGCCCCAAATGGCTTCAGCCATCCCCGTCGCATCGCCATCTCTATTCCAAAAGCCGCGATTGCTATCATTCCCACGCTTTCCACCACTGCAACGCCAGCCGGCAGCGGCTGAGCCAGAGTTGCTCCCTCAACTTGCGCCAGTCCCCGCACCAGCCCAAACGCCAGCACTGCTCCCTGCCGCAGATGCGAGTTGTTATCTTGCCGGACGATGTAGCGGTAAGTCACGCCAAACAGAAAACCAGTTACCAGCGCGATTGCACCTCGAATCAGCAAGAGGGGAACCGCGATCGGCTGCACCGGAACCAGCGCAAAGCAAACAAAGGCGATCGTTGTAGCGGTTGCACCCAGACTGCCTGCTTTCACCGACTCGATCCGTTCTGCTGCCAGATTCATCGTCCTACTCCCAGCTTTATTCCCAGCTTTCCAGCTCCGTCATCCAGTATTGCAGGAGTGCGTTCATTTGATGACGGCGGGCTTCAAAATTGGCGGCGATCCAGATGAAGAGCAAGCCCAGCACAATTCCGATCGCCCACAGCAGCAGCGAATAAGTGCTCACGAACAGCCAGAGCAGCCGCAAAACACGCAAAATAAAGGCAGCAGTGCCGATATAGAGAAACGCCCGCACCCGTAGCACAATCCCCAGCAGCACAAACACCAGCCCAATTCCCAGTGCAAATAGCCCTACCCAAAAACCACTCGCGCCCGTCTCGATCTCCGCTTGATACAGCGCTGTCAAACAAATTAACCCGGTGGCAAGCGATCGCAGCCAATGCCGCTGCTCCCGCCCTGGCACCGATCGCAATGCCGGATCGATCTGTGCTGCATACAGCAGTGAGCCACCTAGCGCAACGCTAATCCACAGCAAACTGAGCGAATTCTGCTGCCCTAGATAGCGCAGAATTGCCCAATCCAACAGCAACACAGCTAAATAGCTAAGACGAATGTTTCGAGTCGATTTGGCTAGCCAAGCGTAAAAAGCCGCCACAATCAGCAGACTTTGAATCGCGATCGGCTGCAGCGTCAGCACGACGATCGTCATCGGCAGCACCATCGCCGTCTTTTGCCAGGGGTCAAGCAGCCAACCCCAGCGGTCCCACGGCAGAAAATATAGCCCGATCGCCACTACTGCGGCGATTGCCCCTGCCCAGCCTAGCAGCAGCGGATTGGGAATTAGCCAATCCAGACCACGCCCAGTCAGAAGCAGAAATTCTAGAATTCCTGCATAGGTCCAGCTTGCTCGCAAGAATGAGGAATTCTTCGTCCAATTTGATTTCCCTGACTGAGCTATTGTCAAGTTATCGCTTAGTTCTGGCGGTCGGTCTTCTCCATCTTGTCGACCGTTCCCCAATGCGTATTCCGTCAGTAGCCCAAGGATTCCCAACCAGTACATCCGCCCAAATGCACTGAAGGTCAACGGCAGTGCTACCAGTGCCAAACTGCTTCCGACTGCCCAATGCAAGTGCGCGATCGCCCTTAGCTCTGGCAGCGACAGACGCAAGTAGGGCAGCAGCCAACGGCAGCCGAGGCGACCGACTACTGCAATCAGGGCTGCCAACCCAGCCAACAGCGTCATGCCGTCTCCTAAGTTGCCGCCTTTTGCTTGGGCAAGCTGGTAGCCCAGCAGTTCGTAGGCTCCAGCGGTGAAGAACAGAACTGACAGGAGAGTCAGCGGTTTTAGGGAAAGCTGACGCCGACCCACCCCTATACCAATCAACGCGGCTGCTAATGTGTAAAGTCCGGTTTGGGCAGTAAATCCATCTGCTGCTGCCAGTCCGTGGGCAATTAGCCAGCCCAAGCCAGCATACAAGAGTGGAATGAGATGCCAACTGGCGCGGTAGGATGAACGGGCACGGCTGACCCAAATATCCCCAAGCACCTGACTAACCAGCCCCAAGCCCAGCGTAGCGATCGCCACACCTACAGCCGTACCGCCATTTAGCCGTACCAGCAGTATCGCCAACAGTTCAATGCTCCACCCAACGCCCAGAAAGCCCAAATCCGTCGGCTGCTGGCTGATGCGAAAGGCGATCGCACCCGTCGTTAAGCCTGTTGCCAGCAGCATCGCCCCACTCGGCTCAAGCAGACCGACTGTTGTGAGATAAAGCAGCGTCACGACACACAGCGCGATCGCCCAGACGTTTGCAGCACTAGCATAGAGCTGGCTCAGGACAGTTTGATGCCGTGCCAGCCAGCTCCGTAGCAGCCACAGAAGCCACAGCGTAGCAGCCAGCAAATTGGCAATAGCAGGTAGCGAAAGGCGATCAAAGGTTTCGTAGATCGCCACAGCTTCAAACCCTAAGCCAAAGCCGACTGTTAGCAGGGCGGTGGGCAGCGATCGAAGGGTGCCCGTGTTGACCAGCATCAGGAGCGTCCCAACTCCCAGGCTGATTAACCAAGCATAGGGTTGCGCGACCAGCAGCAGTTGGGCAATGAGGGCAATGCTGCTCAGTCCTGCTGCGAGGTGAGTCGCCGCACGGCGCGAACGGGACATTACGGTGAGCAGCAAAGGCGTTACTAGCCAGATCAGGTTAGGGTTTAGCGTTTCTCCATTCAATGTTGTTTCAAACCACCCCAGCCCCACACGCGAAAGCAACAGCGCATAGCTGACTGCTGCCAGCCCCAAGCCCAGATTCCAAGCACTCTGCCGCCAGCGCTGATCCTCCAGGAGCGCAGCTCTGCCAAAGTCAAGGCTCAATCCCCATTCGATCGCCATTGCCAGTAGCAGCAGTCGCGCCCAGTCCAGTGCATCCCAGTTAGGAAACAGCCAGTCAATCCAAGACAGCACCGCAGCCAAGGCGCAGAGGTGTGTTAGATACAGGAGCGGTAAGGCAGGCACTCGCTTTCGAAATACCTCTACCAGCGTTAGCACTGCCAGCGTCAGGTTCAGCGATCGCAGCAGTGGATTTGCCAAACTTAGACACTCCAGCACCAGCCCTAAACTAAGCGCCATCAGCTCTGCCTGCTGTGCCAGGTCGAATCGGGCTGCTGGCAGAGTCCGATTTGCGGATTGTTCCCCTGAGCCACTCATCCGCCGCAGCCAAGCTGCCAGTCCCAGCGTCACCAGCACATAGGGAAAGATGCCCAGCCCCACCAACGCCCATGGCATTCCTCGATCGCCTGCCACCTGCTCTGCCCAACCGACCCAGCCCTGCCGCAGCGTAGAGGGAACTACCTGCCACAGTAAACAATAAGCCTGTAGCCCAACTAAACCGATCGCTACTAGAATTTGCGAGTCGCGCTGGGTTTGCAGCTGATCGAGCAGGAGCCACAGCCCCAGTCCGCTCACCGCGATCGCTTGCCAAGGAGAATCAGCTGACACAGATACCAGCCAGCCCAGCAGCAGCAATACCACACCAGCCGAACGCCAAACCGAAGGCAGGCGATCGCGCTGAATCATCCAGCAGAGCAGCCAGCCGCAAACGCCGAATGTCAGCCCCAGCTGACTAACAGCAACCCCTGCCCCCAAAATTGCCCGTCCTACCAGCAGCAACGTTGCCAAAGCGACAATCAGGGGTGCAGCAACATATCGACCGCCAGAAGCCGATTCCGTAGAGGACACAGCCGTGCGCCGACCCACCTGCCGCAGCGTTAACAGCGCCGTGCCGATCGTGCCAACATAGGTTGCAACTAACGGCACAGTTGCCCAATGCCAGCCTAGATGTAGCCAGCTTAGCCCGATCGCGTTCACCGCAGTCAAAGCCGCTCGTTCGCCGGTCACCATACCGTTCCGCGGACGCAGCAGAAATAGGGTGGTTGCAGATAGGCTGAGTGTAGCGATCGCTGCCAGCCCCAAGCCTGCCAAACTGCTGCTTAGCCGCAGCCCATCGATCATCCAAAAATTAACCGGAATAATCAACAGCGTGGCAATTTGCAGCATTCGCGCCGTCAGACGAAGCTGCGATCGCCGCCCAATCCAAACGCCGACTGCCGCAAACGCCAGCGTGTAGGCGAACAAAATCCCATATTGCCCCACCACCGAAAAGTTTTGCCACTGGCTCGCTGCCAGCACCCCGGAAGAAACAACAACTAAAAACACACCCAAGAACAGCAGCCAGATGACGCTGACTTCTGCCATGAAGGATTGGAGGGTGCGGGTGAGGAAGCTGGAGGGCTGGGGAGCAGTGGTGACTGGCAGGAGAGCCACAGAGGCTAAAGCAGGTGCGGGCTGAGGGCTGGGCTGATCGATCGTCACAAAGTCATCTGTGAAGCCAGCTGCAGCGGGAATAAAACTGGGAGCAGGACAAATCAGATATTCTTCAGCAAACTGAAGAATCTGTCGATCGGACAGCAACCCAAGCTGCCGCCATGCGTCTAAGCCAGCTAGCAAATTAGGCTGCGAAAGCTGCTGTGCCGATAGCCTGAGAATGACGGAGCGATCGTCAGGGGAAGCCATAGCTGACCTAGCGCTGAAAGGAGTGAATTCAGTTTAGTCTGCCCTAATTCAGAACTCGATCGCGGCAGAGCCAGATGTTCTCGTGGCATAGGCGCTCTAGCTAGCGTTTTTAAGGGTTAGCTTCTTGCAGGCTAAACGAGCTGGAGCTGATAAATTGCAGCTCTATTCAATCAAAACTTTTATAGGTAGAACGATGTTATTGCGCTACGCCTTAAAGGGAGCTTCTTTTATACAAAAAGAATTGTCCTAACAAACGCGCGTAGCGCTATATCAGAGCGACTTTGCTGATCACTACTGATTAAACTTTGGCATTTTTGCCATTGTAAAATTTGTTCTTTATCTGATGCAAAAAGCTATAGCCGTCAGCATCACCCTTTGGACATTTCTGAGGAAATATAGAAGCACACCTACAAGGATATCTTTGTCCCAGCCGCCACAGCAGCTACTATATTCCTAACAATTCAAAAATGAGTGGCTCAACTGCTGCAAAACGAGTTAAGCAATTTATCTTAAATAACCGATCGCCAACCGGCGGGAAGCTGCAGCACTCGTCTGAAGCTATCTAAGAAGCTATCTAAAATGATTTACGGTTCCACATGCTGCTGCGATTGCCCAATCCGAGGTTCTGTACCTGCCAAGAGCCGCTGAATATTCGCTTTGTGCCGCAAAACAACATAGATTGCACCTGCGATCGCCATCAGCAAGAAAGCGACTGGCTGCTGAAACAGCCACATACAAACAATTGCTGCCAGTGCCGCTGCAATAGAACCCAGCGAAACAATCCGCGAGGCTGCCAAAACGACCGCAAACACAACCGCCACTGCCAGCCCCACCTGCCAAGACATCGCCAACAGCACTCCCAGCCCCGTAGCCGCCGATTTACCGCCCGTAAATTGTATCCAGATCGATCGGCTGTGTCCCAAAATTGCCAGCAGCGCTGAGATTGTTAATGCCCAAGGAAGCCAGTTGAAATTAATTTCAGCAGGGGTGGTTGCTGCGATTGTAGGCAGTGAATAGAACCAGCGCGTTAAGGCAACTGCCGCAACGCCCTTCAGCAGATCGACCAACAGCACAATTGCCGCCGGAACCTTGCCCAATGTTCGTAAAACATTCGTCGCTCCGGTAGATTTAGAGCCATGCTCCCGGATGTCAATGCCCTTTAGCAGCTTGCCCAACCAATAGCCCGTCGGAATCGAGCCACACAGATAAGCGATCGCCCAAATCAAGACGCTATACCCTACCCAAGCTGCCATGCTGGAACCCTCACTGACAATCGACCCATTTCTCAGTACCCATTTCCTCAGTAACAGTCTACCGCGAGGACATTCCCCTTTATCAGCAGTGTCGGCAGCTAAAGATGGCAAGATCAAAACTGACACGACGAGAGCAAAATCAGCTTTAGATTAATGCCTGTAGACTATGACCTGGTAATTCTGGGCGGTAGTGCGATCGCCCGCTATGCTGCTGCCCGTGCTGCCCAAACTTATGCGCGAGTTGCCCTCGTTGAACCTGCTTCCACTCCCACACTACAGTTCCCTTCATATCGCCAAACGCTGATCCAGACGGCAGCGATCGCCCAGCAGATGCGGCAGGCGAGTCTTTGGGGATTGGGTGATGCCGCTGTCAGTTTGAACTGGCAGGAAACGATCGCCCTAGCATCAGGCGTGTCTGAGAGCCTGCAGGTGCAGGGTGTGGCGGGGCAATCGCTGGAGCTATTAGCGGCAGCGGGCGTGGATGTGGTGGTGGGGCAGGGAGAATTTCGTTCGCAGCCGCTCGGACTCAGCGTCGGTGGACGGGTGTTGCGATCGCGTCGCTATCTCCTTGCTCCTGCAGCTCAACCGCTGATTCCGGCGATTGAGGGACTCGCATCCATCAACTATCTGACGCTGGAAACTCTCTGGCAGCAATCTGAACTGCCCGATCGGCTAATTATTTTGGGTGGCAATCCGCAGGGGGTTGAGCTGGCGCAAGCGCTCAATCGGCTAGGGGTGCAGGTGACCTGGGTGAGCGGCGATCGTCTGCTTCCCCAAGAGGATCCAGAAACCGTGGCGTTGCTCCAGATCCAGCTTCAAACTGAAGGGTTGCATTTGCTGCCGCAATCTCAGGTGCAGCAGGTCAGACAAGTAGGGGATTCGCTAGAAGTCATCACAGATCGGCAGCGTCTCTCAGCGGATGCCGTGCTGCTGGCAACCACGCCGCAGCTCGATCTGACTCTGCTAAATCTGGCAGCGATTGGGGTACGGTGGCAGCCGCAGGGCGTTGCAGTCGATCGCCAGCTACGAACCCGCAATAAACAAGTGTATGCGTGTGGCGAAGCGCTGGGTGGCTATCCGTTGTTTTCGCTGGCGCGCTATGAAGCAGAAGTTGCGCTCCACAACGCCTTGTTTCTGCCCACCGCTAAGGTAAACTATCGCCACACGCCGATCGCCCTCTTCACCCAGCCGGAATGCGTCCGCATCGGCTTAACCGAAGCGGCTGCTAAACAGCGGTTTCGGGAAGCGCCAGTCGTCTTGCGGCAGTTCAGCAAGACCCTTGCCAAAGCTCAGCTCCAGAATGAGACCACTGGATTCTGCAAGCTAATCGTACGGCAAAACGGCGAAATTTTGGGCGCTCAGTGGGTGGGAGCGGGGGCCAGCGAGGGCATCGGCACGATCGCCTTAGCTATACAGCAGCGCATTAGCGTGAAGGCGATCGCTCAGCTACCGATTCTTTCTCCGACCGCTGCTGAACTGCTCCAGGAAACGGCTCAGCAGTGGCAGCAGCAACGCCTCACGCAACGGCAAGGCTGGCTGGAAACTTGGTTTAGTCTGCGGCGAGATTGGTTCTAAGCCGAAGTGTCTCTAGACTCAAGATTTCTCAAACCTTCGCCAGCGTCACCTTCTGCGGCTGATCCTGATATTTGCCAGATCGATCGGCGTAGGTTGTTTCGCAGGGTTCGCCTTCTAGGAATAGGAGCTGCACAACGCCTTCATTGGCATAGATTCGGCAGTCGGCGCTGGAAGAATTGCTGAACTCCAGCGTCAAATGCCCGCGCCACGAGGCTTCCACGGGGGTGAGGTTGGCAATCAGCCCGACGCGGGCATAAGAGCTTTTGCCAATGCAGATAACGGTGATATTAGGCGGGATGTGCAGATGCTCCAGCGCCACACCTAGGCCATAGGAATGGGCAGGAATCACAAAGTAATCGCCGTCTGCGTCTGTGTGCAGCGGCACAGATTCCAGGTTATTGGGGTTGAACCGTTTGGGATTGACGACCGTACCCGGAATGTGGCGGAATACCAAAAACTCTGCAGGCGACAGGCGAATATCATAGCCATAAGAAGACATTCCAAAGCTCAGCACCGGACGCAGTAGTCCGTTGCCATCTGCCGACACCGATCGCACTAGCTTTGGCTCAAACGGCTCGATCATGCCCAACTGGGCTTGTTCATGAATCCAACGATCGTTTTTCAGCATCGTTTTATCTCCCTCGGTTGCAGTCAACGGAATTATAGAGGCAGAACCAAGAAATGAACCTGCTCAATTCCCATTTCGATTCGGGTCATATAGGCTGTCTTTAGCCTAATTGACGGAAATCCCCACCATGAGCAACATCAGTGGCAGGATAGAATGTAACCTAGTAGCCATTCACAAAACTTAGGGCAGGCGAGGAGAATCGCGTCGAATGGGAAAAGTCGTCGGCATTGACTTGGGGACAACTAACTCCGTAGTCGCGGTAATGGAAGGCGGAAAACCCGTCGTCATTGCCAATTCTGAAGGGATGCGGACTACTCCCTCGGTAGTGGCATTCACGAAAGAAGAGGAGCGGCTGGTCGGTCAGATGGCGCGACGGCAGTCCGTCCTCAATCCGCAAAACACCTACTACGGGGTCAAACGCTACATTGGACGGCGCTACAGCGAACTGAACGCCGAATCAAAGCGTGTGGCATATACCATCCGGCGCGACGAGATGGACAGCATCAGGATTAAGTCGCCCCGGCTCCGGAAAGAGTTTGCGCCCGAAGAAATCTCATCGATGGTGCTGCGAAAGCTAGCAGATGAAGCGACCCGCTATCTGGGTGAAACGGTAACAGGCGTGGTGATCACGGTTCCCGCCTACTTCAACGATGCCCAGCGGCAGGCGACCCGCGACGCTGGACGGATCGCCGGACTAGACGTGCTGCGAATTCTGAATGAACCGACTGCTGCTGCCCTCGCCTATGGACTCGATCGCGCTGATAACCAAACCATTCTCGTCTTTGACTTGGGCGGCGGCACCTTTGATGTATCCATTTTGGAGATTGGCGATGGCGTCTTTGAGGTGAAAGCCACTAGCGGTGACACTCAGCTAGGCGGCAACGATTTTGATAAACGCATCGTGGACTGGCTTGCCGACCAGTTTATGGATCGAGAAGGAATTGACCTGCGGGGCGATCGTCAATCTCTCCAGCGCTTGATGGAAGCTGCCGAAAAAGCCAAGATCGAGCTGTCTGGTGTCACAGCAACTGACATCAACCTGCCTTTCATCACGGCTACCGAAGACGGGCCCAAGCATCTAGAAACCCGCCTGACTCGATCACAGTTTGAAGAACTCTGCGCCGATTTAGTGAATCGCCTGCGGGCACCTGTGAAGCAAGCGCTCAACGACACCGGACTTAGTCCTGCCGAAATTGACGACATCATCCTGGTGGGTGGCTCTAGCCGGATACCGATGGTAAAAGAGCTAGTGCGATCGCTGCTGGGGCAGGAACCTAAAGAAAACATCAACCCCGATGAAGCCGTAGCGGTGGGTGCGGCGATCCAGGCAGGTATCCTCAACCAGGAAGTCAACGATATTCTGCTGCTGGATGTCACCCCGCTTTCAGTGGGGCTGGAGACAATTGGCGGGGTGATGAAGAAGCTAATTCCGCGAAACACTACCATCCCAGTACGCCGCTCGGACACCTTCTCCACGTCTGAGAACAATCAGACGATGGTAGAAGTCCACGTTGTGCAAGGCGAGCGCGAAATGGCGAACGACAATAAGTCGCTGGGTCGCTTCAAGCTGATGGGCATTCCACCGGCGCCACGCGGCATTCCGCAGGTGCAAGTCTCGTTTGACATTGATGCAAACGGGATTCTGCAGGTCACAGCAATGGACAAAACCACCGGACGGGAACAAGGTATCACGATCCAGGGAGCCTCCAACCTTAACGAAGCTGAGATCACCCGCATGGTGCAGGAAGCAGAGCTATACGCCGATCAGGACCGCCAAAAGCGCGACCGGATCGAGAAGCGCACCCAAGCCGAAGCGCTCACCTACGAAGCCGAGCGACAGCTGCGCGAAGTAGCGCTTGACTTTGGCATGCAGTTTGCCAGTTCCTACCGCCGCCGCATCGAAAATCTGGTGCAAGAACTGCGGGCTGCCCTCAAGCAAGAAGACGATCGCGGCACAGACATCGCCCAAGCGGATCTGCGCGATGCTCTGTATGACCTGCAGCGGGAAGTCTACAGCCTGACCCAGCAAGACGAAGAAGAAACAGACTTCTTTGGCTCAATTCGCCGGACACTCTCCAGCATTGGTGAAGATTTATTTGGCGACGATGACGAGGACTACTTCGACGATCGGCGGGGCGACTTCTACGGGCGCGATCCTTACACCCGAGATCGAGACCCTTACGATCGCGGCTCGTATGGGCGTGACTACACCCGAGATCGAGACCCCTACGATCGCGGCAGTCAGTCCTACGGACGTGACTACCCTAGAGATGCAAATAGCTCAGGCGGCGGCGGTTTGTCGGGTGGTTCTGCCAGAGATGACTACGCCAAAGACGACTACGCTAGAGACGATTACTCTAGAGACCGCTACCCCAGAGATGGTCGAGACTCCAACCGAGGGAGCCGGGATGCCGCCGATCGGCGGGACTCCTATAGCGACAGAAGCCGCGAATCCTACGAGCGCGAATTCTACGAGCGCAACAATCGTAGCGATGCCCGCAACAACGATAGCTGGGATGACTACAACCGCGATCGCCCGCCTGCCAACCGGGGTGGGTCTGAGCGGGACAGCTATGACCGTAGCGATCGCCGTCCCTCTGAACCGCCGCGCCGTTCTGATAGCCGCTACAATCCTCCTGACGACGACTGGGATGACGATGATTGGTAAAGCCATCGGCAGCCTGTCTTCTAGCGTTCTTCTAGGGGCGAGCCTGCCTCGCTCATAGGTTTTTGTTCAGTCCTTCACGTTTAACTCCCCTCTCTCAACTACATGCAAAACTTTCGGAACTACTACGCCATCTTGGGAGTTCCCAAAGAAGCGACGATCGAAGAAATTAAAAAAGCCTATCGACAGCTGGCGCGGCAGTATCACCCGGACCTGAATCCGGGCGACAAAGCAGCTGAGGAAAAATTCAAAGATGTCGGTGAAGCTTACGAAGTTTTGTCGGACGTCGGCAAGCGATCGCAGTATGACCAGTTCAGCCAGTTCTGGAAACAGACTGGCTTTCCGCGCTGGGGTGGACGCGACCGCGGCGAAGACGTCGATTATGGGCAATATCGCGACTTCAACTCGTTTGTCGATCAGCTTTTGAACCGCCGAGCGCCTGCACCCACTGCCACGGCAGAAGAGGTCTATCGTCCCAAAACCACCAAAACAGCCTACACCGTTTCCCGTCCCAGCCCCCGCAACGCCGAAGCCCACCTCACCGTACCCCTGGAAAAAGCCTACACAGGTGGACGGGAGCGAGTGCGCTTGGAAGATGGGCGATCGCTTGAAGTCACCATGCCGCCCGGAATGGTCACGGGTCAGCGGATTCGCCTCCGCGGTCAAGGCATCGCGGGTGGTGATCTTTACCTGACGATCGACGTGCCGCCCCATCCATTTTTCAGAATCGATGGGGCAGATATCTTCTGTCAGCTCCCTGTGACGCCGCCAGAAGCCGTACTGGGTGGCGCAATCGAAGTACCAACCCTGGACGGGCTGGTGAAGATGATGATTCCACCGGGCGTGCGATCGGGTCAAAAGCTGCGCTTGGGTGGCAAAGGCTACCCGATCGACGGTGAACGAGGCGATCAGATCGTTGAGGTGCAGATCGTCACACCCAGAGAAATCACGCTGCAAGAGCGGGAGCTATACGAAAAGCTGCGGCAGCTAGAAGCATTCAACCCACGTGAAAACTTACCCGTGTAAGGGACGTGCATCTTAAATAGATGTATTAAGCCCCCTCGCCTAACATCGCAGGGACATCGATCTCTTTAATACAGGTGGCTCGCGACAAGGAAAGAATGCAGTCAATAATGCTCAGAAGGTCGGGCAAAGGAATTGCCTTACTGCCTGATAAATTATCTGCCGCGAGATCAGCCAAAACTTCGGCTGTGCCAACATTGCCAGGATTAATCACCGTTACCCCGATTTGCTGCGATCGCAGCTCTTCGCGTAATGAATGCACCACACCCCGCAACCCAAACTTAGACGCACCATTGGCAACTTCTCGCCCTGGGAAATTGTCCCGACCTGAGAGCGCCCCCATGAAAATAATCTTCGGATTGTCCGATCGTCGTAGGGCGGGCAACAAGGCTTTAACCAGCCGAATTGGAGCCACTAAATTTACGGTAATTACTCGGGCAATGTCTGCATCGGAGCAATCTTCAAAGCTGTAGCGACCGGTAAACGCATGGGTTTCCCAAGTTCCTCCCATGTACAACAAGGCATCTAAGCGATCGTTCCCAACCGCGTTTGCCACCGTTTCCACACCCGTCAGATCAGACAAATCTGCCTGAATCCACTCACCGATGGGTGCTGTCGTGCGAGAAACCGCTAGCAAGCGGTCAGACTGGGATGCTAAATGTTCAGCAACGGCAAGCCCAATACCACGGCTCGCTCCAGCCACAAGAATCGTCTTAAATGACATCTAGTACTCCTGCTTAGTGAAGACGAAGCCCGAATTTGGTAACCCCTGGAAATTCGAGATTAAACTGCTCAGTAAAGTACGTCGCGTGAAAGGTTTCGTAGGGCTTAAACCCGATCGCCTCATAGGTATGACGAGCCACCTCGTTTCCGTTGATTAGCATGATTCCTGCATGAGAATGCTGTTGCGAGCGCCCTTCTGCTAACAATGCTCTGAGCAGTACTTTTCCTAAACCACGACCTCGTGCCTCTGGCAATACTGCAACATTTTCAATAATCCAGGGCACTAGAGGTGTTAGAAAGACCGGTCGGCAATCGCCCCCCAAGACTGCTTATAGCGATCGTAAAAGGCAATTGTGATTTCTTTAGACCAATACTCAATTCTGGCAAGAAAAGAAATGTCTGCCATCGTTGCTTTGCGGGTACTCAATACGGCTTGCATCATACCTTCCTTGAGGAGAATCCTTATAAAAGATACAATCTGTATGTATTTAACATATAGAGACCTTTTCTCCGCTGTCAAGATACATACTGCCTGAATGTTAAATCGCTGCCGGAATGTTGAATCGAAGTAAGCTGCTATGCCCACCAAACTAACCAAAGCTGAACAAACCCTGCGCACCCGCCGCGCCATTTTAGATCGGGCGCGTTATCTATTTGCGACAAAAGGGTATGCAGCCACCGGAACCGAGGAAATTATCAGCGAACTAGGCATTACTCGGGGGGCGTTGTATCACCAATTCAACGATAAGCTGGGAGTTTTTAAGGCTGTGGTTGCCGAAGCCTACGACGAGATAACGAACTACATCGGCACTAAGGTACAGCCGCTAGATGCCCCCTGGGAACAGTTGGTAATTGGCTGTCAGGCATTCTTAGAGATCGCACAGCACGAAGATTTACGGCGTTTACTGTTTATCGAAGCGCCAGCCGTTTTGGCAGCAGATACCTTGGCTGAGTTTGACCAGCATGGATTTGGCTTGCTTCATCAGTCGATTCAGACGGTCGTCCGTGAAGGAAAACTGAACACGATCGATGCAGAAGGCTTTGCTCATTTGCTGAATGGTTCGCTCAATGAGTTAGCCGCGTGGGTAGCGCACTCCAACGATCCTGAACGCTTAAAAACGGCTCAGGGGTTAGTCGAAACGCTGCTGATTCGGCATCAGAGCTGAGGGTTCCTACTAATTACAGTGATAGAGCCGATACCCATAGCCACTTGCATAAGGACGCGCCTGCTCATCCAAGACACAGCGCTTCTCTAAGGCAACAGGCGCATGGAAGTTAACGAGCCACAGATCGATCGCCTGCTGGTGCTGAGCCACTGCCTGCTGCAGCACAACAGTCGCTGCACAGTCTGCTTCACAAGAATTCTGTCTCTCCCGCGCCAGCAGAAATTGCGGGCTCGTTCCAGCCGAGTTCTGCAAAAACTGCCAGCCCAAACCCATCATTTCACCCGTTTGCACTAAGGTTTGGTAGGTTGTGACGATCCACACTGGGTTCTGAGAGCGGCTCTGCATCAGCGGCACTAGCACATCTGGGCGGTAATACTTGCGATAGCCCAAATTATTGACCACCGTGAAGCTACTCACAAGCGCAAACAGCAGCACGATCAAAACGGCTGTCTTGCCGCGCTTCCCGGCAATCGCTTCCCCAAGCTTGCTCACCGGCAACCCCTGCCACAGCCCCGCCAAACTTACCCCCAGCAGCAGCACCACTGCCGGAAAATAGACAAAGCTATAGCGAGCGCCCCGCGTCAAATCTGTTCGCAATCCATAGCTAATCAAAAAGAACAGTGCGATCGCCCCTATCACCACACTCACAATCGCCTGTACGCTCCAGCCTCCCGCACCTTCCCATTGAGATCGCAACCCGCGATACAGCTTTGGCACTGCCCAGACGATAAACGCCACCATCACCACGCCTGCCCCGATCGCCACCGCCAAACTGTCAGCTTCCAGCGGCAGCAGCACCAGCATCGTTGCCCAAGCCGCGATCGACTGCACAATCGGATTGATCAAATCCAGCCAGCCAAAAGGCTGGTCGTTCTGAATCCACTGCGTAATTTCGCGGCTGCGGACATCTTTCAAAACCGGCAGCCACACAGCCCCAGCGATCGCCGTACCCAGCATTACCAGTCCGATCCGTCGCCAAGCTGCACTGGTGAAAAGGCTCCACCTTGCCAACCCTGAGAGATTTTTCTCTAGTGAATCACTCTGGGCTTGGCGCACCGCAATCACCGCTAGCGCGATCGTCATCGCTGCTAGCGAAATCATAAAAAAGTAGTGCGTGGCGATTCCCAGCCCGTTCACCCCAATCCAAACTAGCGCCACACCAAGCGGCAACACCCGCCGCTGCTGCAGCCGCTGTACTGCCACCACAAAACAGCACAGCGAAGCGATGACCCAAAGAATTCCGATCGTGTAGTGGCGAGCCTCTTGGGCCAAATACACCCCAAACGGCGATAGCGCCATCATCGCTGCGGCCAACTGCGACACAACGATCGATCGCAGCAGCAACCAGCTCAACCCAAACATTGCCGGAATGGAGGCAACGCCCAACCAAGCGGGCAGCGATCGCGCCAGCCCCAAAGACACCAGCCCGCTATCTGCCGAAAACCAGCGCATCCAGGCATTTGCTACCACAAAATAGAACGGTGGATGCACGTCTTCACTGAGCAAATAACGCAGAACACCTCCTGCACCCGCTGGCGGCAGCTGCAACGGCTGCATCAGTTCTCCCAGAGAAATTGGGCGATCGAGCGGTACGCTTTCAAAGCTATGTCCCAGGCCAAAGACCAGCGTAGCGAATTCATCTGTCCAGGGGGGTTTGGCGGTTAAATGCGTGAAGCGAACGATTGCGCCGATGCCAACCCACAGCAGAAGCAAACTGGGATGAAACCAGGGATGTTGGGTGAATCGGGTAATTGCCTCTGAGCCAGTTTCCTTTGCAACCATTGCAGGCTTATTCGTAACCAAAACGACTCTTCTTATCTTCCCTCACGGCTTGCAGGTTGCTGCGATCGGCTCCACAAAAGCCACGACTTTTCGCTTATCAGTTTTCAGTTTTCAGTTGAATAGCTTATCAAGCATTTCCTGTAAGCTGCACTTGGCACAGCTTACAGGAAATGCTCTAATTTTGTTGCAACGCAAAGCGCTGTAGAATTGCAAATTTCATAGAGGCAAAGATTATTTGTGAAGAAAACGGCTAGGCCGTTTTCTTCACAAGAGTATTAAAAATGCGGGACTGAGGCTGGTAGTTTTGCCGCCGTTGGCTAGCTCGATCGCTCCACGGCGAGGGCGAGAAGTCGAGCGGCAACAGGATCGGCATTTTTAGGAGAGAACTCTTTTCTAACGCCATTTCGCTGAGCGCTCATAAAATCCATGAATGGGCTGCCGCCAAAAATCCATATTCCTGTAGCGCTGAACCGAGCATTATCGGCTTCTCCGTAGAAATAGTAGCCATCATTAGCATTGGCATGGAAGTGCCCGCTGATCGACACGGTGGCATTGGCGTCTGCGTAAACAAATCCCTGAGAAGATTCAGTTTTGATAAAGTTTACGTATACCTGGGCGTTCTTTCCTGCATAAATTCTGGCGCGGCTTTCTTGCCCATTGGGCTTCAGAATTGGCTTAGTTCTTTGTTCCAGATCCAAATTTTGCGCGTATACACGCCAGCCGTCTCCCACCGTAATAGATTGAGCGACAAGATGGTTGATCAGGCAGATTCCTGGAGTACCCGTTAGCATCAATCCATCTGCCATCCAGCTATTGACGATCAGCGTTCTACCGCCTCGATTGCGAATAATAAAGTACCGCATCTTTCCATCGCCCCTATACCCATCAAAAGAGATCAGGTCTCTAATTTCTAGCGGCGGATCCGCCGGAGAGCCTAAAACTTCTAGCAGGTAAACATCGTTTGAATCAGCCATGCTGTCTGCATAAAAAATGCCCGTCCGGTTTGGATTAAAAAGACGGACTGAAGCGGGAATCGAAATCGGCTCATTCCAGATTACGCTAGCTCCTTGCAAAGCGATGCAGGGCTTCCCAGAGTTGAAGGTTGCCTGCAGCTGCGCTGCTGTTGGCTTTTCGGGTGCTACTGCCCAGCTGTTTGGGTTAGGGTCTGAGTAGTAGCGGATTTCGTCATGTGGGAAAGGGATAGCAGATTTAACTTGAGGCGTGAAATCCGGGTTGAACACTTGAGGAACTGTAATTCCGCCCCAGCGGGTGTCTCCCTGGTAATACTCAGCGATCGTTCCTTTGGGCTGCAGCTCTCTCTCATTGAAAACCAAGCCTTTACTATACTTCAAGTCGATCGAAGTATTTTGCACGTATAGAGACGGTATATTGTCATTGCCCGCAATTAAGTTAATTGCGGGTACATTTGTCGCACTATTAACGCTGCAGTTGAACTTGCAGTTGACAATGCTAGTTGCTCTGGCACCGTTGTCACTCTTTTGGAAAAATCCAATTGTATTTGGGTTACTTTGATTGCTAACCACGTTATACAGCAGCCTTGCTCCGGCTGCTTCAGCATAAATCCCATAGGAGCGCTGATTGTTGACCGTGAGATTGACAAAGCCCTGTCCAGAGCCAAGGTTCACCTCTTTAAAGCGAAGACCAATCGCAAATCCTTCGATCACTACGTCGGCAAAGCCAAAAATACCAACCGCCACATTTACCACAGAATCCGTCGGCATGGGATGCTTACCGATGCTAAGACCCACCAATGCAGTGTTGGCTAGATCTTTGATCTTGAGATTGTGGATCGCGCTGTTGTTATGCCCGGTGTAAGCTAGCGCAACTGCACCTGGGTTGCCGCTGTCTATCTCGATCGTGAAATCAGCTAAATAGTTCCGGTAGGTATCATGGTTGCCGTGCCCAAAATGAAACAAGGCTTTCGGCGTGGCTGCATCTCCGTAGCCCGGACTGTTGGCTTTCAAGCGAAAGATCGTGCGGTCTCTCGATTGCCCCTTAATCATTACCGCAGAATCACCCAGAACTGTATCTGAAATTAAATACACCCCGTCTGGGAAAAACAGCATTTCAGGTTTGCTGTTGTTTCCAGGCTGCCCGTTTGTCACGTTGGCATCAATTTCGGCAATTTTTGCAGCGATCGTGGCTGTGCAATCCACCCGCCCTGTATTATCCAGCCCCAAATCTGTTACTGCGTTGATTGTGTTGGCAGTCTTGGGATAGTAGTTGGTTTTATTGGCAGCAGCCGTGTGATTTGCTGTCCAAGGAATGTTCCAGCGTGCGTTAGAGACAGGCATAGAAGCAGAAGCTGAGGCTATTGAATCTGTTTTTGGTATGGACGCAGCTTCGCTTGATGAAAGCCTGCGGCAAGTCGTTGTGAGGAGCAACATGGACAGGGAAGAAGCCGTCCTCGCCATAAATTTTCTTCTTGAAGACATGGAGCCCTATCCTCATGCTGAATATACCGAATCTATTAAACTTACAAGCCAGCTTTCGATCGCTCCGGTATACTTTCACCGCGGATTGGGGGTAACAGCACTGCTCGATCAGAATTTGTACCTGTTGCCATTCCGCCTGGGACATTCTTCGGACGCTCCGCAACTCCAAAAAATTCTTATCCCAATCACTGCGGTAAATGCGATATCTAGCGTTCATAGAATTAAGCCAGGGCAATTCAACAGCGCTGATCCACCTTTAGACAGATTTTGCGGCTAAGAAGTATAGACGATTGCTCTACAAAGCTTGCAATGGCTTAAAAAAAAGTAAATCTATTCCTTGAACCGTTAGACTGCTAATAAACTGACCAATAACAGCCCTGCTTGATCCTGACACTCTGAAAACCTGTGTTTAACTATCTTCCACCGCTGAACGAGCACAACCTTCCCTACCCAGACACTATCCACCCGATCGTGGTTCATTTTGTGATCGCGATGGTGTTATTTGCGGTTTTTTGCGATCTTGTTGGATATTTCACTAAGAATTCGCGGCTCAATGAGGTGAGCTGGTGGAACTTGGCATTTGCTACCGTATCCATCTTCATTGCGGTTATTTTTGGACAAATTGAAGCGGGGTTGTCAGAACCCTACGATGCAGCAGAGTCTACGCTCAACCTGCACACTATTTTAGGATGGTCATTGTCAGGGCTTTTGGCGGGGATAACCGGCTGGCGATATGTAATTCGATCGCAAAACAAGCCGCGTTTGCCGATCTTCTATCTGGTGCTAACGGTCTTGCTCGGCGTGTTGGTGCTGGCCCAAACCTACCTGGGCGATCTGCTGGTCTGGGTATATGGATTGCACAGCATTCCCGTTGTTGAAGCAACCCGAGGAGGCGGATTGTCATGAACCCAGACCTGATGGAACAGTTGAGCGACCAGCTTGGCGCAAATGGCTTGCCCTACTTGGTTCCCCTTCATCCCAACTTTGTGCATCTGACGCTAGGACTGTTCATTGCAGCGATTGCCTTCGACATTGTGGGCGTGCTGTTTCCCGTCGAAAAAGCGGTCTTTAAGTATCTGGCGGTTCCCGTTACCCGCTCTAGCTTATTCGATGTGGGCTGGTACAACCTGCTAGCAGCGGCAGTCATCACGTTTTTGACCGTTGCATCTGGGTTTTATGAGATGCTGCTGGCAGTGCCACTGGCAGATGTTAAAAGCGCTTGGGGACTGCAAGCCCTGCAAACAATGATTTGGCACGGCTTGGGAGGGGTGCTGCTGCTGACGCTTATCGTCGGGATGACGGTTTGGCGCGCTTTCCAACGCTACGCTTGGCGCAAGGACATGGCACGGCAGGTGCAGTGGGGCTATTTGGCAGCAGGATTAGCCATCTTTGTGCTCATGTTTCTGCAGGGCACATTGGGTGCTCATCTGGGCGGTGAGTTCGGCATCCATGTCACGGCTGACCAGCTGATCCACTTGGGCGGAAATCCTAATCAGCTCTAGGCATTGCCTCGCCGAGTGTCGCAATCTCAAACCCAAACACCAACCTCCCAAACGGTACGACTATGAAACTCCGTGCGATCCTCACGCTTGCCGTTATGGCAGTTCTTTTAGCGCTGTTCAGCTTCTGGATGGCAAAAGAGTCTTACAACTGGTTTCCGCCACAGGCGTCGGCTGAGTCAAGGATGCTAGACGATCTGTTTGCAATCTTTACAGGGCTGGGGACGTTCATTCTGCTGGGTGTGACGATTCCGGTGATCTATTCGCTGATATTCCATCGAGCCGGAAAGTATGACTACAGCGACGGGCCGCCGATCGAAGGCAACACGATCCTGGAAATTGTTTGGACGGCAGTGCCGATTTTGCTAGTCGCCGGACTGGTCACCGCGAGCTACAACACCTACGTTCGTATGAATCTGCGAGGGCCGATGGAGCTGGTGCATTTACATATGCCTGAGCTAGTAGAGTCAGCTTATGCAGAGCCTATCTTAAAACCCGACGAGCGGATTTTAGACCAGGCAAAGCCAGTAGCGGGCGACAAGATCGATGCCTCCCCCGCCACTTATATTGACGTGACAGCAAAACAGTGGGCGTGGATATTCCGCTACCCGGATCAGGATATCACCAGCACTGAGCTGCACTTACCGGTCGATCGGCGGGTGCATCTGACGCTGCGCTCTGAAGATGTGCTGCATGGCTTTTATGTGCCTGCGTTTCGGGTAAAGCAGGATGTGGTACCAAATCACACGATCGACTTTGAGTTTACGCCGATCCGCACGGGCACCTATCGCCTGCGCGACTCGATGTTCAGCGGCACCTATTTTGCAGCAAATCAAGCAGATGTCGTGGTGCAGTCGCTCGCCGACTATCAGCAGTGGCTGGCTGATGCCGCTGCCCAAACGCCTTCCCCTGCCTTCAATCAGGCTGCTTCCGAATATAACCGCTCAACCAACACCATGGTTCACGGCTGGGCAAGCATTCCACCCGCCCCACCACCCGTCGTGAACTACGCTCCTAAACAGGAACCCGTCAGCCCCCCTGCTTAATTACGCTCAATTTGCTCATTTAAGGATATCTGTATGACCAATATCCCCGTCGATATTGCCGTTGAAGACAAGGATGCCGTGCGTGCCCAGCCGTACCCTGGCGCACCCGACAACTGGAAGCGGTTTTTCAGCTTCAGCACCGACCATAAAGTCATTGGCATCCAGTACATCGTCACCTCGTTTACCTTTTTTCTGATCGGCGGACTGCTGTCGATGGTGATGCGGGGCGAATTGATTACCCCCGATGCGGATGTCGTCGATCGCACGGTCTACAATGCCCTATTCACGATGCACGGCTCGATCATGCTGTTCCTGTGGACGTTTCCAGTGCTGGTGGGGCTGGGCAATTATCTCGTGCCACTGATGATTGGAGCGCGAGACATGGCGTTTCCTCGGCTCAATGCGATTTCCTTCTGGATGATTCCGGTGGTCGGCATTCTGATGATCGGCAGCTTTTTTCTGCCGAGTGGTCCTTCCCAGTCGGGCTGGTGGGCCTATCCACCCGTGAGCCTGCAAAATCCTACCGGCAATCTGATCAATGGGCAGGTTCTTTGGATTCTGGCAGTGGCAGTTTCTGGCGTGTCCTCAATTATGGGCGGCGTCAACTTTGTGACGACGATCTTCAGGATGCGGGCACCCGGCATGACTTGGTTTAGAATGCCTGCGTTCTGCTGGTCGGTGCTGGCAGCACAGCTCATTCAGCTCTATGGGTTGCCTGCGCTCACGGGAGGAGCAGTCATGCTGCTGCTAGATTTGACGATCGGCACCAGTTTCTTTGCGCCCGAACGCGGCGGCAATCCGATTCTATACCAGCATTATTTCTGGTTTTATTCGCATCCAGCCGTGTATGTCATGGTGCTGCCGGTGTTTGGTATCTTTTCAGAAGTGCTGCCCGTCCATGCCCGCAAGCCGCTGTTTGGCTATCGAGTCATTGCCGTTTCGTCGATCCTGATCACGGTAATTAGTGCGACAGTGTGGGTTCACCACATGTTTGCCAGCGCTACACCCGCTTGGATGCGGCTGCTGTTTATGGTGACGACGATGCTAGTGGGAATTCCCACAGGTATTAAGGTGTTTGGCTGGGTGGCGACGATCTGGGGCGGTAAAATTCGGCTGACGACGCCGATGCTGTTTGCGCTCGGTGGAATTGTTAACTTTGTGTTCTCAGGCGTGACGGGTATTATGCTCGGCTCAGTGCCGATCG
The DNA here is from genome assembly GCF_014764505.1 of Phormidium tenue FACHB-886. Classification (GTDB taxonomy): domain Bacteria; phylum Cyanobacteriota; class Cyanobacteriia; order Elainellales; family Elainellaceae; genus FACHB-886. The sequence continues at coordinate 51,366 of NZ_JACXWX010000007.1, forward strand.
ACATTCACGTCAACAATACCTATTTCGTCGTCGGTCATTTTCACTATGTGCTGTATGCGACGATCGTTTTCGGTATTTATGCCGGACTCTATCACTGGTTCCCCAAAATCACCGGGCGCATGTATTACGAGGGCTTGGGCAAGCTACACTTTGTCTTGACCTATGTGGGAACGATCCTCACCTTTCTGCCAATGCACCCCGCCGGACTGATGGGAATGCCGCGTCGGGTTTCGTCTTATGACCCAGAGTTTGCCTTCTGGAATGTGCTGGCAAGTTTAGGCGGTTTCTTGCTGGGAATCTCGACGCTGCCCTTCATTCTCAATATGGTTAGCTCTTGGATTCAGGGCGAGAAAGCAGGGAATAACCCTTGGCGGGCGATTGGTTTGGAATGGCTGACCACATCACCACCCCCCGTAGAAAACTTTGAAGAAATTCCGGTGGTTATCTCTCCTCCTTACGGCTACGGCAGAAATGAGCCACTGGTGGCGGCACCCAATTCAGAACTGGCTGAATCGGCTGAAACTGCTTAAATTCACACCCGGAGCAGACTATGACAGCAGAACGAGCGATCGCACAAAACACCGAAGCAGAGGTTCGGCAGGAGCAAGAGCATGACGAGGCAGGTAACAGTAAGTTCGGCTTTATTGCCTTTCTGCTGTCTGAGAGCGTTATCTTTCTCGCCTTCTTTGTCGGTTACATCATTTACAAAACCACCACGCCAGATTGGTATCCATCAGGAGTCACCGGACTGGAAACCGAAGCGCCCCGAATTAATACGATCGTGCTGGTTTCCAGTAGCTTTGTCATCTATGTAGCAGAACGGTATCTGCACGACAAAAAGCTGTGGGGATTCCGTCTATTCCTGCTTGCAACCATGGCAATGGGTGGCTATTTCCTATTTGGGCAAGCCGTGGAGTGGGCCGGTTTGCCGTTTAGCTATCAGTCAGGATTGTTTGGCGGCACGTTCTATTTGCTCACGGGATTTCATGGGCTGCATGTCCTTACGGGTATCCTGCTGCAAACCTTGATGCTGGCGCGATCGTTTTTTCCGGGGAACTACGACAATGGCTATTTTGGTGTAGAAGCAACCTCGCTGTTCTGGCACTTTGTGGATGTGATCTGGATTATTTTGTATATCTTGATTTACGTTTGGCAGTGAGCCTTGTTAACAACTGAGGGGAATCACGATGATTGTTGACGATCAATTCTATGACGTGATCATTATCGGCACGGGTGCAGGTGGCGGTACATTAGCCCGCAAACTTGCACCCACAGGCAAGAAAATTCTTGTCCTAGAGCGAGGGGACTTTCAAGCGAGAGAAAGCTCAGAGCTGATTGATACTGAAGTCTTTAAGAAAGAGCAATATCACGCGCCGGAACAATGGTATGACGAAGCCGGGGAGCCATTTCGTCCGCAGACGAATTATGCAGTAGGTGGCAACACCAAAACCTATAGCGGTGTGCTGATGCGATTGCGGGAACGGGATTTTGAAGAAGTACAGCACAAAGACGGCATTTCGCCGGCATGGGGGCTGAAGTATCAAGATTTTGAGCCTTACTACACCGAGGCTGAAAAGCTCTACCAGGTTCACGGCAAATCAGACGACGACCCAACCGAACCGCCGCATAGCGAAGCCTATCCGTTTACAGAAGTTGCCCATGAATCTCCAGTGCAAGGCATTTGCGAGACGCTGGGCAAACAAGGATTGCACCCCGCTTATCTGCCGCTTGGCTTGGGCGATCAGGGCCGAACTGATTCTGAGGACACAGGGATTTCGCCCGCGCTCAAGCATGAGAACGTCACCCTGAAATCTTCTGCTCAGGTAGTCTCTCTTTACACCAATTTATCGGGTTCCGAAATCAAAGCGGTGCAAGCCAGAATCGGTCAACAATCGTATCTGTTTTTGGGCAACATCGTCGTGGTTGCCTGTGGTGCGATCAATTCAGCGGCGTTGCTGCTGCACTCTGCAAACGAAACGCACCCCAATGGAATTGCCAACCGTTCGGGTCTGGTGGGACGCAACCTGATGAAGCAACAGCTCTCGGTTGTGGTACAGCTCACCACCGCAGCCAACTCTGGGCTGTTTCAAAGAACCGTTGGGCTGAACGATTTCTATTGGGGAGACAAAGACTTTCCGTATCCAATGGGGCATGTGCAAAACGCGGGCGGCATTCTGCAGGATGTGATTTTTTCGGAGGCGCCGCCGCTTTTATCTGTTTTTACAAGAGTCATGCCTAACTTTGGCTTGCGGCAGTTAGCAACCCGATCGATTGGCTGGTGGCTACAAACCGAAGACCTGCCCGACCCCAACAATCGGGTTCATTTCGTAGGCGACAAACTGCGGCTTGAATACAAGACGAATAACTTTGAGGCACACGATCGTCTGGTTTACCGCTGGATTGATGTTTTGAAAGCGGTGGAGGCAGCCCAACCCTCTGCGTTCAGTCGGGGAGGTGCCCACCCCCGCAGCGATATGCCTGTGCAGGTGGTTGCTCACCAGTGTGGCACCTGTCGCTTTGGAGAAGATCCGGCAACCTCAGTGCTTGATCTCAACTGCCGCGCCCACGAGGTCGATAATCTTTATGTCGTAGACAGCAGCTTCTTTCCTTCTAGCGCCAGCGTCAGTCCGGCACTCACCGTGATTGCCAATGCCCTGCGGGTAGGCGATCACCTGATCGAGCGCTTAGGTTAAAGATTAAAGGCTTATAGGATAGACGTTCAGCCGATCCCTTTTGCCGCTTCCGTACGCTGGCATGGCAGCATCACCGTAAAAGTTGTCCCTTGCTGCAGTGTACTCTCCACGTGAATCTGCCCCTGATGATTCTCGACGATCGCTTTCACCAGTGCCAATCCCAACCCAGATCCACTGTCCATTTTGCCCAAATGCTCGCCCGATCTGCGTGCCGGGTCAACTCGGTAGAAGCGATCGAACAAGTGCTGGACTGCCTCAGCCGGAATACCTACGCCCGTGTCCTGCACTTGCACCTGCAGGACAGGCGTACCCGCCTGTTTCTGCCGCTGCAGCGTCACGGTGATGTTTCCGGTGGGTGTATATTGAATAGCGTTGCCGAGCAGATTAGTGAACAAGCGAATCAACTGGTCGCGATCGCCAAACAGGCTGTAGGCTGCATCAGGAGCTGCAGCCTCGGCAACCGTTAACGTCAACAAAAGTGCTTTTTCAGCGGCGATCGTCTGCTGTTCTTCCACCACTTCTCGCAGCAGCGTCTCTAGCTGCACCGTCTCTAGCTTCAAGGGTGTAATGCCGCTGTCCTGCCGCGCCAGAAACAAAAGATCATCCACCAGCCGTCCCAACCGCCGCGTCAACCGCTCCACCACCCGCAGCTGGTCTTGCTGCCAGTGTGGATCAGGATCGGCAAGTGCCACCTGCACGTTGGTTTGAATCACGGCGATCGGGTTTCGCAGCTCATGGGAAGCATCAGCGGTGAATTGCTTCAAGCGCTGGTAAGAGTCGCGCACAGGAGCGATCGCCAATCCAGACAGAAACCAGCCGATCGCTGCTACAGCGATCACAATCAGGGTAGTCCCTAAAGCCAGATCTCGAATCAACTGACGACTAGGTTTGCTCACCTCAAACCAAGGATGGCTCGCCCGCAGATAGCCCAACACCTGTTGACCCACCTGCACCTGCTGAGTGATCTGGCGCAGCACCAGCGGATCAGGCAGCGGAGAAGTTGGCTGGGGCAGATCCAAATCTCTGGTTACTCTACCGTAAACGGTTTCGCCGCTGTTATTGAGGTGCAGTGGAACGTTGAGCGGTGCAGAGAAGGTAGACCAGAGCAGTTCGCCTGCAGGACTGAACCACTCTAAGTCAATATGATCGTCCTCAACTGCATCAGCATTGCTGCGAAAGCTAGCTTCCAAATTGACGCGTAATGGCGGGTGAAGCCGATCGCGCCGTGCCTGCAAGCTGTTTATGTCTGCAACTATATCTCCAGCTCGATCTAGCTCAGGATCAGGTTCGATTACAAGCGATCGCTGTACCACTTCCACAACATGGTTCAACGTATCATCTACTCGCTCCACTAAAGTATCACGCACATAAAGGTAAAAGCCTGTGGCAAACAGCAGCAGCAAAACTGCAGTAGCAGCAGTATACCAAAGGGCTAAGCGGCGGCGAGTCGCCTGAAACATGCGGTGAAAAGCGATTCGGATAACATTTTAGTGTAGAACATCTTCACTATGTTCTGCTGAATCTTCTTTTGTCAGCTCTTTAATTATTGCCTTATGTTTTTATATGGTTTGTGGGTGTGTAGTCTATTCTGTCGACTACACACCCACTACACCCACGATGCACCCTTCAAAAGCTACTGCTTTTTTAAGAGATCCACTCTAGCCAACCTATGCCTTACAGGGCCTTTTTGACTTCATCTTTCATGTTCTCAACTGAGTGGCGGATCTCAGCCTCGGCTTGCTTGGCTTGCCCCTCAGCTTTCATCTTTGGATCGCCTGTAACATTACCGGCTGCTTCTTGAATTTTGCCTTCAATATTTTTAGCGGTTGCTTCTACACGATTTTCGCTGCTCATTCTTATCTCTCCAGATTATTAGTTTTGAATCTAAACTGAACGATGAATCAATTGCACCTTTGGTTCGTATAGATTCAATCTATCGGCAACGAATGGCTTTTTCCGTCTGTCCAGAGAGATATCCAATGAGGATTTGCTCTCTATCGCGAGGTCAAATTGTCTTGCCCTTAAGGAGTGAGCTTAAGCAATCGAAAGAGGCAAACCTTGCTATTAATACTTGTAATCTAGACAACAAGCTTCTTGCGCTGCTGTGAGCCTATGCTCCCATATTTATGCTTCCATGCCTTTATTAACAGCACTGGATTAGCAACACTGGACTGATAACACTGGAGCTAGCCAAGCGAAGATAATAAAAAATCTCACCCTATTCACAAACTTAAAGCAGCTTTTTGGTAGATGCTTATAAGTTTTCATTGATGTAATTTATTTCTACCGCAAAGTTATTTCAGGGCATCAGGGAATAGGGTTAGACGGCAGAGCTGGAAGAAATTACGGTGCATCTTTCCAGAAGGCTACTTAGCCATAGGAGCATCTTCAGCAGTGGCAGAGTTGATATCACAAAACCAATACTGTTTTGCGGAGCAACCTTGCGCCAGCCTCTGTATCGAATATCAAGCTTGATTTCTAGAATCAAGCTGCATTCCTCATCAAGAGCATTGGAAGGGCTACATTGATGAACTGTTGGTAGGTCTGGTATAGCTGTTCCTGAATCGAGCAGCCTGAATCAAGCTGCTTGGATTGAGAGATTCGTGCTACAAGAGCGCCGTTACCAAGTGTTTATAGAGCTAGTTTATAGAGCTAGGCACTTGTTCTAATGTTTTGAAATTGAAGTTACAGAATGCAGAAATTCTACGTGGGTTCTCTACTGCTCGAAGACTATGGCTGCACTTAAAAAGCTAGTCATCCGGGGAGCATTTTGGACGATCTTGGGATATGGAATCAGCCAAATTCTTCGGTTTGCTGCCAACTTAATTTTGACACGCCTGCTGTTTCCCGAATTCTTCGGCATCATGGCGCTGGTCAACATTTTCATTGCAGGCTTGATGCTATTCTCGGATGTCGGAATTGGTATTAGTATTGTTCAAAACAAGAATGGCGATGAGCCAGAGTTTCTCAACACAGCTTGGACAATTCAGGTGCTTCGAGGATTTGGCTTATGGCTGCTCTGTTTGCTGCTGTCGCAGCAGATGGCAGAGCTGTACAGCGAACCTCAGCTAAGATTGCTCATTCCGATCGCTGGCTTTAGTACAGTTATTTCCGGCTTCAACTCCACGGCGCTTTATACCTTAGAGCGGCAGATGGAAGTCAAGAAGCTGACGCTCTTGGAGCTATGCGCTCAAGTATTTCAAACAGGGGTAATGCTGCTGTGGGCGATTCTTAATCCTAGCATTTGGGCATTAGTTGGTGGCAGCATTGCTGGGGCAATGGTCAAAACGATCTGGAGCTATCGGCTCATTCCTGGATACTCCAATCATTTTCATTGGAACCAAGATGCCACCCAAGCGATCTTCTCGCTGGGACGATGGATCTTCTTTTCCACAGCGCTGATGTTTTTGGCAGAGCAAGTTGATCGACTACTGCTGGGCAAGCTGTTTACTCTAGAGCTGCTGGGTGTTTACACAGTGGCACTTATGCTAAGCGATGTACCGCGGCAGGTGACGGTGGCGTTAGGAATGCGAGTGGTGCTGCCTGCGGCTGCCAAGCTGATTGATCTGCCGCGATCGGAGCTGCGAGCCAAAGCGTTACGCAGTCGTCGCTATCTGCTGCTAGCACTGACAGGCGTGATGGTGCTGCTGGTCGGACTTGGCGATGTTGCCACTACCATTCTCTATGACCAGCGATATGCTGCCGCAGCCTGGATGTTACCGATCTTGGCGATCGGCATTTGGCCCCGCATTTTATGCTCCACGATTGAACCCGCTCTGTCTGCCTTCGGCAAAGTGCACTACATGACCTTCGGAAATCTAACCCGCTTAGTGTTTACAACGGTCGGAATTCTGGTTGGCTTTTCGCTCTTGGGAAACCTGGGAGCCGTAATTGCCGTAGCGCTCAACGACCTAGTTTACTACTGCGTCGTTAGCTATGGGCTGTGTCGGGAAGGCGTGGGCTGCCTCAAGCAGGACGGGGCGATGACGAGTCTGCTGCTGCTAGGAATTGGGGCGATCGTCGCTCTGCGGCTGTCGTTGGGGATCTACTTCCCGGTTCCAGGGTAGATTTGTCAGTCTTTACAGAAGAGTTTTGTGCTGTGTAGCTCATGTGGCGGGGCATACAGCGCTAAGCGCGATTGAAATTGCTCTAAACTTTTAGAGCGGGCAGCAGTTGAGCGACTGTTGAGAGATGAGAAAATTAACGGTTTCGTTGCCGATTTGCAGACTCCTATGAAATAATTGGAGATCGTGTCTTATTGTTGCTCAATCCTTGAATTCCTATGGCTAAAGGTGTACGAATTATCATTACTTTAGAGTGTACTGAGTGCCGCAGCAATCTCAACAAGCGATCGCCTGGGGTCTCCCGCTACACTACGACTAAGAACCGTCGTAATACAACCGCCCGTCTGGAGCTGAAAAAGTTTTGCACCCACTGCAATCAGCACACGGTTCATAAGGAGATCAAGTAGTCTCCAATTCTTTCCCACCACTTAAGTCCACAAGCCAGTTTTAAGAGAATTATCATGTCTTATTTCCGTCGCCGTATTTCCCCAATCAAGCCTGGAGACCCGATCGACTACAAAGATGTCGATTTGTTACGCAAGTACATCACCGAGCGGGGCAAGATTCTGCCGCGCCGGATTACCGGGCTGACTGCCAAGCAGCAGCGTGATCTCACGCAAGCTGTGAAGCGGGCCCGTCTGGTGGCACTACTGCCGTTTGTTAACCAAGAGGGCTAACGGCACGTTGGGCACGGGGACTTAAACTGGCATCCGGCTCGTCAATGCCGGACCCAGAATGGCGGACAATTGATCCACCCCTACTTGCTAGCACTCATGGAGAAGGGCACTTTAGTTGAGTTTCGACAGCAGAGCCAGCGCCGATTGGCAGTCATCGATCGCGCAGAAGGCAAAAAACACTGGGTTGTGATAGACGAGCGGGGGCAGGCGTATACACTGCATCCGCGCGAAATCACCTATACCCTTACCGGGGAGCCCTACCAACCCGCTGATATTCCTAAGTTTTGGCAAGCAATCCAGCCGTACCTTGATCCGTCTAGTCTGGAGGTTGCCTGGGAGTTTTTGGTAGAGGAGGGCGAATCGGTCGATCCGCGTGCGATGGCGATGTTGCTGTTTTCTGAGCAGTCGCCGCCTCTGTGCTATGCCGCCTATTACTTGCTGTCCGATGACAAGCTCTACTTCAAGCAGAAGGGCGATCGCTATGAGCCTCGCTCCGTAGGGCAAGTCTCAGAGTTAAAGCACCAATCTGAGATTGAGGCGCAGCGTCAGCAGGAGTGGCAGGGCGTTTTGGCGCGGATGCAACAGGCATTGGCGGGCGAACAGGTAGAATGGCAGAGTAGCGATCGACCCCGTTTGGAAGCGCTAGAACGGTTTGCAACGTTTGGTGAAGAATTACAGCACCGAGCGCCTGCGACAGAAGTTTTAGCGGCTTTGGGACGGGGAGAAACTGCTTCTGCCGCCTTTCAGCTTTTGGTGGATCTCAGGGTTTGGAGTCCTCACGAAAACTTGTTTTTGCGGCGTAGTCAGCTTCCTACTCAGTTTCCCCAAAGGGTTCTTGAAATGGCTCACCGCAGCTTTGCCTTCCCGCCGCCCGACCCGGACTCTGCCCGGCTAGATTTAACGCATCTCAAAACCTATACGATTGACGACGAAAGCACCCGCGAAATTGACGATGGGCTGAGCGTCGAGTTTTTGGCGGATGGCCGGCAGCGGCTCTGGATTCACATTGCTGATCCTACCCGCTGGCTAATGCCCGGAGACGAGCTAGATTTGGAAGCGCGCCGTCGCTGCACCACGGTTTACCTACCGACCGGCATGATTCCTATGTTTCCGTCGGAGCTGGCAACAGGTCCGATGAGCCTGAACCAGGGGCAGGTTTGCACTGCGCTTAGCTTTGGCGTCATTTTGGATGAAGCGGCAGCCGTTCAGGAGTTTCAAATCTGCCCTAGCTTAGTCAAGCCAACCTATCGCCTCACCTATGAAGATGTAGACGAAATCCTAGAGCTGGGGGTGAGGGCAGAGCCAGAGATTGAGGCGATCGCCCGGTGGGCAAAGCGACGCGAAGCTTGGCGGCTCTCACAAGGGGCGATCAGCATCCGGATGCCAGAGTCTTCGATTAAGGTTTGCAATGATGAAATCACGATTCAAGTCTTAGAAGACTCCCTTTCGCGCAGCCTAGTGGCTGAGATGATGATTTTGGCAGGCGAAGTGGCTGGGCGCTACGGTGAGGCGCATAGCTTGGCGCTGCCCTTCCGCGGGCAATCTCAGCCGGAGCTACCGCCCGAAACAGAGCTGATGCAGCTACCAGCGGGACCGGTGCGCTATTGTGCCATTCGGCGCTGTATGCCCCGGAGTGAGGTCAGCATCACGCCAGTCCGTCATGCCAGTTTGGGTCTCGATACCTACACACAGGTAACTTCTCCGATCCGGCGCTATGCCGATCTGCTGGCACACTTCCAGCTCAAAGCTCATCTACGCGGCGATCCGCTTCCCTTCTCAATCGAGACGACCAAAGAGCTGATTCACGTCGTTAGCAATACTGCTTACGAAGCGACGCTGGTAGAGCGGCAAACTAACCGCTACTGGGGCTTAGAGTATCTGAGGCGGCACCCCGAAGAAGTTTGGCAGGCGCTAATGCTACGCTGGCTGCGAGAACACGAAAATTTAGGCTTGGTGCTGCTGGAAGACTTAGGGCTGGAAATCGCCATGCGGTTCTCGCGATCGGTAAAGGTTGGCGATCGGCTAGATTTAAGAGTTTCCTACGCTGATCCCCGGCAGGACATTATTCAATTTGCTGAGGTCGATCGATCGATGATGCAACCTGCCGCAAGCTAGCAAAGTTAGCCATGCGCCAAACTGACCGCCTCCTCCTGCGCGACTGGAATCCTGACACAGATGCTGAAGCCGCCTTTGCGATCTATGGCGATCCAGAGGTAATGCGCTATGTCGGGGATGGCAGCTATGCAGAGAGCGTTGAGTCAATGCGCGATCGCCTCCGCAAGCGGGCTGCTCAGATCAACGAACTCAACGATCGCAGCGTGTTTTGGGCGATCGTCGAGCGGCAGACTGAATTGCCCGTTGGCACGGTGATTGTCAAGCGACTGCCCGATGCCACCGGACAGCCCACCGCCGATTGGGAAGTGGGCTGGCATTTGCGGAAGTCGGCTTGGGGGAATGGCTATGCAACCGAGGCAGGCAAAACTGCGATCGCCTATGGCTTTGAGATACTGAAGCTGCCGGTGATCTATGCGGTCGCCTACCCAGAAAATCTTGCCTCTATTCGGGTCATGCAGCGCTTAGGTATGACCCCTTTAGGACGCACCGACCGCTACTACGGTATAGAGGGAGTGCTGTTTGAGCGTCAGAATGATTGAGCGACACAGAATTTGGGTAACGCCGTCTGTGCTCTGTTCTAAGATTCGATTGCCCCGCCACAAGAGCTGCCTGCCCCAGCTGTGCAGCCAAAGCAATGCCGCCCGGTAACGATCTGCCGCTGTGCCAGCCAGTCAGGATCGAAGCTGTGAATAGAAGCCTGTCCAGCAGAATGCTGCACTTCTAGATCTAGCATTTGATTAAAATCACAGTCGAACAGCCGCCCATCCCACGAAACCGACAGCGTGTTGCGGCACATTAGCCCTGCCACCGTTGCCGGATTGAACGAGTTAACCAATAGCTCCATGTATTTTTCCAGATTGCCAGATTGCTCCAGCCACTCCAGAAAGCGCGAAATCGGCATGTTGTTGAGCGTAATTAGCCGATCGAAGCTCACGCCCTGATGCTTCATCAGCCCTGTTTTCCACTCTTGCTCCATCTTGGCTTGTCCGTTCGCCAGAAATGCCCCCACCGGATTTGACATCAGCGTTAGCCGTCGCCGTGAATCGCCTTTACCATAGCCCGCTGCATTTAGCCGCCGCAGGGCTTCGATCGACTTCTCAAAGGTACCGTCTCCGCGCTGGTTATCGGTGTTGAGGCGGCGGTAGTGCGGCAGGGAGCAAACCACCTCTACGCCGCGTTCTGCCAGCCATTCTGGTAGATCTGCTAATGGCGGCAATAGCAGCACAGTCAAATTACAGCGATCGATCACCTGCTTGCCCCGCGCCACACACTGATCCACCAGATAGCGAAAGTGCGGGTTTAGCTCTGGCGCACCGCCTGTAATATCTACCGTGTGCGCCTCGGTTTGGTCAAGCGCTTTCAGGCAGGCTTCGATCGTTTCCAAATCCATGATTTCGCGGCGATCCGGTCCTGCATCCACATGGCAATGGCGACAGGTCATATTGCAAAGCTTGCCAACGTTGATCTGGAAGATCTCCAGTTTGGCGGGACGCAGCTCTGCCCAGCCCTGTTGGGCGAGGCGATCGTCAAAATTTGTTTGAGTAGACGGCTGCGGCAACTTCACGGTCTCCAACACAGCCAGCTGATGCCGGGGAGATACCAGGGGCGATCGACGGTGCAGCAGAGAAGTGGTGGGCTTTGCGCCTGCCGTACTGCTCTCCAAATCAGTGCCTGCCAGACCAACTGCCGCCAACCGGGGCGACGGCGTCTCTTCAACCATACGAACCAGCCTTTCGAGGAGTAAACCTCTTGCATTCTAAAGCTTCTGAGGTGGAGCGGGGTGGCAGAGGAAAGCTTGCCTCAGCGATCGGCTTCTACACAATTGGCTTCTACATCGTGACTTGCTTAACGTGGTCTAGCATTTGCAGCCCGTGAACTAAAGATGCACCTCCACGAATAGCAGTGGCAACGTGAATTGCCTCGGTCATCTGCTCTAGATCCGATCCCTGCTGCAGACACTCTTTGCTGTAGGCATCAATGCAGTAAGGGCACTGCACCGTATGCGAAACCGCCAGCGCAATCAGCGCCTTTTCCCGAGCTGACAAGGCTCCCTCTGCGAACACTGCTCCGTAATAGGCAAAAAACTTTTCTGCCAGCTCCGGACTTCCCTCTGCCACACTGCCAAATTGCGCCAAATGCTCTGGCTTGTAGTACTGATCCATCTCAATTTCTCTGATTGTGGATAAGTTAACCCGAAGATTCTTCTACAAAGATCTTTGGTTTTCAGCCTGCGATCCTTAGCAGAATCTAAAGCTCTCGAGGAGTTAGAACTGCTTACCTATAAAAAGGAAGCGATCGAGTTTACGATCTTAAACTATCAGGACTAACGTAAGTCCTCTTCTACAAAACATTCTCTGCAGTACATTCTGTTGAAGAAGCTAAGATCGCTATCCACAAACTGCCCCTGTCCTGCCCCTGTCTAGCACCAGAGCGATTGCGGCTTTACCCTATTTTCGTTCTATGGAGGAAAAAGCCAAACGACGCCAGCAGCCCTTCGTCCCTCCCTCTACAATAGAGATAGGACTGTTAAGAACTGTGTAGGATTTTCATGGCAGATCAACTGGTTCGGGCAACCGCCGCTGATGGGGGCATTCGCATTGTGGGTGTAATCACCACCCGCCTCACCGAAGAAGCCAAACAGCGTCACCAGCTCTCGTACGTTGCGACGGCTGCCCTTGGTCGGACAATGGCTGCAGGACTGCTGCTGGCATCCAGCATGAAGCGAGCAGAGTCCAGAGTAAATATTCGCGTTAAAGGAAATGGACCGCTGCAAGGCATCCTGGCCGACGCAGGTTTGGATGGAACAGTGCGGGGGTACGTTGGCGATCCTGGTGTTGAGCTACCGCTAAAGCCCAACGGCAAGCTGGATGTGGGGGGTGTAGTCGGCAGCGAGGGATATTTGTATGTGGTGCGGGATGTGGGCTATGGCTATCCTTACTCCAGCACAGTCGAGCTAATTTCTGGTGAGATTGGGGATGATATTACGCACTACTTGGCGACCTCCGAGCAAACGCCTTCGGCGCTGATCGTAGGGGTGTTTGTAAGCGGGGAAGGCGTGACGGCAGCGGGAGGCTTGCTGGTGCAGGTGTTGCCCAAAGCCGCACGGGATGAGGCGCTGGTGGAAAAGCTAGAGTCTCGCTTATCCACGCTAACAGGCTTTACGCCCCTGCTTCAGGCGGGTAAAACGCTGCCGCAAATCTTTGAGGATTTGGTGGGTGACATGGGCTTGGAAATTTTTCCAGAAACGCAGCTCTTGCGCTTCCACTGCAGCTGTTCGTTCGATCGCGTCTTGGGTGCGCTCAAGATTTTGGGCGAAGCTGAATTGCGCGACATCATCCAAAAAGAAGGCGAAGCTGAGGCAAGCTGCCAGTTTTGCGGCTCGGTCTACAAAGCCGATCGCCACCAGCTAGAGCAGCTCATCCAGGAAATCCAACTCGAACAGGTGGAAGGATAGCATTACAGGTAATTGCAAAGCAAATGGGTGCTTCTGGTAAATGCTCTCTCTGCCAGAAGCACCCGCTTTTGTAATGCAGGGATAAAACGTTAGGCTAGTATTCGGAAAAAGTTTTGTGATATCAGGAGGGGTTCGCCCACCTGTTCTCGTTCGTTTAGCGCCCGTTTAACCCAGTGAGCTTATGACTGCGCCCTCTGATCTGGAACCCGCTACCACCCAAACGCCAGCAGCAAACTCGACTGCCGAATCGCAATCGATCGCTGCAGATGACACGGCTAACTCAAGCGATCCCAACGCTGACGATTACCTCAATGAACTTCCAGATGAGGTAGAAATGTCCTTGTTTGATCATCTAGAAGAACTGCGGCAGCGCATTTTCTATGCGTTGATTGCAGTCTTTGTAGGTGTAGTCATCTGCTTTATTTTTGTCAATCCGATCGTCGAGCTGTTGGAAGTTCCGGCAAAGGGGGTCAAGTTTCTACAGCTGGCTCCAGGCGAATATTTCTTTGTGTCCATTAAGGTAGCGGGCTATAGCGGCATTTTGGTGTCTAGTCCGTTCATCCTCTATCAGATCGTGCAGTTCGTGCTGCCTGGCTTAACTCGGCGAGAACGGCGGCTGCTTGCGCCGATCGTTTTAGGGTCTACGATTCTGTTTGTAGCTGGGCTGGCTTTTGCCTACATTGCGCTGATTCCAGCAGCGCTCAACTTTTTCATTACCTATGGCGAAGGCGTCGTTGAACAGCTTTGGTCGATCGAGCGCTATTTTGAGTTTGTGCTGCTGTTGCTGTTTAGTACGGGACTTGCCTTTCAGATTCCCGTAGTGCAGCTGCTGCTGGGCTTGTTGGGCATTGTGGGTTCGAAGCAAATGCTTTCTGGCTGGCGCTTTGTGATTTTAGGTGCGGCTGTGTTGGGGGCAGTTTTAACCCCTTCTACTGACCCCGTGACCCAAAGTCTGCTGGCAGGAGCTGTGCTGGCGCTTTACTTTGGAGGTATCGGCATGGTGGTCATGATTGGGCGCTAGCTTGTCAGAAGAAATGCCAGAAATCACCTATTCAGACTTTGAGCAAGTCGAGATTCGGGTCGGGCAAATTATCCGGGCCGAAGCGTTTCCCAACGCCCGCAAGCCTGCCTACAAGCTGTGGATCGACTTTGGCGACTTGGGGATTAAAAAATCCAGCGCTCAAATTACGAAGCTCTATACCCAAACGGAGCTGGTCGATCGGCAAATTTTAGCGATAACAAACTTTCCACCCCGACAGATTGCAGACTTTATGTCTGAGGTATTGGTGCTGGGCGTGGTGCTGGAGGATGGTGCGGTGGCACTGGTACAACCCGATCGGCAGGTGGATCTGGGGTTGCGGCTTTTGTAAACTGGTGCTGTGTCGGCAGTGCAGAGGCATGACCTCGAACAGCGAGTTATTCGTTAATTAGCCATTCAGATGCACGATCGCCCAAGTCTAGCGGAATACTGACGGCTTTACCGAGGCGGGGGCGTTCTTTCGTTTGGGCAATGAATTGCTCGACTTGGGCAGTGCTGCCCCAAGCCGCCAGGTAGTTGGCAATTTCTGCTAAGTGTTCTAAATATTCAGCTTCTGTCATGGGGAAAGAGGCTTGCTCCAGATATTTCCACATGACCTGTAGGAAGATTTTGTCATGACCTTTGCGGAGCTGCACATCAAACGATCGCCCCCATTTAGTCAACAACAGTTGGTGTAACTCATCTCCAGTCATGGCTTACCTGCAGTGCTTGCCCTTCTTGATCAATCCGTCTCCTACTAAAATTTACGCTATTTGGGAGTCTCTCACTCTTCTGACTTGAGCAAGACTCCTCTGCTCTAAGACCCCCAACAAAGCAGTGGCTCGCTTCGTGATTTCGCTTTTTCGGCAGCCGATCGCTGCTGAAGTTATAGTCATCCAAACTGCACTTCTGGCTTGTGAAACAAATTATTTTGCAATGTTTCTTGCCGATCTTTTTTCAGACTTGACGCGATCAATTGATTTTGAAATATTAGATTTAGTCTTAAAAAACAGTAATTATCTCATCAGAATTCAGAAGACCCGGTAGGATGAGGAAATGCAAAAATTGCTGTAGGCTGGCTAGTCAGCAGCAAGCGCACTTCAAGTTTTTTGTGGAGCAGATTTTGCTCGCTTCCTCAAAAGCTGAGGCATAAAAACAAAGATTGGCAGGCAATTTATTCAGTTTAAAAAGTTGGGCTGAGGGTTCAATGGAAATTCGGGAACAGTTAAGCCGACAGCGCGTTAAACATATCATCAGCAGCTACCAGCTCGGCGGCGAAGAACCTCACCGCTTTGATCTCTACCTTGATGAGCTGCTGCAACTCTATCCACGCCCTTTAATTGAACTCGCGCTGATTGAAACGCTAATCGATCATTGGCTCTCAATTCCACTGCTGCGGGGCATCGAGTTTTTGAACCAAACCCACGACAAGTTGAAAAACTGGGAAACGCAGCCGATCGTCAGCACCATCACACCCGAGCAGTTTCAGCAGATTGCCGGGCTTGACCCTACACCCATTTTTGGCTCCGCCGAGTTGCCACCTGCCTGCCCGATCGTCCGTCCCATATAAGCGCATATAAGCAAAGCTGATCAGTTCAAGTCTTGCCAGCCCTGGCGAGCGTCACCACGCCCAGCACCGAAATTTGCTGCCGTCGCAGAACCTCAGCCGCCGATCGAACCGTTGCGCCTGTGGTGTAAATATCATCCAGCAGCAGCACAGCACGAGGGGGATGACGCAGCAGGACAGGGCTGGGCTGGAAGGCAGCTTCCAGAGTATGCGATCGGGCATCTGGACTGAGCCCAAATAAAGCTTCAGTTTCGCGGGTTCGCAGCAACCCATGGCGCTGAAGCGGCAAGCCTGTATGGTGGCAGAAGGCAGCGGCCAGCAGTTCAGCTTGGTTAAAACCGCGCTGCTTTTGTCTGGCAGCATGGAGCGGAATGGGAATAACGCTGGGATTGGGAAGTGAAAAGGACTCAGCCTGCCAAGCTTGAGCAAGCCAGCGACCAAGCGGCTGAGCAAGCTGGCGTTGATTTTGGTATTTGAGGGCAGCAATCGATCGCTTTAACATGCCGCCATAAACACCCCAAGCGAATACAGGCAGCGGCTTTTGCCAAAATTCGCTAGGATGGGAAAGGCGGCACTGTTGAAGCTGCTGTTCGCAGGCGAGGCAGAGCGGTTGCGGAGTCGATCGCTGACAAAGCGGACAGGGCGACTCCAACACCAGATCTAGCAACTGCCCCCAATCTTGTCCCCAGTTTCGCCCCCATCCAAACCAACTTTTCATCTACTGCTCCATTGAAACTAGAACTGCTGCAGCTAGACATTGACAGGCAAAGAGGTGGAATTGCCGCTTCATTACGTTGTTTGTTCTGCTGTAACAAATCTATAATTCCACTTTCCTAGCAGAGGCTTAACATGTTAGGTATCTTGCTTTCTATAAGTTCGTGAGCTTAGCAGCACCAGCCTGCACTGTACACTCTATCCACCTACATAAGGACACTTAAGCAACAACTGCCCATGACTCTGAGCAAACCCAATCGCGACTTACCCACCATCAACGAACGGATTCGATTTCCAAAAATTCGAGTTATCGACACAGACGGGGCGCAGTTAGGCATCCTCACACCAAGAGAAGCGCTGCGAATGGCTGAAGAAAAAGAGCTAGATCTGGTGCTGGTGAGTGACAAGGCAGATCCGCCCGTTTGCCGAATCATGGACTACGGGAAGTTCAAATTTGAACAAGAAAAGAAAGCGCGGGAAGCTCGTAAGAAGCAGCACACTTCTGATGTGAAAGAAGTGAAAATGCGCTACACCATTGAGCCGCACGATTACCAGGTCCGCGTCAATCAAGCCGAGCGCTTCTTGAAAGCAGGTGACAAGGTAAAAGCGACGATTATGTTCCGGGGACGAGAAATTCAGCACAGTAATTTAGCTGAGGGGCTGCTGTCGAGGATGGCAAATGACCTGCAGGAAGTAGGCGAAGTGCAGCAGGCTCCTAAGCGCGAAGGGCGCAACATGATGATGCTGATCGCACCGAAGAAAATCGGCTGATCTTACCAGTCTAAATAGCTTCAGGGAGGCTAGTTTGCTTCTCTAAGTCCAGCTGGCAGCGTTGTAGAAGGCTTTTGCTTTCCACAACGCTGCCTTTTATTCAAGCTTTTTGCTGAAAGCTATAGCGCTAGGCGCATTCGTTAGGACAGGTCTTTTTGTGTAAAAACCTAGTGCAGCACCGCTTTTACATAAGAAGAATCTCGATCGAGGCGCGTAGCGCCATACACTCCGCATAGCTGCAACAAAAAACCAGAGCAATTTTCACTGATTAGATCGCCATTACTCCAGCCTTGGGAATTCTGGGACTGGCGCTGCCAGCCTTTGCCCGAATGGAATTACGCCCATCCATCACATAGTGCTGCAACCTGTTTTTCCAAAACTTATCGCGTCGATCGCAATAAAAATCCCAGAGCATGTTTAGATGTAGGCAACATCAGGGCGACGAGGCTACATGAGAGAAACTACAAAGCTACCCGTCACAGCGATCCGCAACCGCAACCAGCAGCGAGTGAACGGCTGGGGCTGGCTGCGATTCCTCAATCTACGTCCAGAAGAGAGCGAGCGGACGTTTTTGATGTTTGCCTCCTACACCCTGACCTCAGTAGGTATTTTATGGTTTGAAGTCAGCGTTGCAGCTTTGTTCTTAGGGGAATATGGCGCAGAGTCACTGCCCTGGATCTATTTGGCAAGCGCTGGAATGGGAACGGGGTTGGGTTTTATCTATTCCTGGCTGCAGCGAGTGCTGCCGCTGCATCGTGTGTTGGTGGTGTCTTCGGTCTTGGTGGCGTTGCCGCTGCTGCTGTTTTGGGCAGGGATGAATCCAGTTTTGCTGGGCGGTATTGTGGTGTTTTTGATGCGGCTGTGGCTGGAGGCTATTTATGCCGTGAACGAGCTGAATACCACCATTGCTGCCAATCAGCTTTTCACGATTTGGGAGATTAAACGCACCTATCCGTTTGTAAGCAGCGGCATTTTGGTGGCAGATGTACTGAGCGGGTTCTCCTTGCCGATCTTGCGATCGTGGGTGGGCTTGCCTAATGTGATTCTGCTCTCATGTCTGATGTTGCTCATGGGTGCAGGCATTCTGTACTACGTCACCCGGATTTATCGGCAGGCATTTCCAGATTTTTCGCGCCGCCGCTTCCGGGAAAAATCGCCCGACTACAGCACCCGGATACAGGGTTCTGTGCGGCAATATGTGGTGCTGGTGTTTGCGTTTTTCATCATGCTGCAGGTGTTGGCGCTGCTGCTCGACTTTCAGTATCTCAATCAGTTGGAGCAGCGTCCCAATGTTAGCGTTGACGATATTGCAGATTTTTTAGCGGTGTTTAGCGCCATTCTAGGTGCCTTTGAGCTGCTCACCCAGTGGTTTATCTCAGGGCGAGCCATTCGCCGTTTGGGAGTGTTTGGCATCGCCATTTTGCCGCCTGCATTCATCACAGGCTTAAGTGTAATCACCTTGAGCGGAGCCATCACTTTGTTTGCTGGGATCATAGTGCTGAAGTTTTTGGACGAACTGCTGCGTTACACCCTGGTTGCCAGTACGGGACCCATCTTATTTCACCCTATTCCCGATGCTAGCCGCAGCCGCATTCAGTCGATCGTCCGGGGAATTGCCGAGCCGCTCTCAACAGGCGTAACGGGTGTAGTCATGCTAATCACCCTATGGCTGATCGAGCATACTAGGGCTGGCTCTATTGCCAATTCTCAAAGTCTGATCTTCCTATCGTACACAGCGTTGTTTTCGCTGTTCTGGCTATTTGCCGTCCTGATGCTGCGCACAAAATATGTGGAAGTGCTCGTCCTTAGCGCTGAACGAGGACAGCTCACTCAGGTCTCTGAGATGGATTTACCTGTTCTGCGGCGCAACATCGCCGAGACGCTGAACCGAACAACTTCCTCACGCGATGCAATATCACGCTTTGAAGAAGAGCAGAAATCCTGTATTGAGATGCTGTCTCAGACCGATCCGAAAAATGCTGCAGAGGTGCTCGCGCCGTTGCTGTCTCGCTTGCCTCCTGCCCGTCAGCACCAAAGCCTAGAGGCAATGCTGAAGCACCCCAATCCTGCCTACTTGGAACAAGTGCGATCGCTGATTTCTCAGCCCCTGCCGCCAGAAGTCTACGCTGTAGCGCTCCGCTACATCTGGCTTACTGAACCGAATCCCGATATGAACCAGCTACGCGACTACTTGAAGCCAGAAGTCGATCCAGTCATCCGTGGGACAGCAGCATCCCTGATGCTGCGGCGTGGCGATCCACAGCAAAAAGCCGAAGCCACCGAAACTCTGCGGCGAATGCTGACCCACAAGCGAGAGCGAGAACGGGTGATGGGCTGCCGGGCATTAGGCGAAGCAGACTATCTGCAATCGCTGCGGCTTTATATTGAACCGCGACTGCAGGATGAATCGCTGCGGGTGCGCTGCGCCATGCTGGAGGCGATCGCCGCCACTCACTCAGAAGCCTACTATCCTGCCTTGCTAAAAGGGTTGTACTACAAATCCACTCGCGATGCCGCTAGACATGCTTTAGAGCGGTTGGAAAACGAAGCAATTCCACTCCTGCTGAACCTGGCAGAAGATCCCTACAAACCAGAAGTCGTGCGGGCAACTGCTTGGATGACGATCGGGCAGATTGGCACCGCAGAAGCGCTAGAAATTTTGGTGACTCGCTTGACAACGGCTTGGGGCTGGAATCGGCATGTGCTGCTGCGGACGTTAATGAAACTACCCCCGGAAACAGCCGTGTCTGTGGTGGAGCAGCTCATTGGTCGGAGTGGTGTAGAAGCGTTAATTGACCAGGAGCTACAGTTTCTTGCCCATATGTACGCCAGCCTGCTAGATCTTGACCCTGAGCTGGCGAACAGCGAAGCAGCCAACCTGCTGCGGCGTGCCTTACGTGACTCAGAAGCCGACGCGATCGAGCGTCTATTCATGCTGATGCGGCTTATGTATGATTCCAACAAAATTCAGGCGGCAGCGTTTAACTGGCGATCAGAATCCCGGGATAACCTGGGGCGAGGCTTAGAGATTCTAGACAATACGCTAGACTTGCACCACAAGCAGGCGCTGTTGAGTATTCTCGATCGTCAAGCTGATTCTGAAAAGCTAAACAGTCTTGCTGACATTTGCCCCTATACGCCCTTTTCCCCCAACCAACGCTTGCGTTTTTTAGTGGATTTGCGGCATTTCCTCTCAGATTGGGCGCTCGCCTGCTGCTTCCACTTAGCACGGCAAATGCACTGGAGCCTCACTTCAGATCAAGTTCTAGCCTGTCTTCGTTACCCAACTGGCTTTGTGCGTGAAGCTGTGCTTGCCTACCTGCAGACCGCCTCGCCTACTACGCTACAAGACTTGCTGCCGCTGCTGAAGGATGACCCCAACCCGCTGGTTGCCAGTCAAGTACGGGAGCTGATGACAGAAGGGATAAGGGGCAAGAGATGAAGAATGAAAAGGGAAGAATAAAGTGGATCAATCTGATTCAAAATTACTAAAGAATTACTAAGAGTAAGTAGATTTCTTTCCTCATCTCTTTTCACATTCCTCCTCTTCGTACCATGCCCAGCAGCATCGATCGCCTCCTCTTCGTTCGCAAAGTACCAATTTTTCAAGAACTCCGATATGACTTTTTGATGCGGCTGGCATCGATCATGGAGGAGCTAGAGTTTCCTGCCAAACACCGAATTTTTTCGCAGGGCGAGGTGGGTCGATCGCTTTACATTTTGGTATTGGGTTCAGTGCGGGTGCATATTGGCGATCGGGAGCTGGCAGTGCTGAAAACAGGAGCCTGCTTCGGGGAGATGGCAATTTTTGATGCGGAGCCACGCTCTGCCTCAGTGACAACACTGGAGTCTTGTAAGTGCTTAATGCTGAAGCAGCAGCAGCTTTATGAGGCGATCGAAGAAACGCCCGATATTGCTGTAAATATTATTCGCCTGCTGTCACGTCGGACCCGTGAACTCAATGAAAAAATGAATGCGCTGCAGGAAGAGCGCAGTCAGGCAGAGGTGCTTCCACCTCCGCCTCCGCTATTACGCGAGCGACGTTAGTCAGTCTTTGCTTTGAAAGGTTGACAACTATTTTTGTGTAAAGAAAGTTGTGTGAATCTAAACCTTAGTTACAAGATAGCCTGTGGTAAGTAAACCGATCGGACGAGGGTGATAGGGTGATCTGCAATACCTCATCGCATCAACCTTCGGATAGAGTTTTATGTACGGTAAAGATTCAAAAAAAGATTGGGTCAGCTCTGCAATTACGGCTGCTTTGGGTGCTGGCGTAGTCACTACATTTGCCATTAGCCAGGGGCAGCATCCGTTGATGGCATTCGGCATCACAGGGTTTGCCGTTGCAGCCACGCTACTGCTCGATCGATATTTGTTCTCGTAGCTGTAGCAATCATCTTTTGCAGATTTTTAGACGGTTATTCAGGCAACCCGCTATTCGGGCTTTACCTCCGCCCAGCGTTTTATAGTATTCCCCTAGCGTTTCCTTACAGTATTTCCTTCCCATAGTCCCTGAGAGTGCCGTTTCTATCCAGCCCCGTAATAGGGCTGGAATTTTTTTGGCGATCGCGACCTCATGATTTTTGAGAAAAGGTGAACCGTTTTTCTCAGGATCGCTTAGAATACTTGCCTAAAACGATCAATATGATGGTTTTCTACAGATGATGTAGGATATGAGTCTGTAATCGTTTTTAACGCTACATGTAGGGTCATCGTTTCCGCCCATGCTTAGCCTGTTTAATTTACTCCCCTCATCGCAGCCACTCTAAAGGAGGCTTTGCTCCATGAAAATCTACATTCCTCGCTTCCACCAACCTCGTTTACTCTGCCGTTGGCAAAGCAGCTTAGCAGGCTTGCTGCTGGCAGCAATAGTCGCGGAGGCTGCTCCTGCCGTAGCTCAATCTGCTGGGGGAGCGCTGCAGCTCAACGATAGCGGTGATGCGGTGGTGGAGTTGCAGCGCCGTCTTACGAATCTGGGGTACTACGACGGCGAAATTACAGGTTTCTTAGGTTCTCAAACCAAAGAGGCGATCGTGCAGTTCCAGCAGGAGATGGGTTTGACAGCAGATGGCATTGTGGGCGCTGCCACTGAGGCAGCCCTACAAGAGCCTTCTAGTCAAGCTGAGCCACAAGCGGCTGGGGAATCCGCTGAGCCTCGGGCGGTTGTCCGCGTGGGGGACAGCGGCGAACAAATTGCCGAACTTCAACGCCGCCTCACGGATTTGGGCTATTACAATGGCTCAATCTCTGGCACGTTCGATCGCCCCACTGAAGAGGCAATTCAGCGCTTTCAACGCGACAACGGGCTACCCGCAGATGGCATTGTGGGCGCTGCCACTGAAACTGCGCTGCGGCAGCCTGCCGTACCAACTTCACCTTCGTCTACTTCGATTAATTCCGCGCCCAACTCTACAGCAGCCTCCGCTCCCTCCTCGGCTGCTCGTCGGGTAGCAGCGCTGCGGCTGGGCGATACCGGAACCGCGGTTTCGGAGCTGCAATCCCAATTGAGCGAGCAAGGCTTCTATAAAGGTGAAATTAGCGGAAATTATGATGCTCAAACGCAGACGGCCGTAACGAGCTTGCAGCGATCGCGGGGTTTAACGGTCGATGGAATTGCTGGACAGCAGGTGACAGAAGCGCTAGGAATGACGGCGATGGAGCAAACCAGTCAGGGCAGCAACCCACAGACCTGGCAGCAGCTCCAACAAACTCGACTGGAAGCACGACAGGCGCGTCAAGAAGCCGATCGTGCTAAGCAGGAAGCAGAGCAGGCTCGCTTAGAAGCAGAGCAGGCGAGGTTGGTTCTAAACCAAAATCTGCAGGAGGGACAGTATAGCGTCTCTGAGCTGCAGCGGCATTTGCAGCGGCGTGGCTACAACCCAGGTGAAGTTAATGGCGTGTTGAGTCCAGATACGCAAACTGCAATTACTGAGGCGCAGCAGCGCTATGGGCTCAGTGAGAGCGATTTTGCAGGCGACGGGTTGCCTTAAGCAGATGAAGCTTTGTAAGACGTGAGCGTTGCGCGTCTTTTGCCTCATGCCCTTAAAAACTCAATTTCTTGTATAGCGCTACACCTATATGTTATGACAAACCTTTTTGTGTAGGAACCCTGCTGCACGGGACTTCTACACAAAAAGGACCTCGCTCTAGGCGCGTGGCACTGTAAGGGTGGAGCAGCTTCGCTGCTCCACCCTTACAGGCTTAAAAAGCTATTTAGACAGGAAGTCTACTCCAACAGAAAGGTTCTCTTTGCGGTATTGTGATCATTAAAGAGAACCCTATAAAAACCGCTTTTCAATGACTTCTGTACTGCCCGATGCCCCCAAGCACAAGAAAGCCAAAGCGCTGAAAGCTGGAAGCCCCCGCCCTGCTAAAGAGCTATGCAGCGAATGCGGATTATGCGATACGTACTATATTCACTACGTGAAAGAAGCCTGTGCGTTTTTGAATCAGCAGATTCCGGAATTGGAGACGCAAGCACACGGACGCAGCCGTGATTTGGAGAACGCAGACGATCGCTATTTTGGGGTAAGCCAGCAGATGATGGCAGCCCGCAAAACGCAGCCGATCGAAGGGGCACAATGGACAGGTATTGTTAGCTCGATCGCCATTGAGATGCTGAATCGCGGCATTGTGGAAGGCGTGGTTTGTGTCCAGAATACCCAAGAAGATCGGTTCCAGCCGATGCCTGTGATTGCGCGAACACCGGAAGAGATTTTGGCGGCGCGGGTCAACAAACCCACACTCTCACCTAATTTGTCTGTGCTGGAGCAGATCGAGCAATCAGGGCTGAAGCGGCTGCTGGTCATTGGGGTGGGCTGTCAGATTCAAGCCCTGCGGGCAGTGGAGAAGGAGCTGGGGTTGGAAAAACTCTATGTTCTAGGAACGCCCTGCGTTGATAATGTGACCCGTGCTGGGCTGCAAAAGTTTTTGGAAACAACCAGCCGATCGCCTGATACGGTAGTTCACTATGAGTTCATGCAGGATTTTCGGGTGCATTTCAAGCATGAAGACGGTTCGGTGGAAACGGTTCCTTTCTTTGGTCTCAAGACAAATCAGCTTAAAGATGTGTTTGCCTCGTCCTGCATGAGCTGTTTTGACTATGTGAATTCGCTTGCCGATCTGGTGGTGGGATACATGGGCGCCCCGTTTGGCTGGCAGTGGATTGTGGTGCGGAACGATCGCGGTCAAGAGATGCTGGATTTGGTGCAGGAGCAGGTAGAGACACAGCCAGTGATGTCGAAGGGCGATCGGCATCAGGCAGTGCAGCAAAGCATCCCTGCTTACGACAAGGGCGTAACGCTACCGATGTGGGCAGCCAAGCTAATGGGCGTGGTGATCGAGCGAATTGGACCGAAAGGGCTGGAATACGCCCGGTTCTCGATCGACTCACACTTCACGCGCAACTATTTGTACCTGAAGCGCAATCATCCTGAGAAGCTAGAGGCACATGTGCCGGAGTATGCAAAGCGGATCGTGGGGCAATATGAGCTGCCGGAGTAAATTTCCTTGGGTTGACTGCCCGGAAGTGAATTATAAATAACTCTGTTTAAAGCATAGTTACAAGGGCTTAGACAAACCTTACACAAGATTGAACCTGAGCTGCAAAGATTGAAACCTGAGTAGCTCAGGTTTCAATCTTTGCAGCGATCGCTTTACGAGCGTCAGGCTACAACTTCGAGACCTGAAACACGAGCTTGTGATCACCGCCTTGTAACCTCAGACCCGATCGCCAATCTTCTAACATAAAGCTAGGCGTAGGAACAGGACGGGCAAGATGGGTCAAACTATTGCAGCAGACAAAGTAACGCTCTATGACCTAGAACATCGGTTTCAGCTACGGCAAACCGAAGACCCATTGTTCTTTTCAGAATGGCAGGCAGACCTGCCTGCGCTGACAGAAACAGAACAGCAGCGGCTGGCACGAGTGCAGGCGATCGTCGCAAACTTAGAGCGGCGATCGGTGTTAGAAAACACCGTCAAATTAGCAGTCGTTGCTCCTCTGCTAGATTTATCAGGGCTGTTCTTACCCCCGTTCTATGTCAGCACCGAAGACTCTGTAGAAATCGAAGCTGCCGATGAGAGCATGATCGTACGGGGTCGAATTGATGTCCTGGTATTGCAGGATCAGCTTTGGGTGCTGGTGATTGAGTCCAAACGAGCCGAGTTTTCACCTAAGGTGGGCATTCCTCAGATATTGTCTTACATGCTGGCAGCACCCAATGAGAATTTGCCTCGCTATGGGCTAGTCACCAATGGCACAGATTTTATTTTCTTGAAGCTCATGGTTCAAGACGTTCCCTACTATGCTCGATCGCGGCAATTTGTTTTAGGGCAAGACAACAATCTGGAGCGCGTGTTGCAGATCCTCAAGCATTTGGCAACAGTGATTGGACAAACAAGGCGATCTGGATGACTGCAACTTCTGCATTTGATATTTGCTTTTACTACTCACAGCTACTATCAAGGCTTTCCTTTTCTCCATTCCCACAAACTTCATAGAGTCCGGCAAAATAAAGGGGTGGCAAATTAAGGAAAGTTAAATTGGCTACTACAAAGCGCTACCAAAGAGCAAAGCAGTCCTCCCGTCCCCCCGCCCGCAGAGAACGATCGCCCGACCCAGCCCATCCCCTCCTGCGGCTGATGCGCTACGGCAGAAGATATCGCCTGCAAGTTTGGCTAGCGACGCTTTGTTCGGTGCTTAACAAACTGTTTGACCTTGCGCCACCCGTGCTGATCGGCTTGGCGGTGGATGTGATTGTGCAACGGCAGGATTCCTGGATCGCCCAGTTTGGAATCGCAGACGTGAGAGGACAGTTCATTGCGCTTGCTGTACTAACGGTGGTGGTGTGGATTTTAGAATCAGCGTTTGAGTATGCCTACGCTCGCCTATGGCGCAATCTGGGACAAAAAATTCAGCATGATCTGCGGCTAGATGCCTACCAGCATTTACAAGAGCTGGAGCTGGAATACTTTGAAGCCCGCAGCACAGGCGGCTTACTGTCAATCCTAAACGACGACATTAACCAGCTTGAGCGGTTTCTTGATTTTGGCGCCAACGAAGTGATTCAGGTCATCGTAACGGTGTTAATCATTGGCGCAGGTTTTTTCTGGATTGCGCCGAGTGTCGCTTGGATGGCGATGCTGCCGATGCCATTTATTTTGTGGGGATCGATCGCCTTTCAAAAACTGCTAGCACCCCGCTATGCCGATGTGCGTGAAAAAGTGGGTTTGCTTAGCGGTCGCCTTGCCAATAACCTGGGTGGAATTGTCACAATCAAAAGCTTTGTCACAGAAGCGTACGAAGTCGATCGCCTGCGGATTGAGAGCGAAGCGTATCGCCAAAGTAACCGACGCGCGATCGCCCTGAGTGCAGCTTTTGTCCCGCTGATTCGCATGATCATCCTGGCAGGATTCACAGCGCTGCTGGTCTATGGTGGCTTTGAGGCGATCGAAGGCAGGATGTCGGTGGGAACCTATAGCACCCTGACGGTGATGATTCAGCGGCTGCTGTGGCCCCTGACGCGACTTGGCGAAACCCTCGATCAGTACCAGCGGGCAATGGCATCGACGAATCGGGTAATGAATCTGCTGGATACGCCCATTGGCATTCATTCAGGCACGCAGCTATTGAGCAACGGGCGATCGGCGGTGCAGGGAGAAATCTGGCTGCAGGATGTAACGTTTGGCTACCGCGATCGCCTGCCAGTGATCCAAAATCTGTCGCTGCATATTCCAGCCGGCAAAACGACAGCGATCGTTGGCTCGACAGGTTCTGGCAAAAGTACCTTGGTCAAGCTTTTGCTGCGTTTGTATGATATTCAATCGGGCAGCATCACCCTTGATGGAATTGAGCTGCGCGAACTGCAGTTTGCAGATTTGCGAAGGGCGATCGGCTTGGTTAGTCAGGATGTCTTTCTGTTTCATGGCACTGTAATCGAAAACATCACCTATGGCAGCCCCGATGCCACCCTATCAGAAGCAATAGCGGCTGCCAAAATTGCCGAAGCGCATGAGTTTATCGAGCAATTACCCCAAGGCTACGACACGATCGTTGGGGAACGGGGACAAAAGCTTTCGGGCGGGCAGCGCCAAAGAATTGCGATCGCTCGTGCCGTCCTCAAGAATCCGCCGATCTTGATTTTGGACGAAGCCACTTCTGCCGTAGACAACGAAACTGAAGCGGCAATTCAGCGATCGCTAGAGCGCATCACGCAAAACCGCACTACAATTGCGATCGCCCATCGCCTTTCCACAATTCGCAACGCCGATCGAATCTATGTGATGGAATACGGGCAGCTGGTGGAGCAAGGAACGCATGAAGAACTACTCGATCGGCAGGGCATTTATGCGAATCTTTGGCGGGTTCAGCTAGGGGTGCGCTAAGCAAAAGAATATTTTTGCAAGGAGGAGTTTTTGCAGAACAGGCTGCGCCCCTTTGCAAAAATTTCTTCGCAGCAACTGGTGCAAGGGGTTCGGCGGTGTGAGATTCTGAGAACAGTGCAGATTAAACAACCCATAACTGCTCGATTCATAGCGAAAAACCAATATAAATCCTAGTACTAGACAATGGAGATTTGAAAAGATGACACAGCAGCCAACAGTCATAATCACGGGTGCTTCTTCGGGGGTGGGGCTGCAAGCCGCCAGAGCGCTTGCCCAAACCGGACAATGGCATGTTGTCATGGCCTGTCGGGATCTCCCTAAGGCAGAAAAAGCGGCACAGGCAGTTGGGATGTCGCCCGATCGCTATACAATTCTGCATCTTGACTTGGCAAGCCTAGAAAGCGTCCGACAGTTTGTCAAAACATTTCGGGAGACCGGCAGATCGCTAGATGCATTGGTGTGTAATGCTGCAGTCTATTTGCCTTTGCTAAAAGAGCCAATGCGCAGCGCAGATGGCTATGAATTGAGCGTTGCCACCAATCACCTTGGGCATTTTCTCCTCTGCAATCTGATGTTGGAGGATTTGAAGCACTCAGGCTCAAAAAATCCCAGGCTGATCATCTTGGGAACTGTAACGGCGAATCCCAAAGAACTGGGTGGCAAAATCCCAATTCCAGCCCCGCCAGACCTGGGCGAACTCAAAGGGTTTGAGGCAGGTTTCAAAGCGCCGATCGCCATGATTGACGGTAAGAAGTTTAAATCTGGCAAAGCTTACAAAGACAGCAAGCTCTGCAACGTCTTGACAATGCGAGAGCTACATCGCCGCTACCACGAATCTACGGGTATCACGTTTAGCTCCTTGTATCCGGGCTGCGTGGCAACCACAGCGCTCTTCCGCAACCACTACCCCTTATTCCAGAAGATCTTTCCGCTGTTTCAGAAAAATATTACGGGCGGATATGTCAGCGAGGAGCTGGCAGGCGATCGAGTGGCGGCAGTCGTTGCAGCTCCTGAGTACAACCAGTCTGGCGTGTACTGGAGCTGGGGAAATCGCCAGAAAGAAGGGCGAAAGTCGTTTGTGCAGGAGGTTTCTAACGAAGCCAGTGATGATGCTAAAGCCAAACGACTATGGGAGCTAAGCGAAAAACTGGTGGGGTTGGCGTAATCTGGAAAGGTTCAGCCCTTTGAGTGAAAGCACTTGCCTACAGTACAAATCTATCGACGTACATACAGATCATGGAAAATCTGTGAAAAAGCCCCGCAATGCGGGGCTTTTTCATAAGAAGGGTCCTCAAGCTAAGCGGGAAGCACCATTAGGCAAGCACGTAAGCACGCAAGCAGGAGCAGGATGTGAAGGGATGAAGTTTCACGTGGCTGTATACATGAACCGCCCTACCCGTGAGGGATTTGCACCAGTTTTAGCGATGGATTTGCGCTAGACGTTCTGCTTTTGTGGTACATGTGTTTTAAGGGTTAGTAATACGTTTGTTCTGAGTCTTTTGTTCCCCTAGCCCAGAAAAATGGATCAAACTGTTGAAGTTTGAGTACAATTGCACTAAATTGTTAGTACATCGGTACTAAGGTAGTTTCATTACAGCTTTTTGCCTTGTAGACCAATCTTGTAGATCAGCCAATTTGCCCCCTAGAAATTAACGAGGGAACAGCTATGAGAGAATCCCAGGCAGGACTTCAGGAAATTTACGATACTTTGCGATCGATTAGCGTCGAGCCGCACTCCACTTCCAATACCCGCGTCACACAAACACCTCCACAAGCGCAACCTGCTCAATCGCAGACAATCACTACGTTTGGTGCGGGTCGTTCTCCAAAATCTTCCCAAAAATCTCCCTCCAATGTCTCCCATCTCAATGCTCATTCTGCGCGGCAGCGGCAGCAATCTGCGTATCCCACTGAGCGGACAGCAGGACAGCCAACCCACTTGTCCACTCCTGTCCCATCTCAAAGCCGCAAATCCACGCCAAGCCAAACTCAGCGCCACTTCGGAACTGCACCCAACCAAGCTGCACCCAACCAAGCTGTACTGAGCCAAGCTGTGCCCAACCCCACGTATAGCCAAACGCAAAGCAGTCAAACGCAAAGCAGTCAAACGCAAAGCCAAGCACCGGAAACCCGCCATTCATCTCCTCGATCGATCGATCTGCCGCATGTTCCCGCTCGATCGTCATCCACTCAGCCTGCAGTAACTCACCCCTTGCCAAGTACATTTGCAGCAGAGCCAGATGAACCGATTTGGGATGGGCAGGCAGATTGGCAGTCTTACCCATCGCACCGTGCTGATCCTGTGGCAGATAGCGTGGCTCGGCTGCAAGAAAAATCAACGCAGTATCTCCAGCAGCTAGCGCAAGCGGTCTGGGATAGCCCGGCACAGCAAATGGATGCAGCAATACGCCAGCTAGAAGCACAAGCTCAGCATGTTAACGAGTTGGCAAACACTCAAGAAGCAGCCCTATTGGAGCTAAAAGCGATCGCCAAACAGATCGAGCACGACTGGAAAACTGTGGAATTGGCAAACGCAGCACGACACGGCTATTCGGTTGACGATCTACAAGTCCCTAACCTATGCGACTATGGGCAAACCTCAGTGCCTCAGGTGGGAAAAGACGATCGAGGTGTTTTGGTCGTATCGGCACGGTCGATCGATTGGTTTAAAGCCGAACGAGAAGCTGAACTCACAGCACAGGCACTACGCCATCGGGCAACGCAAGACAATCGCAGATCCAAACCCTCCTGGACGAAAGCCTTTAGCCGCTGGCTAATTGGCACATCGAGCAAATCAGCCGCTGCCAATCGCAAAGCTCGATCCAAAGGAGCCACCCACCGCCGCAAACCCCAGTCCTTTGGCATCCGTGAAGGAGCAACCTTGGTGGTTGTAGCAATGGTTGTGCGGGTGCTGTTGAATTTGCTAGTGGTCGCTCATCCTGCCTTGCAGTTTCCAGCGATCGCTTTAATGGTAACACCGGGTGCGATCGCACTCTACCGCTCAACTGTAACGCCCAAGTCGATGTCGATCTGGGGATGGCGTTTGGTTTCTATCATGCTGGGGCTTTGGCTGGCAGGACGGCTATTCCTTTAATGATTGAACAGGTGATTGCATAGGTAATACCGATCTTCTACAAAACTCTATGAATTGAGAAAAAATACAGTAACCCATTCAGCATCGCTCAGGTGCTTTCAAAAGAATCCATAAACAAAAATCTTGATTGTCCTAAAGCGACAAGGAGGTGAACAATGAGTTTGTTTCTAGGAGGAATGTGGCTGTTGGTTGTCACGATCTGCTTTGCACAAATGGAGGCTGGTGATGAGCGATCTTGATAGCGATTCGCCTTTGCTAAAGATGTTGCTGCTGGGTGGTATTTTTGTAGTAGTGTTTGCATTATTAGTAGATTTGCGGCGAGTAGGAACTTGGAGTAATTGGTTTACCTCCTCTCTTACCCCTGCTCATTCCCCGATCGAAACATGTCAAGGAGAAATTCGCGGTAATATCAATATCTCACGAGAAAAGTTAGCAGAGTTTCTCACTGTTTCAGAACGAGAACCCAGAACGAGAGTGCAAGATATCCTGCAGCAGTCTTATTGCCAATTGCCCACGATCGAGGTTCGCGCTGGAGTTCCCGCCGAGCGCCAAGTTTACCCGCTTGCATTTCACCCACAGACTTGGCTAATCGTGCTTTACGAAGGCGAAGAATATGCTGGTTTCCAATTTAGCTTTCAGAACAGCGAAGAATAGAGGTTCTGTAGTTGACCAGGTTGAAGAACCAAAATAGCATTCAACGGGAACAAAAATTGCCCATGAGGAGATGAACGGTAGAGGATTGGGCAGGTAGTGCTACTGAGCCATGCACACAGCCCGTTGAAAATGACACCGATCGACTCTGCCCCAGAGACTCACCAGAGACTCCCTAGATATTTGCCGATCGGCTCTTCCTAGAAAGAGTCTTCCTCAGATTCTGAGCCACCGAGTCTAGCGGTTGCAGCCATCCACGTTTCTCTCTGTCTGTTAAATTTGAGCATTGCAGCTCAGAGGCTTTGTATTGAGGACGTGCAACGGGGTGAAATGGCTATGACTCAACAACAAAAGATTATTCAGTTAGCGAGGCAGCTTAAGCTGTGGCTTACGGTCAGAATTTGGCTGCTGTGGGGCAGCGGGGTAGCGATCGCACTGATAGCGACGGCTTGCAGTTTGATGACTAGCCCGGAACCCCTGCGACAAATTCAAATCCAGCAAAATTGGGCAGTTAAACAGGGCGATCGGATTGCTAATCATCCTGTAGTAGCGGGGTTGGGTGACATCTCGATTCAGCTCAATGGCGATGCTGCCTATGCCCCTTTTGCCGGACGGGTGGAGCCTAACTCAGAATTTTGCGTTCTATATTCCACACCAGAGATTCCGGCGTATCTATTTCGTCTCTGTGGCTTATCTCAGCTCCAGCTTGGAGAAGTTTCCACAGGTGCAATGATCGGCACAGGTGACTATTTACATATCACAACGCTACGAAAACAGCCGGATGGCACTTGGACGATTGTTGAACCTGCCAAAGATATTTTAGAGCGTATTCTGACACCGCCTTGAGGTGAATGCTGCTATGAAGAAGAACTACTCACTGCTGTTACTGAGTTTGGCAACTCTGACACTAGGCTATAGTACCGCTGCACAAGCCGAAGAAATTCCTTCCCCTGCCCTGCCTGCAGCTGCTATAGAAGCGCCTCAGGACGATCGCCTCGCAGTTCCACCCGATGCAGTCGATGTGCCCGTGGGTGCCTCTGATACTGCCTGGACTGATCCACCGCCACCACCTGACCCAGCCGAACCGGCCCCTCCCCAATCCGCTCCACCCCAATCTGCTCCACCCATAGCAGAAGCCACACCTGTAGAGCCGCCTGCCGCCCCGCCGATTGCTCTCAGTTTATTGGAAACCGTCAAGACTGCGGCTGATCAGAAGCCAGTTGAGCTGAACTTTGGGCTAGCATCCGACGGAGTGCCTGAAGCAGCCCCGCCGCCGATCGCCCCACCGCCAGCTCAGCCTAGCCCAGCGGCAGCAGCCCAAGTCTCTAATTCAGAGAATCTAGCAACCTTGCCGCTAAACACTTTGTTTGCAGGCGATTCAGAATCTTTAGTGGCAAAGGCAGTCGGCAGCGCTGAGGGAACTCGTACTCCCAACGGCGATCGCAACCCTGCCTACTACGGACATATTGATCCAGGAAACAAAGCTTGGAATCAGGGCAGTTTTTCCTATCAGCACGGAGCAACCTCGCCTGAAGAAGCCGATCGCAAGCAGTTGCAACGCCTGCAGGAGCAAGCAGCCATAATACAGGCAACAGCGATCGCAAACGGCATTAATCTCACCCTGGAAGAAGCGCTAAATGGTATTGATTTGGCTAACCAAGCCCCAAAAGCAGCGCTCGATCGAGAAGGCTACATCGACTGGCTTGTCAGAGCACGTGCGATAGGTAAAACGGGTGAAGAGGCAATTCTGTGGGCAAGAATTCAGTCTTATATTGACCCTGTTACTCAGCGCTGGAATGCGCCAGGGCTAGGCAACAACGAAGCCAGCATCAGCCATGACCAAGCCCGCCGCATGGAGGCAATTGCTCGGGCGATCGCCGTCTATCAGCAGCACCAGCCAGCGCCTTCTCCGGCTCCAGAAATTGCCAAAGCAAGCTTGCATACACTATCAGAAGAAATTGGGTTAGCCCGTTTATTTAAAGAAAAAGTAGTCAGTCAATTCAGTGCACCACCAGAGATAGCACCAGAAGCTGCGTCAACGCTACAGTCCACCCAAACGGACAATGACGAAACTTTGTTAGCCTCTGCCGATCTACTGTTCTCGCTCGATCTCCACCCTTAAGGCAGTGGGTTAACCACCTTGCTCCACGTTCCAGCCAAGCTGGGTGGGCTGCTCATAAATTCGCTTTAGCGTATTGATATCGCGCACCGAAATGACAGGCGGGTTCCGCACTTGAGCAAAATACATGACATCCGTTTCTGTTGGGCTGTGTCCCCAAATGCCGAGCGCGTGTCCCAGCTCGTGTCGGGCAGTTGCTAGGGTGTAAGCAGGCGTTTGGATGGGGCTAAGCCGCACGGTAAAGCGATGAGACCGCAGGGGTGGGTTTGAGGCGCGATCGACAAATAGCTCATAGCGAGTTTCTGCCGATCGCACTCGCGGCAAATTAGCCGGGTTTCCTGCCGCCCCAGCAGGCAAGCGCTGCAGTGGGGGAACCGATCGCAACACCTGAATGTTTGCTTCGTCTGGGGAAGCGACAATCTCCAGAGGTAAATAAACTGTCCAGTCATGAACTGCCTGTATCACAGCCGAAACCCAGGCTTGAGCACGATTGCGTTCATATTGATTCAGCGGAGTGGCAGCTTCATCGATCGACTGCACATAGACTTTCACAGGAAACTGTGACCAAACCAGGTAGCCTGCATCGGTCGGTGCGATAGCCGAAAAATAATCACCCTGATTGCCAGGGTCTTGCCACTGGGCCAAAGTTGGTGGCAGCGGATGGGATTGGAGCGCTGGCCCTGTTGCTGAAGCAGGAGGCATTTGGGCAAGTGCTATTGGCTGCAGAAGCCAGCCTGCCAGTAAGAGAGCCAGACCCAAGATAAAAAGCAGCGGAGATCGCAACCACCGTGGCAACCTCCGCTTAAATTTGTAGATCATGCGCTTGTTCTGCTGTGCCGGTAGCTATTGAGGCAGCGGTGCATTCAGCCAGCCTGCACTTAGAACGACCGTCAATCCCATAAAAACCACCGTCAACGTCCAGGTAATACGATTCAGCGTTGACTCAGCACTCTTGGTACTGGTAAAGAGTTGCGCCTGTCCCCCCAGTCCGCCTAGCCCATCTCCCTTAGGGCTGTGGAGCAGAACCAAAATCACCAACCCCACTGCTGAAATTGCCCAAAGAGCCTGAACGATACCCGCTAACGTCATAACAATAAATTCCTACCTAGTGTCTGAGCGATTGTACGCTACTCATCCCTATTCTATAAGGAGACTCGAACGGGTGTCCGGTTTGCCTTCAGATCGACATCTGCAGGTAAGATCATTGAGCGCCCGGTCATCTCGGGTGGCTGCGGCAGGCGCAGAATATCCAGAATGGTCGGTGCAATATCTGCCAAACAACCATCGCTGCGGAGCTGCACATCTGTTGCATGCCCAGGAATCTTGCGCTGTTCGCCTTCGACCAAGATGAACGGTACTGGATTTGTGGTGTGGGCAGTCCACGGATTGCCTTGTTCATCCCACATCACCTCAGCGTTGCCGTGATCGGCAATGATAATTGCCGTGCCGCCCATCTTAATGGTGCTCTCCAGCAGGCGACCAAGGCATTGATCAACAGTCTCGATTGCCTGTACTGCCGCCTCCATTTTGCCGGTATGCCCCACCATGTCAGGGTTCGCATAGTTGATCACAACCAGCGAGTAAATGCCCTTCTCGATCGCCGCCACTACGCCATCTGTCACTTTAACTGCCGACATGGCAGGGGCGCGATCGTAAGTTGCTACCATCGGGCTAGGCACTAGCTCCCGGTCTTCTCCTTCAAACGGGTCTTCGCGTCCACCGTTAAAGAAGTAGGTAACATGGGCATATTTCTCGGTTTCGGCGGTGCGGAACTGCCGAAGCCCGTGGGCAGCAATTACTTCGCCCAAGATATTGTCAGAGTTTTGTGGTGGAAAGGCAACCAGCACCGGGAAGTGGGGGTCGTATTGAGTGAAGGTCGCGAAAGCCAGCGGGGTGATGTAAGTGCGCTCAAAGCTCTTGAAATTTGGATCGACAAAAGCCTGCGTCAACTGACGAGCGCGATCGGGCCGGAAGTTAAAGAAGATAATGCCATCGCCCGGCTCCACAGCGCCCGGTGCGATTCGAGTAGGCAGAACAAACTCGTCGGTAACACCTTCAGCATAAGAATCTTGCAGCACTTCTTGCGCCGATCGCCCGTCTCCCTCGCCATCTGTCACCATCAGGTCATACGCCAGCTTTTCTCGGTCCCATCGCTGATCTCGATCCATCGCGTAGTAGCGACCGCTGAGGGTAACGATGCGCCCAACGCCAAATTTCTCAATGTAGCTATCAAGCAACTTTAGTTCTTCCAAGCCGTCGCTGGGCTTTGTATCCCGCCCATCCGTAATGGCATGGATGCAAACGTCGGTAATGCCTTGCTCCTTAGCCAACTCCAGCATCCCAGACAGGTGAGACAGGTGAGAATGAACCCCACCCTTGGAGCAAAGACCAATCAAATGCAGCTTTCCATTACGCTGACGCACATCTTCACAAACTTGCAGCAGAGCACCATTGCTAAGGATTGTCCCGTCTTCTACAGCATCGGTAATGCGGACTAGCTCCTGCGGAACAATTCGCCCTGCGCCAATATTGAGGTGCCCAACCTCAGAATTGCCCATCTGCCCTTCCGGAAGCCCAACGCTTTTGCCCGATGCCTGAATTAAAGTGTGTGGATAGGCAGCCCAAAGGCTGTTCATTACCGGAGTATTGGAGATAGCAATCGCATTGCCATCTTTGCCTTCCCGGTAGCCCCAACCATCTAAAATCACCAGCACCACCGGAGGAATTAACGCCTGTGCCATGTGAACAGCCCTTCAGTGTTTGGAATTTCTCAGCAATAATATCATCCAGTCTTTGGGATTGCGTACTCTCAATTAGGAAGTATCAATGACCTATCGCAAGTAGTATTAATACTCAACCACAGTAATCATAATCAGTTCATGATTGTGATTAAGCTAACCTTCAGCTCACCGTCGCTAGCCTTTTTTAACCTGCGCTTTTTGTTTCTGTTTTTCCTTTTGTTTGTCGCGTTTTGCTGCCACTTTTGCTGCTTTCTCTGCTTCGAGCGCCTCAATGATAGAGCGGTCTTTCTCCTCAGCTATTTTGTCAAGATAATAGTGATAATCACCGCGATACAACCGCAGTTCACCGTCGCGAATTTCAACAATTTTATTGGCAACTTGCGAGATGAAGTAGCGATCGTGAGAGACAACGATCGCCGTTCCATCGTAGTTCTGCAGGGCTCCCTCCAGCATTTCCTTTGCTGGAATATCTAAGTGATTGGTTGGCTCATCTAACACCATTAAATTAACAGGGCGCAGCAGCATTTTTGCTAGCGCCAGCCGTGCTTTTTCGCCACCGCTTAATGCAATTACTTTCTTAAAAACAGTATCTTCACTAAATAAGAACCGTCCTAACAGTGTCCGGACTTCTTCATTTTTCCAATCTGGAACTTCGTCATGGATTGTTTCAAAAACGGTCTTGTCTAGATCAAGCGCTTCTGCCTGGTTCTGCTCAAAATATCCAGGAATTACGTTATGATCCCCTAACTTTACAGTGCCTTCGGCAGGCCGCTCCATGCCCATAATTAGCCGCAGCAGTGTCGATTTGCCACAGCCATTTGGACCCAAAAATGCGATGCGATCCCCGCGTTCAATCAGCAGTTCTGCACCTAGAAATAGGATTTTCTCATCATATATATGCGTCAAATCTTTGATGATCACTACTTCACGACCGCTACGGGGCGCTTCCGGAAAGCGAAACCTCAATGTTTTAACACCAGCCACGGGTGCTTCAATTCGTTCAACTTTCTCAAGCTGCTTCTCGCGGCTTTTTGCCTGGGTGCTTCGAGTAGCGCTGGCCCGGAACCGATCAACAAACGCCTGCTGTTTATCTAGCTCTTTCTGCTGCCGCTCAAAGGCACTAAGCTGCGCGAGCTGTGTTTCCTCTTTCTGCTGTAGGTAAGCGCTATAGTTGCCCAGATAGGTCGTTGAAATCC
Organism: Phormidium tenue FACHB-886; assembly: GCF_014764505.1. Taxonomy (GTDB): domain Bacteria; phylum Cyanobacteriota; class Cyanobacteriia; order Elainellales; family Elainellaceae; genus FACHB-886. The sequence goes on from NZ_JACXWX010000007.1 coordinate 88,626, forward strand.
CCCGCTCAGTTTCCACAATTTGGGTACAGAGGCGATCCAAAAATTCTCGGTCATGGGAAACGATAACCATCGGCGTTTCAATTCGCTTCAGATATTTTTCTAGCCATTCAATCGTCTCTAGATCCAGGTGGTTAGTCGGCTCGTCTAGCAGCAGCAAATCGGGTGACTGTAGCAAAATTTTGCCTAAACCCATCCGCATCTGCCAGCCGCCGCTGAATGAGCTAACGAATCGATCGCCATCAGTGGGATCGAAGCCCATTTCTGGCAAAATTTTCTCAATCCGTGCTTCCAATCCATAGCCATCTAGTGCTTCAAACTGGCGCTGGAACCGATCGAGCTTGTGAATCAAACGATCAAGCAATTCGGGATCAGCCGCTTGCATATCGTGCTGGACTTGTAGAATCGCTTCGTGAACCTGATTCGCTTCAGTAAAAGCCCGCCAGAATTCATCCCGCACAATTCGTTGGGGATCAATGTCAAATTCTTGATTGAGATAGCCGATATGCAGACTGGTAGGGCGGACAATATTGCCTGCCGTTGGCTCAATTTCGCCTGTAATAATCTTGAGCTGCGTTGATTTCCCGGCTCCGTTGACCCCCACTAACCCAATTCGATCGCCCGGCTTCACTTCCCAGTTAATGTCTTTCAGCACTTCGCCTGTCGGATAGATTTTGCTGATATGTTCCAGGCGCAGCATTCGAGACTCCCTTGGCGATTGTTTTAACTAATATTGCATCAGACCAACTTTAACAAAATTTTAAGAGCTATTGGGGGCAGGTAATGCTGGAAGGGCAAATCATGCTTCATTTGAGAGCAGCAAATTTTCAAGAAACTCATACAGCTCTGCTTCAGCCTGTCCTTGCAGCTGCCAGTCTTTCAGCTCGATTAAGCCTTGGGCTAGCTCGGTCGATCGCTTCTTGTAGGTATTATGGGCAGTTAGTAAATCCATAAAAACTTCCCGCTCAATTTGCAATCGATCGGCATCCTCGGGTAAAGGCGAGGCATAAGCCACCGCATCTGCCTCATATTTCAGTAGAAAAATCAGGGCACGGCTAATCTGCTGGAGCTGGAGCTGCAGCTGCCGTGTATCAAGATCGAGGCGATCGAATCCTACTTGCCCATCTAGCCGTAGCTCCACGATCGGCTCTTCATCTGGGTTGAGCTTCTTTGCTTGGATCGCCTGGTGAATCTCAGCAACTGCCCCCTGCTTAATTTCCTCAACGCTTTCTTGTCCTCTAGCAGTTAGCCGTAGCCGCACGACTGGACGCTGCTGATAATCTTGCTTCAGCTCTGCCTTGACTCCAGTGCTGTCCATTTCAACTAGGTAAACACCGCGATCAAACCCTGCCTCTTCCACACTGTTTGCCTCGATAGAACCCGGATTAAAGATCCAGCCCTCGAGCGCGTAGCTTTTGTGAATATGCCCCAGCGCCAGATAGTTCACGCCTGCCTGTTTCAACGGCAGCACTTCGGCATAGCGCAGTGCCCCTTGATAGCGGGCTATTTGCCCCTCTAAGCCGTGATGAAACATCATCACAGTCTGGTTAATCGGCGGTAGAGTTCGAATAGCGGCAGCAATTTGCTCGATCGCCCGTGGCGCAGAAGCACCATACCACTGCGACCCTAACACGCGCACACCGCAGTCAAGGTCAATATATCCCCCAGAGCAACCATCCCACGGTGAGTATAAGGGTTCCCCCATTGCTACATCACCCGTTTCTAGGAGAATCAGCAGCTGCCAATCCGCCAAATACCGCAGCCAGCTTGTCTTGGTTCCGTAAGGACGATTGTCGTGATTCCCTTCGATCGCCAGCACCGGAATCCCGGCGGCTTTTAGCGACCGCAAGGCAATTTGCGCTTGGTTCAAAGTACTCGGCTGGATATTGCGATGCTCAAACAAATCGCCTGCAATCAAAACAAAATCAACTTGTTCACCAATCGCATACTTCTCGATCGCATCCTGAAAGGCATAGAAAAAATCCTGAGTGCGCTGCTTGTTGTCGTAGCGATCGAACCCTAAATGAACATCGGCAAGGTGAAGAAAGCGTGGCATAAGTGGCAGCGTAGTACAAGAGGACTATTCACTCTGCACATTCTAGATCTAGTTAGGCGATCGGAGTTGGGGTTTAGGAAAATTTCTAACAGATGAGCGGAGGTATCTCGATAGCGCTAACTACTTCTAGCTCCCTTAGTTAAATTATGACCAAATAGATCTAATACGAAAACACAAAAAAGGAGCAGCATTGGCGGCTCCAGAATGTTTAGCACTTATGGCGCTATTTACCTAAATCAGAATATGTGAAAACCTCAGGAAGCGAAATTTCCGTAAAGGTTTGCCCAACGAAGGCACTAGTGCTATCGACAGGACTACAAAGAAGCTGCTGGCGAAGTAGAAGTCGCCATTTCCTCTAGCCGCTCCTGCTGGTCTTGCGAGATACAAGACTGAATCAAATCTTCCAAATCACCTTCCAACACAGGAGTGAGTGTGAAGTTCTGACCGAGGCGGTGATCAGTGACACGATTATCTTTGTAGTTGTAGGTGCGGATTTTTTCGGAGCGTGACCCCGTTCCCACTTGTGATCGCCGCATCGAAGTCACGGCTTCCTGTTGCTCCCGCAGCTTAATTTCGTACAGCTTGGCGCGGAGGATCTGCATTGCCCGCTCCCGGTTCTGCAGCTGCGATCGCTCTTCAGTACAAAAGATTCGAATACCCGTCGGCTTGTGGATCAAGTCCACTGCCGTTTCCACCTTGTTGACATTCTGACCGCCTGCACCACCCGATCGAGCAGTAGTTAGCTCAATATCTTTAGGGTCAATCTCAACTTCCACATCATCCACTTCGGGCATAATTGCGACCGTTGCAGTGGAGGTATGGACTCGCCCACCTGCCTCAGTCACAGGAACCCGCTGGACACGATGGACTCCTGCCTCGAACTTCAGCTTGCTGTAAACCTGATCGCCTTGAATCTCCAAAATAGCTTCTTTAAAACCGCCTGATTCAGTCGGCGATTCACTCACCAGCTTGACGCGCCAACGCTGCCCCTCCGCATAACGGGAATAGAGCCGCACTAGATCGCCTGCCCAGATGCTAGCTTCATCGCCACCTGTCCCTGCCCGAATCTCCAACATGATGTTCTTGTCATCATTTGGGTCACGGGGCAACAGCAGCACCTTTAGCTGTTGTTCAAGCGCTTCAATTCGATTTTCCAGCTCCCCAACTTCTAGAGATGCCATCTCTCGCATCTCATTATCGCCGCCTGCCTCTTTCAGAATTTGGCGCGAACCTTCCAGGTCCGCTTGGGCTTTCTTCCAATCCTCAAAGGCGTTAACGGTTTCTTCAAGAGATGATCGCGCTTTTGCGATACGTTGAAACTCGGCGGGATCCCTTGCAATGTCTGGATCTGCCATCCGCCGAGTCAGTTCGTGAAAAGTTTGTTCGACCGATTTTAATTTGTCGAGTAAATAGGATTCCGCCATAGCTGTAGCCTCAATTGCGAAGAAGAACGCGAAGAATTACGGCTACTGACGCTATTTTTTCTTAGCATCTCCACTCGATTTGGAAGAATCTGACATGCCGTACTTTCGCAAGAAGCGTTCTACACGACCTTCGGTGTCAATAATCTTTTGGGTTCCCGTAAAGAAGGGATGATTCCCTGACCAAACGTCTACATGCAGTTCGGGCTTGGTGGAACCAACGGTCATCACTAGTTCACCGTTGCAGTAAACTTTCGCTTCGGGATACCACTCAGGGTGAATATCAGCTTTTGCCATGGTGTCAATTGAGTAAAAGTTAGTGCTGTTCTGATCTCAAGCTATCTTCATTCTAGCGAGCCTAACGCAGTCGCAACCTGCCAGCGGCAGTGAACTAGTTTAGCGCTTAGAGTACTGAGGCGCTTTGCGTGCCTTGTGTAACCCGTACTTCTTCCGTTCTTTAGCGCGGGGATCACGCGTGAGGTAGCCCTCAACTTTCAGGGGCTTGCGGTTTTCTGGGTCAAGTTCGCACAGCGCCCGAGCTACACCCAGTCGAATTGAATCCGCCTGTCCCGTTAAGCCGCCACCTGACGCACTCACCAAGATATCGTATTCGTTCTCCAAGCCCAGCGTTTCTAGCGGAGCCTTGGCGACCGAGAGATAGGTAGGATTAAACTGAAGATACAGATCCCCAGGCTTGCCATTAATAGTAATTTGACCTGTACCTGGGACAAGACGCACACGCGCGACGGCAGACTTCCGCCGACCTGTGCCCCAATACATAACGCGATCGCTCTTATCAATTGCCTGCATTCGTTTTAACCTCTAGGAATAGTTGTGACATTAAGAACTTCGGGCTGCTGTGCTTGGTGCGGATGGTTGGGTCCAGTGTAGACCTTCAGCTTGGTAAAGAGCTGCCTTCCTAAGGTGTTTTTGGGCAGCATTCCCTTCACAGCTTGCTCAATAATTCGCTCTGGAATCCGCTCCTGCAGTTGAGCAAACGTCTCAGTTTTCATACCACCCGGACGACCGGAATGACGACGGTACAATTTTTGAACGCGCTTCTTGCCCGTGATGTCTATCTTTTCGGCGTTTACCACAATTACGAAGTCGCCTGTGTCTAGATGCGGCGTGTAGGTTGGCTTGTTCTTGCCGCGCAACACCATGGCAATCTCGCTAGCGAGCCGTCCGAGGCGCTGGTTTGCAGCGTCAACTATATACCAGTTGCGCTCGATCGTATCTTGGGGAGGAAGGTAAGTTTTATTCATAGTGCGTCACTGTGCTTCAGCTTGCGTAAAGTTTCAGGGTGTAAAAATTTGGTTAGCAGGTTCCAGAGAGTATTTCTGCCGTGGGCAAGAGAAAATGGGGCTGTGTGTCAAACCAAAGCTCGGGCGGCAGTGGAAAATCTGGGTAACCCACTCGCAGCAAGCACAATCCTTGCGGAGGAGCGGCATATTTCACCAAATCTCGCCGCTGCTGCTGCCAGATCTCGGTGAACTCATGGGGAGATCGCATTTCGCTTCCCACCTCTACCAACATCCCTACTAGCAGCCTGACCATGCCGTAGAGGAAGCCGCTTGCCTGCAGCTCAATCTCAATCAAGGCACCGCGCCGTGTACACTCTGCCACCTGCACATCTACCCAGGAATGAGGGCGTTTTGAGCCAGCCCGATGGAACGCTGCGAGATGCTGCTGCCCAACCAAAGGCTCCAGTGCCTTCTGCATCAGTGCTTCACTAAGCGGTGACAAATAATAGTGCCACGCAAACGAACGCACAAACAGATTTGGACGGGACTCTGTGTAAATCGTATAGCGATAGCGACGCCACACAGCAGAAAAACGAGCGTGCCAATTTGCACTGACGGCAGTCGAGGCGCGGATCAAAACATCCTTTGCTAACCGTGCATTAAGGATATCCGCCCAACGATGCGCTGGAATATGAGCAGGTGCATCAAAGTGAGCAATCTGCGCGGCTGCATGAACCCCCGCATCAGTACGCCCAGCACCATGCAGTGTGACAGGATAACCTACCATGGAAGCAATCGCCGTCTCGATCTCCTGCTGCACTGTACGCTGCTTAAGCTGCCGCTGCCAGCCATGAAAATGAGTACCCAGGTACTGAATGACCAAGGCAACCCGCTGTTTTTCCATTGGCTGAATGACTGAATTCGCTTTGGAAAGGCTAGTAGCTGGCATCACAACCATCACTGAACCTAGGTTAGCTCAATGATCGCCATCTCTGCATTGTCACCACGACGGTTGATCGTGCGGAGGATGCGAGTATAGCCGCCAGTACGATCGCCATAACGATCCTTTACCTGCTCAAACAGCACATGAACAAGCTGTTTGTCATAAATGTAGCCCATTGCCTCTCGACGAGCGGCAAGCGAACCATCTTTAGCTAGGGTGATCATCCGTTCTGCTTCGGAGCGAACGGCTTTCGCTCTCACCTTGGTCGTGGTGATACGACCATGACGAATTAGTTCTGTAGTTAGCGCCCTCAAAAGTGCTTTTCGTTGGTCAGCAGGCTTACCCAACTGCGGGACGCGACAACGGTGACGCATAGTAGAAACAAAATAAACAATACAAAACGACACAAAAAAGCGACAGAAAGTAGTTCTCTGCCTCAGCCTCTCTAACTACTGGGCAGGACGCGAAGACTTATCATGCGGTAGCGTGATACCCAACCGGTCCTGCAGCGCCTCGATCACTTCTTCTGCTGATTTCGCTCCAAAGTTCTTGATTTCCAAGAGATCTTCTTGAGTGTAGTCCAGCAGATCGGCAACGGAGTTGATTTGTGCCCGTTTCAGGCAGTTGTAGGCCCGCACTGAAAGCTGCAGTTCTTCAATCGGAATTTGATTAGCGGGATCGTCCGAACCTTCGTCTAAATCATCGATCGGTGCAAAATCGATCTCCCGTAGCGGATTAAAGAGTCCAACCAAAATGTCTGCTGCTTGGCTCAAGGCTTCCTGCGGAGTCAAACTGCCGTTCGTCCAAATCTCCATAACAAGGCGATCTTTTTCTAGTGACTCTCCCAGCCTGGCGCTTTCAATCGAGTAGTTCACCTTGCGAACTGGCATGAAAATTGAGTCAATCTGCAGGAAATCTAAAGCGGAACCTTCATCACGGCTACGATCGATTGCTCGGTATCCTACCCCTTTCTCAATTCGGAATTCCATCTCTAGCGTTGCACCTGCCGCTATGGTTGCAACATACTGATCTGGATTAATGACCTCAACCTCTGAAGGAAGCTCAAAGTAGGCTGCCGTGATGGTAGCAGGTCCTTCAACACGCAAACGACCAATCTGAGGCTGCGAAGAGTAACTTTTAAGGACAATTTCCTTCATGTTCATCAGAACATCAAGCACATCCTCTCGCACACCCGGAACCGTCATAAACTCATGCGTGACGCCCGCAATCCGAACGGCAGTCACGGCGGCTCCCTCCAAGTTGGAGAGTAACACCCGCCGTAGCGCATTTCCGACTGTGATCCCCTGACCACGATCGAGGGGTTCTAAAATAAATTTGCTGTATGAGCTTCGATCTTCACTTGTATCGGATTCAATGCACTCAACTTGAAACTGTGCCACAGCCTAGCCTCCCTTCTTTCTCGCCCTAGAAAGTACTCTTTCTTCACTCCTCAACACCCCATTGATTCAGCAGCTTTAAACGCGGCGTCGCTTGGGGGGACGACAACCATTGTGAGGGATTGGCGTTACATCTCGAATTAATGTGATTTCCAAACCTGCTCCCTGCAGCGCTCGGATCGCAGTTTCCCGTCCAGAACCTGGGCCGCTTACCATCACTTCAATCTGGCGCATCCCTTGATCTGCTGCCCGACGACCTGCATTCTCAGCTGCCGTTTGAGCCGCAAATGGAGTTCCTTTCTTTGCACCCTTAAACCCACTAGAACCTGAGGATGCCCAGGAGATCGCTTCACCGTTTATGTCGGTGATCGTGATGATTGTGTTGTTGAACGTAGACTGAATATGCGCTACGCCGCTAGGGACATTCCGCTTCTGCTTTTTCGCGCCACCCGTCTTCTTTGTTGGTTGTCTCGCCATACGTGCTGCCTTTCTGCCAATGTAATCTCAAATCAAAGCCCAAACATATCTAAATACAAATAATTGAGTGCCTAAACCCCAACTGCTTGCTGCAGCCACCTGCCGCATGAAACTGATGCTGCCAAAGCGCCCAATTACTTCTTGCCAGGTGCCTTTTTCTTCCCTGCTACCGTCCGGCGTCCACCTCGACGGGTCCGTGCGTTAGTACGCGTCCGTTGACCACGTACTGGCAGCCCCATACGATGGCGACGACCCCGATAAGTGCCAATGTCCATCAACCGTTTGATGTTCATGGACTCTAGACGACGTAGGTCACCCTCTACCTGGTAATCTCCTTCAACGACTTCCCTGAGTGAAATGACTTCAGCGTCGCTGAGATCCTTGATACGGGTATCAGGGTTAACACCTGTTTTAGCTAAAACCTGCTTTGACCGCGTTAAGCCAATACCATAGATGTAAGTCAAACCAATCTCAACGCGCTTGTCTCGGGGGAGGTCAACTCCTGCAATTCGTGCCACGTTCCAAACCTCTCTTTATTGCTTCTATCAGCCGCTAGCCGTAAATCTAAAGTTCTGAAAGTCCAGGCAATGCTTTGAAGCTCGTAATGCTTAATTTGGAAGGCACTAAGCGCCTGGAAACTGCTAAAAATAACTAACCCTGACGCTGCTTGTGTTTTGGGTTAGAACAAATCACCATAACCCGACCGCGACGACGGATGACGCGGCACTTTTCGCACATTCTTTTTACAGATGCTCGGACTTTCATGTCCCCTAAGTTATATTCAAGACTACAAACGTAATATCATATCGCTTAACAGAAGCACTGTCAACTTGCTGACACAGCCTGCTTCAGCAGCAAGAATTTCGATTCACTCCAAGCTCAGTGAGCTTGAAATGAGCATACTAGAACTAGCAGCAGCTCAGAACAATAACTGTCCTATGCCACCTGTGTCGCTACTTTTTGGTATTTGTATTGCGGAGACGATAAGTAATCCTACCTTTAGTTAAGTCATAGGGCGTTAGCTCCACTTTAACGCGATCGCCTGGCAGGATTTTGATGTAATTGCGGCGAATCTTGCCAGAGATGTGGGCAAGCACATTGAAGCCATTATCCAAATCAACTCGAAACATAGCATTGGGCAGTGAGTCTGTCACTGTCCCTTCCATCTCAATTAGATCCTGTTTAGACAAAGCGAGTACTCCTGGTATAAATTTGACGCGAGTAAGGCTCTAAAACCTACTACAAAGCGAGGGCTTGACACTCTCTCTAGCCTAACAAATGTTTACAAAAGCGGCTTAAGCTCCGGTAGCTCTAGCATGTGATGAAGCTGAGCTACCGTTGGCAGAGTAACCCTAGATCCGTTTTTGGAGATTGTCAAGTCATGCCGATTTAAGAATTTGCCACAGCTTAGCGGTTATTTCTTCGATTTTCTGGTCGCCGTCAATCGTGATGAGCTGGTGGCGACTGTTGTAGAAATCAATAAGGGGGGCAGTCTGCGCTCGGTAGACCTCTAAACGGTTGCGGATAACTTCTTCTGTGTCATCTTTTCGCCCCCGGAGTAGCAACCGTGCGAGCAGTGCTTCGTCAGGTACATCAAAATTGATGACATTGTCGCAGGTCTGATGGATCTCATTTAGTAAGTTATCCAAGAACTCTGCCTGAGCCACTGTGCGAGGAAACCCATCTAGAATCCATCCAGCTTTAGCATCCTCTTGACCGAGCCGATCGCGCACCAAATCAAGAATGAGCTGATCTGGAACCAATTCACCTTGATCCATGTAAGACTGGGCTTTTTGCCCCAGTTCTGTTTTTAGGGCCACCGCAGTACGCAAAATTTCACCGGTCGAGATGTGAGGAATTTGCTGCTCCTGCGCCAGCATTAAAGCTTGAGTGCCCTTTCCAGCTCCTGGCGGACCCAGGAAAATTAATCGTGCCACTATTGTTTCACCATTCCTTCGTAGCGTTGGGAAATCACGTAGGTTTGGATCTGCTTTGCCGTGTCAATTGCCACCCCTACTAGAATCAGCAGTGAAGTTGCCCCCAGTCTTTGAAAGGTAGTCACATTAGTTGCGCCTTCCACGATCGTGGGAACGATAGCGATCGCGCCCAAGAAAATAGCACCTAGAAAAGTCAAGCGGTTTAGCACCCGCTCAATATATTCACTAGTAGCTTTACCCGGGCGAATGCCTGGAATACTAGATCCCATCTTCTTAAGGTTTTGAGACAAATCTACGGGATCAACGAAGAGAGAGGTATAGAAATAGCTGAAGAAGATAATCAACCCCAGATACAGCACGATATAAACCCAGCTTCCAGGACTAAGATATTTGATTGCCTGAGTCAGGATTGGGTTATCTGGCAGCACTTGCAGCAAAAAGAATGGTAGAGATAGGAAAGCGTAAGTGAAGATAATAGGCATCACACCGCCCTGGTTAAGCCGCAGCGGCAGATAGCTGCTTCTCTCTAGATACATCCGCCGACCCACCTGACGACGCGCAGAGATAATTGGAATTCGCCGAGTGCCTTCCTGTACAAATACAATCCCAACAATCATTGCCAGGAAAACGAACGCAAGCAGAATAACACCGCCTACCGTGCTGCGATCGTTGCTGTTCTGTGCCAGTTCAATCGTGTTACCAATTTGAGCGGGTAAAGAAGAGACAATGCTGACAAAGATAAGCAGCGATGCACCGTTACCAATACCGCGCTCAGTAATCAGCTCCCCTACCCACATGACGAACATAGATCCAGCGGTTAGTGCTAGCGCTGTTTCTGCAATGAAAACAGGACCCGGATTAGTTGCGTAGTTATTTACAAAGATGGCAAGACCTACACTTTGAATAATCCCCCAGCCCAAGGCTACATAGCGAGTGATTTGGGAGATTTTGCGCTTTCCGGCTTCACCTTCGTTCTTCTGTAGGTCTTCCAAGCTCGGCAAAGCCTTCGTCATCAGCTGCATGATGATCGAAGCGTTGATGTAGGGCAAAATGCCCAGAGCGAAGATGCCTAAGGCTGATAGACCGCCGCCCACAAATAAATCAAATAGTCCAACTAGGCTACCCAATGCACCACCTTGCACAGCCTGCTGGAAGGCGTCCCGATCAATTCCTGGAACCGGAATTCGGATACCTAGGCGAACTAAAATTAGCATTCCGACGGTAATCAACAGCCGCCCTCTCAGTCCAGCGGCTTGTGCCATCTGAACAAATGTTTCTTGCGCTGTTGGTGCTTTATCTCGGTTAACAACCATGAAAGATACCTCTGTAGCGGCGGTTATAGCATTATTTCTATAAACTCTTTCTTAAGTGTAAGTGCCTAGACCTGCTTAGAACAACTGTCGCATGAGGCGATCGCTGTCTATCAGGCTAGGCACTGATTTTGGCACTTGTTTTTAAGTGAGCAGCCAGCCCTTTAGCTAACCACTTCACAGCTTCCGCCCGCTTGCTCAATCTTGGTACGAGCCGATTCTGTAAAAGCAGCTGCTGTCACGTTCAGCTTCACGGAGAGATCACCGTCACCCAAAATCTTGAGCGGACCATCATCACTGGTCACAATGCCAGCTTCAATCAGCGAGCTGAGACTCACTTCGCTATTGGCCGTTAGGGATGCCAGATCACCCACATTGATCACCGTGTAGTTCACGCGGTTCACCAACGGAAAGTGCTTCAGCTTCGGGATACGCCGATACAAAGGCATTTGCCCTCCTTCAAAGCCAGGACGGGTGCCGCGACCAGAGCGAGACTTTTGACCCCGCATGCCAAACCCGCCGCTTGCCCCTTGCCCAGCCGAAATACCTCGACCAATGCGCCGCTTGCGCTTTTGGGAGCCTTTTTGAGGAACGGCATCTTCTAATCTCATCGTTCTTTTTCCTTAGATTGTGCGTAAATCAATCTTTGCTGCTTGAAGGATACTCTTACCCGTTAAACCGTTCGTTAGCCGTACAAGTTCTCAATTGGCACACCCCGTTCTTCTGCCACCTCAGAGAAGGTTCGCAGTGAGGCAAGTGCATTGGTAGCAGCTCTTGCATTGTTGAGGGGATTGCCTGATCCCAGCTGCTTCGCCAGAATGTTTTTAACCCCTGCCAACTCCAATACAGTACGGACGGCTCCCCCAGCGATTACACCCGTCCCCGGTGCAGCAGGGCGCATCAGCACTTTTGCACCACCGCCTAAACCATTAACTGGGTGAGGGATTGAGTTTGCCTTGGTCAAAGGCACCTCCACCAAGTGCTTTTTGCCATCTGCAACGCCCTTGCGGACGGCACCAATCACGTCGCTAGCTTTACCAACCCCAACACCAACCTGACCGCGTTCATTGCCGACGATCACGATCGCCCGGAAGCTGAGTTTTTTACCACCCTTGACAACCTTAGTCACCCGTCGAATTTGGACGACCCGCTCCTGCCACTCGCTTTCCTTTTCTTTAGTGGCTTTATTATTTTTACGACGCTGCTCTCGCTCTTTAGCCATAATTAGTCCTTCCCTTAGAAGTTCAGTCCACCTTCTCTAGCAGCGTCAGCCAATGCCTTGACGCGACCATGGTACAAATTACCGCCGCGATCGAACACGACTTGCTGAATTCCTTTAGCAGCCGCGCGTTCTGCAATTAGCTTACCGACCTCGGTAGAAGCATCACAGGTCGAGCCAGTTTCTAGCTTAGAGCGCAATTCTGCCTCTAATGTAGAAGCGGCGGCAATTGTATGCTGTTGGGAATCGTCGATCACTTGAGCATAAATATGCTGGTTAGAACGGAAGATTGCCAACCGGGGGCGATCGCTTGTTCCTGTAACCGTACGGCGAATGCGAGTGTGGCGACGATGGGTCGCTTCCTTGCGAGTCCTCTTCATTACTTCTTACCTGCCTTACCTGCCTTACGTCTAACCACTTCACCAGAGTAGCGAATGCCCTTACCCTTATAAGGTTCTGGCGGACGAACTGAACGAATCTTAGCGGCAGTATTGCCAACTAACTCTTTATTGATTCCTGTAACAACGACGTTGGTGTTGTTCTCAACCGCAAGCTGAATTCCTTCAGGCGGCTCAATTTGAACAGGGTTGCTATATCCAACGTTTAGCACCAAATTCCGTCCCTGGACTTGAGCACGATAGCCAACTCCCTGGATCTCCAAGCGCTTCTGGAAGCCTTGCGACACTCCTTCTACCATGTTGGCAACGAGAGTGCGGCAAAGCCCATGGCGCTGTCGGGCGCTGCGAGACTCATTGCGGCGATTCACCAGAAGGGTTTCCCCATCTTGAACAACTTCTACCTCAGCGGGTAAGGTACGAGCTAGTTCGCCTTTTGGTCCTTTAACCGCCACATCCTGACCAGCGATCGTTACGGTTACTTTCTGGGGAACGGGAATCGGGCGTTTTCCAATACGAGACATGATTTCCTCCTTAGGTTCTTACCAGATGTAACAGAGGACTTCGCCACCCAGCCCCTGCTTGCGGGCATCGCGATCGGTCATGATGCCGCTAGAGGTGGAGATGACAGCAATACCAATGCCACCTAACACGCGAGGCAATTCCTTCCGGTTAGAGTAGACACGCAGTCCGGGTTTACTGATGCGCTGCAAAGCCGTGATAATCGGACGACGGGTCTTACCCTTGTACTTTAGAGTGATCACTATCGTTTTTTTGACACCCTCTTCTTTTTCGGAGAAGTCACCAATGAATCCTTCTTCTTGCAGCACTTTGGCAATGCTGCGGGTCATCTTCGTGGAGGGAACCTCCGTCGTTTGATGCCGCGCCAAGCCTGCGTTACGAATGCGTGTCAGCATGTCTGAAATAGTATCGTTAGCCGCCATAGTTTCCTCTTCGATGAAGCTGCCTTAATTCTCCCGGAAGGGCATTCCCAACTCTTTCAGCAAGGCGCGACCTTCTTCGTCTGTATTAGCAGTGGTAATGATTGAAATATCCATCCCCCGGATCTGATCGATGTCGTCATAAACGATCTCAGGGAAAATTAATTGTTCGCGAACGCCCAGCGTGTAGTTACCCCGACCGTCGAAGCTCTTCGGGCTCACTCCTCGAAAATCGCGGATGCGGGGCAGCGCCAAGTTCATGAAGCGATCCAAAAAGTTGTACATCCGATCGGCTCTCAGTGTCACCATCACGCCAACGGGCATTCCCTGCCGGATCTTGAAACCTGCGATCGCTTTCTTCGCTCTTGTCACAACTGGTTTCTGACCCGTAATTACGGCGATCTCTTTCAGAGAGGATTCCATCGCTTTGGCGTTTTGAGCCGCCTCGCCTAAGCCTCGGTTGACAGTGACTTTTACTAGCTTCGGGACTTCGTGAACGTTGCTGTAGCTGAATTGCTCAGTCAGCTTCGGCACCACATTGTCTTGATAAATCTTTTTCAGTCTAATATCTGCCATAATTTCCTCACGGTTCCCTGGTCTTGGTCAGGGATAAATAGTTAGTCTAGAATCTCACCCGTTTTCTTCAGCATTCGCACTTTGCGACCTTCAGCGTTGATGGTGTAGCAGATGCGACTAGCCACTTTCTCTTTGCTGGAGTAAATCATTACGTTGGAGCTGTGAATCGGTGCTTCTGCAGTGGTAATTTGCCCCGATTCACCTTCCTGCTGGGGTTTGACGTGCTTCGTCTTGACGTTAACGCCTTGAACAATGACACGGCTGGTTTCAGGAAAGACGCGCAGCACTTCACCAACTTTACCCTTCTCGCTACCGGTAATTATCTGTACCGTATCCCCCTTTTTTATGTGCATTTTATGACGCACTTTAGTTTGAGCCATTACAGCACCTCCGGAGCCAGCGAAACGATCTTAGTAAAGTTTTTGTCGCGCAATTCCCGCGCAACGGGACCAAAGACACGAGTGCCTCTAGGGTTGCCTTCAGCATTGATGATTACAGCAGCGTTATCGTCAAAGCGAATGCTCATACCGCTGTCTCGCCGCAATCCTTTTCTAGTTCTAACAACCACTGCCCGCACCACGTCGGATTTTTTTACCGCCATGTTGGGGAGTGCATCTTTGACCACGGCAATAATCACGTCACCCACGCCTGCATAACGGCGATTACCACCCAAGACGCGAATGCACATCAGCTTGCGGGCACCGCTGTTATCTGCCACATTCAGGTAGGTTTCTTGTTGAATCATCGATCAGTCTCCCTCGTCCTTCATCTTCTTCCTGGTTATTTTTTGCACGCTCTGCACAAAAAATAGAGTTCTGGGGGTTATACCGTGGGAGCATTGCCAAGGATTTCGACAACCGCCCAGCATTTGGTGCGGCTAAGGGGTCGAGTCTCCTGAATGCGAACACGATCGCCCACCTTACATTTGTTCTCTTCGTCATGCACCTTGTACCGCTTGGTACGGGCAAGGATCTTTTTGTACTTTGGGTGCGGGGCGCGATTCTCTACAGCAACCACCACCGTCTTTTCCATTTTGTCGCTTACGACTAAGCCGACTCGCTCTTTGACTGCCATTGCAACCTAACCTCTATTCGTCTGCTGATTGAATTTGACGTTCCCGCTCGATTGTCATCAGTTGAGCCAGCTTGTGACGCAAATGCTTGAACTGGTGCGAGTTTTCGAGCTGACGAGTTGCTTTCTGGAAGCGCAACTGAAAAAGCTCTTTCTTAGTTGAGGCGATTTGATCAGAAACTTCCTGATCGCTGAGTTCCCGAAATTCTGAAATTTTGGGTAGAGGCATGGTGTTTATGACTCCCCGGATTCCCGTGTAATAAACTTTGTTTTGATCGGCAGCTTATAAGCTGCTAACCGCATTGCTTCCCGTGCGATTTCTTCAGACACGCCTGCGATTTCAAACATAATCCGGCCAGGCTTAACCACTGCCACCCAAAATTCTGGATTCCCTTTACCAGAACCCATCCGAGTTTCAGCAGGACGCATCGTTACAGGCTTGTCTGGGAAGATGCGAATCCAGATTTTGCCACCCCGACGAATGTAACGGGTCATGGCACGACGGCTCGCTTCAATCTGCCGGGAGGTGATCCAAGATGGCTCTTGAGCTTGCAGCGCGAAATCGCCAAAGTTAATTTCGTTGCCCGCTGTCGCCATACCGCGCATCCGTCCCCGGTGCTGCTTGCGGAATTTAGTTCTTCTAGGACTTAGCATGATGAGTACCTCTTAATTAGATGCTGAGTTTCAATTCCTTGAGCAGAAGTTAAACCCAAGCCTCACTCTTATCCTTCGTTCGATCGATCTTCATATTGTTGACGGCGGCGCTGTTGACGGCGACGTTGGGGAGCATTAGCCGGAGTATTGTCAATTTCTTGACCCGGAATGATTTCACCCCGGAAAATCCAGACTTTGATACCAAGAATTCCGTAGATCGTCTGCGCTGTCTTGTAGGCAAAGTCAATATCAGCACGGAGGGTATGGAGAGGCACTTTGCCTTCGCGAGTGTACTCTGTTCGGGCAATCTCCGCGCCATTCAAACGACCGCTGACCTGGATTTTGATTCCTTCGATGCCCGCTCGCTGTGCCCGCTGAATCGCTTGACGTACCACACGACGGAAAGAAACCCGACGCTCTAGCTGCTGAGCAACATATTCCGCAATCAAGCTGGCATCCGCATCAACGCGAGCTACTTCCACCACGTTAATCCGGATTTGGCGATCGTTATCCCCTAACGCCTGCTGCAAACCGCTCCGCAATCTCTCGATTCCTTGACCTCCTTGACCCACAACCACACCCGGGCGAGCCGTGTGAATCTCTAGGTCAATTTGATCTGCTTTGCGCTCGATACGAACCTGAGAGATACCAGGACTGTCGAGGCTCTTGAGCTTCTGCGGGTTCTTCTCAATGAAATGGCGAATGGTGTGATCTTCCTGCAGGAGTTTGGGGTAACGGCTGGAATCAGCAAACCAGCGCGAGCGATGCTCCTGTGTAATGCCAAGGCGAAAGCCTACTGGATGAATCTTCTGTCCCACGGTGCGTCCTCTGAGCTAATAATTAATCTTCTTCGCCTGCGCCCGGCGCAACGGCAATTGTAATATGGCAGGTCGGCTTGCGAATTTGGTAAGCGCGACCTTGTGCACGAGGGCGAAAGCGCTTCAGCACCGGACCTTGATCGGCAAATGCCTGACTGATTACCAAATCGGCTGGGGTTAAACCCTCATTGTGTTCTGCGTTTGCAACCGCCGATCGCAACACCTTTAAGATGGGATCGCAGGAGCGATAGGGCATAAATTCTAGAATAATCAGGGCTTCCCGATAGGAGCGTCCCCGAATTTGGTCCAAAACACGGCGCACTTTGTGAGGCGACATGCGGACATATTTTGCACTTGCTTTAACTTCTCCAGTTGCGAGAGCCATCACTTTACTCCTTGAGCGATTAGCGGTCAGCCATCAGCCCGATGGCTGATGCTAATTGCTTTTTCTTTTATCGACGTGCTTTCTTATCAGACTTTGAGTGACCTTTAAAGGTGCGGGTAGGGGCAAACTCACCCAGCTTGTGACCCACCATCTGTTCCGAAACATAAACAGGCACATGCTGACGACCATTGTGAACAGCAATTGTGTGTCCAATCATCTGCGGCAGAATTGTTGAGGCACGTGACCAGGTTTTGATCACCTCTTTCCGACCGCTTTCATTCAACCGCTCCACCTTGGTCATCAGGTGGTCTGCGACAAATGGACCTTTTTTAAGAGAGCGAGACATAGCTTCTAATTCACCTTTTGTCTAATCACTAGCGTTAGGATTCGCGTCCGCCTCTGCCTCGCTTCGAGGTGCGGCGACGACGGCGCACAATGAAGGCATTGCTCAGCTTCTTCTTCTTGCGGGTCTTGTAGCCCAGTGCAGGCTTACCCCAAGGCGTGACAGGACCTGAACGACCGATCGGCGCTCGTCCTTCACCACCCCCATGTGGGTGATCCACTGGGTTCATTACGCTACCGCGCACTTCTGGACGACGTCCCTTCCAACGCTTACGACCCGCCTTGCCATAGCTAGCGTTGCGAACGTCTGCATTGCCTACTTGACCGATCGTGCCGTAGCATTCCCGGCGGATTAGCCGCACTTCCGTGGAGGGCAGACGCAGCGTCACGAAGTTACCTTCCTTAGCAACAACCTGAGCTGCCGCACCTGCTGCTCGCACAATTTGACCACCTTTACCAGGAACTAGTTCAACGTTGTGAACAGTCGTTCCTAAAGGCATGTTGCCCAAAGGCAGAGCATTGCCAATCTCAAAGGGGGCATCAGGTCCTGAGACAACGGTTGCGCCAACCTTGAGATTAGCGGGGCAAATGATATAGCGCTTCTCACCATCTCGATAGTGCAGCAGCGCAATCCGAGCGTTGCGGTTGGGATCGTATTCGATCGCTGCCACCTTTGCCGGGATGCTGTGCTTATTACGATGAAAATCTACGATGCGATAGAGACGCTTATGCCCGCCGCCGCGATGACGACAGGTAACAACGCCCCGATTATTGCGCCCTTTAGGACGGTGAACCGACTTAGTGAGAGACTTCTCGGGTTCGGATTTTGTGATTTCCGCAAAATCAGAGACAGCTCGTTCGCGGGTTCCAGGGGTATAGGGTCGGTAATAACGGATGCCCATAGTTCACTCGGCTTTAGTGGATTATCTTCTGACGAAGACCAAACTTCGAGGTATCTTGCTAAAGTGCAGTTTTGCTATACTTCGGCACTAGAGACTAGACTTCGGGGAAGAGGGTGATCGAATCACCTTCTGCCAGCGTAACGACTGCCCGCTTGTATTGAGGGCGGTGACCAGCAAACTTACCGACCCGCCGCTCCTTAGCCGGAGGATTATAGGTATTGACTGCAACAACTTTGACATCGAACAGTTCTTCAATCGCTTCTCTAATCTGCGGCTTAGTTGCCTTAGAGACGACTTCAAAGCTGTACTTATTTTCTTCCAGCAGCCGAGTTGCTTTTTCAGTAATCAACGGACGGCGGATGAGATCAGGGAGTGAACGCGCATCGAATTTAGGCATCACCGTAGACCTCCTGAATTTTCGCGATCGCTGACTCAGTTACCACAATCTGATCAGCAGCCAGAATATCAAAAATGTTGAGGTTGCTAGCTGACATCAGCTTCAACTTCTCCACATTGCGAGCCGAGAAATACACATTGTCATCGCGATCAGACACAATTAGCAGAACTTTAGCGTCTGGCTCAATTCCCCAGCGGTTCAGCGCCTGTAGCAGTTCTTTAGTTTTGGGGCGAGACAAGTTCTCAGCAAAATCTTGCACAACGACTAGATCTTCGACTCGGCTTTGGAAGGCAGTCCGCAGCGCCAGCCGACGCTCTTTGCGGTTCATCTTCACTGAATAATCTCTGGGTTTGGGACCAAAGATCACACCGCCGCCTTTCCACAGCGGAGAACGGCTAGAACCAGCGCGGGCGCGACCCGTTCCTTTTTGCCGCCATGGTTTACGCCCCCCGCCACGTACCTCAGCTCTGGTTTTACTGGAGGCTGTGCCTTGGCGAGCATTGTTCATCTGCCGCACAAGGGCACGGTGAACGACGTGAGCAGCGCTTTCTTCCTTGGCTACCCTTAAATCGAGCGAAGCCGAACCTGCTTCCGCTCCTTGCCAATCTTTTACTATGCAATCAACCATAATCTTTCCTCTCTCCCGGTGGCAGTAACCTAACTATCGACCCTGAACAATCGGCTTCAATAATTGGTTTACTTTGCCCGTCCCACTATTTTTTCAGGCACGATATTTACCAGCGCACCTGGCTTCCCTGGCAGCGCCCCTTTAATCAAGAGCAAATTCCGCTCGGCATCTACACGCACGATCGTCAATTTCTTGATCGTCACCTGGGAGCCACCCAACCGACCTGCCATCCGTTTACCGGGATAGACACGACCAGGCGTTGTACCTGCACCCGTTGAACCTGGCGCACGATGGTTTTTAGAACCATGTGCCATAGGTCCGCGCTTGAAGTTGTGACGCTTTTGGTAGCCTGCAAAGCCACGACCAATGCTAGTGCCGATCACATCCACAACCTGACCGGGCTGAAAGGCATCCGCCTTCAGCTCCTGCCCCAGCTGGTAATCGCCTGTGCTTTCCAAGCGGTATTCATGGAGGTGTCGAAGCGGAGAAGCTTCAGACTTCCTCAAATGACCCAATTCCGGCTTAGTCAGGGCTTTCTCTTTGACCGCGCCGAAGCCGACTTGGATTGCAGAGTAGCCATCTGTTTCTGGAGTTTTGATCTGGGTTACGGTGCAAGGACCCGCCTGCACAACGGTGACGGGAATCGCAAGTCCCGCTTCGTCAAATACCTGGGTCATCCCAAGCTTTGTGCCAAGAATTCCAACAGACACAATTCGTCTCCCCTTCTACATACTGTGCTTTGCGGTCCGCAGGTCGCAAACCGCACAGGACTGGATTGGCAATCGCTCACCAATCCATCCCGCTCTATCCACCGTGAATGCAAGGCGTCACTCCCTGAGCAAAACTCAGAAGAAACGCGATGCAAAACCTTCACGCCTTATCAAAGTCGGCTCAAGGACATAAAACCGAGAGAGCCAAGCTAAAAAGCAAACTCTGAAAATCGATCGCCTATCGCAGCCTAATAGTGCCGGGACTTGAATTGAACCTTTGCAAGATCAACTCAGTATCCGCTTACGGGGATGAAAAGCTCCATTCCCACAATGGCAACAGCTACTCATCATAAAGCAAAGATTTGATGTTTGTCTACAAATCTTTTAAAGATCTACCCATCAATTTTCTTTGGTTGTGGCGTAAATTGTTAGCTCGCGGTAGCCTGTTGCGGGATCAAGCTCGCGCTTAAAGCTGAGGTTGGGCAGCACACCGATGACAATTTCAGCGGTGGTGTAAATCAAGCTACCGTTCATCAAATGTCCACCGATCGTTTTTCCGGTAGGATCGGCGATCGCAATGTGGCAGTGCGATCCTTGCGTTGACAGAATGCCTGTGAGCGAGACAATCTCAAATTTCCCTTCGTATTGCGTTGCAGCTGATTGATCCGCCAAGCGCAATACTGCTTTAGTCAAGCTGCCCACGCAGGTAATCACATAACCTGCCTCAATGGACTGCTTTTGCACGAACGCTTCTAGTTCCACTCGGAGGTCTTGCTGTGGCTTAAGCCGGAGGGCGATCGCATCCATGTTGAACCGTGATGATTTTTGCTAAGAGCAGCAATTGACTCTGCCCCTGGAAGACTGTGTCCAGCAGATAGACACGGTAGCATGTCTACAAAACCTAACTTGCTTGGCTTGAACTTATGGACATCGTAGACGCTCTTAAAGAAGACTATCGCAAGTTTCCCAAGGATCAAAATTTCAATCTGTACGCCGAAGACCTGTACTTTAAAGACCCGTTGAATAAATTTCGGGGGCGTGCTCTGTTTAAACTCTTGATCAACTTCATGAGCATCTTCTTTTTGGACTGCGTTTTTGATGTTCACCAGATTCAACGTAGAGGCGATGAGATTCGTACAGACTGGACGCTAAGTTGGACAACACCCCTGCCTTGGAAGCCTCGCATTCATATTCCTGGCTGGAGCGAGCTGAAAGTGAATGCCGAGGAGTTGATTGTCTCTCAAATTGACTATTGGCGTTGTTCCCGGTTGGATTTACTCAAGCAGCATTTCCCCTGGTTCTATAAACAAAGTGTGCTGGATGAAAAACACCCAACACACCCCGACGTTTGAAGCTAGCACGCAAAAAAATTACACTGGGCTTGTAGAAGCTGATCGCGTTACGCGGAAGCTGTAGGATTCGCTGTCTCCCTCTTGGCTGGTAAAGCGAAGATAGTATGTCCCAGAGCGCAGAGTGGGCGCAACCAGCGAACCTGTATTGCCTTGATTGACGTTAACAAACAGGAAGCCCCCGTTATTCTTGCGGACAGCATTGCCACTATCATCCAGAACACTGAGGGCGATCGGATCGCTGAGGCTGTTGTTGGTCAATCGAAAGTTCATGCGGCTTGTACCGCTGATGTCAAACTTATATAGGTCAGTGTCATCCGAGCCTATCGTGCCGCCGCCCGAGCGACTTTGCCCCAGGCTAAGACTACCCAAATCTCTAGCATCATCCAAATCTACCGAGCCACCACCAGACGAAGAGCCAGAGCCAACGCTTAGCCTTAGTTCGTAGTCCTCATTCCGGCCTTCCTCGCTTTGGACACGCAGAAAATAGCTTCCCGACTTCAGCTGGGGATCATTGAGGCTGAAGGTTTCTCCAGCTTCAACGTTGGTAAACAAAAGCCTACCGTTGCTGCCCCTAACACCCCGCCCCCGTCGATCTAGAACCGTGACAGCGATCGCATCGTTGCCGTCATTTTCTAGCCTGGCGGTAAACCTATTACGCTTGTCAAGTCTAAACTTGAAGAAGTCAAGATCCCTGCCACCTACATCTCCCGAAAAACTTCGGCTATTGCCCGATCGAAGTGTTCCCAAATCTTCGGCATCGTCGATTTCATCGCCAAATTCACTGCGACGCGTCGAAAAGCTCAGACGACTGCTGACAGCCAACGAATTTTCTTTCACTGAAGTCCGAAACGTTTTGCTCGATAGCATGATATTGCCTGCTGTGAATTTATTCCTGGAGAAGAGGCTTTAGCCCATGTCTCCGATCCCCGTTAAGACGTGGGACAGTCATCCATTGTTCCTTAAAGCCCTCCCCAAAGGCTGGAAGACTTGCTGAAGTCTGAGAAGAGGAAATAGGAAGGCAAACACAATTACCTCTAGGTATGCTGAGGATCATACATCGATCGCAAAACTCTTCATTTGCATGGCACAACATCAGCAGTTAATCAAAATCTCAACGCAGGGCAAAACTCTCCACAAAGTCACCTCTAAAGTCGCTGCTGCTGTGGCAGACTCAAACATTCAAACGGGACTCTGTACGCTATTTCTTCGGCATACCTCTGCCAGCCTAATTATTCAAGAAAATGCTGATCCAGATGTGCTACTGGATCTATCAAACTTTTTGGCAAAACTTGTCCCGGAGAGCGATCGCTACATCCACAGTACAGAAGGTGCAGATGATATGCCTGCTCACATTCGCACAGTGCTGACTCACACCTCAGAGCAGATTCCGATTGCCAATGGTCGGCTAGTGCTGGGCACATGGCAAGGCATTTATGTCTGGGAGCATCGCAGCCACAGCCACGTCCGGGAATTGATCGTGCATATCACGGGTGACTAAAAAGGAAACAAAAAATCCCTTTCTTGAAACAAGAAAGGGAGCATTTCTGTCGGAAATCTGAAGGTCAAAAAAACGAGTTAACTCAAAGCCGAGAGATCGTTAACGACTCTTACTCGCCCTCTACGAACCGCATATAAAAGTCGATCGATTGCATAACGCTCCTCATCTGCCAGAGAGTCAGTCAGCAGCGCTGCCATCAGTCCATAGCGGTCGGCAAGTGTTATTTGACCTGAAAGACTAACCTGGGCAAATAGCTCAGCGAGGGCAAATTCTAATAGTTGGGGCAAGTCGAAAGAAGCAGGCATCAGCACTTGTTTATTCGATGCTGTTATCTTCGCTGGTTTACTGAAAGTCGCAAGTGATAGTTCAGTCCCAATCTCGTGTTTCTGCTCACTCCATTGTTGTGACTTAAATCACTTGCCTCTAGCGGCCCTACAGTTTTTACAGAACGTAACGCATTCGTAACGACAGTACAACCGCCGCTTTAGACTAGATTACCTGGGTAGATAGCCGATTGCCCTTAGGGTTCTGTTTAACAACCGTTAGTAAAGATTTAGCTCAACACCATGTTTCCAACTCAGCGTCCCCGCCGTCTGCGCAACCATCCCCAACTGCGTCGGATGGTACAAGAAAATGTTTTGACCACTAATGATTTGATTTATCCTCTATTTGCTGTGCCAGGTGAGGGATTTGCTAAAGAAGTGAAATCCATGCCGGGGGTGTATCAACTGTCGATCGACAAGATCGTAGAAGAAGCCAAAGAAGTGTATGACTTAGGCATTCCAGCGATTATTTTATTTGGCATCCCAACTGACAAAGACGCAGAGGCTACGGGTGCATGGCATGATCACGGCATCGTACAGCTTGCTGCCACCAAAGTCAAAGAAGCCGTACCCGATCTAATCGTGATTGTGGACACCTGCCTCTGTGAGTACACCTCGCATGGGCACTGTGGCTATTTGGAAGTAGGCGATCTAAGCGGTCGTGTTTTGAACGATCCGACGCTAGAACTCTTGAAGAAAACAGCCGTTTCCCAAGCCAAGGCTGGAGCTGATATTATCGCCCCATCCGGTATGATGGATGGCTTTGTTCAAGCAATTCGGGCGGGGCTAGATGAAGCGGGATATCAAGACATCCCCATCATGTCCTATGCTGCCAAGTACGCTTCTGCCTACTATGGTCCTTTCCGCGATGCGGCTGAATCGGCTCCGCAGTTTGGCGATCGTCGTACTTATCAGATGGATCCTGCCAATGGGACAGAAGCGCTCAAGGAGATTGAGCTAGATATCGCCGAGGGTGCAGACATGCTGATGGTGAAGCCTGCTTTGGCATATATGGATATCATCTGGCGTGTCAAAGAAGCTACCCATCTGCCGGTTGCTGCCTACAACGTATCGGGTGAATATTCCATGATCAAAGCTGCAGCCCTGAACGGTTGGGTGGATGAACAGCGTGTTGTCATGGAGACGCTTATTGGCTTTAAGCGGGCTGGAGCCGATCTAATTTTGACTTATCATGCCAAAGATGCGGCACGTTGGTTGAGCGAGTAATCCCTTAACAGGAGAAACGTTCTGGTGACGTTTCTCCTAAACTATCTGGAAAATTGCTGGCGCTCTGCCGAATTCTGAATCGGGCTCAATCCGATGAGAGCATATTAAGTACTTAAATACTAAGGATGGAGTGTCAGAATCGGCAATCAGAGATCGATCGCAAATCAGAGATCGATCGCACCGAAGCCAAACATAACTACGAAGTCAAGATGAAGGCGGAGCTAGAGATCGAGTTTTTGCATGACAAGCTGAATGCTCTCCGAGAAGCAGAAATCTCCCATCTCGTTCAAATGTTGCAAACTCAACAGCGCTAGCTGCAGCGAATTGAACCACTGATAACTCAGGAGAAGCTCACAGCAGATGGCGCGAACTGATATTGTGAAGATGGCTGTTTAAACTTGTAAACGTTGTCTGTATGGATATGCTTCTGCCATGAACTACGTGATTGCCGTCCTACTTGATCGCATCCAAGCCGAAGCAGCATATTCCGCTTTAGAAAAAGAAGGCTTGCCGATGGAGCAAGTTAGTATTTTGGGTAAAGGCTATAAAACTGCCGATGAGTTCGGCTTCATTGACCCCAAACAACCTGCCCGCAAGCAAGCCCTGCTGATGGCAACTTGGCTAGTTCCCTTTGGGTTTGTGGGCGGTATTGCCTTCAACCTGGCAACACAATATCAGCTTGTTCCAGAAGTGGGCAGTGTTGGGAATCGCCTGCTTGGAGGGGTTCTAGGGGCGATCGCTGGGGCAATGGGAAGTTTCTTTATCGGAGGGGGTGTAGGTCTTGCTGCTGGCAGTGGAGATGCGCTTCCTTATCGCAACCAGCTTAACCAAGGAAAGTATCTTGTTGTTGTTCAAGGCGCACCGAACATCACAAACCAAGCAACGCGAGTTCTGAAGCAGTTTGACCCTGAAAGTTTGCAAGGATACGTTGATCCAGTCCGATCTTAAAGAGCAATCGAACAACGGATTGCCGTAAATCTCTGGCGTTCTGCAATGGATAAGAAGCCGATCGCTTCTACCGTTTCTAATATTAACTATTGATTTTGCAATGTCTCTTCCTAATTCTCTTGATGATGCGGTGGCTCAAGCACGGGCAGCAACGGCAGCAGCAATTGCTGATGGTTATACCAAGCTGCAAGTAGATCTCCTGTTTCCAGAGCTGAAGATTATGCCTGTGACAGAGCAGTTTTTGCCTGTGTTTGAGTCATTTGGGTCGAAGCTGCGCGTCTATTTTCCAGATGCAGGGTCAGCAGCCTTGGCACGGCGGGACTGGGGTGAGAAACCGTTTGCCATTCGAGGTATTAGTGATATGAAGGCAGAGATACAACCTGAAGAGCAAGTGTTTCTGTTTGTGGAACCCTCCTCCGTGGAAGTGCTGGAGGTAGAAAAGCTGTGTCAGCAGGCAGGCGATCGCCCTGTGGTGCTGCTCAACCCAAAGCTAGAAGACATCGCTATCATTGGTATAGGCTATGCGGGGCGGCAGTTGCGCGAACGCTTTTTGAACTTGATCGAACCCTGCTATTATCTGCAGCCGCTAGAAGGAGCAGCCCTTCGTCGGGCTTACCCTGGTGCATGGCAAGTTTGGCAAGAAAAAGATGGCACATATGAGCTAATTGCTGAAGAAGAGCAGAAGCCATCTGGAGAAACACTTGATCGACTTTTATTTGGCACAGGGGAGGCAGCCTCCTCTGCTGCCCCCTCTCCCCGCCGTGGCTTTCTTGCCTCGCTCCAGCAGTTCTTGCGCGCCCTTAGTCAGTAGCAGCACTGTAATCTAGAATACAAATCTTGAAATATACTGAAGAAATGCTCATACAAATTTCAACAAACGAGCTTGTTACTCGGTCGGTCTTTTGGGCACACTAAGGAAGGATACCCAGCCCAGTTGGGCTTAAATTTAGGAGGGTTGAATCAGCGTGAGCGATCGACGCATTTTCATTGGAGACGTTCATGGTCACTACGATGGCTTAATGAATTTGCTAGAAACGATTGCCCCTGCTGCCTCTGACCAGGTTTATTTTGTGGGTGATCTAATCGATCGCGGACCCAAAAGCGCCCAAGTCATTGAGTTTGTGCGGCAGCAAGGCTATCGCTGCGTGTTGGGTAATCACGAACAGCTCCTGCTAGAAGCTTTTCCCGGCAGCAACAAAGTTTCTCATTTTGCTCTACAGGCATGGCTGCAAAGCGGCGGACAAACCACGGTGTCCAGTTACATTGAGCCAGATCACCTACTAGAAAATATTGAATGGCTCCGCACCTTACCAACACATCTCGATCTAGGCGATATCTGGCTTGTTCATGCGGGGCTACATCCTGGCTTATCTATCGATGACCAAACCACTCAAGAGTACTGCTGGATCCGCGAAGAGTTTCACAGCATGTCGCAACCTTACTTTGCGGACAAATTAATCATCACAGGACACACCATCACCTTCACGCTGCCCGGTGTTGCTCCGGGCAAGCTGGCGCAAGGGCAGGGATGGCTAGATATCGATACAGGTGCTTATCATCCCAAAAGCGGCTGGCTAAGTGCGTTTGACTATACCCATCAGCAGGTTTATCAGTTCAACGTGTACAGCAAGCGATCGCGCACCCTGCCGTTGGCTAAAGCTACCACTCAAATTGAGCCATCTCAAATAGTGCGGCGACGGCAGTTGCTTCAGCTCTAGGTTCTTGCGGCTTCAAGTTCTTATGGCTCCAGATTACTCCAGCTCCAAATCCTCACTCCAAGTCCTTTAGCTTTGAGCACTCAATTGCGCTTCTGGCAAAATCAGCATTGCATCTCCGAAGGAATAAAAGCGGTATTGCTCTGCGATCGCCATCTCATAGAGATTTAGTAGCCGCTGCCGCCCAATTAAAGCGCTGACCAGCATCAGCAAACTAGACTTGGGTAAGTGGAAATTGGTGATTAAGCCGTCTACTGTCTGCCATTGATAGCCCGGATAGATGTACAGCTCTGTTTTGCCGCAGTAGGGCTGGAGTGTACCGCTTTGAGAGGCTCCTTCCAGCGATCGTACTGCCGTTGTGCCTACTGCAATGACCCGTCCGCCTTGAGCTTTAGTGCGGTGAATTGCTTCTACTGTTTCAAGCGGCACTTCTAACCACTCGCCGTGCATCTGATGCTGCGTAATGTCTTCTACCTCAACCGGGCGAAACGTCCCAACGCCAACGTGTAATGTCACATAGGCTTGTTGAACGCCAACGGCACGCAGGCGATCGAGCAAGGTGGGTGTGAAATGTAAGCCTGCCGTGGGAGCAGCCACAGAACCCGCCCGATCGGCGTATACAGTTTGGTATCGCTCTGGATCTGCGTGTGATTCTGTGATGTACGGCGGCAAAGGCACAACACCAAGCGCGGGCAAGACCGTCAACAGCGATTGATTGTTGGGAATATCAAACCGCAGAAGGCGCCCGCCTGTGGCAGGGTCGATCGCTATCACCGTCGCAAACACCTGCAAGCTAGCAGGTGTAGCCGCTTCAAATGCGATACGCATTCCCGGTTTCACCCGCTTTCCGGGTTTAACCAGCGCCAGCCACTCATTGTGTTGTTGCTCTTCCAGCAGCAGGATTTCAATTTTGGCGGCGCTGTGTTGGTCTGGGTTGCGCTCGTCTATCTTGCGTCCATACAGCCGCGCTGCGATAACCCGTGTGTCGTTTAAAACCAATAGATCTCCGGGACGGAGCAGCTCTGGTAGTTCTCGAAAAATTCGGTGCTGATAGGAAACTGCGTCGATTACCAGCAGGCGAGAACTGTCCCTCGGCTCAGCAGGATCTTGGGCAATCCGGTCAACAGGTAGGGAGTAGTCGTACGCAGAAAGAGACAGGTCAGGATGGGTAGAGGAGAGGCGATCGCTTAAAGCGCTATCAAAAACCTGAGGGACTTCCATCGTTTCGTTCAACTCCAGCACAAGCGCAATTGGGTGGAACCCCCATCCTACATCGGGGACTTCTCCCCTGTGCACGCGTGCAGTTTACGGGGACTATAAAGGAGTAAGCATTTGCCAGGATTTATCCACATATGGAATATCTCTACTACCTTGCGAATGCCAGCCTCACATTACGAGTGGTTGAGCATCTTCACCAGATGCCTCATCTGCCCGTTTGTTTCATGACGGTGATCCATCAGATTGATGGCTGGGTAATTAAGGTTCAGTTGGAGCGCGCTCTAGATGAACGCGAGAATGGAGATTTTCGAGCATTTTTAAACGAACTCGGCATTCCCTTCGAGCCGACTATGCGAGTGCGTATGGCGCTGTGGGGTTTGGAAACCGGGCAATCTCCGGTAGAAGTGATGCGTCGCTATCAGGTAGCGGTCGTTTCGCATGGTAATCCAGATCGCACTGAGATTGAAGAGTTTCGGCAGCAGTTTGTGCAAGGCTTGGGGTACTGTCCGGAAACACTGGCATAGAGTTTGGCATAGAATCAGGGGCAAAGAAAATAGCTCAGTGGTTAAACCACTGAGCTATTTTCTTTGCCCGACAACCCATAGCAACGGTATGGCGGCTATGCCAACGTTACTCAAAGGCGCCCGGAATATATTCTTGGAGCGTAAGGCAATAGTTGTCGATCGTCACAGGTTTGCCGAGTTGCACCGGGGGAAACTCAGCTGATGCAGGATGGGCAGCACGGGAGCGCTGACAGGAGACTAGCGCCACGTCAAAGCGACAGGGAAGGCTAGCAAGAGTAGGATGGGCGGCAAGAAACAGATGGGCGGACTGCCGCAGTTTTTCTTGCTTTTGAGGCGTAATGGCAAGTAGTCCGTTGGCATCCCAATTGCCCCGGCTGCGGGCTTTTACTTCGACAAAAGCGATTATTTGGCTATGAGGTTGGATAGCTGTATCAACAACTAGGTCTAGCTCTCCAAAACGGCATTGCCAACGGCGCTCCCGAATTTGCCAACCTTGAGCAATGAGCCAGTGGGCTACGAGTTTTTCTGCTAGATTGCCTACCGCAAGGGCAGTTTGTTTATCTGAATAGCGGGGTGAAAACGGACTCATAGCAGTTCGGTTGCAACAGGCTAAACGCTGATACGGAGATTGAAACAGCTTCAACAAATCGCATCTGCGGAAATTCCCCGCGCAGACCGGCTGTGTCTAAGATCAGGGTTCCCAATTACCTTAAACAACAGCGCAAGCCGATCGACCTGTGCCCATTTTCTTCAGGTTATGAGGTGTGATGGGCGAAGCTCACTAGACTTGTGACGCCTAAATCCTGCTTTTGCTGCAACATTCAGGTACGATCGGGATGAACACTTTTTAGGTTATTGCCTGTGTTTTGGCAGCGTTTTGCATGATTCCTAGATCAAACACTGGATTTTCTGGATTTGCCTGTTTGCTGTTGGGGCTGGCGATGGTTTGTCTGTCGTTTATCTATACCCCTACTGTTTTTGCTGAGGATTTTAACAAAGCCTTTTTGGTGAACGAGGATTTCTCTGGACGTGATTTGAGTGATTCTAGCTTTACCAAGGCGAATTTAAAAGGAGCCAACCTCAGTCAAACAAATCTACAAGCAGTTAGCTTCTTTGGAGCAAATTTGGAAGCTGCAAACTTAGAGGGCGCTGATTTAACTAATGCCACCCTGGACTCGGCGAGATTGGTGGGCGCAAATCTAACTAATGCCAACCTTGAAGGGGCATTTGCTTTTAACGCCAAATTCAACAATGCGACGATCGATGGAGCTGATTTTACCGAGGTGATGCTGCGTGACGATATGCACGATCTGCTGTGCAAAGTGGCTCAAGGAACCAATCCAACCACCGGACGGGCAACACGAGACACACTGGAGTGTTACTAAAACACTCCAGTGTTGCAAAGCCGTTTCGAGATTGCATATTGCTAATTTCAGTTCCTGAAATTGGCAATGGTTACTTTTTGTGGTGTACAGTGTGCAGCACACCACAAAAATATGATTGCGGATAATTTTACCAAACTTTTGTATATCAGCCGAGCATAGGTCTTCAACCACTTGGGAGATTGAGCTTCTCGATTAGAAGATGCCCGTTTGCACTCCCAACTCGGTTTCTAAGGTATCGCGGATTCCCTCACCTGTATGACAGGCGGAGATCAAAACTTCGCTGGTCTTGCCCCAGGCGATCGTTCCATCTGCACTGATGCCGATCGCGCCAAAATCACGATCGCGCTGTGCCGCTTCGTAAAAAGACTTTTCAAAAGCAGTCTCAAGCGGCATGCCATCTGTGACGCGCACCACCACCCGCGCCGCAAAGCATTCGTCTACGATATGCTCCCCAATGCCAGTGCAGCTTACTGCCGCTGCTGAAGAGGCATAGTTTCCGGCGGGCATCGCAGAGTCACTGACGCGCCCAATCCGCTCAAACCCTTTACCACCGGTGGAGGTTCCCACCGCTAGCTGCCCACGGCTGTCCCTTGCAACTACGCCGATTGTGCCACGTCCGGCTTCTGCCGTTACTTCTGCGGCATCTTTAGCAGTAACCCCTGCCATTGCCCGCTGAAAGTGGTTTTCCCGTTCCTCTACCCATTCCAGCAGACGGGTTCTAATCGCCGGATCGTAAAGCGGCAGTCCTAGCTCCCGCGCCAGCTCCACAGCTCCATGATCAGAAAGGATGCGATCGGATGCGCCTTGTAAAAACACCGCCAAGTCGATCGGGTTTTTCACCCGTGCTACATTAATCACTCCGCTAAAGCGCTGATGGTTGCCATTCATTAAAGAGGCGCTCATCCGAATTTGCCCGTCTGACTGCAGCACCGAACCGGTTCCAGCATTAAACATCGGCTCATCTTCTAAAAGCCGACAGCCAAATGCAACAGCGGCTTCTGCTCCTTCATCGGATTGCAGAAGCGCGTATACTTCCTCCACAATCCGGTAAAGCGATTGCCGCACTACCTCTAGGCTGCCTTTGCTGCTCAATCCTGCACCACCGTGAATAATCACTTTAGGCTGCACTGCCTCTGCCATAGTTCTTCCTTTTAAATGATTTAGGGTGATTTGCGCTTCAAGCAGCTCGATTGTTTCCGAAAAGGCTGTCGTGTGCAACTTTCAGAAATAGCCTAGAGTTGTTCAAGCGCAAAGCGCTATCGTACCCTACTCACTGTAGGGTTTTCTGACGAAGAATCCTATTGTGGGTCAAATTTCTCGTACTTACTATCCAGTTTTAGAAACTGCTATAGCAGTTAAACCAGAGACATTCTCGTGGTGCTCTATACAAAGAATGTCCTGAGCGCAGGAGATAGTATATCTAGCTTTGTGCAGCTTGCGATCGATGCCGTCGGCAACGCTCAGAGCAATATTTTACTTCGTCCCAGCAATCCTCCCATTTCTTGCGCCACGTAAAGGGACGCTGGCAGACCGGACAGAGCTTAGTGGGCAGGTCAGCTTTAGAGCGCACACGACCAAGTGATTCAGCTTTGCCTTTAGAGTTCAGCTTGCGGGGCATAAAGACGAGTAGAAGTTCTTAGCTATCTATATGTTACTTCGATAGCGAGTATTGCGAAGAATATAGGTGTAACAACCGCAACAAAATAAGCTTGGACAGGATGGGTTGTTGTAAGAAACGTGCAAGTTCTTCACAACAACCTTGTGTTTATCTGAATGGTTGTTCACGGCTTTTTTATTATTTACGAGTTAGTTTGTTTAAATCTTGCTCGTCTTTGTGCGTCTCTAAATTCAGTATAGATACTGAAGTTAATTACCAGTATGAAACTTCTTTAGGAATCTTTCACCTCAGCTTAATCTTCGCGATGTATTACAGATTTATTGGAGATGATCGAAGTCTACAAGCTGGGCAAAACCTGCTTTAGCACTTAGATATGTTCTCTTTAACCGGAGTGCATCAAAATTCAGTTTCCTACGTCATCTAACCTGGATCAAATCTCCGTCTCTTAACTTTCTATGCTCAATCTCAGGCACAAAATTCAGACTGTTGCCAACACGTTTGGCTACAAAATTTCCAAAGTTCATCCTGCTAGAGAGTTTCCACTGATCGATGTTTTGTCACTGGTAATGCTCGATCAGATGCGACATAATCCTCATCCATTTTTTGTGCAGATTGGCGCACATGACGGGCAATCGTCTGACCCTATCTATCAGCTCGTGAAGCATTACCACTGGCAAGGTTTACTGGTTGAACCACAGCCTAATGCCTTTCAAATACTTATGAAAACTTATGGAGATGAACCTCAGCTGCAATTTGAGAACGCAGCGATCGCCTCAGCTGATGGCACTGCCACGCTTTATCGAGTTCGAGAAACAGAAGTCGATCTGCCTCACTGGTACTATCAAATTGCTAGCTTAAGCCGCGACAAGGTAGTAGATGTGCTGGAGCGATGGAAGACCCTTGAAAAAGATCCACGGGTTCCGGCAGACATCGCAGATTGGATTGAAGAACTGCCAATTCCGGCGCTATCAGTCAGGACGTTATTGTCCAAACACCAGGTTGAGAGAATTGATCTTCTGGTCATCGACACTATGGGATTTGATTTCGAGATCCTCAAAATGTTTCCATTTGAGCTGATAAAACCTGCTGTAATTCACTTTGAACATAATCATCTGTCCTCAAACGATCAGGCTGCCTGTCTGGAGCTTTTGATCGCTCAAGGATACAGCTTGGCTAAAGTTGCGGTTGATACAATCGCTTATCTCAATGCGCCAACCCGACATTGGGGTATGACGAACTGGTAAGGATCTGTGAAGCTACCTGAGGTTGACCGATATCTGCCGATCAACCTGCAAACATAAGCGCAAACGCAGCGGGGCGTAACCGCTATCGTTTGCGCTTGAACATTTAAAGAGAGCTATAGTCTTCCTCCTATCTAAGGAAGTAAGGGTGATTTGATCTCTACCAAAATAGTTCGATCGGATCATGCGAAAGAACGACGCGACGCCGAGGTGATTTGCTATACATTAAGCGGCAGGATGTAACAGCCACTTTACTTCGGCACCTTTCGCCCGTATGACAGATTTCAACAGATTCAAGCATTTGGGTTTGCAGCAGATTTCTGGAATCAGCGAAAACTTTGCTGTAGCTACTCAAGGGCTGGGAAAACTAGAGAGCGAGCTAAGCAAATGCAATACTTGCAGCGATATTAGCAGTCTGATTAAAGCTGCTTAATGCAACAGCTTGTAAAGCCTCTGTGTAAAGAAGCTCCCGCCCTTGATCGATGGTTACAGACTCTCCAGTAGAGTGAAGTTATCCATCCTTTAGTTGTCTGTGATACAGAAGGAGGAACCTACGGTGTTTAATCTACCTACTCGCGCATCATTACCGTGGCGAACTCTAGCGCAACAATGGAGTAAGTCCACAACCAGTTTAGGACTCGCTTTGGGTTTGGCAGCCATGGGAGCTGCTCCCGCACT
Organism: Phormidium tenue FACHB-886; assembly: GCF_014764505.1. Lineage (GTDB taxonomy): Bacteria > Cyanobacteriota > Cyanobacteriia > Elainellales > Elainellaceae > FACHB-886. The sequence goes on from NZ_JACXWX010000007.1 coordinate 122,173, forward strand.
TGCAGGTGAAGCACCTCGTTCTGCGTCTCCTTCCCAACCCTTAGCAGATGGCGTTTATCTTTATGGTCAATCTCCAGATCCAGAGCAGATTGGCGCGGCGTATATGGTCTTTGAGGTGACGCAGGGAGACGTTGTTGGTGCGTTCTACATGCCTCGTTCCTCGTTTGACTGCTTCCATGGCAACTTAGAAGCCGATCGGGTTGCTCTCACCGTTATTGACAGCTATGAGCAAACGCCGCATGAGTACGCCGTAGCTTATGAAACCAGTGATTCTGTGGCAATGGCAGGAGGGGAAACGATTGCTCCTGTAAGTTTAGAAGGCTTCCACCGAATTGAAACTGTAAGCGAAAACGATCAACGTCTTCTTTCGAGCTGCAAGGCAGACCTTTAAAGTTAGGCTCAAGAACTTAGCTTAAGAAACTTTAGAAAGTCAATAACGCAGTAGCTTAATCAGCGAATTCTTTGGTTAGGCTTATGGGGCACAGTTTATGTGCCCTTTTGTTTGCCAAAAAATAATTATCCTTCCACAGTTAAGAATAACGATCAAGCATGAGCAATCTAGAACTGAAGCTGGTGAGCTATGAGGATGCCAAGGCAGCAATCCAGTTCATTCGCCAAGTTGTATTTCAGCAGGAACAGAGCGTTGATCCTGCTGTCGATTTTGATGGCTTAGATGAGATTGCAACTCATATCGTGGCTTACAAGACAGAGCGGCCCATAGCAACCGCCCGCCTGCGCCAGCTTAGCGATCGCACGCTGAAGTTGGAGAGAATGGCAGTTTTAGCAGCTTATCGGGGGCAAGGCATTGGGCGAGAAATGGTGAAGCTAGCAATTGCTGAGGGTGATCGGCAAAATGCACCTCAGCTCAAGCTAAATGCTCAGATTCAAGCCCAGCCCTTTTATGAAAAGCTTGGATTTGCTCCCTATGGAGAAGAGTTTGAGGATGCCGGAATTCGCCATATTGAGATGAGGCGATCGAGCAATCAACGCTGAAGAAGTGTCTGAAAAGCTGCTTTCTGCTTTCTATGCTTGGGAGCGCTATATCCCCTAAGTCCGCCTAACCGTTCGTGTAGCGTGCGGTTGGCTAAGCCACCCTGACAGGGCTAGAGCTTCACCGTTCAAAGTCTCCCTTTCAAGGGCGATTCAGAGAGCCCAAACGCTAATTGGGCAAAAATTGTCTTTTCAGTCATCCTTTGATGAGCAAAGGAAAGATTTGGAGTGGCGCCATAGAGTTTATAACCATTTTGTTACAAAGGTGGCAACGGAAATCGCAACGAAGATTGTGGCGCTCTTAAACAAATACATTAAGGATTGAAGCCGTAATACTTGTTACATTCATAGCCTATCCACTGTCCGCTGGAACTCAGCAGAATGAAGCAAGCTTAGTTCAATTTAATAGGTAAAGTTGCCTTGTAACCAGCCTAGCTTAACGGGGATCAATCTTGAGATGGATAGATCACAGGGTTTTCTAAGCTTATTATTAGGATGAAAAGAATAGGTTTTGTTCTTTTGAATACAATCTTTTACCTACACATTTTGTAAGCGAATTTATTGCTTAAATCTATTCAACAAACAACAAAAAGTTCAAGGAACTTAAAATCAAGTGCGATCTCGCATGGGGTCTGCCTTTAGGTAAATCTCGCTATTGACATAGGTAACATTACTGATTGAGAAATTCAAATCAATTTGTCATCCTACGCAATATAGAGCTAGAAAATCATTAGACAGGTTTGCAATCTTTAACACGGTCTAGAGTCAAACTAATTTTTGTTTTAAGGAATTATTATGAACACTCTTAATGCCTGTCCTTGCTGCTCAGAATTGCTGTTGCGCCATGCTCGCCACGGTCACATTTATTGGTTTTGCTCACATTGTCGGCAAGAAATGCCCAATTTAAGTTCTACGCTGTCGGATCTTTGTCCTCAGCCCGCGCTCAATCGGCAGAAGACGCTTAAACTAGCTTCCTGAAACAGCGAAGATTGAATGTTTTTAATAAAATGCCTCTTTCACCAGAAGAAGCGGTAGGTTCTTAGCAAGAGTAGGGAATTTTATTTCCATGTAGGAGTAAAGCTTCTGCCTAACCAATCTGTAGGAATGACATCAGAGGCTATAAAAAATTGGTCTTTAAATCAACTCGCGGCATTGAGTTGATAAGCAGCGATTCGCTCAGTGTTCTTACTTTAAGCGGTAATTGAATTCCAGCATTTAGCTGGGTCAATTGCCGCTTTTTTGTAGGCAAAGCCCACCTCTACTTCTAGAATGTTGGTTGCAGCAAGTTTTGTGCTTCCGCCTCGGAGATTGAAGAATGAATCTACCCCTCGTGATCGAAATTGCCATCGGCTTAATCTTCATCTACCTGGTATTAAGTTTGCTCACTTCTGAACTCCAAGAGCTAATTGCTATCTTGCTGCAATGGCGAGCTGAACATTTGAAAAAATCGATTGAAAATCTTCTAACTGGCAATGCAATCGACAATCCTATCTATCAGGAATTTGCCAATGAATTTTATGAAAGCCCTTTAATTCAATCGTTAAATCAAGAAGCAAAAGGTCTGCTTGCGGTCTTTTTTCGGAGGATTGTTCAGGCATTAACTCACATTTACTATGTAGTAACTCGCACTCGGGGAGTGTTCGATCGCCAAAAAAGCGGGCCTTCTTATATTCCCGCAGAAACTTTTTCAGTTGCACTGCTGCAAAAGCTCAATATTGACCAGCTCAGCCAGAGAATTAGTGAATTAACCGCTAGAAAGTTTAGCGATGAGCGCTTGTTTTTGCTGCAGTCTATTCTGGAGGACCTTCGCAATAGTTTAGGAGACAACTCTTTTTTGGAACATGAGTTTAAAGCGCTGCAGCGAGGTTTAGCAGGTACAATTGATGATTTTATTAGCGGTCGAGCAACGCTTTCCAACAGTATTGAAGAAGTTTCTAATCAGTTAATTCAATTCATTGAAAACACTGAAACGCTCTTGGGAGAGGATAACCACTGTAAAGAAATTATTCGTCACCGTCTCCCTTACCTCAAACAGACAATCTCGCAGCAGCAGCTAGAACCCACTATCACCGAAGTGCTGCGATTAATCTTTGAGAACGATGTCGATCGCCACGTCAAGATTTCGCCGTGGCTAGCCGAGATCGTGGAAATGCTCGATCGAGAACAGCCCGATCTGCTGAAGAATGTAGCAACGCTGCCAGAGTCTCTTAAGCAAAATATGCTGAGTTTGGCGAAGCAAGCCCGCACTAAAGCTAACAGTTTGGAGGAGGAAGTGCGGCAGCTAGAAACCGAAGTAGCAGATTGGTTCAACAACTCTATGGAACGCGCTTCTGGCGTTTATAGGCGCAACTCCAAGGGTGTAGGAATTTTGATAGGTTTATCAGTTGCCATTTTGATTAATGCTGACACGATGCATATAGTCGGTCGTTTATCTAAAGACAATCTGCTACGCTCCACGATTACCCAGGCCGCTGACCAAATGGTGATGCAAACTCCTGCCGCTTCACCTGAAGCAGAACTCGCACGGGTAAGAACAGCGGTCAACACTGAGTTAAACAAAATTCCTCTGCCGATCGGCTGGAACCCGATCAATCTGCAAGAGCAGGCAATTTCTGATAGAGAATGGCCTGTGCCTTTTCTGCGGCGGGCGATCGGTTGGCTAACTACAGGAATTGCCCTATCAATGGGGGCTTCATTCTGGTTTGACCTGCTGAAGCGGGTTGTTCAAGTGCGGGCAACAGGAGACAAGCCTGACGGAAAATAGGAGACTCACAGCTGCTGTTGATTTTCTGAAAGATACACAAATCGGTTTTATCAGAAGAATCAACAGCAGGCTTAGAGTATTTCTATCTTTAAACCAATTCAGGATGCTTATCTTCGGTAACGGCAGTCTCCTCAGTTGAGGCGCTAGCATCTGTCGGTGGGGATGCTGTCTCTGCAGGCTGCACTGCTTCTGCTGGTAGCCCCAGCAGTTCACGGTACAAATTGATATAGCCGATCGCCGACTTATCCCAGCCAAACTCTTTCGCCATGCCGCGCTGCTGGAGTTTGCGCCAGTCTGCCTTGAACTGGAACGCTTCCCATGCCCGCACCATGCAGGTAAATAAATCTAGCGGCTCGTAGCGATCGAAGCAGTACCCGGTGCCGGTTTCAGCAGTGGGCACAAAATGCTCCACGGTATCCACCAGCCCACCAGTGCGTCGCACAATCGGCACACTGCCGTAGCGTAACGCCAGCAGTTGACTGATGCCGCAGGGCTCAAAGCGCGACGGCATCAGGAAGGCATCCGTACCTGCGTAAATGCGCCGTGCCAATGTGTCATTGTGCAACAGGTAGGCAGAAACGCGACCGGGATAGCGTGATGCCAACTGCCAGAGTTCTGTCTCGTAATAGCGATCGCCTGTGCCCAACACCACAAACTGAGCATCGCTATAGGCAATGAATCGATCGATCGTCTGAAGGATTAGATCTAACCCTTTCTGCTCCACTAGCCGCGACACCATGCCCAGCAGAAACGCGCCAGAATTAACCTCTAAACCCAGTTCTTCCTGAAGCGCCACTTTATTTGCCGATCGAGTTTCGATCGTTTCAGTGGTGTAGGTTTGGGGAATGTGGCGATCGGTCGCGGGGTCGTAGAGGGTGCGATCGATGCCGTTGAGGATGCCAACTGTTTTACCGCCAATGAACGACAGCAAGCCATCTAACTGTTCGCCATAGGCAGGCGTGCGGATTTGTTCGGCATAAGTGGGTGAAACAGTCGTCACTTTGTCAGCAAACTGGACGGCAGCTGCCATTGTGTTGTGCCCCTGCATATACCAGGGACACCAGGTAATCTGCTCTAGCCGCCAACGCCAAGGACCTTGATATGCCAAATTGTGGATCGTAAAAACAGTCTTAACATCCGGCGTTTCGTGGAGCCAAACTGGAATCATACCGGTATGCCAGTCGTGGCAGTGAACTACTTCTGGCCGCCATTCGTATTTCCAGATAAATTCCGTGGCACCATTAGCAAACAGCGTGAACCGCCAATCTTCGTCTTCGCCATAGTAGACCCGACGGGGTGCAAAAGAGGGATGCCCAAATAGGTAGAGCGGTACATCGGTTCCGGGCAAGGTGGCTTCGTAGACTTGGAAGTCTTGAAACATAGCGGTTCCCTTCCAAACTGGCTCTTTGGGAACCTTCATCTTGTCTGGCAGAAAGCCATAGTAGGGCATGAAAATCCGGACATCATGCCCCATCTCGCGTAGAACTTTGGGTAGAGCGCCCACTACATCGCCCATGCCACCCACCTTAGCAATGGGAACTGCTTCTGCCGCAACAAACAGAATCCGCATACTCTTCGATTCCCCCCGCAATACGTCCAACCGAATAGCCAGCCCTGGATTCAAACCGTGTTTTTGTCAAACTGTGCTTTTGAATGAGCAAACCGACTGTCCCAGTCTTTATAAATCTACAACAAAGTTGCAACAAAGGGATTGCCGCCAAGCTCTACTTCGCATCCATCCAGTTTGCGCCCGATCGCATCTCCACCCGCAGCGGCACACTCAGCTCCACTGCCGATTCCATTGCCGATCGAATCTGAGGTTGAAGTTCTGCCCACTCGTCTGGATGCACTTCAAAGACAAGTTCATCGTGGACTTGCAGCAGCAGATGGGCGCGGTGATTCTTGAGGATCTCCTGTAGCTTCACCATGGCGATCTTAATGATGTCAGCACTCGATCCCTGGATGGGGGCATTGGCTGCAGCCCGTAGCAGCTGCGCGTCATACTGATCGCGAGTGCGGACTTTTGCTAGATCGATGCTCTCTACAGCTTTGCCGCGTAGGGCTTTGATGCTATCGCTACCAAAGTTGAAATAGCGGCGACGTCCTTTGATGGTGGTGACGTATCCTTGGGCGATCGCCTCTTTCTGCATCTGCTGGAGATAACGAAACACGAGAGGATATCGCTCGTTAAACCGCTCAATAAAGACTTTGGCATCAGATGACCTGAAGCCAGATTCCCGGGCAAACCGCTGGGCGCCCATACCGTAGATCACGCCAAAGTTAATCACTTTGGCAAGGCGGCGTTCTTCGGAGGTAATGCTGTCTTTCTCAAACAGCAGGCGGGCAGTTAGCGCGTGAATGTCCTCATTGTTCCGGTAAGTTTCTAGCAGCACTGGCTCTTGGCTCAGGTGTGCCAGAATCCGCAGTTCGATCTGCGAATAGTCTGCTGCCACCATCAGCCACTCCGGTTCGGGAATGAAAGCCGCGCGGATCTGACGACTAAATGCTGTCCGAATCGGGATATTTTGCAGATTGGGATTGGAAGACGAAAGCCGACCCGTTGAGGTGATCGCCTGGTTGAAGTCGGTATGAACGCGGTGGGTATCTGGCCGCACCAGCGCAGGTAACGCATCTACGTAGGTGGATTTCAATTTAGCGAGCGTCCGGTGTTCCACAATTGCCCGGATCACCGGATGATCGTCCTGCATTTTTTCTAACGTGGCGGCATCCGTGGAATAGCCCGTTTTGGTTTTGCGAGACTTCTTGCGATCGAGCTTTAATTTCTCAAAGAGCAGATCGGCAAGCTGTTTGGGCGATCCAAGATTAAATTTCTCGCCAGCCGCTTCGTAAGCCTGCTGAGCAATGCTCTCTAAATCTTTCTCTAGCTTCTTGGAGAACTCTTTGAGATACGGCTGATCGATGCGAATGCCGTGATACTCCATTTCAGCCAGTACAGGCTCCAGCGGCTGTTCGATCTCCAGGAGCAGGCTCAGCAGTTCGGGCGGGAGCTGCGATCGCAGCTTCGGAACAAGCAAATAAACAAAGTAGGCATCTGTGCCGCAATAGCGGGCCACCTGTTCAATCTCTACATCGGCAATGTTCTTGCCTCTAGGCACCAAATCGGTGTAGCTCTGAGATTTGAGCGAGAGCTGCGCCAGCCCTAGATCGCCCAAGCCATGCTTTGCCTCTGGATCTAGGACATAGCTTGCTAGCATGGTGTCAAACACTACGCCCTTTAGCTCTACTCCTTGGCAGTACAGCACGAGGCGATCGAACTTGGCATTTTGCAGTGCTTTTGGATGGTCAGCGCTTTCCAAAATGGGTCGCAGCGCATCTAGCACCATTGCTTTATCCAGGTTTGTGCCCAATCGATGCCCGGTAGGAATATAGGCAATTTGATCCAACTCCGTACCCCAGCAGCAACCAATGCCCACTAGTTCTGCATCTCTTGGATCAAGGGCAGTCGTTTCAGTGTCCCATGCGACTGGCGCAGCCTCGTCCTGATAGGTCTGTAAGCGTTGGACTAGTTCGGCTAGCTTCTCAGGCGTATCAATAATCTGCGGATCCAATGCTGCCGTCGTCAGCTCTTCGCTGCTTTCGGTGTCTTCAGCGCTAAAGAACCAAAGATCGTCATCGCGGAAGGAAGAACGGGGGGCAGGAGCGGTGTCTTCGGCAGCGGATTCTGCAGCTTCACCCCCTAAGATGCCTTGAATTTTGTTGATTTGCTGCTGATACTGGCGAAATTCTAGTTTTTCTAGTAGCGGCATCAAGGCTGCAGGATCAAAGCCGTGCAGTTTGCAGTCTTCCAGGCTAATGCCAATGGGTGTATCCAGGTGAATTTGGGCCATGTACTGCGAGTGCAGCGCTGCTTCTCTGCCTTCTTCTAACTTTTTACGGGTTGCGCCCTTAATTTCTTCTAAAGATTGGTAAATTTTATCGAGAGAGCCATAGGTGTTGAGCAGCTGCACAGCCGTCTTATCACCAATTCCTTTAACACCGGGGATATTGTCTGAAGCATCCCCACAGAGCGCTTTATAATCAACCACTTGGTCAGGCAAGACCCCCATTTTGTCTTTGACCTGCTGATAGCCAAACTCTTTGGGCGGCGGTGTGCCCCTGCCAAATGTGGTGCTCAAATAAAGCACAGTAACTTGCTCGTTTTGATCGATCAGTTGGAACAAGTCTCGATCGCCCGACAGCACCTTCACCCGAAACCCCTCTTTGCTAGCACGACGGGCAAGTGTGCCAATCACGTCATCGGCTTCATATCCGGGTGAAGTCAACACAGGTAGGCTTAGCGCCCCCAGCAGCTCTTGGAGATTCTGCATATCTGGGATGAAGTCTTCAGGCGTTTCCGGTCTGCCTGCTTTATAGGTATCGTCGGCTTCGTGTCGAAAAGTGGGGTCGCCCAAGTCAAAGGCAATCGCCAAATAGTCTGGTTTTTCGGCTTCTAGCGTGTCGAACAACGACTTGAGAAAGCCATAGGTGACGCTGGTTGGAATGCCAGTAGAGGTGCGTAGCCCACCATCGCGCCCCTTAGCATAGGCGAAAAACGATCGAAACGCGAGAGAGTGCCCATCAATGAGCAGCAGCTTGGGTTGGGGCGCGTTGGAAGTCATAGGCGGAGAGGCTACACTACTTACAAGGCTTACGATATAAGACTTACGGTGTCTAAGCTTGTTGTTTGACTTACAGTCTGAACAGTTGTCCGAGACAGCTTGCCGAATAAGATTAGCCGATTTAAAGCTAATCGGCAGAGTATAGAACATTTGTTCTGGTTATCTTCTTCTATTGTAAGACTTGAGCCAGAAGGCTGGCAGCCCACTAATGTAGGGCAACCAGTAAAAATGGCAGGCTAGCGATCGCATTTTCGCCAGCCTGCCACCTATACAAGCAATATAAAAGATTTGCTTTAATTCCTTACTCTTCGCTGCCCTGGAGCCTAAGCATCAAAAATCCCAAGCTCAGCCCTACCAGAATCAGCCCAAACGCCAAAATTGCTGCTGTAAAAATTTCGCCCATGCCGTGATCTCCAGATGTTTGCTTAATATTTGCTTACTTCATTCAACAATAGAACTCAACAGGTTCTGCCCCTTGCTGATCGCTCCAACTTGGCGACAAGAACCCATCCAACTGGGGGAAGAGGAGCCGATCGCGCCCGTGTAAAGTATTGTAGAGCAGTTTGGGGGGCACTTTAAGATGAGAATGCAGATTACGACAGCGGCTACCTCGCCTGAGCGTCCTCGGTTGGCGATCGCTCAAGGGGATCCGGCCGGGATTGGGGCAGAAGTAATCTTAAAAGCGCTGGCAGACTCAGCGGTGACGCAAGATTGCCAGGTGACAATTGTCGGCAATCGTCACCTGCTACGGCAAACCTACGATCGCCTGGTTGCTCTAACGAGCGACCCGTTGGCAAATCCCGATCAGCTTGATGTTCTGAATATTCCGGTGGAAGCTGCGACGATCGCCCAAATTCAACCTGGAACTGGCAATGCTGCCAGCGGTGAAGCCAGCTTTCGCTTTCTAGAAACAGCAATTGCCCAAACCCTTGCAGGTCACTTTCAAGGTATTGTTACGGCTCCGATCGCCAAATCTGCTTGGAAAGCAGCAGGACATTTGTACCCAGGACAAACAGAACTCCTGGCAGAGCAGGCTGGGGCAACTCGGTATGGCATGCTGTTTGTGGCGCGATCGCCTCATACTAACTGGACGCTGCGAACCCTTTTAGCAACAACGCACATTCCGCTCAGGCAAGTTGCCGATGCCCTCACGCCTGAGCTACTTACCCGCAAGCTAGAACTGCTTATAGACTGTCTACAGCAGGATTTTGGCATTAGCCAGCCACGCATTGCGATCGCCGGACTCAACCCGCATAGCGGCGAACAGGGGCAGTTGGGCACAGAAGAACAGGACTGGCTGCTGCCATGGCTAGACCAGATGCGCGATCGCTTCCCTCAAGCGCAGCTAGATGGCTTGATTCCTCCTGATACACTCTGGGTGCGTCCGGGGCAGGCGTGGTATAGTGCTGCTTCCCCGGCAGCTCACAATGCCTATCTAGCGCTCTATCATGACCAGGGGCTGATTCCTGTAAAGCTGATGGCGTTTGATCGAGCAGTTAATACAACGATCGGCTTGCCCTTTGTCCGTACTTCGCCCGACCATGGAACTGCCTTTGATATTGCCGAGCGAGGGATTGCTGATGCAGCCAGTTTAAAAGCCGCTATTCGACTAGCGACGGAGTTAGTACAGCAGCGATCTAATCAAGCAATCAAAGTGCCATCTTAGGGATACTTCAGGGGATACTTTACAAGGCATACTGCAACTGTATTGTAGGAAGCACGCCTTACCGCTGCAGCAACGGTAGAATCTCCGCAGAGGTTTCCCTGTTTTTAAGAGTTAAGTATTTGTATTGAAGCTGCCATGCAGACTCAAAGAACTTTAGTAGATAAGAAGCAGATAAGATTATAAGAGGATTAAGGCATGTTTAAGCAACCTTAAGAAACGCTAAAGAGTATTTTGCAGCCGAATTGCTGCGAACTTTAGCATTTTAGGCTAGTAGGGAGACTCTACAAGCTACGTTATTAGGGAAGTGCAATCGTATACTCAGGCAGCAGCCAGCTAATCACCGCCGCTACATTGTGAGGTTACTACATTAAAAATGTATTACCATGCCTTTTGAGTAAACCCGTACCACCTAAGTCATAGATTTCTGTAACTGTTACTACCATTTTTCGGGCAAATACGTAAAGACGCCTTATATTGTTAAATTTTCCTGACATTTGTAACATTTTTTAATATAATCAGACCTGTACTGGCGTGAAAATAGAAATCGTTAAGTATACCTGATTACAGACTTTAGTCACTGATGCTGTGTCGTGACTAATTGTTGCAAGCAAACAGCTTTCATATCAATTTGCCGGTTACATGAACTTGGAAACAGAGGGTGAGTCATGATTCAAACTGTTCAGTACTCAATGAGCATAATCAAGGATGAGGCGCGTCAACTGGTACAGAAGGGGTTGATTAGCCGTCACCAGCCGATTTATGTGCTTTGCCAATACATCCCAGCGCGGGAATGGTCCTGTGTGGAGTGCGTTCTAGAGAATAACGATTACTTATTAAGAGATCGGATTGGCGATCTGCTGGGTAGAGAAGATTGGGAGAATGATTAGGCTCACAATTAGGCGCAAAAGTTAGGAGGAGCAGCCTTGCTACCCCTCCTGCCGAACCCCAAGTAGATTTATATGGTTAGGGGCTAGTTAAGGGCTATGAGTCTTGTTCTCGTAGCCTTTCTAGTTCGGCTCGCAACGATGCAATCTGGGTTGTTAGCTCTTGCAAATCTTGCTGTACATCTGGCGCAACTGGAGCAGCTGTGGAAGCAGTTGTAGAAACGGTACTAGGCTCAGTTGACACTGTGTTAACACGGCTAGGGGCTTGATTGAGCAGTGAGTCTACAAAGCTGCGAGCTTCACGTTCGGTAGATTCTCCCTTCACCTCCCACTCATCAGTCATTTGGTTCAGCTCAGTTCTGAGTTTAGATAAATTTGCTTCACGCCGCTGGGGGTCTTGCAGCGTTTCGATTAGCGTTGCTGTTGCCCCAATCGTGACGCGCAGGCTTTTCTGAGCCATTTGAACAAGCGTATCTGGATTCATAATAGAAGTGTCTCCCCAAAGTATCTGATCATAGACGATCGATTGCCAAGGCTACCCAGCCTTGCGGCAGCCTGAACAAAGGCAAGACTGGATGTCTCTCTATCTACCTTTATCTACAGAGTAACGGATAGTTCTTGGCAGATATAGTGATTCTCGATCGTGTGGGGTACAGCTTTTTGGTATGTGCTGTGCTTAAGGCTGCATTCAATAAAAAACCTCACTTCACTTGAGCACAAAGCCTTATAAGTCCCACAGCTATTTCAATGCATTCTTTCAAAAGATGCTTTCAGCTTTTGGAGTTACAGAAGTTGCAGTGGAAAATTGTATGCGGCATACAATTAGAGAGAAAGGTTCTAATAGAGAAAGCTTCTAAAGCGCCTCAGTTCTACAGCAGTCACATTATGCTCAGGACATTTTTGTGGAAGCCTGGAGCGCAATCACAAAAATGTCCCTGTTCTGGGCGCTGTAGCGGCTGCTATAGATGAAGTTGAGTTTAGATTCAGGCAATTTCTAGAGAAAAAATTGATTAGAAGTTCAGGAGAACAACCGTTTACTTGTATAGCGGTACAATTTTCCTGAAAATTGCCTTACTCAATAGATGTTCCGCCGTCAACCTATTAAAGTTCCCCGCCAATGCTGTCCTCTCAGCCAATTCACCGCAGCAAATCATTACATGAACAGACCTACCAAGCGCTCCGGTCAAGCATTCTGTCAGGGCGGTTGGCACCTGGCGATCGTCTAATCGAAACTCAAATAGCTCAGCAGCTACAGGTCAGCCGCACTCCCATTCGCGAAGCGATGCGCCAGCTCCAGCGAGAAGGCTTAATTAACGGCGATACCAACGAAGGACTACGGGTCACCTCAATCTCAGCCGCGGATGCAATCCACCTCTACGACTGCCGAATTGGACTAGAGCAAATTTCGGTTGCAGGAGCCTGTGAACATATCACTGCCGCTCAGCTTCAAACTCTAGAAAATATGATTCTGCAAGCCGAAGAGCTGATGCAACAAGCAGCCTCCGACTTGGCAAACACACAGCTCCTCGATCTGGACTATCAGTTTCACCACACGATCGCCGATAGCGCTGGCAATAAATGGCTGGTTGCCTTGCTGGATCAAGTCTTCGACAAAATGACGCTGCTGCGCCTGCAAACCACCCGCCAAAATCCTAAGGTGCTGGAGCTGCGAGTAGAACATCGGCAAATTTTTGAGGCGATTGCCCAGCGCGATCGGGCAGCGGCAGTAGAGACTATTCGTAACCATCTAGTAGCTAGCAAGGAAAGAGTTATCCACGAGGTGCAGCAGTTTTATCAGCAGCCTGGATAGTGAGCTGTGCTTGGTTCGCTATAGGTTGGCTTGGCAATCGGCTGATTCTTTGGTCTAGCTGCAGCAAGAAGCCACCCCTACATTTATTCGTAATCTTTTTATGGCTGGAAAACTAACGACTCATGTTCTAGATACGGCTCAAGGCAAACCTGCGGCAGGGGTGACAATCGAACTTTGGACGATCGAGCCATCCGGTGAGAAAACGCTCCTCAAAGCCGTTCAAACTAACGAGGATGGACGAACCGACGCGCCGCTGCTGAGCGAAGGCGCTCTCAAAACAGGCATGTATGAGCTGGTCTTTTTTATGGGCGATTACTTTGCTCAGCAGGTTGATCGGCTACCGCAGCCCATGTTTCTCGATCGGATTCCGCTTCAGTTTGGCGTTGCCGATGCAGACGCGCATTACCATGTCCCGCTATTGGCTTCCCCCTGGGCATACAGCACCTATCGCGGCAGCTAATTGCCGTCCTGCCTCTAAACAAGTCGATGCTGCATCGCGTAGCGCACCAGTTCAGCCCGATTGCTTGTCTCGGTTTTACGGAGTAGGCTGCTGACGTATTTCTCAACGGTGCGGGGGCTGAGGTGAAGCCGATCGCCAATTTGAGCATTTGATAGCCCTTCAGTCAGCACGATCAGCACTTCCTGCTCTCGCTGAGTCAAGTCCAAAGACGGCAGCAGGGGAACTTCCGAGGATAACTCCAGGTCAGAGAAGGTAGGGGGGAAGTCTCGCTCGGTGGGCAGCCTCGATCGCCATTCGGATTCAATTAACTGTGCTCGGTCTAACAAATTCCGCACAACTGCACCCAGTTCTTCTAGCTCAAACGGCTTTGGCAAGTACAGATCGCAGCCAAGCTGATAGCCACGAATTCGTTCCTCGGTGTTGGTGCGGGCAGTCAAGAAAATCACAGGTAGGAGTCGCAAGGTAGGCTGTCGCCTTACTCTACGCACTAACTCATACCCGTCTAGACCAGGCATCGTAATATCCGTAACCAATAAGTGCGGCTTATATTCATTCACCATCTCCAGGGCTTTGATCCCATCTTCAGCGGTAATTACCCAATATCCAGCTATCTCTAGGTAATCACTGATGGATAACCGAGTCCCTAAATCATCATCCGCAACCAAAATCGTCAGAGGCATGGAACTCAGAGAGAAAGTTTCTTAGAGAGAAGATTAAGCAATACTAAAGGCTTCACTTTTAGCCTACGGCAAGATTCGAAACATTATTGTTCGTAACGATTAATCTATCGAAAAAGTTTTCTAGGATACTGCAGCGATGTCTAATTTTAGACCGCTTCTTGCTACTACCTTACACTGAGTAAAAACGCAATGGACGGGCAAAAAACTGACACAAGTAGGTCAATAATCAGTAGAACAAGCCCAGACAATATTTCCCGATGATTGATAGGATCGACAAACAAAACTTTAAAATTCTTTATAAATAAAATCACTGTGATACTATCTGGTTGCATCTTAAGTTTTGAGTCTAGATTCAGCGCTGGAGGCGTCTCTAGCAGGAATCTCGCCAGAACAAACCTGAGATGCTTGCGTTCTATCCGAGTGATTTCAGTAGTCTTTTTAACTTGATTTGCGTGGTGTAGGAGATTGCAGGAGTGCAAGAAAACTTAGTTGGGCAGATGCCAGGTCATCGCCACACCGTTGAGCCAATTCGGATTGGTGTCATTGGTGTAGGTAACATGGGACAGCACCATGCGCGAGTGCTGAGCTTACTCAAAGATGTAGAGCTAGTCGGCATTTCCGATATTAATGTAGAGCGCGGGCTAGATACAGCAAGCAAGTATCGTGCCCGTTTTTTTGAGGATTATCACGACCTGCTAGCGCATGTCGATGCCGTTTGTGTTGCTGTGCCCACCCGCCTGCACCATACAGTCGGCATGACTTGTTTGCAGACGGGCGTGCATGTGCTGATTGAGAAGCCGATCGCTGCTTCGATCGCCGAGGCAGAGTCCCTGGTTAACGCTGCCGCTCAGTCACACTGTATCTTGCAGGTCGGACATATAGAGCGGTTTAATCCTGCCTTCCAGGAACTCCACAAAGTCCTCAAGACCGAGGAGATTCTGGCGCTAGAGGCGCATCGCATGAGCCCGTATTCCGATCGGGCGAATGATGTATCAGTAGTCTTGGATTTAATGATTCACGACATTGATCTGCTGCTAGAGCTAACTGGCTCCACCGTCATCCGGCTCACCGCTAGCGGCAGCCGCGCCGCTAACTCTGGCTATCTGGATTATGTAACTGCTACGTTGGGCTTTGCCAGCGGCATCGTTGCCACGCTAACTGCCAGCAAGGTGACGCATCGCAAGATTCGGCGCATCTCTGCCCACTGCAAAAACTCCCTCACAGAAGCCAATTTTCTCAACAACGAAATTCTGATTCACCGTCAGACTACAGCGAACTACCGCACGGATTATGGGCAAGTCCTTTATCGTCAAGATGGATTGATCGAAAAAGTTTACACTAGCAACATCGAACCCCTGCACGCCGAGCTAGAGCATTTTGTTAATTGTGTGCGGGGAGGCAAACCTCCCTCGGTTGGCGGTGAGCAAGCATTGAAGGCACTGCGGCTAGCCAGTTTAATTGAACAGATGGCATTAGATGGACAAATTTGGCAGGATTCCAATGGAAGCACTTCCCCCGAATCTGTGATCAATGGCGTGATCAAGCTCGCCGTCTAAAGGGACAGTTGTAGTAAAGTAGCTTAGGACTTATTTGTAAGCGCGCTTCGTGCCCCTACAAATAAGTCCTACCCTAACTGTCATAGGGACAGCTAAAGGTTCAAATCTTATGCAAGTCCTGGATTTAGGCATTGAGGGTACATAGTGGGTGAACTCCACTATGTACCCTCAAAATGTGTAGGGTCTTAAAACCAATCTAAGACTTCTATCTTCAACTGACGCTTAAGGCGAGGGTGAAGCGGCTGGCGCAGGAGAACTTTCTGCCTGTCCATACCAGGGACTAATTTCTAGTCCGCCAGTCGGTTTGAATACCACTCGATACTGGGCAATCGGCTCTGGGTTGGTTGCCCCTGCCGTACCTGCCGCCGTTGGCACCCGTAGCAGATTCGCTAAAGGGACTTCCTGCTTATATTGAAGCGCTTCATCATTAGCAAAGCTATATCCTACGATGTCGCCGTTGCTAGCAACCCCAACTCGATACTCCAGATCCTGAGTAAACGTGGGGGTGGTTGTCCAAGCTTGGTTCACCTTCTCTTGTAAGACGCCTAGCAAGCGCTCTTGCTCTGCAGGATCAGTAATCTCTGGCGAGCTATTGAGAATTGCTCCCGCCGCCTGCTCATCTGCAGTTGCCGCTGGATCAGTTGGGCTAGCGGTTGGGGATGCTGTAGTGCCAGTTGGTGAGCCTGCTGGGCTGCTCCCCGGCGGGCTAGCGGATGCGGTTGCCGATGGTGAAGTCTGTGATTCGGTTTGATTGGTGCTGCCAGATGTTGCTTCAGAACGCTGCACCTGTGGTGCTGGCACAAAAAACAGAGCAGCCGCAGCAATCGCTAGCCCAGAAACACCTAATGCAGGAGCTGCTGCCCGTTTGCTAATTGGCTCTTGTGATGTCACGTAGCGCTTAGGCAACGGCGATAGGCTCAGCGCCATTTCCGGCAGCGTTTGAGCATCTGCATAAAATTGGTCGATCGCCTCGACCAGATCAAAAAGCTGCACTGTCGTCAGGTCAAGCTGCTGCGGTGCTGGCGAAGCAACTCCATCAGAGGGCTGCACCATCAGCCGATGTAGATTTCGATCTACACGTTCTAGCTGCACCAGCCTGGGGTGATTCTGGCGATCGCGATGCGCTGCTGGATGGATGATTCCACTCAAAAACTCTTGAGCATAATCGCTGACTGCCGCTACCAAGCTTTCGAGAAACTCTCGTCCGCCTGTTAATGGCTTTTCATGCCCGGAGAAGTAACACTCCACATTGGAGACTGCCGCTACTAGCGGACGTGCCTCTGTAGTGTCGCCTATCCCCTCCAAAATCAGCTTGCAGTTCGGCAGACTATATTGACGTTGAATTGCCATACTTTCCCCTTTAAGCCACTTCCCCATCAAATAAGCTGCTCCACAGACGCTGCATTCCAGCTGTGCCTGTGCAAAACAAAAGCTGAGACAGCAGGCTTAAGGCCAATTGGTTCAGCTTTTCGTCGTCACTTAGAGCAAGCACGGCTGCCCGCTTTGGATTCATACGCGATCGAAAGTGCGCTCGGAAGCGCTCTAGGTAGTTCGCTAACCGAGGAGAGTGATCGAGGCTAAGCTGCTTTTCGGTGAGCTGCTCGTAGGCAAGCAGCAGCTGCCGGATTACTGCCGTGAGCTGCTTGGCAAGGTGGCAGAGGATGAGGGTTAATGCTTTGGCTTCTGCAAGCGTCAGCGGACGACGTTGGCTATTACGACGTAGCGGATTTGTGGCTCTTAGCCGCCAAACTACAACGCGGTTAGCAATGATGTCCTGCAACCCCAGTTCTTTTGCGGTAGAGAGAATTGCCTCAGAGCCATCCAAGGCGATCGCTTCGATCGCCAACAGCAAAAGATCGATCTGTTGGCGAGTCCGACGGGGGCAAATTGCGTCGGGCACAGTTGGGTCAGGGAGCGAATCTAGAAGAGTTGCCATTGACGATAGGGGCGGACTACTGATGACTTGCATGTCCTAGTCTGGAGAAACAGCAGAATTTTACCAAACGCTGACCGATCGCGCGGGAGAAGGATAAATCGGCGAGACAGGCGATTTATCCTAACACTTCCCAGATGCTGACGGAGTAAGCGGGATACGGTACTCCTAACTTCAGACGTACCTGATAAAAATAGTGTGCCCAGATTAGCTACATACTGCCATCATCGCGCATTGCCTGCCGCTTACGATTGCCCTCTTCAACCTTCATCAGAAGTGTTTCAACCTTTTGCAAGGCACTCTAAACCAATTTCTTCGCAAGCTCTACTCAAGTTCAATGGGCTAGTGGGGTTGGGACTAGCAGTTTTGTGGGAAGCAGTCACAGCTCACTGGACAAAACCACTACTTGTTTAGAGCTGAGGTAGATGTTCGACTTGCCAAAATGGGGCAATATCAGCGCAATTTTACAATTCTTAACGAATCAAGGAATTTTCCCCATTCATTCCCCATTCTTTCCACAAGCTGTCTGCTGTTTTCCACAAGCTGATCGAAAGTTTTCCACAAGGCAATTCGATATAGGCAAGGTTTGGGGAATTCCTGTGGAATATTGAGTGGGCAAAACAAAAGACAACGAGTGCCTTAGTTTCTATTAAGCTATGTAACAAAAAAGAGCCTCAAAGCCTATTTCTTTCGTAAAGGCGATCCGAGCTGCTCTTGACTTATATAATTTTTTTCCATTGACAAAACCACCCCCTGATAGCGCAAAATGATGCGACCTACTATATTGAAAGCGCTCGACTGAAGCAGCCCTCCACTCCTCTAACCCGCCTGGGACGAGAGGGGCAGAGGATAGACTGAGGTTGAAAAAGCGCTGCTTTGCCATACCGCATCTTCTGTATTGCAATCTTCAAGTAGTCGTTGCCCTGTCCACCCGTCATTAACTCGTTAAGAGGTGTCTATGCACGCCACCGTCAGCATTTTGGCAGAAATCCCAGAAGAGCTTCATGAGTCACTCCAGAGCTATCTGGAAACGCATCCCGATTGGGATCACGATCGAGTCTTCTGCGCTGCCCTTTCCCTGTTTCTGCTGCAGAACGGCAGCAGTACCACGCCTGATGCTTCTCGCAGCTACCGTCGCGCCGCTAGAGTTTATCTAGATACCCTGTTCAAGCACGCCGTGTAGGTACAGTAGCTCTCCATCTTGATTTAACTTCTGTTGAGCCTCCAATACCAATTGCCCTATCCCACTGATTCAGCCCATCTTGACCGTTGAGGAGTTAACGAGCGCCCATCGCGGCGACTCGAGCACGTAACCATCCTAACAATTCGTAAAACAGAGGGCAGGTGGTTAGAGGCAAAAGAGGAGTAGCTCGATCGGTAGAATGAGGATCAGATTTCAAACATTCGATCTATTCATTCGATCCATGACATATCTCTGGTTTAAAGCATTTCACATTGTCGGCGTCGTGGCATGGTTTGCGGGCATGTTCTATTTGCCACGGCTGTTTGTTTATCATGCAGAAGCTAACGAGCAGCCAGAAACCGTGCGGACGATTTTGCAGCAGCAGTACCAAATCATGGAAAAGCGGCTGTATCGCATCATCATGACACCCGCAATGGTGCTGACCTTTGCGATGGGGATCGGCATGTTGATCACGGCACCTGACCTGCTAAAAGACCCCTGGCTACATATCAAACTAGGTTTGGTGCTGGTGCTCGCGGCATATCATGGCTTCTGCGCCCGTCTCATGAAAGAAATGGCAGCAGGTCAGTTTCGCTTTACGGGTCAGCAATTTCGCTGGTTCAATGAGTTTCCCACCGTTCTGTTTGTGATCGTAGTGCTGCTGGCGGTCTTTAAAAACAACTTCCCAACCTCAGCGGCTTCTTGGGGCGTGGTGGGGATGATTGTGGCAATGGCAGCCATCATTCAGCTCTATGCGCGTAAGCGACGGCTGGATAAGGAAAAGTTAGCGGCTGAAACCTCTAATGTTTGAGAGACTGGATCGGCTTACATTTTTTTAGGACTAACACTAAAGCTTCAGCACAGAACAAAATGAGGGCAGTGCATAATGCACTGCCCTCATTTTGTTTAAATTGTTTTGTGTGGTATTGCTCTTCAGGCTGCTGCGTTCCTGAAGAAGAGCTTACTTTTGATGTTTGACCTCTACAACCGTGTGAACATTGCCACGTGGGGAAAAGTCGCCTTTGACAATCGCCTCTAATGGATCAGCCGCGGCAACAAAATCATCCAGAATTTGATTCACAACTTCTTCATGAGAAATGTAGCGATCGCGATAGCTATTGACATAGAGCTTCAACGCTTTTAGCTCCACTACTTTCTCATTGGGCACATATTGAATTGTGATAGTAGCGAAGTCTGGATAGCCAGAAAAAGGGCACTTGCAGGTAAACTCTGGCAAGGTAACGTCGATCGTATAGCGTCGCCCAATGCGGGGATTGGGGAAGGTGATCAAGCTGCCTTCCGCAATATAACGTTCGCCGTACTTTGCTTCTGAAGTGAGTTCTGAAGATGAACTGTCAGAGGATGGGCTGGAGGGTGCAAAAGAACTCATCGTTATTGGCTGAATGTTTTTGGATATGTTTTTGGATCAACCTGTGTCGGAACTATTGAACTCATCTATCATTACACGAACAGGTTACAGCGCTTTGCGCTGATTCTATTTCAAGCATCCCGTACCTGAGTAGTTTTTGACGCATGAAATCTAACGCCAACTCCGACGCTGCCTCCAATTCGTCTCCCAACAGCTCTGCTGTGCCCGGTGCAGCTGTATCCAGCGTCCCCATTCCTGTATATCGCGAGCTTGCTGCCGAACTGCAAGCCACCCGTGTCATGCTGGAGTCGATCCATACGAAAAATAAGCAGTTGACCCAGCAAAATCAGCAGTTGCGCCAAGAGATCGAGCGAGTTGTGCAGCTTGGCTCTGCTCTGCGTCACTGGGTTGAACCCACCTCATCTGCTGGCGGAACCTTGGAGCATTCAGCGCCGCAGCGAGCAGACCGCCCTGCCCCTTCCCCGGAATCTACGGCAGAAGCCGCAGCGATCGCCGCAAAACTGCGAGATTCCACGTTAATCTCAGATGAGCTGTTTACAGAAGAGGGGTTGCCACCTAATCGCCCTGAGACCAAGCCTGCTAAAGATTTCAGTGGCTTGTGGCTAACACTGACAATCCTATTTATTATTGTGACTGCCTTCGGTGCAGGCTTCTTGGTCATGAAACCCTTTTTGTCTAGTCGCTAATCCGCTGATGGCTCATGCACCATTAGCAGAAACGGCAGTGATACAGAAACTGGGGGAAGCTTTAAGTAAAGCTTCCCCTATTTAATAGACCTAACCGGAAATAGGGTTTCTGGAATTGGGAATTGTTGTGTAGCACGGCAGAGCCGTGCTACACAACAATTCCCAACGAAGTCTAATGCCAATCCGGAACAGCGATACGAGGCTTCTTTTAGTAGTCTGGTACTACGGTGATTAATCAATGTTTCCCTGCTTCCAGGAATCCTATGATCGCAACTCCCCGCCGACCTGTGCGCCTCTGGCTTCTGATGGGCTGGACGGTGCTGGTGTATGGCTTCTTGTATCTGCCGATCGCCGTGCTGGTGGTCATGAGCTTTAACGACTCCGCCATTTTGTCGCTGCCCTTCAAAGGCTTTACGCTCAATTGGTACCGCCAAACGATCGCTGATGCCGCGATTCAGTCGGCGTTAGTCAACTCGCTGCAGGTGGCTGCTGCTGCAACTGTGCTTTCAACAGGTTTAGGACTGCTGGCAGCTTTCGCGATCTATCGCTACCAGTTCTTTGGCAAAACTAGCTTCCGAATTGCCCTAAACCTGCCGATTCTGCTGCCTGGAATTGTCACAGGGGTAGCAATGCTGGCATATTTCTCTGACTTAGGATGGGAGCTATCGCTGGGTACAGTGATTTTGGGGCACACCGTGTTTGGGCTACCGGTGGCACTTGGCTCCATTCTCACGCGCTTGATGCAGTTTCCCCGCAGCCTCGAAGAAGCTGCCTATGACTTGGGCGCTCGCCCTGGACGAGTCTTCCTGGATGTGATCTTTCCCTATATCCGCAGCGCCGTGATCGCCGGTGCACTGCTGGCATTTACCCTGTCATTTGACGAAGTTGTCGTCACTATTTTCCTGACTGGACGAGACAACACCCTGCCGATGGAAATTTGGGGCAGGCTTCGAACTCGCATCACACCAGAGATCGCCGCTGTTGCTACGTTAATTTCGCTAAGCAGTGGCGCGATCGTTTGGGCAAGCCAGCAGTTGGGAGGCGGGCAGGATGAGGGATGAAGCGATCGATACACTATAGGGATAAGGCTAGAGCAACTGTAGCGGCGGCAATCTTTCTTCGATCAAGCTTAGAAGTAATATGCTTACAGCTTATATCTGCTGCTAGATAGTCTCTGCATTCACCCCTCATCCTCTACCTGCCCATGACCCCTGACCTTATTCACCTAGATGCTGTCAGCAAAATCTACAAAACTGCTAGAGGCGAAGTGTATGCAGTTCGCGGAGTATCGCTTGCCATTCAGCCGGGTGAGTTTTTTTCATTGCTTGGCTCTAGCGGCTCCGGCAAGACAACAACACTGCGGCTAATCGGTGGATTTGAAATTCCAGAATTTGGTCAAGTTTGGATCGGCGGTGAGGATGTAACGACGCTGCCGCCGTATCGTCGCAATGTCCATACTGTGTTTCAGAGCTATGCGCTATTTCCGCATATGACGGTAGCGCAGAATGTCGCTTATCCTTTGACGATCGTTAGAACTCCCCGTGCTGAGATTGCCGATCGCGTTCAAGAAGCCCTCCGCATGTTTCAGATTGGAGAATTGAGCGATCGGCGTCCTGCCCAACTTTCTGGGGGGCAACAGCAGCGAGTTGCGCTTGCCCGTGCGTTGATTAGCCGCCCCAAGGTGCTGCTGCTCGACGAGCCGTTGTCTGCGCTAGATGCCAAAATCCGGGAAGAAGTGCGGCAGGAATTGCGCGATTTGCAGCGGCAAATCCAGCTGACGTTTGTCTATGTGACGCACGACCAAGAGGAAGCTTTAGCCCTCAGCGATCGGATCGCCGTCATGCACAAGGGGCAAGTTGAGCAGATTGGCACACCCAGCGAAATCTACAATCGTCCTGCTTCACCATTTGTCGCGCAGTTCATTGGGAAAGCCAACTTTTTAACAGGAACCGTGCAGCAAATTGAGGCAGGGGAGGCGAAGGTGGCAGTCGGTGATACAGCAGTAAGCGCGATCGCCCCGACCTACACTCCTCAAGTGGGAGATATTGTGACGCTGATGATCCGCCCAGAGCATCTAAGGCTAAGTCAAAGTGCCGACAATCAAATCGCAGGTCAGGCAGCAGGTACAACTTATATTGGTCAACGATCGGAGACGCAGTTTAAAACGGCGATTGGTACGCTGAAGGTGGTGCAGCTCAGCCGTTCTGCTGAAAGCTGCTCAGCAGAACAAACGCTGGGTTGGGATAAGGATGACTGTATTGTGCTACCGCAGGCTTGATTGTGTTACCGCAGGCTTGCGGGCTAAGATTTCTTGCTCCTTAAAGGTTCTTCATTCTTGCTGCTAATTTGTCTTTCGCCATGCGTAGGGCAGGGTGGAGCAGAAATCGATCGATCTAACCAGCCAACAGCTTGCTGTAGGCGGGCAAGCGCCTCTTCAGGGTTATCTTTTAACAAATAGACCAGTGCAGTTGCGGCTTGTTCGCTAGCTCTGGCTTTGCGGTTGGCTTTAAGACGATGCCAACTATCTGGCGAGATCGATAGCCGAGCGGCTAGCACCTGCGCCAGCTCTGCCGTGCTAAGTTCTGACACGGGCTTGTTGGCGTGAGCCGGAGAGAGGGCAGAATTGAGAAATGGTTTGGGTGTAACCCGACTAGAATCAAGCATATCGATCCTTTGTGCATCAGCATCTCTTCTACTCTACCTTCTATGCCTCCCAGCAGCTCTGCCGATCCAGATGACCTTGATTTTGCCCAATCGCTCCGAGAAGTGGAGCAAGCGCTCCTAGTGCTAAAAGCCCGCTACGCCCAAGTGCAAACAGACCAGCAGCGACAGCAGGCGTTGCAGCAGCAGCAACGAGAACTGCACCAACAGCTTAAGGGGAGCCGGTCTGCTGTACCAACAGAATTGAGAGCTGAACTCAAGAAAATTCAGCAGCAGCTAGAAGAATTAGAAGTTGCTCTGGAGAGCCAGCTTTTTTCATGGGGTGGACTGAAGGAAGTCTTCTGGCAGGCTGTTCGATTTGGTGGGATTGGCATCCTCCTCGGCTGGGCTTTAAAGTCGCTGGCAGGCTAGTTTTTTGGATCAATTGCACCGCTAGATCACTTCTTTCGCAAAATGTTATACTGATCCCTGCAAGGCGAGCGTAGCCAAGTGGTTAAGGCAGCGGGTTGTGGTCCCGCCACTCGTGGGTTCGAGTCCCATCGTTCGCCCTAGTTTTAGCAATATGTTTATACGGGATGTTACACGGGCTAGCTGAGTAGCTTGTGTAGGTCGCTCTTTCAACTCTGTGCTTCCAGCCGCTCCTTAAGGAGGTGCGGTAATTTGCGGCATAAATTTTGAAATTTTGGGGCACTGAACGGCAGAAGCGCAGGAATATTTATCCTGCAAAATATTAAGTTTACAAAGAGTATCCTGAGGACAGTCCAGAGGATTGCAGAATAAGCGATATTAGAAGATATCCTGAGGACAGTCCAGAGGATGCCCCATGAGCAGAGGAGAGATCGATAGACTGCCAGTTAATCAACTAACTCAGCGCTATGGCTTAGTTAGAAGCGCCGTCTATACCCGGCTTGATGCCCTTGGCATCAAACCAGAACGGATCGGCAACAAATCCTATGTCAATTCTCAGCAACTTCAGCTATTAGACGATCTACATCAATTCATTCAGGCAGGCGGCACCACGGCAGAATTCCTCGAAAGGCGTGGCATTCAAAGAACCGAGGAATCATCCTCAACTCCGTCCTTTGGACTGTCTACAGGACAACCTGACATCGTGAAGCTGGTGACAGCGATCGCCGCAGAATTTGCCGCCCGGTTTCAACCCCCTACCCCAGAGCCCGATCCAATGGCATATTTTGAAGCCTTGGAACGCGCAGCCGCCAACGGTTGGCTGCTAAGAACCTCTGAGATCGCCTATCTTCTGGATCTAACCCCTTCAGAGATTGCTCAATATGGCGATCGCTTCTTCGAGGCTGGCTTTACCTTTACCCGTGCCGGATATCGGGCCAAGGGAGAGGTAGCGTGGAAGGTATCCAAACCTGTAAAATAAAAAAGCCAGCCTCGCCGCTGGCTTAATAAGTCTATTGTTTCGGTAGTTTCGTTTGTTTCGTTGTTAGCTCCGATAGCGTTAGTTTAGGTGATGTTGGTGGAAGCACTGGCATCACCTAAATTTTAGGTGATGGGCTGTCAGCCACTCTGACCTTTGTACGTCAGCGGGAACTTTACCTACCAGTGGAGGCGGTTTTCCCTGGACCCTTCAACCTTTCTTCTTTACTTTAGCATGTCCTCAGGACATTCCTGAGGTATGTCTTAAGGAAAGTTCACAGGACTATCCTAAGGACAGTCCTGTGAACTTTCCTTCCTTTAAGCTACAGCTCTACAAATGTTCTACTTCTAGCCTTAGTTACTAGATATCTATGTAACGATGCTTACGAGCTGCTATGACTTGACTTCCGCTTACAGGGGGATGAATACGAGCGTTGTTCTCTCTAGAAGAGATAGCAAGCCTCTGTGCATCAGAGCTAAAGCCCAAAGCTGCAATAGTTTCGAGAATAGTTTCGAGCCTTAATGTTGTATTGAAATTAGAGGCACGCAAACATGGATAGGTTGCTCACTAGGTACTCACCCTACATCTACGCAATTTTGCGAATCATTGCAGGACTGATGTTTGCCCTGCATGGTACTCAGAAGGTATTTGGCTTCCCAGGAGCCAAGCCTCCAGTGCCCCTCACCTCGCTGATAGGCGTGGGTGGAGCGATCGAACTAATCACCGGATTGTTGATTGCTTTGGGATTGTTGACTCACTATGCCGCATTCATTGCTAGCGGCGAGATGGCAGTTGCTTACTTCATGCTGCATGCTTCAAAGGGCTTCCTGCCGATCGTCAACAATGGCGAATTAGCAGTGCTTTACTGTTTTGTATTCCTCTATATCGCTGCCCGCGGAGCAGGCATTTGGGGCATTGATGGGCAGCTAGGCAGGACAAAAGCAAACTCTGCTACCCATACTTGACTCCCCACTTGAAATGAGGACTTCGCCCCAAGCACCAATGCCACGACCGTTGACCAACTACTTCATTAAACTGCTAGCCGCGCTTCTGATGGCGATTGACCACGTTGGGGCTGTCCTACTTCCAGAACTTTTGCTGCTGCGGGTAATTGGTCGCTTTAGCTTTCCTTTATTTGCTTGGCTGCTGGTGCAGGGGGAAAGCCATACAAGAAACTTCCGGCGGTATGCCCTAAGGTTACTGGGGTTTGGCATCTTATCGCAGCCAATCTACATGCTGACGTTTCGGGTACAGCGACCCAACATTCTGTTTGTCTTGCTGCTTGGCTTACTGTGTCTTCGATTTGCTCGCAAGTTTCCTCGCTGGCAACTTTTTATCTGGATCGGGGCAGGAATACTGGCTGCGGCGACTGATATGGAATATAGCAGCTATGGTATTGCGGCGATCGCGCTAATTAGCTGGTTTGATGGAAGCTGGCTCTGGTGGATAGGCTGGCTGCTATTGCACCTACTGACTTGGCTAACCTTACCGACCCTGGGATATCTACAGATCCCGGCGATCTTGGCTCCGTTGCTGTTTAGCTTAACCAACCATCAGCAGGGAGCGAAGGCACGGTGGTTCTATTTTTTCTATCCGCTTCACCTCTTGGTGCTGCTGCTCATCCGGGCAACTGGGGCATTCCCTACTCTCAGTTCAACACTGGCAGAGTTTGCAGCTGTGATCCAGCAGCTTACCTAGCGGCTAGTCTAAGCCATCCTGGATAATAGTTTTAGCCCTATTGTTCGCCTTCCTCAAGAACTATGAACCTACCAGAGCAAATTAAACAAAGCGAACTGCTCAATCGGCTTGTTCTCGATCGCCGTACCCTTGAAGAGCTTGGACGGGTTGAGACCCTGTGGATGCATCCCCCTGTGCAGCGAGTTTTAGGATTCATCTGCAAGGCGGGTCTGTTGGGCAATCAAAAGTCTGCCTTCAGACTGGAGCAAATCAGCGCACTGGGCGAGAGTGGCGTTTTGACGCAAGGCTCTCCAGAACCCACTACGGCTGAGCGAGTCCGTCAGCTAGAATCGTTGATTTCTTATGAAATTTGGGGAGAGGGAGGCGATCGGGTCGGCAAAATTACCGACTGCTTATTTAACCTACAGACGGGAGCGATCACGCATTATTTGTATATCTCAAGCGGCTGGGCAGGAGTGGTGGGCGAAGTATATCAACTGCCAACTTCAGCGATTTTGAGCATGGGGAGCCGGCGCGTTCTGGTTTTGGATGATGCAGCCGCTAATTTTCCGCTTTATCAGGAAGGCGTACCGCAGAAGCTGACCAAAGCGAAAACAGCCCTGACTCAGGAGGCTGCACAGGAGTGGCAATCATTGACACATCGCGCTACAGACTTCGCAGAACATGCTAAAGAGCGGCTGCAAAATTTGACCGAGCAGGCAAAAGAGCGAACTCAACAGCTTTCGCAGCAGGCAAAAGAAACAGCTCAAACTTTAAACGAACAACTTCAGGTAGAGAGCCGCAGCTTTAGCGAACGTGCCAGAGAAACAAGCCAGCAGATCGCCGGACAGGTAAAGGCCCGATCGAGAGCTATCAGTCGCCAAGTAGAAGATGGCATAGAGACGCTGACGTTTCAGGCGGAAGAAATTTTGGATTCTGTTCGAGAAAAACCGGCTGATTCTTTTACGTCTTCAGCGCAGCGCAACCCTGACCAGCATAAACCTGAGCAGCCTGGCTCTGCTGTCTCTCCTGACGCTTCTGCACCAGAAGAGGACGATGACGAACCTTGGATCTAGCTTGAACTCAGCAATGACCTGACCTAGCCTGAAAGGAGGACTAGGTCAGTGAATTCGATTAGCTCAGGCAACTTGAGCAAACAAGCTAGCAACAATTTGCAACAAGAAGATCGCCAGCATGGGTGAGAAGTCAATCCCGCCTAAGGGAGGAATAATCGATCGAAAAACATTGAGGTAAGGATCGGTGAGCTGGCTCAGCGTGGAGAACGGCGGGCTAAGCCAGTTGACATTGGGAAACCAACTCAGCAAAATCCTGATAATCAACAGGACAAAGTAAATGTTGAGAAAGGTAGCAAGCGCGGTGGCAATTAGCTGAACGGGCTGCATTGAACTACTCATGGAATTTGTTGGTTCCCTGGAACGTAATGATTACAGTGATTTTACGTCTAGTTTAGCCGAGATTAAAAGATCCGGTTGGTCACTGAATCGATCGCCTCATTACAGTTGTGTAGGGAACTTGCATAATGTGGTGTTCGATACAAGTTCCAACAAATAGAACTTATTGCATTTCCTCTTTTGAAAGAGGCTTAACAAAGTCAAAGCAATTACGCTGCCTAGTAGCGTTATTAAACCCTACTGAAAATGGCTTCCAAACTTGTCCTTAAAAAAATTGCCGGCTTTGCTGGCGCTGCAGCGCTTACTTTGCTGATAGGTTCGCCTGGGATAGCACAAACGACTCGTCCCACAACGCCAACTACACCGGTTACACCAACTACACCTTCAAATCGTCCTACCGCGCCTACCGCACCTAATGCGCCTGCTGCACCTAATGCCAGCACAACGCAGGCTAACAGCTTAGATGTTGAGTTCGTAAGAATGGCTGCTTATAGCGATAGCTTTGAAATTGCATCGTCGCAGCTCGCTCTACAAAAATCAAACAACCCCGAAGTAAAGCAGTATGCTCAGCAGATGATTGACGAGCATACTCAATCTAGCCGTCAGCTAGCTCAGCTTGCTGCAGAAAAAGGTATCACAGTGCCTAGAGGTCCAGGTCCTTTTAACCAAGCTGTGATCAATCAGCTAGTGCCGCTGTCAGGGGATGAATTCGATCGCGCTTATCTAGAAGCGCAGGCAAATGGACACCTGCAAACAGTAGCCATCTACCGTTCTCAAGCTGGACAGGGGCAAGACCCAGATCTACAGCAGTTCGCAGCGCAGCTGCTGCCGACGATTGAAGAACACTACGTGATGGCAAGCGACATGAGTGGGCAGCGCAATGCGCTAAACACATCAGGAACATCCCACGGATCACCCAATATGCACCCGTAAGGTTGTCTAGCACTATGCGCATATGCCGGGGCAATTCTTTTTATGTGAAAGAATTTTAATCCAGGCGCGTAGCGCTATAAACTTCAATCTTTAGCGCCGAGGTGCCGCATATTGCAGCGGTACCTCGGCGCTGTTTTAAGTCTTGCTCAAGAGTGCAACGACCAAAATCGTTGCGGCGATAAAGCTTCTATCAATTCGTCGGGCTTGCCCATTGCAAATTGAGCAAACCGACGAGCACTGGGCGGTAGTAGCGCGAATGGATTGCTAAAGCCTGCAAACAGGTGTAGCCCCTCGAACTGCGGCAACGCCCCCACTACCGGTAGCCGATCGCTACTAAAAGATACAAGGCAGCTGCACCACTGACCCGGCAGCGATTCCAAGGCGGGCAAAATTTTGGCAATTGCCGATCGCAACTCTGCTTGGCTCTGACTCGCATCTGCAACGGCGGTGGGGTCGGTTAGCGTCCGGCTCACCTGTCCGATTCGCAGGCTGCCGTCTTGAAACTGTACAGCTCCGATATCTAATACAGGTGGCACAACTTCTCGATCAAGGTCATCCCAAAGCGCGTCTGTTTTGCCTGCCTCGGCTTCCATAGCAAAGCGCTTGAGTGCGGCGGGCATGACGATCGTTTGTAGCCGGATTTCAACAGGCGGCGTTTCAATGATCTCCGCCTGAGTAAAATAAACGGGAGCTGACAAGCCTGCTGCCTTTAATAAAGCCCGACTTAACCCACCCGCACAAACCGATACATTGGCAGCTTCGTAGGTTGCAGTCGATGTCACTACACCCAGAATGCGGTCGCCCTGCCACAGAAAATCTTTGACCTCTGCAATGACCCTCTTGCCGCCCAATCGTTCAAACGCTTGGTTATATGCCTTGACAGTTGCAGTTGGGGAAACATGCCCGTGGGGCAGCAAGAGAGCAGCAGCGATCGCCTCAGCATTAAGCAATGGCTCGGCAGCTTTGGCAGCATCGGGGCTGAGCAACGCAGGCGGAATACTAAGATGGCTATATTCAGCAGCGGTTGTCTCTGGATCGCTATCTGGGTCGATCGTCAGCAGCAGATGCCGTTCCTGAAATTGGGTGTCGCTCTCTAGTTCAGCCGAGAGCTGACGGTGCAAGGCAATGCTTTCCTGACAAAGCTGCCGCGTCAGATCGTTAAAGCCAGACCAGTAGGCAATGCCACCGTAGCTAAAGCGAGTGCCATTCTGCGGTACTGCGGCTTTCTCTAGGAGCAACACTGAAAAGCCCGCTTTTGCTAACTCATAGCTCAGGGCAGATCCGGCAAGACCTGCACCAATTACAATCCAATCCCATGTGGTCATAGGGGTTCATGTCCTTTTGTTGGTCTGTTTCTTGATCTGTTTGAGATACTTCTTGCTTAATAACTTCAATTATTGTTTGAGAACCTATTTTGTGTAGCTTCTGAAGAACAATTGGAGCTTGCCAAAGCACAAAGCGGAATGAATGCGGCAGAGAGACAAGGCTCAATCGCTCTAGCCTTTATATCCCTATCACCTGTATAATGGTCGATCGTGTCCATCCATTCTCAAATCATCATGGCTCGTAAATGCGAATTGACCGGTAAACAGGCGAATAATGGCTATGCAATCTCTCACTCTCACCGTCGTACAAAGAAAATCCAGGAAGCCAATCTGCAGCAGAAGCGGATTTGGTGGGCTCAGGGCAATCGCTGGGTGAAATTGCGGCTTTCAACCAAAGCGATCAAAACGCTGGAGCGCAAGGGCCTTGCAGCAATGGCAAAGGAAGCAGGGATTGACCTCAGAAAATACTAAATATTTAAGCCGATCACAAAAGCTGCCAATTCCTGGATTAGCTAAATTGCTAATTTTTGCAGATGAAACGCTTGACCCCATAAAGGGTAGCCATATGGCTACCCTTTGTTTTTTGAATACTTTCACTGCTACGGCTCGGATAGCCACTCGTCAACCGCTTCTTCTTTGGTATTAGTACGGCGATCGGGGGTTTCTCGTTCAAATCTCATATGGATGGCGCGGCTTTGTTCCCCGTCTGCAGCAACCGCCAGAATGGGATAATCAATCTGTCCATCTGGGAACAGCATTTGGAACCGGAATGTTCCGTCTGGGCTGAGTTTAATAGGCTGTCCGCCGATCATTACTGTGGCATCCGGCTCAGTTGCACCATACACAATCAGTTCAGCTTCCGCAACTAGCCAGAACTGACGCGGGCGAATTGGAGGTGCAGAAGCAGAGAATCCAACGCCAGAAAAGCCGATTCCAGACATGCTCAGCCCGGAGATCCCAACACCAGACATCATGCCAATACCCGACTGACCTGCTAAACCAAAGCCTGACATTGAGTACATGCCAATGCCACTCATGCCCACGCCTGATATGCTCAGCCCAGAGATCCCAACACCAGACATCATGCCAATACCCGACTGACCTGCCAAACCAAAGCCTGACATTGAGTACATGCCAATGCCACTCCCAACACCTGAAGTGGAGTACATCCCAACCCCGCTCATGCCAATGCCAGACGTCGAATACATGCCAATGCCACTCAGCCCAATGCCTGAGGTAGCGTAGAGTCCAGCCCCACTCATGCCAATTCCCGAGAGGGAGTATAGCCCCATGCCTGATGTCATACCTACTCCAGACATAGAGCTTGCACCGATACCCGACATCATGCCAACACCGCTCATGCCTACACCTGACATCAGCCCCTCAGACGGAAACACAAAAGAACTCACCGCTACCTGTGGAATCTGTTGCATCGAGCTAAACAGCGAGCCTACCACCCGCTGTGCTTCTGCCGACTCTGCTAGCTCGAAGATGCGATCGTAGATCAGACTATTCAGCGTAGCGCGACGATCGGGTGGGACTAACGTATGGAAGGTTTGCTCCCGAACCTCTTCAGTCCAGTCGATCGTCAAGAATTTTTCTTCCTGCCAATCAGACGGGTAAACCGGCGGAATTCGCACTGGGGTTGAGCGTGCCAGCATCAGCCAGCGATCTTCTTCAGTCACATAGCCGATTTCGACAATGTAGTCTCGATCGCTCAACGGCACAGGCAAATACCAGTCGCGCGCAAACTCTTCACAATAGTACTGCTGCAGGCTAGGTGGATTTTGAGTATTTAAGTCAACATCAGAGACATCATAAAAGCGAAGTGCCAGCTTTGTGCCACCTTGCTGCCGCAGCTCGGCTTTCTGCTGCTCTGGCGCATCCCAATATGCATATGCCCAATGTGGATCGCGGGGCATCAGTGTAATTCGGCTCTCCCCATAGCCCACTGGTAAATCAGGTAGCCCTTCATCAACCGATGCCAACGCCTCCCTGCTCAGCTCAGTTTGATCCAGTTCAGCAGCGATCGGCTCGGCTGATGTAGAGAAAGGTTCGATCGGCACTTCTGCCTCAGCGGCTCCACGAGAAAATGCCTGCGTTGCAAACACTCCTGCCGCCATTGCCCCATCCAGTGCTGCTTCTGGAGGAAGTTCAGTTTGCGCGGATGGCTTCAAGTCAACTGCCTCTTCTACAACTGGCTCCTCTATTAGTGGCTCCACAGGTAATTCCACAATTGGCTCTACCGCGATTATTGGCTCAGCTACAGGTGGCTCAGCTACAGGTGGCTCCACAACTGTCTCAAAGATTGGCGTTGGCTCAATTTGTTCTGCCGTAGGTTCTAGCGCTGCTGTCGATTCGATCGGGGGTTCAAGCTGCTCTTCAAGGGGAGGCTGCAGTAAAGTTGCTGGCTCAATTACGGTTGCAGGCGGCTCGATCGGAGATGGCTCTACTAGAGCCGACTCTGCTGCCACTGGCTCCGACTCTATCAAAATCGGATCAACGGCTATCACGGTAGGCAAAATCCGCACAGGATTCGACCGCGCCAGCAGCAGCCATTCACCCTCTCGCGTCAGATAACCAATTTCGGCTGTGTAGTCTCGGTTGGTAATGGCAATAGGCACAGAGCGCTCGGCATCTGTTTCTGCACATCGATAAGACTGGATTCTGTGCGGCAGCAACCCTGCATCGAGATCTGTGACATCACAGATTCTCAGTAGCAAAACTTCCCCACCCTGCTGGTGGATCGCCGTTTTAGCTGCATCAGAGATTTCCCAATAAACATAAGCTTCTGTAGGGCTGCGGGGAGTGAAAACAATCTGGCTGGGTGGAATAGCAACGGGCACAGGTTCGCTGACAGGTGCAATAGAGTCAGTCGGTGTTGCAAAAGCGGCTAGCCCTGTGGCAGCCACTTCCCCCGCTAAAGCAACATCGCTTAAAGGCACAGAGTTTGGCGCTTCTACAGCTGGGGTTTCTTCAACCGGAGCTTCTACCGTCGATCCCTCAGCCGCCTGCACTCGTGCTGGCACAGCAGCAGGGACTCGTATAGGAGCCGATCGCGCCAAACTTAGCCACTCGTTATCAGATTTGAGATAGCCAATCTCGGCCACGTAGTCGCGATCGCCCACCGGAATTGACAGTTGCCGATCCTGGTCAGCTTCAGCCACATCAAACTCTAGAGTGCTGTGCGGATTTGCGTTTGCCTCGAGGTCTGTAACATCGAGGTTTGTAACATCATGGAGGCGCAGCTTCAGGTGTTCACCGCCTTGCTCTCGCAGTTCAGCTTTGTTTGATTCTGGCACTTCCCAGTAGGCATAGGCTTGACTCGCACTATGGGGTGTCAAAACAATGTGGCTATTACGCTGTGTGTTGGCTGCCAGTCCAGTTAGGGGAGCGGCTCCTGCACCTGCAGCAATTACTGCACCACCTGCCGCTAATGCGCTTGGTGCAATTCCAGAAGCAGGCTCGATTTCAGGCAATGTTTCAGGTGGAGCGGTTGGACGATCAACGGTGGAATCGATGGTGGAGCGGTCAGCAGTGATCACGGAGCCAGTTCGCTCTGCCAGGGTGGTGGGTGGAGTGGTCGGCAGAACGCTGTGCAGTGGTTCAGGTGGGGACTCCCGTCGGCGGCTCTTCAGCCACGCCAGCAAACCACCAATACCCAGGATGAGAGGCAGCAGCAACCACCAATCATTTCGTGGTGCAGTCGGGAGTGGTTCAGCAGGAGGTTCTGTAGGGGAGGCTGTAGGCGAAGCGCTCGCTTCCGAGGCAGAAGCTAAGCTAGCAGGGGCAGAGGGCGAAGCGGCGGCAGCAGTGGCAGCAGCGGCAGCAGTAGCGGCTCCCGCCTGCGCAACTCTGGCTGCCTCGATCGCCTGCCGATTGCTGGCATCAGTTGCAAAACCTAAAAACGCTAGCACTGCTGGACTAGCTGGACCTTTATAAACGTAAGTCAGGGACTGAGAAAAAGGGTAAGCAGGATTGGTAGGCAGAGTCTTGTGCATTGGTACAATTCTCACCTCCTGCCGATCCAACACCTGATCGGCAATGGCATAGCCGATTCCGTCTGCCCCTAAGTTTTGAATAACTGCATCAGTTGTATCCTCAGCCACTCGCGTTGCATTTGCCCCGGTCTTGAATGGGACTTGTTTAAACACCGGGTAACCGCTGAGGGCACTGCGGGTGTCATTGTTAGTGGGACGATCAACCAGGCGGATTGCACCTGATGCACCACCTGCTCCTGTTCCTAGCTCCGACCAATTCGTAATTTCACCCCGAAAAATGCGGGCAAACTGCGCATAGGTGATGTCGCCCCGGAATGGGCTATCTGGACTGACAAAAACCGCGATCTTGTGGCGGGCGATCGGGATTGCCGTTAGCCCCTGTGCTCTTTCGGCATCAGTTAAGGGTCGTCCAATTGCTGCTAGGTCGATCGAACCGTTTAGCAGCGCCTGCAGTGCTGCACCTGTGCCAGAATAATTGATTTCTACCTGTGTCCCAGAGTACTGTTGCTCGAAGCGCTGCTTCAGCGCCTGATTAATCGATTCTAGACTGGTTGAGCCGTCAATTCGGACTACGGTATCATTTGCAACACTATCGGGGAGCTTGAACGCTGGCGAGGCAGAGGGAACTTGCGCCAATAAAGGGTCGGTTCGGAAAGCAGCGGCTTGAGATTTGGGAACAGCCGACAGAGTCAAAATTAAGGTCAGCGCAAGGACTAAGGGACTTCTTCGGTGCGACATCATTATGAAGCTATTGTTAACCAACCCTAATTGCTGTGAACATTTGCGAAAGATTTGCCAATTATATAACCCTCGTCAAGGGCTGTCTGTTTGCTCAGATCAATAATGCACGCAACTTTTCAAGCATTCTCTTAGGCTTGATTAAACGCTGATTTTGCCTCTGCATTTCTGTACTTATTCACGTTGCGGTAAATACAGAAATGCGAGGTTCGGCAGTGCTACCGAACCTCGCTGCCTATGGCGCCAAGCGCCTGAATTAAAGTTCTTTTTGTGAAAACCTCGCTTTGCCAGGTTCTCGCAAAAAAGGTTTGTCCTAAAGTGTGCGCGTAGGGCTATACGTGACGGTAATGAGGCGATTTGAGCAGATTTACTGAGCCAGCCCAAATCGCGTTAAGTTAGCGTCAGAGACCTCACAACATCTCCGAAGCTAACGCTCACCCAATGATCGAACCTATCCCACCCAAACCAGAGTCCGATCGCTACCCATCGCCTACCGCCCTTCCTGATCCTCAACTCCACCGCCAAATCAAACGGCTACACCAGCGTCAGGTTTACAAACGCTGGTTCACAATGGGGCTTGGATGGCTGGTGCTAGCTCCACTTTGCCTGTGGGCTGTGCGTGACGAGATTGCCTTGATGCACGACTACTTCACTTGGGCAGCCCTGCGCTACGCGATCATTTACAACCGATTACCTGCCTTTGGGTTAGCGCTTTGTGTTGCCATGACAATCGCCACATTGATTTGGCAAAGCCGCAATATTCTCTTTGGATTCTCGCCCCAATATGAAAACTGGCTGAGGCAGCAAGCCCTCCGCAGCCGCAAGCAGTGATGCAGGTCTGCCCTACTGCTGCGGCTTCGGCTGCACTACGCAGGCATCAGGTGCTTGCGGCGGCTGGCACTTGTTGTCGTAAAGCTGCTTAATGTAGGGCTCTTGCCAGCTTACGGGGATCTCCAACAGATCGCGGGTTCCAGTAAACCCTTGTCCGATAAATAGCAGCAGGGCAAACCCGTTGAGAAAGAGATGAATCTTACGCCAGCGCTGAGTGCGATCTTTGTAGATGTCGGGAAAGGTGGCAAGTGAAAAGATCATCAGCAGCGCAGCAAACATGCCGTAGTGATAGTGAGAAATGTACCACTCAGCATCGCGCCGGTAGACTTCGGGCTGGCAACCGATCAGCACTAACGCCATCCCTGTTAATGTTGCAAATACACCCCGCCACAAGCTAGTCCTGGCTCGATTGAGAATTACCAGGCAGGCGATCGCCAGCACAAACATTGAGATGACAAACCCAACCCGCAGTCCTTCCTTGTTCCAGGTTTGCGCATCCAAGAACTTAGAAAAGATTGGATAAGCCATGCCCAACAGCGCCAACCCTACAACTGAATTACTAAGCAAGCGTCCCAGACGCAGGTGTTCTGTACCTACGCTTGGTGGAATCTTCTTGCCCTCGTCTTTCGGTTTTAGGCGACGGTTGCGAGTTTGAGTTGCGTAGTGAACCACTATGCCAATCAAGGGAAAAACAAAGCCGACCGCGATAAATGGATGAATTAGCGCAGCAATATCTTTAGCATCCATAATTCCACCTCTGTAAAAATGCACATAGGGGGCCTTGAACAAGTTGTTTAGGAGCTGTAGGCGCATTGCCTATTTCAGTTCCTGCCAAGCTCAATGTATTTCACGAAATTGAGAATTGGCTGAGTTTTGTGAAGAAGGCTGCACAAAAACTTAACGCTGACAGACTGCAGCTTTGTAAGCTAAAGGTTTGCCTTCAATTAGGATTTAATCAGGGAAATCTTAAGAGCCTGCTAGCCCTGAAAATTTCTACGAAATCATCTCTCTACTAATACGCCAATAGAAGCAGAGCGGATGCCTCTAACTTTCAAATTGCACATCCCCCTAAAGGGAGTAATTTAAGCCTAATTTGATACAGCCTAATTTTTGAGGCTGCAAGCTGTTTCTCTTGTAAAGTTTTACGATCGCCGAATTGAGCGTCAGAGATCGTAAGCGTTTTTTCGCCGCGCTTCATGCAGCAAAAACCAAAGCGCTGTTTTCAGATGCCCTTCACATCTATGAAAACCAGCGCCTTGAAAGAAATAGATCGGCTTTACGATCGACTGAGCAATAGAATTTCAGTCGAAGCACAGGGGTTATAAAATACACGCCCCCGGTTCAAAACCTTGAGCCAAACCCTCAAGCCCCAAACTCTTTTAGTTCTTGCCAAAGCTGAGCTGAGATAAGCCTTGTGGGTAGTAGCGCAGCAGCAGCTGCAAAACCTGAGTAGCTGGTTTAACCTGCCACTGTCGACAATAGTTGATAGCTTCACGCACCAAACCAGGACCATAGAGGCTGCACCAGTAGCGCTTACCAGCTTCATAGGCAACTCGTCCTGCCAAGCTGCGTGTGGCGCAGTTTTTCTGCTTCCGCAATACATTTAAGTGCGTCTGCAGCGCCTGCGAAGGAAGCAGCACCGAGCTAGCCTGGGTAGTTAAAGACTGGGTAGCCAAAGGAACGGGTAGATGGACAACAGGGGCTAGCTCGCGATATTCCACTACAGTCTGGTTGTGGCGGCAGCTGGTAAAGGCGGCAGCAGCGCGCAGGTGCAAGTCATACTCAGCCGCGATCGACAATCCCTCATCAAAGCCGCCAATCTGCTCAAAGACGCTACGACGGAACAACACTCGCGCCGACGGCGTAAAGCAACTTCCGCTCAGCAGCGATCGATAGCTCGGCACACCCAAAATCTGATCGTACAAGTCTGCAGCTGCTCGTAGCGGTAAGCCAGGAGTCGCTCTTTTGCGAGCAATACCCACTGAAAAGCCACATTCGGGCATTGCTTCTAAGCAAGCCATCCCCGCTTGGATCGCTCTTGGCAGCAGCCGATCGTGCGAATTTAGGAATAAAACATAATCACCCTGGCTAGCCCATAGCCCTGCGTTGCAGGCTGCCGCAATTCCGGGATTTTCTGAGTAGATAAAGCGAACTTGGGGATAGCGTGTAACGATCGACTGAGTCTTTCGGGTGCTGTGGGCTTGTCCTGTCGGCTGATTGCCAGCAGCGCCGGGGGAAGCATCCAGGGAACTCTGTACCACAATCACTTCCGTAGCAGCAGAGGCTTGAGCCAATGCACTGTCGATCGCTCTAGCTAAGCCTGATCTTCCTTCACAATGCAGGATAATCACCGAGACAAGTCCAGCGTTCAGGAGTTGCGTCTGGGGTTTAAGCATAAGGTTTCGACACACCATTAGGGATGAGGAGATAACAAAATTCCATAGCAAGCCGACTTGTCTTCAAAGAAGGCAATACTAGTCAGTTGTTCCAGATGATGCACCCAAATTCCTTTCTTCGCTTAAGGTAACCGCTTCAGCAGAGGATGCAATCTACCCAAAGTCACCTCTTTAGCGAGCCGCACTGCTCACCAGAGTTTGCTGTATCCAGATTTTCAGCAGTTTTGGCATTGGTAGCAGATGCGATATTCGGAGACTGCCGCAAGGCTTTTCCATTCTAAGCTTTGAAAATTGCTTGTCCAGTAATTGCTAAATTGGTGAGCCAGAACCGCGCTTGGGAAGAATCTCAGCTATTTGGCGGTTTCCAAAACTAAAGATCAAATATCAGATTTTTAGATACGGCTTTCTTTTTATCGGAACAAACAAACTTGTAAAGAGGTTAAAAAATTTGCGTATGGAGACGTTTACCTGCTGCTTTTAACGAAACCACCGATTCAATTCATCTGGATTAATACCTAGTCAAGGAATTAAGCAAGATTGAAGCAAGTGCTGTTGCTACAGACCGATCGTCTCTTCACGCTCTTCTGTAGCCGTCTTTAAGCATGGTGCTTTGGTGCTGAATTCTTGTGGAAACTAACTTTTTCACAAGTTATTAAATCACAACTTGCCATCCGAATGAAAAACTGATTTTGAGTTCTGCTTTTAATTTTCTTGCTGCCATTTCTGCTTGACTGAGTCAATTTAGCTAAGTTAATTAGCTATCTTTCGCACAGCTACCTATGTTGAGCTTCTGGTTACTTCTTTTTCAAGAAGTGCAAACATAGCCTACTTGAGGGATTCTCTCCTGTTTGCATCAGTTAGTTGCAGCTCGAAAATGAGCCAAAGTTTTCAGCTTATGATTGTGAGTCAAGTCATTGACAAAATGAACAGATTAACTAGCTCCTCAGACTTCGAGTCTATTCTAATTTCATGACCCAGCAGTCACTATCCCAACGGCGTAAGCGGGGAGTTATTCTTAGCTCCCAGGGTTGGCAGCGCCTGCAAACTGCCGAACAGCGGTTGGCAGAGCAAAATAATGTTGGCAAGCCCTATACCCTAGAGCAGCTTGGAGAGTTAACCGACCTCAGCCCTAACACCATCACGAAAGTACGCCGTAGGCAGCTCGCAGTTGATCGCCAGACGCTGGAGCTATATTTCAATGCCTTCAACCTCAATCTCAACGCCAACGACTACATCAGCCTTGACCCAGAAACCGCTAACCAAATTCAGTTTCGCCGACCGTTGCAGGGGCAGCTCTCAATTGACTCGCCGTTCTATGTCGATCGTCCACCCGTTGAGCAGATTGTCTATGAAGAAGTAATGCAGCCTGGAGCGCTTATTCGCATCAAAGCTCCCCATAACTTCGGCAAAACATCGCTGATCATCCGGACGCTAGCGTCTATGCAGGACAAAGATCTGCAAACGGTCATTCTTAACCTGCAGCTTGCCGACAAATCCATACTGAAGGACTTGGATCAATTTCTGCGTTGGTTCTGTGCAGTCGTCTCCCAAAGCCTCAAGCTACCCAACAAGCTGGATGAATACTGGGATGAAATATTTGGCAGCAGCTACAACTGCACCCGCTATTTTGAGAGCTATGTGCTGCCGGAACTCAACTCACCGCTGGTTCTGGCGTTAGATAGTGTCGATCTATTGTTTAACGTACCCAACCTGGCCACCGATTTCTTTGGAATGCTGCGGGCATGGCACGAAAAATCGCGTTATGGCAGTAATGGCAGTAGCATCTGGCAACAGTTCCGCTTAGTGGTGATGTACTCGACAGAAACAGGTTCGCCGCTTGAGTTAAATCAATCACCGTTTAATTTGGGCTTTGCGATCGAGCTGCTGCCTTTCAACTTCGAGCAAATTACCGATCTGGCACAGCGCTACAACATTGAATCGGCAGAGGAGTGCGCTGCCCAAGTGCTGGATTTAGTTGGTGGGTTGCCCTACCTCACCCAGCTATCGCTCTATTACCTTGCTACCAAAGAGTTGACGCCAGCGCAGCTTAGCCAACAGGTAGACGAAACTCATGGAATTTTTGCTTCTCACTTGCGGCAACAGCTGGCGCTCCTCCAGTTCTATCCAGAGCTACTGATGACATTAGAGCAAATTTTGCATTCGCGCACGACAGATCTCAGTCCAATCCATCTCTTCAAGCTGCAGGGAATGGGACTGATTCGGCTGGAAAATTTGCAGGCAATGTTCAGCTGCACCCTCTACCAGCAGTACTTTTCTAGGATCTTGAAGATGCTTTCAGCCGCTGATCTTTGAAGAGAACGACTGAGCTGGGTCAGGACTTTGACCGATTGATGAGAATTGTCAGCAGAATCTAGGCAACTGTTAGACCGCTAGTGCTTGAAGCACCTGCGGCAGAAGATGGTTCAAGCGCCAGGTGAATCATTCTCCAAGCCTGTTTGGGCTGAACTTCGGACGAGATAGCAGCTTTCACGGAGTAAATTAGAGGATTGAAAGAATTAAAATCAGTTATTTTTGCTCAATTCATAGAAAATAAGCGCAAAATAGGCATATGTATGTCAGCTTTTAGCTGGCGGCAGTCTGAATA
Organism: Phormidium tenue FACHB-886; assembly: GCF_014764505.1. GTDB lineage: Bacteria > Cyanobacteriota > Cyanobacteriia > Elainellales > Elainellaceae > FACHB-886. The sequence continues at coordinate 162,757 of NZ_JACXWX010000007.1, forward strand.
GGTAGAAGTGGGAAACTTGGCAAACCCACGCTAGAACTTGCTTATAAATGCCTCAATACCAACGGCTCTCTTATTTTCAGGTGGGCGGCAGTTTGCCAATCGGCGCTCCCAGCTATGTGGCACGTCAAGCCGACGAAACGCTGTATCGAGCAGTGCTGGCGCAAGAATTCTGCTATGTGCTAGGCCCGCGGCAAATGGGCAAGTCTAGTTTGCGGGTGCAGATGCAGCAGCGGTTGCAAGCAGATAGCGTCCACTGCGGCACAGTCGATATGGCAACGATCGGCACTCAGCTCACACTTGATCAATGGTATGCCTCAGTTCTAGGCTCTTTGGCAAGCAGCTTGCAGCTCCAGGTTGATTTGCCTACTTGGTGGCGCGATCGGGCAGATCTGCCGCTGTTCGATCGGCTTCAGCTATTTCTAGAAACAGTGCTGTTGGTGCAATGTCTACCGGTGGCAGTCTTCGTTGATGAGATCGATATTGTTCTCAGCCTGGACTTTTCAGTTGATGATTTTTTTGGGCTAATTCGGTTTTGCTATGACCAGCGAGCTGACCACCCCCTCTATCGTTGCCTTACTTTTGTGCTGCTTGGGGTAGCAGCACCGCTAGAACTTATTGCAGACAGCAGCCGATCGCCATTTCCAGTTGGGCGGGCGATCGAACTTCAAGACTTTCAGATCGCCGAAGCTGCACCTTTGTTGCCCGGTCTGGCAATGGTTAGTGTCGATCCTGAGGCGCTGCTACGGGAAATCCTAAAATGGACGGGCGGGCAGCCGTTTCTGACGCAAAAGGTTTGCCAAACGGTGATACAGCACTGGGGAGCAGTTCCAAAGCCGCAAACGATCGAAACAGAGCAGGCAACCCTGGCAGAGCTGATTCGCTTACAGTTTATTGAGCGTTGGGAACTGCAGGATGAGCCACCCCACTTACGAACCATTCGCAATCGGCTATGCTCTCCTCGAACGAGGCAGCTATATCAACAAATTATTGCCAGTCAGCAGCAAGAAAAGCCTGCTTACCCAGCATCTGCTCCCCTGCTGCTGGCTCCGCTAGATGGTTCCCCAGAGCAAGCTGAGCTATTGCTATCAGGACTGGTGGAAGCGCAACACGGCTACTTGTACATCAAAAACGCTATTTACCAGGCCGTGTTTAGCTCTATCTACAACCCCTAGTAGGCGCGTTGCCCAAGCAGCAGGTGCTGCTTGCCCTTGTAAAATCTTCCCTTGTAAAAATCTCTTTGTAGAAGTCGATCGACCAATCGACTTCGGCTAAGGTTAGGAGGCTTGCATTCAGGAGCGATCGCCTTGCCACAACCGATTACTCAGGCGCAACCGCCGCTAGAATTTATTCCGCCTGCTTACGATCCGGTAATTCACCAGACTGCCAGAGCAGTTTTGCCACTCTGGACTCGCTGGCGTGTCAAAATCGCCGATATCCAGGTTCAAAATGCTGAAGTGCTGGCAGAGTTTTACCAGCAGTTTCAGGCAGGCAATCGCCGCTTCCTGCTAGCGTTTCGTCATCCCAGCACCACCGATCCATTCTGTTTGTTCTACCTGATGAACCAAGCGCTGCCCAAGGTTGCCAGACAGAAGGGCATCGCTCTACAGCAGCCCACCCATGCTCATTTTATGTACGATCGCGGCATTCCGCTTTGGGCTGGCAAACCGGCAGGTTGGCTGCTGCAACATCTGGGCTGCACTCCGATCCGGCGAGGCAAGCTAGATCTGCTGGGGCTGCGATCGGCGCGAGAAATTTTTGCCAACGGGCGCTTCCCAATTGCAGCTGCTCCGGAAGGTGCAACCAATGGACACAATGAAATAGTCAGCCCGATCGAACCCGGTATTGCTCAGCTTGGCTTCTGGTGCATTGAAGATTTGCTAAAAGCCAATCGCCTAGAAACGGTCTGGATCTTGCCAGTTGGCGTTCAGTACCGCTATGTCTCTCCCCCTTGGCAGGAAATTGAACAGGTGTTGGGCGAATTAGAAGCCGACTGTGGACTATCGCGCTATGAAACGCCCTCAGAAGCACCACTGCCAGAAACCCCCTCGATTGCTGCCCTTGACCCTGCTCAGCTTATGCTTTACAGGCGGCTATTGCGACTAGGCGAACATCTGCTAACCGCGATGGAGCAGTTCTACAGCAAGTTCTACCACCAAAATCTAAGGGCATCGACCATTCAAGCTGCCCCGCCAGACACCGAGTCCCCTAATACACAAATTGCCCACCGGATGCAGCGCCTGCTAGACACAGCGCTCGCCGTCTCCGAGCAATATTTCAACGTTCCTGCAAAAGGGACGCTGCCCGATCGCTGTCGGCGGTTGGAACAAGCAGGCTGGGATTGGATCTATCGAGAAGACCTCAAAACCCTGGAAAATCTCTCGCCGGTCGATCGAGGTTTAGCCGATCGCATTGCTGAGGAAGCCAGCTTGCACCTCTGGCATATGCGCCTGACTGAGAGCTTCGTCAGCGTTAGCGGACGCTACATTTTAGAGAAACCAACCGCCGATCGCTTTGCCGAAACCTTGCTTCTGCTCTATGACACGATCTACAAAATCAAAGGCAGAGCTTATGTCCAGCGCCCTCGCTTGGGGCTGCAGCACGCAAAATTAACCATTGGTGAGCCGATCTCTGTCAGCGATCGCTGGAGTACCTACAAAACAAACCGTCGCCAAGCAGTTAGCGCCCTAACCCAAACGATCCAGGAAGGTTTGCAGCAGCTAATCGAATAAAACGCACAAATAAAAAAACCGCGCGACGCGCGGTTTTTTAACAAAATGTCCTGAATAGGATAGCAACAGCTACAGATTCAATTACTCAGCGGCCGCCCTTGCTGCTGCCGCCTCATCAGGATGAATGCCCAACCGGCTGAGATTAATCCGTCCCCGTCCGTCAATCTCACGGACTTTGACGACTACCTCATCGCCAACTGCAACTTCATCTTCCACTTTACCAACGCGATAGTCGGCGAGCTGGGAAATGTGGATCATCCCTTCTTTGCCCGGCAAGAATTCCACAAACGCCCCGATCGGGATAATTCGCGTGACTTTACCAACATAGACATCGCCCGCGCTGAGCTTGCGAGTCATACCCTCGATGATGGCGCGGGCTTGCTTGGCTTTGTTACCGTCGATCGCCGAAATGGTGACCGTTCCATCGTCTTCGATATCGACCTTGGCTCCCGTTTGCTCGGTAATGCCCTTGATCGTTTTGCCACCCGGTCCAATCACCAAGCCGATCATATCTGGATCGATCTTGATGGTCAGCAGGCGTGGTGCATAAGGCGATAGCTCTTCGCGCGGCTTGTCGATCGCTTCCAGCATTTTCTCTAAGATATGCACGCGAGCGGGGCGGGCTTGGTTAATTGCCTCTTTGATCACGTCGATCGATAGCCCTGTGATCTTCATGTCCATCTGCAACGCCGTAATGCCTACGTCGGTTCCGGCAACCTTGAAGTCCATATCGCCCAAGAAGTCTTCAATCCCTTGGATATCCGTTAGGATGCGGACTTCATCCCCTTCTTTGATCAAACCCATTGCCGCCCCGCTCACAGGCTTGGTGATCGGCACACCGGCATCCATCAGCGCCAGCGTGGAGCCGCAGACCGATCCCATTGAGGTAGAGCCATTCGAGGACAGCACCTCAGAGACGACCCGCAGCACATAAGGGAATTCTGCCTTCGGCGGAATCACTGGCATCAACGCCCGTTCTGCTAGCGCTCCGTGACCTACCTCGCGGCGACCTGGCGATCGCATCGGCTTGGTTTCACCAACGGAGTAGGGCGGCATGTTGTAGTGGTGCATGTAGCGCTTTTCTTCGTCGGGATGCAGATCATCCATTTCTTGAGCATCGCCGGGTGTGCCCAGCGTTGCCACCGACATCACCTGGGTTAAACCCCGCTGGAATAGCCCGCTACCATGCACTCGTTGCGGCAATACTCCCGTGCGACAGGAGATCGGACGCACTTCGTTGAGCTTACGACCGTCTACCCGAACCCCGTCTTCCAAGATTTGCTTCCGCATCAGCTTCTTGGTGATGTCTTTAAAGGTATTGCCCAGCGCTTTGGCATTGGCATCGGCAGCAAGGCGCACCGGATCCTCTTCGGGCAGCTCAGTGATCGCCTCCGCCACGGTTGCTTTCACCTCGTCTAGCGCTGCATCTCGCTCAGATTTGCCGAACTCAAAGCGGCTGAGGATTTGCTTCACCAAGTCGGTCACTCGTTCGCCGATAAAATTTTCCAGGGTCGGATCGACTTCGGGCGCTGCTTCCTGCACAATCTCAATGCCTAGTTCCGCAATTAGATCGCGCTGCGCCTGAATTAAGTCAGAGACAACCTCATAGCCAAACTCGATCGCCTCGATCACGTCCTGCTCTGGCAGCTGATTCGCTCCAGCTTCCACCATGATCACACCGTCTGGCGACCCTGCCACTACCAAATCCAGATCGCCTGCTTCAATTTCGCTGTAGGTGGGGTTAATGATGAAATCATCACCAATTAAGCCAACGCGCACGGCTGCCATAGGACCATTAAAGGGAATCTTGGCAAGCAGCGTCGCAATCGAAGCGCCCGTCACCGCCAACACATCTGGCGGCACTTTCTCGTCCATCGATAGTGTCGTTGCCACAATTTGGATGTCATCACGGAGCCAACCAGGGAACAGCGGACGCAAGGGGCGATCGATCAATCGACTGATCAGCGTAGCGCGTTCTGGTGGGCGGCCTTCCCGCCGCAAAAAGCCGCCCGGAATCCTTCCGGCGGCATACAGCCGCTCTTCGTAGTCTACCAAGAGGGGCAAAAAGTCGATTCCTTCTCGTCCTGCGGCTCTCGTTGCCGCCACCAAAACTGCCGTCTCGCCCGACTCAATTAATACCGAACCGCCTGCTTGGGGTGCAAGCAGACCTACTTTCAGCCGAATATCCCGTCCATCAAAGGATATTGACTTGTCTATTTCACTGATCATGTAGCGCTAATCCTTCTAAGTTTCCTCTTTTTTTCTTCTAGAGGCAATCGTAACACTGATAGCTAAAGACCGACATGGACGCTAGAGCGCCTTTCATTCCGATCTGCAACAGTATTTTTACAATTTTTTGTGTTGTTTAAAGTTTTTAAATATATTTATCCTCTTGTAGAAGTTGGTAGCCGGTCGAAAAGGTATAGCGGTTGCTTTAAACACTTCAAAGCGGCTTGGTAACCCACCAAGCCGCTCCTAGTGCTAACCGCTGCTGCGGTCGTTATAGCTTTACTATTGCCGTCTAAAGGAATTAAGCCATTCGCGCACTTGCTCACCAGCCACATCGCGTCCGCCTAGGCCAAAGGCTAGCGCGATCGCAACGGCAATTGCTCCTAGCAGCAACCCAAACGCCAGATTGACGATGCTGCTAGCAATCCCCATTTGCTGAAGCGCCATTGCAGTGACTAACGCAATGATCGCCACTCGTGCCGTTTGTCCTAGAATGCGGGCTTGGCTATTGCCAGAGGAAGAAATGAGCTGGAAGGCAAGGTTTGCCAAATACAGCCCAATTCCAAAGATAACTAAGCCGATTAAGACGCGGGCAGACACCGCCAGAATGCCATTGACGATCGCCGTCAGCACAGGCAAGCCGATCACTTCTGTGGCGGCAACTGCACCAAAAAGGACAATACCAACCAGCACAATAATACCGGCGATCTCAGAAGGGGTGCGGCTAGGCAATGCCGGGGCTGGGCTCGGACGCGTAGTCACAGGTTCCGTGGTTAGTGTATCTTCTGGAAAAGGTGGAGGAGTGGTGCGGGGTGCGGTAACGGTTGGCAACCCTAGCCAGTTGAAAATATTGTCGAAGCCAATACTGGTCAAAATACTGGCAACCAGATCTGCCACAAAGCGACCAATCACATAGAACAGCACCAAAATCAGCGCTGCTGTAAAGATTTGCGGTAGCGTCGTCAAGATCTGCTCTAGCATCCGAGTGGCAGGAGCCGAAATCGCCGCGACGTCCAGCGCGTTGAGGGCAGCAATTGCCGTTGGAATCAGCACCAGTACATAGACGATCGTGCCGATCAGCGACGAAAGGGATAAACCACCCGTTGTGCGAGTTAAGCCTATCCGTCTACCAACTTGGTCAGTTCCTACAGCTGCTAGCAGGTTTGTGACAATGCCACGCACTACCCGCGCAATCAACCAGCCAACTGCGGCAATAATTACGGCAGTTAAGATCTTTGGCAGTGCTGACAAAATCTGGTTCAGCAGATTTTGCACTGGAGCCAAAGGACCTTGGAGCTGCAGCACATCCAGAATCAGCGGCAGGAAGAATAGCAAAACGAACCAGTAGAGCGCATTGCCCAGTGTTTCATTAAGCAGAAACGGGCTGTCTTGCCCGCCGGTCTGGGCAGCCAGACGATCGTCCAGGTTAAACCGGGCTAAGCCTCTCGTCAGGACGGCTTTTGCTAACGTTGCAACCAGCCACGCAACCAGCAGCAGCACCGCCGCACCACCAATGCGCGGCAAATACTCAAAGATCTGCTGCAGGAAGCCATTTAACGGAGCCGAGACACCCTCTAGCTGCAGAGCGTTCAGAAACGCAACTATGGCGAATGCCATAATGATCCAGAAGACAGCCGTGGAGATCCACTTCTCAATAGGCGGTGGATCTGCACCAGGCCGACCAGAGGACGTCCAGCTTAACAAGCGATTGTCCAGGTTTGTACGATTCAGCAATCCCTTCACGACCGAAGCCACAACTAGTGCAACGATCCAGCCCAGAATCAAGAGGGCGATTGCCCACAGCACCCTTGGTAAAGAAGTTGCAAGCTGATCTAAAAAACCAGGAGGCACAAGCCTGACATCGGGCTGCGTTCCAGGGGCGGTTTGTGCTAGCCAAGTATTCATCACAGGAATGCACCAAAAGTCACTCATGATCCTGTCCCAAGTCCATAATAAAATTTAATCTACTGAGGAATAATAAAGGAGCACTGCAAACTTTTCTAGTTCGTGGCAGCGCTGGCTGTAAGTCTGATGGCATAAGCAAAGAGATAGGTGGCGCTAAACATCGCTAGATTATGCTCTCCTCAACAAAATTGCTTCCTCCTTTTTATAGAGATCCAACCAGTCCAATTGCTAGAAGCCATCTAGGGCTATTGCCAATAGTTGCTGAAATCAAAGTTAGGGTGCTAAAGCCGGATAGTTTTCTGAGGAGACAGGCTTGATTGAATTTGAATTTTGGCTGCCAGTATCAAGCGTTAAAAGCACGACGCACAAAGCTTTGAGAATTGCAAGGGCAGATGGTCTGATCTAGACGTTCAAACTGCACAAAGTAACTTTAGAATATTAAAAACAGCAAAATTTCGTACCCTAAGGCGGGAAATCAAATCCTTTGGTTGCACTTCTTAAAGCAGATTTTCCCAATGCAGACCGGTGTTCTGTAAATCAATTTCGGCTAGACAATGGGTTAACTGTCATTCACCAGCAAGTGACAGCCGCCCCTGCAGTCGTCGTAGATGTATGGGTTAAAGCAGGTGCGGCGGCTGAGCCAAGCGCTTGGTCAGGCATGGCTCATTTCCTAGAACACATGATTTTTAAGGGAACCGATCGCCTCCTGCCCGGACAGTTCGACCAGATTATTGAGAATCGCGGCGGCATTACCAATGCTGCCACCAGCCACGACTACGCCCACTACTACATCAATACAGCCAGCAGCTGCCTGCCCAAAGCCTTACCTTGCCTTGCCGAACTGCTGACCCAAGCGGCTATCCCAGCTGAAGAATTTGAACTCGAGCGGGAAGTGGTGCTCGAAGAAATTCGTCAGTGGCAAGATGACTCAGATGCGGTAGGCTACCAAGCGCTGATGAGCAGCATCTACCAGCAGCACCCCTATGGACAACCCGTGTTGGGCAATCCATTAGCGCTGAAGCAGCAATCTCCCCAAGAAATGCGTTGCTTCCACCGCGCCCACTACCAGCCTGAGAAGATGAGTGTGATGGTGGTGGGGGATATTGCCTGTGACCCTGCCTTAGAGCTGGTTGAGCGATCGTTTAAGTTTCCATCTGCAGGGGTCTGTCCACGTCCAGCGATCGTTCCAGAACCAAGCCTGACTGAAATCCGACGACAGGAGCTCCGGCGACCCCGCTTGGGGCTGGCCCGCTTAATGATGGGCTGGATGGGAGCTGGGGTGGAAGACCTCCGTAGCGCCTACGGACTCGATCTGCTCTCTGTGCTATTGGCAAGCGGACGAACTTCACGCCTAGTGCGAGAACTCCGAGAAGAGCGGCAGCTCGTTCAGGAGATTGGCAGTAGCTTCTCACTCCAGCGAGACTCTAGCCTGCTGACGCTAACCGCATGGCTAGAACCTCAGCACCTCGCTGCAGTCGAAGCAATTATTACCGATCGCCTCGCTGAGCTAGCGGTGTCCGTTTCAGAAACAGAGCTAGAGCGCTACAAACGTCTCCTCTGCAATGATTTTGCTTTTTCAACAGAAACCTGTAGCCAAATTGCCGGGCTCTACGGCTACTACAGCACGATTGCCCAACCTGAGCAAGCACTTTGCTACCCACAAATCATTCGATCGCTGCAGACTGAAGAACTGCGTCAGCTAGCCGAACAGTACCTTTCACCTGAGCGCTACGCTGTGACAGTGCTGCTGCCAGAAGAATAGAAGACGGTGCTGCTGCCAGAAGAATAGAATAAGAGATACTGAATAGCGCATCAGGTGTACAGTTCTCTCTTCATTTCCTATTTTTAACATGCCGATTAAACACAGCATCGCCCACTTGCTCCAGAATCGTACCGTTCATCGGGCTGTGCTAGACAATGGCATGGTAGTGCTGGCAGTTGAAAATCCAGCAGCAGACATAGTGGCAGCACGGCTGTTTGTTCAAGCAGGCGGACGCTATGAATCACCCGCACGGGCGGGCTTGTCGCACCTGCTGGCATCGGTGATTACCAAAGGAACCGATCGCCTTTCATCTCAAGAAATTGCCGAGCAGGTTGAATCTGTGGGGGCCAGTTTAGGAGCCGATGCCACGGCTGACTACTGCCTGATGAGTCTGAAGACCGTCTCGACGGATTTCGCAGCTATGCTGCATCTCATGGCAGAACTGCTGCGATCGCCTTCTTTCCCAGAGGCAGAGGTAGAGCTAGAGCGCCGCCTGACGCTGCAAGGTATCCGCTCAATGCAGGAGCAGCCCTTTGCGGTTGCCAATGCTCAACTGCGGCAGGCGATGTATCAAGACCATCCTTATGCCCAGCCCAGCCTGGGGACTGAGGAAACGGCTGGCGCTCTCAGCCGAGCAGACCTGCAGCACTATCACCAAACCTATTTCCGTCCTGACAATATGGTGATCAGTATTGTCGGGCGGATTGCTCCAGAGGCAGCAATTGCCTTGGTCGATCAAATCTTTGGCGACTGGCAAATCCCCACGCAGCCCGACGGCTCCGTGACGCTCCTGCCGTCGCTGCACCTGCCCAGCCTCACGCCGCACCCAGAGCGTGTAATCACCGTGCAAGAGACGCAGCAGGCGATCGTCATGCTGGGCTATTTGGCGGTGTCGGTGCAAAATGCAGACCACATGGCGCTAAAGCTGCTCAATACCTACTTGGGCAATGGCTTGTCGAGTCGGCTGTTTGTAGAGCTACGAGAAAAGCGGGGACTGGCTTACGAAGTGTCTGCTTACTATCCCACGCGGGCGGACTGGTCGCACTTTGTCACCTATATGGGCACCGCTCCCGAAAATACCGCCGTGGCGCTAGAAGGGCTGAAACATGAAGTCGATCGTCTGCGAACCACGCCGCTTACGCCCGACGAACTGGAAGCCGCCAAAAACAAGCTACTGGGACAGTATGCCTTAGGCAAACAGACCAACGCGCAGATCGCCCAGATTTTTGGCTGGTACGAAACGCTAGGATTGGGCATCGATTTCGATGAACAATTTCAGCAGCAGGTGGCAGCTGTGACCGCAGAAACAGCCCAAATGGTTGCCGAGCGCTATTTCACAGAGCCGTATGTTTCGTTGGTCGGTCCAGAAAAAGCGGTAGCACTGGCGGAGACGGCAGCGCTCTAGGCATTATAGGCATCAATTATCAATCATCTAGGCATGAATATCAGGCGTGATTTATCGTGTCTCACTCCTCTTCCTTGATCGCCACCTACACGCAAGCGATCGCTACCCATCCCCACCTCCTCGCCAACTATTGGCACTTGGGGCTGGCGTGGCTATTGCAAGGAGATGAGGCAGAAGCACAGGCGGCTTGGTTCTCAGCAGCAATGGCAATCGATCCAGAGATTGTGGAGGCGGGTCTGACAGATCTGCTGGAGTTGCTGAGAGCAGAAGCAGCGGAGCAGCTAGCAGCCGGACACTTCTTCACAGCCGAACGGATTTATCAACAAGTCTTGGAGCTAGGTGGAACCGCAACGGATGCCTTGGCATTGGGCAGTGCAGTGTCACAGCAGGGCAGATACGAAGAAGCGATCGCTCATTGGCAAAGTGCGATCGAGTGGCAGCCCGACTGCGCCTTAGCTTTTGTGAAGCAAGCCGAAGTTTGGCAGAAGTTGGGACAGCTGGCAGAGGCGATCGCAGCTTATCAGCAGGCAATCGAGCTGGGAGCTGATGAGCAAACGCATTACCAACTGGGCTTATGTTTGGCAGCACAGGGGCAATGGCAGGCGGCAATCGAGCAATTTCAGCGGGTGCAACAGCCCGGTTCGGCAGAACTCCACGGAGATTGGGGCTGGGCACTGCTGCAAAACGGTGAGCAAGAGGCAGCGATCGATCAGTTTCAGCAGGTCTGCCATGAATTAAGCCATTCAGTGCTTCAGTTTCCTAGCGCGCAGTTAGAGCAGAGGCTAGCGGTTACAGCTAGCTTCTGCAATCCAGTCCAGCCGCCCTTTGCCCCAGTTCCCAGTTCAACCCAGCCGATCGAATTCTATGAAACAGCACAGGCTTGGGCAGCCGCTCAGCCGCCCAAGGACTACATTGATGTCTACAAGCCGCTGGATGCAGCTCAGGTCGTTTGCCTGATGCCACCCAAAACGCTAGACCCAGAAATTCACTTTAGCTTTCGGTTTGGGCAGGCGATCGAGCTACCCAACACTTTTGTTACAACGATTGCCAACGGACAATTTTGGTTAAGCGCTGACCAAACCAGTAGCGCTGTTCTGACCGCAGCAGATCGGCTGATTGGCGATCTCTCGCCTCAGTTTCCGCTGCTGAGTCCGGGGCATCCTGACCAGCATCCAAGCCGACGATCGTATTTCCCAATTGTCGACTCCCTCGAAAAAGTTGACGGAACGGTGGCGGTGCTGGCTGGCTTGACGAATGACTTGTATTTTCACTGGATGCTGGACGTGCTGCCCCGCTGGAATTTATTGCAGCGCAGCGGCTTTGAGCTGAGCCAAATCGACAGCATCTTAGTGAGCAATCGCCTACCCTTTCAGCAGGAAACCTTAGAGCAATTGGGCATTCCGGCTGCCAAAATTCTGCCGATCGAGCAACATCGATACCTACAGTCCGATCGATTAATTGTGCCGTCTTATCCGGGTGTGCCTGCCTGGATGCCGCGCTGGGCATGTGACTGGCTGCGTCAACTTTTGCTGATAGACACAAGCCAGCCCAAGACCCGCCTCTACATTAGCCGTCGCCAAGCTGCCCGCCGCATTCTCAATGAGGCAGCTGTAATCGATCTGCTGGAACCCTACGGCTTTCAGTCTGTCGTGCTGGAAACGCTTTCGGTACAGGCGCAAGCCAAGCTGCTGGCAAGCGCTGAAGTAGTGGTTTCTGCTCATGGCGGCGGCTTGACTAATCTAGTATTTTGCTCTCCTCAAACAAAGGTGGTTGAGCTTTTCTCGCCGCGCTATGTGTATCCCTGCTACTGGTTTGTGAGCAACCTGATGGAGCTGCAATACTACTATCTGCTGGGCAAAACCCCGGCCGGGGTTTATCTCGACCGCCTCCTATGTCCAGACGATCGCCTTGCAGATATTTGGATTGACCTGTCAGAACTGCGATCGCTCTTGGAACTAGCAGATGTTAATTTACCTGTGCCAAATTAATCGCTTTGCGCTGAAACAAAATTGCTTTGAAAGCCGTTCTATGCGGCTTTCAAAGCAATTTAGAGTTTATTCAAAGTAATTTGCTACTTTCAAAACACCTGCCGTCGCATCGTGTCTTGTTAGCTTAATGCCTGTCATATCCAGCAGCAGATCCCGATTGCTATTAAAACCACGCTGATTGTCGTTGACAGACAGGTAGGTGCGGTTGCCCAACCGGAAGAAAACCGCTTCACTGGCAGCAAGGGTTTGCTTGCCAGCTTTCTGTTGGTCTTTGTCAGAGTAAGCAGCTTTGACGGCCTGGCTCAACTTACCTTTGCCTGTACCTGCATTGAATAGCCCAGTGGGACGATCTGCCAGGGTAGGGGCGATGTCATTGAGCTGAATGCGTTCCGATCGAGAAACAGCACCAGCGTTCAAATGAATAAGGCTATCGGCTGCATCTGCTTGCGATCGGGCCAATTCTGGCTGTGAAGCACCAGCGTAGCGGAACCGATTGCCGCCGGCTTGCGTTAGCCCGTCTGCACCCAGCCCACCGCGTAAGAGGCTGTCGTGAGCAAGAGCTGTACTGCGAGTTGTGCCGCCGCCATTGAACTCAAACGCACCAATGTCTACTTTGCCGTCTCGCTTGATGCCGCGTTCGTCCGTGGTGGGTGCACCGTTGCTCACGCCTGTGTTGATCGCCGGACTGCCAGCTAGCAGCGCATGTGTGAGAATGCCACCTCCGTTGTCTTTGAGCGCGCCCAGCTTCGGGTCAATCAGCTTCACTTTGTCAGTCGCGTTGTTGTCGTTGCCAAAGCTGGTTTTCTTGGGCGGAAACTGAATGTTGCCGCCATTGTCGATTAAGGCGCGATTGGTATGCTGCTGAATGCCGTACTTTTCGTTGCCGTTGTCGGCAGTGTTGCTGTAGAAGATCGTGTTTTTAACACTAACTTTGGCATTGTCAGGAGCGCTGATGCCGCCGCCTACCCAGCCTGCGTAGTTATTGGCGATCGTTGTGTTGATTATCTCGGTGTCGCTGTAAAGCGTCATACCGCCGCCCACATTGCTGTAGCCGGTACCAAACAGTTTGTTGCCCGAAAAGGTGCTGTTTGTGATGGTGGTGGGGGCGCTGTAGACCCACAAGCCACCGCCTTGGTCGTAGCCTGTGTTATTGGCAATCGTGGAGTTGCTGAGCGTGAATTTGCCCGCTCCAACCGAGTTGCGAATATGGGCGATCGCCCCTGCTTTGCCGCCTTCCCCGCCTGCCAAGCCGGTAGCTTTGTTGTTGGTAAAAACACTGGCATCGATGCTGACATTATCTTCAGGATCAGCAAACAAATGGATCGCGCCCCCAGAGGCTTTGCTACGATTGCCGTCAAAGCGGCTGCTCTTAATCACGATCGAGTTGTTGCTGCGATCGGTATAGATCGCGCCGCCATATCCTCGTAGCGTTGGGTTCTCCCCTCCGCCTACCTGAGCAGCATCCGTATCGTTGTTGATGAACTGACTATTCTCAACGACGAGTTTTCCATTGAGGCTGTTGATTGCTGCACCATTAATGCCTTTGTTGTTGCTGAATCGGCTGTTGCGAACGGTGATTGCGCCCGGACTGACAAAGGCGATCGTAGCTCCTCGTTCATCATTGCCAGCGATCGCTTTATTTCCATCAAACTGGCTATTCGTGACAGTCAACGTATTTTCCCAGCGAGAGAAGATAGCGCTGCCGCCTTTGTCGGCTACGTTGTTCTTGAATTTCACCTTTTGAACAGTGATGGCCGCCTTGTGTTCGCCCAAAATTGCGCCACCTTGGTCAGCAGTATAGGCGTTTGCCAGCGTCAGGTTCTTCAGCGTCAGCTGAATTGGGCGGTCTTGATTAGAGTTGACGTAGAAGATGCGCGAGGCATTGCTGCCGCTGATGGTGAGGTCGCGGGCTGCCGCTGCATCGATCGTCAGATTCTTGCCGGGCGGAATCTCGATCTGGCTCTTGAGGGCGATCGTTTTGCCCGCCAGACCTGCCGCAAATTGCACGGTATCCCCCGGTTTGGCAGCGGCAATTGCCGATCGCAGGGAACCTCTGCCGCTGTCGGCAGCGCTGTTAACGGTGACAATACCTAAATTGCCCTGGTAAGCTGCCATTGCAGCTGCACTGAGGGCAGGAGCAGCTGCAATCGTGCCTGTAGCAATTTCCAAGTTCCAATTGCCATCTCTGCCAGTTACCGTATTGGAAGCTGCCACGTCAGCCCCCGTGAGCTGGCTGAGATGATTGACAAGTGATAATCCAGTTTCTCCGGCAGCGAGATTGCAGCCATACAGCAATAAATCGCCGTTTTCTGCCAGTGCTGCTTCCCATTGGTGGAGTTCAGCGCTGTAGCGGTCGATCGTCTCTGAGTTTAGCTTGGAGGAGCCAAGCTGCAGATTACCGGGTTCAGCATGAGAAAGAATTTGGATGCTGCGAAGATTCGATCGTGCCTGTAGAGCCTGGGTGATTTGTGTGATGCCATCCTGGGTTGGGTCGAGCAAAATTACGGCAATGCCGGGTTGGATGCCTGCCTGCAGGCTTTCAGCATCCGTTACGGCAGCATCAATAAAGACAACAGTGTTGTCTTCTACATCGAGAGATTGAAGGGTCATGAACAGTTCAGCTTCCTGTAGAGGGTTTCCGTGCCGAGTCAGGAACTTGCAGCCGAGGTAGAAATACACTCGGTCAAATTGCTTGCTGCTATAGCGCTTTGTGCGACTAGGGCGCAACTAACTGCATCGGCGGGGGACTCACCGCTTCAAGCAACACTTAAACAAACAGGAGAACGTAAGGAATATGAGTTAATTCAAACGGTAAAAGAGCTAGGTGATTAAAAGTGAAACAGTCTGGAGATAAAGCGATCGAAAATTTTAACCGTGGGCTGGTTAATCTTGACGAAGAGTTTAGATATAAGGTTGCACAAAGCTTGTAAACACTAAAGAACTTGAGGTTAGCCTTTGATTACATAGCTCTATGCATCAGATTTTCTACATAAATTTTTCGCGAAATCAAGGTGAAGTCCGGATAGATTTTTGTGATATCCAACTCAAATAAAAGTGACGGCAATCACACAAAGATATAACAGTGGATGCAGCAGATCTTCTCCAGAGAGCAAGAGCAAATCCTCAAAGGATACTTGAAAAGCATTCAAGATAAAGGGTGACTTTTTGTTGTATGTTACGTTGCGCGTGTCATACAGCAGAAACTTGCATCTCAGCCATTTTCAAGATTCTTTAAAGAGTTTTGGGTTTAGATGGGATGCAATCTTAAACATCCGGAGATTCATTTTATGCAGCAGTAATATTGCAAGGTCAGGCACGGCTTGACTTCGCAAACAATTTTGCAGTCACCATCAACTATTTATGAATACAAAGATGAATGAGGCAAGGCTAAATGAGCCAAAACGGAATGAATTAAACATGATAGAAAGCAGATTGAATCCTGAAGAGAATGATTCAAAACGCAACTTTGTTTCACTTCCGGCGTCATCTATAGAGAAGCAGCCATACAGTTCAGATGAAATCAGCTTTCAGTTGAGCTTTCGCTTCACCTGTGGCAACTCTTTCAAAGTGCTAATTGGCGTCGGGCTGTGTTTGGCGATCGGCTGGAATATTTACGCCACGTTGAACTCCCGTTCTACTGTGCCATCTCAAGTGCCAACCCTACCCCAACCTTCTAATTTTTCAGTGCAGTAAAATCGTTTGCACGCCTAGCTGCAAGAAACGCCCAAGCCGGTCGCCCACTCTGCAAACCACTACCCGATTGCAGCTCACCATCAAGCTGAAGAACTCGTTTGTCACAGCCGAAGGTGATATTCTGCTGATGCCATGCACAGCAGCTCTCGGTTTCGTTATATTCAGCATACTCAGCCCCAGATCCGCCCAATTTGCACGCTCTTAACTTAAGAGCTGATACAGTAGCTCCAGGATTCCAGGTGAAGCCCAACGATCTAGATTAAGCGTCCGAAATTACCGAACTGCTGAGCGTGATCAGAGTTATAGTTGATTCCTTATTTGTCCGTGTGTCTAACCAGCTATCTCTGATCAGCTATCCTTGAGCAGCTATGTCAATGGGTTTACTAAAACAGACCTTAAGAGCCTTCGCCCGGAGTTCGAGTCGCCGGGTGAATCGTCGCCGTGTCAATCAGTGGTTTAAATGGTTGGCTCCCGGTTTGCTAATCAAACGGTGGCTGTTGATTAGCGCTGGGGGCATGGTGCTGGTCGCGTTGGGGTTGGCAGTTTGGTCAAACCTGACACCTGTCTATTACATGGGTGAATTCATTCGCAACCTGCTGCGATCGATTACCACTCTGATTCCCAATTACATCAGCGGACCTTTAGCTGTACTCATCGGAGTTTTGCTCATCCTCTGGGGACAAAAACGCAGCCTCGGTTCCATTACCGAAGTCCTAATGCCCGAAGGCGACGGTGAACTGGTCGATCGACTTATGACCCACCGCCGTTTGCACCGCGGTCCTAAAATTGTGGTTGTGGGAGGCGGCACGGGTCTTTCAACGCTGCTGCGTGGCTTAAAAACGCTCAGTGCAAATATCACGGCGATCGTTACGGTGGCAGATGACGGTGGCTCCTCCGGGCGACTGCGTCGCGAGATTGGGGTTCTGCCGCCTGGGGATATTCGCAACTGTTTGGCAGCGTTGGCAGATGAAGAAAAGCTGCTGACTGAGCTGTTCCAATATCGGTTTCGGGCAGGTGATGGCTTGGTGGGGCATAGCTTCGGCAACCTATTTTTGACCGTGATGAGTGAGGTGACAGGCGATCTAGAACAGGCAATTGCCGCGAGTTCTAAAGTTCTGGCGATCCGGGGGCAAGTGCTGCCCTCCACGCTCACCGATATGAAGCTATGGGCAGAACTGGCAGACGGTCGCTATATCGAAGGTGAATCGAATATCACGGAAGCCAAGGGCAAAATTATTAGAATTGGCTGCATTCCTCCGAATCCAATTGCTTTGCCCAAAGCCGTCCAAGCGATCGCCGAAGCCGACTACATCATCATTGGACCTGGCTCCCTCTACACCAGCATCATCCCCAATCTACTCGTACCCGAAATTGCCGATGCGATCGCCCAGCGGGATGTTCCTCGCATCTACGTTTGCAACATCATGACGCAACCAGGCGAGACAGACGGCTACACCGTCTCCGATCACATCCGCACGATCGATGAAGTTTGCGGCTACCCTCTTTTCAATGCCGTTCTCGTTCAAAAAACATCCCCCTCGGCTCAATCTCTAATCCGCTACGCCCAAGAAGACTCTCACCCCGTCTACTTCGATCGGGAAGCCGTTTTGCAGTTGGGTCGGCGTGTAGTGGTGGCGAACGTCATGGATGAAGAAGCCCGCACCGGATTGCTGCGCCACAACCCAACCAAGCTAGCGAGAGTATTGTTTCGGTGGTATAGCCGAGCGATTTAAAAAAGGGATGGGAAGAGGTGAAGAATCCATCAGGAAGAAAAAATGATAGGGTAGTATGCGGTGAATCACCATATGAAGGTGATATTTTGGATTGTTCAATTCTGCAATTGTTCAATTCGCCCTAGCCAAGGTTCTTCCAACGCTCAAGTTGAGCATCCCTTCATTCTTCATTCCTCATCCCTCTCTCCCCATGTCTCAAGATCTCCTGCGATCGCTAGTCTGGATGGATTACCGGCTCGCTATCCTGTTCACTGTCATCCTGCCGCTGGTGCTATTGATCTGGGCAGCTGTCCAGAAGGCAGAGGCGATACAGCGCCTGCTGATCATTTATTGGCGGGTGGCGAGTCTGCTGGCGATCACGGTGTATCTAATGATCGGCAATTTGCCCGTTAGCTTTGTGGCAAGTGTTTTGGCGCGGCTGTTGATTCCAGTGAGCCTATGGTTCTGGGTTGATCTAAATGATGAGATTCAGGATCAGCGGCGCAGCCGACTGAAGTTAGTATTTACAGCTTGGCGCTGGGCAGTTAGCGTCTACTGCGTTTTGGGGGCGGTTGCCACCATTCCGTTTTTGCAGTGTGCTTTGTCTAGAGAAACCTTTGCAACCCCGTTTTGTCAGGTGTGGCTCGATCCGCCGTTCGGCTACAAAGCGTTTTTCCATGCAGGCTCTAAGCCAGAGTTCTTGGGCTTCTTAGGAATTGTAGCACTGGGGATTTATGTGCTCTACCTGGGTTATTTTGTGCTGGTTCGACTGGGCAAGCAGGGGCGATCGGCTACTGAGCAATAGGGCTGAGCGTTTTGTTTTCTATTAAGTGTGGTCTTTGAGTTTCTGGAATGGCAGATCCATTAGTTGGCATAATTATGGGCAGCGATTCCGATTTGCCAACAATGCAGGCTGCGATCGCCACCTGCGAAGAGTTTGACGTGGCATGTGAGGTAGCGATCGTCTCGGCGCATCGCACCCCAGAACGGATGGTGGAATATGCCCAAACTGCCCACCAGCGTGGTTTGAAAGTGATTATTGCTGGTGCAGGTGGGGCGGCACATTTGCCGGGGATGGTGGCAGCGCTGACCCCCTTGCCTGTGATTGGTGTGCCGGTTTCCAGCCGCCAGCTGCAAGGACTTGATTCACTCTATTCAATTGTGCAAATGCCTGCTGGTATCCCAGTAGCAACGGTAGCGATCGGCAATGCTAAGAATGCTGGACTGCTGGCAATTCAAATTCTAGCGAGCCATCAACCCGCCCTCCTCGAAAAAGTGCAGCAGTATCGCCAAAGTCTCAAGGAAATGGTGATGGAAAAGCAGCAGAAGTTAGAGGCGATCGGCTACCGCCAATATTTAAATGAAATGTAGCTAAGCGCAATCTAGAACTATTCTATTTGCCAATCTTGCGCGGCGGGCGACGACCAATGAAGCGGCGGGGGCGGCGGCTGCCAAACGATCGCCGTTCGGGACGCGAGGCGGCATCCGGGATTTCGCCTGGCTCATCGGCTTTACGGGGGAGGAAGCGATCAAAGACGTTGCGACTCACTCGGTGAATAACGCTGCGCTGAGGGGTAGCCGTAGCCGGTTTCGGTTCTTCTTCAATTTTCTCGGCTTGCACGTAGCCAGCGATGTTGTAGACAGCCAGCCCACCGAATGCGCCCAGCAGAATCGCAAGCTCGGCTTTAAACCCAGCAAAAAAGTAAAAGAGAATGATGAAATAGCCCCAAGCGCTAAGACCTGCCCGAAACCCTTCATCTGATTCAAATTTGTACATGACCCTCCATCCCCCGAAATCGCCCTTGCTCTACCCTTCCACCTGCTGTATCAGGGTTTCAATCGCCTGAGTGGTGTTGAGGGTCTTCACAAAGGGTAGCTCAGATGCTGCAAAAGGTTCCATGAATTGCTTGGGCAGCAGATCGGCAGTGGCATCGGCAATGTCTCCCGTCCGTTTTTGCAGGCGATCGCGCAACACTTCCAGTGGTGCCTCACAGTAAAGAATTTGCAGCGGTAGCTGGTGCTGCTGGGCGGCAGTAATCGCGGCGGCTCGTAGAACTTGGCGATCGTATTTTGCATCTAAAATGACCGAGTAGCCCTGCTGGGCTAGCGTTACGCTGAGCTGCAAGAGACGATCGTAGGTGCGCTGGGTCATTTCGGGGGAATATAGCTCGTCGCCACCCCGCTCTTCCAGAGCAACACCGCCCAAATGCTTGCGAACAGCATCCGAGCGAATGTGAACAGCGCCCGTACGGCAGGCAAGCTGTTTGGCGATGGTGCTTTTGCCAGCTCCAGACAAGCCACACATCACAGTTAGCTGTCCTTGCCGAGGTTGAGAATACTCATAGGCTAGGCGATAAAAGCGAGCCGCTATTTCTTTGGCTTTTTGCTTGTCTGCCTCGGGAACGGCCGGATCGTCTAAGAGAAAGGAAACGATTTTAGCACGGACATAAGCCTGCCGGTTCACGTAAAAGGGCAACACCTGCAAGCCTTCCCAATCGCCAGTTTGCTCTGCATAGGCATTGAGGAAGAGAGTGCTGAGATCGGTGCGATCGCGGGCTTCCAAATCGCGGACGATGTAGGCAATGTCATACATCACATCTACAAAGCGAAACGGCTCATTGAACTCGATGCAGTCAAACAGCCACAGCCGATCGTCCCAGAGGCAAATGTTGTCGAGGTGCAAATCGCCGTGACACTCCCGGATATGATTGCTCTGCATCCGCTCGATAAACAGGTGAGGCTGTTCGGCAAACAGCCGATCGTTATAGGCGCGGGTGGCGTCAAATTGCGCCTGGGTTTGGGCGATGCCGATGTATTTTTCGGTTTGCTCAAAGTTCTCGTCGATCGCCTCGCGCACGCGGGCAGGTTCGCCGAAGGCACGGATGTAGTCATCCGTCTGGATAATGGCATGGAAGCGGGCGATCGTTTTTGCTAGCTCTTGCAGCAAAGCTTCCGTTAGCTTGCCTTGGTCATAAAGATTTGCAAGCAGCCCTTCTTGAGGAAACTGTCGCATCTTTAAGGTATAGTCGGCAATTTCCTCTGCTCCACCAAGCTGAAAGGTTTCTCCAACTTGGGCGATCGGCAGCACTTCTAAGTAAAGCGCCTTGGCACAGCGCTGATTGAGGCGGAGTTCTTCTTGGCAAAAGTGCTGGCGCTTGTCGATCGTTGAATAGTCAAGGAAGCCAAAGTTCACAGGTTTCTTGACTTTGTAGGCATAATCGCCCGTCAGCAGCACATAAGACACATGAGTTTGAATCAGCTGGATGGGAGTTTTGAC
The DNA here is from genome assembly GCF_014764505.1 of Phormidium tenue FACHB-886. Lineage (GTDB taxonomy): Bacteria > Cyanobacteriota > Cyanobacteriia > Elainellales > Elainellaceae > FACHB-886. Next base: position 183,457 of record NZ_JACXWX010000007.1, read on the forward strand.
AGGATGCGGGTAGAACTCCGGCTGCATCATTTGCTGAATCAGAGCGGGGAGAATGCTATCGGTCATGGAGGTGGGTAAATAGAAATTGACGAGCGAAGCTGGTTTTGAAGCGCAGGCTCCAAAATCACTTCTGTAGCAGCCTAACATTTCGGGGGGACACAGCCCTGCTGCATCCCCCCGTTTAGTTTCTGATGAGTCTGGTTCTGATAGTCTGGTTCCTCGATCGCTTTCGCAGATCGATCGCCTTCCTTATTCAGCCGCAGCTTCCGTTGTTTCAGCATCTTCCTCGGTGACCTGCGAGGCTCTGCCCAGAACCGTCACCACAATCCGATCGCCTTCGCCAACTGCCTCTACACCAGCAGGCAGGGTTAGGTCGTTGACGTGAATGGAGTCACCTATTTTCAGGTTGGTCACATCAATTTCGATCATCTCAGGAATGCGATCGGGAGCGCAGTTCACTTCTAGTTCGTTCAGCACGGTATCCAGCGCACCGCCGTCTTGCTTCGCGCCAATCGAGGTGCCCACAAAGTGAAAGGGCACCGTCACCTGCAGCGAGTCTTGTGCGGCAACCGAGAAAAAGCTGAGGTGAACGAGGTGGGGCTTCCAAGGGTGTTTTTGCACTTCTCGCAGCAGCGCCTTCCCGCTCCACGATAGCTCAGGCACATTGACCTGAATCAGCGTGTTATTCAACGATGATTTTTTGACTAGCACTTCGGCAGTTTTGGCATCCATCATCAGCGCCAGTGATTCCGTGCCCTTGTGACCGTACAAGACAGCCGGAATATGTCCTTCCCGACGCAGCGTGTTCGGCTTGCTGCCTTCAGGACGTTTTTTGCATTCAACTGTGAGTTCCATAGGTAAGTTTGGTTTAGGTGATCAAGATTATTTGGGCAGCGGTTAGGAGACGGCTGAAATGTGGTTGTTGACCGTGGAAGGCTGAGTGCCTTTGTCATAGAGCAGCGCCCGCTTCGGACCGTGGATCGGGTCTTCGACGATGATCGTCTGGTCGCGGCTGGCTCCCAGAGAGACGATGGCGATCGGCACTTCCATCAATTCTGCCAAAAATTTCAGGTAGTCCAAGGCTTGCGGCGGCAGATCATCCAGCGCTCGGCAATCTGCCGTCGATTGCTTCCAGCCGGGCATCGTTTCATAGATGGGGCGGCAGCGGGCAAACTGGCGAGCATTGCTGGGAAAATCGCGGCACTGCTGACCGTCTAGCTCATAGGCGACGCAGACTTTGATTTCATCGAGTTCGTCCAGCACGTCTAGCTTCGTAATTGCCAAACAGTCCAAACCGTTGATTCGCACGGCATAGCGACCGATCACTGCATCAAACCAACCACAGCGGCGCTGCCGTCCCGTGGTGGTGCCAAACTCTGCGCCGCGATCGCACAGGATTTGCCCCACATCGTCTAGCTGCTCCGTTGGGAAAGGACCTTCACCCACGCGAGTAGTGTAGGCTTTGGCAACGCCGATCACGCGATCGATCATCGTGGGTCCCACGCCAGCCCCAATGCAGGCTCCCCCCGCTACCGGGTTGGAAGAGGTGACATAAGGATAAGTGCCATGATCGAGATCGAGCAGCGTTCCTTGCGCTCCCTCAAACAGGATATTCCGGCGCTGACGGTACGCTTCATAAATCTGTAGCGAACTATCAACCACATGAGGACGCAGCCGCTTAGCATATTCTTCGTACTCGGCGATCACCTCATCTGGATCGAGCGGCGGCAGATCGTACAGCTTCTCTAAAATGACGTTCTTGTATTTGATCGCCCAGCGGAGCTGCTTCTTCATGTGCTCTGGCTCCATCAAGTCGATCACCCGGATGCCGGTGCGCTCAGACTTGTCGGCATAAGTCGGACCAATGCCGCGTTTGGTCGTGCCGATCTTATGATCGCCCCGCCGTTCTTCTGAGGCTTGGTCAATCAGCCGATGGTACGGCATCGTAACGTGGGCTGTTTCAGAGATCAGCAGGTTGCGCGTCGAGACGTTAAGCGCTTCCAGTTGGTCTAGCTCGCTGAGCAAGACTTTGGGGTCGATGACGGTTCCAGAGCCAATGATGCATTCTGTATTGGGATACAAAATGCCCGACGGGATCAAATGCAGCTTAAACGTTTGCCCTTGGACAACAACGGTATGTCCCGCATTGACCCCACCCTGATACCGCACAACCACATCGGCTGATCGGCTCAGCAGATCGGTGATTTTCCCTTTTCCTTCATCGCCCCACTGGGCACCTATAACGACGACGTTAGCCAAGATATTTCCAGATGTTAAAAGTTCACACAAACCTTAATTATCTACAGGCGATGAGCAATGTGTCAACTGCGATTGCCAAAGCGGTCAGCTCTGCAAGCGAAACAGCAGGAGCTGAGTTTTCTGGACATCGCTGAAGTTATCGTCACTGATCAGCAGCAGGCTTTGAGTGCCATCGGGCAACCGCGCTCCCAGCGTCATTCCTTCCAGGTTGTCCAGCGGGATGCCGAGCTCAGCCAGGTTTAGCAACGATCGCTTAAAGACAGGCATAATCCCCGTCAAGTCACCCTTGAGGCTCACAGCACCGGAAATATCCGTTGCGCCACCCGTAGCAATCTGAAACAGCTGCGCGCTAAGTCCTGTCGTTAGCCCAAACGATCGCTCTAGGCTTAGAAAATGCCCACCCTGATCGAGGGTGAGCAGCTCGCTAAGTCCGCCGGTCGCTCCAGCGCTAGGTGGTTCTGCCAAATACAGATGCTCAGACAGCAGCGTTGTTTGGTTTTCGCCGATCAGGTAGTGCTGCAGACGAATCGGAATAGGCTGGGGAGAGCCTGCCTTCCCAGCAGGGTCCGGTAAATCTTGCTCCAGTGCTGACTCAGTAGCTGTGAACAGCCGAAAAGGCTCCAGCTGCCCACCTGCTGAACCGCTAGCGTTGATGGTTAATGCCTCAAACCCTTGGTTATCTTGGACACCCACGGGCTGATCCTCTACGACGGCTGGCAAAAAGCGGTTGGGAATGGGCAGTTTGCCGCGGAGCTGCCCGGTCTCTAGATCAAACTCCGCGATAAAGGGAGCAATTCCTTCGCGGCTCGCTCCTTCGCTAGAGATAAATAGCGATCGCCTTGGAGACAGTCCAATCCCTTCTAGATCGACTGTGCCTTCGGCAAATGGCTGCCCATCTTCGTCTTTCAGCGTTGTCACCTTCTCAATTTCCACAGTTTCAAGCTTCGGCGTTCCGTCAGCTTCGCCAACCGTCAGCTTCAGCGTATAGAACCGAGCCGGAGCGCGCTCACTCCGATCGTCTGAAATGGCATAGAAGCGATCGAGCTGGCGATCGTAAGTAATGCCCGACAGCCCGCCCACAGGTGAACCATCAAAGGTGAGCTTGGGCAGGTCATACTCATCCAAAAAGTCTAGAGACAGGTTCAACAACAGCCGATCTTCTGCCCGCACCTGCGGAATGCTACAGGCAGTTAGCGAAATGACACACAGCAGAAAAATGCAGCTTAAACAGCGACGGAGCGATGAGAGCTTCACAACGCCGAAGGGCAGAAGCAGCCAGCGTAAGGTGGGGAGGTTCATGGCAGTTGACCGAAATGCGATCGAGGAGAGCCTTTGCTATCTTCCCTCATTTGCTATCTCCAGCGGCAGCAGATTCTCCAGCAAGATCTATAAGCTTCAGCAAGCTTCAGCCCTACTTTCTCCCTGATCCCCAACCGTCCTATAGTAAAGGGGCTGCTCATTGAATCCCATTGTGAAAGCAATTACCCTGCTTGGTTCCACTGGCTCCATCGGCACTCAAACCCTAGAGATCGCGGCCGAACATCCTGAACAGTTTCGGGTGGTTGGCTTGGCAGCGCACAGTAATGTGCTGCTGCTGGCGCAGCAGATTCGGCAGTTCCGCCCGGAGATTGCCGCAATTTGCGATACGGCTCAGCTTGCCACGCTGAAGGAGGCGATCGCCGATATCACCCCCCAGCCGATTCTGCTAGCAGGCGAAGAAGGCGTGGTAGAGGTCGCTCGCTACGGCGATTCCGAAGCGGTAGTCACAGGAATTGTGGGCTGTGCCGGACTGCTGCCAACGCTGGCTGCTATTCAAGCTGGAAAAGATATTGCACTGGCAAACAAAGAAACGCTGATCGCAGGCGGATTGGTGGTGCTGCCGTTGGTGCAGCAGCATGGCGTGAAGCTGCTGCCTGCTGACTCTGAGCATTCTGCTATCTTCCAGTGTCTGCAGGGAGTTCCAGATAAAGGTTTACGCCGAATTTTGCTAACGGCTTCTGGCGGCTCGTTCCGTGATCTACCCGTCGAGAAGCTAGCAGAAGTGACGGTGGCAGATGCCCTCAAGCATCCAAACTGGTCGATGGGACGCAAAATCACGATCGACTCTGCCACGTTGATGAACAAAGGGCTGGAAGTGATCGAAGCACACTTCCTGTTTGGGCTGGACTACGACCAGATTGATATTGTCATCCATCCCCAAAGCATTATTCATTCGCTAATCGAGCTGCAAGACACTTCAATGCTGGCGCAGCTGGGCTGGGCAGATATGCGCCTGCCGCTGCTGTATGCCTTGTCTTATCCCGATCGCATTTACACCAACTGGGAGCCGCTGGATCTGGTTAAAATCGGTAGTCTCACCTTCCGCGAGCCCGACCACCAAAAATATCCCTGTATGCAGCTTGCCTATGCGGCAGGGCGAGCAGGCGGCACCATGCCAGCCGTGCTTAATGCAGCGAATGAGCAAGCCGTGGCGCTATTCCTGGAAGAGAAAATTGGCTTTTTGGATATTCCACGGGTGATTGAGAAGGTATGCGATCGTCACCAGTCGCAGAACCGAACCACGCCAACCTTGGAGGATATTTTGGAGAGCGATCGCTGGGCGCGGCAGGAAGTGCTGGCTGCGAGCGAAACGCTAGACAACCGAGTCGTGGTGGCGTGATGAGCATTGCGCCTCGTCATGCCCTGCAAAAAGATCTGTTCAAGAAGGCTTTTCGTAGCTCTCATAGGCGGCCACAATTCGCTGCACTAGCGGATGCCGCACCACATCTGCCTTAGAAAGATGACAAAAAGCAATGCCCTCCACATTGCGGAGGATGCGCTGGGCGAGCGCCAGCCCTGAAGTTTGGTTGACAGGGAGATCGGTTTGGGTCACGTCTCCAGTCACCACCATCCGCGACTTGAAGCCCAAGCGCGTCAGCACCATCTTCATCTGGGCGGGTGTAGTGTTTTGCGCCTCGTCTAAAATCACAAAGGCATTGTTGAGGGTACGTCCGCGCATGTAGGCAAGTGGCGCGACTTCGATAATGCCTCGCTCCATTAGATTGGCGATCTTTTCTGGCTCAACAATTTCATATAGCGCATCGTAGAGCGGTCGCAGATAAGGATTGACCTTCTGCTGCAGGTCTCCTGGCAAGAAGCCCAGCTTCTCCCCTGCTTCCACGGCAGGGCGTGTCAAAATCAGCCGCTCATAATCATTTGCTAACAGCGCCTGCACTGCCACCATTGCCGCTAGATAAGTCTTCCCGGTTCCGGCCGGACCAATGCAAAAAGTCATGTCGTGCGATCGAATCGCCTCGATATACTGGCGCTGCCGAAACGTCTTAGCGCGAATCTCTTCACCCCGCCGCGTCCGCACCACCACATCCTGCTGCATGGCGCGCAGCTCTGCCTGCCGATCGCTATTCAATGCCTGACGTGCCGTTATCAGATCGGCAGCATCGATTGGCTTGCCTTGGCTCCAATAGGGCTCCAGCGATCGAACCCACTGCATCACAATCTCGACCTGCTTCTCTGTACCCGAAAGCAGCAGCGTCTGTCCCCGCAGCACGACCGTCGCACCTGTCTGCTGGGCTAACTGCTTCAAATTCTCCTCGCGCTCACCTGCCAAGGCGATCGCGCTTTCTGGAGACGGAAGTTCGAACGTAAAAGAGGTTCCCATGCGAGAACTAGAAAAAAATTCTATTTGAGAGCAAAAGCTAAGAGAGGGGCTATTGAAATTCTAGCGAGGACGAGGGCGCTGTGGGGGGCGACGAGACTGCGATCGAGGTCTATCTTCTTGCCCTTCACGCCCCTCCCGTTCTGGCGAACTGCCAAACACTTCCAAATGCGCCATTTGTCCGGCCGATTGAGCGATCGCTTGAATCACCGTGCGGATCGCCTGAATATTGCGGCCACCCCGACCAAACACACGCCCCTTATCCTCCCCTTCAAACGCCAATCGAATCAGCACTCGCGAGGTGCGCGGCGACGCTTCACAGTCAATTCGCAGCGAGTCTGGTGAGTCTAAGAAGGGATACACCAAAAAGCGCACCAGATCAACATAGTCAGGGGTGCGGACGGAAGTAGCAGTGGAGGGCGGGGTAGACTCAGGCACAGGTAGTATTCAGTCGTTAGCAATGCTTAGAACGGATTTATGCAGCCTGTAGACTGTACCTACAAAGCTAAACGCCTTAAATCCGATCGTGTTAATTAGAGACCTTAGGAGTTAGATGCCGCCTGAGGAAACGGCTTTTGCTGTAGCACGTTGGCTTTTTCCAGGATACGGCGCACGGTTGGAGTGGGCTGTGCACCCTGCTGAAGCCGCCGCTCTACGGCTGGAATATCTAACTTTACTTCATCAGTTCTGGGGTTATAAAAGCCCAATTCTTCTAGAGGGCGACCGTCACGACGACTGTCATTGTTCATTGCTACAATCCGGTAGCTTGCCTCGAACTTCTTGCCGATCCGCTTTAAGCGCAGCTTGATCATGCCTGAAACTGTTACTCCTAATTGACTGCAAATAAGGTAATTGACGATCGCAAGCCTTTCTCAGCGTAGCTCCACTGAAGAAAATGGCAGCCTCACATCTGATTCCAAAGATAAGATTGTATCACTTTTAGGCAATCCTGTACCACCGATCAATCGGGCATCGGCAGCAAATGTCTTCTGGATAAGCCTTCTAGTCTACATTCAAGATCTTTGGAACCTTAAAATAATCTCCCTGTGCTGTGGCCTCCCGATCGGGGGCGCTGTCTAGAATCAAATCTCGATCGCCATAGGGCTGAAGTTGATCGGGACGAGTGATGTTGCTGGCATCGATCGCGCGAGTAGTAGGCGGTACGTCGGCTGTATCAATCTGATTGAGTTGCTCGAAATAGCCCAAAATATCATTGAGCTGCGTGGTAAACCGCTCCTCTTCTTCGGGCGTTAGCTCTAGCCGTGCTAGGTGAGCTACTTTGTGAACTTGGTCGCGATCGATCATGGATTGAGAAGGAGTAAGGAATAAAAGCTAGAGAAAACGAAGGTAGGGAAACATTGTAATGCCTGCCCTACTCATTTTCACTTTTAGAAACTCTTAGAAAAAGACATCTGCCTTAGAGCGCCCTGTAGTTTTGAGCCAGTTTTGGGCTTCGATGTAGTTGTTGGGGGCTTGGCGGATGGCGCGCTGCCAGTAGTCTGCCGCTTGGTCAAACAGCGCTTCGGCTTCTTCTTTTTGTCCCACTTCTTGTGCCCGTTCGCCTAAGTGGTGATAGATCACAGCAACGTTGTTAAGGGCTTGCGGCATCCGCGGGTTTAAGTCGAGCGACTGATGATAGTGATCTAGCGCTTTTTCATGGTCGCCATTGCTGGCAAAAATCAAGCCCATGTTGTAGAGGATGTAGCTGCGATCGTAGGGATCTTCTTCTAGCTTTAGCGCTTCTTCGTAGTTGGCAAATGCCTCGGCATATTCACCATCTGCTTGGGCAGACATACCATCTCGGTAATAGGCAAAGGCTTCTTTTGCATTTTTGTTGGCGGGCAGCACCTTAAGGATCATGTCTGCCATCACCGTAAAAGTTTTATCAATAAAGTTGTCGTTCCGCTGGGATCTGGGCATAGCTGCTTCGCCAATTGCACGTAAAAGGGCTTACTTAACCACCTAACACTTTAGCAGTAAGCCTCAAAGCGGAGGCGCAAAGTTGAGGTTTGTAAAGGGACAACGAGTGGTGGTATTACTCCCCACGGGGTGAATCCAAATTTCTATACTGGAATAAAGACCTAACTTAAGGCTTGAATCTCTAGCTCCGATAAGGAGAATTCCCCCTAATGGCTCCAAATCCGATCGTCATGAAGGCTGTTGAAACGCTCAACTATCGCGTTACCGTCGGCGATGTGGCGTCTCAAGTCGGTTTAGATATCAAGGTTGCAGAGCAGGCGCTGCTGGGGCTGGCATCGGAGGCAGGCGGGCATATGCAGGTAGCAGAGTCAGGCGAGATTGCCTATCTGTTTCCGCGTAACTTCCGAGATATTGTGCGAAATAAGTACTGGCGGCTGCGGTTTCAGGAAAGCTGGAACAAAGTCTGGCGGATTGTGTTTTATCTAATTCGCATCTCTTTTGGCGCTGTTTTGATGGCATCGATCGCCCTCATCTTTATAGCCATCTTCCTGATCATGATTGCCGCAAATTCTAGCAACGACCGAGACGGTGGCTGGGGTGATTCATCAGGACATTCCGGCGGTGGCATGGGGTTTCCCATATGGAATTGGTGGTTCTTTTCGCCTGACTATGGCTATTACGACTCTCCGCAGCGTCGCTCTCGGGTTCGCGGTGAGAAGTCTGAGCTGAACTTCCTGGAGGCGATCTTCTCGTTCCTGTTTGGGGATGGCAACCCCAACGCCGACCTAGAAGAACGGCGCTGGCAAGCGATTGCCACCGTGATTCGGAATAACGGCGGCGCGATTGTTGCTGAACAAGTGGTGCCCTATCTGGATAACCTGGGCGAACGCTATCAGCAAGAATATGAGGACTACATGCTGCCGGTGTTGACTCGCTTCAACGGACGACCCGAAGTTAGCCCGGACGGGCAGCTCATCTATCATTTTCCGGAACTACAGGTGAAAGCGACGCAGCGCAAAATCAATCCGGTGGCTGCTTACCTACGCGAGACAGCCTGGAAGTTTAGCCAAGCTAGCTCCGGACAGATTATCGGTGCGATCGCGCTGGGAGGCGTCAACTTAGTAGGAGCGCTAATGCTGGGCAGCTTGCTGCGGGGTGGCGTTGCGGCTCAGCTGGGTGGATTGGTCGGCTTCGTGGCGGGTATCTATGGCGTGCTGCTGGCGTATGGTATCGGATTTTTGGCAATTCCACTAATTCGCTATTTCTGGGTGCAGTGGCGCAACCAGCGCATCGAAGCGCGAAATCAGCAGCGGCAGCAGCGGGCGGTCGTCCTCAACGCTGCCCTCAATGCCGCAGATGATACGGTCAAACAAAAGCTGGCATTTGCCCAGCAGTTTACTACAGAGACGATCGTTGATGAAGCTGACTTGGCATATACCACTGAGACAGACTTGACCGAACAAGAACTCCGCCAAGCCGACAAGATCGACGCCGAGTGGATGCAACGATTGGAGCAGGCAGATTAGCCCTCTTCCCTCATCTACCCACTATCTACCCAAAAGATTAGGAATGCCTTCGCAGCCGCCCGGAATCGTGTCTCTTGTTTTGGAGCCGCCCCACGCGCAGCAGTAGTAGCGCTGCTGCTCAGACATCCGTTTAGCTTCTGTGAAGTTGGTATCTTCGATCACAGCTCCGCTGAAAGCCCCGCTCTCATAGTTGGGGAAGTCAGCGCGGCTGCGGGGAGTGGCAGTTTCGGCAGCACCATAGAACAAGCGAGCGCCCATCATATCGACCTCTGAGAGATCGGCTTCACACAAAATCGCCCGCGACAGATTTGTTTTAACCAGATCGCAGCGGTGAAGATTGGCATAAATCAGGTTGATATCACTTAAATCTGCCCAGCGGAGGTCTGTACCTGACAGGTTGGCGCCTGCTAGCATCACGCCCAAATCAATTACCCGTGTTCCGGCTTTGCGATCTTCCGCATAGCCGCCCACGCCGTCTAAAATGGCCCGCCCCAATCGCCGATCGCGCTTCAGCGGTGTCAGCAGGCGTGAGCGGGATAAGAACCGCAGCACCTTGGCTTTGCCGTTGGCATCAACGCTGCTGAGAATAGCAGCAGTCCGTCCCGCAGCAATTGCCCGCTCTAGCGGCATATCTTGCAGCAGTCCTTCTTCATCTAGCACCAGTTCAGAGATGCCCTGAAAGTAGGAGTCGATCGTCTGCTGCTGCGTGATGATGTTCTGTTGGATGGTTAAATCTTTGCCGATGACATACTGCCGCCACGCCACATAAACCGCCAAGATCGCAATCAAAATCTGCCCAATTGCCCCAATCACCTCACCGGTTGCACCGAGCGCGTCCCAGTTCAAAGTGAAATACCACTGCCCAATCCGCCGACTTATGCCTGTGACTTGCAGCAGACCGAGAGCGGCAACCACCAGCCCCACGATGCTGAGCGTCAGCAGCCGTTGCTCTGGAGACAGCAATTCATCGAAGGCATCCCGCACTGCCAGCCAGATCACCTGAGCAGATAAGATCAGCGCCACAATCGATCCGGCAAACCCCAGCCAGAAACTGCCTAACACCAGCCCAACCAGCATCAAGCCCAGAGCAAGCAAGATTAACCAACCGATCGGCGGCTGCAAGCCTTTTTTACGTCCTTTAATCCAGTTAGTTAGACTTTTTGAGGCTGCCGCGGGCTGAGAAGCACCTGTAAACGAATCAATGCTGCCTACTGGCGCAAAGCTAGTACGGCTGAGGGCATCGACTGCATCACTGCGAAGCGAATCAGACTCACCCAGTGTAGCCGGAGTCAGAATTTTTGCTGACTCAGGAGCTGTATTGTTTCCATCGTTGCTGTTTCCACCGTTGCTGTTTCCGCTATTGCTAATAGATGGGTTAGAGTCTGGGTTCATAAAGATTCTGACGCAATGAGTTCGTGAAGGCTGTGCTGAGGTACTTTGAACTTAATCCTTATCTAGAGCAGCAAAGCGCTCAAACACTGATTCACGCTAATTCAGTTTATCTTCAATCCTCTTTAGCCTGTACAGTTCGGTATATACGATCAGCTACAGATTATCCAGGAGAAGTGGAAAATTGCGGACTTCGCGAGACAGCACAGCGGGCACACACGAGCCCCTGGAAATTGAAGATAATATTTAGTATGACAGCGATCTAAAATGAACCCTATTTGCTGCCAATGCGATTGCTATGACTGCCACAACCCCTACTTCCACCGTCCCCAAAACTCAGTACGAAGCCATCATTGGGCTAGAAACCCACTGCCAGCTCAGCACCGAAACCAAAATTTTCTCAGATAGCTCAACGCAGTTTGGAGCCGATCCCAACACGCACATCGATCCAGTTTGCATGGGCTTACCCGGAACGCTGCCTGTGCTAAACCAGAAAGTGTTGGAGTATGCCGTCAAAGCAGGACTGGCGCTAAACTGCCAGATCGCTCCCTACAGCAAATTCGATCGCAAACAGTACTTCTATCCTGACCTGCCCAAAAACTACCAAATCTCGCAGTACGATCTGCCGATCGCCGAACACGGTTGGCTAGAAATCGAACTGGTGGATAAAGATGGCACACCCATCCGCAAGAAAATCGGGATCACCCGCCTGCACATGGAAGAAGATGCCGGCAAGCTAGTACATGGCGGCAGCGATCGCCTCTCTGGCTCCACCTATTCCATGGTGGACTACAACCGGGCGGGCGTGCCGCTGGTGGAGATCGTCTCGGAGCCAGATTTGCGATCGGGTCAGGAAGCCGCCGAATATGCCCAAGAGCTGCGCCGCATCGTCCGGTATCTGGGCGTTAGCGATGGCAACATGCAGGAAGGATCGCTGCGCTGCGATGTAAATATTTCAGTGCGTCCGCTGGGAACCGAGAAGTTTGGCACGAAGGTTGAGATCAAAAACATGAACTCCTTCAGTGCGATCCAGAAGGCGATCGAATACGAAATTGAACGGCAAATTGCAGCCGTGGAAGCAGGCGAGCGCATCTATCAGGAGACGCGGCTGTGGGATGAATCGTCTCAGCGCACGGTAAGTATGCGATTGAAAGAAGGCTCTAGCGACTACCGCTACTTCCCCGAGCCAGATTTGGGACCGATCGAGGTCTCCAAAGAACAGCTCGCTGAATGGCAGTCGCAACTGCCCGAATTGCCTGCTGCCAAGCGTCGCCGCTACGAGGAAGACCTAGGTCTTTCGCCGTATGATGCGCGAGTGTTGACCGACGATCGCACCATATCGGAATACTTTGAAGCCACGGTTGCTGCCGGAGCCAGTCCTAAACCCGCAGCAAACTGGGTCATGGGGGATATCAGCGCCCACCTCAACAAAGAAGGGATTAGCATTGCCGAACTGCCGCTAAAGCCCGATCAGCTCGCTGAAATGATCAAACTCATTGAGGCAAACACAATCAGCAACAAGATCGGCAAAGACCTGCTGCCAGAACTGCTAGTGAGCGGCGGCTCACCCAAAGCACTGGTTGAAAAGAAAGGATTGGTGCAGGTCTCTGATCCAAAAGTGATCGAGGCGGCGATCGATCAGGTTATTGCGTCTTTCCCCAGTGAGCTGGAGAAATACCGGGGCGGCAAGAAAAACATGCTTGGCTTTTTTGTGGGTCAGGTGATGAAAGCAACGGGAGGCAAAGCCGATCCCAAGCTGACCAATCAACTGCTTCAGAAGAAGCTAGAGGGCTAAAGATCGCCACAATCTCAAAAAGAGTCGCGCTCCGCGCGACTCTTTTTTGTATCCGTAGAGCCAATGTCGAATTTTTGCAGATTCAGCGCTTCCGAGTAGTTTGAGAAATACACAATCTCTGCATTACTCAATCTCTGCATTAGATGTACCGCGTTAGCTGCACCCGATAGCGATCTTTTTTAGTCACCATCACTTCGCCAATTTCCAAGCGTCCTTTACCGCGAATTGCTACCAGATCGCCTGACTTTAGCTGATAGCTCGCCTGCGTCACTTCCTTCCAGTTAACCCGCACATCGCCCGTGCTGATCAGGTCTGTCATCTTGCTGCGCGACATACCAAACCCCGCCGATGCGACCGCATCCAGCCGCATCGAGGCTTCCACGGTCGTCAGCTCTTTTTTCTTTGGCTCTCGAATCTTCAATTCACTCAGGTCAAGGCGGCGCGTCTTCACAGGAACCGATCGCACCTGCGTTAAGCTCATCTCCAGAAACTCAACCAGCTCTGGAACGACGATCGCCTGTGCCCCCCGTTCTCCTAGCACAATAATGTCGCCCACTTTTTCCCGCACAATACCCGTACCCAAAAGCGCCCCCAAAAAGTCGCGGTGTGTGGCAGGGTCAAACAAAAAATTGCCGGAAATATCGAGGGCAGCAATTCCCACCTGTGAAGATTCGATCGGCAGCTCAGAGCGGGCGATCGCCACTCGCTGCCGCTCTGCTTGCGGATAGCCACCCCACGGTAAATACACAATGTCGGTCAGCCGGCTAAACATCTGCTGCACACCCACTAGCTCCGGCGGCGACAAAAAATCGGTGCAGACGACTTCCCAAGTTTTAATTGCCTGCTCAGCTTGGTCGATCACCCGTGCAGCCGTGTCTCGCTCTTCAATTCCCTTTAGCAAATCCTCGCGTGGCAGCATGATCCTCCCAATTCAATGAACGAAGGGGGCAGGCAAGCCCACCCCCTCCACATCCCATTTTAACGCCGACTCCATCTTCTACAAATCTTCATCTGAACCTAGTGACAGGTTTCTCTAGATATGCCAACCTATGGCGAGTATCTAAACTTCTAGCGCTATTTATAGCGTTGAGGGCACTAGCTGTTGCAAAAGGGGAAATACCTTGAAGAGCCATTGCTTAAAGCACTCTAGATGGGTAATTGGTGGATGGGCGATCGGGTTGTTGAGTTTGTGCTGGGCTACAGCACCAGCAGAGGCGGGGCAGCTCTCGACTTGGCGATTTGATGCGGGTGCAAATCGGCTAGAGTTCAATACAAATGAAGATGTTCAGCCCCGCGCGCAACTCGTTGCCGATCCAACTCGCTTGGTGATCGATCTACCCGGAACAACCGTCGGGCAAGTGCCAGCGAGTCAAGCGATCGGGCAAGCAGTGCAGCAGATTCGCGTTACCCAGTTAAATTCCCAAACAACCCGGATTGTGGTGCAGCTAGCTCCGGGATACACGATTGACCCTAAGCAGGTACGCTTTCGTGGCATTTCTCCTACTCAATGGACTGTGCAACTCCCAGAACCACAGGCTACCACTGCGGCCGCTTCCCCTGCGTCCCCGGCAGCTCAAGCGACACGCAGCTCTGCGTCCAGTTCTTCCAGTCTTGCTCGTTCTGCCCCCAGCGCTGCTCCCTCAGTCCGCTCTACACCTGCCCCAGCCGCAAATCAAACTGCAAACCAAGCTGCAAACACACCGACGCCGCCTGCCGATCCATCTCTGACTCAAATTGAGGGAGTGCGAGTCACTGCCGACGGGTTATTTATCCGCACTAGCGGCGCAAGACCTGAAGTGGAAGTGAAGCGGGGGCGGCGCGATCGAGAAACGATCACTGTCCAAGTTGATAAAGCGGCTTTGTCTCCGCAGCTAACTGAACAGAGCATTGCCGTTAATCAATATGGCATCAGCACTTTAGAGCTGAGTCAATCGTCGGATCGATCCTCTGTTGAGATTACGCTGCACGTTGCCGAAGATAGCCCCGATTGGCAAGCCTATGCCAGTGGGGCTGGAGGTATCGTTATGCTGCCCCAAGGCGGTATAAACGCTGTGGCTCGCCTCACACCACCTGCGGAAACTCCCCCCGAAACCCGCCCCACTCAAGCTCGTCCTGCTGAAGCTCGTTCTGCTGAGACCCCTTCTACTGAAGCTCGCCCCACTCAAACTCGCCCCACTCAAACTCGCCCCACTCAAACTCGCCCCGCTGAGACCCCTTCTGCTGAAGCTCGTCCCACTCAAACTCGTCCTGCTGAAACCCCTTCTGCTGAAGCTCGTCCTCCGGCTGCTCCTCGCTCCTCGTCCAGTGCTTCTCGCCCTGCTCCCAGCGCTCTTAACTCATCTTTGTCCTCTACCGCATCAGGAGAAATTGCGACCATCGCAGGGGTAGAACTTAACCCCGCTAGCAATCAACTACTAATTCGCAGCGATCGTCCGGTTGCCCATAGTGGACGCTGGCAAAGCGGGATGTACCAGATTACACTGTCCCCGGCTCGGCTAGCGGATAACGTCACTGGCTCTCAGATTGGAGGAGCAGATAGTCCTGTTCTGCGTGTGCGGCTACGGCAGCAAACGGAAGAAACTGTTGTGGTTTCAGTGCAGCCTGCGGCAGGGGTACGGTTTGGCAGCTTGAATTTGGTGAGCCCACAGCTCTTGGCGCTGGAAGTGCAGCGACCGCAGCCCACTGCATCAGCCAATACAGCTTCTACTGCGCCACCCGCTGCTGCCCCTACCGATCGTCTCCCATCGGTTACACTGCCCAACGTTGAAAGCGGGCGTTTGGTCGTGGTCATCGATCCAGGGCATGGTGGCTCTGATCCGGGAGCCGTAGGAATCAATGGAATTCAGGAAAAGCAAATCGTGCTGGCAATTGCTCAGCAGGTAGTAGCCTACTTAGAGCAGCAAGGTGTTCAGACGGTTTTGACTCGCAGTGACGATCGAGACGTGGAGCTAGAACCCCGAGTTCAGATGGCAGAACAGGTTCGCGCTAGTTTGTTTGTCAGTATTCACGCAAATGCCATCAGTATGGATCGCCCAGAAGTAAACGGGGTTGAAACATACTTTTATTCCAGCGGCGAACAAATGGCACAGGTAATCCAGGACAGCCTTGTACAGGGTACAGGCATGAATGACAAAGGCGTTCGCTCCGCTCGGTTTTATGTTCTCCGTCGTACTTCCATGCCTGCTGTGCTGATTGAAACTGGATTCGTCACAGGCAGCGAAGACGCACCTCGTCTTGCCGATGCTGGCTTTCAGTCTCAGATGGCAAGGGCGATCGCTCAAGGAATATTGCGCTATGTTCAACAGAACTCAGCGGCGTTGAATCGATAATTTTTGAGAGGATGTTTGAAAAGCTGCTGGATTAAGTAGATCTAGCCTGGTATTAAGTAGATCTAGTTAAGAGTAAAAGGCAGAGAAGGCTTGTCTAAATGCTGCTGCTGGCGTTAGCTCATTTAAAGCAGTTTCTATTTAATAGGTAGACAACAAATTATTTTTTGAAAGCCAGGAAAACTAGCTTTCAAAAAATAATCTAATTTTGCCTGAGCGTAATAATGCTGTAAATCGAGGATGGGTTTTCCAGAGCCTGGTGCTTGCTCTTATGAATCAACATGTGAATCAACACAGGTCTAGAGCATTACCCCTGCTGATTATCTGACCCAGCTAGCTCACATTGTTATTGCCGAGTTATTGCCGATAAAAACTTATTCGGCCATGCAGAATTCATTTAGCTGCGGTTAATACAAAACCCTAAAGGGTAACCTGTATTATGACTGGTAAAACTAAAAACTTTGAAGTAGTCTGTAAAGAGTCAGCAAATTGTTCTGAAAGCCTCTCCACTTTAGGGAGCATATTCGTTCGAGTCTTGTGTTCTTTGAGTTTCCGTATTTCAGAGTAATCAGTTGAGTCGGCTCGGTTTCTACCATTCAATTTCTCTGCTCAAGCGGTTTTCTGGTTAGAGCTGCTTGCAGAGGTTTCGACAGGAGTGCGTCAGCTTTTTTGTGAGATAGCTTTTTGCGAGATGGGTTTGCAGTTCCACAAAAAGTTGAGGAAACAAAAGGGGACGCGCACCCGTCTATAGGCTGATTAATCGGGGTGTCTACCACATGCAGGGTGCCTAGGACGGTTTTAGGGCAAGCTGTTTGATGAGGTAGGTGCTATGAAGAATACTCGGAAAGACGAAGTTGTTTGGCTTTACGAATTAGGCGAGAGAAATTTCAAAAGGCAAAACCTGAGAGGCAAGTGCTTCAGAGGGGAGGATTTGTCAGGCGTAGATTTCAGCGGCTCTGATATTCGAGGAGCCGATTTTACAAACGCGCTGCTTAAAGGAGCCAATTTCGTAAATGTGACGGCCGGGCTGCAGAAGCGCCAGGCGATGATCCTCTTAGGTGTTTTATTTTTAATTGCCATTTTGCTAGGGGCAGCGGCAGGATATATAGGAGCATTCGCTGAGGTTAGATTCTTTGCGGTTCATCAAGCCGGACGTGGTTCTTATGCCTGGATCACGCCGATTATGATCGCCGGATTTGCCTTTGTTGCCCTGACTCGGCGTATGTCAGTGGCATTTGGGATGTTTGGACTTGTTTTTCTAGTTGCAACGGCATCGGCTGTGGCAAGTACTGCAGCAGTTCCTTTGGCAGGTGGCGTCGCTGCTGTGATTGCAGTCAATGCGCTTGTGACGGCTGCCACGGCTGCTGTGAGTGCGTTAATGGTAGCAGCCGTGCTGGCATTTAGAATCACTGTTGCGTTGCTAATTGCTGCAACTTTTGTGGCATCGTTTGTGTTAGTGATCGTCTTAACAGAAGCATTTGCCCCAACTAGCAGCATTAATTCTGCAATTACCGTCGCATCGATCGTGTTGCCGCTTACGGCTTACATTGGCTGGCGCACCCTCAAGGGCAAGCGCAAAGATACTGTGACTTGGACAGTTGCCCACTACCTGGCAACCAAATGGGGAACTAGCTTCCGAGGGGCTGATTTGACCAACGCCGACTTTAGCCGAGCTGTTCTACAGAGTACAGACTTCAGCAGAGCCACTGTGACCAACACCTCCTGGGATAGATGCGTCTGGTCAGGAAACTCGCTGGACTAGCGCTTAAGTAGCTTCTCTCTTCGATCGCATCTCCATCTACCTATTTTGCTTTTAGCTGGTTATGGGTAACCGGCAATAGGGAATACGTTTAGACAATGACAGTTACTCAGCCATCCCTTGCTCATTTCCCATTCCCATTGCCGGTCACCCAATTCACTACTCACAAACAGCAAGCAAGAACTGCTTAATGGTTAGAGAGTTCTCATTAACCGTTAAGCAGTTCTCATATCCTGGATAACATTCAGCGGGCAATAAGCTTTATATGGGCTACAAGATAGCCGCGTTCCAATGTTTCTGAGTGAATTTGCTTTTTAGAGCGTAGGATTAACCAGCGGCTACCTACTGAGATTAGAACATTGAAGGGGTTGGATTAAGAACGGAATAGCCTCTTGAAGTCGCAGTTGCCGGAGTAATTTCCGTTTGGTGCTTTCATAAGCTAACGGCACAAAGGTAACGCTGGTGTTGAGTGCATGCGGGTAGGCTACGTCTGCCAAAAAACTCGTTCTAGAGTAAACAGGCTCTTATGTATAGCGCTAGCGTATACGCTAGGACTGGTCTTTTTGTGTAAAAGCCTTGCTAAGCGGGACTTTTACACAAAAATATTTTAATTGAGGCACGTAGCGCCATATTGAGATGGCAACACAAGCAGCGATCTGCACCTCTACACGTTAAACCGGAACAGCATCACGTCTCCTTCCTGCACGGTATATTCTTTGCCTTCACTGCGAACCAAGCCTTTTTCTTTGGCAGCCACCATCGAGCCTGTAGTCACTAAATCCTGATAGGCAACCGTTTCTGCCCGGATGAAACCGCGCTCAAAATCGGAGTGAATAACGCCTGCTGCCTGCGGAGCCAACATTCCAGCGCGGATCGTCCATGCGCGAGTTTCTTTGGGTCCGGTGGTGAAATAGGTGCGAAGACCCAATAGCTCGTATGTGGCGCGAATCAGCGATTTAAGTCCGCCTTCCTCCACGCCCAGCGACTCCAAAAATTCTGCCTGGTCTTCCGGTGGCAGATCGATCAGCTCTGCCTCAACCTGAGCAGAAACGATTACAACTTGAGCGTTCTCAGAGACGGCGATCGCCCTCACCTGTTCCACCCACTCGTTCCCAGTTGCCAGGTCGTCTTCAGAGACGTTTGCCGCGTAAATTACTGGCTTGCGCGTCAGCAGTCCCAGCGGCTTAATTAGCAGCTCCTCTTCTTCGTTAAGCGATACCTGACGCGCTGGCTTGCCTTCGTTCAACACGGCAGCAATACTTTCCAGCGCCGTCATTTCAACCTGTGCCTCTTTGCTGGTGCGGGTTAGCTTGCGGGTGCGATCGATCCGCCGCTCCAGCTGACTCAAATCTGCCAAAACTAGCTCTAGGTTGATGATTTCAATATCACGAGCCGGATCGATCGACCCTGCCACATGGATAATGTCGTCGTTCTCGAAGCAGCGCACCACATGCACGATCGCATCGACCTCGCGGATATTGGCGAGAAACTGGTTGCCTAAGCCTTCGCCCTGGCTGGCTCCCTTCACCAAGCCAGCAATATCCACAAACTCTACCCGTGCCGGCACCGTTTCTGCCGAATCAGAAATTTTTGTCAGCACTCCCAGCCGCTCATCAGGGACAGCAACCACGCCAACATTCGGTTCGATCGTACAAAACGGAAAATTTGCCGCCTGCGCTTTGGCATTGGCAACAACAGCGTTAAACAAAGTCGATTTGCCGACGTTCGGCAATCCAACAATCCCGGCTCTCAGCATGGCGATCGGAGTAACAAAACATTAATAATTCTAGGGTATTTGAAGCCGGTGCTGTGTAGCGTGAGGGCGCTCGTCTGCGTGCTTCTTCTAACTTAAAAACAACGCGCGGATGCCAGCACTGCCAATTTCCACTGCCAAAGCTGCCAGCAGAAAGCCCAGTAGCTTAGTAGCGATCAGAGCACCCTCTTGCCCGATCCAGTCGGCAACTCGGTTGGCTTGGCGAAAGATCAGCCAGCTTACAACCATTGCACCCAAAATGCCAGCCGCTACGCTGAGATGGGCTGTGGGTGACTCCGAAACCAGCAGCATTACCGTGGTGAGTGTTCCCGGCCCAGCCAGCAGCGGCAGCGCTAACGGGGTGATGGCGACATCCCGACCCTGCTCAGTAATTGGCTCGTCCAGCTCGCCGCGCAGCATGTCCAGGGCAATCAGCAGCAGCAGCAAGCCGCCTGCAATCTGCAGAGAGCCGATGCTAATCTCCAGATAATCTAGAATGGGTTGCCCGATGTAAGAGAACACCAGCAGCACCGAGGTAGCAACTAGCGTGGCTCGATCGACCACGCGATTCCGCTGCTCCAACTCCATCCCCTTGGTCAGCGCCAGCAGAACGGGTGCATTGCCGAGCGCATCTGCCAGCACAAAGACCGCAATGAAAGCGCGAGTCAGGATGGAGGTGTCAACAATATCCATCAGATGAAGGAATGGGGCAAGCAATTTCTCTTTACCTTATCGTGAATTGTGTAAAATTCTGTGTCCGTTCGATCGCTCTGTCAATTTTTTGCTTCGGCTTCTCAGATTTGCAAAGCTAGCGACAACACCTAGAGGCGAAAACCGTTTTCGCTCGGTCTCCGTATTTGCTATGTTGGAGCGACCGAGAAGGTTACACTATGATACTCAATCGAAAGGTGATATAAATTTTTACAGCAGTTTAACAAAAACTTAACAAGCCTGTAGACTTATCCAGATGAAAGAAGACCAGCGGGCAAAGGAGACAGTTTACCTATGAGTTCTGAACAGATTAAGGCGAAAGCTTTAGCAGCCAGCATCATCACCCTATCGGCCTTTGGAACCTTAGCCCTGTTTGGCTGCGTTCCAGTGATCGCCAAAATTGGTTCCAATGCTCCCTTCTCGATTAGCAAGATTGAAGCCTTTTTGTTCCAGCAGGCTAATATGCCGCTGCCGTCTACCGAAGACAATGCAGCTTCTCGCAACGTGCAGTCTCAATAGCGTTCTCCTCCTCAAGTCAAAAAGCCCCCAATGGGGGCTTTTTGACTTGGCTTTCAAGGCACCCTTAGCTCAGTAGTGCTTTCGCCTTCGCTACCACGTTGTCTACCGTGAAACCAAATTTCTCCAGGCAAACTCCACCGGGAGCCGATGCGCCGAAGCGATCAATGCTCACGTTATCGCCCTCTGTGCCGGTGTACTTGCTCCAGCCAAAGCTAGTTCCTGCTTCTACCGAGAGGCGCTTTGCCACCGCCTTGGGTAGCACAGACTCTTTGTAGGCTGCATCTTGGGCTTCAAACAGCTCCCAAGACGGCATTGATACTACGCGGACTTTCTTGCCTTCGGCAGCAAGCTGTTCGGCAGCACCCACGCAAAGGCTCAGCTCAGATCCCGTGCCAATCAAGATCAGATCAGGGGTGCCGTCAGAATCGACCAGCGTGTAAGCGCCCTTGCTGACTCCCTCAATCGACGTGCCTGCTAAGTTGGGCACATTCTGGCGGGTGAACGCCAGCAGCGTTGGGCTGCTTTGCTTGGCATGGGCGATCGCAATCTTGTAAGCGCCAGAAACTTCTGTACCGTCTGCCGGACGAATTACCGTCAGGTTGGGGATTGCCCGCAGCGATGCCAACGTCTCCACCGGCTGGTGAGTCGGACCATCTTCACCTTGACCGATCGAATCGTGGGTCATCACCCAGATAGACCCTGCCTGCGACAGCGCCGATAGGCGAATTGCTGCGCGCATGTAGTCAGTGAAGATGAGGAAGGTTGCACCATAGGGAATCAGCCCAGAGTTGTGTAGCGCAATACCATTGCAGATCGCGCCCATGCCGTGCTCCCGCACCCCAAAGTGGATGTTGCGGCCAGCATGTGTATCTTTCTGGAAGTCACCAAAGCCCTTCAGCTCGGTTAAGTTGGAGTGGGTCAGGTCAGCAGAGCCACCAATTAGCTCTGGCAGCACTGGAGCCAGCTTGTTGAGGCAGGTTTCGG
Organism: Phormidium tenue FACHB-886; assembly: GCF_014764505.1. Lineage (GTDB taxonomy): Bacteria > Cyanobacteriota > Cyanobacteriia > Elainellales > Elainellaceae > FACHB-886. Next base: position 205,053 of record NZ_JACXWX010000007.1, read on the forward strand.
AATGTTTGCGGGTGGCAACGCCTTTGTCTTCCGGGGTATAAGTCGGCAGAACGCTATCCCAGCCGTCTGGCAGTTTGCCGCTCAGCAGCCGCTCAAACTCTGCCGCCTCTTCGGGGTACTTGGTTTTGTACTGCGCCCAAGTTTCTTGCCACTCGGCCTCATAGCTGGCGCCACGCTCGATCGCCTTCCGCATATGGTCTAGCGCGTCTTCCGGAACCACAAATGGCTCATAGTTCCAGCCCAAGTTTTCGCGGGTCGCCACGATTTCTTCGCCGCCCAAGGGAGAGCCATGAACGCCAGCGGTGTTGGCTTTTTTGGGAGAGCCATAGCCGATCGTCGTGGTCACTTTAATCATCGTAGGTTTATCGGTCACAGCTTTAGCTGCTTCGATCGCCTGAGCAATGGCGTTCAAATCCGTGTTGCCGTTTTCCACATGCAGCACATGCCAACCATACGCCTCAAACCGCTTCGAGACATCTTCGGTGAAGGCAACATCCGTAGAGCCATCGATCGAAATATGGTTGTCGTCGTAGAGCGCAATTAGCTTGCCCAAACCCCAGTGTCCAGCGATCGAGCAGGCTTCGCCCGATACGCCTTCCATGTTGCAGCCGTCGCCCAAGATCACGTAAGTATAGTGATCAACCAGCTTGATGTCAGGCTTATTAAACTTGGCAGCCAGATGAGCCTCTGCAACTGCCAAGCCGACTCCATTCGCAATCCCTTGACCCAGCGGTCCAGTCGTCACTTCTACCCCAGCCGTCTCAAAATTTTCGGGGTGTCCGGGAGTGCGCGACTCCCACTGGCGGAACTGTTTGATATCCTCGATCGAAACGCTATCATATCCGGTCAAATGCAGCAGGGCATACTGCAGCATGCAGCCATGACCCGCAGATAGAACAAAACGATCGCGGTTGAACCATTTGGGATTTTTGGGGTTGTACCGCATAAACTTGTCCCATAGGACAAATGCCATCGGAGCGGCACCCATAGGTAGACCAGGATGACCAGACTTCGCTTTTTCAACCGCATCCACGGCTAAAAAGCGAATTGCATTAATGCAAAGGGTTTCAAGAGATTGGCTCGCAACAGTCATGACTTCCTCTAATCAAAGACGGTTTGGTACGTGGGCGATCGGACACTGAGTGTTCAGCATGTTTAGACACATGACGCAAAAACGCAGTGCGTTTAAACGGTAAGCAAATATACCTATTGCAGATTACTTATAGTCTATAGCCTAAACAGCGAAAGATCTATCTCCGGTCGGACGTTCTGAGTGAGATCAAATTGCCTATACCCTGATGCCAAACTGCGTTAAATCTATTGGCAGGCAATTCATTTTGTAGAAGGCAAAAGGATGAGATGCAGAAAAACTGACTGCATGAAACGGGACTCACATAAAAGCCTACACCGTCTGTGTCTCCTGCTGCAAAATTGCGTCAGCCTGCTCGGAGGCTCAAGGCTAAATCGCGGGTTTTTGGCAAAAGAGGTAGAGGGCGTTTCCCCCTACCTCTTTCACTGTCGTCGACCCTTAACGCCACTGCCAAGCGCTAGGGGCGATATTTCTTGAACGCTAGTGTGACATTGTGCCCGCCAAAGCCAAACGAGTTCGACAACGCCACCTCCACAGTTTGCGATCGACTCTGATTGGGCACATAGTCCAGATCGCAGACTGGATCAGGCGTTTGCAGATTAATAGTGGGTGGTACTTTGTCGTTTGCAACTGCCATGGCGGTAGCGACTGCCTCAATACCGCCCGAACCGCCGAGCAGATGCCCGGTCATAGATTTGGTGGAGCTGATGGCTATGGTACGAGCGTGATCGCCCAACACCGTTTTGATTGCCGTGGTCTCCGTTGAATCGTTAGCAGGAGTGCTAGTGCCATGGGCATTGATATAGCTGATTTGTTCAGGCGATAGCTCTGCATCTTTCATGGCTAGCCGCATCGCTCTTGCAGCCCCTTCACCCCCCGGAACGGGCGAAGTGATGTGGTAAGCATCGCAGGTCATGCCATAACCAATGATCTCAGCGTAAATTTTTGCACCACGACTAAGGGCATGTTCTAACTCTTCTAGAATCAGCACCCCCGCACCTTCTCCCATCACAAAGCCGTCGCGGTTGAGATCAAACGGACGCGAAGCATGCTCTGGATCGGCATTGTTTGTAGACATGGCTTTGCAGGCACAGAAGCCGGCAAAGGAGAGGGGGGTAACTGCAGCTTCTGCGCCGCCACAGATCATGGCTTGGGCATAGCCGCGTTGAACTAGACGAAAAGCATCACCAATTGCGTTGGAGCCAGCAGCGCAGGCGGTAACTGTGCAGACATTAGGGCCTTTGGCGCCCGTATGGATTGCCGTCAAGCCTGCCGCCATATTGGCGATCATCATCGGCACCATAAAAGGACTACAGCGATCGGGACCCCGCGTCAGATAAACTTCCTGCTGGTCCTCCATCACCTTCAGCCCACCAATGCCCGTGCCAATAATGACACCGACTTGTTCTGCATTTAGATCGTTGATGGTGAAATTGGCATCTTCGAGGGCTTGCTTGCTGGCAGAAACACCAAATTGAGCGAAGCGATCCATCCGCTTCGCTTCTTTGCGATCGAGGTAAAGATGAGGATTGAAATCTTTTACCTCTCCGGCAATTTGGCAGTCGTGCCGTGAGGCATCAAATAGGGTAATGGGTGCGATGCCATTGCGAGCGCTCAACAACCCTTCCCAATATTCTGCTAGCGTATTGCCGATGGGTGTAATTGCACCCATTCCCGTAACCACTACCCGCTTCAGTTCAGAACTCGTCATGACCGCAGTCTCTCAGGGATAAACACCCCAACTAATACATTTAAACGATACGGCAAAACCAAAGACCGTGGGGGATTTTTGGGCATACCCTGAAGCCATCAATCGAGCTAGCCGCAAAAACCCACAGTCTTCCGCCTCTGAGCGCTCTTTAGCGCTTTATTCCTTTCAGACAGCTGCTTTTTGGCTGATGTAGTCTACTGCTGCCTGCACGGTGGCAATTCCTTCTGCCGCCTCATCAGGAATTTCTACGTCAAATTCTTCTTCGAGCGCCATGACTAGCTCAACGGTGTCGAGAGAGTCTGCGCCAAGGTCGTTGGCGAAGCTGGCTTCCGGAGTGACTTGCTCTGGATCAACGCTGAGCTGTTCCGCCACAATCTTTTTTACCTTCTGAAAAATTTCGTCTTGGCTCATACAGAATGCTTTCCTTACTCGACACGGTTGCTTTCTAAAAGTTACCCCACCCAACTCAGATTAGCCGCTGGCAAACAGACAGTATTTAGTCAATGCTGATCTGTCTACCGCGATCGTTCATTTGGGCATCTCTTCATCTTACGGCAAAGGGGAGCGGAGTGATAAAACGATGACACTCTACGATAATTTTGCAGCTCGAAGCTGAGCACTAGCTGACCACTACTAGAGGCAATTATTCCTGCTGTTGACTGTGTTGCGCTGTAGATGGACAGCCTAGATCTGGGCATTCTTGAGTGTCTTTTCATTGCCCTCTCATGACCCTCTACACCCCCACCCTGACGGCTTTAGGCAACGAAATTTTTCTAGTCAAAGGGTTGCTAGAACCCTCGCTTTGCCAGCATTTAATCGAGGTGACACATCATTGCGAACTGCAGGCGGCGGATATTTTGATCGAGCAAGTAAACGATCAGGTGCGAAGTAACGATCTGCTGCGGCTAGGCGGTGAAGACCCACTGCTGAACTCCACAAACCAACTGCTATTTAGCAAGCTGGTGATTGTGCAGCAGCTGCTCTACCAAACCTACGGCGTGAAGTTTCCCTATGCCGAACCCTGCACGATCTTGCGCTACCGAGCAGGTCAATTTTATAAGCGCCATATTGACAACCTGCTGCTAGCTAGCCGCTTTCAAGAGGTAGAACAGGGCATCCCCACGCGAGATATCAGCATCGTTGGGTATCTCAATGACGGGTTTGAGGGTGGCGAAACCTATTTCGATCGCCAAGACCTTAAAGTAAAGCCAGAAGCCGGAGCTGTCTTGGTATTTCCAGCTTATTTCACCCATCCCCATGCCTCACTGCCGATCGGCAAGGGAGAGAAATATGCGTTTACAAGCTGGCTTTTCCATTAAGCCAAACTGCGTATTTATAAATTTACTAGCCCAATTTTGTGTTTATTCAATCAGCGCAAAATTGGGCTTTTCAATTGTTGTGTAGAAAAAATATTGCCCAAAGCCCATCCATCAAATCACTTACTATATGAGCTATGGCAGAATTCAACGCATCTGCTGCGGGCACCAGACTCGATATAAACCCTAATGACCTTTGAAATTCTGACAATTCTTTTGCTGATGATCGCCAATGGCATCTTTGCGATGTCGGAAATGGCGATCGTTTCTGCCCGTAGAGCACGACTTCAGGAACAGGCCGAACAAGGCAACGTGGGCGCAAGAGCAGCACTAGATCTTGCCAACTCCCCCAATCGGTTCCTTTCTACTGTGCAGGTAGGAATCACGTTGATTGGTACATTGGCAGGAGCATTTGGGGGAGCGGCGTTGGCAGCACCGGTGGCAAACTACATCGCCCTAATTCCAGCACTGCGGCAGTCGAGTCAAGCGATCGCTTTTGGCTTGGTGGTGCTGTTAATTACTTATCTGTCGTTAATTATTGGTGAACTGGTTCCAAAACGACTGGCGCTGAATAATCCCGAAAAAATTGCCGCTATGCTAGCTGTCCCCATGCAGATGGTGGCAAAACTGGTAGCGCCGATCGTCACTTTACTCAGTCTTTCAACGGAGTTGGTGCTAAAGCTACTGCGAGCAAACAACCCCTCCGCAGAGCCGCTGGTTACAGAAGAAGAAATTAAAGTGCTGGTGCGGCAGGGAGCCGAGGCAGGCATGTTCGCAGCAGCAGAACAAGACATGGTGGAGCGTGTGTTTCATCTGGGCGACCAGCATGTAAATGCCTTAATGACCCCTCGTCCGGATATTGTCTGGCTAGATTTGAACGACTCTAGCGAAGTCAACCGCCAAAAGATGATCGACAGCCACCATAGCCGCATTCCTGTCTGTCAGGATACGCTCGACAATATTTTGGGTGTGGTACGAGTGACAGATATTTTGGCACGCAGCCTTGCCGGAGAGCCGATCGATCTCGCCTCTCTGCTGAGCCAGCCGCTATTGATTCCTGAAACCACTCATGCCCTACGCGTTCTAGAGCTGTTTAAACAGTCTGGAACGCATATCGCCATGATTGTGGATGAGTACGGCGTGATTCAGGGGCTTGTGACGTTGAATGACGTAATGGAGGTGATTATTGGCGATGTCCCCTTTGCTGACGATCCCCAGGAGACGGATGCGGTTCAACGCGAGGATGGCTCTTGGCTGCTAGACGGAATGCTGTCGATCGACGAGGTGAAAGACATCTTTCACTTCGATGAACTGCCTGATGAAGAACGCGGCAACTACCAAACGCTGGCGGGCTTCATCATTATGCAGCTTGGTCATATTCCGCGATCGACTGATCATTTTGAGTGGGCAGGCTACCGCTTTGAGGTAATGGATATGGATGGAAATCGGGTGGATAAGGTGCTAGTTATACCGCCTAAAAAGTAGGGGGGCGGGTCGCCTAGCTCAAGCCGACTGCCCGTTCAAACCTCAACATCTCTAAACTGCGATCGCCATAAACTCCTTCGATCTGCTGCTGGCAGCACTCGACCGCAAAATCATTTAGCTCTTCAGGTTCGATACCGTATAGATCTTGAAACACCTCTACTTCAACTCGGCAGAAGCGGGGGCGATCGTCATAGATTCGGCATTCCCGGGTGGTGTGGTCGTAGTGGATGCACCAGCCCATCTCTCCTACCAGACTGAGATAAAGTTCTAGTTCATCGGGTAGGAGGTATTGGTCTAAATCAGGGCGATCGGCGGGATCGAGCTGACAGCACGCCCCGCATTGCTTTATACATTGCCAAGTTGCCATAGGATTACTCTGTAATTTCAAAATTTTGTAACAAATTTATAAGAGTTTGATTAACTTCATGAGAAAGGCAGAACCGTTAACCCTTAAAATATGATTCAGATATCAGAACCAGATGTCTTGGCTGGGAGTGTGTCTATAGCTTGTAGGGTGGTCTTGCCGCCTTGCAGTCTACAACAGAAAGTCACAGGCACTCTTTCCAGTCTGCATTATTAATCGGCTTTTGAACTTAGCTTAGATTCACTTTGGGAGGAGCAATGGATTTTCAATTGGCTTTGCTAGGGTTGGACGGTGTGTTAAGCGGCTTAAGCAATGTTAACTTTGAGGCGATCCTTCAGTTAACAATGCTGGCACTGATCGTGATTTCAGGTCCTGCTGTGATTTTTGTATTGGCGCTGCGGGGCGGCGATCTGTAACTAAAGATAGCGAGCTGGGGGTAGGCTTATTGGCGATCGCCCCCAGCTCGTTATTTCTCTAATCTGTCTTGAACCGTCTACGACCTCGTGTGCGACCAAATTTCTCTAGATTAAGTTAAGTCTTGCAACTTTTATAAGTCTCTATTTATACAAACTAATTCTTTTAACAAAGTTAGCTATATCAAGCCAATTAGAAGTCTCCGGATAGCGATAAACTAAGCCTGGATCAAAGGAAGGGTTTGAATCTCGTCTCCGGGTAGTTTTGGGGCGACCGTAGTTTGATGCCCCCTTGGCAAGGGTTAAATCCTATTTTGATGGCAAGCATTCCCCGCTTTATTGATTGAAGATTAATCGAAGGGTGCTAGATGAACTGAACCGTGTCCGAGATCTCACAAGAGATGTTTTCAGTTTGTTGATGTTAAGATTTCGATGACTGTAGCGTCGAGGAACAATCGTGATCCGCTCCGCCACCTTAGCTATCCAGCCTCTGGCTTCTCCGATCGCAGATAATAGCCGCCTCCGGCTGTTTTCTGGCTCTGCTAATGTGCCTCTCTCGCATGAAGTCGCGCGCTACCTTGGGATGGACTTGGGTCCAATGGTTCGTAAGCGCTTCGCTGATGGTGAGATTTACATCCAAATTCAAGAATCGATTCGAGGCTGCGATGTTTACCTGATGCAGCCGACCTGCTGCCCGGTTAACGACCACCTGATGGAACTGCTGATCATGATCGATGCCTGTCGTCGGGCGTCAGCACGTCAGATTACAGCCGTTCTGCCCTACTACGGCTATGCCAGAGCCGATCGCAAGACGGCAGGTCGAGAATCAATCACCGCCAAACTGGTTGCCAATCTGATCACGCAGGCAGGGGCCAATCGCATTCTAGCGATGGATTTGCACTCGGCTCAGATTCAGGGCTATTTTGATATTCCGTTTGATCACGTTTACGGCTCTCCAGTCATCCTGGACTATCTTCTCAGCAAGCAGTTCGAAGATATTGTCGTCGTTTCACCTGATGTAGGTGGTGTAGCACGCGCTAGAGCCTTTGCCAAAAAGCTGAACGATGCGCCCTTGGCAATCATTGACAAGCGGCGGCAGGCGCACAATGTAGCTGAGGTGATGAACGTGATTGGTGATGTAGCAGGCAAAACAGCCGTGCTGGTGGATGACATGATCGACACCGCCGGAACGATCTGCGAAGGAGCCCGACTCCTGCGTAAGGAGGGCGCTCGTCAGGTATACGCCTGCGCGACTCATGCAGTCTTTTCACCTCCTGCTGTAGAGCGCTTGTCTAGCGGCATCTTTGAGGAAGTAATTGTCACGAACACCTTGCCTATCTCCGAAGACAAACGCTTTAAGCAGTTGACGATTCTCTCAGTGGCCAATTTGCTAGGTGAAACGATCTGGCGAATTCACGAGGATAGCTCGGTCAGCAGCATGTTTCGCTAGCTGACGTTCGATCTTCAACTGCCACCTAGTATGGAGCTGTGTCAGCCTGGAGTTCTGGCGAAATGTAATAGCCTTCATGCCTGGGCTGTACCTCAAAGTGCTCAATTAGCAGCTCTCGCAGCCCGGGTTTCAGGTCTTCGCAAGAAGTTCTCTGTTGGATGTGCTTGCCCAGCTTCGTATCTTTGCCACTTTGCCCCCCATCCATAAATCGGCTGCCTCAACTACCTGACCGTTCTTGCGACCTTTCGGCTCCATATGCCGATGTCTGCAACCCGCCGCTGTCCGCAATTGGGGCAGCCCGTCCATCGATAGAACAACCCCAAAACCCGTAGCCGAAAATCTGGATTGGCTTTATCAGGCGCTTCCTAACCGATCTTGGCAAGCAATTTCAGCTCTTGCTTCAGCACCAGCCCATCTTTTTCGGCTCTGATCTTCTAAATCTTCAGCAGTACTTTCAGAAGTGCCTGCAGCGCTGATAGTTTTGGAGGTTCCTTTCATAAATTTAACGCTGGCGCCTACTGTGCAAGCAGCATTGTGAGGCGCACTGGCTAATGCAATCGCACTTCATGATTTATTGCTGCTTAAGTAGAGGATTGAGGCTCTTCTGTAGGCTACTTACTTGAAAGTGCGCATTCAGTAAAGGTTGTTACAAAGCACAGATTAAAGAAGTAGATCCATCTTAAGAGGTCTCTCTTTTTAGGTACCTAAAAAATAGCCTGCAATCTTTAAAGGAGCATGCAAAGCATTGCAGGCATAGCTTAAACCACCCCTAGATTACTTAAGCTAGAGCATTCAAGATTTAAGGAAGCGTTCAACCCGATTTGGATTCAATAGTTGTTCAACGAAGAGAATTTAGGGAACGAATGCAAAGCCTTCAGTATTTTTTCAAGATCCTCCAAGTAGGTGGAGTAATTATATAAAAGCTTTGTGGACATTGATGAGTGAATAAACCATCTAGAAACTGAGTGTTATTAGGCTACGCATGCTGAATTATGCCTTTCCATTGAGTGGGTAGCTAAACCGTTGAAAAGACGCAGAAATCCTTCAGAAAGCTGTGCTTCACAGAATTTTCAGATGCAATGCTGCTCATTCTCCTGCCTTACAAGTCTTCAATAATCGTCCGACGGTTGATTAGCTCTCGTCGAAGAGATTGTTGTGGTGAAGCCTTTAAGCCATCTGCTTTCAGCCTTTCCGCATTCTGTTGCCTTCTCTTAGCAGGATTGACGCTGGGCTGCCTCCAGTTTTCATCCAATGACGACAATTCTGTACGTTTCGCTACTTCTTTAAGCTTCTCTAGTTCTCTAACCTTCTCTAACTCCAAAAACTTATTGCTAAACCATGTATAGTCGCAAGGTTTCAGGTTCGATTCAACTCGATTGCCTCGTTGAATCAGAATGATTCCTCTGCCGTCTAACGTGCTGATAAGCAGGCTGTCTTGCTCTTTTCCTTCAACTAATCGATAAGGAGAAAAAGTGATAGAACGTTTAGTGTATTGACACAGGATTTGCTTTGCAACAGATATTACATTTTGTGGTGTAGAGATAGTATTTTGTGTTGAATACATACCGCCTTAGACCTTAGCTTTCCTTATAAGGAAACACTGATCCTTTTCTGTTGGCACATACTTTAGATAGAGATGTAACAGTTTTCTACCCGTCGAGACACATTGGCTTATTACAAAAGTAAACTGCTATTTGTTTGTCAGCCGCACTATGCTTTGTTGAAGAATAAATGTGGCGAATTCTAACAGCAAAATATTGTCATCGCAAATAATTTTCCCAGCTTGCTCTGCTGATGGTTTAGCGTCTGTTGCCCGCTGGAAAAGGAGGAAAACGTAGAGTATTTAATTCTTTTCTTACGCTGCTTACCTGGCATCGGCGCCACCTACGATCGCCGCAGTTTTTGCCGAACTCGATCGCTAAACTGAGCAACTTCCGGAATTCGTAGTTGGCTAACCAACAGCGCGAACACCCCCAGTCCCACTAATCCAGCCAGGCAAATTTGCGCCAAATGCAGCCAAAAGCCTGCCCCTTGCCACACTTGCGCAACTCCTTGCAGCACTCCCCATGCCGCCAGTCCTGATACTGCGCTGACGATGGTAATTCCAACGGTGGGCATGCTCCATTCTCGCAACGGCAACCCATTCAGCTTGCGATCGAGAAACCATAGCATCATTAGCATGGATATCAAATTGACCCCCACCGTTGCCAGCACCAAACCAGGCGCACCGAATGGCTTCACCAGCAGAAAATCCAGCAGGGCATTTAGGAGAATATTGAAAATGCTGATCCGAAACGGCGTATCGCCATCCCCCAGCGCATAAAAGACCCGGACTAGAACATCCCGCCCGAGATACACAAACATCCCAACGGCATAAGCAATCAACACCGATGCCGTCAGATAAGAGTCTTGCGCCGTAAACGCATAGCGCTCATATACAACTCGTGTGATCGGCAGCGCCAGCACAATCATCAACACGCTAAGGGGCAGCATGGCGATCGCGGTCATCATCAGCCCTTGGCGAATGCGTCCCTTCAGCTCTGGCCAGTGTTCTGGGTCTGCCAGCTTAGAAAATACCGGCAGCAAGGGAACCAAAATCACGTTAGACAATATTCCCAGCGGCGTTTGCACCAGCAAGCCCGCGTAGCCCATCGCCGAAACTGCAGCGGCAGCGTTGGGAATAAACGACGCAAAAAATAAATCTGTCCAGACGTTAATCTGCATCATTCCCGACGAAAACGTCGCCGGACCCATAATCTTAATCACTTCCTGCACGTCAGGCTGCCGGAAGTTAAACCGTAGCCGAAAGCCACCCAAGCCCGATCGCCATTGCGCAGGCAATTGCATTAACCATTGCAGCACCGCGCCTGCCAGCGTTGTGGCAGCCAGCACCACACCGCCCAACAGCGCATACTGAGGCGATAAAATATCACTCCCCAAATAAACAGCCAAACCACCCAGCCCCACCAGCACCGCAACGCTAGAAAACAGTGGGCTAATCGACGGCAACCAATATTGATCGGCAGCATTCAGCGCTCCAAAGCCAATACCGATCAGCCCTGCCAGTACCGCCATTGGAGCCATAATCCGGAACTGCAGAACTGCGAGTTCCCTAGTTTGCTGCAGCGTCTCCAAAGTTGCTGGATCAGCGTTGGCTGCCGTCAAAAATAGTCCCGGGGCAACGAGCCGCATCAGCGGTTCAGCAAACACAATCAGGGCGATCGTCACCAGCAGTAGAATCCCCACCACCAGCGTAGTAATCGTTTCCATAATCGGGGCAATTTCTTCCCGCTTTCGCTTCGCCAGCACACTCACCATAGCGCTGTGGAAGGGACCATTGATACCGCCCAACAAAATCAGCAGAAAGCCTGGAATTACATAGGCAAAGTTGAATGCCCCAAACACCGGACCTGCACCAAATGCAGCCGCGATCGCCTGCTGCCGAAACAGCCCAAACACTTTGCTCAGCAGGGTTGCAACTGCCACAATTCCAGCAATGCTGGCAAGAGAACGGGAAGGTTTTGATTCTGGCTGGGATGACACAAGTTTTTAGAGGATGCTAAAGGGCGGCATGTCCTTATCCAATAAAGCACGAATTGTCGATCGCACCGCTTGCTCGTCTCACAAAAACGTTAAGAACGCCTCCGGAACCAGCCGGAGTTGCCCAGACTTGAACCGATCGATTGCCACCCACAGCGCTTTAAATGTTCCGTTTGTTTCTTTACCAATCAATGAGTCTGCCTGGTAAAATTGGCGATCGGCAAAGTCAGCTCGATAAAGCTGAATCAGCTCATGCCCCGGTTTGCCATTAAAAACAAACAAATTCTCAAGGCAGCCCAAATAATACAGATTACTCAGCTCAGCGTTTAGCTCTTCTCGAAATTCGCGCTGCAATCCCTCCAAGCTCGTTTCACCAAACTCAACCCCACCGCCCAGTGCTCGGTAGAAGAAATCTTGCTTAACCGCATCAAATCCTTCACCCACAAACAAGCGATCGCCGTCTTGAATCAGCGCCAGTGAAATCACTCGAATTTGCTGCCGCAGCGTGATCAGGTCTGCCGAAGACTGAGCCATTGATGCTAGTTATAGTTATTTTCTGTGTCTCGCTCTACAAAGCTGGCTTTTTTGCTGCCCGGAATTCTCCAGTCGGCATTTTCGCCGCCAATAATCAGTCGTTCGATCGTCACATAGTCTTTGTTGAGCTGGTCTAAAGCGTTGATTAGCACATCTAAGGCGATCGCATCGGCAGTACCAATGTCAAACCAGCAGCGCCCCCAGTTGCTTTCATACTCAAACTCACTCATGTTGTGCATCAGCGCCATGAAGCTTCCTTCAGCAGTTTCCTGACTATACTCCATGTAGCTAATTTCAAGCCCAGTCTCTTGCACCTGCAAGTTCTCAGCGTTGAAGCCACCCAACTTGCCCAACAAAAACCAGGAGTTAAACACTTCTTCCACGTATTGCCGCTCTGCCTCAGAGGGAATAGTTGTGAACTCAAGCCAAATCCACAGGTCGAAAAAGTCGCACTCGCGAAATTCTACTTTCATAATTTAATCCCAAACTACCTCTCTATCCTGCCACTTTCACGCTTGCCTCACCGCCAGCCCGATCCCCTCCTCCAGCGATTCCAGCCCTGCCGCTTCCAGCTTCTGGCTCACCCCCTCCAGAACTCGCCGCACCATCCACGGACCTTCATAAATCCAGCCTGTATAAACCTGCAGCAGGCTGGCTCCCGCCGTAATTTTTTCCCAGGCATCTTCGGCAGTAAAAACGCCGCCCACGCCCACAATCGGCAGCGTCCCGTTGGTTTTCTCATAGATAAACTGAATTACTTCAGTAGAACGCTGCCGCAGCGGTGCACCGCTAATGCCACCTCCCTCCTCAACAATAGGATTGCCATTCACCCATGCAGTCTTCAGCCGATCGCGGCGGATCGTTGTATTGGTGGCAATGATGCCTGCGAGCTGATGCGTCTGTGCCAAAGCAATTACATCTGCGATCGCCTCCCACTCCAAATCGGGCGCGATCTTCACCAGCATCGGCTTTTCCCCTTGATTTTCTTGCTGCAACCTTGCCAGAATCAGATCAAGCTGATCGGTGGCTTGCAGCGATCGCAGCCCCGGCGTATTGGGAGACGACACATTCACCACGAAATAATCGCCCCACGCTTTCAGCAGCCGAAAGCTGCCCAAGTAGTCTTCGGCTGCCAGTTCCAGCGGTGTCACCTTCGACTTGCCCAAATTCACGCCTAAGGGAATGCGGCGTTCGTGGCTCCCCAGCTTTTCCAATCTTGTTGCTAGCGCCGCCGCTCCCTGGTTATTGAAGCCCATCCGATTGAGTGCAGCTTGGTCGATCGGCAAGCGAAACAGACGGGGTTTAGGGTTGCCGGGCTGCCCATGAAAGGTGACAGTACCCATCTCCGCGAAGCCAAAGCCAAAGCGATCCCAAACGCCTGCCGCTACGCCGTCTTTGTCAAATCCGGCGGCTAAGCCGACTGGGTTCTCAAACGTCAGTCCCCAAAGTGTTTGTCGTAGCGCTGAATTCTGAACGGTGCAGGTGTGCTGCAGCCAGTGGTTCAGGGAAAATTTTAGAGGATCGATCGATGAATTGACTGTTCCTAACCAGTTCAGCAACCGTAACGTTTGCTGATGGGCAACTTCTGGATCCACCTTCAGCCCAGAAAATAGCAGCGGACGCAAGACCGATTGATAAAGATCCAGTTGATTCAAGGAAATGACTCCTGCTCCCTCAATACGGGAAATCCCAGACAGATAGTGAGCTGCTGACTTAGGGCACTCTAAAAAGGATGAATAAGCAAAAGGGTAAATGCACCCAATTCACATAAAAATTTTAGGAATTTTAGCAGGACAATTGCAGGCACCTGTCCCAGTCAGGCGATCGATCCTAGAACCCTTCACCCTTACCAGCACAACACCATTAACAAATAAATAACAAAGTAACAACAAACAAAGCAATTGAATTGTCCTTACATCAATTTTCTCACATCCCCCAATCAAAGCTGAGAGGTTGACCCAGTGAGTTACGGAGGCTAGGAGTTAGCTTGGCATGGGTGTTCAGAAGGAGTCGAGCCACGAAAAACAGTTAATTGCCCTTGGGCGGGCTCTTCAGGCATTACGAGAAGGAGAGTTGCCCGATGATCTGGTCAAAATTGCGCTGGATTACCTTCAAGCAGAGTTTGGCTATGCGCTAATCTGGCTGGGACTGTATGAGAATACTGAGCACCGTCTAGCTGGTAAAGGGGGCGCGACTCCTGGCGGCGACACCGCTTTTCTCAAGCAGAAAATTAGCCTCAATCCGGGCGATATTCTAGAGCAGGTAGTAATCCAGCAGCGCCCGATGGGAGTCCCCGATCTCCGTGAAGAAGCTCGTGCCGGAGAGTGGCGTAAAGCCGCCCAAAAGTATGGCATTCAAGGCACAATTATTTTTCCAATTCGCCACAAAGACCGTTGTTTTGGTGTGGTGCTGCTGGGTTCTACCCTCTGGGGAACTTCACCCCACGCCGACGAAAAAGCCCGTCTGTCAATGCTGCTAGGGACACTGGCAGATGCCTTCCAGGAGATCGACATTGAGCAGCAGCGTCAGCGAACCAAGCGCCCTGATCAACCCTTGCTGAATTTGCTGGACAGGCTACGATCGCTGCCTGCACTACAAAAGCGGCTTGAAGCCGTAGTCGATGAGACTCACCGCTTCGTCAAGCCTGACCGTACTAACATCTACTGGTACGAGCCACAGCAGCGCTACTTCTGGAAACGGCACGGCACCCGCTCGCCTGATTCGCCGACGGATCTAAAAATCCTGGCGCAGGCAGTCAACGGCTTCTACCAAACCCTGACGGCAGACCAGCTCGTGACAATTGGCGAAGCCCACAGCTCCCTCAAAACCGATGTCACCGGACGGCTGATGCAGCAAATTCAGGCGCAGTCGCTGATTGCTGCTCCAATTTTGTTTCAAGGCGAACTACACGGCTTCTTGACCGTAGAAGGCAACGACGCCCGCATCTGGACAGAAGCGGAAAAAAATTACGTGCGCGGCGTTGCCCAACTGCTGGCGCTAACGGCTCCTCTAGAAAAGCTAGAAGCCACAATTCAGCAGGTGAAATGTGACCAAGCCCTAACTACTGAAGTTACCCGCGCCCTCTATACCGAAGAAGACTGGCGCACCATGCTAAAAACCTGTGCCAGCCAGCTTTGCCAGCGGCTCACCGTTGAGCGATTTCTGCTGCTGCTCTATGACGCCGATCTCAAGAAATTTGAGATCCACTACCAGCAGCAAACTTCGCCCCGCAAGCCGATCGCCACTACTCTGGGCGACCTTAACGCAGTAGACTGGCAGATGCTAGAGCGCAGCACCGAAGCCGTCAGCATCGAAAATTTGGAAGAAGACCTGAAGCTGATGGCATGGCGGCAAGCATTTCTGAATCTAGACGTGCGATCGCTTTTAGTCTGTGGTACTGCAATTGGGAAACCCCTTGAAGGGCTAATTATCCTGGCACACGAAGCTCCCCGCAGTTGGAGCCGCAGCGAGCGGGAGCTACTCAAAACCGTGAGCCAGCAACTCGGGCTCTTGCTGCACCAGCATCAGCTCCAACGCCAGAGCGACCGCCTCAACAAAACGCATGAGGCGATCGAGCGGGGGCTAGCAATACTCCAGCAGCAGCACCAGCTTTCCGCCCTAGAACGAGCCGCCACAGAACAAATTGCCCAGCTGCTGCAATCACCGCTCACTGCACTAATCACCTGGCAACCTAGACAGAAAAAAGCCAAAGTTACAGCCCCCGTGATTACCAAGCGCCCTTTTGCGATCGCAGAAGAGGCTGCCATTCCCATCCACACCGATCTACTAGTGCAGTGGGCGCTGCAAAGCCAGGATTTTCTGATTATTAGCAGCAACAATCTACCGCCTGAAACACGCCACTGGCTAAACGGCACTGAGATTGGGCAAGTGCTAGTACTGACGCTCCGCACCTCGCCCGACCACGAACCCTGCGCCATCATCTTGGTGGCAGATGCCGCTGAGCGGACTTGGACAGAGCAGCAGCTTAAGGCATTTCAAACGCTAGTCAATCAGTTTGCTTGGTGTCGGCGATATTTAACATTGACAGAAACTTTGCTGGCACAGCGCAACAGCTTGGGACAGCTCAACTGGTACAAGCAGCGCCGCCTAGAAGAAACCCACCGCATCCTCAATGTGGCAGTACGCCGTCTCAACGAACTTAGCCATCGAAAAGACGATGTTTCTAGCCTGCGCTATCAGCAAATTTTGCGACATATGGGCAGCACCCTTACGGGACTAACCCCCGTATTGAAGCAAGAACAGTGGCAGCTTCAAAGCGAGCGAGAAGCAATGCCGCTAGTCAGCCTGCTGCGACGATCGCTAGAACGGCTAGACGCGCTGATCAAGCAGCGGCAGCTCTGGTCACAGGTTCATAGTGATGCCAACGTTACCGTTGGGGGTGATGTCGCCAAAATTGAGTTTGTGCTGCTAGAAGTGCTGATGTCTGCCTGTTTGCGGTCGCCTACCAGCGGACGACTAGACATCTGGTGTCAGCAAGCCAATCCACACTGGCTGGAACTATCCATTACCGATAGCGGTGCGGTCGATGCGAGCCTACTAAAAGAGTTGGAGCAAGGGCGATCGAGCGATCTGCTTGTTCCCTCCACGCTAGACCACCCTCCTGGGCTTCACCTTGCCATCTGTAAGTCCATAATGGAGCGGATGGGCGGCGAGTTTAACCTCTATACACTAGAAGACAATCGCATCGTCAGCCGACTGTTAATTCCGATCGCGGTTGGTGTTCCATCGATGCAGCATAGCCAAGTGGAGACTAGCTTTTTTTGAGACGGTGCTTTATGGTTGCACCCAGCTGGATCTCAGTAAGAATACTGACAATTCCCCACTGGCAATTTCCGGCTACCCACCATAGCGCTACACCAGTTCATTGGGACAAATGCAGTGCTACACCAACCCTGGTCATCTATTCACAGAAAGTACTCCAGAAATGGGAACACTAGGCTAGTAGCTGCCGATTGTTCGCTTGATGAACTTGCTGTATAGCAACCTGACTTCTGCTGCTGCCTACTGTAATAAAGAGTAAGACCCAAAGCCCTCGTTCTAACTGTTTACTTCTTTCACCCATGGCATTAAACCTACAAATTATTAAACCCTCTGGAATTCTAGACGGAACCCAAGCGAACCATTTTCGGACTGAAGTTGCTGAAGCGGTTGACAGCGGCAGCAATATGATTCTGGTGAACCTTAAAGACGTTCCCTTCATGGATAGCTCTGGACTGGCAGCACTGGTGCTGGCGCTGAAAACTGTACGCGCAGCCGGGGGCAAGCTGTGCGTCTGTTCGGTTAACGATCAGGTACACATGCTGTTTGAACTGACTAGCATGAACCGGGTTTTTGAGATTTTTGCCGATCAAGAAGCGTTCAACCAGGCGTTTGGTTTCTGAAGCAAACTCGCAGCAAGGATAGGTCATCGTTGAATGTCTGCACATCGCTTTCTGCCTGAATTTTTGCCAGAACTGCATCAAGGCTCGTCTTGGAATCAAGGCTAACCAGCAGCTCAATAAAAGAATCCAGCCCCCATGTGCTGCTGGGCTGGTTCAGTTCATAAATACCGTCGCTGTAGATATACAGGACACTTTCAGCAGGAATCGTTAGGCAAGCGCTAGTAAATGTGGCATCAGTCATCATGCCGATCGGTAAACAGGGTGTCCGCAGCTGCAGAGCTGCATCAAATTGATTTGGGGCAATCAGAACGGCGGGCGGATGCCCAGCGCTGGCATAGGTGAGCTGACGATCGGCGGGGCGATAAACGCCATACCAAATTGTGAAATACTTTTCGTTCTGGCCGCTCATCTGAAACCGATCGTTTAGCCCTAAAAGCACGGATCCTGGATCTCGAAAATCTACGTTGGGTAGCGAGCGCGATCTCAGCAGATTCAACACCATAATCGAAGGGAGCGCCGCACCCAGCCCGTGCCCTGACACGTCTAATAGATAAAAGGCTAAGTGATCCTCATCAAGCCAAAAGTAGTCAAAGCAATCACCCCCTAGCTGGCTGGAGGGGATGAAACGAGCCTCAATGCTGATCGCGCCTGAGAGCGGCGCTGGCAACAGGGCAGTGACGTAGGCGGCAGCTTCGGCTAGCTCTGCCTCCAACCGCTGCTTTTGCATCTGCAAATCTTGATTGAGCTGGTGCAACCGCAGTCCTGCCCTGACTCGTGCTTGCAGCTCGGCGATGTCGATCGGCTTTGACAAAAAATCATCTGCGCCCGTGTTTAGACCTCGGACGCGATCGGCAATACCATCCCGTGAAGTCAGCAGAATAAAGAAAGTTGTACATAGCTCTGGATTAGCCTTGAGCCTGCGGCAAACCGTCAAGCCATCTACTGCAGGCATCATCCAATCGCAGACAATGAGGGCAGGCTGAACCGCTTGTGCTTTTGCAATACCTTCCTGACCATCAGCGGCTAAAGTGACTTCATGCCCCTGGTTTTGTAATGCCCGTTGAATCACCACACGAATCAGCGGATCGTCATCTATAACCAGAATCTTTGACATAAAGGCGCAGCCGTCAAAGCAAGCGAACGAGGTTTCCTTGGTTGATCGAAAACCCTATTTTAGCCACCCTTTCTTGGTTTTGGCAGAGGATTGACCGCTTCATTATTTATTCTGGCTGCTTGCCTGCGGTCATGGCTGCCAAAACGGCTTGTTGGCTTACCTGAGCATAAACAGCTCTAAAATATTCTAAAATTTGCTGCGATGCTGCCGATTGATTGGCGGTGCCCTCCGGTTTAAGGGGAATTGCACCCAAGACATCCAACACTGTTTCGCTGCTGGGGGATGGAGCTACCACCACCAACGAAGGCTCTAGCTGTTCGTTGTAATGCCAGAACGCTTCTGGATTAATTGGCTGATCGCCTGCCTCGGTCTGCTCTTCCGGTACTGCGGTGTTGGTCTCAGAGCCGGCGCTGCGAAGTTGCCGGAGCGCTGTGATGATCTGCTCTTTGGCACGACCGCGCAGCTGGAATAAGACAAATGGATCTTCGCTGAAGCGATCGCCTAGCAGATAATAGACTGCGCCAATATGTTTACAGGGATTCGCCGGATCAGGACAAGAGCATTTGCTGTGGATATCAAACTTTGTATACGGGAACAGGCTCAACCCATTTGCCGTAAAGACTTCTTCAATGTTCTGGGGCATTTCGCCAGAGAGCAGCTTTGCCGAAAAAATGGCTCGTTCTGCCATTGATTCAATCACATATTGCCACTGCTCATCATCAAATGGATCAAGCGACAGTGAAACTTTGTAAGGTTCTGGAGCTGTTCCCTGCACCAATGCCGAAACTTTAGCCCCCCGAAACTCTAACTGCAGCACATTTCCTTGACGGGCATAGTTTCGTGCCCGCTCTAGCCGCCGCCGCCAGCCAAACGACTCAAGCACATCGACCCAGCGCTGTGCCCACCATTCCCGGCTTGTTTGTGTATCGTAGGGGGTTGAATTAGTCATGGCTTGTCGTAGGGCGATCGCTTCGTTGCCCTGATCATAGCTCAGCAGTCTGATCGCTCAGCGGCTAACTGCCCCAGTCGCAGCAGAATCAACTGCTGCTGCTGCAGCTTCCGCACCGTCGTCAGATCCAGCTCAATCTCCCGCAAAATTTCTCCCACCGATCGGGTTTGGTTGCCATCGCAGGCTTTCATAAACTGCCACTCCGGCTCAGTTAGATTAATAATCTGGTAGTCATAGTTGAACAAACAGCGGCTTTCCCACCCCTCCATACAGGTGCTGCGATCGGGAATAGCAGCCAGCAGCGCTGCATCAGTTGACCAATCTGCGCGGGGCAGCGGCGCGCGTCCCAGGAAAAACTCGTAATGGGCGATTGTTTCTGGATCAAGCAGCTCAATCAGGCGGTAGCGTTGCCGATCGCTCAGCCCTCTGGCTCGCTCCAGCAAATCAGGCGCCTTGCTCAAAAGCCGCTCTAGTTCCCAGACCTTGGGGTTGGAAAAACCAATAAACTCCAATCCTGAAGCGTCAATCAGTTCAAACAGCGTATTAATGTTGTAATCGATCTCCTGGGGATGAACATACATATCCGCAAAGCATTCATCCTTTTTATTCTCCAGCGACCACCGCTCCTGTTCGCGGCGAACCAGCCGATTCGTTTCAGGCAGCGAGGCAAAAATCTGTCGCCCCACCCGTACCCCATCCTGGTAATCCCCTCGTTGATCACCCTGCAATAGCGCGATCGCCTGCTGCATCAATTTAATCTCCCAGCGCCCCAGCTCACCATATACAAAGATGTGCATCAAGCCACCTGGAGCCAGCTTTTGGGCTAACGCCTGGATGCCGCGAATCGGGTCGGGCGTATGATGCAAAACGCCAACACAGTTGATCAAATCAAACTCGCCCGCTAGCTGATCCACATCAAACAAGCTGAGCTGTTGAAACTGGACGCGATCGGCTCCGGAGCGCTGACACCGTTCTTGGGCAACAGCCAGCGTGCCCGCACTTAAATCAATGCCGATTACCTGTGCCTGCGGATTGAGATGCACCAGGTATTCAGTGCCCACGCCAGAGCCACAGCCTGCATCCAAAATGCGGATCGCCAGGCGATCGGGCTTTTGTCCCGTGCAGAAGGCATGTGCTGCTGCCCAGTTCCAGCGCCAGTTGTAGCCGGGCGGCGGCTCGTCTAAGATTGGCTCTGGCGGAAAGGGATAGGTGTCGTAGAGTTTGGCGACGGCGGCGCTAATGGCTTGGTCAGACATGAATTAAGACCGGGTGTAGGGAGGCAGCATTTCTGAGTGTATCGAAAAAGGGGCACTGCCGATCTGCTGTTCTGACTGGAGAGTGATGCGATCGCTCCTTCCCCATTCGGCTTTACCCCTCCCTGCAATTTAACCCGCCACAGTATCCTTAAGATATTGGTGTACTAGCGCCTCATGTACCCTTCTTCTCTTACTGCCTGTGACAGCCTCCTCCAAGCCCATTCCGCTCATCAAAGATCCCGATCGTTTGGAAGCCCGCCTCAAGGAGATTCCACCAGAGCCAGGGGTCTATTTCATGCGGGACAGTACAGATCAAATTCTTTACATCGGCAAATCAAAGAAGCTGCGATCGCGCGTTCGTTCGTATTTTCGGGACAAGCATGACCAGAATCCCCGCATTGCCCTGATGGTGATGCAGGTGGCAGAGATCGAGTTTATTGTCACCGACACAGAAGCCGAAGCATTGGCGCTAGAAGCGAATCTGATCAAGCAGCACCAGCCTCACTTCAATGTGCTGCTCAAGGATGACAAAAAATATCCTTATCTTTGTATTACCTGGAGCGAAGAATATCCGCGCATGTTTATCACGCGCAAACGCAAGCTGGGTAAATCCAAAGATCGCTATTACGGTCCTTATGTGGATGTGCATCTGCTGCGGAGTACGCTGCACTTGGTCAAGCGTATCTTTCCTCTGCGGCAACGCCCCCAGCCGTTATTCAAAGATCGCCCCTGCCTCAACTACGACATCGGGCGCTGTCCTGGCGTTTGCCAAAAGCTAGTTACGCCAGAAGAATATCGCAAGATTATTCACAAGATCGCCATGATCTTCCAGGGACGAACTCAAGAGCTAGAAGAGATTTTGACGCAGCAAATGGAAAAAGCGGCGGAAAATCTCAATTTTGAGTACGCGGCACGACTGCGCGACCAAATTCGCGGTTTAGAATCTTTGGGCGCTGAGCAGAAGGTGGCGTTACCAGATGACACAGTTTCGCGGGATGCGATCGCGCTGATGGCAGATGATCAGCACGCTTGTATCCAGCTCTTTCAGATCCGGGCAGGTCGCTTGGTGGGTCGGTTGGGATTTGTAGCAGATGCTCAATCTGGAACAGTGGGCGAAATTTTGCAGCGGGTTTTAGAGGAGCATTATTCTACGGTGGAATCGGTTGAGATTCCCTCTGAGATTTTGGCCCAGCATGAGCTACCCGACAGCGAAATGCTGGCAGAGTTTTTGTCCGAGCGGCGCAGTCGCAAAGTCACGATCTATGTGCCGCAACGCCAAACTAAAGCTGACCTGATTGAAATGGTCGAGCGTAACGCTGGATATGAGCTAGCCCGGACGCAGCGCTTCGCCGATCGTAATAACCAAGCCATGCTCGATCTGGCAGATGCGCTTGATCTACCCGATCTGCCGCACCGGATCGAGGGCTATGATATCTCCCACATTCAAGGCTCGGATGCGGTGGCTTCGCAGGTGGTGTTTATCGATGGCTTACCTGCCAAGCAGCACTATCGCCACTACAAGATCAAAAACCCCACGGTGCGATCGGGTCATTCTGATGATTTTGCCAGCATGGCAGAGGTAATTCGGCGGCGGTTCCGCAAGTATGACAAGAGCAAGCTGGCAGAAAGCCAGCCGAACGAAGCCGCCATGAAAGCTAAGCCAGACGTAGATTTTCCAGATCTGGTGATGATCGACGGTGGGAAAGGGCAGCTTTCGGCGGTGGTAGAAGTGCTGCGCGACATGAACTTGCTAGAAGATGTGAAGGTCGTCAGCCTTGCCAAGCAGCGTGAAGAAATCTTTTTGCCGGGTGAATCTCTACCGATCGCCACGACTGCCGAGCAGCCAGGAGTGCAGCTCTTGCGCCGTCTTCGAGACGAAGCACACCGCTTTGCCGTTAGCTTCCACCGGCAGCAGCGCAGCGATCGTATGAAGCGATCGCGTCTTGAAGAAATTCCCGGTCTGGGGCACTACCGCCAGAAGCAGCTCTTGGCGCACTTTCGCTCGATCGATTATTTGAGAGAAGCTTCGGCTAAGCAGATTGAAGAAGTACCAGGAATCGGTGAAAAGATGGCGCAGCAGATTTATGACTACTTCCATCCCAAATTCACAGATGAAGCGATGCCCGAATTGGAAACCCCTTCTTCTAGCTAGGAAGTATCGATAGATAGCATTAGATAGCATTGAACATATCAATATTCAACAAGGTCAGGATAAATTTTTACTGAAAGCCTTGTATCGTGCGGCTTTCAGTAAAAAAATCTGTTTATTTTTGAGTACATACTTCAGCATTTGAGCACAATGGCAATCATTCTTCATCCAAGAAGCTAAGATTCTGGGCTAGCATAAGGACTGAGATTCCATATTCGGTGTTACTGTGCTTTTTCAAGATTGACAGTCAGCTCTCCGATTATCAATTCTCGTCCTTACCTACATGGAGTAGTTCATGTCAATCTACGTTGGAAACCTATCCTATCAGGTGACTGAAGAAGAAGTTAACGCTGTCTTCGCAGAGTACGGTACGGTTAAGCGGGTTCAGCTTCCCACCGATCGTGAAACGGGACGGCTACGCGGCTTTGGCTTTGTTGAGATGTCTTCAGAAGCCGAAGAAACAGCTGCGATCGAGGCGCTAGACGGCGCTGAGTGGATGGGGCGCGACCTGAAGGTCAACAAAGCCAAGCCCCGCGAAGAGCGTCCGGCTGGCAACTGGGGTGGCGGTGGCGATCGTGGCGGCAATAGACGTGGCGGTGGCGGTGGCGGTCGTTACTAAGCACTAGGTGTGGTATCTCCACAATAGGCTTAGAACTAGTAGAGATGCTTGAAAAGATGAGAGAAAGCGGATTTTGTGTGTTTTCGGCACACAGAACCAGGTTTTTCGAATAGGTTCTGCAACTTGAGGACTTCTGGCAGATCAAGGTGTCCCCTTGATTTGCTAGAAGCTTTTTGTAGAAATCCTACGTCAGTGCTACCAAATCTTTTGCTGCCGATCGTCACGGTTGTCTTGAATGGTTTTGTTGAACATTGCTGCTTTGAATGCATGGAGGAGTTATAAATGGCTCAAGTCATTTTGGGTGAAAACGAAGGAATAGAATCGGCTTTGCGTCGGTTTAAGCGCCAAGTATCCAAAGCTGATATCTTTGCCGATATGAAGAAGAATCGCCACTTTGAAACCCCTTTGCAAAAGGAAAAGCGTAAAGCTCTTGCTAGAAGGAAAAAGCGACGGTTCCGCGCTAGGCCTTAACGCACACTCCAATCTATATTTACTGTTCCAACCCCAATGTTGGGACGTTGAAATTAATAAAAGCGAGGTCAAAATTGACCTCGCTTTTGCTTTAGAAAATATTTTACTGTTTCAGTATTAAGTTGTTGTGTGGAGGCTCAACTCAACCTTAAATACCATTCTGTTCGGCTAGAAAATCTTGATCACGAGCGCTTATGCCTAACTGTGTTGCGAATAGCTCAGTAACTTCGGGGGGCTACAGAATCTTAAGCGAAGCATTTGGTCAAAATTTTCTAGCCTCAAGGCAGGGGATTAGTGGCTGGAACCGGCACCCACCAAGGTATCCACCTCATCGTCTGAGAACCGCAGACTGGGAAACAGAAAATGGTTCTCTTCAACGTACTGAGCGCCGAACAGCCCTTTTTCTGCCCAAAAGTAACGATCTGTGGTATGCTCATTGCGCTTGACCAACAGCAGAGCTGGCGGCGCAATGCCTTCAGATTGAATAAACTTGCGGGCAGCAGTTACGGGCTTGTCTTCACCACTCTCAATACTATACTGGGGCACGAGTTCTAGGATGCGGCGCCCCTCTAACCGACGACGACTCTTGCGCTTGCGTCTTCTTGCCAACCTAACCTACCTCCGAGCTTACTTACAGACCTACAATTACTGTAACGAGCAATTACCATAACAAGCTACCGTAATAGGTTACTGCGCTGTGACGAGCTAATATACTATGACGAGTTACTAGACAGCGACAGGTTGCCGCGTTTAGGCAGATCGGTGTTCCGCCATAAATGCTGAAACGAGTCACCGTACTAGAACAAATCACCATACCAAACGGGGTCACTGCGTCAGACACAAATTACTGTAAACGGGTCGTTGTAACTGACGTTACAAAATCAAAACCGTGCAAAGTATATCGACTTAAAGATGCGATTTCAACTTCCTTTAAACTTTTGAAACAAAATCTAAAGATAACCTATATTAGGTAGTGATTGCTACAAAGTCAAGCTGTAATTAATACCTTTGAGCCTGTTACTTTGTAAAGTTTTTTAGCATTACCTCCTGCGCCTTTATTGAGTGTGTTTCGGTTGTTTTGCTCATGTTAATGCCTGCTAGCTCCGAATTTATTTCCCTTTGTCAATCGCAGGTTGCTTTGCTAACGCGAGGACTTGGTGCTGCATTCAGCATTATTTATCTAACCGAAGAGTTAGCAGATGCCGCAGATGCAAAGCTTGTGCCGATCGTCGCTTATCCAGAAGCTGTTGCCAGCTGGGGTGAAGACCAAATTCTTTCACTGCTAACGCAGGGACCGCACAGCCCATCCACCGAACTGCGATCACTAGCTTCCCAGCCTCCAGACTCACCGATCGCGCTGTTGCCCGCCCAACCGCCCGATCTTACAGAGCTTGAGCGAGCTGAGCCTGACCCACCTGAGCCGCTAACCGCCGCAGAAAAAGCGCTCAGTCAGCAGCAGATTGTCCTGCCGCTGGTGCATGAAAGCGTGGTGATGGGGCTGCTAGTGACTGCCAGAGCTGATCGCGCTTGGAACGCCGCTGAGCAGGAGCAAATTGAGCAGATCGTGGAAACGCTATCACTGGGTTGTGTCTTAGATCAGCGAGCGCAGTGGATGGCGCAAGACCTGCGGCAGCAGCGCCTAATGCGAGAGCAGCGTCGGGATTTGTTTGATAACCTACTGCATCAGTTTCGCAATCCTCTGACTGCCATGCGGACATTTGGCAAGCTGTTGGTAAAGCGCATCCGTCCTGAAGATGTGAACCGCACCGCCGCAGAGGGAATTGTCCGCGAGAGTGACCGCCTGCAGGATCTACTGAAACAGTTTGATGCAGCGGTCGATCTAGACGAAACAGACCTGAATCGCATACTGAGCAGCGTAGATGAGGCTGAACTCGATACCGAAACGCTAGAGGCTGATGCGGAAAATCGTAGCCACACGCCGCCGCTGCTAACGGCTGGCTTTCCGCCCCAGCCTAATCTTCTCGTCTCCAGCATTCAGCTTGCGCCACATTCGCTCGAAGAGGTGCTAAATCCACTGCTGGAATCTGCAATGGCGATCGCTCAAGATCGGCAACTCACCCTCCGTAGCCATATCCCACCTAACTTGCCGCCTGTGCAAACAGATAGCCGCGCTTTGCGGGAAGTTTTGAGTAACCTGATCGACAACGCTCTTAAGTACACGCCTACCGGACGACAGATTGAGGTAATTGTGCAGCGGCAGGATAACCAGCAAGTGATCGCCATCCTGGATGCCGGAGCGGGTATTCCATCAGAAGATTTGGCACACCTGTTTGAGCGCGGCTACCGTGGCGTCCAGGCACAAACCGCAATTCCGGGAACAGGGCTAGGGCTAGCGATTGCCCGCGATCTGATCCGGAGAATGCAAGGCAATATTCAGGTTTTCAGTCCAGCCGCTAGCAGTGGCTTCAGTATAGAAGAAGGGAATACTCCTTCTCCTGGCACTGCCGTCGTGGTGCACCTTCCCGAAGCCGTACCCCAAGAGAGAATGCCAACTTAAAGCGGTTCCAACGCCGTCCTGTTGACTTCTGGGCGATCGCTCGCTAAGCTTCTCAAGGCTTGAGAGGCACCGGTCGCAGAGTACGCTGATTCACCCTGCCGAAGGAGTGCCCAAGCGCTAAAGTAAGTTACTAAATCTGTCGAATGTATGCGTATGTTTATCCGATGCTTAAAAGCGGTGGCGATCGCCACAATAGGCACCGCTTGGGCAAGTTCTACGATCGCTGCTCCTACTGCTTCTCCTTCCCCTGCACCGACCGCTCCCACGCCCACCGCTCCTGCTACTCCTGCACCTGCTGCACCCACCGCTCCTGCTACTCCTACACCTGCTGCACCCACCGCTCCCACATCTACTGAGCTGATTAACCCACTGACCACCCCTGTTGTACCTGCTACCACTAATGCTTTTAATCAGCAGGAAGTTGACCAAAGCCGCTTTATTGCAATTGCTGCTCCCTATGCAGGCGGCACTGCCCACCAGCTTTTGATTGTGGAGCAGATCAAAGACGATCGCCCTTGCTGGAGCGTGTTGGGCGGTACGCCGACGATTGTCGATCCCCTCCTGCGGACGTTTAACTTCGCGGGTATCTGTGGGCGCAGCATTGATGCGAACGGGTACTCGGTGCGCGCAAACGGCGAAGATTTGGGGCTGAAATATAGTCTGCGAATTGTCCGGCGCAATCAAGATTTAATATTGGTGGCAGATCCGATCGGCTGTTTCAGCCCCGATCGCAGCAGATGTCCCAACCCAGAATTTGAGATTGGGCATGTCAATGGCATCACCAATGAGTATGCGCAGATCAACCTGAATCCGGGCTGGCGGTTTACGCGACGGGTGGTAGGCAATCGTCCCTTGGGACATATTTATCTCACCTATGAAGGGACTTTTCCACCAGAAGCCCTTGCCTCAACCCCTCCTCCTCCCACGGCTCCACCCACGTCGCCCACCACACTAACCTTCCGCGATGTTGGCGGTGACATTTACGCAGCAGAAATTCAGCAGGCGGTTCAGTTAGGGGTGATTGCAGGCTTCGAGGATGGCTCTTTCCGTCCGCAGCGCAGCCTCACGCGTGAGCAGCTTGTTTCAATGGCGCTGGAGTCCTTGAAGCGGCTTCCGGGCGTTAACCTGACGCTGCCCACGGCTGCCTCTACCAGTCCCTACACTGATGTGGAAGTGAACCGCTGGAGTGCGGGCAAAATCGAGTTTGCTCAGCGCAACAACATTGTCAGTGGCTACGAAGATGGCACATTCCGCCCTACACAGCCTGTCACCCGCGCCGAGATGATCGCCATTTTGCGACGGACAGCTGAGTATGGGCGATCGCTGCGTCGCCTCACGCCTCAGTTGCCTGCTTCTCAGGCAGTCACGCCTTTTACAGATACCACAGGTCACTGGGCAGAAGGGCTAATCAGCCAGATGTCTGGCTACTGCAAAGTTGCCTCACCCGTCAACGAAATCGGAACCAACTTTGCCCCCAACAGCGAGGCCCAGCGGAACTATGCAGCGGCTGCAACGCTGCGGATGTATAACTGTGTGGCGCAAGCGCAGCAGTAGTGTAGCTGTCGCCAGTACGGCTATGACATTTTTGTGGGTGTGCTCCCCATACTCACAAAAATGTCATAGCCGCTGTAGCGGATCTACTGAGCCTGCACGAGCCATTGCTCAATTCCATCCGCTAGCGCATCGGCTAATTGCTTCTGAGCTTCTGGGTCGGTGACCCACTCAAACTCAGTCGGATTAATCATGAAACCAAGCTCTAGCAGTACAGCAGGGGTCACAGTGGGGCGAGTCAGGGCGAGATTATTCCAATACACGCCATAGGACGGGCGATCGAGCCTTTGCGTTAGGTAATCGTGCAGATACACTGCAAGACTATGCGCTTGCGTGTTGTACCAAAAGGTTCCTATACCGCTGGTGTTCTCCGCATCTCCGTTATCGGGTAAGGCGTTGTAGTGAAGGCTAAGAGCAATCGTAGGTTCTAGCTGGTTGATTAAATCTGCGCGATCGTTTGGATAAAGGTCAATATCGCCTTCGCGGCTCATGTAGACCGTTGCCCCTCTGGCAACCAACCGATCGCGCAGTAGATTCGCCACGATCAGCGCCACCTCTTTTTCGGGATAGCCTGTGGGCCCGCGTGAGCCAAAGTCTTCAGGTCCACCGTGCCCCGGATCAAGCAGAATACGCATGCCAGACAGCGATTGCCCCTCT
The DNA here is from genome assembly GCF_014764505.1 of Phormidium tenue FACHB-886. Taxonomy (GTDB): domain Bacteria; phylum Cyanobacteriota; class Cyanobacteriia; order Elainellales; family Elainellaceae; genus FACHB-886. Next base: position 233,642 of record NZ_JACXWX010000007.1, read on the forward strand.
ATCTGCGGCGGGTGCTTCAGCGAGAGAACTAGCGTCGTGCCTTCGTAGCGCAGCTTATAGCCCCACTGCTGAGCAGATTTAAGGTTAAAGATATATTGCACCTGTCCAGGGGCGATCTGCTGCCAGTCGAGCCGCTTGATAATTGGATCGTCATCCACCGCGATCGTATCGGTTTGAGCGGTGGTGTTGTAGAGCGTTAGGGTGAAAGTGCGCTCGCCCTGCTGGACACTAACTGGAACTGCCACCTGCAGCGGAAAAGCAATTTCTGTCCAGTCTCCAGCTTGGCTGGAGCGGATACTGCGAATCAACGTTTGGGGAGGAGCGCTGCTGGCGACCGGCTGCGTCTCAGTAGCTCTAATCCAGCTGCCATAGTCTAGCCGCAGCCATTCGCCTTCTATAGCGGTGACGGTAGCCCTCGTTCCTTTGGGCAAAGGTGTGAGGCGAGAGTAATCGGTACTTGCGCCAGAGCGAGCAGTGCCTGGATCAGCAGTCACTTCTATTACGGGCAGGTGGGCAGGCGAGAGAATTTCGACTTTGCCTGCACCTTGCTGGGTAATAGTCTGTCCGTTGAGCGAGAGCTGAAACTGGGGGTAGCCTAAATCCAGAGCAGCCTGTGATAAGCCTGCGTTAGTGGCAGCGCGATCGCTAGACAGAGCCGCTGAAATCCAGCTTTCACCCGTGGTGCAGCCCTGATACTGCTGGGCTGACGAACCGCCTGCAGCAGTGGGCTGATTCTGCTGAACCAGAACAGCCGAGTTGGGTGGCAAATCAACCGAATTGGTTTGGGGCAGCAAGGGAATGGTTTGGTTAGCAAGGGTTACTGAAACAGCAGCGTTGGCAGGAGCGATCGCCCCAAAGCACAGAGAGTCACTCGGCAGGCGAGCTACATCCACCGCAGGCAACAGCGACTCCTCTCCAAAGGCAGTTCCTACCGGAGCCGCAGGCGTTGCTGCAATCCGATTTACATGAATTACCACCTGTTGGTTTTGATACTTCAGCGTGAACAAGTTTTCACCTAGCTGCAGCGGCAAGCTGGGAGCAAAATGTCCGGCATCACTGCGATCGACTGTCTGCCCATTGATGGTAACTTCTCCTTCTGGTGGAGCCGTACCGATAAAGAAAATTTTGTCGGAGGTTGTTTCGTGGTTATCGGGTGGGTAAGCGACCGACAAGGATTGTTCTGCCCAGGCGATCGAGGTCATGCTTAAAGTTCCGATAATAAATCCGCTGCCAAATCCTAGCCACTTTAACCCGCTTTTCATAGCGCCCCGTTTGATCAATTCGCCGCAAAACTTTGCACAGAAACTCAGTATAAGCTGTGATAGAGTTTCCCCGGCATTTTTGCAGCATATGGAGAATGATGCAGCCAACAGTCTAAACAGATTGTGTGGAACTGCTATATATTGAAAATAGAACGTGAAGAAATATTTAGAAATTTAAAGCATAAAGCATAAAGTATATGGCGTTTATTCATATCCCAAAGCCATGGCAGCTTCCGGAACACGAAGTGACTTATGAAGCGGCCTTTTGGAACCGACGCAAATTTATGAAAACGCTGATCGGCGTTGGGATTGCCGGCTCGGTCCTGCCGCTGGTAGGCTGCCAGTCGCAAAACAAAGCTGCAGAGGAGCCGCTGGCAGGTGTCAAGACCCTATCCGCAAGACAGAACACCGCTTTTGAGGTGAGCGATCGTCCCCTCACCAATCAAACGATCGCCGCTACATACAACAATTTCTATGAGTATGGTGGCTCCAAAAATATTTGGCAAAACGCCCAAAATTTGCCGTTGGAAGATTGGAAAGTAGAAGTCTCCGGACTGGTTAACAATCCCCACACCTATGACATTGATGACCTGTTGAGATTTCCACTTGAAGAGCGCATCTGTCGGTTTCGCTGCGTGGAAGCTTGGGCAATGGTGGTGCCCTGGATTGGCTTTCCGATGAATGCGATTCTCAAGCAGGTAGAACCGACTGCAAAGGCAAAGTTTGTTCGGTTTACTTCGTTTTACGCTCCCAACATCACCAAAGGACCCATCTTTCCACCCGGTCAATTTTTGCCCTTCCCCTACACCGAAGCTCTGCGAATTGAGGAGATGGCAAACGATCTTGCCTTTTTTGCCGTTGGTGTCTATGGTCACACGCTGCCGAAACAGCACGGCGCGCCTCTTCGGGCTGTATTGCCCTGGAAGTATGGTTTTAAGGGAGCTAAGTCGATCGTCAAGATTGAGTTTACTGAGACGCAGCCTGCAACTTTTTGGAATACGCTCAGCCCCGGCGAATATAAATTTGTCTCCAATGTAGAGCCTGAAGTGGCGCATCCTCGCTGGTCACAGCGCAAAGAGAAATTGGTGGGTCCTGGCGCTCAGTTTGAATGGAAGGAAGTACCAACAGCCATCTACAACGGCTATGGAGAATACGTGGCAAAGCTATATGCCTGAGAGCGCAAGTTTTAACTGAATTATCAGGAATACAGCAAGCTTGACTGAAGCTTTACATTAAACTGGGATCGTTACAAGATTCGTGAGCTACGCTGGGAAGCAAATCAGAATTTTGTAGCTCCAGCAATCTAGAGATTCATTTCAACTGGCAATTCAGTACGATTCAAGTTCATAGTGCAGGTAGTTCGCCTCTAAGAGTGTGTTTGAAAGGTGCTTCTGCCTTGAGGGTGCTGATCCTCCCTAGCCCCCTTTTTCTAAACTTTGCCTTCCCCTGGCTAAGAGATTTAGGGAGATCAAGCAAATTTAACGGGTGAAAACCTTTTTTCAAACATACTCTAAACACCCTCGAAACGTTCATCGCTACATTAGGTTTGCTGGAGTTAGATTCAATTAAGTGGATGTTTGAAACGTTCTAGTAGGTAATAGCACTTTCAACATCCTCAAAAATTCTGCTTTTGCAGCGTTTCTGCTCTTTAAAGAATGGCTGAAGCTGCAAAAGAAGTTCATTTTTAGGGTGCTGTTGCGGTTTCTGAAATATCAATTTAAGGACATTTCAGGTAACCATTTAGAACGTTGTAAGTAAAGGTATTTATCCACTATGACAGTATCCTCCCCCCCAAATACAACTCATCGGCTTCGTCCCGAATTAGGAGACTTTAGCAGTATCGCCTGTTTCAAGGCAGTCGTCGTTGGCATTGAAGAAGCTTTGGGAGAAAAAGCTGCCACGATCGCCCTAATCGCTGCTGGACGCGCCCGAGGAAAACAGCTAGCAGCCCAGTTAGAGTACGACAATGGTTCGCTAGAAGAGCTAACAGGTTTACTCAATCATGCTTTAGGCACATTAGGAACGCGGCTTTGCTTAATCGACCGAATCGCTCAAGACGGCGAGGTAATTAGAGTTCATTGCCGTGAAACGATCTGTTCTTCAGGTGAACCGCAAGGCTCAAGCCGCTGCTTGACCTACACGCTGGGTGCAATCCAGGGTGTTTTGGAGCAGGTAGTTGGTAAACGGCTGCGTGGCAAGCAGGTAGAATCTATTCTTCGGGGCAGCAACCAAGACGTGCTGGAGTTTCAAACTATCTAAAAGGTGGAAAGCGAAGGGCAAAAAGGCTGTCTGTTCTTTTTGCCCTTTCCCTTTGTCCTTCGTCTTTAGAAGATGTTTGAAAAGACTAAGGCAGAGCCTACAGCAATTTTCACTTGAACAAAACCCAATTATTTTTTTGATAACTACGCTTCGTGTAGCTTTCAAAAAATAATTGGGTTTTGTTTTAGCGCAAAGCGCTAAAACAAAAGGGGCTTGACCACCAAAGGTCAATAATGTAGCTTATTACGTAAGTGCTTACGCAATAAGCTTAAACACATGGACTTCTATCACCAGACTGGAAAATTAGCGCTAGGTAGCCGTCTCCGCAAGCTGAGTGAGAAATTTACAGAAGATGCGGCAAAAATTTATGCACTTTACCAAGTTGCGCTAGACCCTAAGTGGTTTCCAGTGTTTTATGTACTTTCGCAAAAAGACGCTTCTATTACAGAAATCGCGCAGATTATTGGGCATTCTCATGCGTCTGTTAGCCAAATCGTGAAGGAAATGACCCTCGAAAACCTGACAATTACGGTTAGAGGTTCATCAGATGCCAGAGTCACAGTTGTCAAACTTTCTGGCAAAGGCAAACAGCTCATCTCTAAGATCGAAGACCAGTATCTTGATGTTGCTCAAGCTGTTGAAGAATTACTTTCAGAAGCCCAGAATGATCTGTGGAAAGCGATCGAAGAAACAGAGTTTTTGCTAGCTCAAAAAGACTTCTACACTCGCGTTCGGGAGAAGCGCAAAGCCCGCGAAGGTCAACAAGTTGAAATCATCGACTACTCGCCCGAGTTTCAAAAAGAATTCCAGCAGCTCAACTACAGTTGGATTGAGCGTTACTTCAAGCTGGAAGAAGAAGATTATCAAACGTTGAACAATCCGGACGAAAAAATCTTGCAGCCTGGAGGACAAATTCTGCTTGCCCGATACAAAGGTGAAATTGTTGGAACTTGCGCCCTAATTAAGCTAAATTCTGACACTTATGAGTTGGCAAAGATGACGGTTGCAGAACAGGTCAGAGGCAGGAATATTGGCTGGCTGCTGGGGCAAGCCGCGATCGACAGAGCACGGCAGCTTGGCGCAAAGACACTTCATCTGGAGAGCAACACCGTTCTAGAGCCTGCCATCCGGCTTTACTACAAACTAGGCTTTCAAAAAGTGGTTGGGCAACCCTCTCCTTATCAACGGTGCAACATCCAGATGGAGCTGCGTCTCGATTGCTAGCCTAGCTCTTCACAAATTCGCTCGAAAGCCGCTACTGGATCAGGAGCTGCCGTAATCGGTCGCCCGATCACTAAATAATCTGCCCCAGCCTGCAGAGCCGCTTTGGGGGAGAGCGATCGCGCCTGATCCCCTGCCGCCGCCCAACTTGGGCGAACACCGGGACAAACCAGCAAAAATGATTTGCCGCAGGTGTCGCGGAGCTGTGCCGCTTCTTGAGGAGAGCAAACAACACCCGACAAACCGCTCTCTTGAGCCAGCAATGCCATCTGTAGGGTGTAGTCATCTAGCTCCAGCGGAACCTTTAACTCGAAGGCAAGCGATCGGGAATTAATGCTAGTTAGCAGGGTGACGGCGATCAAGCTGGGGGTGGGCAGTCCGGCGGCTGTCGCTCCTGCTTCGGCAGCAGCTTGGGCCGACTGCAGGGCAGCTTTTCCGGCAGCAGTGTGAACCGTGACCAAATCAACTCCATAAGTTGCGGCAGCTCGGCAGGCGCCCGCCATGGTGTTGGGGATGTCGTGAAACTTGAGATCGAGAAAAATCTTTTTCTGTCGTTGTTTCAAAGTTTTGAGGATGCCAGATCCAGCGCTGACAAATAGCTCCAGCCCAACTTTCCAAAAGCTGACCTGCGGTAGGCGATCGAGCAAGGCGATCGCTTGGGCTTCGGTAGGGACATCAAGCGGAACAATAATGCGATCGGATAGGGGGGAGGCACTCATGGAAGATACAAAAGATGAAGACACAAAGGATCAAAACTATCCCCATCGTAGTGCTCTTCAATAGCATCAGAACTGCAATTTCCTACCGTCTACAGCAATTTTCAACTGAATAGATCTCAACCATAGCGATGTCAATCTACCAAAGAAAATGGCGCACATTCAAGTGCGCCACTACAACCAACCCAGCCAAATTTAAGATCCCAACGTACGAATTTACAGGCTATTCTTTACGCTTGTTGTTGACCGAGTGCAGAAATTCCCGGAGGAGCTGCTTGATCTCCCGCTCTTTGCGGGCGACTACTGCTCCAGCTTCTGCCATTTTTCCTTCTAGCTCCGTCTGCTTCTCCTTCAGCGGATCAGTGCCTTGCGCTTCGGCTTCTACCTTGGTTTTGTCATACCAGGATTTGGCATTGCCCAGATGGCGCTTGGCTTCTTCATAGCGATCGCCATACTTTGCCTCCAGTCTGGTTTCCAAAATCTCTAGCTGATCTTTGAGGCGGGCATACTGCTGACGCAACATTGCAAATTCCTCTTTCTCTTTGACAGCTTGAACGGCAGAATCAATCAGCGAGTTAAGATCATTTGGAGAGGCTTTTCCAGTCTCCTGAATTTCAGTCAAGGCGGTATCCACTTCAGCCTCTAGACGCTCTGTTTCTTCATCAACTTGTGCCTGAAGCTGCTTAATCTGCGTCTCTGCTTCGTTCAAAGACTGCCGACGCGGTTGGCTAATTCCTTCTACCACCCCCTCCACAGCTGCAGAGATATCGTGCTGGACTTCCTTACCCTTAACTTCCACGACTTCCATCACGGCAGCCAGAGCATCCTTGATTAGCGGACGGACTTCCTGAGAGCCTGTTTTAAGCTCGCCGATCGCTTGGGATACTGCTTGCTGCACGATCTCTTTAATGCGCTCGGCTCTTAGACTGCCTTCGCCTTTTGCAGACTTAAGATTAGCAGCTACTCGCTCTTTCACAGAATTAGGATCTGTCTTCGGATCGGTAGGAACTAGGTTAGTCATAATCCACCTAATAAAAAGTTGAAGTTAATATGCTCCTCGCTGCGATGAACATATTAAAACGTTATCTGAAACACCTTGTGATACTTCTAATGTAGGTTGCGAAATTCGGAGCTGGATCTACTCAATGACAGAGTCCCTCTCTCTCCAAATAGAGAAAACACAGCACAGGACAGCAGCAAAATTTACTGCTACGACAGCAAATTAGAGCGTTTTTAAGGAGTTCATTCCATTTTCTGAATGGCTAAACAAATTAAACCATCGTGCTTAGAGCGCGCGCGATTATAGTGTGGCGAATTCGAGCGATCGCACTTGGGGAACAAATCAATTCATGTTGAACTAACAGTGCAACAAATAAAGACATGAGCTGAATTAAAGCAGAAAAAATATCCGCGCGTGAACTTCTTCTGCTTGATGGCGTAGAGAGCTTTCTCAGCGTCAGGTGTTTCGACGATGTACCAATGTTGCACTCGCTTGATCAGTTGCCAATACAATCAGATCGCTAATATTAACGTGAGCAGGACGAGTAGCACAAAATAACACAATTTCAGCAATATCCTTAGGCGTGAGGGGAGTCATCCCGCGATAGACTGCGTTAGCGCGTTCTGCATCTCCATGGAACCGCACTTGGCTAAACTCAGTCTCCACCATACCTGGGTCAACCGAGCTAACCCGAATTGGTGTGCCCATTAAGTCCAGCTTTAAACCCTCTGACAATACTCGCACAGCAGCCTTGGTGGCACAATACACGCTGCCACCTGGGTAAGTTTGATGTCCGGCGATCGACCCAATGTTGATGATATGTCCTCGCCCCTGACGCACCATGCCCGGTACTAGCTCGCGCGTCATGTACAGCAAACCCTTGACGTTGGTATCAATCATTTCCTCCCAGTCCTGGACATCTGCTTCATAAAGCTTGTCTAGTCCACGACTCAAACCTGCATTATTAATCAGCACATCCACAGATGCCCAAGCTTCTGGCAAGGCTTGCAGCGTCGCTTTCACTTGAGCGCGATCGCTTACATCCAACGGCAGCAAATGAACTGATGCATTGAATGGTTTTATTTCTTCGGCAAGCTGAGTGAGGCGATCCAGCCGCCGTGCTGCCAAAATCAGACGTGCGCCTGCTTCAGCAAAAGCTTGGGCACAAGCCGCACCAATGCCACTACTGGCTCCAGTAATCAAAATCGTTTGGTTGTGAATTAATGCCATAGAATCAACGTCATAGCTCAATCGGACGGCAACACTGATGCAGCTATTGCTGCCTGGATACTGCTGCCTAGATATAGTTTCCGCAACTGTTGTCTAGAACTATAGCAGCCTTGCAGAATTTGTGATGAGCCGACTAGTAAGCACTTGCTCAAAGGGCAGATGCTCACAAGCTAAAGGAGGATTGCTATATAATTTCGATGCGGCTGCACCTGCCAGTCGAAGGAGATGACGCTGTGAGGAAGTATGGGCGGGAAACGCTGGCAGTAGCACAGCGAATTTTGATCGAACTGGGACGACGACGGCGATCGCTAATCTTTTGGGCAATTTTTCCAATTTCTGTCCTGCTGCTCAACGGCTATATCGTGGCAGAACGAGCGAACCTGTCTATTGCAGATGCTTTCAAGACTGCGGCTCCTGCAACCTTAGTGGGGGCTGCTTTGTTCTTTAGCTGTTTGGGCGGCAGCGTTGCGACAGTTGTCTCAGAGCGAGAACAGCAAACCCTAAAACGGCTATTTCTTTCACCGCTGAGCGGAGTGTCCTATTTTTTAGGTATCTTTCTGGCGCATACCTGTATTGGCATTGGTCAAACGCTGTTGGTCGGCGCGGTTTCGGTGTTTATGGGCGCGCAGTTTCAGGGTGTTTTGCTGTTGGCAGCGCTGATTATTCTGATTAGCATTGCTGCCTATGTCGGGCTGGGTTTTATTTTGGGAACGCAGTTTGCACGACGGACAGAAGATGTGAATGCGCTGGTTGCTGCTTTTGGTGTGCCGTTGCTGATCCTCGGCGGTGTGTTTCTGCCGACTTCTTTATTTCCAGACAATTTACTGCGAATTGCCGAATACAATCCGATCTATCACATGAACGAAGCGCTGACAGGCGTTTTGGCTGCCGGAGAAAGTGTGGCAGAGATTGATAGACACTTTTGGTTTTTGGTGGGGTTTGCAGCGCTGATGGTGGTGGGCGGCTGGCTGTCCTACCGTCGCATGGTTCTCTCAGAGCGGAGGCTATAGCGCCCGTGCTGCGAATTGAACATCTCAGTAAGGCATATAGCACTCCGACGGGCAAGCGTCCCGTTCTGGAGGATTTGTCCTTTTCGATCGCCCCAGGAGAAATCTACGGACTGCTAGGGCCCAATGGTGCAGGCAAAACCACCACCATCAACATCATCTGCAACCTCTTGCAGCCCGATCGGGGTGTAGTGGAGGTGAACGGTCAACCTATCTCAAAACGCACACAATCGCTGATTGGCGTTGCTCCGCAGGAGAATTTGCTCTACCGCAGTCTCACCTGTCAGGAGAACCTCAATTTTTTCGCACAGATTTATGGGTTACCGAAGCGGCAGCGGGTTCAGCAGGTTAGAGCTTGTTTGGAGGCAGTAAATCTTACCGATCGCGCTAATAGCCCTGTGGAAACACTCAGCGGCGGTATGCAGCGACGGCTGAGTGTGGCGATCGCCCTCGTTCATCAGCCTAAGCTGGTCATTCTAGATGAACCCACTACAGGACTAGATATTGAAACGCGCTACGACATTTGGGAATTGATCCGCCAGCTCAAAACTCAAGGTATTACCACCCTGCTGACGACCCACCTGCTAGAAGAAGCAGAACGGCTTTGCCAAAAGATTGGCATTCTCAAAGGCGGTAGGTTACTTGCAGAAGGAACACTAGCGCAACTGCAGCAGCGCATTCCCGCTGAAGAAATTGTGATTGTGCAAACACCCGCAGAAGCACAGGCGATCGCACAAGCAAAACAGCACGGCTTCACACCCAGACGCTACGGCACAGATCTCGCTTTTTGGATACCTCAGCGAATGGAGCTGAAAGAAATCATAAACTGCTTTGACGGTGTTCCTCTAGATTCAATTTCTCGTCAGCCGGTGCGTCTGGAGCATCTTTACATCGAAGTCACCCAAGCCGACCAGCAGCAATTCTGAAGTTTTGCTGAAAAACACTGTGCCAAAGGGCGATCGCTGCTAGTCTCTAGTTTTTGGTGTGGAGTGTTTTATGGTGAGAAAGTTCAGGGTTTTGACCCTGCTCCTAGCCGTCCTAGTCGGCTGGGCAAGTTCCTCCAGCGTTAGGGCGGATGATAGCGTCGAGGCAGGTGATACGGTGAACGATGCCAATTCGCTCTCAGGGAATTTAACCGTTGAAGTAGACGGGCTAAAAAGCCAGGAAGGACAGATTTGCATTAATTTATTTGCCAGCAGTCGCGGCTTCCCCAGCAACCGACAAGAAGCGTTGCAGCGGCAATGCGAGGCAATCGCCACCATTCCAATGACGTTTACCTTTAACGATCTACAGCTTGGGAACTATGCCGTTGCCGTCTACCACGATGCGAATGGTGATGAAGTTCTCGATCGCAATGAGTTGGGGATGCCGATCGAAGGCTACGGTTTTTCCAGAAATCCAGTTGTCCGTACGGGCCCGCCTGAGTTTGGCGATTCTGCAGTGCTGGTTGCAGGCTCAAGTACTAGCATCCAGATTCAGCTAAAGTACTAGCGCCTTTAAAGTACTAGCGCTTTCGTTGGTAAGTTCTGTACAGGTGAATTGCTAAGAGGCAACTGTCCATAACTCAGCTTTTTAGGTAGGTCTAGCGCTTAGGCTAGTTCCGAAACGAACTATCAGAAAGAATAATTAGTCTTTGTAATTATTGAGCTGAACAATTGTTGACTCAATCAATCATTTGGCTCTAGACTAATCGGAGGTTTTGCTCTCGCCAATGAAGAAGGGTTCTACTCATCGTTCTACGTTTCTGCCGCTGCATCCTGCCCTGGCCGAGATCACGAGTGTGCTTCTAGTAGAAGCCGCAGATAGGACCCGTCATTTATTCAGCGATAGCTTGGCTCCGTTGAAGATTCAAGTCAAACATTTTGGAATTTTGTTCTTGCTGGCTCAGCAGGGATCGCTCTCTCAGGTACAGCTAGGCAAGCAGCTAGAAGTTGACCGCGCTTTGATCGTGCGATTTGTCGATTATCTAGAGCAACTTGGCGTAGTCCAGCGGACTCCCAATCCAACCGATCGCCGCTCTCATATCATTGTCCTAACCACCAAAGGTAATGAGCTTTTAGCTCAAGCGACTGACCTAGCGAGAACCTGCGAGGAGGAATTTCTAGCTCCTCTCTCAGAGCGAGAACAGCGGCAGCTCCATCGTTTGCTGGCTCGGCTGCTGGAAGGCAAGTGAATTGAGCTTGGATTTTGGATTGTTTTACTGCAAACTGCTGGCGATCAGATCTGACATGCCCTGGCTACCACAAGAAGACCGTTTGGTACATGTCTCAGTTCCATTGCAACGATTTACTGTATAACTCGATCGCATACGCCTTTTTGAATGAATCAGCACTCTAATTTTTTCTCCCAAACTATCTCTCGACGAGCAGCCCTCCAGCTATTCGGGATTGGGACAGCAGGTGGACTGTTAGGATATTCGCGGTTTTCTAAGCCCCAACCCAGCATTTTTCAGAAAGACACTATTAGCCTACCGCAGCAGCTTAGCAACCCAAAGCGGGTAGTGGTGGTAGGCGGTGGCTTGGCAGGGCTAGCCTGTGCCTATGAGCTGAGCCAGCGGGGGTTTGCGGTGACGTTGCTGGAACGAGCCGCGCAGCTAGGCGGAAAAGTTGCGAGCTGGACGGTTCAGGTCGGCAACGAAACACTAAAAATGGAACATGGCTTTCACGGCTTTTTTCCCCAGTACTACAACCTGTGGGCGCTGACAGATGAGCTGTCCGCAAGCCAAAACTTTCGCTCCTTAGATTTCTACTCGGTTGTCTACCAGGATCGCCGCTATGCGCCAGAGGTGTTTCGTCCCAGCCATTCTGCCTTTCCCTGGAACGTAGTAGATCTGGCAATTGCTTCACCCAACTGCCTCAACTGGGGATTGAATTTAACCAAGTTTGGACACTGGCAGGTTTTTCGAGAGATTACAGGCTTCCATCCTGAAAAAAGCTTTCAGCGGTTAGATCACCTCTCAGTTGCTGAATGGACAGAAAAAGACTTTCCACGCGGACTTTACGATCTCTACTTCCTGCCGTTTGCCAAATCTAGCTTGAATGCGCCCGATGCCACGAGCGCAGGTTATCTAATGCAGTTCTTCCATTTCTATTTCTTTGGCAATCCGGAAGGGCTAGCGTTTAACGGGACACGGCAAGATATGGGGCGGAGTTTGGTGCAGCCGATCGCTGATGCGATTCTGCAAAAAGGCGGCAAAATTATCACCGAAGCAACAGTCAGCCGGGTTCACTGGCAGAACGAGAAAGTTGCGTCGATCGACTACTGCCAGGGAGCCGCCCATAGCGCTGTGCCCTTTTGGGTGAAGCGCAACCCCCTATTGAGCACCGAGCAGCAAGAATACTTTGGGGCGGGAGATGCAGTATATGCGATCGCCTCGGGTAGCCAAACTGCAATCTCTTTGAGCTGTACTCATCAAGGTTGCACAGTGCATCAAACGCAAGGCAAATTTCAATGTCCTTGTCATGGCGCCACCTATGATGAAACGGGCAAAGTGCTGAGTGGACCTGCGCAGCAGAACTTACCGCAGTTCCAAGTCCTAGACCGCCAGGATGACCAGGTTCAGCTTGCTGCACTCCAGGCAGAGAATTCAACGGCTCAAGCTCTGGAAGCAGACTATTACATATTCGCAGCCGATATTCCAGGCATTCAACATCTATTCGCTTTAGCTGATGGAGAGGTTCCTTCTGAGATATCTAATCAAGTCAACCAGCTTTGCGTTGCCGATCCTTTTGCAGTTGTCCGGTTCTGGTTCGATCGTGATTTTGAGTGGGAACACAGCTATTTCACCTCCCTGTCCGGCTACCAGCTAACCGATAGTATTACGCTCTATCACCGAATTCAAGATGATTACATTGCCTGGGCAAAACAAACGGGTGGCAGCGTCGTAGAGCTACACGCCTACTGCTACAAAGAGAAAGACTTCCCTACTCAACAGGCGCTGCTTGCAACCTTCGAGCAAGAGTTGTACAACATTGTTCCATCGCTGAAAGCCGCAACGATGCTGCATCGAGAGCTGGTGAACCAAAAGAACTTTGCCGGTTTTCCACCAAACAGCCATCTCAATCGCCCCGAAACCTGCACTAGCGTTTCTAATTTGCTTTTTGCAGGAGACTGGCTCAAAATGCCTTTTCCCTGCGGGCTGATGGAACGAGCTGTCAGCAGCGGATTTTTGGCAGCGAATGCGATCCTTCAGCAAGAAGGCGTGCAGCGTCGGACAATTCTTTCTGTAAATCCACAAGGCGTTTTGCAGATTTAAAAGTTGCACAATTTTAGGAAGGAGTGAGCCAGCCGTATGAATATAGAAGAGTACGAAAAATCTGCAACAGAGCCGGATAACGGAACTCACTCAGCTGTTCAGTACCGAGATACAAGACGATCGCCGATTAATCCTAACTACTGGTACGCAGTTGCCTGCAGCAGCGAACTGCAAGCAAACCCGCTGAGCGTAACCCTCTGGCATCAAGCGATCGTTCTATACCGAGATAGCACCGGACGGGTTCAGGCGTTAGAAGATCGCTGCCCTCATCGCCAAGTCAAGCTGAGCGAGGGACGAGTTCAAGGCGATGTTCTAGAGTGTGCTTATCACGGCTGGCAGTTCAACGCCATAGGGCAATGCAGCCATGTTCCCTACCTTGCCGAAAACCAAAAATTGCCCGCCTGTCTGCTCCGCACCTATCCTGTGCGTGAGCAGGACGGCTTTATTTGGCTCTTTCCAGGGGATGTAGCAACACTGCAGGCAGAGGCAATCCAGCCGCTAGCCCTGCCTGAATGGAATCATCTGAACTACATCGCTTCGGTGGCAACGATCGAGTGCCAAGCCCATTTTTCGTTTCTGATTGAGAATCTGATGGATATGTATCACGGGCATCTCCATGAGAACTATCAGGCTTGGGCAGACCCCAAGCTAGAGACATTGGAAGTAGAAGACGATCAGATTCACGCCCGCTATCAAGCCCAGAGTTACTACAAAATAGACAAAATTTGGTCTGTCTCGCAGCTCTTTTTTCCCGCTCTGCGCCGTCTCCATCCTGAACCCCTCGATGTCAGCTACCTCTATCCCCACTGGGCTTCTACGCTGGGTCAAGATTTCAAGATCTACTGTTTATTCTGTCCGGTTCACGAGACTCAAACGCGGGCTTACCTGATTCACTTCACCTCGCTCCATGCCTTCTCACGGCTGCATAAACTCTCAGAAAGATTTCGCCGCTTCGTTAAAAGGCTTTGCTTCAATGCGGCCAAAGGCTTGCTAGAAGGATTAATTCGCCAGGATGTGAAGATGATTGAGCAGGAGCAGCAAGCCTACCTCCACTCACCCGATCGCCGTAGCTACGAACTCAATCCCGCGCTTGCCAGCGTTCAACGACTGATTCGGGAGCAGGGAAACCGAAACTGGGAGAGGTAATTTGCTGGAGATGTAGCCGATTGCTGGGCAAGCGTTCACTGTGAGAGAAATCCAGTGAACAGGAGTGGGATCAGGAGTAGCGCTACCACAATCAGGAGTAGCGTTCCAGGTTCAACTTTGACAATGTTTTTATCAGGTTCTGGCATAGTGAATTAGCAGTAAACTAGCAGTGGATTAGCACTGATTACGGTTTTTATAGCTTCAGCTTCTGTAGCAGTGTTCTGAAGCTGCATAGCAGTGCCTAGGTTACAGCAGTTTTCACCCAGATAAACTATTAAGTTATTTTTTGAAAACCGCCCAGAGCGCTGTCATTGAACCTCCAACGCAGCACCGAGCCTGCGGTATGCTGAGGCTAAGTAGCATTTGGATGGAGCAATGTCTAGTCCTCAACTGGCTCAATCAGCGCTGGCTCTCGGCATTCTGCGGAAAGTGCATCATATCGCCCTGAATGTCCGCGATCTCGATGCATCACGACAGTTTTATGGCGGGCTATTGGGGCTGCGGGAGCTGCAGGGCGATGAAGTCCCAGAAACTTTGCGGCAGGCATTTGAAGCGGGAGAAGCCGCCAATTTTGTCACGCCAGATGGCACCGTGATCGACTTATTTTGGAAGCCTGACTTGCTGCCTGCGGATCTTGATCCGCGTAAGGAATTTACGCGTGCAGGTCATTTGGCTTTTGATATCGATCCAGCGCTGTTTGAGCAAGCGGTCGAGGTTTTGCATCAGAATCAGGTAACGATCGATCATGGACCTGTTAGCCGTCCCACGGGACGCGGCATCTACTTTTACGATCCAGACGGATTTCTGGTGGAGATTCGCTGCGATCCTGATTGATAAACTCAGGTTTTGCTGAGGTGAGGCAGTTCTACCGCTACAGATTTCACTTTTACTACTTTCCTATGGCTGAAAAACAATTTACAGTTGGCGATCGAGTTCGCATCGTTGCACTACCGCCTTACTTAAAGACGGCTGAACCCATGCCGATGCTGCGCCCCCCCAGTGTGGTGCAGCTAGGAGAAGAAGGTATAGTGCTCGATCGGCGACCCGGCGGCTATTGGGGAGTGCGGTTTACCAGAGGCACGTTCCTAATGGACACCCAATATATTGAGGCAGTCTGAATTAAAGCAGAGGCTAGATTGAGGCAGTCTGTGCAAGGCACAGTTCTTCTTTAGGGCACATTCTTAAACTCAGGTGGCACAATAGTTTTAAAGGCAGGACGTTAAAGGCGTATCCAGGCGTAGATTGTCAATAGGATGCGTTAATATGAATAAATATTAAGAAAATGAACGCCTGCATTACATCTCAGGAGGAAAAGCCCCGGTGAATAACAAGCGGTGGAGAAATGCAGGGTTGTATGCACTCCTTGTGGTAGTTGTCATCTTCTTGGCAACTGCCCTGTTGGACAGACAGCCCACTAATAGAACAGCTTGGCGCTATAGCCAGTTTATTAATCAGGTTCAAGACGGTCAGGTTGAGAAGGTCAGCATTACTGCCGATCGCACTCAAGCTTTCGCCAAAACCAGTGATGGTCAAACGGTAAGCGTCTATTTGCCTAACGACCCAGAGATGTTGAACATCCTGCAGAAAAACGGAGTCGATATCTCAGTTTCACCACAGGTCGAAGATAACATCTGGGCAAGAGTGCTGAGCACGCTACTGATTCCTTTTCTACTGCTAGTAGTGCTGTTCTTTGTGCTACGCCGCGCTCAGGGCGGTCCGGGTAGCCAGGCTATGAACTTTGGCAAATCTAAAGCCAGAGTGCAAATGGAGCCGCAAACCCAGGTTACTTTTGGGGATGTGGCAGGCATTGAGCAGGCAAAACTGGAGTTAGCCGAAGTCGTAGACTTCCTCAAGAATGCCGATCGCTTCACTGCTATTGGGGCAAAAATTCCGAAAGGTGTGCTGCTAGTTGGACCTCCAGGAACAGGTAAAACGCTGCTGGCAAAGGCAGTAGCCGGTGAGGCAGGTGTACCTTTCTTCTCGATCTCCGGCTCGGAGTTCGTAGAAATGTTCGTAGGGGTCGGGGCTTCTCGCGTCCGTGACCTGTTTGAGCAGGCCAAAGCAAACGCGCCTTGCATCGTCTTTATCGATGAGATTGATGCAGTTGGTCGGCAACGGGGCGCTGGCTTGGGCGGTGGTAACGACGAGCGGGAACAGACCCTCAACCAGCTGCTGACTGAAATGGACGGCTTTGAGGGCAATACAGGCATCATCATCATCGCGGCAACCAACCGTCCGGATGTGCTGGATGCTGCTTTGCTGCGTCCCGGTCGCTTCGATCGCCAAGTGGTGGTCGATCGCCCCGACTATGCCGGACGTTTGGAAATCCTCAACGTCCATGCTCGCGGCAAAACGCTAGCTAAAGATGTAGATCTGGAGAAGATCGCCCGTCGGACTCCTGGATTCACAGGCGCAGATTTGGCAAACCTGCTGAACGAAGCGGCAATTCTGGCGGCTCGTCGCAACCTGACTGAGATCTCTATGGACGAAGTGAACGATGCGATCGATCGCGTCCTTGCGGGTCCTGAGAAGAAAGACCGGGTGATGAGCGAGAAGCGCAAGACGCTAGTGGCATACCACGAAGCAGGGCATGCGCTAGTGGGAGCGCTGATGCCGGACTATGACCCAGTGCAAAAGATCAGCATTATTCCTCGTGGTCGTGCGGGTGGTTTAACTTGGTTTACGCCAAGTGAAGACCGGATGGATTCGGGCTTGTACTCCCGCTCCTATCTGCAGAATCAAATGGCAGTCGCGCTGGGCGGTCGTTTGGCTGAGGAAATCATCTTTGGTGATGAAGAAGTTACAACTGGTGCGTCTAATGACCTGCAGCAGGTAGCACGAGTAGCACGTCAGATGGTGACTCGCTTTGGAATGAGCGATCGCTTGGGTCCAGTGGCGTTGGGTCGTTCGCAGGGCGGCATGTTCCTTGGACGCGACATCATGGCAGAACGCGATTTCTCGGAAGAGACTGCAGCAGCGATCGATGATGAAGTTCGCAACTTGGTTGAGCAAGCTTATCGGCGGTCAAAAGCGGTTCTGCTAGAGAACAAAGCAATCCTCGAAAAGCTAGCCGATATGCTGATCGAGCGCGAAACGGTGGATGCTGAAGAGCTGCAAGAGCTGCTGGCAACCAACGATGTGAAGATGGCGACGATTGCCTAGTCCTGAGCAATTTGAAAAAGCAGAGGCGCTTAAAGCGCCTCTGCTTTTTATTTATGGGTTGTGTCTTTATAAAGTGTGTTGTCCTGCTGGAAGCGCATAGCACGACTGAAGTTTTTGCATCTCTTAAATCTAGAGATCATGGCATTTTGGATCACATCAAGTGCAAGTTTTTCAAGTGTGCCGCATATAATGCGGCACACTCAAAGACCACCCTTAATTTGAGCGTGAACCGCTACATTCTACGTAAAGAACTACAGTAAATCAGCCAGTTTTGGATTATCTTGCAGTTGCTTCAACACTTTTTTAATATCTTGCGTCCGGTCTTTCTTGACAATCAGCGTCACCTTACCATCGCGCACCACAACCGTATCTTCCAAGCCGATTGTCACAATCAGTTCATCGTCCTGGCTGGCATATAGCAGCGCGCTTTGCGTATCTAGCCCCACGTGCTGGGCGAGTTCCACGTTGGGTTTGCCATTCTTAAGTAGACGATCGATCGCGTTCCAGTCGCCTAAGTCATCCCAGCTAAATGTCACAGGAAGCACATAGGCTTTATTGGTTTTTTCCATCACAGCATAGTCAATGCTGAGCTTGGGTAACGTTGGGTAGCAGCTTGGGCCCTGCTGCTCGAGCGGCAGCAAAATTTCTGGGGCATGCGCACGCAGCTCTGCCAACATCACGCCTGCCGAAAAGATAAACATGCCGCCGTTCCAGCTAAACCGTCCGGTAGCCAAAAACTGTTCTGCGGTAGTCAAGTCGGGCTTTTCGGTGAAGCGGCTGACTTTGTAGCCAATGCTATCGCCAAATTGCCCAATTTTTTCGCCCTGCTCAATGTAGCCATAACCCGTTGAGGGGTAAGTGGGGGTGATGCCTAGCGTAGCGATTCCGCCTTGCGATCGAGCCAGCGCTTCGGCAGCTTGTAAAGTACTTTCAAAGGCAGCTCGACCGGGCAAGTTAGGGTCATCACTATCGCCAATCCAGGCATCTGCGGGAAAGAAGCCAATCATCGTTTCTTTGCCATAGCGACGGGCAATTTCTAGCGTTGCCCAAGCGACCGCGGGCGCAGTGTCTCGCCCTTCTACTTCCACCAGCAGGTTTTCTGGCGGCAGGTCTGGCAACTGCTGCTGCACCCCTACCTCTAAGTGGGCAGCGGTAATCACCCATAATCCTTGCCAACCTTGAGATAATTTCAGGAGTCTGTCAGCTGTGGCTTGTAGTAAACTGTTGCCGCTACCATCTAGACTCAAAAACTGCTTGGGGCGTAATCTACGGCTAAGGGGCCAAAAACGTTCACCTTTCCCACCAGCAAGGATCACGGGAATCATGGCTGTACTTCACTCTTTGTGTAGAATTCCGCCTTATCCTAGCAGGGTTTTTTGTGATTCTGTATCCACTAGAACCGTCCTTTAAGCCATCTTCAAGTCAGAGTGAATTATTGCGTTGTTTAGCCCTGTGGAGACGGGATTAGTAGTCCCATCTAGAGGTAGACCAAGACACTCCAAAGTTCAAGCTATAATCTCGAATACACAAAAATACATACCGCTATATGTATAAATAAAGTGCCGATCGAAAAGTCCATTCAACAACCCTGAGGATTGAGACGATCGCCGCTGGGCGTAATAACGCTAAGTCAATCAACTAGCTAAGCTCGCGATATACAAGCTTTGCGATATACAAGCTTTGTGATAAACAAGGAAAGCGCTCACGCAGTTTAAGGTGGGAAACGGAGAAGGAAAGTTGGAACAAAAGCCTGAAGTGAAGCAAGAGTCAGCCAAGGTAGATTCAGCGAAGCAAGATTCAGCTTCTAGCGGAACAACGAGCAGCGGAACAGGAAATGTTACCGTCCTCCTTCCGGCGCCCAAAGGCTTCGCGCCAACTTCCTTACCAGACAGCACTCGCCGCTTTCATCCAATGAAATGGCTGCTCCGTGGCGTGGTGTTTGGCGGAACAGCCATTGTTGCTGCCGCTGTTGGCACTATCACAGCTCTGACTACGCCACTGCCTGCTGCTGTCGCACCTCAGCATGCTCAGCCTCTTTCCCTGGATGACCTCTGGAAACAGGGTCTGCTGCATTACAAGATCGATCGCCCTGTCAACATCTTAGTAATGGGGATTGATTTGCCGCTTGACCTACCAGAAGATGCCCCTGCCAACCAAGAAAACGTGTTTGCAGGTCGTAGCGACACAATGATGCTAGTCCGCATCGACCCTGAGCAGAATGTCGCTAATGTGCTATCGATTCCCAGAGATACACAGGTTGAGCTACCAGAGCAGGGAACCGACAAAATCAATTACGCCAATGTGATAGGCGGCTCAAAGCTAGCAGCGCAGGTCGTTAGTCAAAACTTAAACGGGGTGCCGATCGATCGCTACGTCCGGGTTAGCACAGGCGCGTTTCGAGAGATGATCAATCTAATTGGCGGTGTGCGGGTGTATGTCCCTGAAGACATGAAATATGATGACCAAACCCAGCGCCTTCACATTGATCTTAAGAAAGGCTGGCAAACCCTAAATGGCGAGCAGGCAGAGCAATTTGCTCGCTTCCGCGACGATGGCAACGGTGATATTGGACGAGTGCAGCGGCAGCAGCAGTTAATTCGGGCGCTCCGCGAAAAGTTAACCAATCCAGCGGTAATCGCCAAATTGCCGCAGGCGATCGAGCTGTTTCAGAGATACATTGATACCAACCTATCCTCCGGAGAGATGCTGTCGCTGGTCAGCTTTGGGCTGAACCTCCAAAAAGACAGCTTTCACATGGTGATGTTGCCCGGACGCTTCAGTACGCCAGAAGAGTATGTGGCGAGCTATTGGCTGATGGATCAAACTGGCAAAGACCAGGTAATGCAGGAATTTTTCGATATCAGCTCGGTGGCGGTACTAAGCCAGAACACCAACTTCAACGACGTGCGAATTGCTGTACAAAATGCCTCCCACGATCCAGAGCTAGGCAACCGGGTTGCATCTTATCTCCAGTCTCAAGGGTTCAGCAATGTTTATGTGATCGATGACTGGACTGAGCAGGAAGCCGAAACCCAAATTATTGTGCAGCGGGGCGATCTACAAGGTGCATCCAGGCTGCAACAGGTTCTAGAGGTGGGGCAGGTTGTTTCTGCCTCCACAGGCGATCTAGAATCTGATTTTACGCTGCGAGTCGGGGAGGACTGGCAAGAGCGACCGGAAATTTGAAGGATGAGGGGAAGCAGTCGGGTTGCGGGTGCTGTTAATGTATTCAGCAGGCACAGCGAGTGATTCGAAAGATCAACGGCACATCTAGACTATTACCGCTCCTCTCTGCAGAACAAAGGAGGAGGACAGATGAATCAGAGCGAACTGGAACTTGTTGCACGGCACTCCGGCTCTAAGCCGATCGTTTCCCTGAGGCTCCGAAAATTTTTGCTGCGTTGTTTGACTGTGCTGCTAGCCATTGGGCTAGCGTTGCTGTGGGTGATGCTGGACGCACGACCGGCGATCGCTCAAGATACTGTCAACTACAACAATGCCAACCTGAACGATCAGGACTTCTCCCATGCCAATCTGCACGCCAAGGCGTTTGTGTCGGCAGAAATGCGAAACGCCAACCTAGAGGGAGCAGATTTGGGCGCTGCCATTTTGACTAAAGCCGTGCTGCTGAATGCTAATCTGCGCGGGGCAGATTTGACCAATGCGCTGGTCGATCGGGTGTTCCTAATTGGGGCAGATTTGACCAATGCCATTCTGACGGGCGCAACTATGACCCGTACCAGCTTTCAAGATGTCACTATTACAGGGGCAGATTTTACCGATGCCATTCTCGATCGCTATGAGATCGCCCAAATTTGCCAGCGGGCAGAAGGGGTTAATCCAGTCACAGGGGTTTCTACAGCAGAGAGTTTGGGCTGCCGATAGTTGAAATGGGCGCGAACCCCTTACAGTGAATGCATTCCCCCTCTCAAACTCCAGCATGGCAGAGCAGACTCCCCCCAATCGTTCTCATTCTTCAGAGACTGCCGCCCAGTTCCAGGCTTATCTAGAAGCACTGCACCAGAAATATCAGTCGCTTAACGAAGGCAAAGTTGCGAACTACATCCCAGAACTGGCCAAGATGAACCCAGACTGGTTTGGCATTGCCGTTGCCACCGTGGATGGACAGATATTTAGCACAGGCGACGCCGACCAGCTTTTTACAATTCAGTCTATTTCTAAAGTGTTTGTGCAAGGGCTGGCGCTGGAAGATCATGGACGCGACTATTTTTTAACCAAAGTTGGCGTGGAGCCAACGGGCGAGGCCTTTAATTCAATTGTTTTAGACGAACGATCGAAGCGTCCCTACAACCCGATGGTAAATGCGGGCGCGATCGCCACCACTAGCTTGATCAAAGGCTCAGGCCCGAGCGAGCGCCTCAACCGGATGCTGGACATGTTCCGGCGCTATATTGGACACGACTTGTACGTTGACATTTCAACGTTCATGAGCGAGCGGACAACCGGCAATCGCAATCGGGCGATGGCATATTTGATGCACAACTTCGGCATGATTGATGCCCGCATCGAAGAAGCACTGGATTTGTACTTTCAGCAATGTTCCATCATGGTGAGCTGCCGAGATCTGGCACTGATGGCAGCAACGTTAGCCAACTGGGGCGTGAACCCGCTGACGGGCGATCGTGCCGTTGCCGCAGGCTATGTGCGAGACATCCTCAGCGTCATGTATACCTGTGGCATGTACAACTTTGCCGGAGAATGGGCTTATACCGTGGGGTTGCCCGCCAAAAGCGGCGTTTCTGGCGGCATTCTGGTGGTGGTTCCCAATCAAATTGGCATTGCTGTTTTTTCGCCTCTGCTAGACGAACGCGCTAACAGCGTCCGGGGCGTGAAAGTCTGCGAGGCGCTATCCGCTGACTTTGGGCTGCACCTGTTTGACGCTTCGATGGGCTGCCGCACTGTGGGTTCAGCTCCGCCCCTGCGCTGAGGATTACCCCGCCTATTCGCTGCACTTGAAACCCAAAATACTTAAAACCCAAAATACTTAAAACCCAAAATACTTAAAACCCAAAATATTTAAAACCCAAAATATTTAGTGAAAGCAGCCGGCAATGCCGACTGCTTTCACTAAAACTGTGATCCTTATTCACCCAAATGCACTGCTCCCCGCTGCCCGATCGTCTCTTTGCCATAGCTGGTTGCGCCTAGAGAGAGGGCTTGCTTCAGCAGACGGCTCAGCGGCGTGCGATCGATCAGCGGCGTGCGGCTGAGTGCCTGCTGCACCACCGTTTGATCGACATAGAAATAGCCATCGTTGGGAGTTTCAAAGGGGGCGATTGCTGTTTGGAACTTGGCGCTTTTGAGCAGCGAGTCTTCTGGTGCCTGCAGCGCTTGGGCGATCGCCTCTAGCGAAGTCGCAAAAATCTCGTAGTCTTCTACAGCGGTATGCACCCCCTGCACCTGAGCATCTAGTGAAACTAAAGACTTGCCTGCTGTTTTGTGGCTGCGTGTCGAGAGCTTTGTCCAGGCAAAAATTTCTTGTGTGCCCAGCGGCGTCTCCAGCGGCAGAGCGCCGATCGTCACGCCTTGGTCTTGGGCAATGGCATTCAGTTTATCTAGCCCCGCTACCAGATCAGGCGATCGACGGGTGGCAAACAGCCAGTCAGACTGGGAGCGATTCTCGGGATTCGGCAGCAAGGCGATCGCATAGTCGCCCGTCATCCAGCTCAGCAGATCGGGCAACGGCACTACCCATTGCTGCTGCAGTTGAGCGACAGGCTGCCGCAGCAGCTCCGTCAGATTCTCGTAGCCCGCCAGCCCTGTTTGCAGCTGCGTCCAGAACTGCTGTACGTCATTGCCTGCTGCCACAACCGTGCTAGCAGCGGGGACAAAACGCAAGGCATCGACCGGCGCCGAAAGGGTAGGTTTGGCAGGGGTAAGCGGGTTGTCAAGCGACGACAGCAGCAGCGTATCGGCAACCCACCCGGTTGGTGTGCGGTCTAGCGTGGCAAGCAGGCGATCGTAAATGCGGAACTGGCTAGGAGATTCTGGCTTTCTGGTCAGCCAAGTAGAGAGCTGCGGCAAGTTCACGTAGGCAAAGCCCAGCGCATTTTCGGGCAAATTTTCGATCGCCTGCTGGTAGGCATCACTATCCGTAAGGCTTTGCCCCACCTGCACGGTATTAATTGCATCGCGCAGCACTTTGGGCGAATTGGCAACCAGAACGATGCGATCGCTGACAACGGCAGTGGCTGTAGTGAGCGTTTGGGCTGACCGCTGATAGGTGATCCGCACGCCTGCATACGTCTCGGTGATCCGATCTTTGGCTTTGGCGTGGCGCTGCCAGAACCGTTGCAAAGTTTGGCTGGCGAGGGTGCTGTCTTGGGGCGTGAAGGCGAACAGATAGCCCACCTGAGCGCCATTGCCACTGTCACGATCGACATCTGGCGTAGTAATTGCCAGCACCACCTGATCGCCAAGCCAAGGCTGAATATCGCGCTGATAGTTCAGCTGGGTGTCTACAAACAGGCTTTGCTGCCACTCTGCCCACTCCGATCGGCGCTGGCTACGCTGGCTCGCTGGAACAGACAGCAGATCTACTGACTCTAGCCGATCCGGGTTGACCCCCAGCGACACCACCAGCGGAGACTGTCGTGACACAAACAAAGCGGCTGCATCGAGCTGCGATCGCCCTAGCGTCTGCAGCTGCTCCACCGGACTATTTGCGGCAATCCAAACTGCCCCTGCTGCCGCTGCCGAGAGCAACACAAGGGCGATCGCTGCCAGAACAATCAAAAGAGAACGCAGCTTCATAAGGTCACACCATGCTTCAAACCAATGCCGTCGCCAAACTTAGTTTAGTATTGCAAGCCGCCTCAAATTCTTGAAGAAGCAAAGCATTCCCAGCGAAATTTTGACAATTCCAAGACGATTCCAGCGTGGCACACAGCAGAAACCAGTACCTCGCATGATTAAGAATCGTCATAAACCGCCAGATTCCAGATGAGTTGTCGCTGTCCAACTGTGCTGCTAAACTGGTTGCTCGATTATCGGCTGATTCCAACGTTGCGCTATGTTTGCTCTATGGTTCGATCGCTTCTCCTCTTCTGTCTGTCTTTGCTTGCCGCTTTGAGCTGTTCTGTGGGGTCTGTTCAGTCGCAGCAGGCAACCACCCCGGCAGGCGCAGTCCTCGTCCCGACGACGGCTCCAGCACTGGGGCTTGACGATCGGCTCTGGGGCACAGCTGGTAGCCCAGGAGATCGACAGGCAATGATTCGGGCAATCGATCGATCTTTACAGTATTTAGAGAGTGGGTCAGCGGCGGCAGCCTATCGGCAATATCCCGTTTCAGCCTTTACGGTCGATCGAGTGTATCGCAGCTTGGAGCGGTTTCGGACGCTGGTGCAAACGGCGCGATCGCCAGAAGAACTGCAGGCAGCGGTACGGCAGGAGTTCGGCTTTTACCAGTCTGTGGGTAAAGACGGGGAAGGCACGGTCAGCTTTACGGGCTACTTTGAGCCAACCTATCGGGCTAGCCTTGTGCCCACCCCAGAGTATCGCTATCCGCTCTATCGCCTGCCGCCAGACCTCAGCCAGTGGGGGCAACCCCAGCCCACTCGCGCTCAGCTAGAAGGAACAGACGGGCTTCAGGGCGCAAAAGGACGGCTGCGGGGGCTAGAGCTGGTGTGGCTGCGCGATCGCCTAGAGGCATATTTAGTACAGGTGCAGGGGTCAGCCCGCTTGCAGCTTACAGATAATAGCGTCCTCTCAGTGGGCGTGGCGGGGTACACCAATTATCCGTATACCAGCGTTGGGCGAGAGCTGGTCAATGCAGGCAAGTTTACGCTGGAAGAATTGACGCTTCCCAAGCTGATGCAATACTTCCGAGACAACCCGGCTGACTTAGATCTCTACCTCCCCCGCAACAATCGGTTTGTGTTCTTTCGGGAAACCAACGGCGTACCCGCAACGGGTAGCCTTGGCGTTGCGGTCACGCCAGAACGATCGATCGCTACCGACAAATCCCTGATGCCGCCTGCAGCCCTAGCGCTGATTCAGACCCAGATGCCCACTGCCCAAACCTCAGGGCAAATCACTCAGCAGTTAACCAGTCGCTTCGTGCTAGATCAAGATACAGGTGGGGCAATTCGAGGAGCGGGGCGAGTCGATATTTTCATGGGCACAGGGGCGCAGGCAGGCGATCGGGCAGGGCTAATCAACAGCACAGGGCAGCTCTATTACCTCCTGCTAAGAGAGTAATAGGAGCACTACAGCCAAAAAACATCTCACAAATCCACAATCCCAGATACGATCGATTCAGTTCTTGTGTTTTGGGGCATCTTGAAGAAAATCATTTTGGGAGCCGCAGAAATGCCAGTTGCAGAGTTGCCGTTTTCCGCCTGATCTTATGGATGCAGCCCTTGATATCACCCTGCAGATCGCGATTACAGTGATTGCAGGCATTAGTGCGCAAGTTCTGGCAGACTATCTCAAAGTCCCCAGCATTGTTTTCCTACTCTTGTTTGGGATGCTGCTGGGCACCGATGGCTTTGGGGTGTTGCACCCTAACCTGCTGGGAACGGGGCTAGAGGTGATCGTCTCGCTGTCGGTGGCGCTAATTTTGTTTGAGGGTGGGCTAAACCTGGAGCTGCGGGAGTTGGGCAGAGTATCGGGGACACTGCGCAACCTGGTAACCTTTGGCTCTTTGATCACGCTATTGGGCGGCAGCATGGCAGCTCACTGGCTTAGCGAATTTCCTTGGGCGATTGCCTTTCTCTACGCTGCCTTGGTCGTGGTAACAGGTCCCACGGTGATTACGCCGCTGCTGAAGCAAGTCAAGGTCGATCGCCAAGTGGCAGCGCTGCTGGAAGGCGAAGGAGTCTTAATCGACCCGATGGGCGCGATTTTGGCAGTCGTGGTGCTAGATATCATTTTGAATGGCAACGCTGAGCCGCTATCGGTCGTTAGCGGTCTGCTGCTGCGCTTGGGAATTGGCGGCGGCATCGGGGCGATCGGCGGCTGGCTGCTCGGCTTTTTCCTGAAACAGGCACAAAAGCTCTCAGATGAGCTGAGAAATCTGGTCGTGCTGGCTGGCGTCTGGGGACTGTATAGCGTCGCCCAACTAATCCGCAGTGAGTCTGGGCTGATGACGATGGTGGTGGCAGGCATCGTGCTGGGCTCATTTTCGCTACCCGAAGAACGGCTGCTGCGCCGCTTCAAAGGGCAGCTCACGATTCTGGCGGTGTCGGTGCTGTTTGTGCTGCTGGCGGCAGAGCTGTCGATCGCCAGCATCGTGGCACTGGGCACGGGGGCACTGCTGACTGTGGCGGTAATAATGTTTGTTGTGCGCCCGATTAACGTGTGGATTTGCACCTGGAATAGCGATCTCAACTGGCGGCAAAAGCTGTTCCTATGCTGGGTCGCTCCCAGGGGGATCGTTTCGGCATCGGTGGCTTCGCTGTTTGCCATCCTGCTGACAGAGCAAGGGATCAACGGGGGCGCGTCGATTAAGGCGCTGGTGTTTCTGACGATTCTCTCTACGGTATTTCTACAAGGGCTGACGGCGGGCTGGGTGGCGCGCCTGCTGAGAATCACATCCACAGAGGCAACGGGGATTGTAATCGTTGGCTGTAGTCCACTCAGTTTGCTAATCGGCCGGCTATTCCGCGATCGGCAAGAATCGGTCGTGCTAATTGACACAGACGCTGATTCTTGTCGCCTTGCTGAACAAGAAGGCTTCAAAATTTTTTGCAGCAGCGCCCTCGATGCCAATGTGTTGGAAGAAGCTGGACTGGCTAAGGTGGGCACATTTCTAACAATGACCAACAACGGCGAAGTGAATCTGGTGCTTGCCCAATATGCCGTTGAAGAATTTCAGCCGCCCAGAGTGCTGGCAGTGTTCTCAGAACCGCAAGCCAGCAGTTCTCCTTCTCCCAAAGTGCAGCAAGCATTCGCACCGCAGGTTGCGCTGAAAACCTGGAACGCCTATCTGAACGACCAAGCCATCAAGCTGGGTGAAACCACGCTGCGAGAAGACAGTTTTCAGCTCCAACAGGCTCACCTCAAAGCGCTGATTCGGTCTGAGGAACTGGTGCCGGTTCTGGTGGAACGGGAGGAGCAATTGACTGTAGCTTCCAGCACGGAAGAGTGGCAGGTGGGCGATCGAATTATTTACCTGCTGCATGATCTCCGTCCAAAGCTGTTGCGGCAGCTTTCGGGCAGTAACAAGCTGCCGCTCTCGGTTGCGGAGAAGCTGCCCCGCGTTGAAGAAGTACCTATGGCAGTGTCGGCGGATTTTAGAGAATGATTTGCTGCACGCAGGGGCTAAAACAAATATAAAAGCCCTGCGTGCAGGGCTTTCACAAAAGAATCTCAATTTAGGGGCGGAGTGCCATAACGGGGATGCCCCCGAGGTGTTACTACTGCCACACAAAAACTTTTGCTTCGTATTCGCCAATGTCGATCGCTAGCTGGTTATCGACCGATTCCACATCATAATTTCCTGTCCACTCATGCCATTTCCCATTTTCTGGGAAATTAACGATTGGATATTCTGCCAGGAACTGATCTGAGAAATTAGCAACCACTACAACCCGTGAGCCTTCATCGTTCCAGCGGGTATAGGCAAATACTTTTGCTTCTGCATCTTCAAAGAAGAATTCAATGTTTTCGGTATGCAGCGCTGGGTTTTGTTTCCGTAGGGCAATGAGTCCTTTGTAATATTCAAACAGGCTGCGGTTCTGGTCATGGCTGAGCAGCGTCCAGTCGATCTTAGCTGAGTCGATCGTTCTTTGTTTATACTCACCAAACTCAGACCCCATCCAGACCATAGGAATCCCCATTGCCGTCATTAGCAGGGCAACTCCTAGCTTTTGACGGCGAAAAGCTGCTTCATCCAAGATATTGCGATCGCCCAGTTCAGCCAATACATGATTCTGGTCGTGGTTGGTCAGATAGTTAACGACGTTAGTTGCGCCCATGAAGCCACGTCGCTTGGCATCCAGCACATCTTTTAGCTGCTCTAAATCAAACACTTCACCTGCTAAATGCGGAATGACTGTGTGGTAGAAGGAATCCTGCCAGCAGCCATCCATTGGGCCGTCTACGTTGGTGATGCTCGGCGTTTCGGGGATATGTTCTGCCACATTGTAGAACGGCTTTGAGCCTGCAGCCTTCTTTGTCTCCTGAACAATCCAGTGCATGAAGTCATAGTTCTCGATATGCTTCGCTGCATCGTAGCGGATACCGTCCAAATGATATTCTTCGATCCAGTAACGAACGGTATCCCCAATAAAGCGACGAGCTGGATAAGTTTCTAGCTTCTCGTCATACAGTTCGTAGTTAAACTCTGGTCCCCAGCTATTATCTGGATCTTTCGGCTCATGGTGATACCAGTAGTCGTGATTGATCTGCGTCAGGGGTGCAGCCGATTCAGAGTGGTTGTAAATACCGTCAATAATCACCCGAATTCCGCGAGCATGGCACTCATCGATCAAGCGCTTCAAGTCTTCTGTAGAGCCATAGCTAGATTCTGTAGCGAAGAAGTGACGCGGATTATAACCCCAGCTATAGTCGCCCGGATATTCCTTGATTGGCATTAGCTCGATCGCATTGATGCCCAGCTCACACAGGTAATCTAGCTTCTCAATGACATGCTTGTATTGACCCCGCGCATAAGGATCATCCTCGCCGCCAGAAAAATCTCCAACATGCAGCTCATAGATCACCATCTGATTATCTGGAGGCAGCGGCTTATTGTCATTTAGCCAAACATAAGTATCTACAATGCGCTCGCCGTCCTTAATCCGAATGATGCCGTTCTCATCCGAACTCATGCCATCAATATCGGTGGCGTAAGGATCAGTCACCGTCACCCATTGGTCCGGCTCCAGAAACCAAGACTTAGACTGAACGCGAAACTTGTATTGATAAACGCCATCTTCCAGCTCTACTGTAGTGCGGAAGAAGCCATCCTCTCCTTTCCGCATGGGAACGTCTTGCCAATTGGAAAACGAACCCACGATCGCTGCTCCCTTGTTATAGGGGGCAAACAACCTAAATTCTATTGGGCTTGTCATATGTTCCTCTAAAGTGATTTGTATCGAGCTGAGGCGTTCTACGTTCTACTTATTTCTATCAGTAGTGCTGCGTCGCTTTTGCCTGAATCAATTGCATTATTTGGCTTTGGCTTTATATTCAGCATCTAGCCAAAGAGAGATAGAACTTTGGGTAGAGAGACAGAGAGATGGATTGTATTTCTAATTACTTAGCAACCGCATCCTCATCTCTCACCCTGAAGACTATCTGAGTTATCTCCTGGGGCAGAATGAGTCGAACTATATGCGCTGATAAAGTGAAAGCAAGGTTGAAGAAACCAAAGAAAATTAGCAAAAGTTTGGAGGTTGACATGAATATTATCGCTTGGATTCTTTTGGGTTTGTTGGCTGGTGCAATTGGTAAGGCTATTTATCCTGGTCACCAAGGTGGCGGCATTTTATCAACGATTATTTTGGGTATTATTGGTGCATTTGTAGGTGGTAGCTTGTACACCCTACTGACAACAGGAACGCTGCAATTGGCGGCAACAGGTCTGAGCATTCCTGGATTAATTGTGGCGATTGTGGGTGCAATGATTGCGATCTTCCTGTGGGGCTTGATGACCCGTCGCACGGTTTAATTAGATTCTAGTCTGATTGGTTTTTGACAGGTTGAATCCAATAATTAAATAGGGCTGAACGGGCATAGTTCTTCTTGTTCTAGCCCAGCAAAGAATTCAATACAAAAGCTTCTTCTGTGACTCCTGCAACCGAGCACAAAAGAAGCTTTTGTTGTCTATTTAGCAATTTTGACTCCAACTGAAGACTTGGCTATGATAGAATCTGACGCTGCATAAATCTATACAAACTAGAAGGCAATAATATGCCGAAAGATAGAGGTTAGGGAAAAGAGAAGCTGACTTGCGACAGATATCAAAAGGCAAAATAATAAAGATAATTTTTCTGAAGGGGAAAATAGAATTGTCGAAAGCCCTCGCTTCCCGCTTTACAATCGATCACCACTCAAATCTCAAACCATGGTAACGACACCCCCACCTCAGTATTCAGAAGAACAGCTCAAGGTTGACGATCCACAGGCCAAAGTTGAGGAACTGGTTGCAAAACCCGATCCAAACCAGCCAGAGGGTGAGATTGATTTAGAATTCCTCTACACGCGTGACATCGAGTTTCGTCAAGAGACCATTTATTTCCTTGTGGTCGATCGCTTCTACGACGGCGATCCAGACAACAGCGAAGGACCTAATCCTGAACTCTATGACGCAGAAGCCAAAGACTGGGGCAAATATTGGGGTGGCGATCTACAGGGTGTGATCGATAAGCTGGATTATTTAAAGAACATGGGCGTGACTGCCGTTTGGCTAACGCCTTTATTTGAACAAATTGAAGATTTATTTTGCGGTAACGCCGCCATTCATGGCTATTGGACAAAAGATTTTCGTCGCATTAATCCTCGCTTCCTAGCCAAAGGCGAAGATAATTCCCTAAACAATACCCAACAGACGTGCAACACTGCCTTCGATCGCCTAATTGAGGAATTACACAAGCGCGGTATGAAGATGATTTTGGATGTTGTGTGTAACCACAGTAGTCCAGATATAAATGGCGTGAAGGGTGAACTGTACGATGATGGCGTGAAGATCGCCGACTTCAATGATGATAAAGACAATTGGTATCACCACTACGGCGAAGTAACCAACTGGGAGGACGAGTGGCAAATTCAAAACTGCGAACTGGCGGGGCTAGCCACTTTTAACGAAAACAACACTTCTTACCGGGGTTACATCAAAGGGGCCATAAAGCAGTGGCTCGATCGAGGCGTAGACGCGCTGCGCGTTGATACCGTGAAGCATATGCCGATTTGGTTTTGGCAAGAGTTTAACGCCGAAATTCAAGCCCATAAGCCAGATGTTTTCATCTTCGGCGAATGGATCTATGGACACCCCACCGATGAGCGATCGACTGAGTTTGCCAACTGCTCCGGAATGACCATGCTGGATTTTGCACTCTGTGTAGCAATTCGCGGAGCGCTGGCGCAGGGGGCAGAGCAAGGCTTTCATCTGGTGCAGGATATCCTGAATGAGGATTATCACTACTGCGGTGCAACAGAGCTAGTGACATTCATCGACAACCACGATATGTCACGCTTCCAGTCGCTGAACCCAGACCCAGAGATGCTGAAGCTGGCAATGATACTGTTGATGACGACTCGGGGTATTCCCTGTATCTATTACGGGACCGAGCAGTATCTGCATGATGATACTGACGGGGGCAACGATCCCTACAACCGCCCGATGATGACAAACTGGGATACGGATACAGACGTCTATCGTGCTATCCGTCTGCTGTCAGGAGTTCGCCGCCTCAATCCTGCAGTGTCAATGGGCGGACAATGGCAGAAATATGTTACACCCGATGTCTACTCCTATGTGCGCCGATATCGAGATTCGATCTGCTTTGTGGCGCTAAATCGGGGTGAAACGGTAACGCTGCCCGAAGTTG
This sequence comes from Phormidium tenue FACHB-886, assembly GCF_014764505.1. Taxonomy (GTDB): domain Bacteria; phylum Cyanobacteriota; class Cyanobacteriia; order Elainellales; family Elainellaceae; genus FACHB-886. The sequence continues at coordinate 265,416 of NZ_JACXWX010000007.1, forward strand.
AAACTGAGCTACCCGATGGAGAACATACTTGCGTGATCACGCGCAACAAGTATATCGTTCAGGATGGCAAATTCCAAAATCTGACGTTAGAGACGCGTGGGGCAGTAGTAATCAGCCACGTGGGCGAACGAGTCAAAGGACAAACGATCGTTCGTGCTCAGCTCAATGGCATCCAGACGCAGCCCGGAGAGCGAGTTGTTGTTATCGGCGATTGTCCTGAATTGGGTAACTGGGATTTGGGCAAAGCATATCCGCTAGAGTACATCAACTCAAACACCTGGTTTGGCGAAATTCCGTTCAACGAAAGCGCCGGTAAAATGATCAACTACAAATATGCGATCTTGCGTGAAGGCACTGCCCCGCTCCGGGAAAACCTAGTTTCTCGACGCTGGGTGATTGCCAGCGAGGGTACGGTTAAGTGGCGGGATATGTGGGCATCTGGGCGAGAATCCTAGAATAGCTAAAGATCGGTAAAGTTTGGGAAGTAGAGAAGGGCGCAATGTCACCCTTCTCTATGCATCAATCTGGGTGGCTAAAACTTGACGCAAAGGACAAAGGAATGTTCGCTGAGTACTCTACGCAGCTTTTGCTCTGTCGTCCGAGCGTTAATTGAATGAGTCAGTTTTTCCTTCCAAGTTAGGGGAACGTCCGGATGATTCAGGTCTAACTCCCAGGGGTGGATATAGAAGACTACAGGTTGATTTCTGCGTTCTGCTGCAAGGAAATTACACCGAGTAATTGCATAGGGATAAAGCCGAAAATAAGCGCCTCCGGAAACCGGCATATTACTTCCGAGAAAGCGTCGTACTGAGAGGGGTATCTCGTAGATAGAGCCAGCAGAGGTAATGATTTGCTGGGGCATTGGGTCAAAGTTTGCTATGCCATAGCGCCAATTGTGAATTGGAAAAATACTAGAGTCGTATTGAAACCCAAGCTCTGCAAGAATTTCTAGCGCCCATAGAGATTTTCGAGTAATGGAGAAATAGGGAGCACGATAAGCAGTGACAGGTTGACCCGCAAGATCAGAGATTACATTGGCAGCTTGTTGGGTTTCCTCTCTAAAACGTTTAGGAGACATGTCATAGATCGGCTCATGAACCCAACCGTGACAGGCAATCTCATGACCTGCCTCTGCAACCTGTTCAACAAGATGTGGATTTTCAGATGCTGCTACACCCAACCAAAAAAAGGTAGCTTTAACCTGAAATTCTGCAAGAAGATCTAAGAGCGTTCCTAACCCATAACATAGCCGTCGCTCACTAGAAGTTCTCACTTCTAGATCGGCAGCACCATGGTACCAATCCTCAACATCTACAGTAAAAGCATGATGCTTACAGGGAGATTTCAGATCAATTTCCTGGGTAGATAGAATACTCATAAATAAGCAAAGTTGGGTATCAAGAGGTGAGTATCACGATTATTTCTCCATATGCTGAGTAGCCTGAGAAATTACTTGGAAAAACTGTAGTACAGTCAGCCAAAGTATTTGTGCTGAGAAGTAAGCAAGGAATCTGGGGCTATGTCTGAGATTCCTGTACCATAATCGTCGAGGCTCTAATATCAGTCGAAAAAGCCATTCTAAACCTAGACTTTGCATCCAGTAGGGAACCTGAGGCTTGGCTTCTGCTAAGACATCAAAAGCTCCTCCTATGCCTAGCATGACTACCTTAAACCGATTTTTATTTACGTTCATCCAGCGTTCTTGTTTAGGGCAGCCTAAACCCACAAACAAAATTTGAACATTTGATTGTTTGATGTCTTCAAGAATGGAATATTGCTCTTCTAAGGTAAGAGCACGGTAGGGAGGAGAGTAAGCATAGGCTATTTCCAAAAATGGAAACAGCTTTTTGATTCGCTGCACTAATTCTGTTAAACCATCATTGCTGGTGATGAGTTGAGTCGCTTCTATGCAGCTTGTTCGGTTGACTTTCATTCCCAAGATGGAATGATGTTCTGTGAAGTCTTGTAGGTTCTTAAATGAATAAACAAGCATCTAAAGTTTCTACCTTAGCCAAGTGAATGAGCTTTGATTTGCGGTAGATAGCTTTACACCCTTGTAAAAATCCAGCGTTAGATGACTGGCTTCAAACCTTCAATTAGAAACCGCGCAAAGCAAGATTTCCAAGGAAGAATCCTTCACAATTTAACTGCTGCATCTAGCAAACTTTTGGCAATTACTGAAGTGACTTATTGAATTGGGCTTGAGCAAAGATCGAGCCGAAAAGCCGTGGTGCAAGGCTCCACTACAAGCAATTCAATTAAAGCAATTCAATTAGCGTTATGCGCCCTTTAGATTCGATGTCATCGACGTCAATGTATGAATATTAGACTTACTAGTTCGTCCTGTAAATATGCAGCTCTTGGGAATTAACGTTTTTTCATACTTCTTTTAATTCAGATAGAGCAAATGCTTGCCAAAGCGAAAAGTAAATGATAGTAAAAGATATACAGCTCTCTTCTAATCTCTACTTCAATAAGGAATAGTCAGAACTAGATGAAGATTCTATAGATAAACGCAGCTTTCATGATCGTGATTGCCAAATAGACCGCAAGAAGCATCTAGATAAACTTACAACTTGACTAACAGCACCAGCTAAGCAGGTGTACTACAGGCTCCCCTTTTCTTAAGATTTTCTGCGTCTATAGCTATCGCTTTAAAGTTACTTCTTAAAGTTACTTCTCAAGGCATATGAGCTTGAATGTATAACTTTGTATAATCCAATACATCTACTTGGCTCTACAGCCTTGTATGCCACCTCTATAGGTAAGTATTGGCAGTGAAGCCATGAAGGGACTTGTCTTTCGTTCATCGCCACAAGATTGGAAACACGAACTCCAAGATGTCATACGCGGTGCGTCTGGTGGTTTTTTGTTTGGCATTCCCCTGCTCTACACCATGGAGGTTTGGTGGATAGGTTCCTACACCCAGCCTCCCCTAATGCTGGGCATTCTTGCTGTCACCTTCATTGTGATTCTGCTGCTTAACCGCACCGATGGATTCCGTCGATCGAAGCCCGTCCGCCTCAAAGAATCCGCGATGGATAGCATTGAGGCAATGGCGATCGGCATTGTCTGCGTCACCTGTGCTCTAGTGCTGCTGCGAGAAGTCACTAGCAGTACACCGCTAGACGAAGCCCTTGGCAAAATTATTTTTGAAGGCGTCCCCTTCTCGATGGGCGTAGCGCTGGCGCGATCGCTGCTCCGAAGCGACGAAAACTCAACCGAGGAACCAGGCAAAAGCTCGGTCAAAACCAGAAGCGACCGCAGCGCTACGCTGGCTGATATAGGCGCAACTCTAGTGGGAACTGTCATTATTGCCTTTAATATTGCTCCAACAGACGAGATCCCCATGCTGGCAGCAGCAGCTTCTCCGCCTTGGCTGCTTGCCATTATTGCGGCTTCTCTGATTGTTTCTTACTGCATTGTGTTTGCGGCAGGCTTCACCATGCAGTCCGAACGCAGACACCACAAAGGGCTGTTTCAGCACCCCTTGACTGAAACCAGCACCTCTTATCTGATTTCCCTAGTTGCCGCCGCCTTCATGCTGTGGTTCTTTCATCGGCTAGACTTTGCTGATCCTTGGACGCTATGGCTACGGCAAACGATTCTACTGGGATTGCCTGCCACCATCGGCGGAGCTGCCGGACGGTTAACCATATAGAACCTATGAAACGATCGCCCTCCTACAACTCATCTAGCACCAAACCCCAAGCCAAAACCGGGTCACGACGCGGCATTTCTGCTGAGCAAGTTACCTTTGCGATCGCCGCGCTGATTGTGGTCTCTCTAGTCGGGCTCGTGATCTTTAGCTGGGTAACGCAAAGCAAACAGCCACCCATCCTCTCGATTCGCAGCGAAGCCGTGCGCGAGGCACAAGGACAGTTTTACATCCCCTACAGTGTGACAAACGATGGTGGTGAGACGGCTGAGTCGGTCCAGGTGCTCGGCGAGCTAGAGATTAACGGCAAGGTTGCAGAGGCAGGCGAACAGCAGATCGACTTCCTTTCCGGGGGCGAAACCGAGGAAGGAGCATTCATCTTCCGGCAAGACCCCCGCAAGGGCAACTTAACGCTGCGGGTTGCTAGCTACAGCTTGCCCTAGCGATCTCTATGGATGGTCTTCTAGCCACTGCAGCCATTGCTGCAGCTCCCAGTCTTTTAGCAACGCTTGGCTGGGCTTGCTGAACAATTGCAGCAGTCGATCGCAGACTCGTTGCGGGCTCCAGCGCAGGCGGCGAATCTGCACAGAAATACTCACTAGCACCTCAGATAGATCGTTTCTAGATAGATCGTTTCTAGATAAATCATCTCTAAATAGATCGTCTGAGGGGCTATGGCAAGCAAACTCAAAAGAACATTGCTCAGAAGCTTGAGGTGAGCAACCAGAGGATCGCACCCGGTCAACTAGCGGTGATCGCAAACAACACAAGCTATTACTGCCTGCGTACTCTAATTCTGATTCAGCAACAGCACTAAAAGCAGCCTGTAGAGCGGTATTACTGCCAGTTGCTGATAATAAGCTTGTAGGATGAGAGCGGATGGATGGCTCAACTGCATCCATCCGCTCTTCCTTAAATGAGTGAGGGGGGTCTGGGGGGTTTTCCACAAATGTATTAAAAGCAGTTTGATTTTCCACAGGCTCAGACTGCAGAAATGCCGGATGCCACAGATCCCGATGGCGATACAACGAAGCTCCACCAATGCCAAATTGTGTGAGTAAACGAAATCGAGCAGTTGCACCAGCAGGTAAAGTTTCTTGCTCCAGCAGCGTAGCAATTGCCGCCTGAATCCTCGATCGAGCAGAGTCTGACTGCTGCTGATTCCAAGAGCGGAGGGGCTGCTCTAATGCGGAATCGTCTTGCGTATCTGCTGGTTTGTATTTCCCCTGTGTGCTGCCATAGTGAAAGTAATGGCTTGCTTCCACGCATCTTGCCCATTCTGCGGCTCGTTGTTCGATCTCCGACTGATGTCGACACCAATCTGTATATCCGGGAAGCGATCGGGCTACACGCACAATTTCATTGACAAGGGCCTGTCCGGTCAACGGTTCGCCACCTGCCAAAACATGATGAAAAATATATTCACGCAGGGCAATGCGACCGAGGAGGCGATTGGTCTGCCCTGCTCCAGTCCAGCCCAGTTCAATTTCCGTATTGAGATCGCGGATAAATTTGTCGGCTTTTCCAGAAAAGCGATAGAGCTTTTGCCGAGAAGATCGCAGAATTTGCCGGAGGGCTTTTCGATCGAGCTGATTGCGCTGCTGCACCCATTGCCACTGCTGCACAAACCGATGGCGATCGCTCCAGATCGGCTGAAAATCTGCATCTAGTAAATAAGAACCAGCCTGCAGCGGGAGGCGATGGGCATTGAACAAGCTAGGGTTGCCTTCGCTGATGTAAGGCTTGGGATTTGGGAAGATCTCCAGCTGTCCGGGGCCAATCTGAAAGCCCGCATTCTCCAGTAGAGTTGAGACGGCAGCCGCTAGCTCCCAAGAGGCGATCGACGTTTGAAGGGGTAAATAAACGTGAATGCCTCCACTATAGCTGGAGGTACAAACCAGATACGCAGTTAACCCAATGGGCTCTAGCGCAGCCAGAATGCGCCCTACCGCAAACCTATCCCGTTGCGGATGGTAGGCGCTGCCGCTGTCGATATCCAGCATCCCGTAGCAAGTTTCTGAACCAAACCGCACCCCATAGAGCAAATTGCCCTGCTGCAAGGCTCGATCGGCCAGTGGATAGCGGCTCTCGGTCTGCCAGTTTACGGGGTCATGGGGCTGGGGATGGTTGGCATAAATAAAGTCAAACCGATGCGGAAACAGGGCAGCAAAGGCTTCGCTCTCCTGGATATAAGCAAATGAAGGAGCAGCGATCGTCATGATGCTACACCCCCAGACCAAACCGTTCGCAGGTCTATCTCAAACCTGCGAAACCTGTTAAGATGTCCAGACATACAAATCCGTTCCCCGGTTTTGGGGAATTGCAATAACTCCACAACCCCTTTTGCTGACTGTGGTAGGGAGGCAAGGGGGTTGTGTTTATTCGGGCTCGTTCAGCGGTTGCTCAAGCCAAAATGCTCACCAACCATTGAACGTGAGGCAAGGTTAGCATCGAATTTTTTTGATCTCAAGGGTTGATCGATTGCTATACGTTGGAGTTACAGGCTAGATCTACGCGGAAGTTACAGGCTAGATCTAGCCGCTAGTGTTACAGGTGAAGGAGCGATCCAGACGCGGGCGTTACAGGCAACTTTTCTGGCATCGCCGCTGCCCAACCCAAGCTGAACTCCCGATTTTTAAAGGCGTTTTGCCTGATCTAGACGCGGGCGTTACAGGCTAGATCTAGACGGCAAAGTTACAGGTGAGGCGGCGATCTAGACGCGGGCGTTACAGGCTAGATCTAGACGGCAAAGTTACAGGCAGACAATCTAAAATCATACGCAGGCGTTACAGCCCCATTGCTACATTTAGCGTTCAAATGCACTCTTGACGAATCTGAAGTCCCATATATAGTTTACGGGTAGGAAAGGACGCTAGCTCTAGCGGCTTCCTTTCCAGTTACCCTACCCTATATATGGGACCAGCAGGCGTGAAAGCAATGGGACTCGGTACACTAGCGCGACAGACGAATCCGTTTCCGGTGGATGGACAGCTCCTGATGGTGTTGCCTAGAGCGGCGGCATCTGTAAAGAATCCAGACGTACGGCTGCCAATTTTGCGATCGGATGAGAGCGGCTACTATCTGGAGATGAAAGTGGAAGCCGACACAGCCGAAACCAGCGAGGTAGCAGTGACTCGGCGCGTGCCGCTAGAGAATTTATCGGCAGAGGAGTGGGAAGAGCTGAAGCAAGAATGTGCCAACCTGGATCTAAAGACCTGCACCGATCGCGGCATCAGCAACGGACTAGAGAAAATTCAAGACCGCAAAATCCAGCGGCTATTTATGGCGCTGCTAACGTTTCTCAATCCGCGTCAGGTGTCGATCGTCCTCTATCTCTATAAGCTGGCTGCACAGCAGAGCAATGGGGCGATCGTCTCTTTTCGTTCTAATGATTTGCTAGAAAGCTTGGGCTATACGCGCACTAAAGATGGGGGGTTTGCCTCAAAGCTGCGGTCGCAGCTCAACCGCGATCTGGTAGCGCTCCACCGCACAGAGCTAGTGCTAGCGCGATCGCTCCGCAAGGGCAACACGGTGGGCGCGAAGGTTGTGATCAAGAGTGTGCTGCGGATCAAAGACTACGAGATTGACAACGTTCCGCGAGATTTTGATCTGGCAAAAGCGGCAGACTACACCTATGAGCTGGCAGATGCCTATACCGTTTCACTGGAGTTTTTCGAAGGTCCCGGACGCACCGGAGACTATGTGCTGTTTGCTGGCGATTTGGATATGCAGCAGCGGTTGGGGGGGAATGCCAAAAGCGATTACAAAACCAAGCTGCTCGTTTATCTAGCGAGTCGGATGAAGTGGGATGCGCCACAAGACGGGCAGTATCTCGTCATTTCAAAGCAATATCTTTTCAAGAATCTCGATCTGCTGGGCAGCAATTCTTCTCGCAATAACCAGATTTTTTGGCGCACCGTCGAAGAACTCCAGCAGGAAGGCTATATCCTGAGTGCGCAAGAGCTACCCGGAAAGAAACGGGTTTCTTGCGTCCAGTTTCAAATTAACCCGGAGAGGCTGGCTTGTCGGTAGGAGACGGGTCGAGCCAATTATAGGTTGGAGCACTAACTGGTAGCTTAATCCGAAACAGACTTCCCTGCCCGCGATGCGAAATCCATTCAAGGATGCCGTTGTGGTTGGCTACAACGATCTGATGGCTGATCGAGAGCCCTAGCCCGGTTCCTTTGTCGCTTGGCTTGGTAGTGAAGAACGGCTCAAACAAATTGGCTTTTGTGGTTTCTGTCATGCCGATGCCGTTGTCCAAAATTTCAATGATGGCGTAGAGGGTAGCCTGTTCAGTTTGAGTGGTTGTGCGAATGGTGATCTGGGGTAGCCAATCTCCTAGTACTTGCTGCAGTTCTTCTATAGCGTCGATCGCATTGCTAATCAGGTTCATCAGGACTTGGTTGATCTCGCCCGCGCGACACTCCACCAGCGGGAGATCGCCATAGTTTTTCACCACTTGAATCTTCGGATGCTTGCCGTTTGCTTTGAGGCGATGCTGCAAAATCATCAGGGTGCTGTCGATGCCATCATGCAGATTGACGGCTCTTTTTTCTACTGCGTCGTAGCGAGAAAAGTGGCGAAGAGATTGAACAATTTGCTGAATGCGATTAGCTCCGTTTTCCATGGAGGCAAGCAGCTTTGGGAAATCAGATGTCAGAAACTCAAAGTCTATGGCTTCTAGCAGAGCTTTGACCTCACCACTAGGCTGGGGACACTGTTTCTGGTAGAGCGCGATCAGTTGCAGGAGATTCTCAGTGTAGGTTATGGCGTGGTGGAGGTTGCCATAGATAAAATTGGTTGGATTATTGATTTCGTGAGCAACGCCTGCCATTAGCTGCCCTAAACTGGATAGCTTTTTGTGGTGGATGAGCTGAGCTTGCGTCTGCTCCAGAGAACACCGGAGGGCTGCTGCCTGTGCCATGAGCTGCTGCATGTCCGTGGCTCGTTCGGTTTCTGCCTCAATTTTGTGGCGCATAGCAAATTGAGCGATCGCCAGCCAAGTTTGCTCCACCACCCGCTGCACTGCCTCTAGCTCTGAGGCTGAAAGACAGCGGCGATCTACATGGTGAACGACCAGCAGCCCCCCGATCTGATTTTGGTCAAGCTGCAGCTCAAATTTTAGATTTGGGGTGAGCGCCATCACAAGCGAAGGAAAATCGCCCAATTCCTCCAGAACGGGATGGGATACAGCTTGCCATTCGACTGGCTGTGGCTTTATTTTATGAATCCTTTGACGAAGTTGCTCGTAAACAAATTTTTGGGCTAAGAAGAGGATCTGATCGGTGAGGAATTTTTTTCCCAGTAGCGAAGGAAAAATATCTTCCTGAACGACTTCAGCCACAACTCTGCTGGAACCTTGCGGATACAACCAAAAAACAAGGACTCGATCTGCTTTTACAATCGTTTGCACCTCTACTACAGCCGCCGCTAACATCTTGCCTAGCTCAAACGATTGAGGAATTTGGGTGTTGATCCATTTGAGTAAGGTGTCTTGGGCTAGGTTAGACTGGGGCGCATTCTGACTCATGGAGCTTGTCTGCCTTAGGTCTTAGGGGCAATTTGACATGGGTAAATCAACAAGTTTTGTTCAAAAACTTGTTGAATGCAGGCTGTTTGCATGATCTGCTGTTTGCACTGCCAGTTGCAGAGTCAACGGATACCGTAGCTGCATCAGCTCAATTGCAAATGCTATCCATCGTCTTTCTCTCTGCTATCTTTCTAACTATCTGGTTTTAATATCTAACCTGATACCTGCTATCGCTCGTTCGTATAGCAACTGTCATATCAGCATCCATGTCAGTATTGTTGGCAAAGGCAGGATACAGCCAATGATGCAATAGCAGGTGCCGATCGCCTACGGAAATTCAGGAAGTGCAACGTGCAGGCAACTGAACTGGCAACCTCACGAATGCGAGGAGGTTGGTTAACCAAATCCGAGGCGGTATTTGTCATTGTTGCTGGTTGTTCAAGTTAGAGAGGCAGATAAGTGACGAATATTTTGGCGGATACACAATTGTTCCAAATAATCAGGAAGAATCCGGACGGACAAAAGATAGACATTTGGAAGGTAACGCTGATATCAATCACTACGGTTTATATCGTGAATTGATATGCCTATATAATCCTAACTTTGACCTCTCTCTAGCGGGATACATCTAGAGGCGTAAGCGGGTTAAGAGATCGGATGTCGGATTTGACATTGATACTTAACAAAAGCAAGAGCGCTAATCAAAGGACTGCTTAAAGATGAGATGAAACTGCTCGTCAACATAGAGATGGCCCTGCTGCTGCAGTTTGCTAAGCAGGCGTGAAATAGTGGCTCTAGTGGTGCAGCAAGCGTTGGCAAGCTCTTGGTGGGTCAGGCGCAGCCGCAGGCGTATGCCATCAGGGGTGGGTTGCCCTAGCTCTCGTTTTAGCAGCAACAAAAGGTGATTTAGGCGATCTTCTGCTCGGAGTTGCCCATAAACTGCCAAAAAGCTTTCTGTCTGGCGCAGGCGCTGTTGGATGAGGGGCAGCAGCGCTTGGGCGAGCTGGGACGACTGAGAGATTTCTGCAAGGGGAATGGTGACAAGCTGCACATCGGTGAGGGCGATCGCCTCGTAGAGCTGTAGGGTTGTCAGGCTAGAGCCAATAACCATTGATTCCCTGGCCAGCCCCACCAAAATTTCTTCACCCGTTTCAGCAAAGGTCGTTAGCTTTGCTACGCCACGAGTGATCAAACACAGAGCTTGAGGGGAGAGCGGGATCAGATCGCCTTTGCTGTAGAGATGGGGCGATCGATTCTGGAAAAGAACTTCAGGCTGGACAGGGATAATCTGCCGCTGGACAGCGCGGTCGCAAATCAGCCAGCGCAGCGCCAAAAAACTGCCTTTCGCGTCGCGCAGCACATCTACGGTGAGGTCGGTATCAAAATGCTCGCCTCCCCGCATCAGCGGCACAGAAAATTTCATCTGCTTTTGCTGATCGACCCAAAAGAGCTTCGTCCGAAACAAACGGCGCTCCTCGATCGACACCAAACTGACCAGCGGTTTGCCCACCAAAAAATTAGCTTGGCGATCGAGCAGGAGCGAGGCTGCTCGGTTGGCTGCCTGAATCACGCCGACTGCATCGGTAATGAGATAGGCCTCTGGTGCATAGTCAAACAGGCTGTGGTAGCGCTGGCTTTCTGCCGTAATCTGGTTCTGATTCTCCAACCAATGATTGGACTGTTGAACTAGCTCCTCTACCGCCACCTGCAGCTCTTCAGCCGTCACGCCCAGCTCTTGTAGCACGATGGGCAGCAGGTCATCTGCAGATGTATCTGTGCCCTCCATGCTTTGATACATCAGCTCCAGCCGCTCATGCATCTTCTGGGTCTGTCGAGTTAACAGTTCGATACTTACTTTTTCCACCACAAGATCACCTTACAACCTGAGCAGCAACAATCGAGATTAGCAAATTTGGCTCAATGGGCTTAGGTAGGTGCTCGTTGAAACCTGCTGCAATTGCCTGCAGACGATCGTCTGCAGCCGCGTATGCGCTAAGAGCGATCGCGGGTAGCCGCCGCAGAGCTTCTGTCGGCATTGCCCTGATCTGCCGGATCAGCGCGTAGCCGTCTTGTTCAGGCATGCCGATATCGCTAATTAGAATATCAAATTGGCAGTGAGCAACAGCGTGAAGCGCTTGTTCTACCGAAGCAACAGCCGTCACCCGAGCGCCTGCTTGCTCCAGCACGGCAGTGAGGATAGCTTGGGCATCTGGCTGGTCGTCTACTATTAGCACATGCAGGCGCTCGAGCTGGACGGCAGTCGCAACGGGCGCAGCTTCAGTGCTGCGGGCAGCAGGCAGGTCTACCCGTAACGGCAGCCGCACCACAAAAGTAGAGCCTTGCCCTACCCCTAAGCTGCTTGCCTCAATGGTACCGCCATGCATTTCTACGAGGTGACGGGCGATCGTCAGCCCCAGCCCCAGCCCCCCGTGCGATCGGGTGGTGACTCGTTCGGCTTGCCAAAACCGCTCAAACAGATAAGGCAGCAGCTCAGAACTAATGCCACAGCCCGTATCGCGGATGGTAATCACCACCTCACCTTGGGCTTGCTCCAGCCGCATCTCTACCTGTCCTTGCTTGGGGGTGAACTTGATGGCATTCGAGAGCAAGTTCCACACCACCTGCTGCAGCCGATTGAAATCGCCAAACACGATAAACTCAGACGGCGCTAGCGTAAACTGCAGATCGATCGTCTTGGCTTGGGCGGCAAGCTGCACAGTGTCAAGTGCTTCTGTAAGGACTGCCTTTAAGTTCACAGGGTGCGACTGTAGACTCAGCTTGCCCTGGATGATCCGCGAGATATCCAGCAGATCGTCAATGAGCTGCGCCTGCAGTTTGGCGTTCCGCTTAATGGTATCTAGGGCGCGATCCACCTGCGTTTCTTCCAGAGACCTTGATTGCAACAGCTCTGCCCAGCCCAAAATTGGATTGAGCGGCGATCGCAGCTCATGGGACACTACCGCCAAAAATTCGTCTTTCATGCGGTTGGCTTGCATTAGCGCGGCGGCTTGCTGGTGTAGCGCTTCTTCGAGCTGCTGGCGCTGGACAAGTTCATCGGCTAGGTCGCGGTTGACCATCTCAGCCAGCCTCACCTTCAGCCGTGCTTCTTCGAGCTGCTGCCGCTCTGTGGTGTCGTGCAGCAGCCAGCGCAAGCCTACTATGCCACCGTGTCCTCCTTCTACCACGGTAACGGTTAGGGTTGCCTCAAAGGGGAGTTCTCCTCGGGGCTGCAGCTGCACGACCCACTCTTGCCGGTGCTCGTGCTCTAGCTGCATCAGGTTTCTTCGAAAAGTCTGTCGCTCGTCTACCGCTACAAAGATGATGAAAGGCTTGCCGATCATACGAGCTGGCGAAATGCCAAGCATATCGGCAGCCGCTCGATTTGCCTCTCGAATGACCCCGTCCGGTGTTGTAACTAAATAGCCATCTGGTGCAAACTCAAATAGATCTTGATAGCGCCGCCGCTCTTCTTCTATAGTTTCTTGAGCCTGAGCTAGCGCTTGATTTTGCTCAAATAGCTCTGCTTGAACAACTTGCAGTTCTTCTAGCGCTACATTAAGTTCTTCAATCGCCATGAGGAGAGGTTCTGTATCCGCATCAGAAACAGATCGCTGGGTGTATTCCAACAAAACCCCTACCTGTTGATTGAGGAATTCTACTTGTTCATCTAGCTGTTCTCGTTCCACCGCAACTCTGTTTACCCTCCCACGCGCTAAATAAGCCATATTTACTAAAAGTTTTATGTTTTTATTTAATCAAGTCTTTTGAATAGAGCTTTACCAAGGCTTCTATAAGAGATATTTCATTTAAAAACTGTCAACATCTCACTCAAGGTGCATCTTGTCTTAAGCAGAATAATAAAGCAGTAATTTTACAATTCTTTACAAAATTGCGATGCCCCTGCAATTATCAATACCGGAAATATTCAAATAGTTTGTATTTCCAATAACAGTTTCATTTAAAGAATGATTCTTCCTGGTTAATAAAGCATCCTTCCAAAGTTGATTTAAAAGAACATTAAGTATCTCCATAGGATAGGACGTGCTTTTTAAGCAGCAACCCGGTATTAAATAGCAACCGTAGGCAATTAAGCGATCGAATAAACAGCAAAATAATTATCTGATTATCGTACTGGTAGAGACCATCTAAACAGTATCAAATATTCTTCGAAGGCTCCCTCAACTCCTCGCCTAAGTAGAGTTTCGAGTTGATTCCTGCTCAAAATTCTCCGAATTTCGGGCAATTTAGACATAATTTCGGCTAGTTTAAGATGCTATTAGCGCTTCTTACAAGAATGTCAGGAAAGTCTTTTTTATACCGCTATGTTTTGACCCCTCTAAATTCTCCTTTCGCGCGAGAATTTGAATCCCTCCTAACCCCTTTGAAACAGGGAGGAGCCAAACACCCTCTTAAATTTCCTAGATTGACCGCGCTGCATCACGCCCGCTACACCTACTAATTCATTTTCGATTTTTGGTCACCCGGTAGGTCGAGAAGAAATAGTATTAATCCCTGAGTTAAATGCTAAAAGAATAGAGGCTTATCTATACCTGGCTATGCTTTTGTCCTATTTGAAGAAAAGCCTAAAGTTAAGTTGGTTTCGGAGTGTAGGTACTTGGGCAGACGCTGATCAGATGGCGTTGAATTATGCTTTTAATAACCCCGATATTAAACTATCAATAAAAATTATGTGTAGTCAATCCGGGCGGCAATTCTTTAAGCACAAAATATCTGAGCAAAACATTAAGTACGCCCGACTCCATGCTGAAGCAATGCGCCAGCATGGAAAAGATGTTGAGCAAATTGGTTTTTACGCTAAAAAACGCAAGCTTTTTAAGGCAGATCCGGAAGAAGTAACAGAGAATCATCTGGAATCAATTGAACGGCTGGGGCAGGAGATACAGTTGCAAGCCCAAATTTCTCTTATCCATACTGAGGCAGTGGAGAAAGCGGGTGGGCGATCGGTGCGAAACTATACTGCATTAAATGAGGCGCACATCAAAGCAGTTAAAGCGCATGTTGCAGCCAATAGGTTGCTATTAGCGGCAATTGAAGAGATGGTGCAGCACCGGCCGCAGCAGAGTAAAAATGAAGCCAACTGCGAAGATAAAGAGGGGTAGCACAGCCTCACAGCATGCAGACTGACAACATTCAAACTGACAACATTCAAAGACAGATGCGTTGGCGATTCAAACACAACCCCTACCTAGGAGAATTTAAGGAGACTTGAATGTCTAATCGCAACATTATTGTGATTGGAGCTTCTGCAGGTGGGGTAGAAGCGATGCTGCAGTTGGTGCAGGCTCTGCCGCCTGATCTCCCCGCTGCTGTGTTTGTGATAGTTCACTTTCCAAGTAACGGCACTAGCCTGTTGCCTGGTATTTTAGGGCGTGCAGGGAAGTTGCCCGCTGTTCATCCTCAAGCGGGCGATCGCATCCAGTCCGGCACAATTTACATTGCCCCGCCCAACTACCATTTGATCTTAAGACGGGATTGGATTCAGCTTTCCAACGGACCTAGAGAAAATGGTCATCGTCCGGCGATCGATACTCTCTTTCGGAGTGCTGCCAAAGCATACGGGCAGCAGGTCATTGGTGTGATTTTGTCGGGCACGTTGGATGATGGGGCGGCAGGACTAACCACCATCAAGCGGTACGGCGGGATTGCCATCGTGCAAGACCCGGAAGAAGCCTTATTTAGCGGTATGCCCAGAAGCGCGATCGCTGCTGTCGGAGTGGATCACGTTTTGCCCCTCGCTAAGATTGCTGAAGCTTTAGTGGAACGATCCCAAGAGCAAGTTACAGGAGAGATTGCAATGTCTAACCCTGAAAGCCCTGATGCAAACTCTGAAACTAAGCAAGACGGTTTGGCAGAAGCTGAGATCGTTCAGCGAGATAAACAAGCGCTAGAACAAGGCGAACGCTCCGGACAGCCTTCAATGCTAACCTGCCCAGATTGCGGCGGCGTGCTGTGGGAGTTGGGCGATCGCACTTTGTTGCGCTATCGCTGCCATGTAGGGCATGCTTACTCGGCAGATACCCTGTTTGAAGAACAAGGGGAAGCTGTGGAAGTGGCGCTTTGGACGGCCCTACGAGCGCTAGAGGAAAAAGCAGCGCTGACACGTCGGATGGCTCACCAGTCCCGTGACCAGCAGCGTTTTCGTTCAGCAGCACGTTTTTTGGAACAGGCAGACGAGATCACCACTCAGGCAGAGACTATCCGTCAGGTGATTTACAAGACTGAGCGGGAGATCACAGCCCGGCTGCAAAGCCAGCAAGAGGCAGGAAATGGAGGAAGTGGATGAAATGAAGTGGGCTGAATAGTTCTGCGTGTTGAAGGTTTCTAGTTTTAGCTTGCGCAATGTGAGTGCTCAAAGGTTGATAATGTTCTGGGGGGGTAGCCGCTTCCCGAAGTTTGAAGACTTTGGGTAGTTTAGATAGCCTTTCAGAATGCCTGCGGGTGTTTGAACAGCTGTTGTTTATAGCTTGAGGGTAGGAATCTCCACAATCTTGTGATCTAGCTCCCTCGTGGAAGAGGGGAATTGAATGGTTTAAAATTTTTTTCTTTAAAGTGAAACTTATTAAAGGCTCTGCATTGCCCCTTAATCAGGGGATTAAGGGGCAATGCAGAGCCTT
>NZ_JACXWX010000070.1 GCF_014764505.1 Phormidium tenue FACHB-886
AGAGTATTTTTCGCTATGGTTTCGACCACCTACGTCAAATATTACTGAATCTAGAGTTGTTCGTCGATGAGTTTTTCCACGTTCTTCAATTTTTGTCCTGTACTTAGGTATCGAGGCATGAATGAATACGGAGATTTAGTCGATGTGAGGTTGAGCGAGAAGCGAGACATGGAAGGGGCAAAAGCGTTTTTTGCTCAAGCGTATGAGGTGGCAGAACAGCCGCCCGAACGAGTAGCAACGGATGGACACAGGAGCTATCCGAGAGCTATAGCAGAAGAACTGGGAGAAGGGGTGGAACACGAGGTCAGAGATTGCCGAGGAAATCCGATCGAACAGAACCATCGAGGGATTAAGCAACGCTACTATCCGATGCTTGGTTTTGGAGCGATTGAGAGTGCAAAACGATTTTGTCAAGCATATGATGAAGTGCGGCAATTTTTACGATCGAGAACGAGAATGACAGAGTTAGTGTCTCTATCGAAGCAAAGGAAACAATTTGTTGAACGAGTGAATGAATTGCAGAAGTTATTTGAAGCCATCTAATTAAAGATCAAAGAGAGAAAGCTTGTAATAATGGAAACGTGCAAAAAAATCACGATTTGAGTACCCAGATCTGACAGTTTCCTGCTTCAAACTCCTCCCACGGGATCAACTGTGCCAGTTTTACCCAGCGATTCTCACCCGATAACTTGCCGCCGAAGGGCAAGTAGAAGTTTTCAAACGACAATTGACCAGGGGTAGAACGGCGGTACATGAGCAGATAGATGCAAGGATTTTGAGGGGGTTGATGCTTTTTCCTTGCACTTTATCAGACCTGATCCCGCTTGAAAAGCATATCAGGCAACTCTTCCACTCTTTTTCAGCAAGCCCTAGTTATGATCATACCAATTGCTCAAAGCAACGAGGTGGAGTAATTGTTGTGCATAAATTCGTGACTCTTTTACGCGGAGATAGAAAACTTACAAAGAAGAGATTTGTATCTTTTCATGCAGCTATTCCTAATATCTGTTGTTTAATAAAAGGTATATTGCACTTAATCTAATCCCATCAATGAGTATTGCAATTACTCTAATCTTCCTCGGAGCCTTGGCACAAGCAGTTGTTTTAGCAACCTCACGGTCATCGCTGGTTCGCTTTAACCAAATTTGTCAAACGTGTGGCTATCAAATTCCACCGATGGAGCATTCTCCTGCATTCCACGATTGCCCAGAATGCACCCGCTTGTCTAATCTTAGTGACCCACTGCCCCGCTTGTAGGCTTTACTTTTTTGAGTAATAGCACCAGCAGCGCAGCCGCAAACAGCGTAAAGCCCATGAACAGGAAGCAGTCGTTGAAAGACTGGACATTCGCTTCCCGACGAACAATATTCGCGATTTGAGCAATTGCCTGGTTGTGTGCCGTCACCGGATCAGCACCTTGAGTGGTAAAAAACTGCGTCAGTTGGTCAATCCGATCGAGCGTAATCGGATTTGAGAGGGAGACATGATCCACTAAACGATTGGAGTGAAATCGTTCCCGTCGCGATTGCAGTGTGCCCAAAATGGCAATGCCAACCGAGCCGCCCAAGTTCCGTGCCATGTTGTAAATGGCTGAGGCAGAGCCAATCTGTTTGGCTTCAATGCCTGCCGTCGAAATACTGGAAAGTGGCGTGAGGAGCAGGGGTTGCCCCAAGGCTCGCACAATCTGTGCGGGGATCAGTTGATCGATGCCCGTGTCGTGAGTCATATAAGAGTTCATAAAACAGCTGATGCCAAATAGCGATAGCCCAACGGCAACGAGCAGCCGAAGGTCAAACCGTTTCATCAGCTTGGGCACAAACGGCGTAATGAAGAGCTGGGGAACGCCTGCCCAAGCAATCGTTTCACCAATTTGCACTGCGTTGTACCCCTGCACCGTCGAGAGGTAAAGTGGCAGGATGAAGGTTGACCCATACAAGCCAAATCCCAGCGCCAGGGTAATCACAATTGCTAAGCCGAAGTTCCGTCGCCCCAGTAATCGCAGATTGAGCAAGGGCTGCCTGCGCGTAAACTGAATCACTACAAACAACGGCAGCATGATGCCTGCAATAATGGCGGCATGCTGAATTTCTTCAGAGCCAAACCAGTCTTTGCGGTTCCCTTCATCGGCAAAAAACTCGAAGGAGGCAAACCCGAGCGCCATCGTGATAATGCCCCACCAATCGCCGTTTTGCAAGAGATTGAGCTGCATTGGCTTGGGAGCTAGCCCGTACCAGACTCCAGCAATCAGCAATAGACCTGGAATGACATTGAGATAGAAGATATATTCCCACCCATAATTGTCCGTGAGCCAACCGCCGATCGTGGGGCCAATCGAGGGCGCAAAGGTTGCCGTGATGGAGAATAACGATAAACCGATCGGTTGCTTAGACGGTGGCAGCGTGATCAGGATGACGGTAAATGCCATTGGGATCAGCACCCCCCCGGTAAACCCCTGCCCTGCCCGCAACAAAATCATCATTGGCAGGTTGACGGCGAAGGCACAGGCAATCGAGAACAATAGAAACAACGTGGCATTTACCAGCAAATAGCGCCGTACCGAAAACACTTGCGCGAGCCACCCCGTCATGGGAATCACGACAATTTCAGCTACTAGATAGCCCGTAGAAATCCAGGAACCTTCATCAATGGTGGCACCTAACGCGCCTGTAATATCTTTGAGCGAGGCATTCGTTACCTGAATATCCAGCACTGCCATGAATGCCCCTAGCAGGGTTGCCATCACCCCAACCCACTCTTTGAAGGAAACAGGTCGCTCTGAAGCGCCTTGAGCAGAACGAGAAAGCGATGCTTGAGCACGATTAGCGCTTGTGTTAGCCATGAGGTAGCCTCCGGAATTGGCGGGTCGTGATTAACGGCTGTTAAGCAGTGGTCAAGTCCTGATTCACTGCGTGTCAACGGTGACAACAACCGACATTCCTGGCGCAATTCGAGTTTCGTATCCTCGAATGCTGTCCGGATCGAATACAACTTTCACGGGAATGCGCTGCACAATCTTCGTGAAATTACCGGTCGCATTGTCCGGTGGCAACAGCGCAAATTTGGCTCCAGAAGCGGGAGATAGACTATCGATTTTGCCCCTAAACGGATGATGGGGAAAGGCATCGACTTTAATTTCAACAGTCTGCCCGGGCTGCATGTCTTCCAACTGGGTTTCCTTAAAGTTGGCAACGATCCAGGGCGTTGGCTGCACGACAGACATTAGGGTCTGTCCAGGCTGAACCCGTTGTCCGACCTGAACGGTTTTGTTGCCGATTCGTCCAGCGATAGGAGCGACGATCGAGGTATAGGACAGCTGCAGTTCTGCATTCTTTAATTCAGCTTCTGACTGAGCGACCGCCGCTTGGGCAGCTTTATACTGCCGTCGATTCACCTCTGTTTGCTGAGTCGTTGCGTCGGCTTGTTGCAGGTTGCCTTGGGTGGAATTCAGTTTCGCTTGGGCATTGGCAAGACTTTTTTGAGCCTGCACCACTCTTGCTTGAGCCTGCTTAATTTGCTCACTGATGGCGTTGTATTGGGCCAATGTCGCTTCGTAGCTTGCTCTGGCGGTATCAGCCTGTTCTTGAGGAACAGCACCTTCGGCAGCAAGAGCCGTGAAACGCTTGTAATCTAGCTCGCTCTTGACCAAATTTGCTTTGACTTGCGCTAGTTGAGCTTGGGCAGCGGGCACCCCTGCTTGTGCTTCTGCTAAAGCGGCTTCTGCAGTAGAAACAGATGCTGCCGCCGCATCAATGTTCCCCTGGGCTTCTGTAGTTTGTCCCACCGCATTGGTTGCCGTCACCCCAATATTGGCCTCTGCAACTGCCGCTTGCTGTTCTGCTGCTGCTAGAGCCGCCGCTGACTGCTGTCGTGCTACTTCATAGTCATGCGGGTCTAACTTCACGAGCAGTGTCCCCTGGGAAACCTGTTGATTATCATCGACTTCAACATCCACGACGGTTCCACTGATGCGAGCGTTGATCGGATGGATATAGGAGGTGACATAGGCATCATCGGTTGACTCGTGAACCGATGCATAGCGCCACCAGCGGTAGCCAAAACTAGCGCCAGCAATCAACCCGACGCCCAGTAAGGCAAACAATATCCGTTTGCGGCGGGGATGTGGATGGGGAGGATTTGGTAAACTTGGCGGTGATTGATCCGTTGCCCTGCTAGAAGAGCTTTCCTTATCCAGCACAGGCGGTTTGTCTCCGTTACGAGATTCGTTTTGGTTAGTTAAGTTAGTGGGTTCCATTGCTCAATCAAGGGCATTACAAGAAGTTGCCAGATGGGTGAAGTAATATCCACCTCGGTTACTTTTCATTTTTGAGCGATCGCCCGATGCAAACCACTCAAGTTATTTGAGTTAAACCGCGACTTAATTATTCGGCTTGGAGAAAAGCTGTACAGTGACAAATTAGACGACACTGATGTATCTTCAGAACAATAAAAACTCCCTGTAGAATTGATAAGACTTAAGGAGTTCGTGAATAAATGTGGGAAAACGGTGCAAGTCACATTCAAAAAACCAAAGACATTACTTGCAGATTATTTGCAGATTTGTTGATCGCCCATTTTCTCGATCGTGCCTGTTAATTCATTTCAGCCAAAGCACTATCAAAGCCTGTTGAACTGCTCTAACAGCCATACACGAGATAGACCTTGGCTAGTGATTGTTGCTTCCTTCCTACATGTTGGGGCAGGTTGGCATATCCTCTCCAACCAGTAGCCTTGCCAGGCTGGGCAAGGCTTCACCGTAAGTTGGGTGAATGTGAACCGATTGTTCGAGTACCTGCCACGTTGCTTTCGCTTCCATCAGTGACAAAAAGACATGCACAATTTCAGCCGTTTCGTATCCCACCAGCGTTGCTCCTAAAATTAGATTCGTGTCGGTGTCGATAACCATGCGGTAAAACCCCAGATCGTGCCCCCACTCAATGCTGCGGGCGATGTGCGCCATCGGCAGGGTGACTTCGCGGGCAGCAATGCCCTGGTTCTGCGCCTGCTCTAGCGTCATCCCCACTCGACCCACTTGCGGCTCTGTGTAGACGGCATAGCCTAACACCCGATCGTTACGCGTCCGGTGTTCGCCACACAGAATCGCTTTCAAGCGACGGTAGTCTTCCCAAGACACATGGGTAAACGCGGGCTGCTTGGCGACATCCCCGATCGCATAAATTCCAGGACAGGTCGTTTGAAACTGATCGTTGATTTTAATAAACCCTTGGGTATCTAATTCAACCCCTGTTACCGCAGCATTTAATGCTCCAGTATTCGGTTTTCGCCCAGTCGCAATCAGCAATGCTTCTCCATCCAATACTTCACCATTATTCAGCGTTAGGGTAAACACATCGTTGGTATAAGCAACCTGCTTAACCGTCGCATTGAAATGCAGTTTGATTCCGTCTTGCTTCAAGGTATCCAACAGCACCGCACTGACCTCGGATTCTTCTTGAGCCAGCAGGCGATCGCCTCGTACAATCAATTCGGTTTGGCTACCTAAACGCGCTAGTCCCTGCCCTAACTCCAGTGCAATGTAGCCCCCGCCGATCACAAGCAACCGGGGCGGAATCTGCTGCAAATCAAAGAAATTGCGGTTGGTGAGATAAGGCGTTCCAGCTAAACCGGAAATGTCAGGAATGCTGGAAGATGTGCCTGTGTTGATGACGACGATCGGAGCCTGCACCGTTACCCCGCCTCCGCTGACCGTTCGCTCTCCGGTGAAAGTGGCTTCAGCGCAGACGACTTTAACCTCTGCACTGTCTAATTGCCGCTTAGTACCCTGGTTAAACTGGCTGCGAATGCCACGCACCCGCTCCATCACCGCAGAAAAATCAACTTTGACCTGCGCATGTATGCCCAGCTTTGCGGCTTGTCGAGCGCGACCTGCGGCATGGGCAGCGGCTAAAAAGGCTTTAGAAGGCGTGCAACCATAGTTGATGCAACTGCCGCCCAAGGCATCGCGCTCAAATAAAACAACTTTCTTCCCTGCTTTGGCAAAGTCAGCCGCAAGTGGAACGCCGCCCTGACCACTGCCAATCACAATAACATCTGCTGTTTCCATGATTACCTCTGTGAATAGTTGGTTATCCGTTTATCGTGTGAATCAATGGGTCTTGCTGTAAAAACGTTTTGGTATTCAACGTTTTCGCGTGTTTTTGCATGTCCGATTGATCCAGACCTGCGTGCGCGTTAACTAATGCAGTGACCGGAACGCGGCGCGGATCTCCTCCGAGAAGAGCTGTGGCTGTTCCCACGCCGCGAAGTGGCCACCCTGGTCGGCTTCATGGAAGTAGATCAAGTTACTATAGGCGCGCCGAGCCCACGTTTCTGGAGCTTGATATTCCTCCCCCGGAAATACTGTGATGGACACCGGCAGCGAGATCTCGTTGGTCTTCTGCGCGGCTGCGTTCAAGAGGCTGATGCTGTGGTTCTCCCAGTACAACCGACCTGCCGAGGCGGCGCTGTTCGTTAGCCAGTACAGGGTAATATCGTCCAGCACCTCGTCTTTCGTCGGGGACTTTTTGGAATCGCCGCCGCTGGACGTCCACTGCGCAAAGCCTGGATGCCCAAGCAGCCACGCCGCAAGTCCAGTCGGCGAGTCCGTTATGCCATATCCGATCGTTTGCGGCCGCGTGCCCATCACCACGGCGTAGGCTCGTTTCTGCTTATATAGGGTGTCGAGTGCGTCGAATGCCGCGCGTTCTTTCTCAGAGAGTCCCGCTGGTGCGGGTTCGCCACTCGCGAGCACCGCGGACACGTCAGGCGGTACCGTCGCTGGCAAGTTGATGTGGATGCCGAGTAATCCTGCCGGTGCCTGACGCGCCATCGCGCTGGTGATAGGGGACCCCCAGTCGCCACCTTGGGCAACATAGCGGCTGTACCCGAGGCGCTGCATCAGCTCTGCCCAGGTTCGCGCGATGTGGTCGGGATCCCAGCCAGTGCTTGTCGGTTTACCGGAGAAGCCGAAGCCAGGAATCGATGGAATGACTAGATCGAAGGCGTCCTCCATAGGCTGTCGGGTTGGTCAGCGGGTCGATGATCTTTAGCTGTTCAATAACCGATCCGGGCCACCCGTGCGTGACGAGCAGCGGCAACGCGTTCGGATGTTTGGAGCGGACGTGGATAAAGTGAATGTCTAGCCCGTCAATATTCGTTACGAACCGCGGTAAGGCATTCAGCTTCGCCTCGGCTTTCCGCCAGTCATACTCCGTTCCCCAGTAACGGACGAGCTCCTGCATGGTCGCCAGCTGCACGCCCTGTGACTGGTCGCTAACCGTCTCCTGGTCAGACCAGCGCGTCGCCTTAATGCGCCTGCGGAGATCGTCGATTTCCGCTTGCGGGACTTGGACGCGGAAGGGACGGATGGCGTTGTCTTCAGTTGCACTCACCTCGACTTGGGCTTGTGCACTATTGTTGACAGATTGCTGCGCTAGTACGCGAATGGGTAGTACCAGAAACATCGTTACCACAAAGAGCGCGACGAGGAGTCGCAACAGGACGAAGGTGCCTGCAGTGCGGGCTTTGGTTTTGTAGCGTACTTTTTTCAGGTTGGGCATGGTATTTGTTCCTTGCTGCAAATTGTCCGTTCCACGACGCAGGCTCAGCACGATCAGTAACCGTCAACATCAACGATCGCTTTAGCAAACTCCTGCGGCGCTTCCTGCGGCAGGTTGTGCCCGATGCCGCCTGTAATAGTGCGGTGCAAATATTTGCCCGAAAATTTTTGGGTGTAGGAACTGGGTTCTGGATGCGGCGCGCCGTTGGCATCCCCCTCCAGCGTGATGGTGGGTACGGTGATGACTGGAGCTGCAGCGAGTCGCTTCTCGAACTCGTCATGCTTTGATTCGCCTTCAGCCAGACCAAGCCGCCAGCGGTAGTTATGAATCACGATCGCAACATGATCCGGGTTATTGAAGGCAGCCGCGCTGCGATCGAACGTCGCATCATCGAAGTTCCACTGCGGCGAAGCAAGCTGCCAGATCAGCTTGGTAAAATCGTGCCGATATTGGTCGTAGCCGGCCCGACCGTGTTCGGTTGCAAAATAATATTGGTACCACCATTGGTGCTCAGCTTTTGGCGGCAACGGTATCGTGCCAGATTCCCCGATTAGATAACCGCTCACCGAGACCAGCGCCTTGCAGCGTTGGGGCCAGAGTGCCGCAATGATGTCAACCGTCCGCGCCCCCCAATCAAAACCCGCGAGGATTGCCTTCTCGATCTTGAGCGCATCCATCAGCGCAATGATATCGAGCGCGATCGCTGAGGGCTGAGCATTTCGGAATGTTTCACTTGAAAGAAACCTCGTCGTGCCATAGCCGCGCAGATACGGGACGATCACCCGGTAGCCTGCTTCTGCCAACAAAGGGGTGACATCGACATAGCTGTAAGTGTCGTAGGGACATCCGTGCAGAAGGATGACCGGACGGCCATTTGCGGGACCCGCTTCGGCATATCCAACATTCAGCACACCGGCATCGATCTGCTTTAGTGGGGCAAATGATTGGTTCGTCCCTGCCTGAGGCGGAGTTACATTTGTCGGGTTTACCTGGCTGGATTGTGCAGTCGCAGAACCGATATTGATAAGCTTGGTGGCAGCAATGGTCGCGACCGCAGTGCCCAAAAAGTGGCGGCGATCATATCTGATTTTATTAAACATTTATCTTCCTCCAATTGGGTTTAAGTCAACACATCGGGGCAGCTAATAAAACATGCTTGATGAGCTTGATGGCGGCCATGACTGCAGTACCCAAAAGCGGCGTTGATGATTGGTTTTTTCAGACATTTTCTAATCTTGTTCACCGAGCGTTTGGGCATAGGTTTTGCCGTAGGGGTAAAAGAGTTCCTTGTGGTCTTCCTGCCACGCCGCTTTTAGTTCGGGTGTGGTGATGTCCCAGTCCGGTCGGCATTTCTTGAGAACGGCGCGCAGATCCTGACGCAGCTCTTCCACAGTGGGACGCCCGAAGAACCAGTAGCCCATGTAGATCTTGTAAATGACCAGACCTGGTTCCAGGTTTCGTGGTGTGGTCGGGCAGTTCGTAGTCGGGAAAGACTGCCCCTGGAACAATGTCAGATCGCATCGGAAATTCTCCTGAATCGTTTTTCGCTGGCCCCAGCGGGTGCATCTGAAAGTTATGGGAGTATCAAGCAAATGACGCGGAGAAGGAGAGACGTAGAGACACGGAGAGCAAGAACAGTGCCTGAAATCTCTACGTCTCCGTGTCCCCGTGTCCCCGTGTCTCCGTGTCAGCCTCATCCCCCAACTACCGAATGCGCCCGCCACTAGCTTAGTGACCGACAGCCGTGTAGCCTCCACCCCACCAGTTCGTGACGAGCGCCACGTACTCGTCGTCCGTTTCTTCCCATGTGTAGTGCCCAGCGTCGAGAACGGTGAGTTCGCTCACGGGCAGCCTTTCGTGGAGGAACTCCGCGTTGACCGGGGGCACGAGCGGGTCCCGCTGTCCGGCGATGATCAGCACCGGCGTCTGGATACCCGATAGCAGCTCCTGCAGAACCGGCAGATCCGTTGGGAAGCTGCGCACGTAGCGCATTGACTCGGCAAAGCGCGTGCCCTCGTAGGCCGAGAGGTAGTCCTCGCGCGCGGTGTCCGAAGGAGTGCGGTTGATCCTCCCCATCGCTGCGCTGACGAACTTTCGTCCGTCGGTGCGGCGGTACGGCTCAAGGTCAGGAGCCTCAACCAACTCCTTGAGCACCCCGCCCAACTGCAGCGGAACTGCCGCCCCCCCACTCCCGATCACGAGGCTGCGCATCCGTCCTGAGCGAAGGGCAGCGGCGAAGAGTGCGGCACTGGTGGCGATGTCGTGACCGACGACGTGCGGCTGCTCCAGCCCAAATTCGTCAGCAATGCGCACAACGAACTCGCCCATCGTGCGCGGAGACATGAGCGCGTCGCGTCGCTCCGAGTGTCCAAAGCCCGGGAGATCTACCGCCACGAGGTGCGCGTGCTCGGCAAGCCGCGCCCATGTCGGCTCGAACGCATATATGCTCTCCGGCCACGGACTGAGGAGGAGGGCATGTACCCCTCGTCCCGGGTCTTCGCTCTCGGCGTAGCGGATAGATAGCCCGTCAACAGTGCGGAATTGCGGTTGAATGGACGAGTGCAACGAAGTGGTCAGGGGTTTGTTCCTCCCGATCGCACCGCTATCCAATGCCTGCCCGCTGTTTGGTTGCGTCACTTCTGATTGAGTCATGATGTCCTCCCTTTGAGTTGTTTCGGATTTGTTGGGTTCGTGCGTGGACGAGCCAACCAGCGTAGCGATCGCCGATGCAGACCTCGCTAATCGCGCCATGGAGACTTTCCTATTTCCTGTTTGGTTTCTCTGAAGCGGCAGACTGTGCTGGATAAACGCGAGCAGGTTCTCGGGCGCGAGGTAACCATGAATGTCTCCTTGCGGTGTCAGGACTCGACCAGCTGCTGGCCGCCGTCGATGTCGTAGGTAGCGCCCGTGAGGGCGGTGTTCGTCATGAGGTGGACGGCGAGTGCGGCAACGTCTTCGGGGCTGACGATGCGGCCGATCGGCAACATCGCGCGGAGTCGGGCGCGACGTTCGTCAAGTTGGTCGCCGAGCAGCGTTGCCGACAGAGGGGTGTCAACAAAGCCAGGCGCAATGAGGTTGACGCGGACGGGCGCGAGCTCGATCGCAAGCACCTTCGTGAGCGCGGGAAGGGCAGCAGTGAAGGTCGAGCTGAGCGCCATCCCGGCAGCTGGACGACGACCACCTGTCCCACTGAGCAGCAGCAGCGTTCCTCCAGGTCGCACTCTGGCAGACGCGTTGCGGGCAACGTGGAGCGGCAGCCAGAAATGCTGGTCGACGTTGCGGCACGCTTGCTCGAAGTCGATGTCGGTCAGCTGCGCGTAGTACGGGCTGCCGGCTGTGACCATCACGTGGTCGATCGGTGTCAGCAGCTCATCGAAGAATCGCTCGAGGCGATCGAAGTCAGTCGCATCGAAGGCGGCACTGCTCAGTGCCTCGAGCTCGAGCGCTGTGTGCTGGAGGCGCTCTGAATTGCGGCCGGTGAGGATGACGTCGGCTCCCTCAGCGCGTGCCCGTCTGGCTGTCTCAAGTCCGATTCCAGCGCTGCCGCCGATTACAACGACGGTTTGCCCGAGGAGCCGGGGTTCGCGGGAAGTCGGAGAGATTGTGGTTGCGGTAGTCATGGATTCCTCCGGCGGGCACTGTTAGAAGAAGTCACTCATCTAGCGGTCGCAGTACCTGGAAGTGCAATTACTTGCGTTGTTGTTGAGGGAACATGAAGGACCTCCTCCATGTAGCGATCGGCTGCTGCTGCGGACTCCTCCGGACTGCTGCCGTTCTGACGCGCGCTCAGGTAAGGCGCGTACCAGTCCGCCCAGTGGTGCTCAGCGTGTGTCTTCTCGTAGTGGTCGTGGTGCTCCGCCGTCTCATGCAGAAGGGCTGCTAGGGTGGCAACGTCTGTTCGTGGAGAGTCCCACAAGCGGCCAGGAAGCCGCGTTATGATTTCCTGGAGCAGCCAGAGGTTTCCGTCTGGATCTTCAAACGAGGCAAATGAGAAGTAGGAACGACCTTGTGGATCGCGTCCAGGAACCCGCGGGTTTTCCACGGCGTTGTTGAAGGGTCCGCCAGCATAATGGAAGATCTCGCTGACGCTGACACCGCGATCGAGCAAGTCTTGGCGGGCAGCGTCGAGGTCATCCACGGCGAGGACCAGGTTTTGCACCGAGCCAGAATTGTTTGGAGTGACTCCCTTACCGAAGATGATTGAGGCGTCTGAGTTGGGCGGCGTCACATGCACGTTGCGGTAGTTGCCCTCTGCGATGTCGATGTCAAGTCGCCAACCAAGATTCTCGTAGAATGCCTTGGTGCGATCGACGTCGGCAACGCTAAACACTACAACTTCGAGCTTCATGTTTGGACTGTTTACAAAATTGCTACTCATCTTGTTCTCCTTTTGGTGGTAAGTTTGCTGTTCCGATTGGTTACACTTCATTCTTCTGCGATCGCTTGATTCAGACCACTCAAGTTAGTTGAGTTAAAACGCGATTTAATTGCCAGGAGCATGAAAACTGGTTTGGCTGTCCACGATACGCTGGCGAAACCGGCATGCTGAAATAGATGCGCGCCACCCCTGCGATCGCCCGGTGCATCGAGTCCAAATCAGTCAGATCGCCCTGCACGACTTCGGCTCCGAGCTGGCGCAGGCTCTCAGCGCGTTCATCCTCCCGCCGGACCAAGGCGCGCACTTTATGCCCCTTGGCAAGCAGCATTTCGGTGAGGTTGCGACCGATACCACCCAGATCGCCTGCTGCTCCGGTCACGAGGATGGGGTTGTCGTGTGAAGATTTCATCGTCATATCATTTACCTTGCGTTCACTTTCCTGTCGCTCGTTGCGAAGACGTATCTGTTGGCGTTACTAACCAAACGTGAACGCGAAAACCTCCACCCCGGCTTCCAGAAACTCGATCTCGAACTGTCGATCGTTGATTGGCTGGGAATTGAGCCACGTAGTTGCACCGGCAAGAGAAGGCAGTTCGCCTTCGATCGGTAGCTCAATCGGTTTAA
Organism: Phormidium tenue FACHB-886; assembly: GCF_014764505.1. GTDB lineage: Bacteria > Cyanobacteriota > Cyanobacteriia > Elainellales > Elainellaceae > FACHB-886. Next base: position 12,559 of record NZ_JACXWX010000070.1, read on the forward strand.
CCGTGGTTGTTGAGAAGTAGCGACGATTAGGATGGATTTCTTTGGACATAAGCTGATCTCCTTGTCGTTGCGTTCAGATCGGTACAGTGGCATTAGAGAACTTCGACAGTCCTCTCCTCGACGATCGCGTGTGAGCCATTGCCATTAGAGGATGCGATGCGCTCATGAACGTGCGATGCGGGCGTCCGATCGATCAGCAAGCTGAGCAGTTCGGGGCGGCTGTAGTGTCCACGTGCATCCATGAGCCGCTTGCGGGCGTCAATCTGGGCAAAGTCGAGATCAGCGATTATTTCACCTTCACCAGCCTGGAGCGGTCCATCCATGATCGAGCCGTCCGGGCTGACGATCGCAGTAAAGTTGCCACCCGAAATCGGACCGATCGCACAACCCGTATCCTTCATGATTTGCGCCTGCTGATCGGCATCGAGCCATGCGGTCGCACAGACGACAAAGCTGCCAGATTCAAGGGCGTGCTGGCGGACGTTAATTTCTGCTTGCTCCCCAAACAGGGGTCCCGCGAACGAGCCGGGATACATTGCTGAGTGGATTTGCTCACCATCGGCGATCAGGGCGTACCGGAACAAAGGATTGTTATGCTCCCAGCAGGCAAGTTGTCCGATCCGCCCAACGGTACTATCAATGGCGCGCAGACCCGAGCCGTCACCCTGCCCCCAGAGTATCCGCTCGTTATAAGTCGGCGTCAGCTTGCGGCGGCGCTGAATCAGCGTCCCGTCTGCATCGAACAGAAGCTGCGTATTGTAGATTGAGCCCCCGTCACGCTCGTTGACGCCGATCGACACGACCATGTTTGCTTCCCTCGCGGCTTCGCCGATCGCCCGAGTTTCAGCAGACGGTACCGTAACCGACTCTTCCATCAACCGCAGCTGTTCCTTTGCCAACGCGAACGGGGCTAGCACGTAGGTGAAGTAGGGGTAATAGGGAATGATGGTTTCGGGAAAGGTGGCAAACTGAACGCCTTGTTGGCCCAGCTCCCGGATCTTTTTCACGACCTTCTCGACGGTACCCTGTCGGCTGTAGAGCACAGGGCTAATCTGCACGGCGGCAGCTTTAATAATCTTGCTCATGATGTTTTCCTTTCTTGCAAATATCCTTATCCGTCTCAACGGCTTCTATTCCGAAATTGAGTAACGAACGACCGATCACGATGGGGAACTGGCGGTCCGACGGACGAAGCCATTGCCCAGGCTGTCATCTAGACGACCGCAGAGACTTGAAGGCCGCCCGCAGTTCCTGAGCAAAAATCGTTGGCTGCTCCCACGCTGCGAAGTGACCGCCCTTTTCCGCTTGGTGATAGTAGATGAGCTTGGGATAAGCCCGCTCGGCCCAGCTCAGCGGGGCCTGATATGCTTCGCCGGGACAGACACTCACGGACACCGGAATGGAGACGCCCTTGGCGTTCCAATCGACGCCCCAGCCGGTGCTCGTCGGTTTGCTGGAGAAGCCATAGCCGGGCATTGACGGAATCACGACATGAAAAGCGTCTGATGCGCTGCCGCCATGGGCCGTGGGATTGGTCAGTGGCTCGATAATTTTGAGTTGCTCGATGATCGAGCCGGGCAACCATGGTTGACGATGAGCGGCAACGCGTTTTCGTGTCTCGAACAAACGTGAATGAAATGAATGTCGAGTCCATCGATCTCGGTGATGAAGTGCGGCAAGGTGTTCAGAGTTGCCTCGACCTTGCGCCAGTCGTAATCTGTTGCCCAGTAGCTCGCGAGTTTCTGCATCGTTGCAAGCGGCACACCCTGAGACTGATCAGCGACGGTCTCCTTTTCGATCCATTGCGTTGCTGTGATACGGCGACGGAGATCGACGAGTGTCTCTTGCGGGAAGTTGATGTGGAAGGGACGGATTGCGGTTGTGTCAGTGGATTGCGCAATTCTAGTTTGAGCCGTGGTAATTTCCTTTGACAAAGACTGGACCTCCCGTTCCGCGATACAGTGGGTCTGGTGCACCATGCCAATCTTCCAGGCGGCGATAGATCTCCAAGACGGAGTCATAACTCCAGGCTGGATCGTTAGCTTCGGAGGCAAAGAAATCCCAATCCTGCTGGTGTCTGCGGGCCCAAACCATGACGTTGATGCTGGAGCCACCGCCGAGTACCTTGCCCATAGAAAACGGAATCGCACGACCGTTCACATGTCGATTCGGCTGTCCCTGAAAACTCCAGTCGCGATCGCTTCCCAGATTCATCGGCTATTGATTCGCTGTGATGACACTGGGTACATCATCGGTGCCTCCCGCTTCCAGCAGCAGCCAACGGCATTACGGCTAGCGTCAACCGTTACTGCACCGTTTGGCCGCCGTCGATCACCATAGCGTACCCAACAACGAAGGCAGCCGCCTCCGAGCACAACCAGACGACAGCCGCGGCGATCTTCTCGGGCTTGCCCAGACGTCCGATCGGCTCCTCCGCGATCATCTTCGCGCGCCCTTCGTCCGTGTCGCCCGTGAAGCGACTCAGCATCGGGGTGTCGATGAAGCCGGGACAGACGGCGTTGATGCGGATGTTCTGCGCGGCGTAGTCGAGGGCCGCCGATCGAGTGAGACCAATCACGCCGTGCTTCGCGGCGCTGTACGCGGGGCTACCCCTGACGCCGATGATGCCTGCCCCCGAGGACGTGTTGACGATCGCGCCGCCCTGCTTGAGGAGGAGTGGGATCTCGTGCTTCATGCACAGAAAAACGCTACGGAGGTTGGTGTCAAGGATCCGGTCCCACTCCTCCTCCTCGTACTCTGCGGTTGGAGCCGGTTTTCTCGGCTCGATGCCCGCGTTGTTGAAGGCGAAGTCCAGCCGCCCGAAAGCGTCAACGGTCTTGGCTAGGGCCGCCTTTACGTCCTCGTTCCGCGTCACGTCGCACCGGACGGCGAGCGCCCGTCCGCCTTGGTCCTCGATCAGGCGGGCCGTCTCTTGGTTATCCTGCTCAGACACATCGACGGTCACCACGCTGGACCCCTCGCGGGCAAATGCTAGCGCCGCCGCGCGTCCGATACCGCTCGCTGCTCCGGTCACAAACGCAACTTTTCCTGTGTAGTTTCCCTTCGCGTTCGTCGGCATTATTTTTCTCCTTCAATACCTAACCATGTCTTAAACCCACCGGATGTGGAGATGAGCAGCAGTCGCACAGAGATGTACGGGAAGGGATATTCCGGTGATAACGATAAAACTTTCACTCTCAGCAACAACGTAATTAGCAGTTCGCGGCCAGCAGTTATTCAAAGATAAACTTTGGTCTGAACTTAATTATTTGAGTTGTAAAGAAGCAGTTACAGCTTGAAATTCTTGTATGATTTTTTCGATCAACTCACCTGCCGGGAGAGCTTCGGCTAATGCTGCTCCCTGTCCTGCCCACATACTGACAAAATCTGGACTTGATTGTTGAGCGGAAGCCTGACGCAAAACTCGCCCGATCGACATCTGAGCTGGGAATGGCAGCACCTTACCCCTGTTATTTTCCATTTCACGTATAAATCGATTTCGTATTGCTCTAGCGGGTTTGCCAGAAAATACTTCAGTAATAACCGTGTCTTCGTCCTTAGACTTGAGTACCGCCTGCCTATAGACTTCTGGGATATTGTTCTCAGGGCAGGCGAGAAAGGCGGTTCCCATCTGTACGCCGCTTGCCCCAAGTGCAAATGCAGCAACGATTCCACGAGCATCCATGATTCCGCCCGCCGCAACAACCGGAACCGATACCGCATCAGCTATCTGTGGCACCAACGCGGCTGTTCCAATCAATCCGTGTTCATAAGGTACCGCAAAAGTCCCGCGATGACCTCCGGCTTCAAAGCCCTGGGCGATAATGACATCGACTCCTGCAACGACTAGAGCTTTGGCTTCACGGACGGTGGTCGCGGTGGCCAATACAATTGAGCCGATCGCATGTATTTCCCGAATTGCCTCAATGGGCGCAGGACCAAAGTGGAAACTAAAAACAGGTACTTTCTCCTCAAGCAGGACAGTCAATTGCTCTGCAAATGGTCCGAGTATCGGGACTGGTTCGGGTACAGGTCCGGCGTCTAGTTCGTTGTGCCATTGTGTTAATAGCTCAGCCATCGGGGTTTGCTGCTCAGGCGTCAGTTGATACGCTTCAACGGCTGGGGCAAACAAATTAACTGCAAAGGGTTGGTCGGTCAACTCCCGAATTTGCCTGATAATGGAGCGAAGTTGCGCTGGTGGGGTGGCCGCCCCACCATATGAGCCAAGACCTCCTGCATTCGAAACAGCCGCAACTAACTCAGGTGTGGCAGCACCAGCCATCGGGGCCTGAATGATTGGATGCCTAATCTTGAGCAAATCTATCAGTTCCGTCTTAGGCCACATAAATATCTCCCACAGTTGCTAATAGAAGCAAGATGTATATCTTTAAGTGAGCGTCTGTCCGCATTACTGAGTCGTGATGCTGGGGCGAGCGACGGGTCATTCTGTCACTCGCTCCACCACTCACTTCACCGAAGAAAAGGTAGTCGGTGCCAGCAACTCGCTGCTGATGTTCTGGATGAGTTGACCGTCCTTCTCAGTTTCAGTGCTGATCGCGATCCATTCGGGGTCAGCCAGAAATGCACTCCAACGCTCCTCGCGCTCAGCCATGCTCTCCCAGGCAAGCAGGTAGGTGAGCCGCTGATTGCTCTCGCCGATTAGCGTTGTCCAGAATCCAGCCTGGCGGATGCCATGCTTTTCCCAAATCTGTAACGTGTGGTTCTGGAAGCGCGCCAGCAGCGCGGGTAGTCGTCCGGGTATGGCGTGATAAATGCGTAATTCGTAGATCATACCTTTTTCAAATGGGGTAATGGTGTGCGTTCCTGGGTCAGCAGGTTGGACGATCGAGCAATCTTGTTTGGGAGCGTCAGAGCCATTTTCCTGTGTGCAAGGCGGTATCAGTGCCCTGCACTCTGTCCACCATCGACATGCAGGATTTCGCCGGTCACAAAGTTGGCTGATTCGAGGTAGAGGATCGCATCGACAGCATCGGAGATCTCGCCTATGTAACCGATTGGGTGCAGGGCATTGAGCTGTGCATGAGTTTCGACCGGATGCATGGGTGTCTTGATGGTCCCCAGCGCCACCGCGTTCACCCGGATACCGCGCCTGGCATACTCGATCGCCAGCGATTTAGTTGCGGCATTCAGTCCGCCCTTGGTGAGTGATGCGAGCACAGAGGGGATGCCAGCGATCGGGTTGTCCACCAGGCTCGTCGAAATCTGCACAATATGACCGCTGCCTTGCTTCTCCATCTCGGCGATGGCAAGTTGCGTGATGTGAAAGAAGCCAGCAATGTTGGTGCCCAGGTACGCCGCGTAGTCTGCCTCGGTGTACTCGGTGAACGGCTTGGCGATGAAGATGCCAGCGTTGTTGACCAATGTGTCAATGCGTCCAAATCGGGTGATGCCTTCGGTGATGGCACGCTCGGCAGTTTTGCGATCGGCGATGTCGCCGGATACTGTGAGGATTGCATCATCGTCGGATGGCTCAATTGAGCGTGAGATGGCAACCACCCGATAGTTGCGATCGCGGTATGCCTGGACGAGGGCTGCGCCGATGCCTTGTGATGCGCCAGTAATCACAGCAACTTTCTGTTCAGTGCTCATTGTAAAACTCCTGTGGAAATAATGTGTGAACGAATATGTGAATGTTGTAGGTCAGGCGATGGTCTAAGCTGCGATGTGGTAGTCATGGTCAGTGCTGGTCGCAACTGGCAGCCATGCTTCGATTTCCTCTGCCATTTTCGCGGCGTTGTTCTGGTACATCGCGATCGTGTCCTTGCCGACGGGCAAATGCAGCGGCGGATGTTCTGTATTGGCGAGTTGGATCATCACCTGGGCAAACTTTTTCGGGTCGCCGGGCTGGTTTCCGTGTAGCGCATCGGCTCCGCTCCGCATTCGTCCTACCGTTGCCTGGTAATCGGCAATGATGGTTTTAGCAGCAACATAGGAGTCAGCGCTCAGGAAGTCGGTTGTAAAAAGACCGGGAGCGACTGTCGTAACGTGGATGCCGAGCGGTGCCAGTTCGACTGCTAACCCTTTCGAGATCCCTTCGACCGCAAACTTAGTAGAGCCGTACAATCCCCAGCCCGGAACTGCATCGTAGCCAAACAAAGACGAGATATTGATGATGTGCCCAGACTTTTGCTGGCGCAGATACGGCAAGAGGGCACGCGTCACATTGAGTAACCCAAACACGTTGGTGTCATACTGTTTACGAACTTCGGCATCGGTGGCTTCTTCGATCGCCGTCACCATGCCATATCCGGCATTGTTGACTAGGACATCAACCCGATCGAAACGGGCAATGCTTTGCTTGACAGCGGCTTGTACCTGGTCTTCCTGGGTGACATCCATCTGCACCACGTACAGATCCGGGTGGTTGTCTAGGGTAGCAGCGAGTTGTGCGGGTTGGCTGCGAACCGTTGCTACGACTTGGTCACCTGCTGCCAGGGCTGCTCTAGCAATTTCTAAGCCAAAGCCTCTGGAGGCTCCGGTAATGAACCATACTTTCTGTGTTTTCATGGTGTGTCTTCGTTTTAGCTGTTGTCTAGTATGTTGGCTTTAGGTTGGTGTGCTTGCTGCCCACCTCGGTTAACTTCATTCTTCTGCGATCGCCCGATTCAAACCACTCAAGTTATTTGAGTTAAAACGCGACTTAAATGAGTGTCCTCCTGAACTTTCAACATTCAACTGAATTCAGCTCCGGTGTACCAAGGGATAGGATGAATTGAACTGCTACCTCTAAGAGGGTTCACACAATCGCGAAGTTGTGGTTCCATAGCCTGCAAACACAAGCATCAGCAGCTCATCACAAATTTCAGTGGACTCCAGAGCTTGCCCATCACCAGATCGAAAATACTGTTGCGCTGATGCGATTCTAGAATTGCGGCAGGTGCTGTAACAGCCCACAACCCAGTTGGGCTGCACACAGACTGCAGGATAGCCGTAAGGCAGCCGAAACAGATCGCCATAGGTGTTATGGGCTTATCGAGCAGTTCTGACTAAGCCCTTTCAGTTCTGCTCCAATTTCTGGACAAACATCAGTTTCCGAACCTAATGACTGGACCAAAGTTATCAGCAACTATTCACAAGCTTTTGCATGCAATTGAACATGCCGTGCTTGTCTGTTAAGAATTCTTGAATCTTAGTTTCACTGGCTTCCAGTTTGGAGGTGCCCGGAATCTTCTCAAACAGCTTCATCACATCAGCATCTGAGCGTGGCGCATCGTCAACCCGCAGCCCGGCTCGATTTCTCATGCGGTAGGCAAGTTTTGGCATCTCTTGTGCGAGTGCTTCAGCAGTCGTCGGCAAATCTTTGAGGGTATCAGCGATCGCCTCGCCATACCAACCGCGAAAGCAATTTCCAATGCGTCCGCCAATAGATGGTACTCTTATTCGACCTTCACGGAATCTTAGTAAATGAATGGCTGAATATATTAACTGCTTAATTGCTTGACATCGTTTTATAGGTAGTCATAGGCTTTCAATGTAAAGTTCCAATTGCCAATTGCTCTCTTACATTTGCTGATGGGATTATACGCTTGACAAAATTGTTTCGCGCGCTCAATCGCTCCAAAGCCTAGCACTAGATAGTAGCGTTGTCTAAGACTGCGATGGCTCTATTTGAAGGAGGTGCTAGTGCGTTCGTTAAAGGGACGATGACAGCCCTTGCAGCGAAATATGGCACAGCCCAAATTCGTCGCGCATTGCAGGGGAGTGGTGCGAGTCAAGCAGCAATGGGAGCAATCCGTAAGAAGGTTTGCTGAGTAAGAGATTGAGAGCAGTAGCAAGTTTATTAAAGAGGCGTCTGCCCTCAAGCTGAGTACCCAGTTCTGTCAGTTTCTGCTAAAGTCCTTTACATACGAGTTAAAGCAGCAATTTTAGTGAGTTTATCTGCGCCCATCCCCTCTAGTTCACTTAGAGATAGCCAACCTTCTCTCACTAACGTAGCAAAGACAAAAATTAGCACTGAGTATCTATAGTCATATTTACCGTCTATTTCGTGTCTCTTTGCACTCAAGAAATCGTGTAGTTGCCAAACATCATCAAATGTTGCGATCGCACTCCCTTTTTCCCGAACTTCCTTCATCAAAGCATTGATTTCTCGCTCATAAGCCTTCTCAAAAGCTGCTTGTGCGATACTTTTCTCAACCACAGACCACTCAGCGTCACTCACTTGCATCATCAACCCTAAAAAAACAAAATTTTATATGGCGTGCTGTTTACACATATGCACACCTCATTTGTGCATACACGGTTAACCCTATGAAAAAGGGGCTTAAGCCCCTCGTTCTATAGATGGTGGTATAAACCTACTAGAAAGCCCGTATGCAGGTAGCTACCTTATCCTTAATCAAAGTCAGCTTGTTCTAGCGAACTAGATTCAACAATTCTTTGGGGGATGCTAGCAAATCAATCGCCACAAAGAAAATTTTGCCATCGGGATTGAGCAAAAAGCGCCAAGCCATATTCATTCCTACTGCAGCGCCAAACCAGGGAGTTTGTACTTTGCCCGTCACTTTCACCTGAGTGTAACCATCCTCTGCGGGTTCAGACACACCTCGTTCTGGGAGCAGCCTGAGATTCTGACATTCCTCATTGAAGAACTGGAGGACGGCATCTCTGCCTACAATCGGTCTTTGAAAAGGAGGCTGTAAGGCACCATCGGGCGCAAATAGTTCAATCAGTGTTCCAAAGTCGTTGGCGTTAAGATTGTCCATGTAAGCCAACACAGTTGCATTGGTCATACCTTCAATGGTGACTTGAGTTCGCTGAGACTTTTCCTTAGGAGCAACAACAGGTTCAGATACTCTGGTATAGCCATCTAGCTTGCTTGGGTCAAACCCCATATCCACTACAGCATTGCGTAGCACCGTGATCTGTTGTCCCTGGTCGAGTTCTCTAACCGCTTGCAATACTGCTGAGGCATTAGCAGAAAGTTGGTAGCCCGCCGGGATTGGAGCCACAATTCCCTGATCCATCCATACGCCAAGCTGATACCAAAACCCTAGCTTAATGTTTGCAGACCACATCCCGTAGGCACGACAAATCGGCGTATCTGCCCGATTTGCCAGATCACACATGACCTGTGTCTGCTCAGCGAAAGTCATTTGCCGAATTTGATTCAAGGCTCCCTCTGCAAACTGCATACTGGCAGCACCCGGAGCAGCAACAGTGATCGTCTTACCCATTTCAAGGTAAGCAAACCAGGTCCATGCTAATTGGTCTTCAGCACTAAGCTGATTGAACCTAGCAATTGTGGCGGGTACTGCATCAGCAGACAGGGTATTTGGGAAAATACCGCGAGCTGAATCAATAGTAAATGGCATCTTTAAAACCTACCTTACTGGGCTTGCAGTTAGCGAAAAGGACAGAGAAGGCTTTGAATGGTGCAGCTTTCCCTGTTGTTACAAATTATCACGAAACTGTTATAAAATTTAATAAATGTTTACTTTATTCCTTTTGAGGTAGCTATTGTTACAATTGAGCTGATTTGCTGCGATCGCGCCTTAGCAGAAAAAAGGACAAACGATCGATATTGTTCACATTCTCTTAAGCAGCAATTCCAAAGGCTTTCTCAATAAACTTGGCTTGAAAGACACTATCTCTTTTTCCCCCTCGAAGCAGACTCAAAAACGGCGGTGGTTGCATTCTGGATATAGTAAATGTCGTTGCCGCTCCCTTCAAACAGTTGGCTACGATCTGACTCCCCATTAATGTGATCGTCTCCATTGCCACCCTCGAGCACGTCATCGCTATCGCGGCCCCGGAGCACGTCATTGCCATTGCCACCATTAATGTAATCATTGCCTAATCCACCGTTGACTTCATAGTTACATTCACCAACCTGTAAAACAGAAGTTGTTGAATGCGCTGTTGAACTTTGATATTTAAACCTTAGTTCTTCACCAACTGAAAGCCCTTCGCCTGACCGCATGAGAGATATAAAGGGTACAAACATCCATCTACGTCTCTTCTGCCAATCAAGCGCTTCCATCCTGAACGATGAATAAACCGTTAATAGATAGAAGTTCATAGGTTGCCCGATGAAGAACTTTGTACGAAAATTACAGCAGGTAAAATGCCTTGGTATAATTTGTCAGTAACTTCTCTGGCAGATCTCTGGCAGATTTCCTGGTAAAGTTACTCGTTACCTGGATTGGCAACAAATGGATGCGGAGCAAGGACTTGAGGTTGCAAATCGAGTTGTTTTGGCAAAAGCAAAACGACGACTCAGTCCGGTTGAAACTGCAATTCTGAGCGGCTCCTGGCAGGGGGAAACCTACGAAGAAATTGCCAGCAGAGCAAATTACGCTGCCAGCTACTTGAAACGATATGCAGGTCCCAAACTCTGGCAATTGCTTTCTGATGCGCTAGGCGAAGAGGTTAGCAAGATCAACTTTCGGACTTCATTAGAGTATCACTGGCGGCAGGACTCTGAAGAGGTTGAGCAAGTAGAAACTAAGGGAGACAGAAAACGAGAACGTGAGTGTAGATCGGGAACTGCCTCAACACTAATTGATTGGGGTGAAGCGACAGATGTTTCTATCTTCTATGGTCGTCAATTAGAACTAGAGCTTTTGCAGCAGTGGATTAACCCCGAATTCTCCTCAGAAAAGCAACACTGCCGCTTAATCTGCTTACTAGGAATGGGAGGCATTGGCAAAACTTCGCTATCGATCAAACTGGCGCAGGAGTTGTCAGGTGATAGGGATCAGGTGCTAGAGGCGGTTCATTCCACACCCTTCCAGTCTATTATCTGGCGATCGCTGCGAGATGCACCGCCTTTAACAGATCTACTGGAAGATCTGATCCCACTTTTGTCGCGTCAGCAAGACATTGATTTACCCAAAGGCAGTTCAGCTCAGATCACTCGGTTGCTCCAATATTTGCAACAAGAACGCTGCCTATTGATATTTGACAATGTAGAATCGATTCTTCAAAGTGGACAGCCTGTTGGCAATTATCGATCGGGCTATGAAGTTTATGGAGAGCTGTTCCGACGGATTGGCGCAACCGAACATCAAAGTTGTTTGCTGCTGACCAGCCGAGAAAAGCCCGCAGAAGTGGCGGTGCTGGAGGGAGATGCCTTACCTGTGCGATCGCTCCAAATTACTGGACTGGCAACAGCCGATAGTCTCGGCATTTTGGAAACCAAAGGACTGGTTGGCAGCGTCGCCGATCGCCAGCAACTGATTGAACATTATCGGGGCAATCCCCTAGCTTTGAAAATTGTTGCAACCTCAATTCGTGACCTTTTCGAAGGCGATATTGCAGAGTTTTTAGAGCAGGGCACCGTCGTTTTTAACGGGCTGCGTCGTCTGCTAGAGGGGCAAATCGAGCGGCTATCGAAACTAGAACGGCAGGTGATGAACTGGTTGGCGATTAACCGAGAATGGACAACTATTAACCAACTTCATGCCGATCTATTTCCCAAGGTCTCCAAAGCACAGTTGCTGGAAGTTTTGGAAGGGTTAGGACGGCGGAGTCTCATCGAAACTGCTCCGCGATTGCTGATTGAGCGGAAACAGCAGAATAGCAATTCCCAGAGGCAGAATGGCAAAGCCGAACGCGCCCCCGCCAGTTTCACCCAACAGCCAGCGGTGATGGAATATGTAACAGAACGCTTGATTAAAACTGTAGCTGCAGAACTTAAGGGTGAACAGTCCTTCAACTTGCTCAATCACTATGCTTTAGTTAAGGCAAGCTCCAGAGATTATATTCGCGAGAGCCAAATCCGACTGATTCTAGAACCGATCGCGACTCAATTACGCAGCTCATTTCGTTCTACCGCTGCCCTCAGCCAACACATCCAGCAACGGTTACAGCACTTGCAAACTACGCCCGAAATTTATCCCGGTTATGCCGCTGCCAACCTGCTGAGTTTGTTGAATTACCTCCAGATTGATCTAGGCGGATGGGATTTTTCGCATCTACCCGTCTGGCAGGCGCACCTTCAGGGGACCTCACTGCATCAAGTTAATTTCAGCGGGTGCGATTTCACCGGGTCTACCTTTGCCCAAACCCTCAGTAGTTTAGTCAATGTTGCCTTTAGTCCTGATGGTTGCTTGATGGCAAGCTCTGATGTGGATGGCAAAATTCACCTTTGGGATGTGTTTTCCGGGCAACCAAAGCTGAGTTGGCAGGCACACCACGAGTTTACCTGGGGATTATCCTTCAGCCCTGACGGTCAGGTACTTGCCAGTGGCAGCCCTCACGACTCTCTGATCAAACTGTGGGATGTCCGAACCGGGAAGCTGTTGCGCGAACCCTTTCACATTGTCAAGATGGGCTGGGGAGTGCAGTTTAGTCCCGATGGCAAACGGCTGGCGATCGGTGAAGAAGAAGGTTTTTTAGAACTGTGGGATGTGGCAACGGGAACCCGTCTAGCCTATCTAGAAGGGCATTCTGGCATTGTTCAGTCTGTTGCCTTCGGTCCTGATGGTCAATGGCTAGCGAGTGGTGGGGGCGATTTCACGGTGCGCCTCTGGGATCTTTCAACCTTCAGTGAAATGCGCCAGTTTGAAGGACATCGCCATACGGTGTTGTCAGTATCCTTTAGCCCAGATGGTCAGTGGGTTGCCAGTGCCAGTTGGGATAAAACCGTAAGATTGTGGCATTCGGCAACCGGAGAATCTATCTGCTTTGAGGGACATACAGACCAAGTTTGGTCGGTGGCATTTAGTCCGGATGGTTCGCGATTGGCAACGGCTGGACAGGATCAAACGATTCGCCTCTGGAATCTGCAAACTGAGCAACCGATTCGCACCTTGCTGGGACATCGGGCTTGCGTCTCAGCGATCGCCTTTAGCCCCGATGGTAAAACCCTGGTGAGTGGCAGCGCTGATAGAGTGCAGAAGCTGTGGGATGTAACTAGCGGACATGCCTTAAAAACCTGGCAGGGACACATCAGCCGTGTCTGGTCTGTTGCGTTTAGCCCTGACGGTCGGCACATTGTCAGCGGTAGCATTACAGATTCGCGAGTCAAACTCTGGAATGCGCTAGATGGAACTTGCCTCAAAACTTTTAGCGGGCATGTTCACTGGGTTTGGGACGTGACATTTAGTAGCGATGGTAAAACCTTCGCCAGCAGCAGTACTGACGGCACTATTAAGCTCTGGGATGCTCAAACGCAACAGTGCATTAACACGTTGCATTGTCACACGAATTGTGTGTTTGGTACGGCGATCAGCCCAGACGGGCATATCCTTGCTAGCGCCAGTAATGACGCTACCGTGAAACTCTGGAATATTGATACTGGCAACCTTCTGCATACTCTGGTTGGACACGCCTATCCGGTGTGGCATGTCACCTTTAGCCCTGATGGACACTGGCTAGCCAGCATCGCTAAGGATGGCATTGTGCGGCTGTGGCGGGTGGAAACAGGCACTTGTGTGCAGGTCTTTGATCAACATGACTTGCTAGGCTTTGAGGTGGTATTTTGTGCCGATGGACAAACGCTAATTGGAATGGGAAGTGATAACAGCATTAAACGTTGGGAGATTGCAACAGGTCAATGTCTGCAAAGCTTGCATGGACACACTGCATCGGTGCGATCGCTCGCCCTCTGTTCCCTTTCATTCAACAGCCCGCAGATCCTTGCTAGCGGTAGCGCCGATAATACGATTCGGCTCTGGGATGTTGATTCTGGAAAGTGCTTAAACGTTTTGCGGGGGCATACTGACATTGTTTCTTCGGTTGCGTTTGGATCGGATGAAACCGGACGATCGCTTCTTGCTAGCGGCAGTTTTGATGAAACGATTCGGTTATGGGATGGGTCAACCGGTGAATGTCTGCGCGTCTTGAAGAGCGATCGACTTTATGAAGGCATGAACATTCAGGGAGTGACAGGTTTAAGCGATGGACAGAAAGCCGTGTTAAAACAGTTGGGTGCGATCGAAGCGAACCTGTAAAGAGCGTGCGGCGTTATTAAGGAGGCAGCTTGTGCTGAGGAGAATTACAACCCTCCTATCCTCGCTGTCCCCCGATTTTGCTGTCTCTTAGAAGTGTCTAAACGGTGACGAGGGGTTTTGCAGATTGGGGAAGGGGATCGATTTCCAGCAGGAATTGCTCAATTGCTGCATTAGGAGCAGGACTGCGGGTAATGGCACTTCCTACAGCGATCGCATAGATTTTGCCCGTTTCAACATAAGGGCGTAAATCTTGAACATTGCTGGGCTTGAGTCCATCCATTGCCACAACTTAAGTCGGCGAATTTTGAAGCTGTTGACAGACTTTTGCGATCAGTGCGGATTACCACAGGAGCTATCTACAATCAGTACAGACGATTGAATGCTGTTACTGGGTTGGAGATTTTGGAAACCGGAACAGCCCGGCAAGGTGATCATCAATGACTTGCAAAGCCTGTTCACCTGTGTAGTGACCAAGCTGAACATGTGAAACCAGCCCTTCCACAAGCATGAAAATCGCCATTGTCGCCCGCTCCACATCAATGCTGCCCTCAACTTCGCCAGTGCACTGCCCCTGTCGTATCTGTGTAGCGATAAATGTATGAGTGTTCTGATGCGTTTGTCGCATAAACGCCCCAAGCTCAGATTTCACAACAGCTCTGGCTAAAACTGAAGGTCTGCTACTGGGATTCTTAGCGGTCAAACCGAGCGATACTTCTGAGGTTTTGAATAAGGCAGGACTTACGCAAGGGTACTAAATGTGGTGGGCAGCATAATTGAGCTTCATAGGCAGAGTAGGGGACTTAAGTTGCTCAATCAAATAGTTTGATAACAGCCCAGTTTTCAGTTGGTAGACTGTTGTCGCTGTAGCTTGAGCAATCTGCTTAAGACGTGTCCAAACGAGCAAAGCACAAGCAATATGATTGCGCTGAATCCGCTGCTTGCGACATTGGCAGGACTCGATACCCGTGGTTTGTTTGACTTCCCGATGAAACTGCTCAATTTTCCAGCGCACGGCACACCTGGTAATGTTCTAGACGTGTGGAAATGAGAGAGAATTAGAGAGATGTTTTTTCTGAAATTGCAGCATGGTGTTAGAACCCGTTGTTTGTCCAGACTGTGGCAGTGATAATATCGTCAGGCATGGTCGCTCTAGTGCTGGAAAACCCCGTTACAAATGTCGTAATCAACAGTGCCAACGGAGCACCTTTATTTGCAGCTATACCTATCGTGGCTAC
>NZ_JACXWX010000071.1 GCF_014764505.1 Phormidium tenue FACHB-886
GAGAGTACAGCGCTACATGACAGAAGTAGTGTCTCTATCTGAGCGAAGAGAACGATTTACAGAACGAGTCAGTGAATTACAAGCGATCTTCCAAGCTGCTTAGCAAAAAAGAAGGAGAGGAAAGACATGCTTATGAAAAAGAGACGAGATTTGGACACTCAGTTCTGACAATTTCCCATTTTTCTAGGTCTCCTCTAAACGTTGGCTGTTTGAATCTCGATTTTGTCTGCTCCACGCGCGTTTACCCTGGCTTGCTTCTCCCTTGCCGCCAGCTAGATTGTGTGAGCTTGCTGTTCCAATTTCAGCCCTCTCAGCCCAGGATGAGCCACGCTTCTGGCAAACCGTCATCGTTTTCATCGCTGTGCTGGTGATCTATGCACCATTGCTCACAGGCTATACGTATCTGCGCGATCGCTTTCGGGTAGGCAGTCCAGCAATCCTTCAACCTGCTCAAATAGGATCGATTGAACTACCAATGACTCTGGACTGGCTGAATCATTGGTAGTTCTAAGGTTGCCTCGCTGGGATTTTAGGTACTTTGGCCTGGCTTGAGTACGATCTTGATGCAGTGATCCTTTTTGTGCTTAAAGATCTCGTAACCATTCGGGGCTTGCTCTAGCGGCAACCTGTGGGTAATCACAAACGAAGGATCGATATCGCCGTTCTGAATGTGCTCCAGTAGCGGGGCAAAATACCTGTGAACGTGGGTCTGTCCTGTTTTCATGGTCAAGGCTTTGTTCATAAAAGCCCCCATGGGAACCTTGTCTATAAAACCACCATAAACACCAGGAACGGACACAGTGCCTCCTTTACGACAGGCAAGGATCGCCTGCCGCAACGCAGGGGGACGATCTGTTTCTAAACGGACTGCTTGTTTCGCTTTGTCGTATAGTCCCTCCAGTCCCATACCGTGGGCTTCCATCCCCACTGCATCCATCACGGCATCAGGTCCACGACCTCCTGTCATCTCTTTGAGGGCTTCCCCAACATCAACCTGTTCAAAATCGAGGACTTCTGCCCCACCGTCTTTTGCCATCTGGAGGCGTTCAGGCACACGGTCGATCGCAATTACCCGTTCTGCCCCAAGTAAAAACGCACTACGAATCGCAAACTGGGCTACCGGACCACAACCCCAAACGGCAACCACATGACCGGGTTTGATATCACAGTTCTCCGCTGCCATATATCCAGTTGGAAAGATATCCGAAAGGAACAGCACCTGTTCGTCTGTCAACCCGTTGGGAATTTTGTATAGACCGACATCAGCATGAGGAACGCGGGCATATTCTGCTTGACCGCCTGCATAGCCCCCTAACATATGGGAGTAGCCAAAAATGCCTGAGGGCGAATATCCCATCAGGGCTTCTGCCATAAAGGCATTGGGGTTGGTGTTATCACACAGGGATGTTAACGTTTGTTTGCAGAAGAAGCAGTGACCACAGGCGATCGGGAATGGATTGACGACGCGATCGCCAACCTTAATTCGCTTAACTTCACTGCCGACTTCAACGACTTCTCCCATGAATTCATGCCCCAGAATATCACCCTGCTCCATCGTCGGAATGAATCCATCGTAGAGGTGTAAATCAGAACCACAAATTGCAGTGGATGTAATTCTGATCACGGCATCTCCGGGATTAATAATTTTGGGATCGGGGACCGTTTCGACTTCTACCTTGTTAGCCCCTTGCCAGCAAACTGCTCTCATAGTTTTTTTCCCTCTTGCTTATCTTGTTTAATTTAGTTTTATGGCACTTGATTGAAACTCTAGAGGGAAAATCTAAGGGCTTTCTGAGGAAATTATGGTGAATTCACAGGAGTTGTTGAGCCGCGATCGCATCTTAATGAGCCTGTTCAACTACATTCCTCATCTATCTCACAAAAAATTCCGAGTTTATTTAAAATGAAAGCTGTGTAGCTTTTGCATTTTGGGTTTTATAAGCACTTAACCAAACACGATATTGGTCGTAACCTATCTTTAGAATGGAGAGTAGAACAGAGTTGTAGCCTGGTGATGCTAATCGCTCAGAATCTCCTCACAATTTCCTTGAATTATTGATCTTTCATAGGTAGTTACTTCAATGGTTTATAGTCTTTTCTTTTAAGAGAGGCAGCACAGTGCTGTTACAGACGATGATGGTAACCTCTGCATCAAAGCGCATCTTGTTAATTGACGACGAACCCGATGTGCAACGGGTAGTGCAAACCTGCTTGGAAAAATTAGCCCAATGGACTGTCATTACCGCAACATCGGCAGAAGAAGGGTTACTCAAGGCGATCGCTGAACAACCAGATGTGATCCTGTTGGACATTATGATGCCAGAAATGGATGGCTATATGTTTCTGGATGCACTGTGGGCTAAGCCGGAAATGCAGTTTATACCTGTGGTGTTTTTGACTGCACAAGCTGGATTACTCGAACCCCATCATTATGAAACACTAAGAGTTAAAGGAATCATAGCCAAACCTTTTGACCCGCTGACATTGCACCGGGCGATCGCATCTGCTTTAAATTGGAATCTAGGCACCTAATAAATAGGGTTGTGTCGTACTTGTGACACAACCCCCATTGTTTATTCTTATTCACGTATTCCTAAGTGAGATGAGCCTAGTCTGGCTGCAACATCACTTTGATGCACTGGTCTTTCTTGTGCTTGAACATCTCAAAGCCCTGCTTTATTTCAGCCAGAGGCAAGCGATGCGTCAGCACAGCCGAGGGGTCAACATCGCCGTTCAAAACATGCTCCACCAACTTGGGAATATACTTCGGACCAAACATCTGCCCCGATCTGAAGGTGAGGGCTTTGTTCATGGCTGCGCCCATTGGCAATTTATCCACAAAGCCGCCATAAACTCCCATAATTGATAAGGTGCCACCTTTGCGACACGCCATCATCATTTGCCTTAGCACATGTGGGCGATCGGTTTCTAAACGTACGGCTTGTTTGGCTTTATCGTAGACTCCCTCTAAACCTCTGCCGTGGGCTTCCATGCCGACTGCATCAATACAGGCATCCGGACCCCGTCCTCCGGTCATTTCCTTGAGCGCTTCGAGGACATCTACTTCTTCGTAGTTGATGATCTCGGCTTTGGCAAAGTCCCTTGCCAGTTGCAGGCGTTCCGGGAAGCGATCGATGCCAATGACACGCTCTGCGCCCAGTAGGTAGGCACTCTTCATGGCAAATTGTCCCACTGGACCACAGCCCCAAACCGCAACCACATCTCCTGGTTGAATGTTGCACAAATCTGCTCCCATATACCCTGTGGGAAACGCATCCGAAACAGGCAGGAATTTTTCATCCGGAATGTCTTTGGGAATCTGAATCGCTGTGAAATCTGCAAAGGGAATGCGGATATAGTCAGCAAAAGATCCTGCATAGCCGCCAAAGGCATGAGAGTAGCCGAAGATTGCCCCTGTGCCATGTCCGTATACTTTCTCCTGAAGCCAGCCATTCGGATTGGAGTTATCGCACAGCGACCACTGCTGCTGTTTGCAGTACCAACATTGACTACAGCCGATCGCTGAAGACACAACCGTGCGATCGCCTTTCTTCAGCTTCTTGACTTCGCTCCCCACTTCAACGATTTCCCCTATAAACTCGTGACCAATAATGTCACCGGGTTCCATCGTGGGAATAAAGCCATCGTAAATGTGCAAATCAGAACCGCAAATGGTTGTGGCGGTTACTTTAAGAATGGCATCACGCGGGTTGAGGATTGTGGGATCAGGCACAGTCTCTACCCGCAGATCTTCCGCACCGTACCAACATACTGCTTTCATGGTGATTAGTCCTTTGAGTTAGGGCGTCCCGATGGCTGACCATCGTTTGTGGCAATTTCGCCTGATTCCATTAGCATCTTGAAGCGGGCAAGATCATCTCCAATTTGCTGTTTTGGGTTTTCGCCAAAGAGTGTAGCGATCGCATCTCCAATGGCTCCAGCAGGTGGATTGTATGCCGTAACCACTCTGACCTCGGTTCCACGATCGCCAGGAGCAGGTTTAAATTGCACAGAGCCAGCATTATCAATGTCTGCTCCTGCAACCGATTTCCAGGCAATCAATTCATTTGGGCGATCGTCAACAATTTCTGCATCCCACTCAACGCTGCTATCTAATGGGGCACTGGTAATCCAATGCGATCGTCGATCGTCGTACACTTGTACATTTTTAAGGTGTCTGGTAAAACGCGGTAGGTTCTCAAAGTTGTGCCAAAAACGGTACAGCTCTTCTGCCGATTTATCGATCGTGACTGTCTTTTCAACTTTTATGGATTTGCTCATTGCAATTACCTCTTTTTGGTAACACTGATCTACTGCCAGTTTTCTGGTTTTTGATGGGGGCTAATAAACGATTCAGATGCGGTGGGCGCATCTTTTGTAGGATGTGTTAACCGTCGTTAGCACACCAAGATCGCAGGTGATGCGTTGCGTTAGCGCCTAACACATCCTAGAAACGCTGAATCTTGTTGAGACAATAGAGCAGAAATCTAAGGGTTTTCTGAGGAAATTGTGACTGCTTGCAGAAGAACCGATGCTTGAGAGTCAGGGAACGAACTTAAAAACCTCAGTATTCCATCAGATTTTGCTTAGGATTGTTCGCTAAGTTAGAGCAAATTCATTAACCCGTTTAGGCTCAATAACCATGACTTGGGAAGAATGGAGGCAACAGAGCTACAAGCTATCTGGTGGACGTATCGGTTTTCTAGAGGATGAAGATGTAATGAGGAGAGATTATCCAATCACTTATTACTACTTCGTTCATCGAATACCACCAATCGATTATCTATCAAATCTCTTGATCGTTTACAGCGATCGAGGTAAAACTTTTCTCCCACCATTCCTGCATCTGCTTGCCCTCCAGCACCATATCTTGACCACTGTAGCGGATATAGTGGAGTGGGGCTAACTCTCTCCCCATAAGCATTACAGCATTTAACGTGAAAAGTCAGATTCATACGCCGCCGTTACAATACACCGGCCTTTTCTGCGGCAGCAAGTATAGTAACGTTAACGACACACACAACGCTAATCCTGCGATACCATTCCCTAATGACAGCACAAGCGCTAAGAAGTACAACACGCTAGTTACTGTATACTGGCGGGTAAGGTGAGCGATGAATTGGTCGTCGAGATTTTTGTTCAGCAATCGATGGTCGCGACTGGCATAAAGCCACATGAGCAGCCACATTAATACCGTTACGAACAACGTCAACGCATATAAAATAATTGCAGTTTGTCGTTGTTGTGCATCCGTAATGTATCTCGCTAGAACCGCTGTTGGAAACGGTAGAAACGAAATAAACATCAGAAAAAAGAGATTGATCAGCTTGAATATGCGATCGCTACGTTCGTAGACCTGAAAGACGTAGTGATGATTTGCCCAGAAAATCCCAATCATGGTAAAGCTGAAAATGTAAGCGAAGTAAGACGGCCACAGCGCGAACAGCCCTGAAGCAAGACTTGTTGTTCCCTCATTAGGGTTCACTTGTGGCACTTTAATTTCCAGGATCAGCAACGTGATGGCAATGGCAAAGATGCCGTCGCTAAACGCTTCAAGCCTTTGGGTGTCCGTCTGGGCTAACGCTCGTGAGTTTCGCATACTAACTTTATCAGGACTTACGCAGTTGGTTGATTTTGCGCGAACTTTGCCCGTGCAAAATCAACCAGGATAACAGGACGCTGCACAAAGTGCGTAAGTCCTGTTTATGTTGAAATTTCTAGTTAAGTTGATGCAATTTCAACAAAATTTATGACAGACACTGTATGAAAGGTTAAACAAGCAGCTTACAGCATGGGAAGCACGCGGGGACGGGTTCCGATCGGGAAAGCTGCGTCGATCCGGTTGAGTTCGGCTTGGTTCAGATTGAGTTCCCCGGCTCCCGCGTTTTCGGCGGCGTGTTCGGGGTTGGATGCCTTAGGGATGGCGAAGAGCGAGGGCCGTCGTACTAGGAACCGGAGCGCGATCTGGCGAGGAGTGGCGTTGTGTGCGGCGGCGATTTCCTGTAATACGTGACCTCCGTCCGTGCGCGGGCTGGGAAAGTCCCCGTGACCAAATGGGCTATAGGCAACCACGGCTACACCATGTTTCTCACACCAGGGGATTACGGCGTGTTCGATCGCGCGTTCGCTTAAATGGTAGAGGACCTGATTGCAGGCAAGATGACCCTCGCCAGCGATCTTCTGGACTTCTTCAAGATCGGCCACATCGAAGTTACTCACGCCCCAGGAGAGAATCTTCCCCTCGTGCTGAAGCTGCTCGAATGCCGCGATCGTCTCCTCCAGCGGATGCTGTCCGCGCCAGTGCAACAGATAAGAGTCCAGTCGATCGGTTTTAAGGCGAGCGAGCGATTTCTCGCAGGCCGCGATCGTCCCGCTCCGAGAAGCATTTCCAGGAAGAACCTTGGAAACCAGGAAAACCTCGTCGCGTCGCTCGGCGATCGCCTCGGCGACCACTTCCTCGGCGATGCCGTACATTTCAGCGGTGTCAATATGGGTCATGCCGAGATCGAGGCCCTGGCGCAGGGCGGCGATTGCAGAGGCGTGGTCACCATTGTCGATGTACCAGGTCCCTTGACCGATCACCGCCACCTCGCGCTTCGTAGAACCGAATCGACGCTGTTCCATGCTTGTCCTCCTGGTTAAATTCCTTGCTTTTGTAAGTTGGCGATCCTCGCTCTCCGTCCTCAGTTCTGCACTTCTGATGTCTTAGGGCAACCTCACGCCACGGGCTGCGTCTGCTTCCGTGCCCCGCTGAACAGTCCGATCATTTCCCGGTTGAATGCTGGGATATCGTCGGGCTTGCGGCTTGACACAAGGTTGCTATCTACCACAACCTCCTGATTCACCCACTCTGCTCCGGCATTCTGCAGATCGGTCTTGAGGGAGGGCCACGATGCAAGCCGTCGCCCGCGCACGCCATCTGCCTCAATCAGTGTCCAGGGTCCGTGGCAGATTACGGCGATGGGTTTGCCAGCTTCAACGAAAGACTTGACGAAGGCGATCGCCCGGTCATTCATTCGCAGTTGATCAGGATTAGCCACACCACCTGGAAGCAGCAGGGCATCATAGTCAGACGGATTAGCTTGCTCTAGAGAGACATCTACAGGGAAAAAATCGCCTTTATCAAAATGGTTCCAACCCTGAACGCGATCGGACTTAGGGGAAACGATATGAGTTTCAGCACCTGCCTGCTTTAGAGCTTGCTGGGGTTGCGTCATTTCTACTTGCTCAAAACCATCTGTTACCAGAATTGCGACTTTTAGTGTGCTAAGGTCTTGATTTGCCATCTTTCTGATCTCCTTGTTCAATTACTTGACAGGTCTGTTTTGGGATCTACTCCAACAAAATTCCCCTGCGACATAGTGTCAGTATTTGAGTGCTACATCTTGTCGAAACAATAGAGCAGAAATCTAAGGGTTTTCTGAGGAAATTGTGATTGCTTGCAGAAGAACCGATGCTTGAGGGTCAGGGAACGAACTTAAAAACCTCAGTATTCCATCAGATTTTGCTTAGCATTGCTCGCTAAGTTAGAGCAAATTCATTAACCCGTTTAGGCTCAATGGCCATGACTTGCATGACTTTAGGAAGAATGAAGGCAACAGAGCTACGAAGTATCCGGTGGACGTATCGAATTTCCAGAGGATGAAGATGTAATGACGAGAGATTATCCAATCACTTATTACTACTTCGTTCATCGAGTACCACCAATCGACTATCTATCAAATTTCTTGATCGTTTACAGCGATCGAGGAAATGAAACTGGTGTTTTTCATGATCCAGATTCTCCAGATATGTTTTGGGGTTCTGAATGAAAGCAACGACACAGCTTCAGCAGAAGATTTGGCTGAAGTGGATGTTACGACTGCAGCATTTATTTTCACCTAGCTACTTAGTACTACATCAGAAGAGTTTCAAAATAAGTTCAAAGGGGTAAAACAACATGTCAGATAACACGATGGATTCTCGCCAACCGAATCAGCAGCAAGCATCAACCGATCCGAATCAAGTACGAGATCCGGTTCAGACAGTAGCAACAGGATTTGGTGTTGTCAGTGGGGGCTTAGCGGGAGCTATTATTGGTCGGTTAGTCGGCGGGCGATTAGGAGCCGCAGTTGGGGCAGTTGCTGGTGGTGTAGCCGGTGCGAATGCTGGGCGTGAGGTGGCTGAAGGGGTGGATCAGAACATAGGAGGTGTGGTTGATGCCGTTAAGCGAAACGTTCAGCAAACGGTTGATGAGATCAAGCAGCCTGCCATTGACACAGTGAATGCCGTTAAACAAAATGTTGAATCGGCTCAGCCTTTGATATCAGAGGCAGTTGATTCAGTTCGAGGGACAATTGATGAGGTTCGTCCGGCAGTGTCAGAAGCAATTCATTCAGTTACAGAAACAGTTGATCAAACTCGTCCTTCCATCATTCAAACCGCAAATGCGGTGAAGACAACGGTTGAAGATGCACGACCTGCCGTTAACGAAGCGGTGCAAAGAACGTCTGAAAGCGTTCAGTCGTCTGCTTCAAGCATTGCAGATTCAGTGCAAGGAGTGTCTCAGTCGGTCAAGGGAGCAGTTCAAGATGCTCAACCTGAAATAACCGAGGCGGTAAAACAGATGTCTGGAGATGTGCAGTCGTCGGTCACATCGGTTGCAGATTCAATTCAGAATGTAGCCCAAAATACGGCTTCAAAGTTAACTAGCGACATTGGAACAACCGACCTTGAAACAGCTCAAAATGCCTTTGATCAAGGGATCATACTGAGTAACCAAGGTGACTTTGCTGATGCCGAGAAGGCTTTTACCGAAGTTATTCAGATCGTTCCGGAGGCTGCTGAAGCACATTTTAACTTAGGCATTGTATTGCTGCAGCTAAACAGAGAGACGGAGGGAATTGATCATATCCAGCAAGCGAGAGATCTGAGCCATTCTCATGGTGATTTTGAGGCAACAGAAAATCTCGATCGACTTCTCCAACAGCTAGCAGCATTTGCTAGGGGCGTGCTTTCAAACTGATTGGAAGGGTTGAGAAGGCAGTGTTCTAGATCCGTGTAAAGATTGCAGAAAGCTATTTAACTCAATCTACCTCGCTTTTTAGGACAGAGCCATATCTTATGACTCTGTCCTGTTCCACTGCAACACAGTCACTACAATACTGACGATTATGATGCTGTGATGAGAACAAAAGCTGTAATTGCTGGAGACCTTTGATCTGTGTTTAATGTTGACTCACTTAAAACTACAGCCACACTTCAACTTGGGGAGATTTACGTCACTCTTGCGATCGAGGTCATTCTAGCGGTTTTGATCGGTTTAGGATTGGTGGCGATCGGGCTTGATGGTGCGGCGTGGATCTCAGGCGGAATTGCCGCTGGGGCGATCGTGTTTTCGAGTTACCGCATACAAGGCTTTGACTCGCTCCAGCCAAATCGCAACGCGAGAAAAGCCGGGCAACTGCTCGTTGGTTTAACGATCGGGCTATCGCTGCAACACAGCAATCTCAATGTTTTATCCAGTCAATTACTGATTTTCCTGGGATTGCCTTTATTTCTGATGCTGTCAGGTGCAGCGATCGGTTTGATTTATTCTCGATTTGAAAAAATCGATTTACTGAGTGCATTGTTAGCCACAACGCCTGGAAATATTGGGGTCATGGCAAGTATTGCAGCCGATTACAGCAAGAATACTGCGTTAGTTTCGCTGGTGCAATTGATGCGATTCACAACAGTTATTTCTGTCATACCCATCATTGCCAATGTTGCTGTCCCCCGTTCGACTGACAATGCGGTTGCTGCTGTGGTTCAAAAAATCGTTGCGGTTTCTTGGTTCGATTTGTGCATCGCTTGTTTGCTCGTTGCGCTCGCGCTTCTAGCGGTTAATCTGGGCAACAAGCTCAAAATTCCAATGGCGGCTTTCCTATGTGCGATCGCGGTTGGGCTTTTATTCGACGCATTCCTACTCGTGTTTCCGGTATCCATTGATTTTCAGCTACCAACTTTTTTCAACCTCATCGGTCAAGTCTTACTAGGCGTGACAATCGGCGAGTATTGGGGGATCAATCCAAGACTGAGCTCTGCAACCATCATCCGGTCTCTGCTTCCCGTTGTTTTGATGGTGCTCACTGCATTCCTCGCGGCATTGCTGATTCAACGCCTGACTGGGTGGGATTGGCTGACCTGTGTACTGGTCACGGCTCCGGGTGGCTCACCGGAAATGATTTGGATTGCGCTCACGTTGCATCAAGATACCGATATAGTGACGGCAGCCCATGTGATTCGCTTGCTCACAATCAACCTTTCTTTGCCGCTATTACTGGCGATCGTTCCGGCGACCAATGCCGAAACACGTCATTAACCTTACAACATTTTCTTAACCTTCATGGGTCAACAACGGTGCGAAGAGCTTAGCTTTTCGTACTTTTTCCACTGAATCAATCACAAAATCATGTGAACAGTATTTTATTAACCCGGCAACAATAGACTTTGCATCGCTAGGGTCCTGTATAGGCTTCGCCATCCAAGAAAAGCGATAGCGTAACGCACCAAAACGACAATTACTTACTTATAGATGAGTTAGCAGCCGCCTCAATCGAGGCTGCGTTCAGATAACCAATTTAGAATTAATCCTGCAATAACGCCGGTGGTGAGTACGCCTAAAGCACCCAGTATTCCTACAAGAAGCTTTCCTAGCCCGGTTACAGGTGTGATTTCACCATACCCGGTCACGGCTGTAAGGAGCGCCCAATATAACCCATCGAGGTACGAGAGGAATTGTTGTGGCTGGCTCTGAACTATAGACTGAGCCGATCGCCCAATGTGTTGTTGCAGTGCTTCATTTTCAGCGTGAATAAATAGAAGGGGAAAGACAACCCCAATCAATACAATTTGGAAGACGAGATAAATGTAGAGACAGCGGCGATTTTGATTGACTCGTCGCATTTCATAAAGGTAAGTGCGGTTTTTAAGCCGACAGAGTTCTGCATCGGTCATCGATGGAGACGTGGGTGCTAACTTTAACAGCCGAAACATCTTCTCGTGTGCCCCTCGCCGCTCATACCGCTGCAATGCGTAACGCAACAGGATTTGTTCTAGACAGTGGACATGCTTTGCCATTGAATCGCTGTGAAAGCGAACGCTGTAAAGCAATTCACAATAATTGATCACTGCTTCCGGCGTTTCCCACTCTAACTCCGCAAAATCTTCTGATTCAATGTGATCAACCAAAAATTGGGAAAACCGCTCTTCCCGAATGATTTCTGGTGCGTATTCCAGTGTCAGCAAAAAGGCTTTACGGATAGTTTGTGCAGTTTTTGTGTCCGCAGGAGTCAGGTCGTCATACCAGTCGAGCAGCTGGTCTAATTGTTTGATGCGCTCTTGTGTACTAATCTTTTGACGGTTGCGACTCATCAAGCTCGCTATGATTTTCTTCTTTCGAGCAGTTTTAGGTATTTGAAGCATTACTAATCAAACTTGGTTTTCCTTCAGAGTGCTGCACTTGTTGTTTTTCCAGAGGTGAATGATCTGATGTTGCAGGTGCTTCTAAGCCAATAACAGTATCCACAGAAGCGTTCTGAAGTTCTTGCAGGGTGTCTCTCACAAAACCAGCCAAGGGAACTGAAACAATGAGTCCTAAAAATCCAAATAGTTTTGTGCCAATAAATAGCGCAATTAAAATCCAAGCTGGTCTTAGTCCTGTAAAGCGACCGAGTAGCCGGGGAGCGATTACCTGATCAATGATTTGGTCAATTAAAAGCGCCAAAGCAAACGTCTTCAAACCCAAGACAGGATCTTGGACAGTAATAATCAGACCTGTTAAGCACATGCCCAAAAAACCGCCTAATGGAATCAAGGTTAAAACGCCAATACCCAATCCAAACAAGAGAGCAAATGGAATCTTCAACAGCAGAAATAACACCATCATGGAACTTCCCATCAGAGAAGCTAAGGTGATTTGTCCAATGATGTAATTCTGAAAATTTTGCTTAAGGGATTGTTCACATAACGTAGTGACGTGGTTAGGCATCCATTGAAAAATACCCTTCCAAATGCTTTCCCCATCTAGTAGAAAATAGAAGGTTAGAACGATCGTGAAAGCAATATCGGTGGCACTCTCAACCGTACTCATGGTTAAGGACAAAAGGGGATTAGCGATAGATTGTAAGCCATTCGAAGATAATTTTGTAATCGGAGTATCAAGCAGGCTCAAGCTCACGGGTAAATGTCGCTGTTCTGCCCAAGCTTGCAAATTCTCAAGCCGTTGGTTGCTGGCTTCAATCCAATCTGGAATTGTTACCACGATCTGGCTGAGTTCCTCAATCAAACGAGGTACTAATGTAATCCCCAACCCCATCAGGATCAATAAGGTGACGAGAAAGACGGCAACCACTGCAATACCGTGTCTGTTACCATGCTGCTGAAGAAATTGAACAGGATAGTTCAGGATGAATGCTAGAAGTGCTGCCAGAATCACGATCGCCACCAGAGGTTGAAAGTACTGGAGTGTTTTGATCGTTAACCATGCATTCAAAATGAGGATGGGAAATATCAGCACCATCAACCATCTTGGGCTGATGTGTTTTTGTAGGGTGTTAAACACAGGTTTGCAAATTAGTTTTGCTGCGATCATTTTGATATAGAGTGAAGGCTCATCTCTTGAATACCGCAGCAACTTAAGAGATGTGTTGCTTGTCGAATTTCAGTCTGTGTACCTCGGACAATGAGCAGATAATCTCCCTGATCAACTCGGTTTTGCAAAAAGTTAATTTGGTGAGTTGGGAAGTGGAGCAGTTTACTATCTAGATAATCAAAAATCTCTAGACTGGCAAATGTTCCATCTCGTGCAATGCTCTGAGCAACCAGAGAAAGTTGTCCTATAGAAAAGCCTGCTTGCCTCAGTTCCTTAATTGCGTTCTCTAGATAATCACGACGAGAAAAGAAACCAATTGCTTGCTTGTATCTAATCAAACTGTTGGTACAAATCATTTTCAACCTTCTAGTGTTTCATTGCTCACTGGCTATGTTCCAAGCATTTATTGAATTTCCCGATTGATCAGTAGAGGATAATAAACCCTACTTAGGAACTCGCAGAGAAATAACATTCCACTTTCATCCACTCATCCACTCGTCTACTCCCTTTAACCTGGAATTTTATTTGTACGCTGATCCCTGATGTGTTAGATGCAACAGTTGTTTGTTACATCTCAAAAAAAGAAGGATCTTGTTACTTAGCATCCACCCAAGTAACTGGAATGAGTTGCTGGAACAAGCTCACACTGCTTGAATATGGATGCTTTTACACCTTAGAAAGAGAACCTAAGGGCTTTCTGAGGAAATCATGGTAATTTGCCAACGAAGTTACTCATAAAACTTTACATATTCTGAAGCTTTAGAGGGATGAGGAATTGATAGTAACTAGGTAAAACAAAGGTGCCTCAGTTACCATCTGAAATTTCTAACCTGCCATATTCTTTTAGCTTAGGAATTTGCAAGACCCAATCTGCAAGGTTCCGCGTATGAGACTTCTGATTATTGAAGATGATCAAGATACGGCGGCGGCTCTAGTCGGCTTTTTGTCAGCCCAACTGTTTACGATTGACACAGCTCATAATGCCAAATCAGCACTGGCACTCGTTGAGACGAGCCAGTATGACCTGATTGTGCTGGATGTAATGCTGCCAGGATTGGATGGCATTAGCCTCTGTCGGCAACTGAGAACGCAAAATCAGCGAGTCCCTATTTTGCTACTGACCGCGAAGGATAATCCGATAGACCGTGTGGCAGGCTTTGAGGCAGGAGCTGATGATTATGTCACCAAACCCTACGAGCGATCGGAACTACTTGCCCGAATTCGCGCGTTGTTACGACGAGGCGACACTGAGTTAACGGAGGTACTTTGCTGGGGCGAGTTGCAGCTTGACCCAAATCATTGTCAGGTAACTTACCAGAGTAAACCTCTACGCCTCACGCCCAAAGAATACAAACTGTTGGAGTTATTCTTACGGCACCCACGTCGAATTTTTGATCGACAAACGCTGCTCGATCGCATTTGGTCGATTGATGAATGTCCGGGCGAAGAGGCGGTCACCACCCAAATTCGTGGATTGCGGCGAAAGCTCCTAATGGCAGGGCTAACGTCTAATCCGATCGAAACCCTATATAGCTTGGGATATCGATTGAGATCATTACCTGAGGAGCGGCAGGACGATGAAGAGATGAGAAACGAAGGGAATGGCACTCTCCATTCCCAGTCTGACCATTCCCAGTTTGATAGTGCTAACGGTATAGATGCTGACTATACAGCAGCAGTAGCAACGATTCAGCAGATGTGGCAAGGGTTTCAGGAGCGATTGCAGGAACAACTCGCAACGCTGGAGCAGGCGATCGCTCACCTTACAACAAACTCTCTCGACCCCAACCAGCGGCAGCACGCCCAAACCATTGCTCATCGGCTCATCGGCTCTTTGGGAGGATTTGGCATTCCACACGCAGCAGAGCTTGCCCGTCAGATCGAACGTGTCCTAAACTCCTCATCGGCTGTGTCGCAATCCGAGTCAGCGGTTCAACTCGAAACGCTGCTTCAGCAACTCCGCTGCATGACCCAGCGATCGCCTGTGTTTGCTGTGCCAAATAGCGAAGGCGCGGAGACACCAGAACTAGGAGACAGGGGCGAAAAGAATTTATCCATCTCTCCACATCCCCCCTCTTCCTTCCTCTCCGAGTCCTCTATAGTCTTTATGATCGATGACGACCCAGACATGCTTGAGCTAATGCAGGCAGAGGCTCCTAACTGGGCTGTTCACCTGGAAACGGCTAGCGACTTGATCACTGCTCGTGAGCGGCTGCAATCCCGTATGCCGAATGCGATCGTGCTGGATCTTACCTTTTCTAACACCACGGAAAGCGGTTTAACCCTGCTGGCACAGCTTAAGCGTCAGTTCCCGACGATTCCGGTAGTGGTGCTGAGCGGGCAGGGTGATTTGAGCAAGCGCGTGGAAGTGGCTCGTCTGGGAGCGAATGCCTTTTTGCAAAAACCCGTGATGCCCTCTAAAGTGTTCCAAGTCGTCACTCAGCTTCTCAACCCGATCGAGGCGATCGCTGCCAAACTGCTGATTGTGGATGACGATTCAATCTTATTAACACGGCTGCAAGCCAACCTGAAACCGAGGGGGTTTCAAGTAACGGCTTTAGCAGACCCAACTCTGTTCTGGCAATGCCTGGAAGTGACCTGCCCAGATCTACTGCTGCTGGATGTCTCGATGCCAAAATTCAATGGGATTGAACTATGCCAGGTGGTCAAGAGCGATCCGCACTGGAGCCAGTTACCTGTGTTTTTTCTTTCCGCGCATTCCGATGCTAATACCCTACATCAGGCATTAGCCGTAGGAGCAGATGATTATGTCTTGAAGCCAATTGTAGAAGCCAATTTGATTCAGCGAATTTTGAAACGACTGGGACAACTATCTGATTCATTCACCGTTGGAAAGAGCAGACCCTGAGGAGAAAACAAGTGAACTGAGAACGGCTGTATTCAGAATAGGAGCCATGCCATGACCAATGAACAGGCTGTGTTAGACCAACTGTTTGCAGGCGGCGGTGAAATGGGTGCGCTGATGCGAGCACGCTTCGCGTGTACCGAAGGTAACGCCGATTGGTCGCAAACCTCGTTAGGCTTACCAGAGCATTGGTCACAAAGCTTAAAGACCGCTCTTCGCATTGTGCTGACATCGCGCCAACCGATGTTTGTCTGGTGGGGCGAAGACTTGATTAACCTCTATAATGACGCCTACAGTTCTCTCCTCCAAAACAAACATCCGGCAGCCCTGGGGCTTCCCGCTTCCCGCGTCTGGCATGAGCTTTGGGATCAACTTGAACCTCGGATAGAATCGGCGATCCGCAAAAATGAGGGAACGTTTGACGAAGCGCAGTTGTTCATCATGTTGCGGAAAGGCTATCTAGAGGAAACCTATGTGACGTTCTCCTACAGCCCCATCCCCGATGATCATGGCGGCACAGGCGGTATTTTTTGCGCCTGTACGGACGATACCCAGCGCATTGTCGGTGAGCGTCAGTTAGCGCTGTTGCAGGAACTGGCAGCCAGAACGGCAGATGCCCGTACTTTTGATGAAGTCTGCACTTTCAGTGCAAGCTGTCTGGAAACCAATCCTTACGATCTTCCCTTTGCGATGATTTATCTCATCGAGCCGGAGCAACAACAGATTGTTCTGGTAGGGACATCTAGTATCGATCGAGACCACCCTGCCGTTCCTCAAGCCGTTGCGTTTGACGATGATTCGGTTTGGCAGCTTGCAGAGGTTGTCAGAACCCAAAAAGCCTGCTTGATTACGGACTTGGAAGCATCGTTTGACAACTTACCCACGGGTGTCTGGCAGCAAATGCCGCATCAAGCAGTTTCCATACCCATTGCTGCATCAGGTCAGACCGGAAAAGCTGGCATTTTGGTGGTTGGGTTAAATCCGTTCAGGCTGTTTGACGGCAACTATCGAGAATTCATCGATTTGGTTGCAGGGCAAATCTCAGCCCGTATTGCC
Source organism: Phormidium tenue FACHB-886 (assembly GCF_014764505.1). Taxonomy (GTDB): domain Bacteria; phylum Cyanobacteriota; class Cyanobacteriia; order Elainellales; family Elainellaceae; genus FACHB-886. Next base: position 16,536 of record NZ_JACXWX010000071.1, read on the forward strand.
AATGCGGAGGCTTACGAAGCAGAACGGAAACGGGCAGAAGCATTGGCGGAGCTTGACCGCGCTAAAACCGTTTTCTTCAGTAATGTCAGTCATGAATTTCGCACACCCCTGACACTCATGCTCGGTCCCTTGGAAGATGCACTGGCGAGTTTAGAGGAGCAGGGGAGGGGGGAAGTGGAGGAGCAGGGGAGAGGGAGGATAGATGAGACTCCATCGCCCTACCTACCCGCCGACTCACCGACTCTAAAACACCAACTCCAGGTTGCCCATCGTAACGCCCAACGCTTGCTGAAACTGGTCAATACACTGCTAGATTTCGCGCGGATTGAGGCAGGGCGGATTGAAGCAGTATACGAGCCAACAGACCTGGCGATGTTAACAACCGATTTGGCAGGGGTATTCCGCTCTGCGATCGAGCGTGCAGGGTTACGGTTACGGGTAGACTGCCCCCCGCTGCCTCAGCGTGTGTATGTCGATCGCGAAATGTGGGAAAAGATTGTCCTCAACTTGCTTTCTAACGCCTTCAAGTTCACCTTTGAGGGTGAAATTGTCGTCAGTCTACGATGGGAAGAGAGGAGAATGCTTCAAACGGCGAGTTTCCTTCCTCATGTCATTCTAGAAGTGCGAGATACGGGTACGGGCATTCCCACCGAAGAACTGCCTCATATCTTTCAGCGATTCCATCGGGTAAAGGGGGCAGCAGGACGGAGCTATGAAGGGTCAGGAATTGGATTGTCCTTAGTGCAGGAGTTAGTGAAACTGCATGGTGGCAGCATTCGGGTCAGTAGCGTGGTGGGTCAGGGCACCTGTTTTACGATATCAATTCCCACGGGATACAGTCATTTGCCAGGCGATCGTCTACAACTACAACACGACGAAGCCCAACTCATTGGTGCAGAGCATTCATTTACCTCAGTAGAGACAAGAGCTACCCCTCATATCGCGGAAGCGTTGCGCTGGCTACCAGACGAAAGGAGTGAACGGGTAGATGAGTGGATGAGTGAAGCGGAACACCACCCATCTACCCGTCCACCCATCTACCCGTCCACTCACTCACCTGCCCTCCCTGCTCGCATCCTCCTCGCTGACGATAATGCCGATATGCGCCACTATATGAGGCGTTTATTGAATCAACAGTATGAGGTAGAAGTCGTATCTGATGGGGTCGCCGCATTAGCCGCCATTCGGCAGCAGATGCCCGATTTGGTCTTAACCGATGTGATGATGCCTCGCCTCGATGGCTTTGGATTGTTACAAGCGCTCCGGGCAAACCCAGACACTCATCAGATTCCAATCATTCTGCTGTCTGCCCGGGCTGGAGGAGAATCGCGGATTGAAGGACTGGCAGCCGGAGCGGATGATTACCTGATCAAGCCTTTTTCGGCGCGGGAACTGTTGGCGCGAGTTGAGGCAACGCTCAAGATGGCTCGGATGCGTCAAGAAGCGGCGCAGAAAGAGCGGGAACTGCGGCTGATCAGTGAGGCGGCTCAACAGCAGACTGAGGATGCCTACAACCGTATTAATCGGTTGCTGGAAAGCATGACGGATGCGTTTACTGCTCTCGATCGCGACTGGCGAATTATTTACCAAAATTCAGAAGCGCAACGGCTCAACCGCAAACCTGCCACAGAAGTGCTGGGAAAAACACACTGGGAGGAATGGCCCGCATCAGTCGGTACCAACGTAGAGCATCAGTACCGGCGGGCAATGGCGGAGCAGATTCCGGTTCACTTTGAGCATCACTACTACTTGCCGCCCAGCGATGATATCTGGCTGGAGATTCACGCCTACCCTTCTGAGGAGGGGCTTGGCATTTTCTATCGAGATATCACGGCTCGCAAGCAGTCTGAGGAGGCACTGCGTGTCGCTCACCAACGCCTGACGTATCACGTCATGAACTCTCCACTCGCTGTGATGGAGTTTGATTCTGAATCGCGTGTCGTGCAGTGGTCACCGCAGGCGGAAAACGTTTTTGGGTGGAAAAGCCAGGAGGTGCTTGGCAAACGCCTGATCGATATGGGATTTGTCCATGCTGAAGATGAAGCAGCCGCTCGCCGAGAGGTTATTGAAACCCTGGTGAATGGGGATGAACAGTCCAAAACGATGTATAACCGCAACTCTACCAAAGATGGCTCAATCGTTTACTGCGAGTGGTATAACTCTGTCTTGAGGAATGAGGCAGGTGAGTTGATATCTATCCTGTCACTTGCCTTAGATGTCACCGATCGAAAACAAGCAGAGGAGGCACTGCGCGAGAGCGAAGAGCGGTTCCGGGCGATCGTCAATCAGGCAACCGCAGGCATTGCCCAATGCAATATGTCGGGTCGATTCATCCTGGTCAACCAGAAATATTGTGAGATCACAGGATATTCCAGGGAAGAGCTATTACACAAGCGGATACAGGATATTACCCACCCTGATGATTTACCCCACAACCTTGATTTATACCAGCGTCTTATCACCCAGAAAACTGACTTTGCCGTCGAAAAGCGTTACATCCGCAGTGATGGCTCTGAAGTTTGGGTCAACAACAGTGTGTCACCCGTTCGTGATGCCTTCGGACACATTCAATCCATAGTTGCGATTGTGCTGGATATCAGCGATCGCAAACGAGCAGAAATTGCCCTCCAGGAAAGCGAAGCCAAATTCCGAGCTGTTTTCGACCAAATGTACCAGTTTCTCGGCTTGCTCACCCCTGATGGAATGTTGCTGGAAATCAATCAAAATCCGCTAACCTTCGCTAACGTTGAGCGTGAGGCTGTCATTGGCAAACCGTTTTGGGAATTCCCCTCCTGGAATGCCAGCGCTGAACTTCAGGAAATTGCCAAAACGTTAGTCGCTCAGGCTGCTGCCGGACAGCTTTTCCATCAAGAAGTTAACATTCTCGATGCCAGCAGCAACCTCCACACCTTCGATATATCCGCAAAACCCATCTACGCGATCGAGACCCATCAAATTCTCTGGGTGATCGTTGAGGGGCGTGACATTTCTGCCCTGGTGCGTTTGCAAGGCGCTCTACGTTCTGAACAAGAGCGATCGCTCCAGCTAATCACCAGCAGCGTAGACGGCATTGTTGCCTTTGATGCTGATGGCTGTTGCACCCTCTGGAACCCTGCAATGGGACAGATGACCGGACTGCGGCAGGAAGACGTCATGGGCAGACGTGGAGTAGACGTGTTTTCTGCCCTTCTGGACGCTAAAACATTGCAAGGCTTTGATCCCGGCATAGAAAGAACCGTCACGACCTTCGACTTTCACTTTACCTACCCCAAAACCAGACAGCGCCAGTGGATCGAAGCCCACTATTCGCCGCTCCACGGCGGCAGTGAGACACATAACGGCGGGCTGATGATGATGCGGGATGTCACTCAACAGCGTGAGATAGAACGGATAAAGCGTGAATTCATTTCCATCATCAGCCACGAAATTCGCACACCGCTTTCCTCAATCCGGGGAGCGCTGGGACTCGTGGCAACCGGAGTTTTGGATGACGACCCCCAAACGGCGAAAGAGATGCTGGGCATTGCTAACAACAATATCGAGCGATTGGTGCGACTGGTTAATGATGTTCTGGCACTGAACCGACTGGAGTCAGGACAGGTGGAACTGAAAAAGCAATGGTGTGAGGCGGCGACGCTTGTGCAACAGGCATTCTCCAGTGTGCCAAACTTGGCAGAAGCAAACCAGGTTGATTTGCGATCGTCCACTGGAAACATTCAGGTTTGGGCAGACCCGGATTGGCTAGTGCAAGTGCTGGTGAATTTAATCAACAATGCCGTCAAATTTTCTCCTGCTGGAAACACCGTCTCTGTTAATGTAGAACCACAACCTCAGCAGGTTTTATTTCGAGTGACCGACCAGGGACGGGGCATTCCAAGTGAGAAGCTGGAAACCATTTTTGGGCAGTTTCAACAGGTTAATATGTCTGATTCTCGCCAAAAGGGGGGGACAGGATTAGGGCTGTCAATCTGTCGTCTGATTGTGCAACTGCATGGTGGACGCATCTGGGCAGAGAGTGAATTAGGGAGGGGCAGCAAATTTTACTTCACGCTGCCAATACCAGACTAGATTTCCATGATAAAACGTGTTCTAACTAGATGGAGTAACCCTAAATGTAATGTCCTCTTCTTATGGCGATCGATGCATTCTTGTCGTTGACGACGAACCTGAACTAAGCCGCATTGTTAAAGTTACGCTAGAACGACTAAAGGGTTGGACGGTTATAACATCTGAGTCTGTACAAGCGGGACTAGAGCAAGCAAAAGGGCAGCATCCTGACGTGATTTTGCTGGATCTCAATCTGGATGGGGAGGGGCTGGCTCTGCTGCAAACTTTAAAGACCAACCCAATCACGCAGTCGATCCCAGTGATTTTGTTCACTGCAACCGACCTGTCAGACGATCGGCTAAAATTGCACCCTTTTGACCTTGCTGGAATCATCTTCAAGCCGTTCAATGTTCTGCATCTTGCCGATGAAATCATTAAGCTGTTGGGGTGGTAATTCCCCGACTTGAAGGCGAATCTTATTAATTGACGATGAGTCAGATATGGGCCGCGTGGTGCAAACCTGTCTAGAAAAAGTGGCTCGATGGACATGATTACAGCCGCATCGGGGGCAGAAGGGCTGCTAAAGGCATCTGTCGAGCAACTAGACGCGATCGCAGGAAACCGCCTCAGAATTTCCTCATCAAATGCTTATCTTTCAGCTTTAACGTGGCAATCAGAATTCCTAAAGCAGATCCTGCTTTGGTGGCTTTAATAAACATTTCAAACTCAGTTTTTAGGAGAATCACGAATGCGAATTGCTCAAGTTGCCCCTTTAGGAGAGTGCGTTCCTCCCTTAACCTATGGTGGCAGTGAACTTGTTGTTGGACTGTTGACGAATGAGTTAGTCCAGCGAGGACACGACGTTACGCTGTTCGCCACAGCAGATTCAATGACTCTTGCCGAATTGGAACCCAGCATTTCAAAATCTTTCCGGCAGTTAGGAATATCGCCTCACGAGGCGCAGATCTACAACATGATGCAACTCAGCAAAGTATACGATCGGGCAAACGAATTTGACATCATCCATTCTCACATCGATTTTCAAGCCCTGCCCTATGCCAATCTGGTAAAAACCCCGACAGTTCACACCCTTCATGGGATTTTTGCCCCACTAATAGAGCAAATGTATGTGAACCATAAACACCAAAATTTCATCAGTATCTCTAACTCTCAACGCCGTATGGATCTGGGACTAAATTATGTGGCTACGGTTTACAACGGAGTTGACCCAACCGCCTTCATCTTTCATCCAAAACCCAACGATCCACCATACCTGGCTTTTCTGGGACGAATCTCACCTGAGAAAGGAACCCATTTGGCAATTGAGATTGCAAAACGAACAGGTTGGCACTTAAAGATCGCAGGTAAGATCGATCGCGTCGATACGGATTATTACGAGCAGGATATTAAACCTCATATTGACGGTAAGCAAATTGAATTTTTGGGGGAAGCAAACCATGTTCAAAAGAATGCCTTGATGGGGGGTGCCGTCGCAACTCTCTTTCCCATCACTTGGCAAGAACCCTTTGGACTGGTGATGACCGAATCAATGGTCAGTGGAACGCCCGTGATTGCGATGGCGATGGGTTCTGCACCAGAAATCATTGCTCATGGCAAGACTGGTTTCCTTTGTCATACCGTTGAGGAGTGCATCGAAGCGTTGGCGAAGGTTGCCGAAATCGATCGCCATGCATGTCGCCAACATGTAGAACAGTGCTTCAGCTTAAATTCTATGGTGGATGGCTATGAAGCAGTCTATCAGAACGTATTGGCAGACCAATTCAGCTGCAACGGTCGGCTCCAATTCAGCTCTGTTGTACAGTGACTTCTTATTCGGGACGAGTTAGGTGTCCTCTTCAATGACGAAAGGATTAAGTTAACCTCTTTTCAGGGAACCCGACAACTTTTCCGTAGCGATAGCAGAAGAACTGGGAGAAAGGGTGGAACACGAGGTCAGAGATTGCCGAGGGAATCCGATCGAACAGAACCATCGAGGGATTAAGCAACGCTACTATCCGATGCTTGGTTTTGGAGCGATTGAGAGTGTAAAACGATTTTGTCAAGCATATGATGAAGTGCGGCAATTTTTACGATCGAGAACGAGAATGACAGAGTTAGTGTCTCTATCAAAGCAAAGGGAACAATTTTCTGAACGATTGAATGAATTGCAAAATTTATTTGAAGCCATCTAATTAAAGATCAAAGAAAGAAAGCTTGTAATGATGGAAATGTGCAAAAAAATACGATTTGAGTAACCCAGATCTGACAGTTTCTTCCGAGGTGCTGCGGCAAGTTTGTCTCGATAGTGCTGGACTGGTGCTGATGCCCACCTGGTTGATCGGTGAGGATATTCGCTCCGGTCGGCTGGAACCCGTGCTAACTGAATTTCAGGTACAGCCGCAACCTGAGACAGATATGGGCATCTATGCGCTGTACCTGTCAAATCGCAGACACTCACTACGGGTCAAAGCATTTATTGATTTTTTGACACAACGCTTTGGCATTCCGTCCTACTGGGAAAATATTCCGTCTAACACTTATTGACTCAACTTAGCCTCGTTTGAAGGACAATTTTTTGAGTATTTTGTCGTTTCAACATACTTGATTCCCCAAACTTCTAAAGCGCGTAAGGTTGGCTCTAGCAACCGACCTAAATCAGTTAGTGAGTACTCTACTTTCGGTGGGATCTCTGGATAGACTTTTCGATGAATCACACCATCATTTTCAAGTTCTCGCAGTTGCCGAGTCAGTATTCGTTGTGACAGTTCCGGAAATGTGCGTTTTAGTTGACCAAATCGCTTCGGCTCGTTCAGTAAATGATAGAGAATTACACCCTTCCACTTATCTGCAATCACATCTAGAGCTGCTTCAATATAACAACCCTGTGCCCCTTCATACGATGCATGTCTCATCTGAGCTTCCTCTCCAGCAACTGGTCACACCAATGTAACTGATGCACATAAATGTGCACTCTTACGCAATTGTAGGCAATTCTGCATAATCGAATTGCAATTTCACTGAGGGTAGGACATGAAAATTTTTCTGACTGGTGCATCGGGTTACATTGGCGGGTCGGTTGCCACTGCTTTAGTGTCGGCAGGGCATGAGGTGATGGGTTTATGTCGATCGCCAGACCAAGCTGAACTACTCAGACAAAGGAACATTGAACCTGTTCTAGGAACGCTGAGCGATGAACAAGTCCTGTTTGAAGCTGCCCGTTCAGCCGATGCTGTGATCAATGCTGCAGATGCAGATAATCCGTTTGTCGTAGGAGTGCTGATTCAGGCGCTGGCAGGCTCAGGCAAGAAGCTGATTCATAGCAGTGGATCAAGCATCGTTGGCGATCGCGCAGCCGGTGAACCCAGTGATCGAGTCTTTCACGAAGACATTTCCCGTCCCATTCGATTTGAGAAAATCGGACGAGTTGCAGTGGATACACAAGTGATTGAGAGTGTAGTGCGGGGAGTTCATTCGATCGTCATGTGTCCCTGCCTGATCTACGGTGATGGAACAGGCTTGCATTCTCAAAGTATCCAGATTCCGCAAATGATTGCAATCGCTAAGCAGCATCAAGCGGCTCGCTACATTGGCAGAGGCGAAAATATCTGGTCAACGGTGCAGATTGAAGATGTGGTCAGCGCCTATTTGCTGGCGCTCGACAAGGCTACCGCTGGGTCATTTTTCTTTCTAGAAAACGGCGAATCGAGCTTTAGGGAAATCGCCCAGACAATACACAAACAGCTTGGTTTCCAGGGAACTGCCCAAAGCTGGACGATTGAAGAAGCGGTTCAAGTCTGGGGACAAGAAGGCGCTCACTTTGCGTTTGGCTCAAACAGCCGTATTCGCTCGAGTAAAGCCAGAAAGTTTCTGGGCTGGACACCCCAACATTCCTCAGTAATTGATTGGCTAAGGCAATCATCAAACTTGAAGGTGTTGTAAATCACGGAGTCGCGTCGCTGTCAGTATGAACCTATCGATCGCACTTGTGCCGCCGTTTCTGTGGTTTGTGCCAGAAATGCCTCGATTAACGGTTGTCCGACTTGCATCAAGGACTGCACAAGTTCGTTACCCGCCATTTCTGGAGTACCTGCATCAAATGGCGGTTTAGGGCTGTATTCCAGCATCAGTTGGGTCATTTTTGCCATCGCTTCACCATACAGCAGCGCCACCAACGTCAGCCCGAAGTCGATTCCCGACGTTACCCCCGCGCCTGTCACTCGATCGCGATCGATCACCACGCGATCGGGTACAACCTCAACGCCCAACATCGCAAGCTGATCTCGAAATGCCCAGTGACAGGTTGCTTTATAGCCTTGCAGCAAGCCAGCCGCTGCTAGAATCAGTGACCCTGTACAGACACTTGTAATGTACTGCACCGTCTTACTTTGCTGCTGTAAGAAACTCAATACGGCTGCGTCTTGCATCACCTCGACTTGCCCCATGCCACCTCCTGGAACACAGAGGATGTCCAGCGGCGGACAGGCTTCAAGCGTTGTCGTAGGGACGATTGTTAACCCTTCATTGCTAACGATCGCATCTCGACTTTTCCAAATCAAGTCAACGGCTGTATCGGGTGGGAACGACAAGATCTGATAAGCTGCCATCACGTCAAGTTGAATTACACCTGGATAAATGAGAAAGCCAATGTGCGCCATACGGTTTGCCCAACGCTTCAGTCTTGTGAAACGATCGTAGAAAAAGTGGCTCAGCCTGAATAGTCCTCAAGTGGGTACAGTTCTGTGATGATGCGTTCGCTCCATCCTCTGTTTCAATCTCTGGCAACGGCACTAACCGAGCAAGAACTCCGGTTTAGATTAATGGACAGCGTGAGTGAACCGTTTGGGGTACAGCGGTGGGGAGTCTACGTTTTGGATCAGCAGAACCGCCTTGCTGAATTTGAAGTTCAGGGCGTTTCTGATGCCTTTGTGGAGCGATATGAAAACTTGGGGCGAGCCGTTGATCCGGTGCTGAAGTATGTACAACAACACCATGTTCCAGCGCATGAGGAATTAGTCTTACCGACTGGAACATGGAAGCAGAGCGAACTGTATCAACGGTGCTGCGCCGAGTACAATCACGAGCACATCATGACCGGACCGATCGTGGGGCAGGGTCAGTTGATTGGCACAGTTCAATTCGCTCGTATCAGTGATACGCCTGCCTTTAATGCAGAGGATTTGATGGGCTTGAGTGCGGTTTGCGCCCACTTCTCAGCCTGTCTTGCTGGATTACGCCGGAACTCTATCAACATTTCCAATTCGTTTACGTCTCGTTTGACGCCGCGTGAACTTGAAATTGCTCATCTCGTTGCTAAAGGCTTAACGAATGCAGAAATCGGTACAGAACTGTGGATTACTCAAAATTCTGTCAAACAGGCACTCAAGCGGATGTTTCGTAAGTTGGATGTTTCAGCCCGAACGGAACTAGTCGCAAAATTAAGCAACAGTCTACTTCGTCCCTGAGACGCGATCGCTGCTGTTTTCATTCAAGATGCTCACAGACCGATGTTGGGTTTTACAAGTCGAACCAACCTGCAAGAGGAACCGCCAAATCGCATATAAGACAGAGCTTCATCTTCCTCAACCTAAGCCCGGAAATGGACAAGGACTTCACCTGTATAAAACTCACCTGTTTGCTCTAGATCAAATTCACCGAGCAATAGTCCTAGCCATATTTCAACCCACGGCATCTTTAACTCACGGAATAGATCGCTCATTCGAACCGTTGGCTTGGATTGGTTTGTCTGCCTCCATTGCACGATCGCTGCCGACCATCTCGCTGGATCTTCCTCCCCTGCCAACTTTTGAATCATTTGACTGTGTTCTTCGGCCTCAATCTCCTCTACCATCTGCAAAACCGCTTCTGATTCCACAACCGCTACAACAGAATCAGTGTCGTCAAAAATTGGCTTTTTGCGGTTGCGGGTTGAGTTCGGTTGCTCAACCAGTGCATCCAAATCTACAGACATCGACTGACGAATCCAAGCTTCCAGTACCTCAAGATCGAGAACGGGTAAGGCTTCTTCTGAAGATGGATCGGCGTTTGCCCAGATTCCTGTCAGCACATTGAACCGGAGGGCATAAATTTCTGCCATCTGCTCGATCGCCTGACCCGCCACTCTAAGCTGCTGATCCTCTGACAGCTGAGCAATCGCCCAATCTAACAATTCACACAGCCGCTTCAGATTGGCAGATTGAGGCATTGCCATTGCAGTCTTGAGTTCCTGCCAAAGGTCAGTTTCAGAAGGCTGGCTTGGCAAAACTACCTCATTGCACTACCGGACATGACCTGAAAGGGATTTGAAGCAGGACAATCCTGGATATGCCGATGCACTTTTGCTGCAAACCGTTGAAATCGCTTGCCCTGGTTATACGACTGGGCAAAGCGGTTGGAAAACTCCTCAAGAATCAGCGGTGGCAGCAGCGCCACTTCATCGCCGCGTTTGCCGCAGCATAATTCAGGAATCATTTGCTCTTTGAGTTCTGTGCCGACCCACAACTCGGCTCCGAGTGCATGGACTGGGGTTTCACTAGATTTAAAGTGATGGGGCTGTTCGCTGTAAATCACCAAAATGATACTGGCAGTAGGTGTCGTTGGTAGGGAGAACCCTTCTCCTACCTGTGTTATTCGGCTTGATCGATATTGGACTCGACGCGATGTATTGCGATCGCCCCGCTTCAGGTAGTGCGATCGGCGCTTATGGCAACGTTCCCGTTCATCTGTCCAGCAAGGGTGCTGCCGCGCCTCATCAATGGGAAGGCGGGCACATTCAATACACTTGCGGTTAACGGGTCTCGCCATGCCGGCTCTTATTGGAACAGGATATATCTCCCTAGTTTAAGCAGACTGGGCATTTGAGGCGACCGAGGCGCGATCGTATTCTGGCTTACTGATTGCAAGAGACAAACTACGGCTAATTTAGTCAGAGATTAACTAGATAAGGATAATCTCTCATTATCTTCCTCTAATTAAACTCTGACTAAATTAGCCGTAGTTCAGATGGCGAATGGGGTAACTCAAATGACGATCGCACTCGGTCGCCTCAAACCCTGCAGATCGGAAGAGCA
>NZ_JACXWX010000072.1 GCF_014764505.1 Phormidium tenue FACHB-886
TGGGCTTTGCTTAACAGGGGGATGATTTTTAAGTGAGAGGGGCGCTCCACGCCCCTCTCACTTAAAAATCATCCCCGAACTCAGCAACCCCAGTGGTTGTTTGGACTGAGGAAAGGTTTTACCGTTAGCGATTGCAGTTTTCCTGAGTTGGAAGAACAAATAGATAGCGCTTAAGATATGACGCTTTCAGAATAACTAAATTGGAAAAGATAAAACACCTAACGGTTAACTATATAAAACCGTATAGATATCAAGAAAATCATTATTTTGACAATGAAACTTTAACCAATTACAAGCGCAGGGTAAGAGGGGTACAAGAATTGTGCTTCTTAGGGCTTCCGTGATCGTGTATCAGAACGGGAATTCAGGATGGTTTTCGGAATTGCTGGAGATGCGATTCATATTGCCGATAACAACGAGGCAGGAAGAAAACGTTCTGTTCATAGGCTGGAAGAACGTGGATAAATCTGTAACTTGCTCCTGAATCAACAAACGGCAACTAAATTACTTCGTCAACGGAAATGTAGCGCTTCGTGTGTGAATAGAATTAGAGTAGTTTTTGAGCCGTGTCAACCGCAATATAGCGGTTTCCAATGAGGTGATTTTCCAATCGGGTGAGGTGCAGGTTCTTCGGTGTGTGCCGCACTCCATACAGCAGACAACAAAAAACCTCCCTTCATTGGAACACGAAGCGCTATAGCTGCCTAAACTACAGTGGATTGCTGAAGAATTGTTTGAAAAATGGCAGATCAGCAGCTATCTAGCCCATCCTAGATAGAGTAAAGAAGATAAACTTTACTTTAACTTCCTAAAATCCTAGCTGTTCTTTGATGAGTTCAAGCTATTTCTGTTCAATGCTGATCTATCAGCGCTTGCGCCATTGCAGTTGCTATGAGTATTTTGATCGCGGGTTACACGCTGCTGAAAAGCCTTTACGAGGACGAAACTACGCTGATCTCACAGGCGTTAAAGCTGCCTGAGAAAAATCCTGTCATCATTAAAACCCTAAAAATGGAGCATCCCACGCTGGAAGCCTTGACACGCTTGCGGCATGAGTATGAAATTCTGCAATCCTTGCAGATTGATGACATTCCCAAACCGATCGCCCTGGAGAGCTACTATAACGGGCTGGCGCTGATTCTCCCCAACTTTGAAGGAATATTGCTAGAACAGCTAGTTGACGATCGCCCAAATTTACAGCTTTTTCTGCAAATTGCAATTCGGCTTGCGTCGATCTTAGCAAAACTTCACGAACATCAAATCATCCACAAAGACATTAAGCCGCAAAACATTTTCTTTAATCCGAAGACAGCGCAGGTACAACTAATTGGCTTCAGCATTTCTTCTCGGCTGGTGCAAGAAAATCAAACGGTCAGCAGTCCCAATTTGCTGGAGGGGACACTAGCTTATCTCTCGCCTGAGCAGACCGGAAGAATGAACCGGGCGATCGACTACCGAACCGATTTTTACTCGCTGGGCGTAACATTTTATCAACTATTGACTGGTCAATTGCCTTTTGCAACCAGTGATCTGCTTGAGCTAATTCATTGCCATATTGCCCGAACTCCCACCCCACCCCACAAGCTAAATCCAGATCTACCGCCAGTTCTCTCTGATCTCGTGATGAAGCTCCTTGCCAAAACTGCAGAAGAACGGTACCAAAGCGCGCTAGGGCTGAAGGCTGACCTAGAGACTTGCCTCCAGATGCTGCAAGCTGGACAGATTACTGATTTTCAGATTGGAGAATTAGATTTATTCAGCCAATTTTCCATTCCGCAGAAGCTATATGGACGCCAGGTAGAAGTCGATCGGCTTATAGCTGCTTTCGATCGCGTTAGTTCTGGGCTGTCTGAGCTGGTGTTAGTGAGTGGCTACTCGGGTATTGGCAAATCCTCTCTAGTACAAGAAATTCACAAACCAGTAACGCGACAGCGGGGATACTTTATTTCGGGAAAGTTTAATCAGTTCAAGCGCAATATCCCCTATGCATCTCTAATTCAAGCCTTCAAAGAGCTGATGCGACAGCTCCTGACGGAAAGCGATGAGGAAATTGCCGTTTGGCGCTCTAACCTGCTAGAAGCGCTGGGAGCGAATGGTCAAGTGATCATTGAGGTGATTCCGGAAGTTGAGCAGATTATGGGTCCGCAGCCTGCTGTTCCTAGTTTAGGACCCATAGAATCACAGAATCGATTTCTTCATGCCTTTCAGCACTTCATCCGGGTCTTTAGCCAGCAAGAACATCCGCTCGTTTTGTTTCTAGACGATCTACAGTGGGCGGATGCAGCCTCTTTGAAGCTGATCGAGCAATGGGTCACTGACCGAGATAGCCAGTATTTGCTGCTAATTGGTGCATACCGGAACAACGAAGTCGGCGCGGCTCATCCGCTCCTGCTCACCCTGGAGGAAATCCAGAGAACCAAGGCGATCGTCCATCACATTGTGCTTCAGCCTCTAAACCTTGAGCAAGTCAGCCAGCTGATTGGAGATACGCTACACAGCGACATTCCTCGCGTCAAGCCGCTGGCAAATCTAGTTTTTCAAAAGACTCAGGGCAATCCATTTTTCCTGACACAGTTGCTCAAATCTCTTTACCAAGAGCACCTGCTAACGTTCAATTTCACCCAACGTTGCTGGCAGTGGGATGTGACCGAACTGCAGAACATGAATATCACAGAGAATGTGATTGAGCTGATGGTGAATCAGCTCCAGAAGCTCTCTACAAATACACAGCAAGTATTGAAACTGGCTGCCTGTATTGGCGATAAATTTACGTTGGATGTGTTGGCGATCGTCAATGAGCAGCCTCAGCCCACCACCGCAGCGCAGCTCTGGGAAGCGTTGCAGCTAGGTCTAGTGCTGCCGCTCAACCAGTCGTACAAAATTCCGCTGCTGGAAGCACATTGGCTAAGCTCAGAACAAGCCAAAACTGTTTCGTATCAGTTTCTGCACGATCGGGTGCAACAGGCCGCCTATTCGCTGATTCCAGATTTGCAGAAGCAAGAAACTCATCTAAGAATCGGTCAATTGCTGCTGAAAAATACGCCTGTTGCAGAACGCAAAGACCAGATCTTTGCATTGGTTAACCATCTAAACTACGGCACCGATTTACTGACTTCAGAAGCAGAACGATATGAGCTAGCTGAACTCAATCTCATCGCCGGACAGAAAGCAAAGGCAGCCACTGCCTATGAGCCAGCTAGCCGCTATCTGAGAGTGGGTTTGCAGCTACTTACAGCCAGTAGCTGGCAGCATCAGTATCAGCTCACCCTGTCGCTTTATGAGCTAGCGGTTGAAATTGCCTATCTCAACGGCGATTTTGAGCAGATGGAACGGTGGGCAATGGTTGTGCTGCGAGAGGCAAAAGAACCGCTTGACAGAATGAAAGTTTACGAAACCAGAATTCAGGGCTGTATGGCGCAGCTTAAACCGCTAGCAGCCGTCAAGATTGGTTTAGAAGCGCTGGCGCTGTTGGGCATTGGTCTGCCAGAGTCTCCGAGTCTTGCCGATCTGCAGCAGACCTTAACTCAAACTGCGGCAAATCTAGCTGGCAAGAATATCGAAGATTTGATCAACCTGCCTCCCATGACTGCGATCGATAAGCTAGTGGCTATTCGCATGTTGACCAGCTTAGGATCGCCGACCTATCAAGCAGCTCCTGCTCTGTTTCCATTAGTGATTTGCCAACAGGTAAATTTATCGGTTGAATATGGTAACGCACCATTCTCAGCCTATGGCTATGTTTGTTATGGAGTGATTCTAAATGGCATTGTCGAAGATATCGAGTCAGCTCATCAATTTGGTAATTTAGCGTTAAGGCTAGTCAAACAGTTTAACGTACTAGAGCTTAAAACGAGCGTCTCCTTTGTGGCAGGCTCCTGCACAATGTATGGAAAAGTGCATGTGAAGGAAACACTACCCCTGCTGCTGGAGGGCTATCAGAGCGGGCTAGAAAATGGACACTATGAATATGGTGGTTATGCCGCCATGCAGCGCTGCCAGCATTCTTACTTCATGGGTCAAGAACTTACAAAACTTGCCCCTGAGATGGCAGCAATTAGTGATGCGCTCGCTCAGCTCAAGCAAGAAAATGCTTTGACTTGGAATCAGATCTTCCAGCAATCTGTTCTTAATTTACTCAGTTCTTCTGAAGATCCCTGTTGCTTATTCGGTGAGATATACAATGAAGCGAAAAAAACACCGCTGCTGCGAGAGGCGAATGACAGAACTGCGCTACATTACTTCTATCTCAATAAGCTAATTCTCTGCTACCTCTTCAGGAGGTTTCCACAGGCAGTAGAAAATGCAGCGCAAGCTGAGCAGTATTTAGATGGCGTAAAAGCATTTCTGGTTGTGCCAGTGTTCTATTTTTACGATTCCCTAGCCCAGCTAGCCATCTATGCTTCTGTCCTGCAGCCTCAGCAAACAGCCGTCTTAGATCGAGTGGCAGCCAACCAAGCCAAGCTACAAAATTGGGCGAATCATGCCCCAATGAATTTTCAGCACAAGTTCGATCTGGTGGAGGCAGAAAAGGGGCGGGTGTTGGGTCAGTATTGGCAAGCAATGGAATCTTACGATCGAGCGATCGCTGGAGCCAAAGCGCATGGATATAGCCATGAAGCGGCTTTAGCCTGTGAGCTAGCGGCGGAGTTTCTCCTTGAGAAACAAAAAGATAGAATTGCTCAAGACTATCTGAGCCAGTCTTATTCTGCCTATGTGCAGTGGGGAGCAGTGACTAAGGTTAAGGATCTAGAAACCCGTTATCCACAATTTTTTGCTTACCAAACGCCGCAGGTTCAAAGCATTGAAGGGCAGCAGATACAGGTGAGCGAACGGGGCAGTTGGGATTTTACAACCGTCATGAAGGCAGCGCAAGCCCTCTCCAGTGAAATTGTGCTGGATAAGCTGTTGGACAAGCTGATGAAAATGGTCTTAGAAAATGCGGGTGCTCAGACAGGTTACCTATTGATAGACCACACCGAGCCACTGCTGATCCAAGCGCATGATGATAGCAACCGCACTGCCATTGTGCAGCACTCGCGACTCATTGTTGACCAACAGCAGATGCCGCTTTCTATGATTAACTACGTTGCCAGAACCCATGAGAACTTGGTGCTTTCGGAGGCAGCGGCTGATCCCATATTTGGCAGCGATCCCTACATTGCTGCTCAAAAACCCCGCTCGGTGCTCTGCACGCCGATCCTGCATCAGGGCAAGCTGATCGGCATTTTGTATCTAGAAAATCATTTGAGTCCGGATGCGTTCACGCCCGATCGGCTAGAGGTACTGCAGCTCCTTTCCTCCCAAGCGGCAATTTCGATCGAAAATGCCCGCCTTTACCAAGACTTAGAAGCTGCCAATCGCACGCTAGAAGCCAAAGTTACCGAGCGGACGCTGGAGCTTCAAGCCAGAAATAGCGATTTGCAGCAAGAGATTAGCGAACGCCAGCGTGCCGAAGCCAGCGCCCAAGCTGCAAACCGGGCTAAGAGCGAGTTTCTGGCTAATGTGAGTCATGAACTCCGCACGCCTCTAAACGGCATCCTCGGCTACGCGCAAATTCTCAGGAAGGCAACAACGCTAACCGAGCAGCAGCAAACCGGGCTGAGAATTATCCACCAGAGCGGTGAGCACCTATTAACGCTGATCACCGATATTTTGGATCTTTCCAAAATAGAAGCCCGCAAAATGGAACTGCACCTCAGTGGCTTCCATTTTCCTAGCTTCTTAGAAAACTTAGTCAAGATCTGCAAAGTTCGGACTCATCAGGATGTCGAATTTCTCTATGAGCCCATTGAACCCTTGCCTATTTATGTTCATGCCGATGAGAAACGTCTGCGGCAAGTTCTGCTGAATTTGTTAGGCAACGCAACTAAGTTCACAGAACAAGGACAAGTGAAATTCAATGTACATGCCGTAGATATGCAAGCGGCATCGTCAACTATTCGCTTCCGGATTGAAGACACTGGTGTTGGCATTTCAACCGAGCAGCAAGAAAAGATTTTTTTGCCGTTTCACCAAGCCGATACAAATCAGCAGAAGCCGGAGGGGACGGGATTAGGACTGGCAATTAGCCGTCAATTGGTGCAGATGATGGGGAGTGAAATTTATGTGCAGAGCAGGCTAGGACAGGGGAGCGTGTTCTGGTTTGATGTAACTTTGCCACAGGTGACCAGTCAGGACGCGATCGCCTCTCTTTTCCAGTCCAGCATTATCGGTTATCGGGGTGCTCGACGAACTGTGCTCGTGGTTGACAACAAGCTAGAGAACCGCTTAGTTTTGGTCGATCTGTTAAAGCCTTTAGGATTCGAGGTGATTGAGGCAGTGGATGGGCAAGATGGTTTAGACAAAGCCTATCAATACAGACCTGACGTAATTTTGATGGATCTTGTGATGCCCGTGATCGATGGTTTTGAAGCCATCCGTCGCCTGCGTGCTTCGCCTCAGCTAAAAAACAGCATCATTATTGCCGTTTCTGCCAGCGTATTTGATTTTAATCGGCAGACGAGCCAAGAAGCAGGCTGTAATGATTTTTTGCCCAAGCCCGTACGGGAAGAGAGCCTGCTGCACCACCTGCAGACTTATCTCAATCTAGAGTGGGTGTATGAGCAGGCAGGCGACAGACAGCTGCAGACCGAGAGGGCGCCAAGCGTTTCATCTGCAGAGGATAGATTCACTCTGCCACCATCCTCCCAGCAGGAGCTTGATCGACTGTTTACGCTTGCCCTGCAGGGCGATCTAGGGGGAATTATTGACCAGATCGCTCAACTGGAGCAGGCAGACGATCGATGGCTGCCGTTCACTTGCCGTTTGCGGCAGCTTGCCAAGGCATTTGAAGAGCAGCAAATTTTAGAATTGATTAGGCAGTATAAACAGCCTACCGAGGGCAGCGATGAGTACTAAAACCCAAGCGACCATCTTGATCGTCGATGATACTCCGGCAAATTTGGGAATTTTGTTTGATTTTCTGGCAGACGCAGGGTTTAAAGTGCTGATTGCTCAAGGGGGCAAGAGCGCACTTGATAAGGTGAAATACGCGGCTCCCGATTTAATTCTGCTTGATATCTTGATGCCAGGGATTGATGGCTTTGAGACCTGTCAACAGTTGAAATCCAACACTGTCACCAGAGATATTCCGGTCATCTTTATGACTGCTCTTTCCGAAACGGTTGATAAAGTCAAAGGCTTGCAGCTAGGAGCCGTGGATTACATTACGAAGCCGCTTCAGCATGAAGAAGTCTTAGCCCGGATCAAGCTCCATCTTAATTTAAGGAACCTGACTAAGCAACTCCAAGAGAAAAACTTGCAGCTAGAGCAGCAAATTCAGGAGCGCACTTTGGCAGAAGAGGCGCTGCGGCAAAGCGAAATGCAGCTGCGGCTGATCACAGACGCTCTGCCGGTAATGATCGCCTATGTCGATTGCAGCCATTACTATCGCTTTGTCAATCAAGGCTACGAGGACTGGTACGGTTTACCCAGAGCAGAAATTCAAAACCAACCAGTACAGTCGCTTTTGGGCAAGGCAGTCTATCAGGACATCCTGCCCAAGCTGACCCTTGCCCTGTCCGGTCAACCGATCACATTCGAACACAGCCAAACTCGTAACGGGACCCTACATCATCTTTTGGTCAGTTATATTCCTCGGTTTGATCACGGCACAGTCATTGGCACTTACGCCCTGATTCAGGATATTACAGAGCGCAAACAGCTAGAACAAAAACTTTTGCGATCTCAACGGATGGAGAGCATCGGGACGCTGGCAGGCGGCATTGCCCACGATCTAAATAATGTGTTGACCCCGATCCTAATGTCGGTGCAGCTCCTAGCCATGAAACACCAGGATAAACAAAGCCAGCAATGGCTTGAACTGCTCGAAACCAGCACCAAGCGAGGGGCTAATCTCATTCGGCAGGTAATGGCATTTGCGCGCGGTGTGGATGGAGAGCGAGTGCCCATCCAGCCAAAGCATTTGATCGGGGAGATCAAGCAGATTGTAGAAGAAACATTTCCTAAATCAATTACGATTTCTATCGACCTTGGCACTGATTTGTGGATCATCCCGGGTGATGTCACCCAACTCCATCAGGTTCTCATGAATCTCTGTGTGAATGCCCGTGACGCTATGCCCGCAGGTGGCACACTGCACCTCTCTGCCGAGAATATAGAGGTAGATGCAGCCTATACCCATCAGCTTGATCTAAAGGCAGGTTCCTATGTAATGTTGACGGTAGCAGATACCGGAACAGGCATTCCGTCGCAAGTGCTCGATCGCATCTTTGACCCCTTCTTTACCACCAAAGAGTTTGGCAAAGGTACTGGATTGGGATTGTCTACCCTGATGGGAATTGTTAAGAGCCACGGCGGATGCGTTACAGTCTCCAGCCAAGTTGGACAAGGAACCCAGTTTAAGGTGTTTTTGCCAGCGACTGTCATCGCAGTGGTTGCCGAGGTCGAAAAGGATATGAGCCTACCTGCAGGGCAGGGAGAAACGATCTTGATTGTCGATGATGAAGCGGCAGTTCGCGACATGACTCAGAGGCTTTTGGAAGCTTACGGCTATCGAACCTTAACTGCTGCTGATGGCGTAGAAGCTCTGACTCTCTATGCTCATTGCTCCCAAAAAGTAGATTTAGTTTTAATAGATATGATGATGCCCTCAATGGACGGTGCTCTGACAATTCAGACGCTCAAAAGAATGAACCCCAGCTTAAAGATTGTGGCAATGAGTGGGTTGATCGCTAGCGATAAATTTTCAGAGCTAACTCATGCAAACGTTCACGCCTTTTTGCCAAAACCCTTTACTGCAAAAGAACTACTGTCTGTCCTCAACCAAGTCACTCATGCAACCTGAGGCACTAAAGTAACACAAGTTGCGATCGCTCGTGCTTCAGGCTTTTATGAACCAGGAGTATTAGGGTTTATTTTGGGCAATTGGGTCTTTCCAGCCGTGCTGATGGGTAAAGTCGAGATCTTTACTTCATCACCCGTAAGGCGTTGAGAATGGCTATCAGTGCTACTCCCATATCAGCAAAAACCGCCTCCCACATGGTAGTGATACCAAAAATCCCAAGCGCAATAAATATCCCTTTGATAGCCATTGCAAAGATGATATTCTGCCAGACAATCCGCAGCGTTCTTCGCCCTACTTGAATCGCTTCTGCCACTTTTGAGGGAGCATCAGTCATCAGCACCACGTCAGCCGTCTCAATCGCGGCATCTGACCCTAACGCTCCCATTGCAATACCCACATCAGCTCTCGCAAGCACCGGGGCATCGTTGATGCCATCTCCAACAAAGGCAACTTTACCGCCATTGCGCTCGTGAGCCAGAATGGTTTCGATCGCTTCAACTTTTCCTTCCGGTAGTAACTCAGCGATAAAGCTACCAAGTCCAACTTTCCAAGCAATAGTGCTGGCGGCAGCCTGGTTATCTCCGGTTAGCATCACTGTTTTCCGAATGCCGCTGGCTTTCAAGGCTTGAATTGCTTGGGCCGCATCCTCTTTCAGTTCATCGGCAATGATGATACGTCCGGCGTATTTCCCTTCAACCGCCAGATGCACAACGGTTCCATCAACATTGCAAACATCGTGTGCAACATTCTTTTGGTGCAGCAGGCGATCGTTTCCAGCAATCACCGTCTGACCGTTAATTTTGGCTTGAACGCCATGTCCAGCAATCTCAATATAATCCTGTATTTGAGAACCATCAATTTCTCGACCGTAAGCGGTGCGAATCGATTGAGCCACAGGATGGGTTGAATGAGCTTCAACTTGGGCAGCTAGTTCTAGCAGTTGAGGCTGAGTAAAGCCATTTTGAGGAACGATCTCAGTGACCTCGAACACGCCTTTCGTCAGCGTGCCGGTTTTGTCAAACACAACCGTTTTCACCGCTGCCAGTGTGTCGAGGAAGGTCGAGCCTTTGACCAAAATGCCGCGTTTGGCGGCTCCACCAATGCCACCAAAGTAGCCTAGCGGAATGCTGATAACTAAACCACAGGGACAGGAGATAACCAACAGAACTAAGGCTCGATATACCCATTCTGCGTGGGTTGCACCAGAGATAAAAAGAGGCGGAAGCAGGGCGATCGCCAGTGAAAGTATCACGACTACTGGGGTATAGCGTTGGGCAAAGCGCGTGATGAATTTTTCAGCTGTCGCTTTCTTGCTGCTGGCATTTTCTACTAAATCGAGGATACGGGCGATCGAAGATTCGCTAAAGCGTTTGGTTACGCGGATTGTTAAAACACCGGACTGGTTAATCATGCCTGCCAGCACTACTTCTCCAGGTCGGATAGTACGAGGAACAGATTCCCCCGTAAGCGCAGAGGTATCAAGCTGAGATATACCGTCTAACACGTCTCCGTCTAACGGAACTCGCTCACCCGGCTTGACTAGGATCAGATCACCCACTTGAACTATCTCTGGGGAAACCACCTGAATCCCATTACTTGTTTTGAGGTTGGCAGCATCTGGGCGAATTTCTAACAAGGCTTGAATCGAACGACGAGAGCGGCTAACGGCTGCTTCCTGAAACAGTTCGCCCACTTTGTAGAACAGCATTACCCCCACCGCTTCGGGGATTTTGTGAATGGCGATCGCGCCCAGCGTGGCGATCGTCATTAGAAAATTCTCGTCAAAGACCTGCCCGCGCAGAATGTTGCGCCCAGCAGTTTTCAGCACCGACCAGCCACTGAGCAAATACGCCGGAATGAACACTGCATACTCACCCAGGCTATAGGGGGTATTGTGCAAAGGCTCTTCAAAGATGAGCCCCAGTACGAAGAGAGCAACGACAACCAGCACTGAAGGCAGTTCTTGTTTCAGAGTGAATTCAGCTCTGTGATGATGCTCGTGATCGTGATCGTGGTGGTTGTGAAGCTCTGGCTGGGAGGCTGATGTAGAAACGGTGTATCCCATAGACGCAACGCGATTTTGAACCGTCTGCGAGTCTACCTGCTGGGGATCGTAAGACACCCGCAATTTACCAGAATCAAAATTAAGGACCGCGCTTTCAACGCCTGCTAGATTCTCAAGTGTGGTTGAAACTTTACTGGCGCAACCAGAGCAGTGCATGCCGCTCACCCTCATTTCAAGAGTTTGATTTGCGGCAGGAGATTTTGGCTTAATGCTGTAGCCCAGTGCTTTTACACGAGTTTGAATCTCTGTTTCGCTCACCTGCTGTGGGTCGTAGGAAACTGTTAAACGCTCAGTTGCAACGCTGACTGAAACCTCAGCGACTCCTTCCAATTGTTGCAAGCTGTTTTCGATCTTCATCGCGCAACTGGCGCAATCCATTCCACCAACTTGCAGCTGTTGAGTTTTAAGAGCAGGAGTCTGAGTCATAGCAGTTTAGAGCACAGCATTAGTTACTGCCATTCTAGGGCAAATGTCTAAATAGTTGAATATCTATTCATATATAGAACGATAACCATTTTTGTTTCTATACTAAAAAGAGCAGCTTTTAACGTTCCAATGGCGAAACAGAACCGTCCAGATAAACCACAGTCATCAGAATTAGATGCACCAGGTTGTGAAGCACGTCTGGTAAATCTGAACAATGTGCGGCAGGTGCAACCAGGAATTCTGCTCATGCCGGAGGCACAACGTATGGCAGAATTTTTTGGCGTGTTGGCAGATCCCAATCGATTACGGCTTCTTTCAGCTTTAGCCAATCAAGAATTATGCGTCTGCGATTTGGCAGCCGGATTAAAGATGGGGGAATCGGCTGTATCACACCAGCTCCGCGTTCTCCGAACCATGCGGTTAGTGAAGTACCGCAAGGAAGGCCGCAATGTTTATTACAGCCTGGCAGATAGTCACGTGGTGAACTTGTATCGGGAAGTTGCAGAGCATTTGAATGAACCCCATTCAGGAGATGAATAAGGCCGCTTTGGCTTGAGGTGTCTGGACCGAATGACGCCCCTCAGCTCCTGCTGGAAATGTTTGGCTTTGATAGAAGCAGATTTGTCACGTAAATTCAGTTAATGCTCATCCCGAGGGGCGCAGTCGGAAATGCGAAACCCATCAGCTCGTTTCTATACGTCTCTTTCGATCGTAGCGGCGCTTCTTACAATCTCCCTTAAGACTGGAGCTTACTTTCTTACGGGTTCAGTTGGCTTACTGTCGGACGCAGCAGAATCAGTAGTTAATTTGGTGGCGGCAATCATTGCTACTTGGGCAGTCACCTATGCAGCAAAGCCACCGGACGAAGAACATGCTTTTGGACACTACAAAGCAGAATATTTCTCTAGTGGGGTAGAAGGAGCCCTAATCCTGGTAGCGGCAGGGAGTATTGCGATCGCTGCTTGGGAACGGCTACAACATCCAGAACCTTTAGAGCAATTGGGCGTTGGTTTAGCATTATCGCTGATTGCTACTGCCGTCAATGGTGGATTAGCTCTAGTAATGCTGAAAGCCAGCAAACGGCTACGTTCCATTACATTGCGAGCAGATGCCCATCACCTCCTTGCCGATGTTTGGACATCCGCAGGAGTCGTATTGGGATTGATTCTAGTATCTATTACACATTGGTTGATTCTTGATCCGATCATTGCTTTGGTTGTAGCTGTAAATATTATCTGGACAGGTGTAAGGCTATTGCGTGAGACAGGTTTGGGATTACTCGATACCGCAATGCCTGCGTCAGAACGCCACATTGTGACCAATATTCTGACGCGTTACGATGCTCAAGGAATTCAATTTCATGCGCTTAGAACACGGGTAGCAGGGTCACGGCGCTTCGTCTATGTTCATGTATTAGTGCCAGGAGACTGGACCGTAAAACAGGGACATGATTTGTGCGAAGAGATCGAACTGGAAATCGCGCGATCGCTTCCTGGAACCTATATCTTTACTCACTTAGAACCATTGGAAGACCCGCTTTCATGGCAAGACCAACACTTAGATCGAGATGTACCATGACAAAGGTTTTTTCGATATTGGTCTTTGTTTTAGCAGGTCTGTGTGAAATTGGCGGCGGCTATATGATTTGGTTGTGGCTGCGTGAAGAAAAAAGCGCTTGGCTGGCGTTAGGTGGGGCAATTCTGCTAACCGTCTATGGGTTTGTCGCGACGCTTCAACCTGCAAACTTTGGACGAGTTTATGCTGCTTATGGGGGGATTTTCATCATCCTCTCAATTCTATGGGGATGGTGGATTGATCACATTGCACCCGATCGTCTGGATTGGGTAGGAGCCGCAATTATCCTAGTCGGTGTTCTAGTGATGATGTACATTCCTAGAGCCTAGTCTCAGCACCAAGATAGGCTTTATATTGCTTGGCGCAACAGAAATGACCCCCATGGCGCTACGCACCTGAATTAAGATTGCGCTTATGTAAAAGCCCCGCGTAGCGGGGCTTTTACATAAAAATGTTTGTTCTAATGCATGCACGTAGCGCTATATCATACATCCATTCGTCGATCGGGTAAACTCGCACTTGGCAATCCATAGCTGATGAGGAATTCGTAGAACGATGTGTCTTTGCTGGTTGAACCTTTAGAAATTCATAGATAGAATCTGCTCATCTATCTACAGGCTGAAATGCAAAATTTTTGTTTGAGCTAAATAGGTCAAATGTCGGGCAGCTCAGCCAAAAGAGGTAGAGTGCTGTCCTCGATCGTGCCCATGCTCTGGAGCACTACTCTACTTAAGCTTCTATTCAGCTCTTATGAAGCTGTTGAGCGACTGGATGCCTGCGAGATGGCGCTGCTGTCTGTTTCAAGGGACTGTTCTAGCTGGAGAAACCGCTTGACTTTTGCCACTAGCTGGTCAAGATCGATCGGTTTGTGAATCACATCGTCAACGCCAAGCGCTAGATTCTCTACTGCTTTTATCTCGCTTGCTGCAGTAATCAGCAAGATTGGGATCGTGGGCAGCTGCTCATCCTGTCGGATCTGCTGTGTGACCTGA
Organism: Phormidium tenue FACHB-886; assembly: GCF_014764505.1. Classification (GTDB taxonomy): domain Bacteria; phylum Cyanobacteriota; class Cyanobacteriia; order Elainellales; family Elainellaceae; genus FACHB-886. The sequence continues at coordinate 13,904 of NZ_JACXWX010000072.1, forward strand.
TAGCCATTCATATCTGGCATCATCACGTCTAGGAGCAGCAAATCAGGCGGATTCGTCTTGATCTTGCTCAAGGCGAGCGTGCCGCTAGTTGCAACATCAACCGCAAAGCCTTCAAGCTCTAGCGCCGTTTGCAGGAGGAATAAGTTGTCCGCGATATCGTCAACCGCTAGGATGCGGTAGGTTTGCTTGGGTGAAAACATAAGCAGCTTGATGTCAAAGATGTTAAGGGAATCACAACTTTTAGTAATATTTCTAGAGAATACCCGCAATCGATTCGTTGAATGTATAGCTATGGATAGGTATCCAGACCCTGAATTAATATCTTCAGGTTCGCTTAACATTTGACTAAAGTAATTTTAAGCGATCCCAAACTATTTTCTGAAAGCCGGACTTTACATAGCCTCCGGGCATGACTTTTAGAAATAGTTTGGGATCGCCACACTGCTCTGAGTGGGAATCAGCAGCTTGCTCTCAACACAGCCGAGTGAAACAACTGGATTTAATTATCCAACCACCTGCTTCAGATGCTCTGCCAGACGAATTGCCAAGGCTGCTAGAGTTAGGGTTGGGTTTGCCGCTGGAGAATTTGGGAAAACCGACAGGTCACAGGCATAGAGGTTGTCGTAGCTGAGGAATTTCAGATCTACATCCACAACCCCATCGCCTGCGGTTCCCATCCGTAAAGTTCCGACTTCGTGGGCAACACCGCCTAGTCCGGCTTGCTTAAGCGTCAGGTCATTTCCCGGCAGCGCCACCCCACCAAGCGTAGCAATCATCCGATCTTTCAAGGCATTCGCTTCAGCTAGGAAGCGATCGGCATCCGGACTACGTTGCATCTGCACCATCGGCTTCACGTAAGAGGGTCCCATCTGCTGGACAGTGTTAGTCTCCATCAGCGGCACATTAAACAGGAACACCAGCTCACACAGCATCATGTTGTTTTTCAATAGCTGCTGCCTGACCACAATGTCATCGTCGACATAGCGACCTTGATTGAGATCGGCTCCCAGTTCTAGCACCATGTTGAAAGCGTGCTGGTCAGTCGTACTTGCTTTGTGCTGAGACAGGATTTTGCTAGAGTCAAGGGCACTGAAGAACGGTGAGGCTGCAGGAACAGCAAAGTGAGTGAAGTAGATGGGGTGATCGGTAATACCCACGCCAATCTTACCGTTGGGATCAAGAAGCCCACTTAATTGAGCAATTTTAGTACTCTCTACGGTACCCGCCGACAGAACTACCGCCTTGGACTGATAGGTGCGATATTTTTGGGCGATCAGATCATAGGCAACTACTCCGGTCACTGAAGTTCCTGTAGTTTCTAGCTTTACTACCGGATGGTTCAAGTTAATGGAGAGGTTTTGATTCCCAGAGGGATCGTTCGTCAAGACAGACTCCATCAGCAGATCGGCAGTAGAAAACATGCCATTGGGAATTAGACTACCGTTGCTATATTGCACCGCCATGGGTGCGTCGAAGTGGTTGAAGTCGGGAAACTCAGAGAGCAGCGTGCGTTTCACCCGCTGATGGTAGGTAGAGGGAGCTTGGGAGGTACGGTTCATCAAATCCTCAGCACGCTGATAGCCGCTATCTTCCAGATACCACTTAATCTGCGTGGGCCATAGATCCATCTCCCAAGACACCATCCGGGGAATTAACCCGCCCCAAAAGAGCGATCGTCCACCCAGGTTAAATGCTTGCCCACCAATAAAGTTGGAGTTGGGCGCATTGGTGTAATTGTTAATTTTGAACTCGTCATAGAGTCCCCAAATGTGCTTATCAAACTGCCCAACTTGATGCTGCCGGGGTAAGTTTGCTACATGACTAGGAAACAGATAGCTACCTGCTTCTAGCACCAGCACGTTCATCCCCAAATCCGAAAGTTGATCTGCAAGAATACCACCACCGATACCAGAACCGACCACGATCACGTCAAACAGTTCTGCTTCGTTTAAGTTGGGCTGAAAGAACAACTGCTGCACATGAGAATTTTCCACGACCATTTCCTGACGGGGTGGAAAGGTAATCTGAGCTTCGGTGTAGATGTAATTGCCACCTAACACCGGCACCAGATTTAAATCAGGCTCAGTCATCCAATAGGTTTGCTCTAATACAAACTTAAAGACCATGCCGCCGCCATAGCGGGCTTCGGGTAGTTCAAATCGCCACTCATCGTTCTCGTAAACGCCAGGAATATCTTGATCCCAACCGTCAATGCTATTGCGTAAGGTAATTTGTAGATCGGGGCGATAGTTCAGAGTTTGGAAACGAATTTGAAACATGGGGGCTTCCTATTGGCTAGAATTTATAGACGATCTATTGACGCAACTGAGCGCCATAGGGACGTTTAGAGCAGGGCTGGGGTAGTGAGGCACAAAGCCTAACTCAGCACCTCCCATAATGGAAACGAACTTTTGCATCCCACTTCCGGACAGGCGCAAACAAATGTCATCGTTCCTGTATCTCTCTTGCATCACTCCAGGTAGAGGCAAGGTAGTGTTCAGCAGAACCAGCAGGCAGAGTTTGCCAATCGAGAAACTGATTGGCAATCGTAATGAGATGAGAGAAACCCTCTCTAGTTGGCAAGTCTCAAACATTGCCAACTAAGGTTTGAACAGGCAGAAACAAATAAACGGCTGAATGACTAGCTGCAGATTGTGTGATCGGCTTGTTCAACTGATCGATGAGTGCCAATACGAATGCTGCTGAAACTTCTCTAACAACAGCTCAGTCTGAACGTTCGTGATTTCGTGCTGGTTGTCCTAAACCTTTGCCAGAAATCCAAAATCTTTACTTGTTTTTGTAGCGTGCCAAAAATGTTTCAACCGCTGCCGTCACAACATGCACAACCTCAGCCTCCGAAATTTCCAGGTTCATCACTAAGAAGCGGGGCCAGAAAATCACATCGTTAATCATGCCCAGAAATTGGCGTGCCGCTAAAGGAATGTCTTCAATCTGAAATCGCTGGCGATCGCTTTCCTTCTGCAAATAGGCATGAAGCCGCCTGAGATAAGGTTCTTTGCCGCGATAGTATAGCTCCTCACCTAGCTCAGGAAAGCGGGGAGCTTCAGCAATAATCACACGAAACAGAGCTTCCACTTGGGGTTGCCGCAATAGGCGAGCGTATTCTTGACCAATCGCCGTCAAGATCGCTACAGAGTCCGTTCCCTGCTCAACAGAATCAGCCGGATTGACCTCTGTTTCCCAAACGCGCTCCATAATGCTGCCAAACAAAGCGCGTTTGGTTGAAAAATGTTTGTACACAGTTGCCGTAGAAACGCCTGCGTCTTTCGCTACTGTTTCCAGAGTAGTACGCTCATAGCCGATCGCCAGAAAATTTTGCACAGCAGCATCCAGAATGGCTTGCCGCTTCTGCTCAGCAACACTCTTGCGGTATTCCTCTATTGGCATGTCGTGCTGTGTCTCCTAGCAGATCGATTCCACTGGTTTCTATATCAACTATAAGTTAAGTCAATCAACTTACCTTGACAAAAAATAAAGACAGATTGCAAACTTATCATAGTGAGTTAAGCCACTCACTATAGAGGTTTCCAGGGCAATAGCAGCTAATCGAGCTGAATTAGCTGCTGAATTGGCTTTAGATGTTCGCGTGAATGCGAACGCGGGTTGGAGCAATCAGGCGATCGCTCTCATAGGTTCAGGTGATACGCCGCGGCTAGACCCCGCTGGATTTAAGGCAAGCGTGGTGCGTAATGCTTACCAACGTTGATTCCATAGAAGAGTTTTTCAAGTGATACAGGAGGCGCAGTTCATGATCAAAAAACTGTTGGCGTTGGGATTCACAATGACGTTGATTTCAGGAGAAGCGGTTGCCCAAACGCTCGATTCAACCAGTCAACGGCTAGGCGAACGAGGCGAACGAGCTGCCCCGATGGACTTCCAAGGGCGATATTTAGTCTCGATTTCAGACGCAGATATGCTGGCATCTGCCTATGTCAATGGTCAACTGGGTCCGCGAGAAGGGCAAGATGCTTTGAGTGTGATTCCATTGGGAAATCATGTCCGAGAGCTGCAAGCCTATGAAACAGAAGCAAGTAATTCTGTGGCAGGTCCACCCGTTGCCGTTGCCGTTACACCAGACGGTCGCTATGCGCTGGTGGTTGAAACCTTTACACCACGCCCCGCTGGCGATTGGCAAAACCAACGGTTTGCTGATCTTCAGCATGGCGATCGCATCTCGGTATTTGACTTGAGCGATCCGACTCGACCCACACGAGTGCAGGAAGTGGCGATCGCCGAGCGTCCTGATTCTGTCAGCATCAGCCGGGATGGTTCTCTAGTTGCTGTCGCGTTTCATCCTCAAGGAGCAGGGACAGAAACACCTTTGGCAATCATCCCGTTTAGCAATGGGCAGTTGGGTCAACCTTTTTATCCAACCGTACCTCGTCTACCACGGGGGCAGCGATTAATTCATGCAGAATGGCACCCCACTGAGGATGTGCTGGCGCTGGTGAATGAGGAGGAGGCAGATGTAGGATTTGTCCGAGTCGTGCGTCAAGGCAGCACGATCGAACTGCAGCCTTGGGGTAATGTTGTGCAGATTGAGAAGGCCCCTTACATGGCTCGATTTACCCCTGATGGGCGGCACCTGATTGTCAATAACCTCTACTGGGGAGCAGATGTGGAAGGACGATGGAGTGAAGCACCACGCGGCAGTGTGGTCAGTATTCGGCTAGAGGCAGGTGCTCAATCGGATGGTTCACCGCGTCATGCGCTGGTGTCACGAGCAATGACCGGAGTAAGCCCAGAAGGATTGGCAATCAGCCCCAATGGGCGGTATGTGGTGACAACAAACCTAGAACGCAGCTATTTGCCCTATGACGACGATCGCATTACCTGGTTCTCATCTCTGAGTTTAATCACGCTCGATCCACAAACGGGACAGCTACATCATGTTGCCGACTACCCCTTTGATGGCATCCTACCAGAAGCCGCTGCATTTGATGCTTCCAGCCAGTATCTAGCGGTGGTGAACTACGATCATTTTGACGATCAGATGCAGGGCGGCTCGATCGATTTTTGGCGAATTGCCGCCGATCCGCTCAACCCTCAGCCTCAACTTGTACAAACTCGCTATTCAGTTCCGGTAACACGAGGCGCGCATTCGATGGTGTTAGTTCCATGATGCCAGTGAAAAGAGCATATTGATTGTCTTTGAGGATTGATCATGAGAGCATTTTTGTTTTTTAAACGTCATTGGCTGAGATGGGTTCTTCTGTTTCTTAGCGCTGTTGCCCTAGCTGTGGTCTTATCTCATATCCTGAATCGTTCGCCATTATTCTCTTACAGCGATTCGTCACCATTCAATCAATTTTCTCCAACAGATCGACATCCAACTGCATTATCTTCAGCATCCAATGCTACTTCAAATACAGTACAAATCCAATCCAAATACGATCGCGCTTTGGCTCACTATGCCACTGTGTCTCGCAGTGATGGATCGTTTCGTCAAATGTTTGTAGATAGCGATTCGATCGCTGCCATTCGACCCGGAGAACCATTACCGGATGGCACGCTAATGGTCATGGAAACCTGGTATTCACCCGAGGATTTAGGTACTGTTTTTGTCAAGCAGAAACAAAACGGTGAATGGCAGTATGGCTCATTCAGCCCCGATCGACCTGACTACCAAATGCGCTTCAGTGGAAGTTGCCATAGTTGTCATGCCCCATTTCCAGATACAGATTTTACCTTCACGAAACCCTTGTTAGAAGCAGCATTGCAAACTCGTCAGCTGCAAAGTGCCTATTGCGATCGCGGTGGGCGCACCCCTTGTAATCCAGAGGTATATAGTCCTAACGCCATGGCTCAACCCAGCTTGAGGTGAAATATTACAAGCGATTGCAAGCGAGCACATTTAGCTAATCTCAAATTGAGTTGAGCCAAAATCAGTGGCACCAGATTGGAGATGTTAAATAATCAAGTTCAAATCACCAAACTCATGCCATAGATATCCCATCCTTACGGCTTTCTCATAGGCGGCATGAATCACAGGTGCAGGCAAAAAGGCAGTCAATAGATCGAGATGGCTGGCTTCCGGTTCATGCAGTCCGGTGAGTAACCCATCGATCGCTTTCAGGGGATGGTTTGCCGTAATATGCAAGCGCGTGTAACCCTGTCCCGCCGCTATTTTCCCTTGTGCGTCTACTACCGATTCTAATGCCCTCACCACCGTGGTTCCTACAGCAATAATCCGTCCACCTGCTTGCCGAGTTTGCTGAATTTTGGCGGCTGCCCGGTCTGGAATCAAATATTCCTCTTCAGAGGCAGGATGTTGGACGTCCAGGTCATCATCCATATAGGAGGATAACCCCGTATGCAGAACAATTTGTGTCATGTCGATGCCCTGCCGCTTGAGGTCAAAGAGCAATTGCCAGGTAAACGCCCGTCCTGCTGAAGGCATTTCTGCTGAACCGGGTTCACGGGCATACACAGTTTGATAGGCATCCAATGCCCACGCTGCAGATACATATTCATAGCGAATCGGTTGTCCGATCCGGTACAGGGATTGCATGAATTCTGCCCCCGACTGGGAAAAGCGAAGATGCCACAGACGCGGAATTCGGACATCGCGATCGCCCACCGTTGCAAACAGGTGTTCGGTTAACTGAATCCGCATACCTGAGCGTAATCCACAGGCAAAAGGTTCACCGTTCTGACACAGGAGCAACGCTAACCAGGAGCCATCGGGTAAGTGGTGCGCCAGACGAATTTGCACACAGGCACCTGTTGAAGTTTCACAGCTTGCTAACACCGCAGGCAACGTACGGCTGGAATTGAAGACTAATAAATCACCTGGACGCAAAAACTCACCCAGTTGGTTAAATCGGGCATGGTTAACTGCAGCAGTGCCGCGATCGATCACCATCAATCGCACTGCATCACGAGCCATGCCCCGCTGCTCTGGGGGTTCTTTCGCCGATAGTTCTTCTGGTAAAACAAACGAAAAGGGAGCAGTCATGACGTTCTAATCCTGTTCTCAATTACGCAGCTTCTTCAATCACTTCATCTTGTTCATCTTCTGGCTGTGCTTGAAAGCGCTGACCATGCACGGCTTTCGATTCATCGGATGCTAGATGCAGAAAAACCTCAGTGATATCTTGAGGATCTGCCCATTGGGTTGGATCTTCATCGGGTTCTGCAGCTCGGTGCATGGCAGTGTTCATATTGCCAGGATCGACCCAGTTGAGCCGCACCGGACTATCTTCAAGCTCGGCTGCCCAAGTCTGCGAGAGCCCTTCTAAGCCAAATTTTGAAATGCCATAGGCACCCCATCCGGCATATCCCACCACACCAGCGTCACTGGTGACGTTGATGATCGAGCCACCGTCTTCAATCATGGCAGGCAGAACTTGCTTGATGAGTAGAAAGGGCGCCATTAAGTTAGTATTCAACACCTGGTGGAAGGCTTCTAAGGGATAATCCAGCAGAAAGGGCATAGGTGATGGACCAATCGTCGAAGCATTGTTGACCAGAACATCGAGCCGTCCTTTGAATTCACTCAAGGTTGTCGCGACGACTCGCTCAATATCTTGAGGCTGGGCGATGTCTGCTTCGATCGCCAGCACGTTTGTTTCAGGAGCAATCGTTTGGATTAAATCCCGTGTTGCAACTAGGGGTTCAAAGTTACGGGCAACGATCGCAATTCCGGCGGCTCCAGCACGGGCAAAATCAATGGCTAACTGTCGCCCCAATCCCTGGGATGCCCCGGTAATTAAAGCGTATTTTCCGTGAAGTCTGTTCATGTACTGAGTCCTCAAGGTGAAACACAGCGTAACGTTTGATTCTGAATTCCTTCCTCAGCACCACCTGCTTTAATCATAGTCGTAATGACTATGACTTACAGTAAAGAATTATGCTGAAGGAGCAAAACCCTCTACAGCCTGACGGACACAGGCTGACATCCGAATCTCGTTCCGATTCCCTCCAATTAGGCTGGCAGAACCATTAGAGTGCTGAGTAGGTGGGCACGATTAACCATTAAATGGACAAGTCCATTTGTCAGGGGTTACTGGTCACGGGTTAGTTGCGAATGGCCCCTGATCAATGACAAGCCTATCCAATGTTGATTTTTACCTAGCTGCTTACTTTGGCTGCACTTTCTCAATAAAAATTTTGTCTAGAATTAGTTGTATCGCAATACAGATTTGATATTTTTTGCACCGCTATAGCGATTCCTATCTAAGTTGTGGAATGGTTTGTGAAAGGTAGGGCAGGCTTCACCCACCCCACCTTTCGCAAATTTAGGATTGCTATAGTTTCATCTAATCTAGATTTAGAATGCGCTGTTACCGAATCTAATGTTGCCAATTTGGTGTGGTTTGTTGCACTCAGTTAAACGATCGCTTCTGCAATCAAGTTTAAGCTAGTTTGACTTGCTATAAAACTGAACTACATCATCCTTCAAGCTCTATCTTTAGTAAGAGCATGGTTCTCACTTTAGGCGATGAATTTTACAAAACCAATTTGTTAATTTAAACTCATCTTGCTCAAGCGAGATATCCAATGTGCGGTTTCTAATTGCATTAAATGAGGTAGAAGCGATGAATATTCTGGCTTGGATTGTGCTGGGTTTGCTTGCTGGTGCGATCGCCAAGGCTATTTATCCAGGTTATCAACCTGGTGGTATCCTGGCTACAATTCTTCTGGGTATTGTAGGCGCCTTCATTGGTGGAACGTTGTTTAACGTCCTGCAGACGGGAAGCTTGGCGATCGTTTCTACAAGCTTGAGTATTCCTGGTCTATTTGTGGCAGTAATTGGCGCACTAATTGCGATCTGGTTATGGGGTATGATGAATCGGCGTCGGATCTACTAGATCAGCGTTCCAATTAGAACGAGTTCCAGGCATTAATCGCTAATTCAAAATTGAAATAAAGAAAGGGTAGGGTATGACCTACCCTTTTGCATTTTGGGCTTATTGCTCTGAAACAGAACCAAATTGTTTTCCGAAAAGACACCATCCCAAGACGTTAGAATGCGCGGAAGTTTTGGGTAGAACTAGTTAGATCGTATATTCTCAATACGTTTCTAACCAGCAAATCTGACTTTGGTGGTAAAACGAAGATGCATCTTGATTCAAGTGAATCTTCTAATCGAGATTGGACTCGGCTGAAACGGGTAGGCGGGCGTTTGTGCCTTAACTTTGTGAATACCGTAGACCGAGAAACAACAGGTTACTCGGACGAATGACTACAGCTTTGTCTGGAGTTGAACTAGCTCTGATCATCTGGAATATCCGCTTTGGCTAGTCATTCGATCTGCGGAAGCACTACTCACGGATTCCCATCTTAACCGGGTGCGGGAGTGGGCTGAAACGGATTGTGGCTGGGTCTTTCTGGATATGAGCCGGAATCGAAGTCGGCGTTGGTGTGATCTGGAGGACTGCGGTAATCGAGCGAAAGCGCGGCGGCACTATGGACGAAGCCAAGGGTAAAGAGCCTGACATGCAAGTTGAATTTGAGTTCTGTAAAATGCGCTCCAATGGCATCAGAAAAGCCTTTAAGTTCTAACCGTTTATTGAAGCGGCCATCTCAAAGCCCTTGGTGCTAAACTTAGGATGATTTACTGTAGCCAAGTGCGCTGCTGGTCTACTTCCACAAAGAATTTTGAAGAAAGAGTAGTTTTGAAGAAAGAATTTTGGAGGCGAGCTAACCCTGAAGGTAATCTAAGCGTTTATATCAATAGCTTGGTGTACGGGTGACATTAACTGAAGCGATCGATAATCTTGGTCAAGAGAGGCTCTAAATGCAGCGATTTGAGCGTTTTCACGCGATCCAACAGCTCGACCCAGTGCGGGATAACTGTGAAATATGCAGGCAGCTTGCAGGCTATGAATTTCCTTGGGATATCACCCGCGCTTTAGAAATTGCTTTATTTCGTACCTTTTGTGTACCCAGCATTGCCATCCTTCTCGATCGCACGGCTGAATTTCATCGGCATTCCCAAAAACGCTACGATGATACCGGGCTGATGGTTGCTTTGATCCTCAAATGGGGACACAACACACCCAAAGGGCAAGATGTAATTCAACGCATGAATCAGATTCATGGGCATTTCCCCATTCGCAATGCCGATTTCCTTTACGTCCTCTCAACTTTTGTTTATGAACCTATACGGTGGATCGAACGCTTTGGCTGGCGCCAGTTAAGTATATTAGAAAAGCAAGCTTTATTTTACTTTTGGTTCTCCGTAGGGGAACAGATGGGGATTCAGGAAATTCCCGTCACCTAGGAATCTTTTGAGCAATACAATCTGGAATACGAGCGCGAACATTTCCATTACAACAAAGCTAATCAACGAGTAGGAGAATCTACCCTCAATCTTTTCCTTAGCTGGTTCCCGGCGCCCCTACGTCCCCTCGTTCAACCGCTGGTTTACGCAATAATGGACGATCGGATGATCCAGGCGTTTGGTTTTCCGTCTCCCCAGCCGTGGCAACGACATTGTTTAGAGCAACTGTTGCGATCGCGCGGAAGATTACTACGCTACTTTCCGCCTCGTCAAAGTCCTAGCTTCTACAGCGATGAACCGCAGCGGAGTTATCCTCAGGGTTATGATTTAACAGATTTGGGACCCCCTGAAATGCTGTCAAGCTTAAATGCTTCCAAGCGCTAGAAATTAACCGTTGTTGATTTTAATTGAGCAATTGCGGTGTAGTATGGTGCTAATCTGTCACAAAGCTCAATGAACGTTGCTCGATCGACCGATTTACCGTTCAAAAAGTTGCTAATGGTGACAATCTCCATCCCAATTGCTTCAGCCAGCGATCGCTGGTTGGCAAGCGCATTGCGTTTGAGGGCTGCTTAAATTCTCGTGAATTCAGCTAATAAATCACAGCAGCTCAGTCATTCTCAATTCTGAACTCGGAATGGGGCAACGTTTAATTGTTCATGGTCACATGAACATGAATTTTGTTTTCAAAGCGAGGTAGGAAGTTTGCTCGTTCCAAGTATGGTTAAAGAACTACCCAATCAGATGTAGTAGAACGTTACATCAACATTTTACACTCTGCTTTGCAGTAGCAGGTTCAAACACAGGAGGAACAAGTGAGATGGATCAAGCGCCAGAGCCTACACCTCATCAATCGCAGTGGAGCCGAATCAGCACCAATGCGATAGTTCGTTTTCTGCTGTTCTTTGCATCAGGTTGGGCATTTGTTGCTCTATTGCAATACTTTGAGTATGTGATTTTCGTGTTTTCGTTTTCAGCAATTCTGGCACTCCTACTCAACTATCCAGTTCGCTATCTAGAGCGATTTGTTAAGAGAAGCATTGCATTGAGTCTTGTTATTACCCTGAGCTTGATCAGCACTATTGTATTGGCTGTTGCGATCGGACTGACGCTTATTAATCAAGGGCAGCAATTAGCGACGCTGCTGCTACAGACAGTTAACACCTCAAATAATCCTATCGATCAGCTACAAAACGCATTAACAACACAGAATATTCCGCTTGATTTAGGAGCGATTGAAGCCCAAGTTCGTGATGCATTTGCAGTCGGATTAAATTGGGCAGTCAGTTCTCTGCCTGTTCTTTTACAAAATTATCTCACCTTTATCATCATTTTAGTTGTTGCCTTTTTCATGCTGATTGATGGCGCAAAGCTGTGGCAACTTCTACTCAAGTTGGTTCCTGCTCAACATCGAAATCGGGTCTCGATCGTGGTGCAGAGAAATTTTGTTGGGTTTCTTCGGGGTCAATTGTTGGTCTCGTCTCTGTTGAGCATTGCCACATTTTTAGTTTTTACGCTGTTTCAAATTCCATTCTCACTTTTGCTCGCTGTTATAGTTGGTGTTTTTGACTTAGTTCCTGGCATTGGTGCAACGTTGGGCGTTACCTTTGTATGCTTAACCATCTTAGTGCAAAGTGGCTGGATGACGGCACTTAAGGTATTGGTCGTTTGCGTCGTTCTACAACAGCTGCAAGATAATTTTGTGTCGCCGCGGGTGATGCAAAGCACAGTTCATCTCAGCCCCGTTGTCGTGTTTTTTGCACTCCTAGTTGGGACGCGCGTCTCAGGGCTGCTCGGCGTCGTTTTGGCGGTTCCAATAGCAGGTGTAATTGTTAGTCTCTTAGAGATTGAAGAAGCACAAGGGAATTAGAAGTATATTTAATGTCTTACATCTACAGAACCTCAAACGGGCTAATATTGGCATGCCTATGGCTATTTTGAATGGGTTGCAAAGATCTGAGTCACCATCTCTGTACGGGATGATACCTCAAGCTTTCGAAACATTCGCTTCAAGGCTTGCTTCACAGAATTTTCAGTAATCCAAAGCTGGGTTCCTATTTCCGCATTCGTTCGCCCCAACGCCACGAGTTCGGCGATCTGCAACTCACGCGGCGTTAAACGTTCTATTTTCAAAGGGTGTTGCTGTGATGTGCTTGTGTTCGTTGAGCAGGCTGTCTCTTTTAAAGGGGTTATCTCGTTTGGAGCTACGCCAATGCCAAGGGCAGCGCTTTGCGAACGGACAGTGGTAGCCCAAACCGACAGGTGCAAGCAGATTGCACTCAAATCAGCGAGATCCTGCGTCTCAAAAGCGGGCATTGACTTTTTACGCGTGCAAGCTACAACCCCCACCAACTGATTGCGATCGATAATTGGTCCTACCATCACATGCCAATGATCCGGACGGGGACAGATGAGTTTCCAAGCTTTTGGCGATGTCACTAAGGCATTATGGACAGGCGCATGATGTTCTATCAAGTAACGCGCCACAGGATTACGTTCGATCGATAGAGCAATGTCCAGGATGTTCTGAAGCTTGCGATCGGCTAGCAGTTGGTCAAAGAAAAAGATACCCCGCCGTGTTGCCGCAAAGTGCTCACCAAGCTGGGGCACGATAGCCGATCGCAGATCTTGCTCACTCCCAACTTGGTGAATGGCTTCTAACAAAAGCTTTAAGGGACTGCTCATAAAAGAAGTTGCCGAAAGTGTACTCGATCGAGGTCTAGGCATAACCCAACCGTATTTCTAGCATCAGTAGATCGCAAATTCTCTAGAAAAGGGGTAGGGTCAGGCTAAACGCATTAAAAGAGAGCCATGACGACCTACCCATCCTCATTATCGCCTGCTCCCGCTTTGAC
>NZ_JACXWX010000073.1 GCF_014764505.1 Phormidium tenue FACHB-886
TGGCTAATCTCTGCTGCTGCTTCGGGTGACTGCTGTTCCATCCTGTTAGCCTAACAGTCCCTCACGATTTTCTCAATTCCTCTAGCCTCAACCCCCTGAACAATTACCCCGTTTAATCCTTCCAAGTAATGGAAGTGAATAGATGATTTATATGAAAAACAGTAGGAGATAATGATTTAGATCGATGTGTATGAAGAGTAAACAAAAGCGTTAAGGCATTCTTCAACTTAGCTAAAATCATCTAAACTAATTTTCAATTACCAGCAATCAACGTTGTTCTAGTCGGCACCAATGTTGAATTAAACTTGGTTTAAGGCGATCGCTATTTGACCAGAGCAAATTTATCTCAGACAGTCGCCTACAAAATCGCTCAGCAGGCTCTCTTCTGCTCTTACCTCCGGAGAACCAATGCTCTACTGTGCTACGTGACGCGCCAGTTAGCCTTGCCATTTCTCCATACGAAACTTCCCACAATTCAGTGAACGCAAGTGGCGTTAGGGGAGGTGGACAATTTTCATAAAGACGAAATAGATCCCACTGCCGTTTTGAAGGGTATCGTTGCATCACGAATCCTTTAAGCGATCGCCTGCCGCCTGCTCAGGTACAAATAGTTCAAGATCTTCTTCAAATCCCCAATCAGTCAGAATACCGTCTCCATATGATGGACTAGCAGGGTCTAAAGCAACCGCATAATGGTAGCCCTCCGCTTTCACACTCCCCTCGTTACCGTAAACAATACCAACAATACGACCGAAATCCTCGGTTGGCACACAACTCCAGCGAACACTTTGCCCCAAGTTAAACCTGGGTTGCGGTAGCAGTTCTGGCACCTGAGCAGGAAGGAACACAGGCGGCACAATCATTTGTTTGTCTTGCATGAACACTTACACCTTTAGAGATTAGTGCTGCTCGAATAGTACCATAATTTGTGTGTTTCTGTGTGTTTCTATTTTTATTTATGTTTTTCTGTGTGTTTGAGAGAAAAACATCTAAAATATTTATGATGGAGGACATGGCAAAAGTGACGATTACCTTATACGTGGATGAAGAAGATAAAGAAGCACTGCAGCGGCTGGCAGATGCTGAGGAGCGGTCTTTGTCACAAATGGCAGTGCTTATCCTGAGACGTGCCATTCGAGCGGCTGAACAGTCAGGCAAGCTTCCTTCCAGTAACAAGCAGGACGAGGGCGATCGCACTTGAGTCGATCAGCAAACGAGCGATTACCCTTGGCAACATCTTCAGGTGCCAGTCTTCGTCGATTATGATGATGAACGGAACCACTGACTATTTCTGCAGCCTAAGCTTTTCTGAAGCTGCTTGACTGGAGTATCCCGATCAGCCGAACAACAGTAGTCTCGTTTCTGGTTTAAGTGCTGATATCTACACCGGCTTCAATGCTAGGTTCAGGAAAACGTAGGAGCAGTAAGAAGTGAATTTGGTCAATTGCGTTTCTTAGTGAAGGTTGGCTAATGATCAATTGTCCAAGCGGTCTTAGACAATTATTCTCTTTAAGAAACATTTGTTCGGCCGGCTCTATAGAATCGGTGGCTACCTCAGCTGGTAGGTTGAACCCTCCCCGCAATTGAATTGCGGGGGCAAATGAATTTGCCTGAGTCGTTTTTTCGCCCCGATTTGAATGCGGGGCTACCAAACTTCCCATGCTGCTTTATGGGTAATGGATCAACGCGCTGTGGCAGTAAACAATGCTTATCTCGATTGCCCCTTTAACTCGTCCTCATCGTCTCCTGTAACCTTTGACTCGTGCTGAGGTGCTTCTATTTCGTTCTTCTCCTCCCTAGTTGAAAGTGTTGATTCAGATGGTGAATTAAGCAAAGGTTGCTCTCGTTCTAAAACACCAGGATTGACCTGTGCCCACGCTAAAGCCTCGGCAATCAGAATTGGATCGCCAGATGCTAGGAATTTTTGCATTCGAGCAATCAGTTTTGCACTGCTTGCCTCTTGTCGGATGCGTTGTTGCTGTTGACGAGCCAAATGAACGGCTTCTTGATGAGCTTCCTGTTGTCCTCTGATATTAGACAGTGCTTGCTGAACAGTGTGAATTCCTGGTTTAGAGTCTGGGGCTGAATGATTGCAGGATTGCTGGCTAGATAAATTACCTCCTAAATTGAGGTTGTTTTGTTGCGATCGAGCCTCAGGATCCTTGCCAGAAGCGTCATTACCGTCTGCTGTAGATAATAAGCTTGGAGAATTGTGCCAGTTAGATGCGTCCTCAGCGCAATCTAACTGGCACATCAAACTAGTGTCCGAGGGGTCGGCGGAGGTCTCCACAAAGTAGCTGGGATGCCAGAGATCTCGATGACGATAAAGTGAACCACCACCAATGCCGTATTCTAGTAACGCATGGAAACGGGCAGTTGTTTTTGCAGGGAGTCTTTCTTTTTCTAGTAAATCAGCAATTGCACGTTTAATCCGGTCGCGGGCTGCTTCAGACTGTTGCTGATTCCAAGTGGGCACCCCTTCAATCGCTTGCTCTAATTCAGATTCATTTCCTTTTTCTTTGAATTTACCGTTTTGATCGCCGTAGTGAAAGTAATGGCTATTTTCGATGCAGCGCGCCCACTCTTCGGCACGCTGCTCAATTTCGTGCTGATGTCGACACCAGTCGCGGTAGCCGGGAAGCGATCTTGCAGTTTCGACAATTTCCTCGACTAAGGCTTTTCCTTGCAACGGCTCTCCACCCGAGAGGATATGGTGAAAAATGTAGGCACGCATTGTAATTCGACCCAGAAGCCGATTCGTTTGTCCTGTTCCAGTCCAACCTGCCTCAATTTCTGCATTTAAGTCATTAATGAATTTATCGGCTTTGCCAGAGATCTGAAAATGGCGACGTTTGACTTGTTTGAGGGTTTGCTTGAGTGTTGTTGTATTGAGATCATTGCGACGTTGGGCAAACTGCCATTGCTGAACAAATCCCAGTGAATCAGTCCAGATTGGCTGAAATGCTGCATTGAGTAAATATGAACCGGTCTGTAGGGGTAGCCGGTGAGCATTAAATAAACTGGGAGTTTCTGCAACGCTGTAGGGCTTGGGATTAGGGAACACTTCTAACTGTCCCGCAGTTAATTTAAACCCAGCACTTTCTAGCAGGCTTGATAAAGCGATCGCCAGCTTCCAACTGCTTTGAGCTTGCTGAAACGGAAAATACAAATGCAATCCACCGCTGTAGCTAGAAGTGCAGGCGACATAGCTGACAAGTCCCAATGACTCCAAGGCTGCGGCAATATTAGCGATCGCAAACGGATCATGTTTGGGATGGTAGACACTGTCTGTATCAATATCGAGTAAACAATAATTTGTTTCGGCACCGAAGCGGACGCCGTAGAGATAACTGTTCTGCTGAATGAGGCGATCACTTAAAGGGTGACGGCTTTCTGTCTTCCACTCTGGTGATTGTTTCAGTGCTGGGTACTTTGCCCAGATGTAATCATAGCGGTGCGGAAAGAGGGCAAGAAATGCATCTGCCCATTCTCGAATGTACTCAAACTTAGCGACAGTAGGCGAACTAACGATAAGCCACCTCAACAGATATTTTGAGACGCTTTAAAGTAGCAGTCGCCGATTTTTGAGTACTAAAGTGCTATTTCGATCAATCTGATCAAGATGATCAGATTTGTACTCAATCTTGAAATTCCCTACCTGGATAGGTTATAGCCGTCGCAAAAAAAGATTCATCTAATGTGAAAGGCATTAACATCTAGGGTGAAAGGTTTTAACATCTAACCTAAAAGTTTCTCTTGAGTACATTGAGTACACAGCTACAGCTGCGATGAATAGCAGCTACAGCTGCGATGAATAGCTGAAACTCCTGCTGTGTAAGCTTTTGAGAGATTTAGTTTGTACTCAAGCCTTTAAGGTAAAAGCTATTTTTGAGTATGTCGTTTGAATTTCAAAGCTCTATGGTGAAAGCTGCTTTTGAGTACAAACATCAAAAGTCAAAGCTATTTCTGAGTTCACTGGAGGGCTGAATATCGTGAGATAAAGCTATTCTCGAGTACAATCGCGCCTCATTATCCTCTAAAGTCAAAGCTATTTTTGAGTACAACATCAAGACTAAAAGTCATTTCTCTAAGGTAAAAGCTATTTTTGAGTACAAAGCTATTGACTGCTTAAATTCAAAAACACTACTGAGACTGCATTTTTGACTATTAGACATTAAAACTGAAAGCTATTCCTGAGTACAGCTAAATGCATTGCTCGAATCTGAGGCTGCTTCTAATGGCGTCTTTAAGCTAGACCATTTAACCTGGAAGCTATTTTTGAGTACAAACCCTCGAGGTAAAAGCTATTTTTGAGTACAAAAGCCTCTAAGGTAGAAGCTATTTGATATCTATGCTGAAAGTTATTTTTGAGTACAAAAATGATAAAACGCTGGAGCTGCTGCTACATCTGGCGCTTGGACGTATAGCTATCGCCTGGATTATGCTGAGTTATACCTTGCTCTGCGAAGCAACATCACTCATAACGCTTCTAGAGATTAAATTCTACTGAGTACAAAAAATTGCTGGAATGTAAGCGGAAACGCATCATAAGAAGTGGAAATTAAGGCAGAAACTAGTCCGTTATCGGTTTGTTGATGATTTATGGCTCCTGAAAAACTCTCAGAAGTCGTTCTTTATTGATAGGGCTAATCGGACGATCGCCATTCTCAATGAGCGAAATCATCTTTTGGCTGATTCCTGTCCAGTTTGCCAGATCGCGCTGACTCATCTTGCGAGAGGTTCGGATCCGTTTCACCCACTTACCTGTGATTTCTTCATCAGTCCCTTTAACAGCACCCTTGGACTTGGGTTGCTTTTGAAGCGCTAAGGCGGTGTTAGAAACAGGCTGGGAGGTGGCTAATGTTTTAGCAGGTAATCTCTCTTTGTAAGAAGCTCGGTGATCGTCTAATTCATTTAGCTTCTCCGCGATCGCCATGGGTGGTTTAATCCAAAGCTTGCTGGTTAGCAGTTGCTCAAAGGCTGCGCGCGATCGCTTAGTGGTGTCGGTCAAGCGTTGTCCTTTTGGTTTAGCTGCGTCCTTTGCCCAGAATTCTGCGGCTTGCTCTGGATCATCAGGAATTTGGGTAAACAACTGAGCAGCTGAGGTTTCCAACCAGTATTGAGGTGGGTAGGTCTCCGGATCAGGCGTCAAACCCCAGCCCCGCTCCACAAGAACTTTCAATGAGGTTGACCAGAGCCTCACCAACTTAGCCCGTTGCCGAAAACCTGCTTTTGCCTCCTCTAGTAGCTTCTCTCCAAAGGCCACCTTCATTAAGGTTTCAACCATTAGTGGGCTGGTGCGGTTAACTTTCGTTTTAAACAGCAGCCAGGTCATCAAGCGTGCTGCCCCCTCGTGGTGGTGCCAGGTACTCATGATGTCGTGCAGTAGCCCTTGAGACAGAATGCCGTACTCGTAGTAACCAGACTTGTCTGACAGTCGCTCTTGGTTAAGGAAATATTGCGCCCAATAGCCACAACGAATCCGCAGTGTGAAGCCGATAAGCTGCTTCTCACCAAGCGGTTTACCATCGTCATCCTTCAGACATTCCTGAAAATGCATCACAGGTTCCGCAATTTCCCACAACCAGGTGCGGCTGACCGAAAATGCTTTTACCTTGCCTTGGTCAGGCCACGAGACGTACACCAGGAGATGACAAGGCTGTTTAGCAAGATCCAGCATCACCTGCAACTTTTCTTGCTTGTTCTTAAAGTTACGATTTTGATCTAAGCCAAGATACCGCTCTAGTTGCGTATCATTCAAGACAAAGGATTGCTCCCACGGGCGTTCCAACTGAGTAGCATGGGCAGCATAGACGAGGTGCAGACAGGCAGCCCGAATATCAAACTCTTCAATTAGCGCTAGAGCCGCTTCTCCTTCCAGTGCACCTGGATGTTTAGTAAACAATTCGTTCGTGACCCAGAATGAGACGAAACCTTTCCCTTTAGCAACTGGACTTTCATAGTAAGGAGAGCCTTCTTCGGAACCGACCCAGCCCAGGTCTTCTCCCTGCGTCAGAACATTGCACCCCTCCCAAATGACTCGATTCGATGCCATGCGACTGATTCCTCCGTCTGGGAAGATATCGGGGCTGGGCATGGGGCGTTTAAAGGAACTAGGTCGCCCGCGTCGGCGTGGACTGGCACGTTGAGCGTCGGATGCTTCTGCGGATTGATGGGTAATGGCAGATGATTCCACCAGTGTTGCAGAATGAGTGACATCAATGATGGTTTCGTCTTGAGCAGGAATTTGCTCTTTCGCAAGTCTTTGTTTTTTGGCTGGCATAGTCGCTCACACGTAAAGGGTAAGTGATGGCAGCCGGAACACCTCATCGCAAGATAACGCCTAAGCAAATGTAGAAAACTTCTTTCTCAGAGTCATCACGATTTGCTAGTATGCAACTACGGAAACAGGCTGTAGCCTGTTCAATCAGGTGGCGTATCTGAAGACAAAGCGCCCTGGCTAAACAAAATCAAAGAGCATCAGGCAATCTTCTTGGCGGATGAGGACCTGATGCTTTTTGTATTGTGGGGTCATGGTGGGTCAAGCATAAGGGCTGAAGTAACAGAAATAGTGATTAAATTTAAGCACTCCAAACGCGCTTGTAGATCATTTATTTAGCCTTGATCGAGAACTTTTGTGACTGAACCTTTGTTTAGTAGATAGCAATCGCTTATTTAGGAATAGATGATGTTTGGCTTGATATAGGGGTGAAAGGGTTTTGCTAGCAAAGGCATCTGGCTGTAGGTTGAACTAGTCAGGCGGGTGATAGTAAGGTTCGTTTGCTTATTTGACATTACTTAGGGAATAGATTGAGGCATTTTAAGGTTTAACTGTTCCCTAAGTCAAAACAGAGCCATGGTTAGACGTCTTGAGAATGGCTGCAGCACTCGCCATCATCTCTATATTCATCCACTGACGAATCTGTGCAGAGCCAGAACTATCCCCCAGGCAACCTGCTCAAAAACTTAAATCGAGGAAGTTGAAACTCGGCGACAAGTTTGTTGAGTTGTTCAACTGCCGCGAAGCCGGATAATCATTCAAAGTTAGATCGGATGCAGCAGCGACCGTTCAGCAAGAGGAAGTATGGCTGTTCGTTGAGGAGCAGGGGTGTTGCAGCAGGACGCTCGTGCTCTGCTACGAAGCCTTGGATTAAATCGATTTATCAAATGGCTGCTTGAAAATCCCTTATTTCAACTGCTCGGTACTGACGAAAGCGCAATTATTGAGTCTGATCCCCGAAAGTGGCTACTAGACCTCCTCGCGATTGCTCGTTCCAACTCAGAAACTATGAGCGTTTCGATGAAATAAAGTATCGCCGCACTGCCTCCAGCCTATTTTGAAACCTTGGCAGTTATCTGTCGAAGGGGTTGTGGCTAACACCCTTGACGGAGGACAAAATGAGCAGCAGTCTAGTTGGGTGGACCTTAACCAGCTACCACAAGCGACATTTGAAGGGCTAAATTTATCTGATGCTCAGTAGTCGCAACTTCGTCAGGAGTTAAGCTTGCTAATTTATTGTTTGAATTATCTCTATTTCTCACGTTCTCGAATTACTGATTTTGCTTATCCCCAGCGGCTAGAGAGAGAAGATTAACCGTTATTTGCCGATCTGGCGCGATCGCGCTGGTCTTGAGCTAGTTAAATTTTAGTTGAATCAGAAAATGCCTGAACGATCGTTGCTCTGCTGCCTCGACAATTCATCAGCTCCGCTGATAGTGATATATGGGTGCCTGCCAACCGTCAGGCTGCTGCAAAAATTATCCTAATAATTCTGCCAACCCCTGTTTAGCGAATATGCTCACATTTCTGTCCAATCTGAATTTTTGGGATAGTTAACTCTGCTGAAAAGCGCTCTGGCAGCACCAAAAGGAAATTTTCTACTGCTGACGCTAGGTTACTTTGATGTAGAGCGATCGCCAGTAGACGCAATTTCTCATCCGATTAAATAGGTGATTAAGCGCCTTCATTTTGCAGGCTGCTCGAACTGGGCTAAAATTCAGAATTTGAGAGGCTGACAAATTCTCAGCCTCTTCAAACACGGTTGAGGCTGGAATCATTGGTCTCATACGAACTTGCTAAAAAGATTTCATTATAAGCGGCGTGGATTTATGCTGAAAATCATAAAAAACGTAAATTAGCCTGCCGCTTTGACAAGACGTTAAGCTATATGGCAGAAGCGCCGAGCAGACAATGAAGCAAAGTCTGCACTGAACTTGCTCGCCTAGCTTGCCTTAGAAATCTGCAAGGCATTATGCACAAGGGAAAAACCAGAGGAGCACAAATGGACAAAAACTGAAGGCAGAAAAAGCTTAAATTTCAATATAGTAGGCGCAGCCACTCCGCAACCTCTCTTCATGCAACAACGCCGAAGCAATCTTTGGAGTGAGTGCTTAAGGTGACGAGAGCAGCAACGATCGTTTACCTCTAAAAAGTTCTTGCGACACGACCGCTTTCAATACCTCAATGGCGAGCGGATAGGCAGCATCCTTATCTACCGTGATCACTTGTAAAGGTTGAGTGTGGTTTGCCTTAGACACTTTACGAAAAAAAGCGTGTAGCTGCTTTGTCATTTGCAACTAGCCATAGCTCGGTTTTGTAATACAGCCTGTAACTGTACTCACTCAATTTCAACAATTGGATAAACTCAACCCTTGCGTTAAAACTTGAGACAGCCGCTGAACTCCTTCTTTAATCTGGGATTCATTGAGTTCTGCATATCCTAGAACAAATTGTCCCTTTCGAGAATCTCCTATGTAATATTGACTGGCAGAGGTTAAACCAATTCCTGCTTGATTTGCTTTATCAATGACTTCAGCGTCATTTAAAGGTAGCTCTAATTGAATCATCAGGTGCATCCCAGCATTCTCGCCCATGATGTTAATATGGCAGTGAAAGTAGTGTAGTAGAGCTTCTACAAGTGTCTGACGACGCTGATCGTAAAGGTGCCGCATCCGCCGAATATGCCGCTCCAAATGCCCTTCAGTAATAAAGTCTGTCAAAACATATTGCTCAAGCAGGGGAGACTGGCGATCGACTAGCCATTTCGCATGACAAAACACACTTACTAAATCCAATGGCAGAACGAGATATCCAATTCGCAGAGCCGGAAATAGAACTTTAGAGAACGTACCCATGTAGAGAACTGCATCGTTTTTATCTAGTTCTTTCAGCGCAGGAATAGGATGTTCCCCATAGCGGTATTCACTGTCGTAATCGTCTTCAATGACCAATGCGCCAGTTACTTCTGCCCACGCTAATAACTCTAGTCGTCTGGATAACGACATAACTGCTCCAGTAGGAAATTGATGGGAAGGTGTGACATACAGCAGTTTGATGGGAGAGGATGCAAAGTTAGATAGTTCCTCAACGACAAGACCTGATTGATCCACTGATATCGAGCACAGATCGGCTCCTTGAGCCGCGAATGCTTGCCTTGCACCTAAATAACCTGGATTTTCGATCGCCACTGCATCCCCCCGGTTGATCAAGATTCGCGCAGTCAAATCAATTGCTTGCTGTGAACCGCTGACAATTACAATTTGGTTGGGATGGCAGTGGACTTGGCGCGATCGCACTAAGTAGTCAGCGATCGCCTGTCGCAAAGGTTTATGTCCTAATAAATCAGGATTGTAATCAAGCGTGTCATGATTAGCGCGGCAATAACGAGATAATAGCTGCCGCCAGATTGCCAGAGGAAATTCATCGAGGGCGGGTCGTCCGTAGCGAAAGCTAATGGGTGCAGTTGGATCCGGCGGCGAAAAGGGATCAAAATCAATCAGGCTTTCGCCATAGGTTGAGAGCGGCCGATTTTGCCGTTTGAGAGGTTGGTTTAGTGGAGACGAAGCAGATAGATCCCCAGGAATCTGCCGACAAACAAACGTTCCGGAGCCAACAATGGCTTGAAAATATCCTTCACTCAAGAGCTGCGCGTAGCTTTGAGCGACTGTGTTTCGTGAAACTCCCAAATGCTGCGAGAGAGTTCGAGTCGAAGGAACGCGCTGACCAGGTGCCAGTTTGCCAGCCAGAATCTTGCGACGTAGCCCCTCATAGATCTGACGATACATGGGTAAAGGGGCATCTGGATTGAGGGGAATTGCAAAATCCATGTTGTCCGTATTCGTGCAATTTAGCGTCAAATGCAATCTCAACAAAATCTATTATTCTAGCCAATTGGATGGATGAGTCATTTAGACTTTTGCACAGGATTGAAGTTCTGCGAGATCTAACCAAGCATGGCAAACGGTGCGACAAAAAGCTTCTGATTGGCTCAGGTAGACTTCTGTCTGTTGTGTGAGCTGCTCTGAAAAATCAGGATAATTTTGTTGGAGGTAGTCTCTCTCACTTACGATCCAATCCTGCAAAATTGTTTGATTGACCTCTATGTGGCATTGAAAGCCATAGATATTGTCATGAATTCTGTAAGCCTGGTTCTGACAGCGATCGCTTGTCATTAGCAACGTTGCCTGAGCGGGTAAATCAAATGTATCGAAATGCCATTCCATCAGGTGTATTGCTTCAAGATCATTCCGTCTCACTGTTTTCAATACTGCATCGTCTGCAACAGCAGAATCAACCCAATGCAATGGAGTGAATCCAAGTTCGACAGCGTGCTGTGGGTAAACCCTTTGACCAAAGGCTCTGGCGATGATTTGCGCGCCTAAACAAAGACCAAGAATAGGCTTATGTTCCGCAGAAAATAGCTGCACCAGCCGCGTAACATCCTTTAAATAGGGATAATGTTCATCATCTTCGGCATGCATTGGTCCGCCTAGAACAACCAGACCATTATAGGGATAGGCGTAAACCGGAATAGATTTTCCTGTGTATGGAGTTATGATTTCTACTCCTATGTTGCGCTCAGTAAGACATTCGCCCAACACGCCCAGTGGCGCGAGATGCGAGTTTTGAATGACCAAGAGTTTCATGGAAAGTTATGCTGGCTTTACGTGACTGGTTTTCTAAATCACCTGAAATTCTTTTAGAGCAGGCAGAAAATTACGATTTTCGTGACTGGAGCGACTCAATTTAAGTAGGGCAAACCTTTGATCCTGCGTTAGATTCTTCCACTGGTGCGGGTGCAGCGTAACTCCAACTTCCTGAGCTTTTTGCAAGACACTTTCCGCAACCACGGCTGAGTTCTTCCACTCTGGATTGAGATCAATAATGAGTTCTGTAGCAGGTTCACCCGTATGCTCCTGGACTAATTGTTTCAAAGTGTCTCGATAATTCTGAACATCAGCCTTTGTGTCACAAGGTAAATCCACCAGCATTTGCCGCTCTTGAGCATTAAAACTGTGCCACTGGGGGAGTTTCAACTTAATTCCACAGGTATCTAACTTGAGCCTCACCTGCATCGGAATACAGCGCAAGCTCTCTACAAAGTCGGCTTCAAACTCGAAAAATGGAGTCGATCGCATCATGACTAACTTCTCTTCACCAGGCACCTCTATTTATCCTACCGAGAGATTGGCTCTAAGAAAAGTGCCATTTTAGATACATTTATAGGAGCCATTTTTTGGCATTGTGAACCATTATTAGTTTGTAAGAGGCACGTCCTATGTCTAGATATGCAGCGACATTAGCTGTGTTTCATCTCGATCGTGCGTCCTCAACTCCGCTCTATCTCCAGCTTTATGAGAATGTTCGTCGTGCGGTTTTGACTAGGCAGTTGACGGCTGGTACCCGATTACCTTCAACTCGCGATTTGGCAACAAGTTTGGGCGTGTCTCGCAACACAGTAACTTCTGCGTTCGATCAGTTACTTGCTGAAGGTTATATTGAGGGTAAAGTGGGGGCGGGAACCTACGTGGCTGAGGTTGATGTTGTTCCTCCTGCTCACAAACCTGTACGCCCCATTTCTGATTCAATCTCTTTTCCTTATTCTCTTTCTCAGCGAGGGCAGAAGATATTGGCGCTGCGGGAAACAATTTTCCGCTATCGCCATGATCCGATTCGTGCGTTTCGTCCGGGAATGCCTGCATTAGATGCTTTTCCGGTTGAGGTGTGGTCTAAACTGATGCAGCAGCACTGGCGCTATGCTCAATCTAACTTACTCAGCTATGGGGACCCTTGTGGCTACCGCCCGTTGCGGGAGTGTATCGCAGAGTATTTACGGTCCTCAAGAGCCATGCACTGCGAAGCCGATCAGGTCATTATTGTCTCTGGTTCGCAGCAGGCGTTGGACATCACCGCACGGGTATTGCTCGATCCAGGGGATGCCGTTTGGATGGAAGATCCAGGTTATATCGGCGCTAGAAATGTGTTTTTGAGTGCAGAGTCCAATCTTGTTCCGGTACCGATTGATGAACAAGGATTAAATGTCGAAGCAGGAAAACTGAAACATCCTGCTGCCAAGTTGGTTTATGTCACTCCTTCTCACCAGTTTCCACTTGGCTACACTATGAGCCTTTCCCGGCGATTAGAACTACTTCAGTGGGCACAGCAGTCTGGAGCTTGGATTATAGAGGATGACTACGACAGCGAATATCGGTATCAAAGTCAACCTTTAGCGGCACTGCAAGGATTGGATGAGAGTGGGCGCGTGATCTACATGGGGACATTTAGCAAGGTGTTGTTCCCTTCCCTACGACTAGGTTATTTGGTTGTACCTCCAAGGTTAGTAGATGCTTTTGCTGCTGCACGCGCCATAAGCGATCGCCATTCTCCTACATTTGAGCAAGCTGTTTTAACAGATTTCATTACAGAAGGACACTTTAACCGGCATCTGCGACGAATGCGGATGCTGTATGCAGAGCGTCAAGCTGCTCTAGTTTCTGCGGCTCAGCAATTGAGTCAAGGTTTGAATGTTCAGCCTTGCGAAACGGGGATGCATTTGGTTGGATGGTTACCAGAAGGCGTGGACGATCGCAGCGTATCGCAACAGCTCGCCCAGCAAGGAATCACAGCACCAGCTTTATCCACTTACCGACTTGAACCTTCTTTGCAGCCCGGTCTTGTCTTAGGCTATGCCGCAATTAACGTTGAGACAATTCATAGTGCCATCAAGCAAATGGTATCGATTCTACCTGCAACACTCGCTCCTTCACTCAATTCAACGACTAAAGATATCACCTATTTTTCAGCTTCTAGTGTTTTGCGGTCTGCCTCATAAATAGATAATTTTGTATCAATTAGTACCAAATTATTAAAGAAAATTGGCACCTCAAAATTATATTAAATTGGCACTTTTCGCTATGCCATTTGCAGAATAGGATACTTGAAAAAGCTGAGCAAGCTGAGACAGCAATCAAAATTAAACGGTCACAAGCCTTGTAGCAGTGATTTTATCACTCATATTGAGCAGCTAGAGTTTGGCTCATATCCTGTATTTATTGCAAATGGTGGTTCCACAATGGTTGTATCCGAAAGTATTCATAGCGATGTATCTGGTAACTTTCGAGGGGCTTCTGATACAGGAACTGATCCAGTATCAGACTTTATGCAAGAGCTTAAACAACGTGGCATTCAATACGTTCGCTTTGAAATGCCTGATTTGCACGGCGTTTCTCGCTTGAAAGTGATCCCTATCAACAAAGTAGAGGGGTACGCTCGTCAGGGGCTAAATTTTTACGGTGGCACATTGGCATTGGATACCTCTTCGTTAGTGGTTCCGGGATCGGGTTATCACGCTGAACGTAAATTCAAAGACCACCTGATCTTTCCAGACTTTAAAACATTGACCCCCGTACCTTGGCTAGAAAATACAGCAAAAGTGATTTGTGATCCAGTGGAATATTCGGGCGAGATGATGCCGATCGCGCCCCGTTATGTCCTCAAACAAGCGCTGGAGTTAGCAGCAGCAATGGGGTTTGATGTAATGATGGGACACGAGTTTGAGTTTTATTTGTTGAATGGGGAGACTCGAAAACCTCTGTTTGGTGGCTGCCAAATCTTCAATCACCTTCGTAGCCAGTACAACTCAGATATTGAGAAGATGGTGCAGTATTTAGAGGAATCCAACTTAGATATCATCACCTACAACTGTGAACATGCCCCTTCTCAGTTTGAAATCAATTATGGACCAGCGATCGGCATTGAAGCAGCAGATAAAGCGTTCAACTTCAAAACAGCAGTCAAGGAGATTGCTCATCGCTTAGGGTATCTTGCTACCTTCATGACCAAGCCATATTCTGACAAATCTGGTAGCTGTTGCCATTTTCACATCAGTTTATGGAACAAGGAGACGGGTGAAAATGTGTTTTTAAACACTCATGACGAGTTTGGATTATCCTCTACCGCACGATCATTTATTGAAGGCATTTTGACCCATGCGCGAGGCGTGACGTCAATGATTGATCCTACGCCAAATTGCTACCGTCGACTCAAACCCCATACCTTTGCACCCTCTAAGGTGAGTTGGGGTATTGAAGATCGATCGTCGATGGTGCGCGTCAAAGCAACACACGACGATCGCACTCATTTCGAAGTCCGCTCCCCATCGGGTTTGAGTAACCCTTATTTAACCGCAGCGAGCATTTTAGCGGCTGGACTACTGGGCATTAAGAAACAGTTGGTACTGCGCCCAACTGGCGATTGTCCTGGCGAAGAGAATCCAGCATTTCCGTGGCTACCGCAAAGCTTAGGTGAAGCATTGGATGGTCTTGCATCTGATGGAGAGATTAAACAATTACTGGGTGAGGAATTCGTGCGAGTGTTCACCGAAGTGAAACGATTTGAGCTTGATCGCTTTGATCGCCACGTCAGCGATTGGGAAACTAATGAATACATGGAAGTGTATTAGACTGGCAAACAAATTGAATAAGACTTTGTAGAAAGTTCCGCGTTTCTACAGAGTCCTACTCACTTCTAAAACATTAATTCTCTGATGCTTTACGCTTCGGTGACAGCTTGAGCATGGCTTTTAAACTTTCGAAGGAGAGATGATGAGAAGACGAACATTTGTTCAAAATGCGATAACTTCAGCCGCTCTGACAGCGGCAGCGGGATGTGCTCGAAGCGCAACAAGCGGAACTTCTGCTGGCACTTCTGGCGATACGGTCAAGGTAGGTATTCTCTTCTCACTCACAGGTGGGTTAGAGATCGTTGAGAAATCAATGCATGATGCGACGCTGATGGCAATCGACGAGATCAACCAGGCAGGGGGCATACTGGGGAAACAGTTAGTTGCAGTAATCGAGGATGGCGCATCCGATCCACGTATCTTTGCTGAAAAAGCCCGCAAGCTGCTAATTTCTGACAAGGTTGCCACCGTATTTGGCTGCTACACAGGTGCAAGTGTTAAAGCTGTGTTGCCTATCTTTACGCAGCAGCGCGGTTTGCTTTACTACCCAACCTATGCTCAGGGTAATGAGTGTCCGTCTCACGCTGTCTACACTGGAGCCGTTCCTAATCAGCAGGTGAGCAATTTCATTCCCTGGATCATGAAGAATCTTAATGCTAAGCGATTCTTCTTGGTTGGGTCAAACTATGTGTTTCCGCGGGAAATGGCAAAGGTTGCCAAGATCATGCTGAAACAGAACGGTGGCGAGTTTGTAGCAGATGAGTATTTGCCGCTGAATCATACCGAATGGGGTCCGCTGGTCAGCAAGATCAAACAACTTAAACCAGATGCAATTTTCTCAAATGTCGTAGGTACATCAACTGTTGCATTCTACCGAGAGTTTAAAAACCAAGGACTCAAGCCTGAAGATATTCCAATTTGTTCCACAGTAACTAGTGAAGTGGAAACCCAGGCGATCGGCTCAGAATTTGTCGAAGGACACTACTCATCATTTCCCTATTTCCAGTCAGTCAATACGCCTGTTAATAAAGACTGGGTTGCCAAGGTGAAGCAGAAATTTGGCAATGAAGCAGTCACGCACCACGCGATGGAGTGTTCCTACTGGCAGGTTCACATCTTCAAGCAGGCAGCAGAAAAGGCACAAGATCTTGAGCCAGAAAAAATGCGGACGGCTTCATTGGGTTTGGAATATCAAGCACCTGGTGGATTGGTGAAAATCGATCCTGATAACGGCAACGCTTGGCTAACACCTCGAATTGGTCAGTGTCAGACAAATGGGCAGTACAAAATTGTAGATGAAGGATCCGAACCCATTAAGCCATTGCCTTATGTGGCATATGGAGAGACCACCAATAATCTTTATTGCACAACCAAAGGTTTAGACACCACCAAATTTAAACCCTAGAAATAAACGTGAGGTGATGTATGTTAGGCAGTATTCTATCAGGCTTGAGTATTGGTTCAGTCTTGCTGTTAGTGGCGCTGGGGTTAACTGTAATCTATGGCAGTATGGGCATCATCAACATGGCGCATGGTGAATTAGTCATGATAGGTGCTTATGTCACTGTGTTCTCAGAACGTTTTTTGCAGTTGCCGTTTCTTCTATGTTTGCCGCTTGCCTTTGTGGTGGCAGGATTTTTGGGACTTTTGATTGAACAGATTGTTGTGCGACGGTTGTATGGGCGATTGCTAGATACCTTGTTGGCAACCTGGGGAGTTGGCATTATCCTTCAGCAAGTTATTCGGCTCACCTTTGGTTCAGAATTGCAAAACGTCTCAGTTCCAGACTTTTTGACTGGGGAATATGTCATTGGCACGGTAAGTATTCAGTCTTACCGATTGGCTGTATTTCTAGTGGCATTAGCGCTATTTGCAATCGTGTTGTTCATTCTATACCGCACTGACTTTGGCACCCAATTGCGAGCTGTAACTCAGAACCCACAAATTTCCGCCTGCAATGGCATTGACGTAAACCAAGTGCGTTCCTATACATTTGCGTTGGGGGCAGGACTGGCAGGAGCCGCAGGGGTGATGGTAAGTGGATTTAACGCCGTCAGCCCAACGATGGGGGCTAATTATGTCGTTGATTCATTTATTGTCGTCGTTGTGGGCGGCATAAGTTCGATGGTTGGCACAGTAGCAAGTTCTGCCTTGTTAGGTAGCGTTAACTCGCTTGTGGCTTGGATGAGTAATGATGTGTTGGCAAAAGTGGTGCTATTGGGTCTGGCGATCGGAGTCATTCGATTCTTCCCAAAGGGATTATTTGCTCCTCAAGCTCGGTAGATTAATAAATTCAACTGCTGCGTTTTGTCGTAACTGCTAATGCTGACATGAAATGAATATTGCAAAACTCAAGGCAATAGTATTGTCACCCTATACACTGTTTATTGTGGCAATCTTGCTTCCACCCTTATTTGTGTCCGATCCATTCTGGATCAATCGATTGGCACTCTATTTAGTCTTCAGTGTTCTAGCGCTTTCGATGTCACTCTGTTGGGGATATGCCGGAATTTTGAGCCTGGGGCATGGAGTGTTTTTTGGGTTAGGGGCTTACTGTATGGCGATGTCGCTTAAGCTGCTTAGTCCGGATAGTTTGATGCAAGGAACGCCTTTCCCGCTACCCGATTTTATCGTTTGGAACACCCCACCCGGGGTAGAGCTCAAACTGCCCTGGCTTTGGATTCCTTTTCAAAACCAATGGTTTGGTCTAGCAGCAGCGCTATTTGTTCCGGCACTATTCGCAGCGCTCGTGGGCTGGTTTATTTTCTATGGCAGCGTTTCGGGTGTATTTATTTCGATTATTACGCTGTCAATCGTTGTGATTTTCAATTTGGTCATCATTGATCAGCAGCCTCTTACCAACGGCTTTAACGGACTTAATAATCTAGCAATGTTTAACGTTGCTGGGTTTGAATTCGATCCCTACGGTTTACCCACTTATTATTTGATTGCGATCGCTTGTGCTTTAACACTACTCGGTACACGCTGGTTGACGAAAACGAAAGCCGGACTGATCTTTAAAGCAATTCAGGCAGACGAACAGCGCGTCAGGTATTTTGGTTATGATATCGCTGCTTACAAGATCTTTGTGCTGAGTGCTTCAGCTATGATCGCAGGTTTGGCAGGCGTTTTGTTTGTGATCAATTCGCAGTATGCCTCCCCGACCATTATGGATGTCACTCTCAGTATCGCGATCGTCATCTGGGTTGCGGTGGGAGGACGAGATTCATTGATTGGAGCCGCAGTAGGTGCAATCTCCATTAACGCCATTCAAAATGTGCTGAGTGAGAATGAAAGCTTAATCAATATTTGGCGACTCTTGCTGGGAATCTTGTTCCTGTTCGTGGTCATGTTCTTACCCAAGGGGTTGTCAAGCTTAGGCTCGCTCCTGCTGAAACGATCGCGCTTTTCTACAGCTGCAGAGACTACCAATGCAGACCCTACCGTGACACAATCCCTCAATCTTCTCTCTCAAGTTGAACCACGGAAGTAAGCAAAGAAATGGCACAGATAACTACGCCTCAAATAACGATCGACAGGCGATTGCCCGACTCACCGCTTCTAGAAATTCAAGATCTGCAAGTTTCCTTTAATGGCTTAAAGGTAGTCGATGGGCTAGAGCTTTGTCTCAATCCGGGCGAGGTACGGGTGCTGATTGGAGCCAATGGCGCGGGCAAAACAACCACAATAGATTTGATTTCGGGTAAAACCAAAGCTACCCAGGGAAAAATCTTATTTAAAGGAAAAAACATCACTAATTGGGAGCCTCACCAAATTGCACGAGCTGGAATTGGACGCAAGTTTCAAATTCCTAGCGTGTTTAAAGACCTGACCGTTGCGGAAAATATGCAGATAGCACTGTGCCTGAACCCATCCCTTTTTGCTAATGTACATCGCTATTTACAAAGAAAGGACAATCAACGTGTTTCTGAACTCCTGAACCTAGTTGGGCTAGCAGACTTTAGCCTGCAGCCTGCCCGACGGCTCTCTCATGGACAAACCCAGTGGCTAGAGATTGGCATGGTCTTGGCGCAAAACCCTGAACTTGTGCTGCTAGATGAACCAACCGCCGGAATGACAGTACAAGAAACTCGTAAGACGGCTGACATTATCAATTCCTTGAGAGGACAACACACTATTTTAGTAGTGGAACATGACATGACCTTTGTTCGAGATATTTGCCACATTATTACCGTGATGCATCAGGGCAAGAAGCTGGCAGAAGGCACAATTGACGAAATAGGACAAAATCCGGAGGTGCTGAAGGTCTATTTAGGAAGTGGAGGGATCTCCCATGCTTGAACTCGAAAATGTTAATTCTTTCTACGGTAATAGCCACATTCTGCATGATGTTTCCCTTTCGGTTGCCAAAGGTGGCTTCACTGCTGTGATAGGACGTAATGGGATGGGAAAAACGATGCTGCTCAAGACGATCATGGGATTAACCGATCGCGTGCGCGGCAAGATGGTACTGGGCACCCACCCGTTGGCTGAACTACCGACGTATCGCCGTGCTAAAGCTGGACTGAGCTATGTTCCCCAAGGACGAGACATCGTTAGTCAGTTTACGGTAAAAGAGAATATTTTGATGGGCTGCTATGCTCGACAGGACGGTAAAAAAGTATTGCCGGAACTTGTATTTGATTTGTTTCCCTATCTCAAAGATAATCTCAATCGTCGAGCAGGCTTGCTGTCAGGGGGGCAGCAGCAGCAGTTAGCGATCGCTCGTGCCCTCGCATCCAAACCTGTTGTACTTTTGCTTGATGAACCAACCGAAGGAATTCAGCCCAACATCGTGGAGCAGATTGAACAGGCAGTTGTCCGACTGAATCAGGAATTTGGAGTGACAATCATTCTAGTTGAGCAAAACATCGCGCTTGTACAGCGAGCAGCCCAGCATTTTGTCATGATGAATAATGGTGTAATTGCTGCTAGAGGTGAAATTAATCAGCTTAGCGACGATTTAGTTCACCAGTACATGACAGTTTAGATTCAATGCAAAGAAAAAGCAGATCATGGTTGCTTTAATTGTTCATGGAGGATGTGGCATTTGGCTTCCTTATGCTCAGGAAATAGCTATTTCTGGCTGTCGAGATGCAGTTGTGAAAGGTGGTGAGCTCTTACGTTGCGGCGGTTCTGCTCTAGATGCTGCAATCGCTGCTTGTGTTGTGCTTGAAGACAATCCTGTTTTTAATGCTGGAACCGGAAGCGTTCTCAACTATGATGGCGAAGCTCAAATGGATGCCAGCCTTATGGAAGGACACACGCTTCGTTTTGGGGCAGTAGCAGCAATTGAACGAGTCAAAAACCCTGTGCTGGTTGCGAAGAAAGTGATAGAAGAAACCGATCACAATATTCTGATTGGTGCGGGCGCAGTTGCTTTTGCCCGTCAAGTCGGTTTTCCAGACCACAATCCATGCACATCCGAACGGATTGCTGAGCATCATATGCTTCGAGCTAAAGTTCCTCAAGGGGAATTAAGGATCAGTCGCTTCTCGGCTGGTCATCCTGAACATGCTCATAGTGCAACGACTGGTACAGTAGGTGCAGTTGCGCTGGATTCACAAGGTAATCTTGCAGCTGCAACCTCAACGGGAGGCATAGCGCTGAAGTTGTCTGGAAGAGTAGGTGATACGCCTTTGCCCGGCTGTGGAACCTATGCAACAGCTTATGGTGCAGCCTCTTCTACTGGTACAGGTGAATTTGTAATGCGGATTTTGGGGTCTCGTCAGGTTTGCGACTTGATTGAATCAGGGCACACTGCTCAAACGGCAGTTGAGCGAACGCTACAGCAAATTCAGACATCGTTTGCAGCGCAGACAGGATTGATTGCGATTGATCGCACTGGCAATCTTGGCATTGCTCATCGCACACCTGAAATGCCTCATGCGTTCTTTTCAAGCGACAGTACTATCACTGCCCGTATTCGCATCTGATGCACTACACTGCTCTACTGCTTTGGCAGGACAGTTTGATTAGAAGTCTTGAAGACTCATACCTTTGCGCGGTGAAAGTGTAAGAGTAGCTTGAGCTGCTAGAAACTAGCGAAGCTACCGTTCAACTCAAAAGCTTGACTTCAAAATCTTCATTAATTTGGCAAAGTGGCACTACAGATTTAATGAAAATTGGCTCTTTTATTCATACCACTTATTGATTAGGATTATTTGTGCCCAAGACACTATAGCGGTTTGAGCAATCGCCTCATTCTAGTGTTTGCTCCGAGCAATAACCTATGTCTACAACAAAAGAAATCATTCGCACAACCTGTCCTCGTGATTGCTACGATGCCTGCGGCATGGTCGTTATCAAGCAGCAAGGTGAAATTGTTCGAGTCAAAGGCGACCCGGAGCATCCGGTAAGTCGAGGGGAACTCTGTGGCAAATGCGCGGTTGCCTATAATGGCGCGTGGATCGATCGCCAAGTGCGGCTAACTCACCCTCTCAAGCGAATTGGAGCTAAAGGGAAGGGGCAATTTGTGCCGATTAGTTGGGATGAAGCATTGTCAACCATTGCAGAAAAGCTGCAAGCAATTTTGTCCACGACAGGCGGTCAAAGTGTTCTGCACACTCATTACACCGGTACTTGCTCATTAATTGCTGGATTCTTTCCATTGCGCTTTTTCAACCGGATTGGTGCAACCGAAGTTGATCCAGACACCGTTTGTAACAAGGCAGGTCATGTTGCATTGCAAATGGTTTTTGGCGACTCGCTCACGGGGTTTGATCCTCGTACTGCTAAAGATGCCAGCTGTATTCTGGTTTGGGGTGCAAACCCTTCTTCCTCAGCCCCCCACGCGCACAAGCACTGGTTGCCTGAAGCACCGGGCAAACTGATTGTGATTGATCCGATTAAACATCCTACAGCGGCTGCGGCAGACCTATATTTACAGCCCTTTCCAGGAAGCGATGGAGCACTAGCATTTGCGCTACTCCATGTCATTCAATCTCAAGGATTATTGGATGAAACCTTCCTTGCCAAACATACATTGGGCTGGGAAGAAGTTCTGCCGCTTCTACCTAACTGCACGCCGGAATGGGGTGAAGCGGTCACGGGCGTTCCTGCGGCTTTGATCAAGGAAGCAGCAGTGCTCTACGGTCGTGGTCCTTCACTATTGTGGTTGGGACAGGGATTACAGCGCCAGCCAACGGGCGGAAATGTGTTTCGAGCTTGCAGTTTATTGGCGATTGCGACAGGTAATTTTGGCAAACCCGGAACCGGTCTGCTTTACATGAATGGTCCTGCTAGTCGAGGAGTTGATACTGATTATGTTCCGGCTCCTTACCTCAACTCAGGAGAATTCCATTCGATTAGCCACATGGATTTAGCAGCTGGTTTAGCAGATTCCCTGAACAGTCGCGCCCTCTTTTGCTGGAATAACAATATCGTGGCTTCTAGCCCTCAACAGCAGCAGTTGCGTCAAGCGTTGGAGCGCGAGGATTTGTTTATGGTGTCGATTGATCTCTTTGCCACTGATACAACAGACTACGCCGATATTGTGCTGCCCGCCGCCAGCTTTTTAGAGTTTGATGACTTGGTTCTCTCCTATTTCAACTACTCCATCTCGGCTCAGGTGAAAGCTATCGAACCCCTGGGTGAAGCACTTCCCAACCAGGAAATTTTTCGCCGTCTTGCTGCTGTAATGGACTTTACAGAGCCAGCGCTATTTGAAAGCGATGTTGAAATCATGGCAAATCTTTTGAAGCAAACTGAAACAGGCATTGACTTTGCTCAACTCGCGGCTCAAGGGACAATCGATTTCAGCTTTGAACCTGTAATCCAATTTGCCGACTACAGCTTTGCAACACCCAGCGGCAAAATTGAGATTGCTTCAGATCAGTTTGTAGCAGCAGGATTGCCGCGATCCCCCCAGCCGCTTGTCGATGCTCGTCCCAGCAACGGCAAACTCAGGGTTTTATCACCCGCCTCCCCCTGGCTTATGAATAGTGTCTATGGTAACGACAGCCGCATTTACAAACTCATTGATGAAGCTGATGTCATGCTCAATCCCCAAGAAGCCAAGCAGCGAGGCTTACAAGACGGGATACAGGTAATTCTGTCAAATGAAACTGGGCAACTGCCATTAAAGGTAAAGCTTTCCGAGCAAGTTCCTTGTGGTGTGGCGTTAGTGTACAAAGGTCGTTGGCCCAAGCTTGACTCCTCCAGCGCCAATGTCAATATCTTGAATCCAGGACGCAAAACTGATTTGGCAGAAAGCTCCTGTGTGCATTCGATCGAAGTTGAAATTAAACCCGCAGTTGTAACAGATTAAGGAAATTTCAAAATGAATTTCTTAGTGATTAAGCATGTGATAGCTGAAGGATTAGGTATCTTTGAGCAGTTCTGCTATGAGGCAGGCATCATAGTTGATGTCGTAGAACTCGAAAAAGGAGACGAGTTTCCAAACTTAGAAGGCTACTCAGCCTTATGGGTGATGGGTGGTCCGATGAATGCTGGAGATGTTGATGATTACCCTTGGTTAGTAGAAGAAAAAATGCTTATTCGTCATGCTGTAGAAGATCTCAACCTACCTTACATGGGGATTTGCTTGGGGGCACAACTACTAGCTGATACTTTCGACGGAGAAGTTGGCTTTATGCCTGCACCTGAAGTGGGACTCTTGCCAATTGATTTGACAGAGGCAGGGCGTAGCCATCCACTAATGAGCAGGCTCCCTCAAACCTTTAAGGTACTTCAGTGGCATGGACAAGAAGTGACGTATTTACCTGCTGGAGCCACGGTTCTGGCTTCTTCTCCCCAATGTCGAATACAAGCCTTTGCAATTGGTGATCGCACTTTTGGTTTACAGTTCCACAGCGAAGTGACTGAAGTGACGGTAGAAGACTGGGTACAGATTCCAGTCTATCGAGCTGACTTGGAAGCAGCTTTGGGAGCAACGGGATGTGATGATTTGAAGCAAGCGGTTACGGCTCAATTGCCGATCATGAATCGGGAAGCAAAAATGATGTTTGATAACTTTCTCAAAATTGTACAGGGAGCATAATATTCTCATTCTCAACGATGTAAAGCAGGATGACAATCATGGCTGAACTTGCCTATCTATCTGCAATTGAGTTGATTCAACACTATCGCGATCGCACCCTATCGCCTGTAGAAGTTGCTCAATATATGCTCGATCGCATTACTCAATATAATGTGCAATTGAATGCATTTCGACTGGTTGATGAAACAATAACTCTGGCGATGGCAAAGGCTTCTGAACAGCGTTGGGTAAAGGGTGAGCCATGTGGATTACTCGATGGTGTACCCATTTCCATCAAAGATTTAGTCACAACAAAAGGATGGAGTACGCTACGAGGTTCTAAAGCGATTGATCCAAACCAAGAATGGGCAACGGATGCTCCCGTTGTTGCGCGACTACGAGAACATGGAGCCGTTTTCATCGGTAAAACGACTACGCCCGAATCGGGGCACAAAGTTGTCACTCAAAGCCCGCTGACCGGCATCACTCGCAACCCCTGGAACTTAGAGAAAACGCCTGGAGGCAGCAGTGGAGGGGCTGCTGCCGCACTAGCAAGTGGTATCGCTCCATTAGCAGTCGGAACGGATGGAGCAGGCTCAATTCGTATTCCGGCTGCCTTCTGCAACGTCTTTGGACTAAAACCAACGTGGGGACGTGTGCCAACCTATCCTGTCAGCACATTTGGCAGAATGTCAACAATCGGACCTATGGCGCGTACTGTCACCGATGCCGCATTAATGTACACAGTCATCACCCAGCCTGACAATCGTGATTGCTTTGCCCTGCCGCCTGACAATTGCAACTATCTAGATGACATCGAAAATGGCATTGAAGGATTGCGAATTGCCTATAGTCCTGATTTGGGTCAGCAGTGTTCAATTGATCCAGAAGTGAGTTTAATCGTTGAACAAGCTGTGAGAAGGTTTGAAACATTGGGAGCTCACGTGGAAACGGTTGATCTCAAATGGGCAGTCGATCTTTTGGAAATGTTTCTGCCCATCTGGTATGCAAACTATGCCAACTTTCTACGTCTTTACACCCCTGAGCAAATTCAGTTGATGGATTCGGAACTGCTAGTGATTGCATCTGAAGGGTATCGATTAAGCCTGCTAGATTACTTTGCAGCAACGAATCAGAAGGGGATAATTTGCGCTCAAGTACAGGAACTCTTTAATCAGTACGATCTACTCATCACACCAACCATGCCAATTCCAGCTTTTGACGCTGGATTACTCCGACCAGAAGGTTACATGGATGATTGGAGTTGGGTTCCCTTCACATATCTATTCAACTTAACTGAGCAGCCTGCTGCATCGATTCCTTGTGGTTTCACAGAAGGAGGGCTTCCCGTTGGGATGCAAATTGCTGGACCGCTCTATAGTGATGCCCTGATTTTGCGAGCAAGCCACAGCTTTCAGCTAATCCATCCTCTCTTTAAAGAACGTCCAACACAGGAATATTGAACTTCATCATCAAGATGGAAATCACAGCAATCACGTCGTCATAATTTGGCACTGTTGCATCGTGCCTGCCACGACCATCATCTGCACGGAATAGGGACAACAACTACGACTGGTATTGCTGACACTCAACCAAGTTGAAGAGGAGCTGTACAGTGCCAAATTAAATGACATTGGGACAAATTCATGTCATCAAGTCAACCTACTCAATGCTTGAAAGCATGCATTGAGCGTAATTCTAGTTTGTTTACTTCCTGTCTATGCTGAAAGTCAAACATCAGCAGAAATAAACTTCACACCCTCGATGACACTAATTTGGCATCAGGACAAATAAAAATTTACTGTACAAAATTGTTAGGCAATACATCGAAGAGAACGAGATTCCACAACGCCGTCCTGACTCAAAATCTCGTGCTGAGGAAGAGTCGTTGTAGCTTCGATCTCTGCCAGCTTGGTGAATTCTGGACTGAATTAAGCTTAGGGAACAAAACAGCTCTTATCAAGCAAGACTATTCCCTAAGTCAATAGCCCTACCTAGCGAACAGCTGAAAGGTCGCTTTAACCCATCATGGTTTTTAACTATTGCTCTTCTGTCTCCATCAGGCTGGAAGTAGGTATGGATGAGCAAATGAATCGGCGCAACTAACACGCTTGCTGACGCA
Organism: Phormidium tenue FACHB-886; assembly: GCF_014764505.1. Lineage (GTDB taxonomy): Bacteria > Cyanobacteriota > Cyanobacteriia > Elainellales > Elainellaceae > FACHB-886. The sequence continues at coordinate 25,844 of NZ_JACXWX010000073.1, forward strand.
AACCCTTCGTTCCGCTTTAGATTAAGTGTGACGGGTTTCAATATTAGGGCAACTGCTCCCACAGGTTGCCTTGACTCAGATATTCAAAAGCTTCAACCAATGCAAGGGGTAGAGGTTTAGCAGGAGCGCAAGCAAGCTTGACTTAGGGAACAAAACTAGCCCAATTCGTCTATAGTATTCCCTAAGTAGGTCATCATAAATCACTTGAGACTCACTTGAAAGTTCGCTACGCTGAAACCAAACTACTGTACTAGGAGAGGGGCGATGGCAAAGTCTAATGCAGCGAGCTACAGCTTAAACCGAGAAGAACTGCTCCGCATCCGCGACCTGAAGCTGCTCACTAGCGATCGCGACTATATGTTCTTTGCCCTGCAGTTGGATTACCCTGGCAAGCTCAACCCGAGAATAGACGTCAATAGCTTCTGCGATCGCTGGGAACTGGACGAAGGCGATCTGTACAAAGCGTTAGGGGAATTGCGGAAGAAGGGTGTGGTGGTGTCGATTGCCAGTCAAATCGATCTGCAAATCACGTCGTAGGCAAAGTCTCCTGCAGACGGTGCTACCCTGCTGAGCTACGCTCGATCAGCAACTTAGGGAATAGAATAGCTGAAAAGTACTAAAACTATTCCCTAAGTAGGGCATGGCAAGGTGGACAGGCGCAATGAGGTAGTGCGGTTGAAGTAGGTTCTGCCGTCAAACACCAATGTTGCTCATGGAGTTGTCCATCCCGTTTAACTGCCCCGACTGCAAAGGGTTTGGTTGAGCAGCTGAAGCAGCCGGACTACAAACCCTTGACACTGCGATCGCTGTGTACTGGAGAGGACATTGCTGCGTGAGGAGGGCGCGACTTGCAGATTTAGGGAATAGAAGCTACCCTAATCCATCTGAATGTTCCCTAAGTCCGACTCTACTAGCAATTTGCAAGGATAGTGAGGAACTCCACAATGTTGCTGCCCTCGCTCTAAAACTTAGGGAGCACTTCTCTTGTATAACTCCCTTAGCTATTCCCTAAATAGGTCAGAGTCGGAGCGACAGAAACACTTGTACCTTCAGCAATTTGCCCACTTAGGGAATACTGAAGCTTCGTACCCCGGGAAGCCATTCC
>NZ_JACXWX010000074.1 GCF_014764505.1 Phormidium tenue FACHB-886
CGTAAAAAAAGACCTACGGCTATGTAGAACGGGATGAACTTAAGCGAGAGGAGTTTGAGGAACGATTGCAGGGCAAGATGCCCCATCAGGTTGTTTACGTCGATGAAGCAGGCATCGATAAGCGAGAAGACTACCCCTATGGCTACTGTGAGGTAGGACAACGCTTCTATGCCCTCAAGTCGGGCAAGTGCACCGAACGAGTCAGTTGGATTGCCGCCTTGAAAGAGGGATGCTTGTTTGCCCCGATGACGTTTGCAGGTTCTTGCAACCGAGACTTGTTTGAGCTGTGGTTGGAGGAGTGTCTTGTGCCGCAATTGCAACCGGGGGATGTGATTGTGATTGACAATGCCAGTTTTCATCAGGGTCAAGCCATTGAGGAGATTGTGGCGCAAGCCGGATGTGAAATTTGGTATCTACCCCCTTATTCTCCAGACTTGAATGAGATTGAGCATTGGTGGAGTGTGCTTAAGAACTGGATGCGACAACGATGGGATGAGTTTGAGAACTTTCGAGATTGTGTCGATGCTGCATTCAAACACTGTCCTAATGTATATGTGTAGCGCTATAACCCTAAGTTTGCTGCTTGACGATCGAGCTGGTGCATGGTGGAAGATTTCAGTCTCTACCAAGCCAGTTCGACACTTGTGATGCAAATATTGTGCTTGTTGACTTCCTGCTGCAGTGCTCCTGAAAAAGCGTTAACCGCCTGCTTTGATGCATTGTAGGCTGCCATTTTCGTATGGGCGTGCCCTGAACTAGGGAGAAATCAACAGAGGTGCAAAGCAGAATTTCTTTGCAGTCCATCAAAGCAGCTTATCGTTTTAACAAAAAAGAGTATTTGCTCTTATAAGTTTAACCCTATAAATTGAAGACATTCCGAGCAAGCAACGCTCTCCGCACGAGCTAAGGAATTTCAACCACTCGCAATTACTAATTTCATAGGTGATTCATGAAGCTACAGCAATCAACCCACAAAATGCACCAACAGCAAGCTGCTCCCGCTCAGACCAATTCATTGCCACAAGGACTTGAACAATCTGGAGCTAAACAGTCGACGTTTGGGCAAAAGCTTGCTGACAAACTAGCTGCTAAAGTTGGTTCTTGGCCATTCTTGATTGGGCAGAGCACTGTTCTAGCAGGGTGGGTGGGTTGTAACCTGGTGCCTGGATTACCCCACTGGGACGAATCTCCCTTCATCATGCTCAACCTGGTTTTTTCCTTCGCTTCTGCTTACACTGCCCCGATCGTCTTGATGAGCCAGAACCGTCAATCTGATGAAGATCGGGAACATGCCAGACTCAACTATCAGGTGAACTTGCAAACCGCTGAGAATCTGCAACTGCTCCAGACAAAAATGGATGATGTCTATTCGCAAAAGATGGCAGAACTGACGCAGTTGATTCAGCAACAGCAAGCGCTTAATGCTGCTCAAGCCAGCAAAGCTGCCCCTGAGTCAATTCCCCCCGCGTCAAATACCCCCGAGTCAATTGCTCCTGAGCCAACAGTACAATTTCACATTCCGCACTACATTGGCTTGCTGCCGAACCAGGTGTCTCAAGTTAAGCCCAAGTCGTTGGCAGCGATCGCGGAAGAATCTCTTCTCAATCCTCAAGTCAACGCGCCTGCTAGCACCTTTGTCGAGCCTATCACTCTACTTCAACCCAGCAGCGAGCAACAATAAGCGCTACAAAAGCCACTGCTGCAATCAGAGTGCGATCAGAGGCGAACTAGTTTCTGCTTCGCGCCTATTTCAAGTTTTTAAGACGCATAACGATGAGTAATCTATTGACTGCGGTTTCTACAGGCATCACTGCTTTTAGCGCTACCAACCTGGATGACATTGTAATCCTGATGCTGTTCTTTTCTCAGGTCAATACCTTGTTTCGCCATAAGCACATTGTTATGGGACAGTATCTCGGTTTTGCCGCCTTGGTCTTCGCTAGCTTGCCTGGCTTTTTTGGTGGTCTGCTAGTGCCGCAAGCCTGGATTGGGATGCTGGGGATCGTGCCGATCGCTATTGGGGTAAGCCGCTTGCTGAACTCAGATGAAGAGGAAGAGGACAGCTCGCCGTCGATCCCAGCAGATGCCTCGCCGCTTGCAGGTCTGCTCTCCCCTCAAACCTACAGTGTGGCAGCCGTAACGTTCGCCAACGGTGGAGATAATGTGGGGATTTATGTACCGTTGTTTGCCAGCTGCACTTGGGAAAGTTTGGTAGTGATTCTGAGTGTGTTCTTCTCGCTCGTTGGGGTGTGGTGCTATGCCGCACAGCAATTGACTCGGGTAAGTGCGATCGGTAACGCTCTGACTCACTATGGTAATCAGCTTGTGCCGTTTGTGCTAATGGGCTTGGGTGCGATGATTCTACTAGAGAGCCATACCTTAGAAGATCGAGGTTTAATGGTGTTGACGCTGCTGGTCAGCGGTGTGGCAATGGTAATGCTGCAAATCGGTAAAGCTGCAGAGGTGGAAAAGAGTCTGTAGATTTGTCATCATTGCTTGGAAATGAATGTATTCACTGCTCGTCAAAGCTTTACTAGACTCAATGCATTTGCTATCTAAAAGTGGATGGAATACTTACCTGATAGTGGTAGCGTTGCAACAATACTTAGGTTTTTCTCGTTTCCTATACAGCTACAAATTTTAAGTAGGAAACATCCATGATTGTTTATCTCAAAGGAGAAGATGATGAAACGCCTTCAAGCTGTACTGCTATGTTTAGTTGCGCTAGTCAATTTGTGGATCGCTCCACCTGCTTTTGCAGATGCGCCCAAGCTTGACCAGAGTATTGACTATCTGCAAATTACAGAATCACTGGACGGATTGCTTAACGCTAGAGAATCTGGACAGTTGCCAGAAGGAACTGCATCGGCGGAAGAACTGCAGCAGAAGATCACAGAATTGCAATATCAGAAATATATTGTGGAAGCGGGTGAGGGCTATGGCGAGTGTCTAAACCAGACTGGAAAGACGATCGCTGTATATGGTCCCAGCTCTAAGAAATCAACTACAACGTTTGACAACACCCTGTATCTGCTGCCTGCGGGGGAAGCCACCGATGACGACTGGAGTTGCCAGGGCGTTTACCTGCCTAATGACATCAAGGTAGCAGGGCTGAATTTGGGTGGCGCTGGAGCGGCTAAGTTCCTCAGCGGCACCCGGTTGGAGATCACTGAGAACCCAACCACAGGCGAGATCGAGTTTAATTTGCCCCCTGCTCAAGTGTTCAAAGCAGGAGAGGTGAACTGGGATATTCCGGATGTGGCAGAGGCTGACTTGAACCGTCAGCTGCCTCAAGCGCCGACCGATTAAGTCAGCCGACCAATTAAGTCATAAGTTGTTGAGAATTGCTAGTGGTGCGGGCGATCGGTTAGTCTAACCGATCGCCCTTTTCTTTGAAATATTTATAGCGCTATCACATACGTTAGGATAAACCTTTTTGTGCAAAAGCCCTGCTATGTAGGGCTTTTACACAAAAGAAATTTTAATCTAGACGCGTAGTGCCGCAATTCAATTTATAGTCCTTGCCACAACAGCTAGGACAGGATGTGGCATATGGAAAATGCACCCACAGGAATGTCCTAAGCACGATGCCCTAAGCACGATGCCCTAAGCGTAAGGACAATAGCGATATAGCAACTAGCAATTGCTGAGGTATTGGTTTATGGTTCATGCGAAGCGTGACACCCAACAGCAACTGTCTCTCATTTCAGCGGTAAGCGCTATGTAAACTCTCTAAGGCTTGCTTTTTATAGAGGGTTATGGAAAGATAGATCTGCAAAATACGGTAAATCTACCGAGATACAGTATTTTTATGATCGGGCTAATTCAACTCTTCTGCTTTTAGCCTCGATCAGCAGGGCAACCATCCTTTACCTTCCAGAGGAACCCCGATGAGTTTTACAACCTTTGACCTCTCTCCTGTGTCTGGCCGCATTGGTGCAGAAATTCTTGGCGTTGATCTCAGCGCTGACCTTAGCGACACCCTTGTGCGGGAAATCCGGCAGGCATTGGTACAGTACAAGGTGATTTTCTTTCGGCGGCAATCGCTTGACGCAGCAGGACAAATTGCTTTTGCCAGTCGCTTTGGTGAAATCACAGCGGCTCATCCCACTCTTCCCTCGCTAGGTGAATATGGCGAAGTTTTAGACCTTGATTATGGACGCACGGCTACTCGTTCTAATGAGTGGCATACTGATGTAACCTTTGTGGATCGTCCGCCGCTCGGCTCTGTTCTACGGGCGATCGAACTTCCACCTGTGGGTGGCGATACCGTGTGGGCAGATGCGGTAGCAGCCTATCAAGATTTACCGGCTCATTTACGCAGTCTTGCAGATCAACTATGGGCTGTGCATAGCAATGTTTATGACTATGCAGAAACTGCCATTGCCCAGTCTGCAGCTTTTAAGGCTTACCGCGAGGTCTTTACTGCAACCGCATACGAAACGCTGCATCCAGTGGTGCGAGTGCATCCAGAATCCGGGGAGCGGGGGCTATTTATCGGCAGCTTTGTGCAGCGAATCCAAGGGCTATCGGCTACTGAGTCAAAAGATTTGCTGCGGCTGCTGCAGGCATATGTAACGCGCCTAGAGAACACAGTGCGCTGGCGCTGGCAGGTTGGAGATGTCGCATTTTGGGATAACCGATCAACCCAGCACTATGCCATCTATGACTACAACGGGCAACCCCGGCGCGTACAGCGGGTGACGATCGTAGGAGATTTGCCTGTTGGTGTTGATGGCAAACGCAGTCAGGCGATCAAAGGCGACTCTTCGGCTTATATCCGCCAACCTGCCTCAGTTTAAAGTCGCCATTGCAGGCGTGAAGCAGCAAATTTGCAGCCACTTTCCTGCAAAATCTCAGATCTCGATTTAGCGATCGTCTAAACAAAGTGAGAACTCCATGCCCTTTCATCGAAGGACTGTTCTGTTTGGTTTATTTGGCTTGAGCTTGCCTTTAATCAGCTCTAGCTGCGCTCAAAATTCGTCCGAAGCAAATGTCTCTGGTTCATCTGCCAGTTCGTCTTCTACAGGAACAGAGCAAATTCCCGCTAAAATTCGCGTTGGCTACCAGGTTTATGCTGGCTCTGAAATATTGGCGAAAGGACTGGGTCTCGCCAAGCAAACTTTTGCCAATACAGAAGTTGAATATTTACGATTCGACTCAGGAAGGGATGTCAACACTGCTTTTGCCGCCAATAGCATTGACATTGGGGTGCTTGGCTCTGCGGCAGCAGCGGTTGGGCTATCCCGCAGTATTCCTTACGATGTCTTCTATGTTTACGAGCTGACAGACAAAGCAGAGGCGCTTGTAGTGAGGGATAACGTCAAAACAATTGGAGATATTAGAGGAAAAAAGATCGCCACAACATTCAGCTCAACGAGTCACTATTCTTTGCTTTCACTGCTGGAATTAGAAAAAATAAATCAGAGCGAAGTGACAATATTAGATATGCTGCCGCAAGATATATTGGCGGCGTGGCAGCGTGGCAATATTGATGGAGCTTATATTTGGGAGCCTGTTTTAGCGGCGATCGAACAAGGAGGAGGAAAAATACTAGTGACCTCTGGAGATTTGGCGAAGCGAGGACATGCAACATTAAACGTTGCTGTTGTTGCTCAGAACTTTGCTCGACAATATCCCAACGTAGTAAAACAGTATATTGGCATGCTGGACAAAGCCGTCAAGGTCTATCGTCAAGATGCCACGGCTGCCGGGAAAGCACTCTCAGTAGAACTGGGAGTACCACCTGAGGAAGCATTGCGGCAGGCAAGCAGCCTAACCTGGTTTGATGCTTCAGAGCAAGTAGACGCCAAAAATCTAGGAACAGCAGACAAACCGGGTGACATTAGCAAAACGCTGAAACAGACAGCAGACTTCATGGTATCTCAGAAGGCAATTCCTTCAGCACCAGACCAAGACACGCTTCTGAAGCATATTTATTACCCGTAACGATAATAATAAATATATTCAAAGCGATTACAAAGCCAACGCAATTAATCGGGCCGTGTCGCAAAAACAGGACAGTGGTAAGGCAAGAAGACCTACATTTGCCTCCTCCTATGCTGAAAGTGTCAGGACTGAATACGTATCTTTTCCTATTGAGAATTTCACTTCATTTTTTAGTGAAACCCTTATTCTTTCGTTTAGCTTATCGAGAAAATTCGCAGCATTGCTGAGAAGCGATTGAGTACTCAGTTCTGACACTTTTGTCCTGACATAGATCTGTAGAGTCATATCGTGTATTAGGCAAAAATCTCCGAATCTATAGAGTTCGGGGATTTTCTGTTTTGTGCCTTGTGCTGCGCTCAGTCCTTCTATCGATGTAATTAGATTTTGTAAAAGCAAATACGTCCTTTTGCCCATTGACTGTGCAATACTCCTAGTTACCAAATCTACGCTATATCGGGCGGTATACCGTATTTAAGTTAAGCCGATCGCTTGCTCATAATCTCAACTAAGTGAAATTATCAGCCAAACGATCGCACCGTGCGCTCGATCGTAAGAGCACGGGATTTGAAGGGATTTATGATGTCTGCGCCGAGAAGCTCTTGCATATTTTCTAGATATCCCACTCAGCCAATTAGCTTTATCCATACAGGAAGTGAAAAAATGATTGTTGAACAAGTTGAAGAAAATTTGGAGCAAGAGCTAGAGCTATTTTGGTGGGGAGACTATTGGGATGCTGTTTATCAAACTGAAGAGGAATGCTGGCAAGCAGGGGAAGCGATCAAAGCTGAGCCATTTGGCTTTGTTAAAAGCGAAGGCAAAATTTCAGATCCTCACTTACTGATTCTGTAAAATTACTTTTACTAGATTGGTGAGGGGTGATCGTGAGAGTGAAGCAAATTAGGACAGTTCTAGCAAGTCGATCGCAGGCTGCTACAGGGCTGTTGATTTTTGTAGCCTGTGTATTTGTGTATCTGATCAACGGTCGTACAACGCTAACGTCGAGCGATAATATCGTTCACACACTTCTGGCGTTCAACTGGTTGGAAAATCACGCTCTGAATTTTGATGTATTCAGAGATAGCTATCTTTATCAGGGTGGGGGCATTCCTTTCTATTTTGTCGAAGCGCCTAATGGTCATCTCTCTTCACGATATCCAATTGGCACAGCGATCGTTTCATTTCCGCTATACGTTATTTTTTTCATTTATCTCAAGCTGCTAGCATTGTTTCAAAGCTTGGGGTCGGGCGTTCCATCTGACCTGCTCGATATTGCCAGCAAAGACTTTGACGGCTACAGAAGAAGCTTTGGTAAACTCGCCGCTACGCTGTCTAGCGCCTTCACTGTTGTGCTGTTTTATCTAAGCGTTCGGCTCAAGTTTAATCAAGCCGTGGCGCTAATTACAACGTTCACTTTTGCCTTTGCGACGGGTACTTGGGCGATCGCCTCTCAGGATTTGCGGCAGCATACGATCTCTAATTTGCTGTTGGTTAGCTTAATGCTGTGTTTAATGAAGGCTGCACGCACGAATGGCTCGAGCCGAAGACCCTTGCTTTGGATTGCTGGGATCTTCTGTGGGCTGTTGCCTGGTGTGCGGCTAACCAGCGCCGTCTTTGCAGTGGCAATTGCAATCTACGTTGTTTATGTATACCGTCGGGAAGCATTTTTCTTTTTGTTGGGATTGCCCAGTGTTTTGTTAAATCTCGCCTGGAATTTCTATTTCTTCGGCGTTGATAATTTCTTAATTGGTGGCTACATCAAACACCTTGAGCAGCAGCCTGTTTCCTATTCGTTTGAGCCAAAGCAGGTATTGTGGTCGGCTGCAGGTATTCTCTTTAGCCCCAGCGATGGCTTCTTTTTCTTTTCACCTGTGTTGCTCTTTGGTCTTTACGGCGCTTATCGAGTTTTCAAAACCAGGGCAGGTCGAGATGAACAGCTACTTTTGTGCCTAACGTTTGCCTGTTTAGCGCTCTATTTGCACTGCTGTTTTTATCTATTTTGGATCGGCGGTACGGATTCGTTTGGCTCTAGATTGATGACTGATACGCTGCCGGTAGTTTGCTTTTTGGTTGGCTATTTTTTGATTGATCTGATGCAGGCTTTCGATCGACAGCGGGTTGCTCGCGTCGTTTTGGCACTGTTTATTGCCAGTCTTATGGTTTCTACTGCGGTGGAAACGGTAGGTGCATTCACCCAAACGAGCTGGGGATCTAGTCCACTTCAGCTAGGAGTGAACAAAAATCGAATTTGGAATCTAGAAGATAACCAAATTAATCGCCATTTTAGAAATCTTGTAGCTCAAGTCGCGAAGCCGATTAAAGACCGGAAAAACTATCTGCGTGGTTTTCAGGGCAAGATCGAACAAGTGAAGCTAAATGAAAATGATAGTTGGCGGCCGCTCGGCTCTCCTTTAACCGTGCGCCCGAAACAGCGAAAGATTTTGCAGGCTTCTCTGAACAATACTGGTACATCGCAATGGTATGGCTATGAAACCGGGATGGAAAGCCTGGGTGAAACAAAAATAAAGATTAGTTTTGTCAACAGTCAAGGTGAAACTATTACCATGCGGGCCGGGGATAAGCTATATATCTCAGGAACACCTCAAGCCGGAGAAAGAGCTGAAGCGATCGGCTCTGTGCTGTTTCCCGATCAGCCTGGAAAGTATCAACTGAAGCTGACGTTATTCGCCGACGGAATTTCAAATTTGAAGAACGCACTCGCCCCTAGTTACAGTTCTGAGGTAATAGTTCTGGACTATTCAAAGAAGTAAGTAGCTAGGTGAGAATACACTTTGCATAGGCTGGTCATTGGTCATTTGTAAATAACCAGTGACCAGTAACCCATGACTAATGACCCTTTCCATTCAAAATCGTTCTGCTGCAGATTATTTCTGCTGCTGGCTTGATCTTCTAGGTAATCTATGGCAATCTAATCAAATAATCAACGGTAATTGGATGAGTTTACCGTAGATTAAAAACAATGAGCGGCGAAAACTTGTTTGTAGAGTTGCAAGCCTGGAATTGAATTATTCCTATTCGCCTCTGCGCTTTGTTTGCCCATGAGAAGATTTGACCTGCTGTTTACTTCTGGAAGAAGTTAAGCCAAGTCCAGAAACCTACTCAACAGCAAACTTACCTTGTTCTATTCTTGTTTTCTTTCTTAGCTATCAGAGAAGCCTCCATGTCAAAAAACTTTAATGTGCGTCAATCCTCTTCTGAGCCGGATTCAACTCAAAACGATGTAGCGGTTTCAGGACGAAATGCAGCAGGGAAAAGCGGCAAACGCTGGATGCTAAATCGTAGCAGGCGATCGTTTTTGGCGCACATGGGTTTATTTGCTACGGCAAGTGTAGCATCAGGGGCTACCAGTCCCGCCTTTGCCAAATCCTCTACGACTGCTCAAGCAACAGCTCAAGCAGTGGCTCAAACAGCCGCTCAAACAGCTGATCCATCTACGACTGCTGCAAATCCCCATGAGCAGTTTCGACAAAAAGCCTACCAAGTGCGAGTGGAGGTTGCTGAAGCCAATCGAGCAGTACCTATTCCACCCCATCCTGTTAACGATGATGAGGAACGTTACCCCAATAAAATTGCTACCGATACCAGAGCCTTGCCGCACAACGATCGAGGTGAAGTTGATCTGACAGCTTACAAATCTGCCATTAAGGCATACACCACAGGCGATCCTGCCGATTTTGAAAAAATCATTCTCGGCGGGACACGCAAGCAGCTGAACCCGATCGGCTCTCTAGCAGTTAGCCTGACAGGCTATAATGCAACGCAGTTGGCAATTCCGGTTGCGCCGTCGCTTGCTAGCGCACAAAGAGCCGGGGAAGCTGTCGAACTGTATTGGCTCGCCTTGCTGCGGGATGTACCCTACGCTGAATACCGTAACGATACGAGTAATCCGCTTGTTCTAGCAGCCGTTGAAGAGATCAATAGACTTTCAACCTTCTATGGCGCCAGACAAAACGGTAAAGTCACCCCTGAAACACTATTCCGGGGCACAGTTGCCTATGTCAACTCGGCAGACTCAACCGGGCAAACGGCAACTTATGTAACTCCGCCCGGCGTCCTGGATGGTCCCTATGTATCTCAGTTCCTCCTACGCGAGATACCGTTCGGACCGCAGTCGATCTCACCGTTAATTCGTACAGCACTTCCCAGCAACGATTTTCAGGTTGCTTACGATGAGTGGCTAACGGTTCAGAATGGAAACGAATCTGGCAAGGCAATTCAGTTCGATCCGAAGCTTCGGTTCATTGCCAATGCGCGTGATCTGGCTGAGAATGCGCATAATGCCGGTCCGTTGTTTAACGGGGCTGCCTTGCTGCTGGCGGCAAAACCAAGCACAAATGATCTGGTGGTGAGCGGAATTGGAGCACCGTTTAATCCAGGAAATCCTTACGTTACCTCCAAAACGCAAGCCGGTGGAACGAGTACGTTCGGCTTGCCGTATATTCAGGGGTTACTGCCGCTGGCAACGTCACGAGCAATTCGAGTGGCATACTGGCAAAAATTCTATGTGCATCGCAGCCTGCGCCCGGAAGCTTACGGTGGACTAGTTCATCATAAGGTTGCTAATCGAATTGATTATCCCATTCACTCAGAGATTCTAAATTCTAAAGCGTTGGCTCAGAGCTACAGCAAATTTGGCACTTATTTACTGCCACAAGCCTATCCAGAAGGCGCACCCATTCACCCATCTTACCCAGGTGGTGCGGCGGTAATTGCTGGAGTGCATGCCACTCTGCTCAAGGCGTTTTTTGATGAGAACTTTGTCATTGCCAATCCAGTTGTCCCCGATCCAGCTGACCCCACTCAGGTAGTTCCCTATACTGGTACACCGTTGACGGTTGGAGGCGAGCTGAACAAGCTGGCAATCAACTATGCCTATGGGCGCAACAGCGCTGGTATTCACTGGCGATCGGATGCGGCTGCTTCGTTGGCGTTGGGCGAACAACTAGCGATTAGTTTACTCAAAGACGAGCGAGCAACGCTCCACGAGTCTTTTAATGGCTATACTTTTACTAAATTTGACGGCACAAAGGTGACGGTTTGAGCCGTTGCCTGCTAGAGAATGTTTGCAAAGTCTCTTTTACACCTTAACGTTGTCGATCCTGCCAGCTCCTCTTTTTCCAGGCTTTGCCTTTCTCAGGGTAGAGAAATTTAGGCGGATCGAATATTAGGAGGACCGAACAATGGAGTGGTATTAAAAAAGTCTTTTCAAACATTCTCTTAGAGTTCTATTTGTTAGGAGAAGATGTGATTAACGCAGTTCAAATCAATGAATATTTAACTGTGACTGGGCAGGTGATCTCAGAGCAACTCAAGCAAGCAGTTCAGGAAGGATTTCTATCTGTACTCAATTTGCGATCGCCTGACGAACTAGGATTTAAACCAGACGAGCAGCAAATGGCTGAATCGTTGGGGCTACATTATGTGAACGCCCCGCTCAAGATCGAAGCACTCGATGAAGAATTAATCAGCACAATTTTGTCAAAGCTGGAAGAGATTCCCAAACCTGTAGTAGTGCATTGTGCTGCAGGGATTCGATCGGCAGCAATGGCGCTGTTAAGTGTGGCGCTGGAGCAAGGGCTAACGCTGGAGCAAACGATCGTTGAGGCACATGCGCTGGGGTTTAAGTACATTGACTATGCATTTATTAATCCAGATCTAAAACAGCTATTTGTGAAGTATATTGACAAACACGCTAAAACCTCTGCTTTAATCAGCCAAGACCCATCTTCTGCGCTGCTACAGAACTTCTCGACGTAATTCTGGAAATACTTTGGCGACTTTGCTCAGCACGTAGTCGCCATATGTTCCTTGAAATGTATGAACGCTTGCTTGATCCCATCGTTCCTCTCTATTGTCATGTAGGATTTGTGTGTGGTTGAGAGGAACCGATCGCACCTCAACGTCAAAGTTAGGATCGAAGAAGAAGGGAAAAGAGAGGCGATCGCGCTGGGATAAGTTACGGACTCGGTGCGGGGTCGATTGATACAATCCGCTAGTCATCCGATCGAGCATATCGCCAATATTGCAGACGAACGAGTTAGGCACGGGTGGTGCAGCGATCCAGCCTGATTTGGACTTAACCTGGAGCCCGCCAGCGTCATCTTGCTTAAGAATTGTCAGAACACCGTAGTCTGTGTGTTCGCCAACCCCCCAAGTTGGTTCATCGGTGCGCTGACTGGACGAGCGATCAGCTGGGTAGTTGAAGATGCGAAACAGGATCAGCGGATCACTAGTGTAGCGATCGGCAAAGTAGGAGGCTTCCAAGCCGAGGCTGAGGGCAATACCTCGCATCAGCGTATGCCCAAGCTGCGTCATTGCCTCCATGTAGCTCAGCACAGTCTCGCGGAACTGGGGAATACTATCTGGAAATAAATTTTCACCGTGCATTGGAACACCAGCCTTTACTGCCGGATGATCGGCTCCTAGCTCTGCCCCAAAGTAAATTCCCTCTTTGCGATCAGGTTTGCCAGAGGTGAGTTCACCACCGACGGGAAAGTAACCCCGCCAAGCCTTGCCGCCCAACGCCATACGGATTCGCATTTTGGTTTCCAGATCTTGAGCAAAAAATTGTTGGCTGAGCTGCTCAAGCTGCTGCTGCAAGGCTTCGTCTACGCCATGACCCACAATATAGAAAAAGCCATACTCACGGCAGGCTTGTCTAATCTCTGCGGCAACCTGTTGGATATCATTGCTGTGAAAATTGCTGCTCTCAGACACGAGCGGCTGAATATCAATTAGGGGAACTTGCGAGGGGCGATCGTCTAGCTGCAGGGTCATATTGCTGCTATTGGGATAGGCTTACATCTATCTATTCTAGAAACCAGACTGAGTTGAGAAATGTTTTTGATAATGCCCGAATTGCCCAGCGGCAACATGCACTTCGTCATTAATCTCTTCGTATTTAAGCAAATGACTCTTCTAGATTAGACATAATTCCAGTCCAAATAAGCTTCAGCTCAAGAGAAACACTCAAGGACAGTATGAACCCTGCGGAATTTATGCTGCACGCAATAGTGCGAGTTGCCATAGCCGCGGATCGCCCTATGCTGAGTCTGCGATCTTCTCAGCAAGCAAAATTTAACTGCAGTTAATCTACTACATTTAATCTACTATAAGTCGATGGGTTATTAGATAATAGCCATCTTTCCATAGCGACTGATGAAAAGCAAGGAAAGTTAAATCGAACGCTTCGCAAACTATGAGCTGCAAATGTTTGAGGCGCGATCGAGCAACTTCCTTAAATTTGATTTTTGCGCCACGACTATGCAATACTCTGAAATCGATAAATCCTGTAATTCTATTGGTTTACCGTAGATTAACTGAAGGTAGCTGCGCTACCTTCTCTTTCATTTCTCAAGCGAATTTTTATGTCTATCAAACTTCAGCAGCTCTGGATATTGAACCCTTTAAAGTCACTGCTTTATCCCTTAAGGCGACGTTCAGCTCGTGTTTTTTCGCTATTGTTTGCCGTCAGTTTAGGGCTAAGTTTGGTGCTCTCTGCCTGTACTTCCAACACCTCCAGCGAGTCGACTGCATCGCCTAGCCCCGCTACGGCGACTGGCACCGTCGTTCACATTGGCTACCAGAAAGCCGCGACGATTTTGAACATTCTTAAGTCGCGGGGGGAGCTGGAGAAGGCTTTAACCGCCTCTGGTAGCTCCGTGGAATGGACAGAGTTTCCGGCAGGTCCACCTATGTTGGAGGCAATGAACGCAGGCTCGATCGACTTTGGCTACACCGGGGAAGCGCCGCCAATTTTTGCCCAAGCAGCCGGAACGCCTGTGCGGTATGTGGCTTATGATCCTTGGAGTCCGCAGGGAGAAGCGATCGTTGTTCCCAAGGATTCGCCAATTCAGACGGTAGCCGATCTCAAGGGCAAGAAACTTGCCTTTGCCAAAGGCTCCAACACTAACTACCTGGCGGTCAAAGCGTTGGAGTCAGCCGGACTGAAGCTAACTGATGTCGAAATTGTTCACCTTGCGCCCGCCGATGCCCGTGCCGCCTTTGAAGGACGCAACATTGATGCTTGGGCAATTTGGGATCCCTACCTGTCTGTTGCCGAAGAAAAGGCAGACGCAAGAATTATTAAGGATGCCGCCGGACTTGCGCCGAATCGGGGCTATTATTTGGCAGCTCAATCTTTTATTGAGAAAAGCCCCGATACCTTGAAGACAGTGCTGGCAGAAGTAACCAAAATCAGCGACTGGGCGAAGCAAAATCCCTCCGAAGTAGCTCAGTTTCTTTCGCCTGAATTAGGCATTGATGCAGCAGTGCTAGAGAAAGCGGAAAAACGGCGCGACTATGGCGTATTGCCTTTAACCGAGGAAGTGATCAAGGAGCAACAGCAGGTAGCCGATACTTTCTACAACATTAAGTTGATTCCGAAACAGGTAAAAGTGCAGGAAGCTGTTTGGACAGGCAGCTAACCATCTGAAGAAAGGGTTGGGGAAATCGCGATTTTTCCAACCCTCTCACTCAAAAATCATTCCCCTGTTAAGCAATGCCTCAAGTATTTATCGCGGTAGTATAAGCACTGCATTTTCCTCGGCGAGGCTCTATCTGCAACGTTTAGGTGAGGCATAGCTTGCCAGATTTAAGGACTCATGGCATACTACTTCCATAATCTACGGTAATTCGATCAGTATTTGGTAGTTTTGAAGCGGTAGGTTAGCGAATAGAACGGCTGTTTACTCATCCGGTTATTCTGACTGTCCAGATCATTGGGATGGTTCTGTTTCAATGAAAAGCAACAGCGGAAAGTGATTGGATGTATTCTGATTGCAACTCAGCCCATTTACATCGTCGTCTAGCGTCGATCACCCTATGCAATTAGCCGTCAAAGCAGCCAGTTATCAAGCGATCGCCCAAGCTCTAGCAGTCGAGTTTGCCGAAACAGCCGTTGAACGAGATGCGCAGGGCGGTACACCTAAAGCAGAGCGCGATCGCTTGCGTCAGAGTGGATTGCTGAAGCTAGTGATTCCCCAGGAACACGGCGGTTTTGGCGAAACCTGGATTACCTTACTTCAGATAGTTCGTGAGTTTGCCAAAGTCGATAGCTCGATTGCCCATGTTTTTTCCTATCATCATTTGGGCGTGACTGTACCGCACATCTTTGGAACATTAGAGCAACGAGAAAAATACTACAGGCAAACTGCCGAGCAGGATTGGTTTTGGTGCAATGCGTTGAATCCACTCGATCGCCGGGTAACGTTGACACCAGAGGGCAATGGCTTCCGGCTCAATGGCACGAAAAGCTTCTGCTCCGGCTCGGTAGATTCCAACCTGATGCCCGTCACTGCCGTACAGGAAGGAGTTCCTGGATTAACTGTTGTGGTTGTACCCACTCAACGCGAAGGCGTGCTGGTGCATGGCGACTGGGACAACATTGGGCAACGACAGACCGACAGCGGCAATGTTACCTTCAACAACGTCTGGATTGATTCAAACGAAATTCTCCTGCCGAATACCGAAGGCAATATTTTCAAAACGATTCGCGCCTGTCTGACGCAAATTAACTTTACCAACATTTATTTGGGTATTGCGCTTGGTGCATTTGAGGCAGCCCAGGCTTATACGCAAACCACGACCCGCCCCTGGATCAACTCTGGCGTAGACCAGGCAACTCACGATCCCTACATCCTGCACCACTACGGCGAAATGTGGATGAAGCTGCAGGCCGCGATCGCCTTAACCAACCAGGCAGGAGAGCTAGTGCAAGCCGCCTGGGAAAAGCAGTATGAGTTGACGGCAGCAGAACGAGGCAACTGTGCGGTAGCGATCGCCGCTGCCAAAGCCTTTGTCACTCAGGTGGGTTTAGAGGTAACCAGCACAATTTTCGAGGTGATGGGAACTAGAGCGACTGCTTCTAAATATGGATTCGATCGCTACTGGCGCAACCTCCGAGTCTTCACGCTCCACGATCCGGTAGATTATAAAATTCGCAATATTGGCAATTGGGTGTTGAACGATGAATTTCCAACGCCTGATTTCTATTCGTAACTGCTTTAGGTGTCACTGGCAATCTTCTCAATCTCTTATTTGATGTACTAGATGTTATCCGCTGAGGTATGGATATGCACGATCGGCGTAATGCTCCGTTCACTTCGCTTCGCTTAAATCGCCGCTTCTTTTTGCTTTCAGCCAGCTCGTTTGCGGCTTCTACTTTGTTTGCAGGCTGCGCTTCCAATTCGCAGGAAAGCGCTTCAAACGCATCGCCTGCGGCAGGGCAGTCAGCAGCATTGAAGGTAGGAGTTAACCCAGTTCCCCACGGCGAAATTCTCAAGTTTGTCAAAGACAATCTAGCGGCTGCGCAAGGCTTAAACATAGAAATTGTTGAATTTTCTGACTATGTGCAGCCCAATTTGGCCCTGAAGGATAAGCAGCTAGATGCCAACTACTTCCAGCATGTCCCCTATATGGAAGATTTTGGCAAAGAGCGTGATATTGACATGGTGTCGGTTGTAGGAGTTCACATCGAGCCGTTGGGGCTTTACTCAAAGCGGGTCAAATCGCTGAATGAGGTCAAAGAGGGTGCTTTGGTGGCAATTCCTAACGATGCTACCAATTTAGGACGATCGCTGAAGCTGCTGCAAGACCAAAAGCTAATCGCGCTTAAGAGCGGCGCAACCGTGGCGGCAACCAAACAGGATATTACGACAAATAGCAAGAATCTCAAGTTTGCTGAACTGGAAGCCGCTCAACTGCCCCGATCGCTCGATGATGCCGATCTATCTGTCATTAACGGCAATTATGCGATCGAGGTGGGGCTAAAACCCAGCCAGGATGCACTGGCGATAGAGTCCGCACAAAACAATCCCTACGCCAATGTGCTGGCGGTGCTGCGCGGTCAAGAAACAAATCCAAATATCCAAAAGCTAGGGCAACTGTTGACTTCTCCAGAAGTCAAAAAATTTATTGAGGACAAATATCAAGGATCGGTGATCCCGGCTTTCTAGAAGCAGCCCCATGCACTAAATCAGTTCATTGAGGAAAAACATGCTGGAACCCTGATCCTTGCTTTTTAAAGGACTGTTTAGAGGAACAACTATGCGTTCAAAATATCCGTTGTCATCAGGTGGGATCAATCGGCGCTTCTTCCTGCTTGCAGGAGGCGGATTCGCAGCCTCGATCGCTTTTTCGAGCTGCACGGCATCCCAGCCCGCTGCTTCTGGTTCATCTGCTGATTCATCTCCGGCATCTGTTAGCGCTTCACCTGTTGCTTCAGATGCCGTGCTAAAAGTCGCGGTAACTCCTGTCCCAGCAGGAGAAATTTTGGCATTCGTTAGAGATAATCTTGCCCCTCAAGCAGGCTTAAAAGCTGAGGTCGTTGAGTTCAATGATTTCAATCAGCCAAATTTGGCGCTGCAAGACGGGTCAGTAGATGCCAATTACTACCAGCACATTCCTTTCATGACTAATTTTGCCAAGAACCGCAACCTGGATCTAGTGGCGCTAAATGCAGTTCACTTCAATCCGGTGGGTGCGTTCTCCAAAAAAATTAAGTCACTGAATCAGCTCTCCAACAGCGCAGTCATCACCATTCCTAACGATGCCACCAACGGCAATCGCGCGTTGAGGCTACTGGCAGATGAGAAACTGGTTAGCCTGCGCGATGGTGTCGGTGAACTGGCAACCGTCAAAGACATCATAGACAATCCCAAAAACCTGCAAATTAAAGAGATCGAAGCGCCTTCCCTGATTCGATCGCTCGACGATGCCGAAGTTTCGATCATCACAGGTAACTTTGTTGTACAGGCAGGTATGAATACCAAGAGAGACGCGATTGTCTTGGAGAAAGCAGAAGGAACACAGTATGCTGTCCATCTGGCAACGCTACGCGGCAAAGAGAACGATCCAAGAATTCAAACGCTAAACAAACTGCTCGTTGATCCAAAAGTCAGAGAGTTTATCAACCAAAAATACGAAGGTGCTGTAATTCCAGTGTTCTAATCTTTCTTTTGAGGGCAAGCTGTGATTTCCATTCGTGAGCTATCTAAAGTATATGGTCGGGGGAATCATCAACTGGTTGCCCTTGACGGAATTAACCTGGACGTTCAGGCAGGTGAGGTATTTGGCGTTTTGGGACAAAGTGGCGCAGGCAAAAGCACATTGATTCGCTGTATCAACCGTCTGGAGACGCCGACTTCAGGCTCAGTCTGGGTTGCAGATCAAGAGATCACTACGCTTTCGGGGCTGCAGCTGCGGCAGGCACGGCAGCACATCGGCATGATTTTTCAGCACTTCAACTTGCTTAGCTCTCGCACGGCTGCTGAAAATATCGCTTTCCCGCTGGAAATTATTGGCTACAGCAAACTCAAACGAAAAGCACGAGTCGAAGAGCTGTTAACGCTCGTTGGGCTAGAAGGCAGAGGCAACGCCTACCCGGCTCAGCTTTCCGGTGGACAGAAGCAGCGCGTTGGTATTGCCCGCGCTCTGGCAGCCGATCCACAGGTTTTGCTTTGCGACGAAGCCACTTCAGCGCTTGATCCCCAAACCACCCGATCGATTCTGGATCTGCTGCGCGATCTGAACCGCCGCATGGGACTCACTATTTTGCTGATCACTCACGAAATGGGCGTCGTTAAACACATCTGCGATCGGGTTGCCATTCTGGAGGCAGGCAAAATTGTTGAGCAGGGCAAAGTCACCGAACTCGCCGCTCAGCCGCGATCGAGGCTAGCCCAAGAGCTTTTCCCACATCGCAACGGACACAAACCGCGTTCAGGGGGTGTGCTGGCGACGATCGCCTTTCAAGGAACAGCAGCCGACCAACCCCTTTTTAGCACCCTGGGAAAACAGTTTAATATCGATGTGAATATCCTCAGCGGCAGCGTGGAAATAGTCAGCGATCAACGAGTCGGACAATTTCATGTGGAATTAGTTGGAGATGACATTCAGCCAGCCCTAGAGTACTTATATCGCTCAAACCTGAAAGTGGAGGTGCATTAATGGCAGAGTCAGAACTACTCAATAGTTTGTGGCAAGCCACGGTAGAAACCTTTTACATGGTTGGCATCTCAGCGCTGATAGCCGTACTGGTGGGCTTACCGTTGGGGCTGCTGCTGGTAACGACTGCACCCCACAATATTTTGGCTAATCCAGCATTGCATAAAATTTTGGGATCGATCGTGAACGTGGGGCGATCGCTTCCTTTCATCATCCTGCTTGTGGCAATTATTCCCCTGACAAGAGTGCTAGTCGGAACGACGATTGGCAGTACGGCTGCTTTGGTGCCGCTCACGCTGGCAGCGATTCCTTTCTTCGCCCGTGTGGCAGAGTCTGCCATTTTGGAGGTCGATCGTGGCTTAATTGAAGCAGCACAGTCAATGGGCTGTAGCTACTGGCAAATTATCCTCAAGGTGCTGATTCCAGAGGCACTACCGGCGATCGTTCTAGGAATCACGATTCTCGTGATCAGTCTGCTGGGATATTCTGCGATGGCAGGGGTTGTGGGGGGGGGTGGTTTAGGCGATCTGGCGATTCGCTATGGATATCAGCGGTTTGATACGAAGGTGATGATTATTACGGTGGTGCTGCTGATTGTTATGGTGCAGGTTGTACAGATTTTAGGTGACTGGATTGCGCAACGGCTGAGAAAACGTTAAGAGTTTGGTTGGATAGATGCATGAGTGGGACAGCGAAGCTACCTCACTCATGCAAGGATCTATTTTTCAAGAATCCAATCGGTCAGTTGAAAGTCTGCATTCGTCAGCTTTTCAGAGACTAGAAACTGCTTGGTGCCATTCAACAATGAGAGTCCTTGAGTCGGAAACGGCTCGACTGAAAATTGCTCGATCGGATAAGAAGCTCTGATCGCCTCGATCGGCAACCCACTCACCTGCGCGTGAAACTGGTAGTATGCTTCCGGATTCGCCTGCATCTCTTTCAAAGCATCCTCCCGCACCTGATTCCAAATTTGCGGTAGATCCGGATGCTGCTGTAGAACCTTCTCAGTAGCAACAATCAGGCTGCTCCCTTCCAGTTGCGGATGATTAGCCGCTTCATCCAGCAGCGGATACCCTTTTGCTAGCAGCAGCGGACCCGTCCCCACCGGAGCAGCATAGGCCGCAATGTCGCCCCGTTCCAGCGCTGCCTCAGCATCTTTGGGGTAGAGATGAACCACAGTTACATCTTTATCAATCCCCGCTTCTTGCAGCAGTCCAATCAGGTAGCGGTGTGCATAAGACCCTTTGGAAGTCGCAACCGTTTGACCTTTGAGATCTGCGATCGATCGCGCTCCATTTTTCTTCGCCAGCAGCCAGGTATTCATCCCGACCTGCTCTTGAGCAATCAACCGAGTGGGAACGCCTTTGGTACGGGCGATGATCGCAGGCGTATCTCCATAGATGCTCACATCTAGTTCGCCTGCCACCAGTGCTTCATTTAAATCAGGTCCATTCGGAAATCCGACGACTTTCACATCGTTGGCAATTCCCGCTTCCTGCAATTCCTGTTTAAGAATCCCCTGCTGTAGCGCCCAACCCGTCGGCGCAGCCGGAGCCTTGCTGCTGCCCAGCGCAATATAGCCCAGCCGTAAGGTTGCTGTGGGTGTGGTAGCCTGCTGAGATTCTGGGCTTAAGCCAGATGGGGTTTGATTAACCGTACAGGCAGAAGCGATCGCCATTATGGAGCAAGCTGCCATCGCAACTAACCCACGTTGAGGAACCAACTGATGCCGAAAAATAAATAACAGCATGACTCAATTCTTTCGCAATTCTTGAAGAGTAATGTGAATACCTCAGATCCACCTTGGCATCAAACATGCTTTAGCAGTTGAGACATCTGATCCTGCTTAGCTTGGGACGTTCTGCCTGCTCCCCAGCCTACACTTTCCCGATAGCTACCCAAAAGTTCTGTTTCGACTAACTTTGCTTCATTTACAGACATCACCCCATCCGGATTTGGTGCAACATAAAGCGCATCAACGGGGCAATACAGCTCGCACATAAAACAAGTCTGACAGTCACTTTGACGGGCGATCGCCGGTGCCGCATTTGGCACACTATCAAATACATTCGTGGGGCAAACGTTAACACAAAGATCACAGCCAATGCAGCGCGACGTACTCACTAACTCAATCACACGCCACCTCCCACTGCAACTCTGACAGGTTCAGACGCTACAGCGGCGATCGGCTCTGGTTTCACCCAAACGCGATCGAGCCCGCCGCTAATCAAATAGTGCTGCTGATTTGGATCAAGCTGCGGATAGTCTTGATGCTTGTGCATTCCCCTAGTTTCTTTCCGCTCTAGCGCACTGCGATACATCCAGCGAGCCGTCGCCACCATTGCTGCCGCTTCGCGCGATCGCACTATGTCACCTGTAGCTTGGCTGTTGCGAATCACCTGCCACAGAGAGTCGAGCCGATCAGCTGATTCTAAAAGCTTCGACTCAGAGCGAAAATAGTTGCGATCGTAAGGGAAAACTTCGGCTTGTACGGCTTCAATCACCTGTTGGGTTTCAAGGGGGGAATTGCCATCCGATCGCAGTGCGGCTCCGCCCACCTGCTCCAGCGGTGTATCTGGCTTGCCCTGTTGCCGTGCATATTCTGCCGCTCCCTTACCTGACCAGTAGCCAGAAGAGGTTGCCCAAGCCGCATTGTGGCTACCCCCGCCCGTAAAGCCACCGCAAATCAGTTCACGAGTTGCCGCATCACCAGCCGCATATAGCCCCGGAACCGACGTTGCACAAGTCTCATCTACAATTCGTATCCCACCTGTTCCGCGTACTGTTCCTTCCAGCCGCAGCGTCACTGGAAACCGCTGGGTAAAGGGATCAATTCCCATCCGATCGAAGGGCAAAAAGAAATTGGGCTGCGCTAGCCGCATCGACTTCTGCATTGCTTCATTGGCTTTGTCCAGGATGGCATAGACCGGCTGAGTTTGCAGCGTTTGGGCAATTGCGGCCCGCCCCCGCTGTGAGCCTGCACCAGGAATCACGCTGCCGTCTTCGTAAGTGAAGGTTGCCCAGTTGTAGAACAGGCTCTTGGTCACCGAAGAAAATGCCGGACACAATCCATAAGCATTGGAAAACTCCATACCCGAGAGTTCTGCCCCTACTTCTGCGGCCATCAAATAGCCGTCACCAGTGACCACATTGCAGCCCAATGCCTTGCTGAGAAACGCACAGCCACCCGTGGCGATTACGACTGCAGCCGATCGGACGCTCCAGCGCTCGCCCGTCTGCCGATTGATCCCTGTTGCCCCGCCGATCGCACCCTGCCGATCGATCAGCAGCTCCAGCGCCGGACTATGATCGAGGATTTGTACCCCCGCACGTTTCACCCGACGACGCATCAGCCGCATATATTCAGGTCCTTGCAGCGATCGACGGTAGGAGTTGCCTGCCTCATCTAAGGGAAACGGATAGCCCCAGTCTGCCAGCAAGTTGAGATTGGCATAGGTCTGGTCAAGCACGCGACTCATCCAGGTGCGATCTGCCAGATGTCCTCCCAAAGTTTCCCGACTTGCCATCGCTGCTTCCCGTACTTCTGGCTCTGGCGGCACATACCATACCCCTGTTCCCGCCGAAGCCGTAACGCCGGATGTACCACAATAGCCCTTGTCTACCAGAACAACACTCGCCCCTGCCGCCGCTGCACTGCAGGCTGCCCAAGCCCCTGCCGGACCTCCCCCAATTATCAGAACATCGGCATCCAGACGCGTTTCTGCATCAAAGGTAGAAGGGCTTTGGGTATGTAGGGTTTGACTCATAGTTGCTCCCTTCGATCGCTTGCTTGTTCAAATCTACGGTTAATCAGTCAATTTACCGTAGATAAAAACTATTGCATAGAGCGATCGAAAAAGCAAGATAGGAACGACAAACAGGGCAATACGGGCTGAAGTCGGCTGGCGGCTAGAATGGCTTGATTTTCAAAATCGCTCATGTTAAAGTCACCATAATCAAATCTACGGTAACTTGGTAGATTTACCGAGGTTTAAACCCAGTTGGAATTGGGGAGACAAAATTGCCCTATGCGTAGCTTTCAGAACGATGCGTAGCTTTCGGAACGATCGATAGAGAATTCAGGTGGTTCTGTTCCAATTGGCGATCGACCGTTACTAAAGTTTTGCTGAGTTTCTCCCCATCTGCGCCTGATTTATACAGCTGTGTGGCGCTCTGCTTAAACCCAGCAGGAGATTGCTAGCGCTTCACTAAAGCTTAGGTGTGAGGATGATATGCACAAGATTTTATGGAACTTACTGCTAGTAATCCCAACGTTTATCGGCACGGGATTTTGTGAGGTAGCAGCCGTTTCGGCAACACCGCTGAACATAGAAGATTTTTCTGAACCTGCAACAACCTTACTCGTCCCAGCAGCAGGCATATCTACCTCAGAGACAGCTCGTGAGGCAACGCCTCAAACTACTGACCCGCTCTTTTTAAAAGATGTGGGTCAGCCCAATCAGAACGAGGGATCGATCGGGCAAGTCACTTCCATCTCCCAACTTTCTGACGTGCAGCCTACCGATTGGGCATTCCAGGCGCTTCAATCCCTCGTTGAGCGATATGGTTGTATCGTTGGCTATCCCGATAGCACCTACCAAGGAAACCGCGGCTTGAGCCGCTACGAATTTGCAGCAGGGCTAAATGCCTGCCTCGATCGAATCAACGAACTAATTGCCAATTCCACCGCCGATCTTGCGGTTCAGGCAGACCTGGAAACTTTGCAACGCCTCCAAGAGGAATTTGCGGCTGAGCTAACAACCCTGCGAGGACGGGTAGATGCTTTGGAAGCCCGGACTGCTGAGCTGGAAGCCAATCAGTTCTCCACCGCGACTAAGCTAAACGGCGATGCTTTCTTTGTGGTTGCCGATGTGTTTGGAGATGAGGTCGATGATTTGAATGAAACCGTCTTTCAGCATCGCTATCGGATTGCGTTTGACACCAGCTTTTTTGGAACCGATCGTCTGAGAGTACGGCTTCAAGACGGGAACGTGCGATCGTTTATCCAGCCCGGAAACGAAACAAATTTAGCCGCAAACACCAACACCAATGGCGATTTTCTCCTTGATGATTTGAGCTATGTGTTTTCAGCAGCAGAAAACATACAAGTGCTAGTGCAGTTAAACGCACTGGGACTCGACAGCCTGACGTTTGGCAATACAATCAACGCCTTCGATGTAGGTGCGCCACGAGGAGCAGTCTCTCGCTTTGGGCAGCGTCCACCCATCTATCGCTTCGGCGGAGCAGATGCCGGACTCGGCTTCAATTTTCGGTTAAATGATGTATTTAGTGTACAGCTAGGTTACTCTTCTGGAGAACCTGACAACCCGTCACCAGGTGGTGGTTTGTTCAACGGTAATTACAACCTGCTGGGACAAATTACGGCAAGAAATTTGTTCGGCAAACTCGATCTAGCGTTGACCTATGTGAATACCTATTTGGGAACAACCAGAACCACAACCGGAATTCTAGCAGGTTTGCAAACTGGAACTGGCAGCCTCACTGCTGCTGTAGATGCCGATCGCCCTGTTTCTGCTAACTCCTACGGAATTGAAGCCAACTTTAAGATCAGCCCTAACTTCCAAATTGGGGGTTGGGCAGGATTTTCAGCAGTTCGGGCGATCGAACTGGGAGATGCAGACGTTTGGAATTACGCAGTAACGCTGGCGTTTCCCGATTTGGGCGGGGAAGGAAACTTCGGCGGAATTCTAGTTGGCGTTCAACCTCGACTGACAGGAACTACCTTAGGACTGGGAGAAGTACTGGGGCTGCGAAAAGACCCAGACACGGGGCTGCACCTTGAAGCATTCTACCGAATTGCTCTCAACGATAACATTGATGTGACACCAGGTGTATTCTGGCTGACTGCCCCCAATCACGACAATGATAACGCTGATATTCTAGTTGGCGTTGTCCGGACAACTTTTAGATTCTAGACTTCGCCTACAAGCAAAGTACGTACAAATAAGCCCAGCACACACGACTCGACACAGGAATTGAGAATGGCAAGCGCAACCCAAATTCAGACCAGACCACTCATTTCACGGTATCGCGTGAAAAAGACGCACCCCTACCGTCTGAAGTGTCGCTGGAGCTGCGGACGCGGGTATGCTGTCATCGCCGGAATTACACTGGTTGTTTTAGCAAGTCTTACGGTAGTTCATCTACACCAAATCTGGCGGCAGGTTTGGCATCACTGGCAAGAGTGAATTACCGTCATTCACTTCTATTGAGAGGGTTAATTGACATGAAAACAATTCAAATTGAGCAATCGATCAACCTGCAAGAGGATGTACGCGCCTGGTATGCGATCGGACATCATGATGCCCAGAAATTTCTAGCAGCCTTGCCAAAGCAAAAACTCCCCTGTGCTTTCTCTACTCATCAAGTCAGGTGGATCTGGGCAGAACTTCATCAATTGGGCTTTTGGGAAGTTAAAGAACCGACTTCAGAAACTAAAGCGATGACCGTGGTTGAGGATTTAGCTTCATTTTGGTAAGCTTTCTATTGCAAAATATAGCGCTACGCGCATTCGTTAGGGTAAATCTTTTCGTGTAAAAGCCCCGCTACAATTCTTTCTAGGCGCGTAGCGCCATAGCTTAGAGAATGTTTGAAAAGCGGCTCGGGCAACGTCTGCAACTGCTCAAACATTCTCTTAAGTCACCGATCATTGCCAATCAATAAACTCCGCCGATGAACAGGAGCGTTTATCGGCTCCCAACTTTCACTGGACTTGGAGACAGCGCAGCTACAAGCTGTCCCAGAGCCGCTCGCAGCCGCTGCTCAATTTCTTCATCAAGTTGAATTCCACCGTCTTCCTGCCGCTGGATTTGGGTATCAACAATGTAGACGCCGCCCAGAATGTGTCTCGCTCCCAAGTTGTTCAACACCGGTTTCAAGGCATAGTCGATCGCCAGTAGATGAGCGATCGTACCCCCTGTAGCAATCGGCAGGATGGTCTTTTCTCTCAGCGCATTCTGTGGTAACAGATCAAGAAATGCCTTCAGAACACCTGTATACGCAGCTTTGTACACAGGAGTAGAAATGATTAGCGCATCGGCTTGTTCAATTGATGCAAC
>NZ_JACXWX010000075.1 GCF_014764505.1 Phormidium tenue FACHB-886
ACGCTGTCATGGCACAATTGCGGCACTTAAAATGCTTGAGAGCTTGATTCTATTTCGTTTCAAGCTCTCTTTTCTGTCTATCTTTGACTTTTCATGAATAATCCAGGCTAGGCGTTAATTCCAGAACTAGAGTTTGAGTTGTCACGATCCTAAGTTTCAATGAAACTGCCTCCAGATCGTAACCAGGAAGCAGAACACAGTATCTATGCAGGGGAATAGAAGGGCAACGCTGCTATTGAGAGCCGTTGGTCACGATTATTCCTGATCGCTCTTTCCAGATAACAATCTTCAGGTTAGAGTTCCAGTCAGCTTCAACGCAGCGTTAACGCTCTTGCCTACCTTCACCTCTTTGGGCAAAATGCTCCAACAACATGCGGTGGAAGAAGACATAACCACCCCCGACTTTTTTCATCAGGAGGCGGTCTGAGGCAAAGTCGAGGAATCTGGCATAGTCCCAGGGAATGCGCCCCTTTTTGTGTAGTATCTGGCGCAGCGTGAAGTGTTGAATACAAGCGGCTCCACCGTATTTCAGCCCACTAATTAGCCCAAAAAACAGTACACCAATCAGTACACCAATCCGCGGACCAATCGGCGCACCAATTAGCCCCCCAATGAGCACTCCACCCAGCCCAATGAAAATTCCGTTTCTTCGAGAAGTGCGAATTCCCTGGTTCGGAACTGCTCGTTGAACTATCTCAGAGCGACCCAGTCCGCTACCCAGTCCAAAAATTAGTCCAACACTCAGCCGAACACTCAGCCCAGCACTCAGCCCAAAAAACAGCCCATAAACCAGCCCAAAATACAGCCCATAAATCAGCCCAGCACTCAGCCCAAAATACAGCCCAAAATACAGCCCATAAATCAGCCCAACACTCAGCCCAGAAATGATAAAAGTTCTAATTCGATAAGCCCTTGCCTCGCTGCGATTGTTTAACCAGGTAGGCTGCATCTTCTCAATCAAAAATACCGTTTGCTTTTCCTGTACCATGCGACCTGCAAGCCAACTCAGCCAGTGCAACACTTGATGCTTGGAATATTCTGAAGCGGCACCCCGCTCTAGCCGCCGATCGATATATGTCTCAAACAAGTGTTGGTTGCGATCCAAAGGTGAGCGAAGTTCATCCCTCAACTTTTCCACTGACCACCCTTGGTATGCCGCACTCATAAAGTTCAAAATCAGCGGCGTTTGAGCAAACTGCTCTAGCTCAGCATCTTGTTTGAGCAAGGCTCTCAAGCCTGCAAGCGCTCCACCTACACGATCTAAAAACTCATACACCTGCTGAGGTGAGAGCGGCTGCAGGCAGAGGGCACTGCTAATCTGTAGACGTTCGCTCAGGGCTTCATAATCTCGCACCCGGCTGCAAACTGCCACCTCAGTTTTGGGAAACAGCCCCATAAACTCGTTCAACGCCCGAACGCAATCGTTGCTATAGTCCGCGTTGACTTCATCGAGTCCATCCAATAACAGAATGAGCTGCTGCTGGGTGAGCCACGGTTCGCTCAATACCTTGGGCACCTGATATTTTTCCCGCAGTTCATCGAGCAGCCAATCGACGATCGTCTTGCGCTCCTTTGCCCAAGAGGATAGGTTAAACACAACAGGCATCGGCAACGTTAGATTCTGTTCGCTGCGTTCAAGCAGACGTTTTGCCAGTTGCAGGAGGGCAATCGTCTTTCCGGCTCCTGGATCCCCGAGAATCAGCAACGTCCGTCCCTGCCCCAGTTCTTGATAGATTTGCGTTTCCCGCAATTCCTCAAACGAGTCGTCTAGCTTCACAGACAATGCCTCAATTCCCTGGGACAGGTTGGCAATTGCATCTGGACGAGCTTTCAGGTCAAGGCAAAGGGTAGTCTCCCCCTGCAGCGACGGCTGGAGAAACCCTTCAATCCAGAACTCTTTCACCTTGCTGACCAGAATCTTGCGCTGAGCATATTCCGACTTCTTCAACTCAGGTGCATTGGCAGTCGAAAATTGCCCAAAATTGTCATACGCTGCTCTCGCCTGATCTTTGTATTCTTGGCGGTCAATCTCTTGTTGCACAAACTCCACAAATTCCGATGGACGATCAGGCGGTGTTGCAAGAGGAACCTTTGGCACTGAGTCACTTCCAGCTAAGCTAGCGGGCAACTGTGTCCTCTTTCTGAGCAACACTGGCTTCTGGTATTCTGCTATCTGCGCTCGTGCAGGCTGTTCCACCTCCCCAACCTGGACAAGCTTGCGATACTGCCGAGTTGGACTTGATTGGGACTGTGTTTCGCTCCAGATTTGAATGGCGATACAACCCAGCTCATAGGCTTGCTCGATCGACTTGCCACAGGCTAAGCCGCCGTAGAAACCAACTGAAAAAAGATGAGCCGCTTTGTCGAGAATCGGTTGACTCATCCCAACCACATAATCAACATGTTCAACAATCGCTGCTGCTTGTCGATCGCTATCGCAAGCATTCAACACCGTACAGCTAATCTCATCTGCAAACGTCTTGAATATGCGAGTCAGTATCTCTGTGCTCAGAAGCTGTTCTCGTCCATTCTCATCCTGGAAGACTAAGCCTTGCTCTCCTGCTCCATGCCCACAGAAGTGAACCACTTGCGGACTGTGCTCTGCCAGTAGTAGTGGTAACTCCTGAGCGCGTACTCCCAACCCTAGCCCAATCTCAAACTTCCCCAAGCGCTGAACTGCCGTGCTCAAGTCTGAAATTTCTCGATCTAGATTGAGATCTCGCCTGGGATTAGAGGAGAGGATAAGGAGTTTTGGCATTACTATTGCTCTTCATGGGCAGTATGACAATTATATGGCGCAGTCATGTAGCCTTTGTGAAGCCGATCTAGGGTGAGGAAAGCTGCCAGGGCGCGCAAAGTAGAAGGATTGTGGGCATCAGAAGTCACTGTTCTGAATGTAGAGCACTGGAACGGCAAGCGGCTGAAGGTGCATCACTATTTTGGAAGTTTGCTGAAAATGATGATTGAGCTGTTTTTTGTAGTACGCCTTTGTTTAGTAATGGAGAAATTTTGGTCGCTAAGGCTGAAAAGCTTACTGCTCCTAGCTTCTAGTAATCGCCACAATTGGGCATTTAGCGACCTGAACTGTCCCACTACCACCTGTTTTTGGGACAGTCGATGCTGTAAAAGCTTGATTTTGCGTTGTTTTTGCTCGCTTACTGCAACTAGGTCAGTCATCATAAGTGGGACAGTTTGTCCTTAGCGACCATTTTTTCTCGGCTGCTATACAAAGGCGTACAGCAAATTTTCAAGTCTTTCTAACTCGTCTTCAACTTCCTGGAGCAAAGATTTGAGCAAAGGGCGAACGCCCATAATTAGGTGGATGGAATTGCTGTGGTCATCTTTTTCGTATGAGCCAAATGGAAGAGACTGTCCCTCCGGGAGCTGAATGGCCGCTTGATAAATGTATGGGTACTTGACTTTAACTTCGTTCTCGATATTGCTAAGAACCTGGCGTGCCCTTCCAAAGTTGTTTGATGCGACAGAATTTGCAATTCGCGACGCGCCACACTTTTGCAATGTAATTCGCATTTTTCGTATTGCTCGACACATCAGGACAGGGTTTTCGTGGCATTCCATTGCCCACATGACCTCCCGATCGAAAACAGTCAGGTTGGAGCGAAGTTGTTCGCAGCTTGTCTGGCTCTTTGTGCGACGCGTGGCAAACACAGCCGGCACTGCATTTATAGCCAACAAATGAACGCGTTGAAGTTGAGTTGAATCGGTAATATTCGTTATTGCCTTGAGCGTTCCGTCAAAGTCAAGCACATCAGTACGCCAAGTGAAGACAATACCCGGACACGTTGAGTTTACGGTGTAGGATGTTTGTCTTGGAATCAGGGAAAACACCTTAAGCTTATCAATCTGTTTTGACATGCCATGCTTGGAAAGACATTTAATTGTCTGGTTTATTTTTCCGGCTCCACCTTCGGATGTCACCTGTATACCAAGCTTGACGGCGGGATCAATGAGGTCGATGCATTGATAGTTAGGTACATTCTGGTTTGTGTTGACGAGGTTCCACCCATATACGCAATTGAGTAGTTCGCATACGAACTTTTCTGCATGGACATTGATATCCGTGAGATTTAGCGAACCACCTGGTTTTATGTATGCTTGCAAGATCGCGAACACTAAGCGAATGTCCTCAATGGTTTCTTTTTGTTGCAGCATCTACAGATATCGCTCCTGCTGTATAACGGTTGAAATGGGCGGCGGTAAAGCTTTCAGAGGTTAGATGATCTAGAACATTATAAATAGTTCACTTCGGGAAGCGATCGCTGCGGCAAAGTATCAACTAGCTTTCAGAGCAAAGTTGATATTTTGCATTTATGCCAGTTTTATCCCTACTAAGTCCTGAACACAACGAACGAATTTTCACCATTCTGGGCTGTTGAATAGTAAGCAACTAAACGCTATGAATAGAACAGTTGAATTCAGTGCATCACCAACGACCACAAATTTCCAACTGCTAAAACTAAGCCTATTAGTCTAGATACTATTCCCAAACCTACGAGGTTTTTCACATTTCATGTTGTTGATATAGAGATGCTGGGAAAGCTAATCTGTGTGGTTTGATATTTGGGCTAAATAAGAATGCCTAAAAATTCGACGCGCATCTCAGTATTCGCATTTGTACAACTGGAGAAACAATGTTTCCATTAGCAGGTCTAGCCCTACCCGCTGTTACAGGTCTTTTTGCGTCTCTTATTCCAATCATCTTGGCATCTTTAGGAAGCTTATTGGGTTTTGTCATTCCACGGGCAGCTAAACTACCTCGTTACATCAAACTACTCATTCTGCTATATCAAGATTCTAATCTTGAATCACAAACTCGAAAATATACAACCAGCGCCTTGTTGATTCTAGGAGGGATATTAACCTTCATGGCGCACTCTTTTGTCCCCTTCACAGCAGTTCCCGTTATTGGTGCAGTCACCACTCCCATTGCTTTATTACTTGCTTCAGTTGTTATATTAGCTACGTTAGATTTAGTCACCACTATTAATGAACCTTATCTTGAAAATCTTCAGTACGCTTACAACGATGATTTTCAAAGTATGCAAGACGATCTTTTAACATTGAAAAGTATGCTAGGTCCATCTTGGACAGAGCTTACAAAGAAAGTCAAAAAAGTATTTGATGACTTAACACCAAGACTCGCTGAACTAGGTCAAGATCTCTCAAATGAAATCAATAAATACTTTAGCAACCAGTTATCTGAATTAATCATTTATCTTGATGTAAAAAATTCCTCTAAGCTCTCTATAACTGAATCGGAGCTCAAAGTAATCAGTGAAAGCTTAGAACCTTGGAAGAAGGTTGGTGGTTCTTTGATTTTGGGATCTCTAACAGGTGCTGGTACAGGAATGCTGGCTTCTACTGTTGCAGCCTCTAGCTTAGCTCCAGCAGCTTGGTGGGCTCCTTTTGTACCAGGAGCAATTCAAGGTGTTTTATACGGTGGAAAAACTGCTGTCAGCGCTGCAACATTCAGTGTTGCAACTGTTGCAGCTCCAATTGCTCTAGGGTTGACGATTGGAACAGGAGTTTTTAGCGCCACAATGTTTACTTTGGGGAAAATTGAGAAGCACAAGATTAGCCAGTTTTTTGCCGATATTATTATTGCTTCTTTACCCATGCTTCGAGCGGATGGACAAGTCAGTCAAGAGGAGAAGGATGCTGTTATCCAGCTGCTAGCAAATCCTCAAATTAACAAACAAGATAAAGAGAGGGTTAAAGTAGCGCTAACTGCTAATGAAAGCTTTGAAGACATTGTGACTAAGCATCTATTATATGAACCAAAGGAAGAGAAAGTTCTCATGAAGCGCAGACTACTACTGGCTATTACATGGGAAATTGCTAAAGCAGATGGGAAAATTGACCAAGCAGAGATAACCTTGCACGATCGCATGGCACGGATTCTTCAAGTTGATGAGAAAACGGTTAACGAGATCCGTCGCTTAATTTCACCCAAGGCTCTACCTGTAAACAAGTCTGTTGCATTCACGAATCCAATGCGCGTTGAGTTTGCTTGATTTAAGAAACAAATCAATAGTTTAGATCTCCATGAACAGCAACAACATCCAAAAGCCTTCAGATGGAAGTTTAATGTTCCCAAGCATTAAAGCAAAGGTATCTTGACTCAATAACCCTTCATGTTCTCTATCAGAACAGTGAATTCTTGAATATTTGAACAACGCGGGTGCGTTTAAGGGAATAGCTTATAAGTATGCCCCCAACTTCAAGTTGCAGAGAATGAGCAAGAAAGACCTCAGTGAAGCGGATATCTGCGATCGCTACATCACTCCTGCAATTTATGATGCGGGCTGGAAAAAGAGCCAAATTCGCCGGGAGTATGGTTTCACGGATGGTCAGATGGTTGTCCGAGGTCAGATAGCTGCACGCAGTATCAGGAAGCGAGCGGACTACCTGCTGCTCTATCAGCCGAATCAACCGATCGCCATCATTGAAGCAAAGGACAACAACCATAGTGTTCGAGCAGGAATTCAACAGGCACTTGCCTATGCCAAGGCGTTAGACGTTCCCTTTATGTTCTCCTCGAATGGGGATGGTTTTCTACTGCATGACCTTAGCGGAACCTATGCTCAGGTTGAGCAAGAGATTAGCCTGGATGCTTTTCCTTCGCCGGAGGAGCTGTGGGAGCGATACAAGCAGTGGCAGCAACTTCAGGATGTCAGTGAGGAGCTGTTGAGTTCTTCGTATTTTGTGGAGATTGGTGGGAAGGAACCCCGGTATTATCAGCAGCTTGCGGTGAATCGCACGATCGAGGCGATCGCTCGTGGTCAAAAGCGGTGTTTGCTGGTAATGGCAACAGGAGCAGGTAAAACTTACACGGTCTTCAACATTATCTGGCGATTATGGAAGACGAAGGTGGCAAGACGGATTTTATTTCTTGCCGATCGCAATGCTTTGGTAGACCAGACGATCGTGAATGATTTTCGTCCCTTTGGTGAGGTGATGACCAAGCTCGATCGCAGGCTGGTGGATGAGACGGGGCGGATTAATACGTCTTATGAGATTTATTTGGGGTTGTATCAGTCGGTTATTGGCAATGAGGAGCGCGACAACCTTTACGAAAAGTTTGATCGCGATTTCTTTGACTTGATTGTGATTGATGAGTGTCATCGAGGCAGCGCAGCGGATGACTCAAATTGGCGGCAGGTGCTCGATTATTTTTCAGAGGCGATTCAGGTGGGTTTGACCGCTACACCTAAAGAAACCAAGTACGTCTCAAATATTGACTACTTCGGTGAGCCAATTTTCAAATACTCATTGAAGCAAGGGATTGAGGATGGTTTTCTGGCTCCCTTTCGGGTAGTGCAGGTCAGTCTGGATAAAGACCTGGAGGGGTGGATACCTGAAGCTGGAGAATACGACGATTTGGGGCAGTTGATTGAAGAGCGTGAGTATAACCTGCGGGACTACGATCGCAACATTACGTTTAATCGGCGGACTCAGTTAGTAGCGGAGTATGTCAGCCAATTTCTGCACGATGGCGACCCGATGAGAAAGACAATTGTGTTTTGTGAGGACATTGACCATGCTGAACGGATGCGAGGGGCGATCGCTAACGTAGACCTGAACCGGGAACTGGTGCAGAACGATCACCGCTATGTCATGCAGATTACGGGGGATGAAAAGGAGGGCAAGGCACAGCTCGACAATTTCATCAATCCTAAAGAAACCTACCCAGTGATTGCGACGACCTCGAAACTGATGACGACGGGGGTAGATGCCCAGACTTGTCATGTGATTGTGCTCGATCGCCGCATTCTGTCAATGACGGAGTTTAAGCAGATCATTGGTCGGGGTACTCGTTTGCGCCCAGACTATGGCAAGAATTACTTCACGATTATTGATTTTCGGGGAGCAACTCAGCTTTTTGAGGATAAGGATTGGGATGGACCACCGATTCAGGATGAGGAGTTTGGCAAGGGTAAATCACCTGATCGCCCATTAGAGGATGAAGGGGATGGTGGAGATGAGGGTGAAGGGGAACGGCTGAAGTATCGAGTTGGTCGCCAGGAGTTTCAGGTAGCAAGTGAGCGGGTGAGCTATTACGACAAGGATGGTGAACTGACGACCGAATCACTCAAGGACTATACTCGACGCACTGTGAATGAGGCATACCAGTCGCTCGATCGCTTCCTCAACCAGTGGCATGAAGCCGATCGCAAGCAAGCCATTCTCGATGAGTTGAGAGCGCATGGCGTGATTGTGGAAGCTCTGGAAGAGATGGTGGGTAAGGACTATGACCTGTTTGATTTGGTGTGCCATGTGGCATTTGATCGCCCGCCTTTGACTCGAAAAGAACGGGCTGAGAAGGTTCGTAAGCGCGATGTGTTTGCCAAGTATGGTGAAACGGCTCGTGCGGTTTTGGCTGCCCTGCTGGAGAAGTATGCGGATCAAGGGGTGGTGTCGATCGAGGATGCTACCGTTTTGCAGCTTGACCCGTTTGCAAAGATGGGCACTCCGGTGGAGTTGGTCAAAAGCTTTGGTGGCAAGAAGCAGTATCAGGCAGCGATTCAAGAGCTAGAGCAACTGCTGTATGAAGACCAGGGTGCTTGAGGCTTTTACCTAACTGCGGTACAACTGTTTCTTAGTCTGATAGGGAGAACATCTGTATGTCGCTGAGTGCCACCATCAAATCTATCCAAGACATCATGAGGAAGGATGTGGGGGTAGATGGGGATGCCCAGCGCATCGGGCAGTTGGGCTGGATGCTGTTTTACAAGATTTTCAGTGACCAGGACACGGAGTTGGAGATCAACGAGGATGACTATGATTCTCCGATTCCGTCTGATTTGCGGTGGGATGAGTGGGCAGATAGCAGCAAGTTGGGCAAGCATGCGCCGACGGGGGAAGACCTGCTGAAGCTGATCGATGGGCAACTATTCCCTCAACTTAAGGCACTCGACGGTAAGGACTTGGAAGGCATTGCTCAACAGCGGGCG
The DNA here is from genome assembly GCF_014764505.1 of Phormidium tenue FACHB-886. Lineage (GTDB taxonomy): Bacteria > Cyanobacteriota > Cyanobacteriia > Elainellales > Elainellaceae > FACHB-886. Next base: position 8,976 of record NZ_JACXWX010000075.1, read on the forward strand.
CTATTGCTGCGGAGTGTGTTTGAGGATGCCTACAACTACATGAAGTCGGGCACGCTGCTGCGGCAGGTGGTAGACAAGATCAACGAGAACATTGATTTTAATCAGTCTAAGACGCGGCATCTGTTTGGCGATCTCTATGAACAGATTCTCAAAGACCTTCAGAGCGCGGGGAATGCAGGGGAGTTTTATACGCCTCGTGCGGTGACTCAGTTTGCGATCGATATGGTGAATCCCAGTTTAGATAAGAAGGAGAAGGTGCTTGATCCGGCTTGTGGAACGGGTGGCTTTTTGACCTGTGCCTATGAGCATTTGAAGCAGCAAGCCAAATCAACGAAGGATCTGGAACTGGCAAAGCGCAGTGTTTTGGGGGTGGAGAAGAAGCAGCTCCCGCACTTGCTTTGTGTGACCAATATGATGGTGCATGGCATTGAGGTGCCGACGAATGTGCGCCACGACAACACGCTCCGCAAACCGTTAAGGGACTATGGGCGGGAGGATCAGGTTGAGATTGTGGTGACGAATCCTCCGTTTGGCGGCATGGAGGAGGATGGCATTGAGCGAGGCTTTCCGACCGAGTTTCAGACGCGGGAAACGGCAGATCTGTTTTTGGTGCTGGTGATGGAGTTGTTGAAGCCGGGAGGCAGAGCGGCGATCGTCCTTCCAGATGGCACGTTGTTTGGGGAAGGCATCAAGACCCGCATTAAAGAGAAGCTATTGCGCGATTGCAATCTGCATACAATTGTCCGGTTGCCCAATGGTGTGTTTAGCCCCTACACCAGCATTCGTACCAACATTCTGTTTTTTACCAAAGGCAAGCCCACTACTGAAGTCTGGTATTATGAGCATCCTTATCCACCGGGGGCAAAGTCTTACAACAAGACGAAGCCGATGCGGATTGAGGAGTTTGATGCGGAGAAAGCCTGGTGGAATGACCGTGAGGAAAATGAGTTTGCCTGGAAGGTGCCTGTTGAGACGATCATTGCCAACGGCTACAACCTGGATATCAAGAACCCCAACGCGATCGCAAACAGCCACGAAGACCCACTGGTGCTGCTGAAGCAATATCAGGAAGCGGCAGCAACGGCAGATCAGGCGAGGTTAGCATTAAAGACAGCCTTGCAAACTTGTTTAGAGCATTCAACGGGAGCCAAACCATGAGTGAGAACCTTTTACAACGCATCACCCTCAATCCAGAAATTTGTCATGGTAAGCCCTGTATCCGAAATTTAAGGTATCCCGTTGAGTTTGTGCTGGAATTGCTCAGTTCAGGGATGACGAATGAGGAAATTCTGGCAGACTACGATGACTTGGAAGCCGACGATATTCTAGCCGCGCTGTTATATGCAGCACGGTTAAGCCAGGTGAAGAGTATTTACAAGATTGCCTCATGAAGTTTTTAGTAGATGCTCAGTTGCCCTTGCGGTTAGCACGATATTTACGCGAGGCAGGGCATGATGTCGTGCATACACGAGAATTACCTGACCAGAACGCGACGCCTGATTCTGTGATTATCCAACTTTCAATTGATCAAGAGCGAGTGGTGATTACGAAAGACGCAGATTTTCTAGAATCGTTTTTGCTCCAGCAACGACCTTACAAGCTATTACTGGTGACAACAGGTAATATTAGAAACTCTGAACTAGAAACATTATTTCTGAGCAACTTAACTCAAATTGTTGAGCTATTTGAACAGCACAGCTATCTCGAACTAAGCCGTAATACTTTAATTGTTCATCAGTAAATCATAAAGGCGAAATTATTTGATGGATTTCAAAACGTTTTTGGAGAACTTCGATACGATCGCCCAAGCGCCCGGTGGAATTGCAAAGTTGCGATCGCTCATCCTCGATCTGGCAGTACGGGGGAAATTAGTTCCTCAAAATCCAGAAGATGAACCTGCAACCGGAATAGTGAAGCGAGTTCAGGAAATTAGAAAAGCCAAGAAGATATCTGAAAAAAAATCAGGGAAGTTAGAAATACCTGATGATTGGGAGCTTCCTATTGGGTGGGTTTGGTCTTGTTTACAAGAATTGGGGGAAATTAATCCCAAGAATGATCTACCCGATGAGTTGAAAGTTGGTTTTGTACCAATGGCTTTAGTCCCAACCGATTATAGACAAGTTGTTGACTATGAAGAACGACAGTGGGGAGAAATTAAAAAGGGATTTACACATTTCGCTAACGGTGATGTTGGTATAGCAAAAATTACTCCCTGCTTCCAAAATAGAAAATCTGTTGTCTTTTCAAATCTTCCTAATAATTACGGAGCAGGTACTACTGAGCTTTCTATATTTCGTTCTTTATCAGAATCAGTAGATCCAAAGTACGTTTTGTTATTTCTAAAAACTCCATCATTTATTAATGAAGGTGTTCTTAGAATGACAGGAACAGCAGGTCAACAGCGAATTCCTCGCGAATATTTTGCTGGCTGCGCTTTTCCTCTTCCTCCATTAGCTGAACAGAAACGGATTGTTGAGAAGGTGGATGAGTTGATGGCATTGTGCGATCGCCTCCAAGCCTCCCAAGAAGCGCGAGATAACCTGCGGCAAAAACTGAGAGCAAGTGCGATCGATTCTCTCATGAATGCCGAAACTGATGAGGAGTTAAAGAAGAGTTGGGCGATCGTTCGTGATAACTGGCAGACCCTCAGCCAAAAGCCTGAAGATGTGGATGACTTGAGGCGATCGGTTTTGCAGTTAGCGGTGCGAGGAAAACTTGTTTCTCAAAACTCTAATGCTGAACCCGCTTCAGTACTTCTAGCTGAGATAACTAAGGAACAGAAACAGTTAATTGAGGAACGTAAAGTTCGCAAACCCGAAAATTTACCACCTATTCAATTAGATGATATGCCCTTTCTACTGCCGCAAGAGTGGATTTGGGTTTACGTTCAAGATGTAGGTGAGGTAAAACTAGGTCGGCAAAGGTCGCCTCAAAACCATACTGGACCGTACATGGTTCCATATCTTCGAGTAGCTAATGTTTTAGAGAATAAACTTAACCTCTCAGATGTTAAGTCCATGAACTTCTCCCCTGAGGAACAAGTTACATTCAGGCTCAAATATGGCGATATTCTTCTTAATGAGGGACAAAGCTATGAACTAGTTGGACGACCAGCTCTCTATCGGGATGAAGTGCCAGGAGCTTGTTTTCAAAATACTCTTTTACGTTTCAGAGTTTATGGTGGGCTTGTAGCTGAGTATGCTTTGATTGTTTTTAGGGCATATTTGCACAATGGACGATTTCGTAAGGAAGCTCAACAAACGACAAACATTGCTCATTTGAGTGCAAACCGTCTCTCTAAAATTGAATTCCCTTTACCACCTAGGCATGAGCAGAAGCAGATTGTTGCCAAAGTGGATGAATTAATGCAGATATGCGATCAACTTGAAGAGAGCCTCCGTCAAAGTCAGCAAAGAGTAGAAGCCTTAGCCGCATCTGCTATCAGCCACCTGACAATTTAGGTATTGGTAGGTTAGGCTTCAGCAAGCAATATGGGCATCCTGTAAACGGCAAACACCATCTTGCCAACAGCCCAGATTCAGACATAGGAAAGCTGAATGTCTAACTTCGACTCCACCAGAAAACGCCTCGCTGATTTGCTTCGTGATATTGTTGCTGGCAAAATTCAACTGCCTGATTTTCAGAGGGGATGGGTCTGGGGCGATCAAGACATTCGTTCTCTTTTGGTTAGCATTGCCCGTGCCTTCCCAGTCGGTGCTGTGATGATGCTCGAAGCTGGCGGTGACACTCGCTTCAAAGTTCGTCCAGTCGAAGGACTAGATCCTGCCAAAATCAAACCCGAAGACACAGAGCTATTAATCCTCGATGGTCAGCAACGCCTCACCTCCCTGACTCAAGTGCTAATGCTCCAACAGCCTGTAGACACCCGCACCAACACAGGCAAACCCCTCAAGCGCTACTACTACATCGACATCGAACTCGCCCTGGCAGGGCAAGAGCATTACGAAAACGCCATCATCGGCGTAGACGAAAACCGAGTCATCAAAGAAAACTTCGGTCGCGATATCAAACTCGATCTCAGCACCCCAGAAAAGGAATACGAAAATTTCTACTTTCCCTGTAACCAAGTTCTCAATTCCGATGATTGGGAAGAAGGGCTACTTGCCCACGATGCTGCGAAGTTCACGCGATACGCTCAATTCCGCAAGCAAATCCTCAACGAGTTCCGTAACTACAACGTCCCCATCATCGAACTCAGCAAAGAAAACAAGAAAGAAGCAGTCTGCCTTGTCTTCGAGAAAGTCAATACTGGCGGCGTTTCCCTCACAGTATTTGAGCTGATGACAGCAACCTATGCTGCCGATAGTGTCAATCTGCGAGACGAGTGGTTTGGCAACGCCAAAGAAAACATCGAAGGCATTTACCAAAAACTCTGGAAGCAACGCTTGCTGCGACAGGTACAGCCTACCGAATTTCTACAAGCACTATCTCTTTTGTACACCTGGGAGAAGCGGCAAGCAGACCTGGCAACAGGCAAAACAGGCAAACAGGTAGCGGGAGTCAGTGCCAAGCGCGAAGCTGTTCTCTCTTTACCGCTAGTTGCTTACAAGCAATGGAAAACCAAACTCACCGATGGTTTCTGGAAAGCCGCTAAGTTTCTCCGCAAAGAATCGTTCTTCTCAACCCGTGACCTGCCCTACAGCACCCAACTGGTGCCATTAGCCGCTGTTCTAACCCTACTGGGAGATGACTGGCTTCAGCCGATCATTTACGACAAGCTCGCTCGCTGGTTCTGGTGCGGTGTTCTGGGAGAGCTATACGGCGGAGCCGTTGAAACACGCATGGCGCTCGACATTCAAGAACTGATGGAATGGGTCAAGGGCAACAATCAAGAACCCGCAACCATTCGCGATGCCAATTTCCAACCCAACCGCTTAGAAACTCTACGCTCCCGCAACAGCGCCGCCTACAAAGGCATCAGTACATTGGTGCAAAGAGAAGGCGCAAAAGACTTCTTTTGGAAATCCACCATTCGCGACCTTGCTGAAACCGATTGGGAAGATAATAGGCTCGATATTCATCACATCTTCCCCAAGAAATGGTGCGAAGGCAAAGGCATCTCCCCCTCCCGCTACAACTCCATCCTCAACAAAACCCCGATCTCTTACAAAGCCAACCGCATGATTGGGGGACAAGCGCCTAGTGGCTACCTCAACCAGCTTCAAACCCATAAGACAGTTCAATTAGATAATGCAGGGATGGATACTATCCTGCTAACCCATAGCATTGATCCAACTCTGCTTCGACAAGACGACTTTGAAGGCTTTGTCGCTGCCCGCAAGCGATCGCTGCTCACCAAGATTGAGGCAGCCATGGGTAAGACGATCGTCATAACCGACGAGGCAGTTCCCGAAGACGAAATAGACGAAGACAGTTGAGCCTTGAGTTTGAAATCGACTTGCCTCTGCACTGGCTCACGAGGTACTGTTCTCTCAAAAAGCTAGGGCATATCAGAAACTAATGATTTAAAATCTGCCAATAGTTTCTCTAGCTTTTTCTGCTTTTTAGGGTCGTCCCAAACCTTCGACCGCTTGGCAAGGCGCAAAACATCGTCTATCTGATTTTTTAGAGCCGGAGCTTCCGTTTTTGTTGGAGCTTCAGCTTTGAGGTTAGTTATTCTCTCTTTAATTTGAGCGAGAGAAAAGTTTTGGGCAATTGCCTCCTTCAGCAGCTTCTTCTGCTGTCCCTCATCTTTGAGGCGGGCGATCGCTCGGGCTTTGGTGTATTCTAGCTTGCCAGAACGAAGCGCCTCCAAGATAGGAGCTGGCAGATTCAGTAATGGTAAACGGTGGGTGGCAAAAGACTCCCAGGTGATGCTTCCGACCTGCTCAAATATCTCTTGAATCGCTTGTCTCTGAAGCGTTTCCTCAGTTCCGACAACGTTGTCGGAACTTTTTTTTGCAGAATCACCAGAGACAGCTCGAGCCTTTCCGACAACGTTGTCAGAAGATCGAGCAAGCCGATGTAGTAGAGAAGAAACCTCACTAACAGGTAACCGTAGCCGTATAGCCAGGAGGTTGAGAATACCTTCTGTTTCTTCAACAGGGTTAAGATCCTCCCTCTGAAGATTCTCAACGAGGGCAATCTGAAGGGCTTCATCATCAGAGAGCGATCGAATGCTCACTGGCACTTCTTCAAGCCCAACTTCCTTCGCAGCTCGATAACGGCGCTCGCCTGCAACTAGTTCATACTTTTCAGATGAGAGTGGACGAACTAGGAGGGGTTCTAAAATACCATGTACCCGGATGGATTGAGCAAGCTGCTCCATCTTTTCCGGATCAAAATACCGCCGAGGCTGTTGCTGTGGCAAGACAATTTCAGTTAGAAGAAGAACAAACGGATTGCTAGCTGAAGAGTCTTCGGGTTGATCCGATACATTAGTTACAGCTGGCTCCGTCAGGGAGAAGATCCCTAGCTCCCCAGACTGAAAAGGATTAGAACCAAGTCCACTTTTGCGTTTTACCAACGTTTGATCACCTCATCAACGAGCGCTCGATATGCTTTCGCACCCACTCCATTAGGATCATGTTCAAAAATAGAAATCCCGAAACTAGGTGCTTCGGAAATCTTAACGGTATCAGGCACGCTCGTCTTAAAAACAAGATTGCCAAAATGCTCTTGCAGCGACTTTAATACGTCTTTGCTGATATTTTTGCGTCCGTCATAGCGAGTTGCTAACACGCCCACAATTTGTACTGAGTGATCCAGGTAGTTTTTAACCATACCGAAAGCGTATTCTACACCTCTTACACCTAGTAGCCCCACGTAGCTCATATCCACTGGAACAACAACCCCGTCGCTTGCCATCAATGCATTAATTGAAAAAACTCCAATATTAGGTGGGCAGTCAATCAAGATATAGTCATACTGCTTTTCCAATGGCATGAGCGAGCGCTTCAACAGATTTTCGCGCCCTGGCAAACTGGAGATCGCGATTTCCTCAACAGCCAGCAGGATGTTAGAAGGTAAAATGTCAACGTCACTAGTAGTCGAAAGAATAGCCGCTTTTAGCAATTCATTCAGTTTATCTGGCTCTTGATTACGCAAAATATCTTTAAGCTGTGTCCCCAGGTTCCAAACCTCCAATCCTAACGAGGCTCCAGAAGTTCCTTGTGGGTCAATGTCTACCAACAACACACGCTTCTTCTTAAATTTCACTAGCCCAACCGCTAAATTAATTGCCGTCGCCGATTTTCCAACACCACCCTTCATATTAAAGATCGCTAGCTTCTTTGCCACTATTTTCTGCGCCCTTTATTGTGAATGCAGGTCTGCACGACTTAACCCGATCAGATTAGGCTTACAGCATCCCTAATTAGCTTAGTGCAGGAAGCTTCACAAGCCATAGAAAGTTCACCCAGGTAGACTTCTGCCACCTGCACATGTCATTAAAACTGCAAGTTCGCTAAGCGATCGCCCGTTTCAACACCTCAGAGGGAACATTCGCTCTCAGCCAGTCCTGCTCTTCAGATGTCACACTCGCTCGCCAAAGCTGCCGCACATCCTCTAAAGCCTCTGCTGTCATCCAGGTCGCCCATTCTGGAGCATTCTCCCGTAAATATTCTTCTGGATCTCCCTCCCCATCTGGAATAGTTACACCACCGGGTGATCCGGGTACTAGTGAGACGTCCCATCCTTCACCCGTAGACTGATGCAGCATAGATCGCTTCACCCGCCGGCGCTCCAGGATGCCCGACACTCTCTGCCAATGCTCCACATCTACCCGATACACCCGCAGCTTCTCCCCGGCGTGTCCCTCCACTGACCGAGACCAGTGGGAAAACCGCACCTGTATCCCTAGCTGCAACAGCAGCTGATGCACAATCTGGGTGTCGTAGATCTTCGAGCTAATCGTGAAGTTCAAAGCTGCCTTGATCTGAGTGGCTAACGATCGGGCTTTTGCCGCATAAGGCGCTAAATCATACTGCGTCCATTCCCAGCCGTTCTGGATCTGCTCAATCAGGTCATCAAACCCCAGCTCTTGCCGCAGCCGTCGCCGCAGCTCCATCTGAGAGAGATCCCAGGGGCAATAGCCCTGCTGCCACTGCGCCTGCTTCTCGATGCCCTTGATCGACCGCTCGATCGCCAACTCTGGAAACAGCTGCACTTCCAGATTGAGAATCTCAGCGCGTCTGCGTCCGCCCTTGTCCCACAACACATCCTCGACCGTCAGCCCCTCTAACCCATAGAAGTCCTTCAGGTAAAACTGGGCGATTGCCCGTTGCTCCTGAGGTGTTGTAGCCTCCTTTTGCTCCAATAGAAGAATATCTGCATAGCTGAGGGACTCCGCAGAGACAATCGCTTCTGCCTCCAGCTCCCGGTTCTCCTGGCGGGTCTGCCGCAGCAGCAGCTTCATCAGCGGGTGAGAGGGACGCTCTTCTACGGCGACCTGATGTCCCTCATAGCGCAACCGCACCAGCAAGGCGTCTCGCAGGTGATACATCGAGAAGTTCTGGGCCGCACTGATGCGGCTATACAGGTTGAGATGGGGGTCAGACTGCCAGTCGTACTGACGTAGCGCCCCGGCAATATCTTCGCGCAGGCTGGAGCGCACCAGGCTAATGGTGGTGCTGGTCTGGTCTTGCAGCTGTCGCCTCAATTCCAGGGGGTTGGTGGAGCGAGACACCTTGGCAAAGTTAGAGCCAGCCTGAGCACACCAGATCACCCGCTCCACCGGTTCTCTGACGCGACCGAGCGCTTGCGCCATATCGGCATCGGTAGAGCTGCCGCCGGTGAAGATGCCATAGACCCTGGCAATCTTTCCCTGCACTTCGATACTGACCCCTGTTGCCACGGAAGGAGAGCAAATAATCACGTCATAGTCCCCCCGCGCTAACACCGTATCGGGCGACTGGATAAACTCCCGCTCTAACTCGCCGCTGGAAGTCTCAGAGTTGATCAGCAACACTGACTTAGCCGGAAACTGCTTGTCGATCAAGCGGGCGATCGCCTTGCTCACCGCTTTAGAATCGGTGGTGATGAACAGGGTTTTGCCCGCTTCTAAAGCGTCTACCTGCGCTAGCAACTCGGCAAAGATAGGGCTGCGATCGGGGCAATCGAGCAGGCGAGCCGCGTAGCCTGCTGCCTGGTAGTCGTTGCGGATCAGGAAGACTGCGTTATCTTCCCCGCGCAAGGACTGGATGTAGTGAATCGAGGCGTCATCCAGGTCAGCATCCGCAATGATCACTTGCTCGGCGGCAGCCACAATCTGACGCAGGCGAGCCAGGAGAGCCGGGCGCTTGCCATCTTTAGCGCAGGTGCTGGAGGTGAATAGGTGACGCAGCACCTGCACCACTTCATCCAGTACCAGCACACAGCCGGTGAACTGCTCTGGCTGGATTGCCAGCAGAGCATCGACACAGAAGCCTACCCGCAGGGTATAGCCTGACCCGGTGATGAACTGACCATTCACTTTATCTAAATCACCCCGGTACTCCAACTGGAGGCGAGCGCAGAGGTTACGCATCAGCGCGACTCGATGTCCAGCCGCTAGCACCTTTTCATGGCGGGGCAGGGTGTGGGCAATCAGCTTGGTCTTGCCAGTGCCTTTGCCGCTGGCAATCGCCAGGATGCCAGTTTTGGGCAGGTCGAGATTGAGTTGGGAGAGGTCTTGAGCATTGAGCCGCAGGTGAACCGGGGCGGTGAGGCGTCCGGCTAAACGCTGCCAGATCTGCCAGTGGACTAAAGAGAGGGCATCGTTGTAAGCGGTGTCCCAGGCGGCTGGTCCCTGATTGACCAGCAGATCGTCAACGCCTTTGCCCTGCTGTCCCTCCCAGCTGGCAATCGCCACCTCACAGCCCTGAGTTTTGAGCAGGCAACCCAAGCGAAACAGGGCAACGTTGACACGGCTGCGGGTGGCGGCGGCGGCGTCCTGGTCGAAGGCGAGACAAAGGGGGCGACCGGGGAGGGCAAAGCGATTCAAGTCGGCAATTAAGGCTCTGGTGCCATCCACCTGTTTGCGGTAGCCGCCGTTGACCCCATAGAGGGCGATCGCCACATAGCCCAACGACAGGAGAGCGAGCGCTTTCTTTCCCCCCTCAGTGAGGACGATTGGGATCTCAGGATGAGCCGCGAGCCAGTCCCAGAAAGAGCCCGTCAAAGGCACAGGGATGCCGTAGCGAGCGGCGATCTGCTGCCTGATTGGACTGGGGATGGACGGGAGGAAGGCTCTAGAGCCATTGCCTTTGGGGGTTTCGTACTTGCGGGGTTTGCCTTTGCTCGGGTCTGTCAGGGGCTGACTGAGTTTGGCTTGCCAGCAGGAGCCGTCTTCGTTGAGCAGGAGGGCGGCATAGAGGGTTTGTTGAGCCCGGTGACCAAAGCGGGTGTAGTTCCAGTTGAGGGCATCGTGGATGGGAGTTTCGATATCGCCCGTCGCAGTCGTCTCGATGTCCTGGCAGAGGCGGACGGTAGTTTGAAAGAGAGTGGGAGCGATCGCGGAGCCCTGGATGAATTCGTGCTCTATCTGAGAGTTGAAGCGCGCGAAACTGGGGGCTTGTCCTGAGGGTGGAGTCCCGCCTGAATGGGCTTGAGGTTTTGTGAGGGTCTGAAAGGATTGGGGGTAAGGCATAAAGTTCTCCGTCCCGGATGGGTGCAATGGGACGAAGAGAGGGGTATGAACGGGTTGTTGCTCGAACGTTTTGTCGAGCTTGGGGGTGTTACAGGCATACGAAATCTCTCCGTCCGGGTGAAGGGCGGGAGCAAGAGCAGGTTTGTTCGATCAGCTTTAGCTATCGATCGAGGTCAGCTCGATCACAAAATTTGTTGAAAGACGCAAAAAAGCTCTCAATCCCAGATGTAGAGCGGAATAGAGAGCCATGATGCTTGTACGAGATCACGGAAAGAGTATTGTCAACTCTAGCCAAGTGATTCTAATATAGACGCATGACAACTTGGGTACCTAACTTCCTGCCGTCCAAAGCTCTCAGTTAGAGTCCCCGCCTCTATTTCGACCCATTAAATTTTGAATATCAGTCTTTAATCCCCGCTGTTTCCTACGCAGTTGGGGATTTTGACTTTTTAGGGGTTGTTAGACCATAGAAATCACCTCACGGTTTTCAAAGGTGGAAACTTGCGCCATCAGGATATGTCCCTCACGGATGTAGCGTGTGGAGGGGACAAGCAACGGACTACTGTTCAAGGTGTAGGGTTTAGTCACTACCGATGGAGAATGCATTCCTGTAACGCTAACTGTAAAGCTAAGAAAAGATCAATGGGTTGCAATAGGTTTTAGCTTTCTAAAGAAAATACTCTCTTTGTGCTGCTGACTGTTGTTTTTGGCTGTCTTAAGCCATCGTGTTCTGAGCTTTGATTTGAGACATAATGCAGGCTGATAGCCTCTTCAATTCTCTGAATTAGAACTCTCACCACTTTTCACGTGTCGGTTTTCTGGATTATCTCCGCATTGGGATAGTGACAGGATATATAAAAACCTGCAAGATAGCCCTCAAACTATTGCTGCCTAATGCTTTTAACGATCGGCTAAAAAAGCTTGATTGTTTGCTCTACACTGCAACTATTCAACGAGAGAATGGAGCTTTCAGACTCCATAGGGACTATTAAAGGTGGAGTGAACTGGCAATTTTTGAGTAGTACGCAGTCCAAAAGTAGTCCAAATCTGTACTACTGCAAAGGCTTTAAGGATATTGTCTGGAGAGGTAAAACTTGAAATGCTGGTATAACAAGCATTTGAACCGCAGCTTGCAGGTTTTTACATATATCCTGTCGCTATCCCTTCCTGGCTCAGGCATACACCCAAGTGAACTGGTCATGACAAACTCCCAATGAAGACTTTTGTATATTGCGAGGCATGAAAGGTACTAAAGAAGTCATCGCTTTTGCAAAAAATCTAGATAAAAACTTTGCCTGGAACTTGCAACTTAATCCCAAGATGTTAGAATTTGTTTGCACAACAAAACGTCGTTATGCAGAGAGTGGATTCCCTTGTCGGGCAATCCAAGCTACATACCGAACAACACATTGCGGAAGAAAGTTTCCCAGGCTTGCCTCATCGCCTTGTGTACTCCTAATCGGTGACTCAATATGAATACTTCGTGCGACCCCTGACTGGTACCAACAGTTGGGGGTTCAAACGTTTTTGGGCAACCTCCTCATCAAGTTTCTACTCCGTATTAATCAGAAACATCTAGCCACGAATTTGGACACTCCATAAATTAGTTCAAAGAACTAGTCTGTAGTGCCTTTTCCATTATTTTATGATTCTTACCTCCTATGTATAGGTTTTTTGAGGCTCAAAGAAGCTCGAAAAGGCTCAAAATTCCAACGATCGCTCTAGACACCAGCAGTTTTACTTTTCTTTGTCTTTTTTCGGGAGGTATTTTTCCCGAAATTTTTCCTTCACTGCGATTTCTACAAGAAACGCAGCAAGGTTAGCTGTTGGGCGTCCTTCGCCTTCCGCCCATACTTCGAGATCATCAAAGATGGAGTCAGGCAGGGTGATCGTTGTACGTTTGCTCATTTCCGGCAGCATAGATCCTCCAGCAAATATTAGCGGTTTCGCGCTAAAAAAAGATTGTTTGCATCTTATCAGCACTGATATTATGCTATTTATGCTGATTTAATGCTAAGTCTCTATTTAGAGTTAAGTTGTATGAACAAGCAAGTTTCACTCCCTCCTGCTTCCCTATCGAGCGAATTGCCGGAAAACCTCCCACCACCTAAATTCCAACTGGGACAGTACGTACGTTGGTGCTGTGTACCCAGCCAGGACTATGGAAGAATCGTTGGAATCGTTTATGGCAGTGAGGCAAGCGTGAAGGCTGAGGGGTATCACTATGCGATCGCCCTCGATGCCTCCAGTCCATCTTATGCAGATGGCATCACCTCAGACTGGGGGTTTGAGGAGGACTTGGAACTAATTGACCCTAAAAGACTGTAGGTGCTGGAGAAATTATTGTGAAACGAAGCCCATCCCGCAGACAGTGGGAACTTTTTCAGCTTTATTCCGCCTGCCCTCCCCCATTACACCCAATGGCATTTACGCAGCTTTGGGAGGTGAGCTACAAGGAATTGGAATCTCTGACCGGAGCCTCACTCAGCACGATCGAACGCTGGTTCAGCGGCGGCAAGAGCCATCGAGAGCCTTCCGATCCTGTCTGTCGCCGGCTGGCGGAGATCCATTTGCTGTGGTCGAATAGCGATCGAATTAGACCGAGCTGGATCCAGAGTTGGTGTCGGTTAAGGGAAGAACCATAATTTCAGTACCTGTATCCTTCAGCAAAGCGAGTCATTCGCTACAGATAAATACTTATTGAGAGAGCCTTGTCACCGTAACAGGGCTTTCTTCGTTTTTCAGAGCGGGAGCCTTTTAATCACAGTAGAGCTACTACGAAAACTATGACTAATTCTGCGATCGAATTCCACGCACAAACATCTTGCCTTGATAAACGCAGGAAACCGCCTTACCCATTAAACGATGCACCTTATAGATATTGACAACCCAGTTGGTGGAGTTTGCACTTTCCTGTTGGAGGGGTGCAAGTACACATGAAATTATCCCCTTCAGAAAGTAGTCACGTTCCTTTGATAGATTAGGATTCCTTGAAAGTTTGCCCGCAAGGAGCTTGTTGATGTGGGTAGTATGAAAACGAGTATATTAAAGACTTAGTATTTTTAATACTAAGTCTTTAATTAAGCTAATTAGATATATACATACAGGTTCAATGATACTATACAGCAGGGTTTTTAGAGGTTACATTCTTAGGGAAAATCCTATTCATCCTAGTGTTCTAGGATACTGGACAATACGTGTTTCAAGTTCACTCTATCCTCAGAATAGGTTCCAATCAGAAGTCCACCAAGTAACGTTGGTGGACTTCCGAGTAATGGGTTTGCTCTCTAACCGAATTTTGCCATTATCTGCCTTTGCCGATTCAGGACGGAATTGAACGCCTCATCAGCTTGCATTGTAATTCGGCTGCTTTTTACCTGAGCATAAGTTCGCCGGGCTTCCTGCACCGAATGACCCATCAACTCCGCATAAACCTCCTGCTCATATCCTGTTCCATAGGTATAGAGCCAAGTACAAAAAATACGGCGAAAGTCATGAGGACTTGGAGCTTTTGCCCGATGCTTCTCAAAAAGAAGAGCAGACACTCGAAACATGAGTCTGGGAACAGACTTAGTCAACACCTTCTCATCTGAAATTGGCTTACCGCGAACATTTCTACAGGGGCCACCTTTCATGAAGAACAGGTACTGATGTTCAAGCTGTGCCAGTGGACGAACGTGTTCAATATAATAATCCAAATCTTGCGTCAGTTGTTCTTTCATTGACCCAGAGAATAGCGGATACTCTCGCGATTTACCCGTTTTAGCACCAGTTTTATGATCCTCAGGCTTAAGTTTTACCCACCAGCCATCTGCTTGCCGGTGCAAATTGCCACTGAGCTCCAGAGACCGGATCTCGCGTTGGCGGACAGGCGTATAGGTGAGAAGGGCAATTATCAAGTAATCCTGCCAGGCGTCGATGACTGCGGCGAGTGAACGTTTCATCCCTACATGGGTACGTTCAGCGCAACATCGCCGCAGATACGCGACACACTCCCAGCATTGCTCTAGCTCTAGAAGTTTCTCGTCAAACGCCTTTGGAGAAGTTGTGCGACGGTCATCCTTGATGTGTGGAGTATATTGCGCTTGAAGGGATCGGATATCATCTACAGGAGGACAATCTGCAAAGCGGAGTTTCTGAGATTTCTGTCCATAGAAGCACTTGGCAATGAGCAACGCAACACCGCAAATGAAGTTAACGCGGCGATACCCATTGCCGCGTACCTGTAGGTGCCAATTCGTATAGTCCTCTAAACTAGGCTTATCAGCCATCAACGTAATATCCAGATCCTCTAAGCTAAAACCTACTTCATTTTTCAACCAACCGAGATATTCTAGAATGCTTTGCCTGTAATGTTTCCATGAAATACCCCCAATTCTTGGTCCTTTGCGTGCAGGAAGATGTTTGGTCGTTGCAAAGTGATGCAACCGCGTAAGTTGCTGTTCTAGTTTGTCTGTTAGCTCACTCTCTTTCAGAGCATAAGGATTGGCTGCAAACGATCGTCTACCCTGGCGCTGCTCTATCAAGTTAACACCTGCAGACAAGCGGGGCGCTCGCTTTGGAATGGGCTGCAGTACAGCCACCTTGGAATACCAAGGCTGTGCCAGCAAAAAGTCCATCATCTTCTTGAAGTTACTGCGATCGTTCGCCAAAGTCTTGGGGTTCTTGCCCGCTTTGATAGCTTGCTCTATCTCTTCTGTGAAATAGCCGGGAGCCTGCTCGATAAAATCCCTAAGCAGGATGTGACATGGGTAGTCCTGTAGTTTCGTCTTTGCGGAGCCTCGGAAAGTGAAACGCTTCAAGACGTAGAGGTTCAGGGTACTGCGGAGTTTAGCAAACCCTTTAGCGGGTAGCTGTACTTCTAGCAAGCTTAGAACTTCTTGGAAAGAAGTAGGATTTTGGGTAGGCACAACAGAATTTTGTGTGGTCATTGCTAATTCCTTAGTAGAGTAATTGAAGAATTGATGCGTTGCAAAAGAGGCTGACGCATAGGCAGCAAAAGCTAACTGCAACAAAGCAGTGCCTCATGGAGTTTGAGGTAATCTTGTGTTTAGGTGAAACAACAGCAAGGTGTTTTACACAGCAGCAGTTTTAGCCGTCGGGAAACAACAATTTTTTGCTGTTTACGACGAATCAAAACGAGAGTGTTTCTGAAAAACCATGCTTGATATGACTCCTGGCAACCTCTTAACTGAGGAATCCTAGTATTAGGAATATTAGGAAACTCAAGATTAGGGCAACCTATTCCCGTCATATTGACAGTGGCTTGAACAGCTAATCAGCCTCGATCGCCTCAAAGAATGAATCCGCAGTTAGAGGAGATTCGTTCAGCTTCAAGCGCCATGACCTTTGCAGGTTGTTGCAACTAAGACCGGGTGGAGATGGGGTTGCATGAGTACTTAGTGCCCCCATTGCAACCGGGAGCTGACATCGCCATTGACCATGCCAGTTTTCATCATTCTCAAACGATCGAGGAGACTGTGTCCTAAGCAGGATGCGAGCTTTGGGACTTACCGCCTTATTCTCCAAACTCGAACAAGATAGAACATTAGAGGTTTATCTTGAAGAATTCGATGCGGCAACGATGAGGTGAATTTGATAGCTTTCGCGATCGGGTTAATGCTGCGTTCAAACATTGTTCTAACGGATATGCGTCAGGCTATGTTTGCGAACCTGCCGAGTAACTGAACTTGCTCTAGCCTACTGGCACTCATAGTTTCACGTAAAGAAATCCTGTGTGGTAAAACCCTATACTTTACATAAATTTTCTTAAAGCATATAGCCCTACGTAATAGTAATAGGACGGTAATATAGAGGATAAAAGAGCGTTGAGACCTGCTTATGTCCGCCCCCTACAGCTACGACCTCCGCACCAAAGCAATCGAGGCAGTCAAACGCGGTGAACGCAAAATTGCTGTGTGCAGACTGTTTAACATCAGTCGCAATACCTTAGACCTGTGGCTCAAACGGGAGGAGCAAACAGGAGACTACCAAGCCATCACGGGCTTCCAGAAGGGGAATCGACATAAA
>NZ_JACXWX010000076.1 GCF_014764505.1 Phormidium tenue FACHB-886
GGGCGCGGAGCGCCCCTCTCACTCAAAAATCATCCCCCTGTTGAGCAATGCTAATTAAAGAAGCCAATTTGCAGGAGATCTAATGTCGTGGAGTTAACGAATAAGTCTTAAATCGATCTCATTAATGCTGTTCATTCATATAATCGATTTGATTAATTTATAATATACTGCTAGATTGCCATTAGAAATTTATCTCTAATGAGAACTGGTTATGCCAAAGCTGTTTGTAATTGTGGGAATGGGGGATGGCATTGGGTTAGCAGTTTCTCGACGATTTGCGAGCCAGGGATTTACAATTGCCATGATCGCCCGTAACGAAACAAAGCTTCAGGGGTTTAAGGATACCCTGGAAGCTGAAGGACACAGTGCCCATAGTTTTGTTGCAGATGCTGGCGATGAAGTTTCGTTGAGAACAGCGATCGCAGCCATCCAAGAGCAGTTAGGGCATCCTGAAGTACTCGTCTACAACGTTGCTATTCCAACCATGAACAATGTTCTCAATGAGACTGTAGAGCGCTTAACGAGTGACTTCAAAGCCAATGTTGTCGGAGCATTAGTTGCAACTCAAGCCGTGCTGCCAATGATGAAAGCACAAGGAACAGGAACGATTTTATTTACAGGGGGTGGATTTGCGATCTATCCCAGTCCTGATTTTGCCTCACTTTCCCTGGGCAAAGCAGGCATTAGAAGCCTAGCCAAGCTGTTGGCTGAAGCACTAAAGCCAGATAGCATTCGGGTTGGAACCGTTACGGTTTGCGGCACGGTCAATCCTGATCACCCAAAATATAATCCTGACAGTATTGCTGAGAACTACTGGAATTTTTACGCCAACGCAGAATCTGATTCAGAAATTGTTTACTAATTTTCATTCGGTAGTATGACAACTGAAATTGAACGCCAAAATCTAGCAATCGCTCGCACCTTTGTTGAACAATTCTTAGGTCGGGGCGACATGAGTATTGCAGAACAAGTTTTGGATGAAAACGTACAAGCGATCACTGGTTTGAAACCGGATGGTCCAATTAACGGACGGGAGGAGTACAAGCAAGTATTCAGCGCGTTCTATGATGCGTTTCCACCTGTATCAGAATTGGTAATTGAAGATATTTTTGCAGCAGGCGATCGAGCTGTCGTTCGCTTTCGGGCGTCTCAAAAACACACCAAAGATTTTTTTGGTGTCGCTGCAACCAATCGAACCATCACTTTGATTGAAGCGCACATTATGCGATTACGTGACGGCAAGATTGTAGAAAACATCGTCAGTGCAACAAACTTAGAGTTTGAGATGTTGATGGCTCCAGTTCTCGCACCGTTAATTCTAAAATAGACCTGGGCTGGTCAAATTCAGCCCGCTCCCAGCGTAAGTTCAGCTTTGGAACTGTCCCAAAAAGTACCGCAAGCAAAAATTGGTATAGCGCTACGTGTATTTGTTAGGACACACGTTTCTAAATAAAAGCCCCGCTAAGCGGGGCTTTTATTTAGAAAGAATCTCGATCTAGGTGCGTAGCGCCATACCAATAAAGTCTTAGACCAGAACCAGCGAGTGCGGCTGATTTGCAAGGCTTAAAGAAACTTAACAAGAAGATCTGCCGCTCTGCAGAAAATCAATTGAACGACATCCGAGAACTTTATAGAGGTAGCGTTAACTTGATGGAAATCAATGGGGTTCCCCATGAGCCGAGGAAAGCTGAATGAGGTACTAGATCAGGTAGAGGAGCGGCTTCAGCAGCTTGCGATCGCTGCCCAGCATCACTCGCCTCACTCGCTAGAGCGAAAACAAGCGATTGGCGAACTGATGAGCCAGCTCCTGAAAGAGGGAAAACTCTGCCGTCCTTATGCTGGCGGATTTTCTGGATACTACGAAGACATCTACAGCGAAGCCCTGGAGAATCTTTGGGTATATATTTCCAAACATATTGATAAGTACGATCCGATGCAGGCAACAGCCCTAGCCTGGATCAACATGCTGTTTAAGCGGCGTTTCTTCCGAGACGCGATCCCCAAGGTGTTGAAAGAACCCGGTGAGCGGCTGCCGCTTGCCGATATTGAGAACCTGCAGCCTGCGTTGCCAGAAGCCACGCCGCCGCTTTCAGTCCTGCTACGAGAAATTATTGAAACCGACCCAGACAATCTCTTCAAGCAAGCCCATGTCGAGCATTATCCTAATGCCACTTTTCAGGCAATCGCGCTGCGTTGGCTCAGTGGCGTTTCCTGGAAGTCGATCGCTGAGGAATTTGATCTCACCCTTTCAACCGTCAGCAGCTTTTACACCCGCAGCCTCAAGAAATTTGCACCGAAATTAAAAGAATACTGTCACTGCTACTACAGCTAAACTCTACTATGCTAAGCAACTCACCCACCGCTTCAATCATCGTTCCCCTCAGCCTTTCTGCCCATCGACTGGCGCGAGAGTTTTCTGCTCACCATGCTGAACCCCAAAAAGCCAAGCAGGTCTATCTCAATACAATGGCGGTGTCAGCGGTGCGGTTTTATTTGCAGTGCATGGAAATAGAAACAGACTGGGCGGTGAGTCAAAGCTATGACCTGGTAATGCAGAGCATGCTAGATGTTGCCGATCTGGTTGTGAAGCAGCGAGGCACACTAGAATGCCGTCCTGTTCTATCTACGGATCAAGCCGTCTGGATTCCGCCTGAAGTCTGGACAGACCGGGTTGGATATGTGGCGGTGCGGCTAGATGACGCGCTCAGGCAGGCAGAACTGTTGGGATTTACGGCAGTCGCTGCTTCTACAGTACCAGTCGCCCAGTTGCAATCGCTGAAAGACCTGCTCGCCCAGCTCTACCCCGCTCCTGTTGCTAGACTCAAGCTGACCGACTGGCTAACTGACAGGGTGAAACCGTGGGTAGAAGCAGGCTGGCAAATGGTTGAATCTTTAGGTAGCCCATCGCCCGCCCTAAGCTTCAGAAGCAACACTCAGATGGGCGAAGAAACGATTCAACGTGCCAAGGTAATTGATTTGGGAATACAGCTTGGCAATCAGCCCGTAGTGCTGCTAGTGGCAATCGCGCCGAGCATGACGGCGAAATCTGGCTCAGGTGAAGCGCCAATGCAAGAGCCAGTCGAAATTTTGGTACAGGTACATCCAACTCAGGGCAAGCTGTATTTGCCCGCTGATTTAAGCCTCAGTATGCTGTCAGAAACAGGAGCCTTGTTTCAGGAAGCCCGATCGCGCGATTACGACAACTACATTCAGCTTCGTCAGTTTCGAGGTGTGTCAGGAGAGTGTTTTGATATCCGGCTTGCTTTCGGAGACACTAGTATAGTGGAAACGTTTGTAATTTGATGGAACTGCGGTAAGCCAGCCGGGATGGCTAAGCAAAGTCTGCTGACCAAACTTTGAGACAGGGTGATATGGGTAAACGGGTTGTCCTCAGTTTTGGACAAGGCAATCTGCGGAGCGGCTTTCCTTCCGTTACAGCTCGGTTTGGTGAACAAGCGGATCCCTATCCTAGGCAAGCGCAGGGCCAGTTGCCCGCCGCTCCAGATATTTTCGATTTATACCGCCGCTGGCAATTGCTCTACCTGGCACTGCATCAGCGGTTGCATTTGCGAATTGAACTCAGTAATACAGGTATAACGAATGTCTCTGCTGCTGAATTTAACCAGCTCTGTCAACAATTGGCAGAGCGGATCGATACCTGGCTCAACGAACCGTCTTTTCTGCCGATCGATCAAAAGCTGCGATCGGCACTGCACGAATCTGATGAGATCCAGTTTATTCTCGAAACAGATGACCCCTTCCTACAGCGCTTGCCCTGGCACCTCTGGACTTTCTTCAAAACCTACCGGAATGCTGAGATTGCCATCAGCACGTTAGATTACCAGAAAGTTGAGCGAGTCACTCGAGATCGACGCCATCATAAAGTGCGAATTTTAGCGGTGTTGGGCGATGATAAAAATCTTGATTTGAATGCCGATCGAGCACTGCTGAAACAGCTTGCCGATCGAGCTGATATCCAATTTTTGGTCGCGCCACAGCGGCGCCAGCTGGCTGAGCAGCTGTGGCAGCCGTGGGATATTCTCTTTTTTGCGGGTCATAGCTCCAGCGATACCACAGGACAGCTGCGGCTTAACGCGACCGAGAGCCTGTCTCTAGAAGAGCTGCAGGGCGTATTAGCCGAAGCGATCGCCAACGGCTTAAAGCTCGCAATCTTTAACTCCTGCGATGGTTTGAGCTTGGCACAGTCTTTGGCATCGCTGCATATTCCCCAGGTGATCGTCATGCGGGAGCCCGTCGCTGATGCAGTAGCACACCAGTTTCTCGCGCAGTTTTTAACGGCATTCGCTAGTGGGCAGTCGCTCTATCAGGCAGTGCGGCGATCGCGAGAATATTTGCAGGGGATAGAAGATGAATATCCTTGCGCGAGCTGGCTGCCGGTACTCTGCCAGAATCCGGCAGAAGCCCCGGTTGATTGGCAGCCAGCTCAGCCTCGCGATTGGCGTTTACCCGCGACGCTACTGACTAGCCTGGTAACAACGGCGCTGGTGATGGGCATTCGGTATTTTGGATTGCTGCAACCCTGGGAGCTGCAAGCCTACGATCAGTTTATGCAGTTCCGTCCACGCGAATCGATTGATGCTCGGCTGCTGATTGTGGAAATCACTGAAGCAGATATTCAAACATTGCCGGAGCAAAAACCACCGCGTGAAGGATCGCTGTCTAATCTGGCGTTAGAAAAGCTGCTCAAGACGCTGCATCAATACCGCCCAAGGGCAATTGGCTTAGATCTTTATCGCGACCCCATTAACCCCAATCAGGCTGATCTCGCCACCTTAATCCGACAGGACGATAATTTCTTTGCAATCTGCAAAGTCAGCGATCCTGAAAGCAATACGCCGGGTATTCCGCCGCCGCCAGAAGTGCCGCTCTCGCGTCAAGGCTTCAGCGATTTTGTCTTAGATGGGGATAATGTAGTGCGGCGGCATTTGCTGCTAGCGGGTACAAATCCCGCTTCGCCTTGCCGAGCACCTTATGCCTTTAGCGTACAGCTCGCAATTCACTATTTACAGGCTGAGCAAATCCCAATCGACTACACGCATGACCAAAAGCTGCGAATGGGCAACGTTGTATTTGAACCCCTGCAAGACCATCAGGGTGCCTATCAACGCGCCGATACTCGCGGCTATCAAATTCTGCTCAACTATCGCGCCGATCGCTCTGCCTCGGAAATTGCTCCCACCGTCACGCTTACCGATGTCCTGCGCGGTCGCCTCCGCCCTGAAGATGTCCGCGATCGCATCGTCCTGATTGGTGTTAAAGCAACCGGCGCAGTCGATCGCTTTTCCACACCCTACAGCGCGGGGCAAGCAACATACCAGCAGAGTCTAGGCGTCGAAGTTCATGCTCAGATGATCAGCCAGATCCTCAGTGCCGTTCAAGATGGACGACCCTTGATTCGACCCTGGATTTTTTGGCAAGATGTCCTTTGGATTTGGAGCTGGGCGATCGCTGCAGGAGGATTAGCAATATCCAGCCGATCATGGGTCTTGCGGGTAGCGATGGCAGGCGTGGGGGGCGGAGGGTTGGCGATCATGTGTCTGTGGCTGCTGGTGCAGGGAGTTTGGGTGCCTTTTGTACCTGCACTAGGGGCAGCTATTGCGACGGCAAGCGCACTAATTTACTTGAGCGTTAGCAATAGCAAAGCTCATAAGCGTTTTTAGTACTGAGGCGAATCTTATGAAGTTACCTCGACAGATTCAACGGATTCTAGTTTTACTGACGATTTTGCTGGGTGGGTTGCAGGTTCAGGCACAGCCCAGTACAGCTCCCACCGACTCCAGTCCTGCCGACTCCACAACTACGTTTGTAGCACCGCCACCACCGCCGAACATTGATTCACCGGGTCGTCCAGTCGGCGGCGGAACGCGACGCAACTGTGGTGAATCGATTGACCAGGTAGAACCAACCGAGCAGCCGTTAACGGCGCTTGTACCCACCAGCCCGCGCAATGACTTAACCTACGTGTTTGGTGCAACTGGAGCTGAACGACCTACCTTCTGGTTCTATGTGCCTTATTCAGCCTCTTTTACGGCAGTATTCAGCCTGCAGGATCAAGCGGGTAACGCCGTTTATGAAACTGAAGTGGCGCTACCGGAAACCGCCAGCGCGATCGGGATTACTCTACCTGCGACGGTTCCTCCCCTGGAAAGTAACAAACTTTATCACTGGTATTTTGAAGTCTATTGTCAGGCACCGCCGCCAGAAGCCTCTGTAGACGGCTGGGTTCAGCGGAGGTTGATTGATCAGGGGCTAAATCAGCAAATCGAACAGGCATCCTTGCCGCAGCGTGTTTCGCTCTATGCGGCAAACGGGCTTTGGCACGACGCACTGACCACAGCAGCAGAACTACACCGAGCTGATCCCACAAATCCTGCTTGGCGGAACTTGCTGCAGGCGATTGGCTTAGGCGATCTGCCGGCAGAGCCGATCGCAGCCCCATAGTGGCGGCTGTTGTCGGCTACAGCCAGCTGCCAACCAGTACATAGGGTGCCCAGTAGGCAGGTTCAGGCGCAACGGTTTTAAGAAGGGCGATCTGGGCTTGGCGTAGCGCTTCGGCTCTCGTTTGGGATCTATCGGAGAGCGCCTTGTAGAACTGACTCATGAAGCGAGCTGTTGTGTCATCGCCAATGCTCCAGAGAGACGCAACCGTGCTGCGGGCCCCTGCTCGCAGTGCCACTCCTGCTAGCCCCAGTACTGCCCGCTTGTCTCCTGTTGCCGTTTGGCAGGCGCTCAGCACCAACAGCTCCAAAGGTACCAAACGACGATCGGCGCTTACCTGCAGCAAATCAGCCAGCTCATTGACCGTGATTCGCTTGTCCCAGGCCAAGATGTAGGTATCGTCTGCCTCAGAGCTGAAGTTGCCGTGCGTTGCTAGATGAACCACATTAAAGGCGTTTGCATTCATTTCGCTTTGAAACGCCTGACTGGTAAACTGCTGATTCAGCAGCACTTGGCTGGACACTTCCGCTTCAATCTCGTCAATCTCTGTGGTCACATAGCCAAGCCGTTGGAAGCTCGGATCAGGCGACTCGACTAATCCTGCCACCAATGCCTCGATCGGCTGTTGTTCTAGCGGCTGCGGATCGACAAGCTGAAGACCGGGGGAGAGTACAATACTGTATTGTTCGATGAGATACTGCTGGTCATGATAAAGTGCAGCCATTGGGATATTCCGCAGAAACCCATCCAGAACAAAAACCAGTGTTTTAACTTGGCTGCCTACGAGATCGGCTGCGATCGGCTGAATCAGCCAGCTATAGACCTGCTGCGACAAGTCCTGCGCTGCTCTCCAGCTGCTGGGTCGCTTCAGGTTATTGAGCAGGTCTTCCAGCGTCTGCTCGACTTGCGCTTGGGGGACTGCCGTTGCATAATGCCGCAGGTCGGGCTGCTGCGGTAATTTGAGAATCACCTCCAGACGATCGTCCAAGATGACGGCATAGATCACCGCTGCCGTTGGGTCATTGCGATCGACTATGGCATCTAGCGGAAAGGCAGGCGCAAGGCAGGCTTCTCGAAAAAAGTTGTCGAGTTCGGCAAGCTGGAGCTGTTCAATTGTCTGACGCGCTTTTTGAAGGGTATCTGGGCTAGGATTCGCCTCTTGCAGCAGCAGATCAACGAAGGTGCGGTAGACGGGTTCCACCTGATCTCGAAACGAGAACTGCACGTCTGGATTCACTGTCACCAAGTCGTAGCGCAGCAGTTGCAGCGTTTTCACCGCTTCACCATAAGCAGCAGTCGCTCCTTGCCGATCGCCCTGCCCTTTCAAGAGGCGTCCGAGCTGCCATTGCCACTGATAGGCAATTTCCGGCGCTTCGATCGCTTGAGCAATCATCAAGGCTTGCTGGGTTAGGTCTTTGGCGCCTGCCCACTGCCCTGTCTGTTCTTGCAGACTGCCGAGGGTGCCCAGCGCGTAGGATTCAGCACGGCGATCGCCCAGCGTTTTTGCCTGCTGGTCGGCAACCGTTAAGAGCTGAGCTGCGTTAACTCTATTCAACTGAACAAAAGCAGCGATCTCCTGGTTCTGCTCTGCCGGATTTGCCGCTTTGATCCAGGCCTGTGCGAGTTCAATTCGCGCATAAATCGCCGCTTGGCTAAGAGTTAAGCTATCTATTTCAGTCACAAGAGAAGATAGTAGTGCTTCAGCGGAGCTGCCCTGTCCTAGCTCTATCAGCAGGCTCAATTGGCGCAGTTGAGCCGCAACCCGTGTTGCTGTGCTGGGGGCGATCGCCGCTGCCTGCTGATAGAACTCCAGTGCCACCTGAGGTTTCTCCTGCGCGCGGCTGGTATTACCTAAACTCAAGAGAGCTTCGCTAATCGCAGGAGTATCGCCTAAATTTCGGGCGATCGTTAAGCTCTGCTGCAGCGTGCGCTCGGCTGTGTCTAGCTCACCCATCACTCGTTGCACATTCCCCAAGCTTCGCAGCCCGATCGCCTTTAGCTGAGACTCTGGCTGGGCTTGCAGCGCTTGATTTGCTGCTGTCAGAGTATCTTCTGCCTGTCGGTATAAGCCCAAGGCTTGCAGTGCCTGTGCTTGGTTGATGCGATTGCGTGTGACGCTGATTTCATCGTGCAGCTGCGTGTATAACTCTGCCGCCCGTCGCCATGTGGCAATCGCCTCACTTGCCTGTCCGCGTTCCACCTGCAAGCGTCCTTGAATATCCAACGCTTGAGCATAGAGCGGTATATCAGGATTTGCAGTAAGCAGGGTGATGGCGGCTTGAATTGCCGTTTCGGCAGTTCGCCAGTCGCCGAGCTGCTGAGCCGTTAGCGACAGGTTGCTCAACGCCATTGCCTGACCGGTTAAATCACCTATCTGCTTAAAAGCATCGGCAGCTTGTTGCCAAACGGCAGCAGCCTCAGAAAAGCGATCGGTTTGGTAAAGCTGTTTGGCTTGTTCGGCTAGGCCTTCGGCATTCGGTGAGAGCTGGACGATCGCAGGTGGGGTAGCATGAACGGCAATCGGGAAGGCGGCACTGCACAGAAATAGCAGCAGCAGAACGCCTTTTAAGCAGAATAACCGCATTAATTTCCGATTGAGTGAGGGCAAAGTTCTCATCTTGTTCACTCTACTCTTCTGCGTTAGAAACAGAGCAGTTCGCCCCCTGATTCCAGGTAAGAGAAGATAGACCAGTAGGTGCTTCAGCCAGTAGGATAACTTTTCCACTTTCATCTCTCACCCATCCTTGTGCTTCGACGATCGGCTCTGGCAGATTCATAGTCGCCTGTGTACGCTGACTAGAACGGCTTGCAGTTCCAGGGGTGCGTGTGGCTAAATTGACTTGGATTGTATTATTGCTAAGTGCCTCACCCGGTGTAGGCGGCAAGCCACCCCGCCCTGTGATTACAAATTCACTAAGTTGATTAGTGTTTTCGCCTGTAGGGCAAGTTTGGGCGATTTGTTGCGTGGCATCAACGATCACAACCGGCAATTCGGTTAAGCCGCGTCGTGGATCTACGTCCGACGTATTAATTTCTACCGTTCCACTTAGATCGGGACTACTACCTGTAGCGGTTATGTCGCTCTCTGGCGTTGGAACAGTCCGAAATTCTGTACCAATCACTCCTTCCGCATTGACAACGACTTGTCCTCCCCTAAAGTCAGAAGAATTAGCGCTAATATCGCTATTTTCAAGGGCAACCACTAGATCAGTATCAACATTAATATTACCACCGCTGATATTATTGCCAGATGCATTGGTTGTAATGTCGCTTCTGCCCGATAAGAATAAGTATCCAGCCTGCAGATTAATATTGCCTTCACCACCGCTGGTATTCGATCGAAAAAATGAGCGATTGTTTAATTGAATTAAAT
This sequence comes from Phormidium tenue FACHB-886, assembly GCF_014764505.1. Taxonomy (GTDB): domain Bacteria; phylum Cyanobacteriota; class Cyanobacteriia; order Elainellales; family Elainellaceae; genus FACHB-886. Next base: position 9,833 of record NZ_JACXWX010000076.1, read on the forward strand.
CTGCGGTAATCTCTATATTTCCTGCAGAGCCAGTACCTGAACTAGTTGCAGAGAGATTCGCATGATTGCTGTTTAATAGCTGCGTATCGATCTTAATGTTTCCACCATTGCTATCATTGCGTGTTTCAGTCGTGATTCGAGCACGATCTTGCAGGTATAAACGATCGCTGCTAATTGTAATATCTCCAGCCCGACCGATCGCTCTACCGCTAGCGCTCGTGGTCAACTCACTGGGTAACTCATCGGTATCAAATCCAGAGAGGCTCATTGCGCCAGTCAGATTAATCTGAATATCGCCGCCTCTCCCTCGTCCAAACGTACTTGCCCCGACAAAAGAGCCATTGTCCATCGTGAGGGATGCTGCCTCAATCGTGATATCGCCGCCACGACCTATGCCGGGGGGCTCTACGACAGCAGCGATTACCCCGCCCGATAGAAAAACATCCCCATTAGCCTGAATGTGAATATTTCCAGCATTTCCATCTGCCTCGGTATTCGTCCGCAGGACTGCCCGAAATTTATCAAAGGGCGACAAATCAATCAGCGATAAGGACCCTGCCTGGATCACAATATCGCCCCCCGTACCGTTTGCCCTAGCTCCCGGAGCGCCCGCTGGAGCAGAAGCGAGGCTCGTTTGAACGAAACTGCCTCTAATCAACACAGAAGCAGGCGAGCGGATGACTACATCGCCCGCATCGCCGCGCCCATAGCTGATGGCGCTAATGCTCGTTGCCTCATTTAGGAGAATTGCTCCAGCTTCCGCTTGCAGCGTGATATCCCCTGCCCGTCCCGTGGCAGGGGGTAATGGCTCAGACTGAATTGTAGCGCCGCTCGTCGAAATAGAATCATTGACCTGCAGCAAGATGTTGCCGCTATTGCCGCGTCCACTTGTGCCAGCTACAATAGTAGCCTGCCGCACTCGTAGGCGTTCCGCTCGAATCTGAATATTCCCCCCATTTCCCACTGCTTCAGACTCCACATTGCTGCTAATGCCATTCAGGAGAATTAGGATTTCACCATCTACTCTAATGGCAATGTTGCCTCCATCTCCCCGTCCTGCAGTTCCTGTTTCCAGAAAGGCATCACCTAACCACAGCGAGCCTGCGTGAATTGCAACGTCTCCTCCTTGACCTGTTGCTCCCAACAGTGGTAAATCTGAGTCCGCCCGCCGCAGGTTTCCCAGCTCATTCACAATACCGCTGTTCACTACAGCCATAGCTCCAGCGGCATCAATCATAATATCCCCCGCTTTAGCTCCGGCAAATCCTCTGCCGTCTACAATGCCGGCTCGCAGTTCGCTGTCGCCTCTAATCTCTAGATTGCGAGCGGTAATCACAATACTGCCGCCGCTGCCTGCTCTGACATCTGCGATCGATTGTCTCAAGAAAATATCCGCGCGAGTCAGACGATCAGGGATGTCCAAGCGCAAATTAGCCCCATCCAGCGATAGCCCAACTGCGCCTGGCTCTGCAATTCCGGCTAGTTCAATTCTGCCGCCTGCTGCGCTTAAACTGCCGCTATCTGATGTCACATCACCTCCTACTAGCGCTAAACTACTGCCATCCGGAACGCTCAAGCCTGAAGAATAGCGTCGTTCATACAGATCTTGCTCAATGCCTATAAATCCACCTGCATTCACTTGAATAGGTTGAGGCGAAATCTGATTGAACAAAAAGGCAGAGGGAGACACACTTAATAAGCGAGAATTGGCAGGTTCAGTCGCGCTGAAAAGACCGCGATCGCCTAACTGAACTGCATTGGCAGTGGTGGCAACAAAAGCACCATTGACATCCAGACTTGCACCCTCTCCAAATAAAATACCGTTCGGATTGATTAGAAATAAATTGGCATCTCCCCGCACCCCCAATCTGCCGAAGATCTCAGAGCGGCTGCCCCCCGTCACACGGCTGAAAATATTGTTCACCCCCTCCGGGTTTTCAAAGCGAACGGTTTGGCTGTTGCCAATGTTGAACGTTGAAAAGCTATGAAACAGATTTTCGCCCCGCTGAGCACCACCTCGAATCAAACTTTCTCCAGAACTGCGTTCGACTCTTGTGCCCAAATTACGATCGGGTGCTGTATCCGGAGCCAGTTGAGCTATTGCAGGTTGAGAGAAGCCACCTGCCGCTCCAACCCAAATCAGGCAGGTTAACAAAGTTGAGTTCCGATTCGATCGACTCCAGCAGCGTGAAAGCATCATTTGCTCCTAAAAATCGCTCTGAGTACTTTGAGAAGTTATGTACCAGAGCTAGATCTTTCCAATCTTCTACAAAAATAAAATCTTGTAGACGTATAGAAACATGCCGTTTTTAAAATTCAATACCTGTTTAGCAACACAGAGTGAAACTGAACTAAACTTAATTTGTGAAAATTTTGACTCACTAGAAGAATTTAAGCATGAAGACTGCGAACAGCTTTCTCAGATAGACACTTAAACAAGTGCAGTACTATTAGACAGACGCCTTCTGATGACTGTATTAAACTATATTCTGAACTGAAATTAGGATAGCTGGATCACCGAAGTGTTGTTGCACTTGGGCTGGAGTAGCTTATAGCATCTACATTTTACTGAACCGAACACAAGCGATCGCATTAAACTCAAACTTCTTCATGCTAATAGTAGCTTGACTGACAGCACTAAGCGAACCTTGCTGAAGATAAGAAAACACAACTTGGACCAAAGCGCTGAATGCGAGTTGGCAAGGGTTCACCAAAGCGGCTCCATATTTGACGTTTGACCAGATAGTATTCCGGTAATGTATACTAATTATTCTAAATCAGATTCATGACAATTCACAGGCAGATGCCAAACTGGATTAGAGTTTAGAGTAGGTGCTTGAGCTAATAGTGTAACTTTGCCATTTCTATCTGTTACCCATCCTTGAGCTTCAGCGATCGGCTCTGGGGGTTCTGGCAAATTGACAAGACTATCTTGGCTGGAGAAGTTCTCATTCCCAGGATGCCGCGTAGCTAAATTCACTTGAATGGCATCACTGCCAAGTGCCTCACTGGGTGTAGGCGGCAGTCCACCCCGTCCCGTAATCACAAATTCACTGAGTTGATTAGTGTTCTCGCCTGCGGGACAAGCTTGGGCAATTTGGCTAGAGGCATCAATTAAATCGACCGGAAGCACTACTAATCCGTAGGTTGGATCGACATTAAGGACATTGACTTGAATAGTACCGCTCACCCCCCGCTCTGAACTTGCAGTAATGTTGCTGGCAGATGTGAGCTGCTCGCTAGGCGTAATTCCAAAAATCCCTTGTGCCGTGATGTTAACTGCTCCTCCGGCTCCTGAAAAGGCATTAGCACTGATATCGCTGTTATCAGAACTACCTGCCACCAGGTAACCAGCATCAATAGTAATGTTGCCGCCATTTCCGCCCCGCTGCTCTGTTCCGGCGGTAGTTGAGATGCGGCTGCGATCGCGCAGTACCATTAGATCGTCTACTTGTATTGCAATGTCTCCGCCGCTTCTTCTAGCAGTCTCTGTCAAGATTGAAGCTTGGTTGTCCAGAATAAGCCGGTTTGCGCGAAGATTAATGCTGCCGCTCTCGCCTGTTGAGCTGCGTGCTGCACCGCTTAAAATTGAGCCTGTTGTATCGGAGCCACTGTCTAGCGTGACTGCATTCGCTTGAATTGAGATATCGCCTGCATTACCTTGTCCAAATGTGGTAGTGGCAATGGCAGCTCCACCGCGAATTGCGAGGCGATCGGTTTGGATCAATAGATCTCCGGCATCACCTGTAGAATTCCGCGTCGTTTGGGAGAAAATTCCGCTGGGATAGATATTGTCGGGAAGATTGTTAAGGTCGATATTATCAGCATTTCCCGTTGGCACATAGCCACCTAGAAACGTACCCGCTGGGATGCCGGTTAAACCTGCCGGAGTAAAAAGTTCACCGGGCGGCACATTGTTAGGAGAAATACCGCTCAACTTAATATCGCCAGCATGTAGTGTGATATTGCCACCTTGTCCGCTGCCGTGAGTTGAGGCAGAGAGCTGAGAGCCATCCGTTAGAAAAATCGATCGGGCTGTGATTAGAATATTGCCTGCTGCCCCTGCACCAAAGGTATCGCTGGTGATGACTGCACCTCCCCGGTTATTCGGTAGAGCTACGTCATAATTTGCCTGTATGAATGTAATCGCTCCACCGCTGCGAATGTGAATATCTCCTGAGCCAGACTGGCTCACGGTGTTGATTGAAGCAGTGGTAATATCCCGATCGGCATATAGTCTAACGTTTCCGCCTCTGGCAGAAGTGTCGTTAGAGAAAGAGTATGCAAGGAGACTACTGGAATCACGTGGGTTTAGAATGATGCTGCCGTGACCTGCATAGAGATTAATTGCTCCACCGTTGCCTGGTGTTGCGCGTCCACTGGGGGCATCAGACACCGAGGAGGTGCTTATCCCTCCTGTCAACTTAATATCGCCATTGGCAGCATACAGACTAATCGCTCCGCCGTCGCCGCTTATCGCATTGCCAAAAGACTCCACCCGAGAACCAGTGGCAGAGGTTAAGCCAACGTATCTGACTACTATATCGCCATTGCCAGCATAGAAGCGGACGTCTCCGCCGTCTCCCGATATCGCATCTCCCCCTCTATTCTGGGAGCTAGCCGAAGCTGAAGCGCCTAAGTTACCTGTACCACCACTGATGATCCTGCCATTACCCGCATAAAAGCTGACATCTCCAGCGTTTCCAACCGTAGCGTTCCCAGCTCCCGTTTTGGCAGTCGTAGCCGCGACTGCCGAATCGAAATAGTCTGCCCAGATATCTCCGTTGGCAGCATAGAGGTTGATGGCTCCGCCGTTGCCTGCTGTAACGTTGCCAGCCGGGGACGCAGATAAAGAAGTTGAGATTAATGATTGCACACGAATGCTGCCATTTGCAGCGTAAAGATCGACGTTGCCTCCATTTCCAGCCCTGGATGAAGCAGAAGGAAGACCGAACGGATCCTCAAATTGATCGCGGACTCCAGAGTATGTAGACAAATCGCCTGCCCCAATGCCTCCATCCGCTGTGTAGAGAACGATTGCTCCGCCATCTCTAGCAATTGTATCTCCAGAGACTAAGAAACGAGGGGAGTAAGACATTAAATCGCCTGCCCGAATGCCCCTGCGAGCATCAATCACAATATCACCTCCTGATTCAGGCAGCGACGCACTCGTATCAATGTTTTGAGTAATAATTGCTCCTCCAGCCAGATCAGAATTTGGTTGATACTGATTCGTTAGTAAGACCAACCCGCTTGGATTGCGAATTGTACCGTTAATTGTGATGTTCGCGCTCGTGGGGTTTGCTGTATTATTTCCATCTGTGGCAGTTCCAACTGTTGTTCCAGCCCGAATATCGAGAGTAGGGCGAGCTGCGCCATTAACCGAGATTGTGTTTCCATTCGACAAACGCACTGTTTCAGTTAAGCTGTCTTCTAACGGGTTCGCGCCGGTAATCGTTATATCTCCTGTAATTGCTACGCTGCCTCCCGTCAGCATCTGCAAAGAGGTTCCTTGCACATCCTGTGCCTGTAAGACTAAGTTTCCTCCTGCTTGTAGCTGCCCCTGCAACACCAAATTATCCGCTGCCAAGAATAAATCTTGTCCTACTGCGAGGTTGCCGATGCTAACAATTTGTGCAGTTGCCTTCATTTCTTCCTGCAAGCCAATTGGTGTACTCACGGTCAAAAGCGGCGGAGCTTGGGGAGCAACTGCGCTAAATTCACTACTATCTCCAAACGTAAAACGATTCGCTGTACTTGCAGCAAACGAGCCACGAATATCTAGGCTGGCATCTGCACCAAAGATTAACCCATTCGGATTTATCAGAAACAGATTGGCACTTCCGAGTACCCCCAAGTGTCCTAAAATCTCTGATGAATTTTCTCCCGTCACACGAGTCAGAATATTCTCAACGCCAGGATCAGCAAAGTAAGCTGAACGTCCTTCCTCAACGTTGAATTCACGAAAACTGTGGAATAAATTTGCTCCACGTCTTGCACCACCTTCAATGCGATCGCTCAATCGTCCTCGAATTTCAACATCAGGAGCCACAACCGAACGCTCGTTGCCCAGCGTGTCATCGGGTACAGGTCGGCGTTGAGCGACTGCCGGGACACCTAGAAGACTCTTGATTATCAGCCAACCCTGCAAGGATGCAATAATCCAAAGCCAAATTTGCCGGTGTTGAGTAACCATAATCGCAATGCGTGAACGAGTTACTATTTAGTGATCCGCAAAGCAGTCCATTTCACAGTAGCGCAAAATTCTGCTACAGGCTTCAAAGGATTCTACTCAAGATCTTATATTAAGTAGTTCAGCCTAATTGAAATCAAGATAGGGATGTTGCTGCCACCCTCCTGACGGCGTAACATCCCCTTTTTTATGTGCGGCTAAGCTTATCTGACTTTTCCAGGCTACGCAACTGACTTTATCTGACCTTTTGAGGCTGTTGGCAGAGACTGACCATTCTAAAGTAACAGTAAGTCAGCAGACTAATCGTAAATCCCTTCTACTGAAGGCAAACAGCTATCCAATTAGGATACAAACGGCATCAACAGTTTTATGAACTTTTCTAAACTCGCAGAAATTCAGCTTGTTAGCATCCGAAACCTATTTAGAAGCAAGTAAACAAGTCACAATCGCTGGGTTTAACTTAATCTCTTGCTTCACTAAATAGATTCATTCTGCTTTGCTAAGTTCATTGCATCTCTATCTACGAATTTAACCAGTCAGTATTTACTTCAAAGCGCCATCAGTAGAAATTCTACCGGGGAGGTTTTATGCAGGAAATTGATGCATTGACATTTTGTAAATTCACAGTAGGGTTGATATTTACGCTATCCTCACTGAGCAAAATTAAAAGTTTCTCTCAATACACTAAGACGGTCAGCATCTTTCGCTTAGTACCAGAGTTTTTTGTAACTTGGACTGCTAAAAGCATTCTCACATTGGAGATATTCGTTGTCATCTCGCTTTTCGTTAACCAGGTGATCGCTTTTTGGCTAGCTTCAATACTTTTGTTGATATTTTCGATCGCGCTAGCCTTGGCGATAGTCCGCAACATCAAAACCTCATGCAACTGTTTTGGCACTCGCGATCGCCCCATTTCAGTCCTTGATATTCTACGAAATTTTGGATTTTTGTGCTGCTCCTGTGGAGGGGGATGGTTAGCAGCTACCGAATCTGAAATTGCGATCGCTTCTCCCTCGCTCAGTTCCGGCGTCAGCGGCTTGGTTGCCCTCGGATTTGTACTCATCTGGATTCATCTCAGCGAAATCTATCACCTGTTCAGCGATATCAAAAAAATAAATCGCACCCAAAAACTATTTCATTTGTAAGGAGACCCAATGCTCACAGCTTCAACTGCTAACACAATCTTGATGTGGATTATGATTCTGCTTAATCTGCTGCTAACACTGGCTCTAATTCGTCAATTTAACCAAATCTCTACCTTGTCCAATATGGAGATCGGGTTAGAGAAAGGCAGCCAAGCTCCAGACTTTAAAGCCGAAACGCTGTCAGGTGAGAGCGTGACGCTCTCAAGCTACTTGGGCAAAGCAGTTTCATTTATCTTTGTTTCACCTCATTGCAGCGCCTGCGTAGACAAGCTTGCCAAATTGAATGCGCTTGCTGCCCAGATGAAACAGTCCGGCAAAGAGCTAGTGCTAGTGAACACGGATGGCGATCGAGACACCACTGCTAGCTTTGTCGAGAAATATCAGCTGGCTCTACCAATTCTGGTGGCTCCCTTCGAGCGTAACCCCTTTGCCAGCACCTACAAAGCGAATGCAACTCCCTCTTACTGTACTCTCAACCCAGAAAGCTACGTCGAGGCTTCGGGTGTGCTTGAGTCAGATTGGGAAGCACAGCTGATTTAAGCTTGGACAACCGTGTCATTCTGTCCAGGAAAGGAGGTGATATCTAAACAAATAATCTTTTGACTGTACTGAAAATCTCTTCTTACATAGTCTAGATAATCGAGATCAAACTCACACAGGAGAAAATTCATGAACGCTAAATTAAATCAATTGTTTGCAACACTGTCCAATTTAACTGAATCCTCTGGTGCGATCGCAACTGTAGCAGACAAGCTGCTGAGCCGTGTTGTTCCTCAAGAAACTGCTTCGGCTGGTTGCCGAACACTTTTCTGCACGGGCTGTGTGTTTCGTCGGAAAGTCTGCACCAACTTCTGTTGCACATTCGGTGCGTTTCCCCCTTGCCGCACCGTGACCAAGGTGGTTCGCTGCTAGGGGTTCTGATGAGCCTACCATTCTGCTTAATTGCAGCATGACTTCTAAAATAGACCTCTAGAACACGGACGCTCTTTACGCTAGGGGTCTATCCCTCAAACTAATCCACTTCCTAGAATCGAAAGAAACATGATTCATGTGGATACAACTAGGTGTTATCTTACTGTTTCTAGGATTGGCAACGTTTTTCATCCTTCGATGGGGTCTAACGATCGTCACAGTTGACGGTGACAGTATGGCTCCAACGCTGACATCGGGCGATCGCTTATTGATTTTCAATCTATATCCAAATTTGTGGCTATCTAAAGGACAAATTGTGGTCGGTCGGTTTAGTGAGATGCCACTTGATGCGGTGCTGTTTGCCGACACACCCGACTTAGCCGATCCAAGCTTTCCAAGTGATTTTGCGATCGATGCAATCGACCTGTTGCCCACTGAGCCAGACCCAGTATTTTTGGCAGATTTGGAAGAGATTGAGATGGCTTGTGATGGTTCAACCTCTTCCAAATTTATCAAGCGTATCACTGGTTTACCTGGCGATACCGTTTCAATTCCGCTCTCTACCCTGCCAGAAACCTTGCAGCCGATGTTGTGTAATCGCAGCGATCAGAACGGTAACTTAGTTTGGCATATTCCAGCGCATCATTGTTTTGTGCGAGGCGATTCGCCGTTTAGCGTAGATTCTTTGCTGTTGGGCACAATCCCTCTCTCTGCAATTACAGGCATTGCTGTGAGGAAATTGACGCATCAAGCCACTCTAGAAGCCTCTTTGCAGCATGACATATAGCATTACGTTTTGCAGAGGGGGCACTTCCTTATTTAGCTTACTTGATGCTATGCAGGACATACTCAAAAACCAGTTGGATACAGGTAGTAATCTAGTATGGATCGTGCCAGATTCTTACTGCTCTGTGCGAGAAGATAACCCCCTTTGTGTTGATTCACTAACTGCTGAACCTATTTCTCTTTCAGCTATCACCAGAATCATGCTGGTAAACCTTCCCCTGCGATCGGTTAGTGACAGCCCACCTATTACTAGCTCTCTTGTCTGAGCAATATTCGTCATGCAGTATTCCTATCAGCGATTATCTCAGTTTCTTAAATCTGTCTATCAAATTCTTCAACTGATTTGGCAAACTCATCCTACTGCCTGTGTTATTACTATTATTCTCACGATTACTCAAGGGCTGGTTCCTCTATCAAGCGCCTGGGTTATCAAAGTGCTGCTGGACTGGATCACTGCAAATATTTTGCAAGACTCGATCGCCACGCCTGAACAGCTCGCTGCATTACTAGCCGCTCAAGCTGGACTGATGATCGCAGCAGCCATGCTACCCCGTCTCAGCCAGTATCTCAACGCAGAATTGCAACGTCGATTAACCGTTCGCATTGAAACTGCCGTCTATCAAAAAGTGAACAGCTTCACGGGGATCGCTCACTTCGAGAATCCGCAAGTATATGACACTATTCGAATGGCGCAGCAAGGCGCCGAACAAAGCTCCAGCCAAACCTTATTAATTATGACTGAGTTCATCCAGAACACGGTAACGCTGCTCAGCTTTGTCGGCGTATTGATCTCCTTCAATCTAGGACTTGCTGGACTGGTGCTGTTTGCTGCCCTACCGCAGCTTTGTGCACAAATGGCAATGGGACAGCAGCGCGTGGGTCTGGCGTTTGAAATGAGTCCGGTAGAGCGACGCAAATTCTATTACAGTTTTTTGCTGGCAGGGGCAGAAGCTGCTAAAGAAGTCCGCCTGTTTGGACTGGGGCAGCATTTTCTGCATAAACTGCTTGAGCTATATCACCATGTTCACAAAGCTGAACGTAAGCAACAGCAGCGGGAATTACGCTGGGAATTAATTCTCAGCCTTATTTCCAGCGGCATGGCGATCGCCGCTTTTGCAATCGTGGTTCTAGACGCTTTTGCTGGACGGCTCACCGTGGGAGACATTGCCCTCTATGTCAATGCTGTAGGCGCAGTACAAGGCGCACTGGGGCAGGTAATCACTGCCATTGCAGGTTTGATGGAGTGCGTCCTGTTCCACTCCTACTTCCAAGCTTTGTTGGATCTGCCTCCTGACTTGCCACCTCCAACGGTATTAGCTCCTGTCCCCACCCTCTCTTCTGAGATTGAGTTACGCCACGTTTGGTTTCGCTACAGCGATCGCCACCGCTGGATTTTGCGCGATGTCAACTTGAAGATTCCAGCAGGTAGCTGTCTGGCCCTAGTAGGGCTAAACGGGGCTGGAAAAACAACGTTAGTAAAGTTGCTCACGCGCCTTTATGATCCAACTCAGGGGCAAATTCTCTGGAATGGTATTGATATTCGAGAGTTCGATCCTTATGAGTTCCGACACCACATTAGCACCATTTTTCAGGACTTCATGCGCTATGACTTAACGGTAGAGGAAAACATTGGATTAGGTAATCTAACCAAACTCGATGACCAATATTGGATACAGCAGGCTGCACAACGAGCGAACATTCATCAAGACATTCTGCAGTTACCTCAAGGATATAAAACAGAGTTAAGTCGAATGTTTGCGGAGGAAAACCAGGGCATTGACTTGTCAGGTGGGCAATGGCAGCGAGTAGCAACAGCTCGAATGTTTGCCCGGGAAGCAGATTTGTTGATTTTAGATGAACCGAGTGCAGCACTAGATGCCCAAGCTGAGTACCATGCTTACCGTCAGTTTGCCCGCCTCATGGCAGGGCGAACTAGCATCCTGATCTCCCACCGCTTCAGCACCGTGCAGACGGCAGATGTAATTGCGGTCTTACAAGATGGGCAAATCATTGAGTCTGGAAACCATCATGCTCTTCTAAGACAGCAAGGCGTATATGCCAAGTTATACCAAATGCAGGCAGAAAGCTACCTAGAAACGTCTCCGCTAAGACTGAGCACCTGATTTGTCAACCCATTATTTCTAACGGTTCTAGCCATGCAAAACTCAATTTCTAGACCCAGTAAGAAAGCGATTCACCGAATTGCAGCACTGACGGCGATCGGCATTCTCACTCCCCTGATTTTTATGACTCTATTGCGAGGAAACTCATCCTCTCAATTAGAAGCAGAGCCGACCACGGTGCAGGTTGTCTCTCAGGATCTAACCGTTCGCTATTCTGCCAATGGGGTAGTACAGGCTGGTCGTAGAAGCAATCTCAGTCCTACTAGTGAAGGACAAATTGTCCGTCTCTTTGTAGATGAAGGAGACTGGGTGAAAGCCGGTCAATTAGTAGCTCAAATGAGTAGCCAAAAGCTGCAAGCCCAAGTGAGCCAAGCCGAAAGTGCGCTGGCAAAAGCTAAGGCAGAATTAGCCCAAAAGCGATCGGGCAGCTTACCAGAAGAAATTGCCGAAGCGGAAGCCCGGGTCGATGCGGCTCAAGCCAGTATAGCTGAGGCTGAGGCAGGGATGGCACAGGCACAAGCCGAACAACAGCGCAATCAAGCGTTAGTGGCAGAGGGTGTGATTTCCGAAAAACAGTTTGAGGAATCTGTGATCAAAGTTCAGGAAGTAGAGGCGAGTGTCCAAGCTGCTCGCAGTCATTTGCGGGAGCAGCAGGAGAGCCTAGCTCGGTTCCGCAAGGGCACTAGAGTTGAGGAAATTGCCCAGGCAGAAGCTACCGTTGCTGAAGCCATTGCCAATCTGCAATACTACAACGCGCAACTGGCAGAAACTCGGCTTTATGCTCCCTTTAGCGGCACTATTACCCGTCTATTTGCTCAGGAAGGAAACTTTGTCACACCCACAACGGCAGCTTCTGCTAGCGACAGCAACCCCTCTACTTCAATTGCCGAACTGTCTAGCAGCATGGAGATTGAAGCCAAAATTCCAGAGGTCACGATCGCTCAAATCCGAGTTGGACAGGGGGTTGAAATCCAGACCGATGCTTTTCCGAATGAGGTATTTCAAGGACGGGTACGATCGATTGCTCCTCGAGCAGTCCGCGAAAATAATGTCACTTCATTTGCGGTCAAGATTAACCTGGAAACCGGAGAAGAGCTGCTGAAATTGGGAATGAATGCACGGCTAAATATTCTGGGCAAGTCCATCGATCGGGCGCTGGTGTTACCTCTTGCCACAATCGTGACTCAACCCAATAGCAAGACAGGGGTATATGTCTTGACGGCTGATCACCAGGTGCAGTTTCGCTTCATCACAGTTGGAGAAACCGTAGGCGATCGAATTCAGGTCATATCTGGTATATCCGAAGGAGAACAGGTTTTAATCAGCCCACCGGCAACAGAAATGGCAGAACGAGAAGCTATATTTTAATTATTTTAGCTACCAGTTAAACCAAGAATAATTGTAGAAAATATACCGTGTATGAATCTACTAGACAGCATTCAAATAGCAGTCAAGGCTTTATCTAGAAACAAATTGCGAAGTAGCCTGACGATGCTAGGAATTATCATTGGCAATAGCTCAGTGATTGCCTTAGTCGGAATTGGGCAAGGCGTGCAACAGTACACCTTAGAGCAGCTAGATTCTTATGGTGCCAATCTCGTAACCGTGTTCGCCAGCTTTGAGACAGAAGGAGCTACACCCAACGAAGCTTCCAGGTTGGTGCTGTCAGATGCAGAAGCAATTCAAACCCAAGCTCCAGCCGTACAGGAAGTTGCTCCTCAAATCTCGCTTCAAAGCTCGATCGCCTATCGCGGCCGCCGGAGCCAAGTAGTGATTACCGGTACCACACCGGGGCTTCTCTTTGTGCGAAATCGAATTGTTGCCAGTGGACGTTTCTTTAATGCATCTGAGCTTAACCAGAATTCACAAAGCGTGGTATTAGGAGCTATTCCAGCACAACAGCTGTTCGGCAGCACCAATCCAATCGGTCAGGAGGTGCAGATCAATCAAATTTCTTTCCAGGTGATTGGAGTCCTCCAATCCAAGGGTGCAAGTGCAGGGGTCAGTCAAGATGATTTAGCATATATTCCCATTACGACCCTATTCTCGCAGTTGGATGGACAGCCCTTCCCTTATGGAATTCCTATAGATTCAATTGAAGTATCTGCTGTAGATAAACAAAGCATTCCGGCTGCCACCTTCCAAATCACAAACATCCTGAACCGTCGCCACGGACAGCAAGACTTCTCCGTGCAATCTGACCAAGCGTTTCAAAGCGTGGTGAGTCAGGTGGCTCAGGGATTGAGCCTCATGCTAGCGGCAATTGCCAGCATCTCACTATTGGTGGGCGGCATCGGCATCATGAACATCATGCTGGTGTCAGTGACAGAGCGAACTCAGGAGATTGGGCTACGTAAGGCAGTAGGAGCAACATCTCAAGCGATCCTCATTCAGTTTCTGATCGAGGCAGTGATGCTGTCGGTGGCGGGAGGATTGGTGGGAACAGCAGTCGGCATTGGCGGCACGATGGTAGTGGCGATGCTGACTCCGCTAACTCCAGCGGTGCCATGGATCGCGATCACCTTCTCAGTGGGCGTATCAGGCAGCATTGGGCTAATCTTTGGTGTGATTCCAGCACAACGTGCTGCCCAGCTTGATCCCATCGTTGCACTCAGGAGCGCCTAATCATGGATCGGCTACCAATGTTACTGCCAAGTCCTGAGGTGAATCTCAGCCGAGCGCTAGTACAGATCGAACAGCTCTCCAGAATACATGGTGTAGGCGAGACGAGTATATGGGCACTGAGGGATGTGAATCTGACGGTGCAACAAGGGGAATATTGCGCCATCATGGGCACATCTGGTTCAGGCAAGTCCACTCTCATGCATCTGATCGGCTGTCTTGATCGACCGACATCTGGGCGTTACTACCTGGATGGGGTCGATGTTGCAGCTCTCAATGATGATGAATTAGCACTCGTTCGTAACCTCAAAATTGGGTTTGTGTTTCAGCAGTTTCATCTGCTGTCCCAGTTAACGGTAATCGAGAATGTGATGCTGCCAATGATTTATGCGAATGTAGACTCAGCTTCTAGACGTAACCGCGCTATGGCTGCACTTCAGCAGGTAGGACTAGACAATCGCAGCAATGATAAACCGAATCACCTATCCGGTGGACAACAGCAACGGGTGGCGATCGCCCGAGCGATTGTCAATCAACCCACTCTGCTCCTAGCAGATGAACCAACGGGTGCACTCGATTCCGCCACAACACAAGACATAATGGCAATCTTTGAGCAATTCAATGCGAGCGGTATAACAGTTATCCTCGTTACTCACGATCCGGCAGTGGCTAGCTGTGCTAGACGCAGAATTAAGTGCTGCGACGGCGTTATCTGTTAATTATAATTCTCTTAATTGTCTTTTGGATTAAGAACAGCAAGTTTTCAATGCTCACAGAATCTAAATACTGTGGTATGTGACTAATAGCGTAAAATTTTAATACTTCTAGTTGTTTAGTAGCAGTACCTTCAGAAGCGCTATTCGTCTCAACCCATATGATTCTTTGCATTAGCGATGTACTAGCCCCAGCAGAGCTAGATTCCATAACCTCTAAGCTAGAGGCGGCAGAATTTATTGACGGAAAAGCCACCGCGGGCTGGCACGCTCGTCTAGTCAAACACAACACACAGCTCCCAAAAGGATCACCTGCGCTTGAAGTGGTTCGAGCCAGCATCAATACTGCTTTACAGCGAAATAATTTGTTTCAAGCAGCAGTTCGACCGAAGCTGATTCGTCCAGTCACCATCAGCCGCTATGAAGTGGGTATGTCTTACGGAACGCATATTGACGATGCGCTGATGAGCCAACCTCAAATGCGATCGGATGTTTCCATGACGTTGTTTCTCAGCGATCCTGCTACCTATGAAGGCGGGGAGCTTGTGATTGAAAGTCCTCAGGGAGAGCAGAGTTTCAAGCTGGCAGCAGGGTCAATTATCGTTTATCCTTCGTCTACGCTACATCGGGTAGAGCCTGTGCTGCAGGGAGTGCGATTGGCAGCCGTGACTTGGATTCAGAGCTTGGTTCGTGACCCAAACGATCGCGAACTGTTGTTTGATTTGGACACTGCTCGACAACTGCTGTTTGAGAAACAAGGCAAAACCGCAGAATTTGATTTGATTGCTAAATGTCATGCGAATCTGCTGCGGAAATGGGCTGAGCTGTAACACTCGTTAGGTCGCGAAGCTACCCTTTATCCAGAGGATAGTGTGCCTCGAGTAAAGTCTATTGAAAAAATCTTTGGCATTACCGCTTAGAGCAATGTGAACGATCTGCATCGTTCACAATTAAAAATTCTTGCGGCAGAACCGTAAAACGTTGTTTAATAGCCAGGAGCAATTAAACCTGATATACTTCAGCCAAGACAAAATCATCCGCCTGTAAATTTGTGTTGCTGAAACGCTATATCAGCCCTGGATTGAAAAAACGCTCGGTATTTTGAGGAAAGATTCGCTCTGTCCTTTGCTCAATCGGCTGATCTATGACTTCCAACTCATCAAAATCTAGACGGGGGCGCTCCACTTCTGGGCGAGTGCGAGGAGTCATCCTA
>NZ_JACXWX010000077.1 GCF_014764505.1 Phormidium tenue FACHB-886
TGGCGGGGTCGTTCCCTTACTCAACATTCTGGTTGCCGTTAAGGTTGCACTGGGATCGTGGGCAGTGGTACTGCTCTTTATTCGATACCGGGGATTGTTGTAAAACTAGCTTGCCTGTTCTTCCCACATTTCCTCCATATCCAGCAGGCTAATCAACATACCTGTACTGGAGATGAAAGTCCGGCAACTTGTGAGCCGATTAACAAGCCAAGAAACATAATGACTGGATTCCGATCCGAGGCATCAATAAATTCTTTTCAATCTGCTAAAGTAAAACACTTTGGGCGTGAGCCTACGGCGAAGCGATCGATTGGCTCCCTCAATCGGCTTTAAGCTGGTGCGATCTTGACTCATCATTTCTTCCCACTTTGCATCATTCGCCCTCGTCTTCTTTCAAAACCGTTTGCAGTAAAGGAGAAAGCTCGCGACTTAATTGACTAGATTGAACAAACTCTGCATATGTATTTGCCTCGATCGCCAACAATTCCTCGCGCAATTGGTCAGTTGTAGAGCTCTTTAGGTTTGGATACTCATCTAGAAGTTGCTTAATCTTCCGCTGCAATCGCTTAATCTCCCCCTTGACCAATGTTTCTTGATAGCAATAAAGCTCTGCTCAATTCCTGAACGTTGCTCAGCTTGGGACAAGTCTTTCAGGACTCGATTGAGAGCAACTTGATGGGCAACTCGTTCCATATACTGCTCACGTACAGTTTGCTCCCTTAAGAGATTAAGCTGTTTCAACAAGGGTTGAATTGTCAAGCCTTGCACGATCAGCGTAAACAAAACTGTACCAAATACAGTTGCAATAATGCCTTCGCAATCGGCGAGAACAGTAGAAATGCTTAATGCCAGTGCAATCGAAATAAAACCCCGCAATCCACCTCACCAACGAACAATTGGTTCAGCTAGTAGGATATCAGAATGAGTCAACTGATTACCGAGAAAACCTAAACTGTAAACAGCGATCGCCCGTGTTGGTGGCATTGCTCTTAAAGGGACTGCAATGATGCTAAAATTATTTAATAAGACAATGAATTGAACTTTATTCTCGATCAGTAGGAAGACAATAGAATCGACAAAGGAAGCAAGAAAATTTCAAAACTCAGTTACGATAATCTGAGTACGGTGATTCATGCCAATGCGAGAACAAAAGTTACCTAGAATCAGCTCAACAGTGACAACTCTAATCGCGTCCGATCCACCCAAATCTTCAATAATAAGGTAAGTTCCATGGGTAGAAAGAAGGGTAAGTGACTGTTCTACTAGGCGCAAATCAAACCGTTGGGCAGGTAGGAAATACCAAATTCGATTAAACCACCAACATCAATTCCAATCCCTACAACGGTGAAGAACTGAAGCAGAACTGAGTGTGCTTGAAATTGAGTTGCGCCCAGTGCAAACGATGGGGGAAAATTAAAGGTAACGCTCGCCATTCCATCATTGAACAGGCTTTCTCCTTCCATCAACGTGGAAAGCCGTTTTTTCGCTCCTAATTCTCGAAATAGCGCCACAACGGACACCGGATTAGTTGCAGATAGACAAGCTCCAATCAGTAAAGCCGTGGGTAGGGAGAGTTCAACCAAGCTGGCTAAGCCCTAAAGCAGTGTCTGCAATGAAAATGACTACTCCTACAATGGCAAATCGGCAAATCGGCACAAAATCTTGCTTCGAGCGTGACCATTGAAGATTCCAAGCTGCCTCAAAGACCCGTGGCGGCAGAAAGATGGAGGGTATCAACTTCGGTGAAAGATCAACCAACCGCACGTCGAGCAAGGCTAAACCCAACCCCACAATTACCAGTAGCAAAATGTAGGGGATTTTGCGAAACCAACTCACCATTTGGGGCAGCGTCGCCACGCTCAGGGAGGCAGAAGGCACCAAGAGAAATTGCTTTAAGTTTGTCTCAATTGGGGCTCTTTACATCGTAGACTCGATCTGATAGTCAGCGCTTGCGCGATCGCCATGCCAAAATTTGAGGAAACAGCTGGTTGACCATAATCAGTCTTCTACTCGATAACACCTGTCAGAAGAAACGACTTTAATGGGAGGGTGGTGAGATGGGGAAAGGATTGTGTCTAAGTTAAGCAGTGTTACACGGCTGTATGGATCTATTCTGGATCGCTTCCAGCAGATGAAGAATAATCGAGTTGAAATTACTCAGCTCCATCAACTGCAGATTGACTTGCTAGAAGAATCGCGTTTGAGTGCCACCTATCTAATTTTGATTGTTGGCTCTTGTGCGATCGCCACTTTAGGGCTGATCGCTAACAGCGCGGCTGTCATTATTGGTGCAATGATTATTGCTCCGCTGATGTTGCCGATTCGGGGGTTAGCATTTGGGGCACTGGAGGGAAGTGTTCTTTTGTTTCGCAAAGGATTGTTGTCGATCGTCGTAGGAACTCTGCTAGCGATTGCACTTGCTTGGAGTTTAGGCTTGTTGGTTGGACTTCCTAGCTTTGGCAGTGAGGTGTTGTCTCGCTCTAGTCCAACCTTACTGGATTTGGGCATTGCGGTTACCGCAGGAGGCATTAGTGGCTATGCCAAGGTTCAACCTAAGATTTCGGGCAGTTTAGCAGGTACGGCGATTGCAGTTGCTCTGATGCCTCCCATTTGCGTGATTGGGTTAGGTCTATCACGGGGAGACTGGTCACTCAGTCTAGGAGCAACCCTGCTCTATCTGACGAATCTACTAGGAATTACGCTGTCCTGTATGCTGACGTTTCTCCTGACTGGCTGTACTCCATTTCAGCGAGCAAGGAAGGCGTTAGGTTGGACGATCGCTCTCACTTCGACGCTCCTCATTCCCCTCAGTATTAGCTCTGCGGAATTGGTACGGCAGACTCGATTAGAAAACAGCCTCCAAACTGCATTGATTAATCGTACGGTTACGTTCCAACGGATTGAACTGCTGGATATTTATACCAACTGGTTGACTCAGCCTCCCCAAGTTCGGCTAAGTGTGCGATCGCCAGAACCTATTACGCCAAAACAAGTACAGCTATTAGAAGCATTTGTAGAGCGAGAAATGGGTCAACCTTTTGCCCTCATCTTTACAGTCAGTCAAGTAGAAGAGGTGACACGGGAGGATACAAGACGATCAACAACTCAACCGAAACCTGAAACCGGGTTAGATTGACGCTCATTATAGTGGTAGAAGAAAGCCGCCTATTTTTTGTACTGAATGTAGCGAAAGAAGCTTTAACATGGACACTGAACTTCTCAACAAATTTCCCTGGCTCGCTCTAAGTTTATTAGGGATAGCATATTTGCTACTTGGATGGTATTTAACTGCTCACCATATTTTTTGGCTAGTTAGCACCTTTATTTTAATGACAACACTTACAATTGCCTGGAAAAGCAACCCGATGCTGGAATCCTTAGTTTCATTGCTTAAGCAGCAATTATTTACGGTGCTCGGTATTACTTCAATCTCTAGTCTCGTCGTCGTACTCACACTCGTTAACCCGATATTATTAAGTCTCGTTGTTCTACCCCTACTTACGCTGCTGTATGCCCTTATCGAGATGCGGGCAGCAGAACTCAAACAGATGGATATATTTTTGTGGTCAACGATCATCACTGGAGTTGGTTTAGGGCTAGGTGAAGTGATTGACCTATTTGTAGTACCCAGTATGAGGTACTAAAGTAGTACGTCAACTAACAGGGTTCTGTCGCAAGAATTTTGGCAGTGTCGCAAAAACGGGGCAGTGTCAGTGGTAAGGTAGACAAGCCGAACCTTATCGCCCTCCGATGTCTACTGCTTCTCTGTACCCTGCAGGAAGCAAGCTACAAATAGCGGCACTTTTTGCCCGAAATCATCCTGTTCAACGTGCGGTGCTTAGTTTTGTCAGTCAAGCAGGGCATTATGGACACACCACGTCTGAATCTCCCAACGTTTAAGGATAAATTCAGCAATTAGGATCTCATTTTCTACTGCCTCTATGATGATCAAATAATCTCAGTAGAGCGCAAATTGGCAAAGAAAGGGGTAGTGTCAAGGCAAATACATTGAAATCAAGTCATGACGAGCTACCCATCCCCATTATCGCCCTCGCCCGCTTTGATCGATGAAACAATGCTGCAATCGGCAATCGATTGCTTGTTAGAGCATGTGCCGCTGGAGATGACAGGAGATTATTGTCCTCAAGACCTCTTTGAAAGAGAGTGTCAGGACTGAGTACTCATCATTTCTTATTGAGAATTTGGCTTCCTTTTTCTAGCGGAACTCCTATTCTTTCGTTCGACTTATTGAGAAAATTCTCAACATTGTTGAGAATCGGGATTTGAGTACTCAGTTCTGACAGTTTCTTGCCATTTTGGTGCTGGGGGCAAATCCTGTAGTGCAGGGCTGTTAGAAGACGTTCCAATTTCCACTCTACGATCGCAAGAAGTGTTCATCTTTTACGAAGGTAATAGAGAACATACCATTCCACACCAATCCCTCTAGTATTTAGACCTGCAAAGAATATGAGCAAAAAACCTTTAAGAGAGGCTATCCATCTTGGTTGGTTGGAAATACTAGAAGATATACTGCCCAATTTTTCTAGGTTTGCTTCTGGTATAAGTACTTCCTCAAGTAGCCAACAATGCGTCATAGGCCAGTAATCTGTTAAGCCGCCCCAACACCTTGTACATTGTTTGTAAATCTTGCGTCGATACTCAAACCCAAAAGCAATCGGAACTGAGAGAATGAGTAACCCACTCGGGTTCAGTAATTTCTTCACATCTTCAAGAAATACTCTGGGATATTCAAGATGTTCGATCACGTCAATTGCCAACACCGTATCGTAACATGTATCGCTAAGCACGGCAGCGTTCGAGAATTGTTTTTTGAGGTCTAACTGAAAGACTTCTACTGCCGAGGCTTGCCACTCTTCAGCATCTAGCTCGGTTCCAACGATATCGCGATCGTTGTCATGAAGGCGTAGAGAAAGCACTCGCGAACTATCGCTCACCTCATACTCATACCTACGATGCAACATATCCTTATGATAAAACACCTCATCCTTACGCTGAAGCCCCTCAAATGCTTCGTTCTGAATTGCTTCTACTACCCGGATCGGGATGGAGCGATGATATAAACTCATGCCATCGAACTGTAGCGGGGCTGGATACCTCAGAGTTAGCGGGAGATAACACTTTTTCATAATTCAGCACACTGTAGGGGAAACTGTCAGATCTGGGTACTCAAATCACCGCTTTTGCATCACTTTTTATCATCAGAAACTTCCTCTTTCCTATCTTCGATTAGATGGCTTGAAATAAATCCTGCAATTCATTCACTCGTTTAACAAATTGGTCGCGTTGCTTTGATAGAGACACTAACTCTGCCATTCCTGCTCGGGGGCGCAAAAACTGCTTCACTTCATCAAATGCTTGACAAAATCGTTTCGCACCTTCAATCGCTCCAAACCCTAGCCTTGGATAGTAGCGTTGTTTAATGCCTCGATGACTCTGTTCGATCGGATTTCCTCGGCAATCTCTCACCTCATGTTCACCATCTTCTCCTAGCTCTTCCTCAATCGCTCTGGGATAGCTGGTGTGTCCATCCGTTGCTACTCGGTGCGGTTGTTCTGCGACCTCATGCGCTTGAGCAAAAAACGCTTTGGCTGCCTCCATGTCCCGTTTCTCGCTCAACCTCACGTCGACTAAATCTCCGTTCTCATCTATGCCTCGATACAAGTAACACCACTGACCTTTGACACGGATGTACCTCTTGTCTACAAACCAGATTCTGCCCACTTTCCCCTGGCGTTTGGCTCTTAACTGCTGGGCAAAGATGGCAGCAAAGCGTTTTTCCCCATCCCGTACTGTTTCATGCATGAACTCGAATCCTCGCAGCAGGAAGAATTCTGCAATGTCACGAAAGCTCAGCTTGTAGCGCAATCGGCACAGCAGGACTTGAAAGACGATATCAGTGGGCACCTCGATAAAGTTGAAAGGGGTGCCAATCCGTTCGTTGAAGGTGCGATGACAATCCCTGCAGCGAAACATGGCATAGCTCAGGCTCGTTGTGCGTTGCAAGCAGGTGGTGCGGGCTGAGCCACAATCAGGGCAGTCCATAGAGCGTTTGCTTAGCGGAGATTAGGGGTAGTAGCCAGTCTATCAAGTCAGGGCTTCTGCCCTCAAGCTGAGTACCCAGTTCTGACAGTTTCTTGAAAGATGCAACCAAACCGATTGGGGTAGCAACCTACAGCACGTTCTCCGCTTTACCCCAAGAGTTGCAGGGGCAGCGTCCAGGACCTGAGCAGGTGGCGAAGCTATTAGAGGGCATTGATTAAACCTGTACTTTTGACTTGTTGTAAATCATTGCCTGCCTGTTCAATAGGTTTTGCCTCTGGCAGGAACTCAAGAATGACCCTAATGCTTAAACTTTAATAGTTGTGAAAGCACTGATTTAGAGAAAATCGAGAAAACTTCGGATAGGATTGATTAGTTTTGCACGTCGCTTTCAGGTTCTGCTGTACGGGTAGGGTAAATGATCACAGGTGAGTTGAGGTCGAAGGTTGATAAGCTGTGGGAGACGTTTTGGAGCAATGGAATCAGTAACCCGATCTCCGTGATTGAGCAGATCTCATATTTGCTGTTCATCAAACGGCTAGATGACGAGGAGCTGAAGAAGGAGAAGCAAGCGCAACGGCTCAACCGCCCTATAAAAAGCCCAATCTTTTCAGGCAAAGATGATCCGCGCCGATGGTCGCATCTCAAGAATCTGGACAATCCAGATGAGAAGCTGAAGGCGGTGCGGGATGAGGCGTTCCCATTTATCAAAAATTTGAGGGGAGAGGCAAGCGATAACACCTACGCTCACCACATGCAGAATGCCATCTTTTTGATTGCGAACCCGGCTCTGCTGGCAAGCGTAATTGAGCAGATCGACAAGATGCTGGATTTGTTGGATAAGCAAGCGCAGGCATCTCAGGATCAGTCCTACGTGGATTTGATGGGGGATCTGTATGAGTACATGCTGTCGAAGCTGACTCAGGCGGGGCAAAATGGGCAGTTTCGCACCCCGCGCCACATCATCAAGATGATGGTGCAGCTGATGGAGCCGGGACCGAGGGAGATTATTTGCGATCCAGCTTGTGGAACGGGGGGCTTTTTGGTAGCGGTGGCGGAGTACCTACGCGATTTGAAGGACAGCGATGGCAATTTGGTGTTGAATGCACCAGGAAACCGGGAGCATTTTGATCGAGAGATGTTTCACGGCTTCGATTTCGACGCGACGATGCTGCGGATTGGCAGTATGAACATGATGCTGCACGGCATTGAGTCGCCCAAGATCGAGGCACGAGATTCCCTCTCCGAAGATCATGCTGGGGTGGAGGAGGCATTTACGATGATTCTGGCGAATCCACCGTTTAAGGGATCGCTGGAGAAATCGACGATCGCTAAAGACCTCACAAAAATTGTCTCGACCACCAAGACAGAGCTTTTGTTTGGGGCGTTGTTCCTACGGCTGCTGAAGAAGGGCGGCAGAGGGGCGGGGATTGTGCCGGATGGAGTGTTGTTTGGCTCTTCGACGGCTCATAAGGCACTGCGGAAGGAGCTAGTGGAAAATCACAAGCTGGATGGCGTGATTTCGATGCCGTCGGGAGTGTTTAAGCCCTATGCAGGGGTGTCTACAGCGGTGCTGATCTTCACGAAAACGGGAGCCGGAGGAACGGATTTCGTCTGGTTTTATGACATGGAGGCGGATGGGTTATCGCTGGATGATAAGCGGCAGCCGGTGCAGGAGAATGACATTCCTGACCTGCTGCAGCGGTGGAAGCATCGCAACCCTGAGACGGATACCGATCGCGCTGCAAAGGCGTTTTTTGTGCCGAAGGCTGAAATTGCGACGAATGGCTATGACCTCTCAATTAACCGCTATAAGGAGGTTGCCTATGAGGAGGTGCAGTATGAGTCGCCCAAGGTGATTTTGCAAAAGCTTCGATCGCTCGAAGACGAAATCCGGGCAGATTTGGATGCGCTGGAGGGGTTGCTAGGATGAACGATATCTCAATTGCGTTTGCTGGAGGTTAGGCGATCATGACTGTTGCATCCCAGAAAATGACGCTGGAAGAGTACCTCAACTATGACGACGGTACAGATACTTTTTATGAGTTGGTGAATGGGAAATTGGTTGAAATGCCTCCAGAAAGTGAGCTAAATCGTCGGATTGCCATGTTTTTAGTAGCTTTCTTTCTACAGAAGGGCATCCCTTCTCAGCGACTGACGATGAAGACAGAGATTGTTGTTAGTGGTGCACGGGCAACGACACGTTTTCCAGATGTCATGATTCTGTCAGAGGAACTGGCAACGGCTCTGGAAGGGGCACGTCGATCGACCATCATGCCAGAGATGCCGCCCCCGCTGTTGGTGGTTGAGGTGGTAAGTCCGGGGCAGGAGAATCGAGATTATCGTTATAAGCGATCGGAGTATGCAGCACGAGGTATCGCAGAGTATTGGATCGTTGATCCGATGCAACAAAAGGTGACGGTGCTGGAGTGGGTGGAGGGACTGTATGAGGAGAAGGTGTATGAGGGAGATAGCCCGATCGCCTCTCCATTGTTAGGGGTTCTGAATCTTACCGCTCCGCAGGTTTTACAGGGATGATAGGAATATTAAAACTATGATTAATCATCTGACAAGAATTACATTCAATCTCGAGGTTATGGGTGGAAAGCCTTGTATTCGGGGATTACGGGTCACTGTGGGAACGATTGTTGGGTTAATGGCATCTGGACACAGCCCAGATGAAATTTTGGCAGCTTATCCTTACCTGGAACTGCCAGATATTTATGAGGCATTGGCGTATGCAGCCTGGAGGGCTGAGGAAATTGAAGTGCCTCTAACATCAGCATGAAGATTTTGATAGATATGAATTTGTCACCAATGTGGGTGCAAAGCTTTACAAATTCAGGGATTGAATCCATACACTGGTCAACTGTTGGAGATTCTCTCTCCTCTGTTTAGGATTTTGAATCTCACCACCTAACAGATTTTGCAGGGGCAATAGAAGCTAATGTTTTTATGCTGTAGAAGGCTGCTCGAAGATAAAATTCGAGCAGGTTTAGATGCGTTGGAGAAGTTGTTGGGATGATTCAGAAGTTTACTGCCGACCTTCCTTCCGACTGGAACATTATCAGATTAGATAATTTAGCAGAAATTGTTTCAGGTGTTACCAAAGGTAGGAAACTTGAGGGGAGGAGTACAATCTGCGTACCTTATCTACGGGTTGCAAACGTTCAGGCTGGTCATCTCGATTTAAAGGAAATCAAAGAGATTGAAGTTTCTGTTGATGAAGTTGAAAAGTTTCGACTGAAGCCAGGAGATGTTGTGATGACTGAAGGTGGAGATCGGGACAAACTTGGTCGAGGTGCTGTTTGGCAGGGAGAGGTAGATTTGTGCCTACACCAAAATCACATTTTTAGAGTTCGTCCAAAAATAGACATTTTAGATCCTTATTATTTGGAAGCTTACCTTGGTTCACCAGAAGCACAGACCTACTTCCTTAGGTGTGCTAAGCAAACTACAGGTATTGCTTCTATCAACATGACTCAATTACGAGCATTTCCGGTCTTACTTCCCCCGATCGCCGAACAACGCCGCATTGCTGCTATACTCGATCGCGCTGATGCAGTTCGACGGAAACGACAAGAGGCGATAGCCCTAACTGAGGAATTATTGCGATCGGCTTTTCTGGAGATGTTTGGCGATCCGGTTACGAATCCGAAGGGGTGGAAAGTTGTTCTAATGAAGGATGTTGTAAGTCAGACTCAGTACGGAACTGCTGAAAAGGCTAACTCTGAAAGAATTGGTATTCCAGTGCTTCGCATGAACAACATTACTTACACGGGTGAAATTAATCTTGATGATATAAAGTGGTGTTCAATCGCTTCAGAAGATAAAGAAAAGTTCACTGTGCAGAGAAGTGATCTTTTATTCAATCGAACTAATAGTCCTGAACTTGTAGGGAAAACGGCTGTTTGGAGAAGTGATGAAGAATATGCTTACGCTGGATACCTTGTTCGGGTGCGCTTCAAGAAAGGTCAAGCATTGTCAGAATATGTTTCAGCATATCTGAATAGTTCTTACGGCAAAAAATACTTGTTTGAGAGAGCTAAGCCTTCAAATAATATGTCGAACTTCAGTGCATCAGAATTTTTGAAGATTCCTCTTCCTCTTCCACCATTTGATCTTCAGCAGCGTTTTGTGCTGTTGGCAGATTCTGCACGTTTATCAATGAATCGATTGGAGGGAATAGTTAAAGATGCTGACAATCTCTTCAACTCCCTTCTCCAAAGAGCCTTTCGAGGAGAGCTTTGAACTGGGGAAATAGGACGATCGCCGTAACAATGGCAAAATAGAGACAACAATCTGAGGAGAGGGTTCACCATGAGCGTGGCGAACGCTAAATGGACGCTGGACGACTATCACCGCATGCTCGAAGTCGGTCTTTTAAACGATCGGCGAGTTGAGCTATTGAACGGGGAAATTATTGAAATGTCGCCAGAGGGACCTGAACACGCCCAAGGTAGCACCGATACTGCCGACTATCTGCGAGCGTTACTGGGCGAGCGAGCGGTGGTGCGGGATGCTAAGCCTATTACTCTCCCCAGCAGCAACTCAGAACCGGAACCTGACTTGGCGATCGTTCAACCTCTTCGCTCCCTGTATCGTACCCGGCATCCTTATCCTGAAAATATCTTTTGGCTGATTGAATTTTCTAACACCAGCCTCACTAAAGATATTGAGGTGAAGCGAAAAGCTTATGCCGCTGCAAACATTAACGAATACTGGGTGATGGATCTGAAGAATCAACAGCTCAAAGTCTTCCGTGACCCAGTCAATGAAGATTATCAGTCGGAGGCTGTGTTCACCACCGGAGAGATTCGCCCTTCAGCTTTCCCAGATACTCCCGTCTCAGTCCAACGTTTACTAGAAGGATGAAACGCCTGAAAGTCCTAGCCTAAAGAGTTGACCTATGATTGCCTCTCCGCAACAGCCCTATCTCACCTGTGAAGAATACCTCCAGATGGAGGAACACAGCCCCGTCAAGCATGAATACATTGACGGGCAAATCTATGCAATGGGTGGGGCAAACGATGCTCATGTGACGATCGCCGGAAACCTGTTTGCCCTCCTGCGTAACCACATCCGAGGAACAGGTTGCCGGATCTATATCTCAGACATGAAAGCACGCATCGAGTCCATCAATCGGTACTTTTACCCGGATATTCTGGTGACGTGCGACCCTCGCGATCGAGAGACTCCGCTGGAGAAGCGATTTCCTTGCCTGATTGTCGAAGTTTTATCCGATTCAACTGAAGCGTTCGATCGGGGCGATAAATTTGCCGATTATCAAGAACTCTCAAGCCTGCAAGAATACGTCTTGATCAACACCAAGCGCAAACGAATCGAATGCTTTCGCCGCAACGAAGCAGGGCTATGGGTGTTGCAGTCCTACACCGATCGACACGAAACCTTCCGACTAGAAAGCATCGATTTTGAAGGAACGCTAGACAACCTGTACGAAGATGTGATATTTGAGTGAATCCTTCCTAAATACTCAGCACCGCCAGAACAGCGCGGGAATACTGAAGTTAAGCCCCTCCTGATCAGACAAGATGGCATCTAACTTCGATTTCCTCCGCAAAAGCCACCCCGCTCTCTTCAAACATGCCAATCAAGCCGAGAGCCTGGTTTATTCTGCCCCTCGCGCAAGTTGCTTCTATGCCCGCTTCACCTTAGAGCAAGCTGTGCAATGGCTCTATGCCAACGATCCCTATCTCCAGCTTCCTTATGACAACAACCTCGCTGCCCTGATTCACGAGCAGACCTTCAAAGACAATCTCAACCCCCCTAACCTGTTTCACAAAGTCCGCAATATCCACAAAACAGGCAACATCGCTGTTCATGACGCAACCGCCATCACCGAACGAGATTCCCTCTTCATCGTTCAAGAGCTTTTCCACTTCCTTTACTGGCTCTGCCGCTACTACTCCCCTGATGGCAGAAGCTTACAGGCTCTCAATTTCGATCGCGCCCTAGTTCCTCAGCGACAAGCAGCCAGCCAAGACCTCTCCCTAAAACAGCTCCAGGAACTCGAAGTTCGGCTTTCCCAAGCCGATGAGATGCGCCGTATTGCCGAAGAACGGCGGCAGCAGACAGAACAACAACTCGCAGTCCTCGAAGCTGAGATGGCTGCCCTCAAGCAGCAAAATCAAACCGTTCCTGACACCCACGACTATCACGAAGCTGATACCCGCCGCTACCTCATTGATGTCCTGCTGAAAGAAGCTGGATGGAATATTCACCAGGCTGGATGGACAGAATATGAAGTCCAGGGAATGCCTACCTCAACAAGCAAAGGGTACGTAGACTATGTGCTGTGGGGTGATGACGGTAAACCCCTTGCCCTGGTTGAAGCCAAACGCACCACCAAAGATGCCAAGGACGGGAAGCACCAATCTGAACTCTATGCCAACTGCCTGGAAGCCCAATTCGGACAACGTCCCATCATCTTTTACTCCAACGGCTACGAGCATTGGATTTGGGATGATCATACCTACCCTCCGCGCAACGTTCAAGGCTTCCTCAAGAAAGACGAACTTGAACGGCTAATCTTCCGCCGCACCAGTCGCAAACGGCTCCATCTCGTCCAAATCAATAAAAAGATCGTCGAGCGCAGCTACCAAACTGAAGCTATTCGTCGCATCACTGAAGGATTTGACCAGAAGAAGAGCCGTAAATCCCTGCTGGTTATGGCAACCGGCACCGGAAAGACACGAACCGCAATCGCGCTGATCGACCTGCTGATTCGAGGCAACTGGGTCAAGCGCGTTCTGTTTCTTGCCGATCGCACTGCCCTTCTGACTCAAGCCTTCCGTGCCTTCAAAACGCATCTCCCCACCGTCACCCCGATCGATCTCACCAAAGACAAAGAAATTGAAGGGGGAAACGTCATTCTCTCCACCTACCCCACGATGCTCAACTTCATCAACCGGGTAGACGGGGATGGACGCATTATCGGTCCAGGTTACTTTGACCTGGTAATTGTCGATGAGGCACACCGATCGATCTACAAGAAGTACAGCGCCCTGTTCGAATATTTCGATGCCCTGCTGGTCGGTTTAACTGCCACCCCACGCGACGAAGTTCACCGCGACACCTACCGCATCTTTGAATTGGAGAAAGGCAACCCCACCTTTGCCTACGAACTCGAAGATGGCGTTAACGATGAATGGCTTGTACCTGCCAGAGGGGTAGATGTGCCCTTCAAGTTCCTGCGTACCGGGGTCAAATACGCGGACCTCTCCCCCGAAGAACAGGAAGAGTACGAAGAGAAATTTCGAGACGAGGAAACAGGAGCTATCCCCGATCAGGTGAATGCAGCTGCCCTAAACCAATGGCTCTTCAACATCAGCACAGTCGATCAGGCGTTAGAACTGTTGATGCAGCGAGGGCTAAAAGTAGAGGGAGGCGATCGGCTCGGCAAGACGATCATCTTCGCCCGAACTAAAAAACACGCTGAGTTTATCGTCGATCGATTCAATACCAACTACCCCCACTACAAAGGCAAATTTGCTCAAGTCATCCACAGCGACATTTCCTACGCCGAGAGCCTGCTGGATGATTTCTCAGTCGCCTCTAAACAACCGACGGTCGCCGTCTCCGTCGATATGCTCGATACGGGTGTTGATGTGCCCGAAGTGGTCAATTTGGTCTTTTTCAAGCCTGTCTACTCACGAGTCAAATTCAACCAGATGATCGGGCGTGGCACGCGCCTGTGCCCTAATCTCTTTGGCATAGACGACCATAAGACCGAGTTCCTCGTATTTGACCTGTGCGGCAACTTCGATTTCTTCCGGCAAACCATTCCTGAAGTCAATCGAAAGCCACCCGAAACCCTCACCAGCCGACTCGTCAAAGCCCGCCTGGAGCTAACTCAACTCCTGAACCAGCAGGCAACCCCTGATGCTGAACAAACCGAACTCCGATCGACTCTTCTAACCGATCTCCATCAGCATGTGGCGACCATGGAGCGGGAAAACTTCCTGGTGCGTCGTCACCTTCAACAGGTCGAAGAATTCTCGAATCGAGAGCGATGGGAGCAAATTGATGATGAAGATGCCGAGACGATCGCTCATTCTCTAGCAAGTCTTCCCAACGCGCTTCCTACTGAAGATCGTTTAGCCAAAGAATTTGACCTGCTTTGCCTTAAGCTGCAGCTCTCAATTCTTAAACCAACCAACGACTTTGTCCGGCTTCGCGATCAGGTCCGGGATCTTCTCAGTCAGCTTGAAGCAAAGCGAGAAATCCCGATGGTCAAGGAGCAACTCTCCTTGATCGAAGAAGTTCAGCTAGAAGACTGGTGGACAGACGTAACCCCCTGGATGATCGACTATGTCCGAATTCACGTGCGCGATCTCATTAAGTTCGTCGATCGCCGAGAGCAACGCATCGTCTACACCAACTTTGAGGATCAGCTGGGGGAAGTGCAGGAGGTAGGCGTTCCCAATCAACAGACTGGCTTTAGCCCCTATCAGTACCGAAAGAAGGTTGAGGCTTACATCCGAGCCAACGAGAACCATGTGGCAATCGCCAAACTAAAGCGAAACACACCCCTGACTGACTCTGATCTGGAATCCTTGGAGACTATGCTCTTTGCCTCCACTGAAATCGAGAGCCGGGAACAATTTGAGAAGGTCTTCGGTAAAGACTTGAGCCTCAAGCTGTTTATCCGCAAACTCATTGGACTTGATCGAAACGCTGCCAAGCAAGCCTTCGCTCAATATTTAGAGAGCAGTAACCTCAGTGCTAACCAGATCCGCTTCATCGAAAATATCATCGACTACCTGACTCAAAACGGTGTGATGGACCCAGGACAGCTCTACGAACTGCCCTTCACTGAAGCTCACCCCGACGGTCTAGATGGCGTGTTTGGGGATGATGACGCAGATCAAATCATTTCAGTCGTGCACTCATTCAATGCAACGGTTGAAGCAGAGTTTGGGGCGGCATCATGACATTACCGACCTACGACCAATTCATGCTCCCGCTTCTAAAGCTTGCAGCGGAGAATGGACAAGTTCACCACATTGCCAAACTCCGTGAGCAACTCGCCCAACAACTCAACCTCACTCCAGAACAGCAGTCTATCAAGCTACCAAGTGGCAGGCAATCGATTTTTGATAACCGAGTGGGTTGGGCAAGCACTTACCTCCGCAAGGCAGGTCTTCTCTCTCGCCCTAAGCGTGGGTACGTCCAAATTACTCAGCGTGGGCAGGATTTACTGTCCACCAATCCTTCTACAATCGATGTCCTTTACCTACAACGATTTGAGGAGTTTCGCGAATTTAAGGAGCGATCGATTCCAGAAGATCAACTTATTACAGCCTTAGATAGTACCCCTTCCTCCACAACTACTCCAGAAGAGACTATTAACAAAGCAGTTGGTATCTTAGATGCTGAATTGCGGGACGAGTTACTCGATAAAGTGAAGCAGATCTCTCCTGAGCGTTTTGAGGAGTTAGTTCTGAAACTGCTTCATGCAATGGGGTATGGCGGTAGCCTTAAAGACGTTGGAGGGGTTCCACGTGGTCCAGACGGTGGCATTGACGGCACAATCAAAGAAGACAAACTGGGTCTGGATGTTATCTACATTCAAGCAAAACGGTGGGAAAATTCGGTTGGTAGAGAGAAGGTTCAAGCCTTTCAAGGAGCCTTAGCAGGAGTCGGTGCCCGAAAAGGGGTATTTCTCACGACATCAACCTTTACTCAACAAGCGATAGTCTATGCTTCCCAGTTAAGAGACAGCAAAATTATTTTGATCAATGGTCAGAAGCTTGCTCAACTGATGATTGAGCATGATGTTGGTGTCAGTATCAAAGATATTTTCCACATCAAACGCATTGATGAAGACTTTTTCACTGATTCTGATTTTTAACTTTTTTGACTGTAAAGTAAATGATTCTTTCATTTTTCATTTACACTCTGCTGAATTGGTTACTCTCCTATTGAGCATTAAGCCAAGCTGCGTGTAACTATTAAGGTATGTGTTTCTAAAATTTTTGCTTAAAAAAGGGACTACCTTTACGGAATCCCCTTTTAGCCTATGCAATTCATTGTAAGACAACTCTACTCTCACTCCTCAAGTGTTAAATCTGTGCCATCCTCACTTAACTACACTTCCCGTCTTACTTCGTCGTAACACTGTCGCAGCTTCTGAAGCGCTCTAAAACCTCGTTGGCGGGCGGCACCAGCATTTAATTTATGCGCTGTTGAACTAGATAGGGATTCACCAATCTCCTGCCAAGAGTGATTTAAAATGAACCGTGCATGAAGTAATGTTTGTTCGTCAGGACTTAGCTTCTGCAACGCTAATCGTAGTGCCTTGATGTCCTCATGCAAAATTAGTTTAGATAGAACTTCGTCTGCGGGAGTGAGTCCTTCTCCATCTAGCTTGGGGTTGTCAGCCTTCTTCTGTTTTCGATTGAATTCGCGAATCACGTTTAAGCAAGTAACTCGCATCCAAGCAACCGGTTTTTCAATGAGGGTACCAGATTCTATTTTGTGAATGCCTATATTGTAGGCTTCAGAGATAATTTCTTTAACCTCATAAGTGCCGCTAAGCCGAAACTGGCGTAGAGTTCGGGCAACATTTGCCCAGAAAGATTGTGTTTCTGGATTTTTGTTGTCGAATAAAGCTTGAATAGCAACGTCGAAATTGCGTTTATTGGCGTACTGCCGGCTCAGTTGAGCGATGATCTCTAAGCAAGTGGTTTTTAGCCAAGCCGATTGAATCTCAACGACTGTATTTGGTGTAACTTCGCCTTCAATGCTTTGATTGCAAGCTTTGAGAATAATATCCTCTGCTTCATAAACCCCAGTAAGAGAGTGATTTTCCAAACAATTACAAACGAAAGATTTCAGAGAATCTATGTTGGGATGGTCAGAATCAAACTGAAGTTGAAAAGTCATATGGTTAACTCCAATTGAAGGGCAGAAACAGTCTGACTACCGAGTACTCCATCATTCTTAAGATGATGCGATTTCTGAAACTTCATCACGGCATTAACGGATTGTTCTCCAAACTCACCATCAATCTC
Source organism: Phormidium tenue FACHB-886 (assembly GCF_014764505.1). Classification (GTDB taxonomy): domain Bacteria; phylum Cyanobacteriota; class Cyanobacteriia; order Elainellales; family Elainellaceae; genus FACHB-886. The sequence goes on from NZ_JACXWX010000077.1 coordinate 17,097, forward strand.
ACCGTTATAAAGTCCTTTGTCTCGTAAACGCCGTTGCACTCCCATTCGGAACTGTTTGATGGCTCTGTTGGAGCGATTGCCCCAAACTCCATCAATGGGTCCTTTGTAAAAGCCTTGTTCCCGCAATAGCTTCTGAATTTCCAGACGATATTGCTGATCAAGCAATGTTTCTCCAAGGTGCTCCCTGAGCCACGCCTGTTGATTTTGGTAGTCCTTAATAGCGTGGACATCAAGCAAACCGACACGTTCTCCCCAAATGCGATCGAACTCATTAATGAAGAAGTCTAGCAACGGATCTCGTTCAGCCTCCGTATAAATTGCTTCTAATTTCGTGGCACTGTCATCGTTTAGTTCTCTGCAGAGAGCTAGTTCACAGTATTCCTTCAGCCAAGGAGCATAAACATGACAGGCTTCGACTAGGGCGTTCACCAAATTGTCTATGTGGGCTTCCATAACCAGTTCTCTCATTCCTTTAATTCAGTTTTTCGTGCGATGTCAGTAGCATGCGGTAGTCAACAGACACATGTCTCTAACTGCTTTAATGTATTGTGTCTAGTGAATCCAGGATGTTACTAAATTTCCGCAAATTGTCAGAAGAGTTTGACATATTGGCATTTACTCACGCTAAATCTCACTGATTCAACGTAACGTTATCCTTTCAACTCCCACTTGAAGATAGATGAGATAAATCAACAAAAGTGATGAGGGAGATCGTGATGCGTGTATCTGGATTGCGACAGGTAAAGCTATACAGCATTTTATCTATAACAGAGCGTGCATTTCATCGAAAAAATACCCTCCTGCCTATGCACAATCAGCTTCAACAGCTACGCAATTCACGATATTTATCTGAGGCTGTTTGTCTAAGGGATCAACCCCTGTCGCCATCTTTGGTAGATGCACTGGCGGTAGCTAAGCGTGACTGGATTGGTTTATTGCAAGATGATTGGGAGATAGATCCAAGCAGCTTTAGGCTACCTGGCATTAAACCAGGTGCTACCAGGCAGAATATGGAGTATTTCACCATCAACGATCTTTTTTACTTAACACAGAATTTTGAGCGTTCGCCTGTATCAATTTCTAAAAGAACGCAATGGGTATACACGCTCTGCTTACAAGTGATTGGACTGGGTAGAGTGAGAGTTGTGATTATCTCTGATAGCTCTCAGTTAACAGAAGAATATAGAATTTTGGCAACTAATCGTTTAGATTGGTCACCCCGTACCATTTTGTCTCAATGGGTTCAGCAGTATCCGTCAAACTGTTCTAAAAGAGAGCTTCAGGGCAGGCAGAATCTCAACACCCAAAAATTCATCTCCGTATTGCGTTGTACTAATTAAAAGAAACAAAATAGTTTCCTGAAAACCCTTCCAACGTTAAGAGTTGACGGGCTGACATCTAGCAGCAAGAGATAGATTCATCGCGCAAGATGAAGGCTGCAGACAGTAAATTAGAAGCTGGTGCTGCTCTATTAGTCAGTTTTAGCCCAATTGCTTAGAACAGCTTTGTAGGTACGTAGAGTGTCCCTGCAAAGCTATTCTTGTTCTGAGCGTTGTTGAGAAGAGAGGCGAAAGTAGTCAACCAGCTGCATAAAAGCTTACTAACGATATTGTGTTTCGCTGTACACTCGTCCGATTGACGGAGCAAAGTTAGTAAGATTACGATAGCGCTGCGCTTCTACTAGAGATTGCTGAGCTTCTGACAGCTGTTGTTTGGCTTTAGCCTTCTCAATCTCTGATTGCCTTGCCCAGTACTCAGCACGCTTACGCCAAGATTGAGCTTTGCTCAACCATTGTTGAGCTTCAGAAAATTTTTGATGGATCTCTGCCGAGGCTTGTTTTTCTTCTGCAAGCAATTGCTGTCTCTCGGCAAATCGCTGACGAGATTCGGCTGCAAGTTGCTGAGCTTCAATCGATCGCTGACTTTTTTCTAGGTTGAGTTGTTCATGCTCAAGACTAGTCAGCAACGGTGTTCCTTGCCAATTCTTCCGGGCAGACAAAGAACTTGGTTCAGAAGGTTCTTCAACAGAAGATTGAGGACGAGGCTGATTTAGCTGTTCGTCTTGTCGATTACATATAATAAACTGAAGATCCTTAATGGCAAAGCTTCCAATTACTCCAAACGTGAATGCGCAGCAGATCGCAAAAGCTTTGGAGCCAGAAAACTGAATGATTTTCTGGGCAAGCTGTTTAGAAGTAGAGTAGATGCTTTTAGAAGTACCTTCTGAAATAGTAGCAGTTGATTTATATGGTTCGGTTGGGTGTGAGGAATAATGGTCTGCCGTTTCTACCGAATGGACATCAGATGTAGAATCATTCGGTAGATTGTTGAACTGCTCGGTCGCCAATGATATGCACGCTGTGTGTTGAGAGATAAACAAAGAAAATTCTTGATCAAGGGATTCAGTTTCTTCTGTTTCAAAAGAGTTTAAAAACTCTTTGATTCTCGCTTTTTGATTCTCATAGTAACTTTGATAATTCAAAAACTCAGTATTCTTTAGAATATAAAAATCGATCTCAATAATGAAAAAATTGAGTAAGGAATCAAGCTGAGATTTTTCTAAAATCTTTCCCAGTCGATCAGCTTCTTCGTTTGTTAGCTCTGGTTGTAACGAGAGCCGATAATAATCTTCAAGGATTTGATAATATTCATGCATAGTGTACAGTGAATCAATATTCCGTGTTAAAAATATTAACTGAGGTTTTTTAAATTCATATAAACAGTTGGCAATTTTGTATAACTCAGCTAGATATTCCTTGAAAAAGTAGTTTGTAGGAAGCTGAGCTGCCTTTAAACTATTCTGAGTCTCATCAGCCGGCTTCTGATCGTGAACAATTCGCTTGGGCAATTGCTTTAAATGAGAGGGAAGCTTCAAGAATTTTTTACTCGTGATTGCCTCTCGTAAGTCCGCTTTCCTAAATTCTAGGTTACGAACAGCCTCATTGGAGTAGTGAGTTATATATGTAAAATAATCAATCTCACTAATCCAGAAGTTAAGGGATTCGGATCTCCCTGAATACTCAAGAATGCTTGCTAACTTGTCTGCCTCATATTCGGTCAAACTAGCTTTCGCTGATAATCTCGCGTATTCAATCACGAAATCCAGCATTTCTTCTGTAATCTGTGGCGAGTCCGTTAACTTACTTGATTCTTGTGGAGTGTCCATCTCTAATATCTTAGGTTGACAGAAAACTTAGAAAGGTTTGAAGTTATTAATGGGATACATTTTGCGTAGCTTTTCGAGAGCACGATGAAATTTTTGGCGTAACGTTTCCTCAACGGGGATACATTTTGCGTAGCTTTTCGAGAGCACGATGAAATTTTTGGCGTAACGTTTCCTCAGACAGATTAAATTGTGCAGACATCTGTTTGTACGTCAACCCTTTCATACGAAGACAAATTATTTTCTTATCCTCAGGGTCAATTCTTTCGATGGCTTCAAGCAGCCAACGGACGTCGAATTCATGCTCTATCGTTTCATAACTGTGCTCCGAAGCTGGAAAGTCTTTGCCTTGTGGCATTGGCGCATGATGATTGTCCTTTAACTTGCTGTACTCTCTGATAATGTTAAAAATTGTTGTTCTAAACCAAGCTGGAATATTGTAGATCTCTTGCCCAGCTTCGATTGTTTTAACTGCTCTGCGATATGCTTCTAAGAAAATTTCACGAGGCTCATAAACATGTCGTAACCGGAATGTCCTTAGCCTATAATCAGCCATCGGTAAGATGTTATACACGTCATCCTTGCTTGAACACAGCAGGATCCCAATTACTACTTCATCAAGCTTCTGTCGTTGAGCAATTGTGCTTTGCTCATGCAACTTGAGTTCGCTCTCAGGCAATTCAGGCTCGTTAGGAAAGGGGTTCATAATCAGTTTCTATGCAAGAGGATTCAAAGCACTTGGGGGCATTATTACAAAACGACATTACAGAATAGGTTGGGCGTTGCTATTTGCTCCCGGAGCACCTTTCTCGTGAAACTAACAATCGCCTCTATAAAAGCAGTGGGAGATCAACAATAGAAGTGACAGGTTTAATTAATAAGTTTTCTGTACTTTCAATGAAACTGGTTTTTGAGTGCAGGAAGTAGTCTGACTGCTCCGCACTTGCAGTTTGATAGATAGCAGTATTTCACTCACTTATGTACTGCTGTCCCAGCTAGTACTCTCAGAGAGTACTAGCTGAGTTCTGTTACCTTTAATAGGTTTCGTCTACCAAGCTCTTGACCTTCACCTTTTTGGTTGCTGCTTCCGTGCTGGAAGACGCACCTTCCTTGGTGGTACTAGGGTAGCTTACGGCCATCTGCTCATAATTGGCTCTTAATCTCTGTAGTGCTCGGTAACCTCGCTGCCTTAGTACATTCTCACTAATCTCCTCACCCTCCTGAGTCAATAATGTACTGATCTGTTGCCAAGAGAAACCGTTGACGATTCGGAGTTGTAGGATACTTTTGTCCTTGAGCGAGAGTTGACCAAATGACTTTTGAACAACTTCTAAATCGCTTTCAAATACAAGCTCAGATAAAACATCTGCACTAGTGGCAGCAAGTTGTGGTTGCGATTCTAGGTCGTAATAGTCGATCTTGTCTGCAGCTCGCCGAAATTCTCGAATCACATTGAGGGCAACTTTTTTAGTCCACGCTTGAGAATTAACAATGTTTGTGCCATTCTCAATGCATTTAACTCCACGTGCATATACCTCTACGAGAATATCCATTACCTCGTAGGCTTTGCCCAATCGAAACTGATGTAGAAGACGCTGAACGTATAGAAAAAGAGAGTGCGAATCTGGGCTTTTCGCTTGGTATAGTGTTTCAAAATCTGCATCAAACCGCTGTCTTGCTTCTGTTTTGTCTTCACGCATGATCACCTCCAGGTGGCGGATTGCAGTTTTCCAAGCAGCTCTCTAATCCAATACGGCGGAGATCTGCTTCGTTGGGCATGAGATTGCAAAGATCTTCGTGATTAGTTATCAGCTTAAGAAGCGTTTTAGGACCAACAATGCCATCTGGTTCTAGCTGGCTAGATCTTTGGAAAGCTTTCACAGCTTCACAAAAATCTTTTCCCGCCACACCATCTACAGGTCCTCTGTAATGTCCCCTTTCCTTGAGCCACTTCTGAAGCTCACGCTGATAATCAAGCTCCTCAGGCTGCAGAATCACAAGATGCTCTCTGAGGTAGGCTTTTTGATCGCGATAGCTATTGACATGGTCTTCATCTTGCAATCCAAGCTTTTGACCAATTAGATAGTCAATTTCGTTCAGTAAAAAGTTCAATCCGTTGTCTGTTTCAGCCTTCTCCAGAATTTCCTCTAGACAATCTGCTTCAATCTCGGTCAATTCGGGCTTGATGGATAGAGCGTAATATGTCTTGAGAACTCCCCACTGGGTAACACTGAATTGTCCAATCAAGCATTCCAAACCATTTTGTACAGGCATAATTCAACTTACTCCTTCCCATAGGTCTAGGGAACTTTATCTGTTTAATGGGTTGTGGCAGAAACCGCCTGTTGTTACCTCCCTTGCGTGGTTTTTTTGCAAAACTTAATGGTCGATCAACTATTAAGTTTGAGGATTGATGGATGTCTTATACAGAAGTTGAACATCCGCCACGTACTAGCGAGGACAACAGCGTCACTCTCGGTCATACGAAGGGTGATTTCTCAGAAAAGATTTCAGAAGCAATTCGTTGAGTTGTCTCGTTGACCTATCTATCAGTGAGATGAAATGGATATTTGTGACATAAATTTTTTGAGAATATTCTAAGTAACAAATCAACGATTTTATTCACTTCATTACAGAGGATGGTGGAGAATATTGAACCAATTAAAGGAAAGAATCTGATGCAGCTTTCTAATACTGACACGCAATTAAAACCTACTTTTGTAGGGGAAGGAATTGTTGATCGGGTGGTTGACCCAAATCGGCGGTGTCGCATCAAGTTCGGTGGAAGCTATTGGTCTGCTAAGACAGCCAGTCCTTTTGCGCTATATCCGGGAGCCACCGTGCGGGTAGTCGGTCGTCAAAATAGCATTCTCTTAGTTGAGCCAGCCTCAAGCAGCCAAAAGGCTAGCGTGTAGCACACAGCTAATCAAGTAAGTAATTACTGGAAGGAAAATATGAAAACGAAGAATGAAATTGAGCGTCGCGGGCGAGCATTGCCACCTCCTTACCACACTGTTATTGGAGTTACGCAGAAAAAGGTGCAATTCAACCTGAAAGTACCTCAGTGCAAAGCGAAGTAGACTTGGTTGATCTACCAAGAAAAGCCTTGAGCACGAAGATATAAATTTGTGCTCAAGACTAAAAAATTAGTATTGCTAACAGTACTGTTGATGTAATTACAAGTCGAGCGATTAAACGCTAGATTCATCAGGATTAGGTTGTCATGCGAAAGGCGAGTGTGTACCTCAACTTCAAAACGTGGATCATCTCAATAATTTTTGCTGTAGTATTCCTCACATATTTGCTAGTAACTATTCAGCACTGCTCCCTTGAATGGGCGAAGTGGGCTGGAGTTGGTGAGGATAAGCTTATTACAATCAGTAGAGAACAGTCTGCGTCAGGAGAGGTGACCAAAATTACAACAACTGAAACCGCTCAGTCTGCAAAAACCCTATGGGATTGGCTGAATACATTAATTATTCCAGTATCATTAGCTGGTTTAGGATTTTGGTTTCAGCAAATTCAATATGAACAATCACAACGACAGCAACTCCTTGAACGAGAGATTGCTGCTAGTAATTTGAATGAAGATGTTTTACAAACTTACCTTGATCGATTGTCAGAATTGTTATTCTCTAAAGCTCTATATCAACTAAAACCTGAAGATCCTCAGCGAGAAGCTGCACTAGATATTGTTAGAGCCAGAACATTGTCTGTGCTACGGCGATTAGATGGTGAACGTAAAGGAAGTGTGGTTCGATTTCTTTTTGATGCGGAATTTATTACTAAATTAAGATTGAATTTAGAGGGAGCAGATTTTTGTAGTACGGTTTTATGTGGTGCTGATCTACGTAATGCTAAACTTACTGATGTAAATTTCACAAACGCTGATCTAAGAGGTGCTAATCTAGAGGGTTCTGATCTGGCTGAATCGAACCTTGCTGCGGCTGATTTAAGTACTGCGCCTCGTCACGATAGATTTGGGATTAACCTCTTTATTCAATCTCATACCAACTTGCGAACTGCAAACCTGATTTTCGCAAATTTACAGAATGCTGATTTGTCTAATGCTGATCTAACAGGCGCTAACTTGACAGGTACCAATCTTGCAGGTGCTAATTTGTACAACACAAATTTGACTAATGTACAAGCCATCACCATTGAGCAGGTACAAGCTGCTATAAACTGGAAATCTGCTATCTATGATCCAGAATTTAGTAAGCAACTTGGTTTACCTGTTCAATCAAATTTCCCCAAAACTTTCACAGATTTTGTTAGAGCTGAATTGCAAGCTACACCAAACTTGCGGCGGAATAAACGACATCGTAAAAGATAGTATTTAATGTGTTCCAGTAAGCCAGGTAATTGATAAGATGTTGCCTGTATCAAACGTATGCTATAGCAGCATCCAATTCATATCGCTACGCCCAATTAGCCGAGCAGTAGAAACTTAAGCTAACTAAAAGTAAACCGAATACAGCAATTTTCCGCCTTCAGCTTATTTCTTAATCAATAAGTTCAAAAAACGTGTGTTGCAAGCAGCAAAGGCATCTAGTTAAGCTCTTGAAACTGTCAGATTTCGCTACTCAAATTGAGGGTAGAAGTCCAGGGTAAGCGCATCTAAAAAGGCTGCTAGATATACAGACAAGTTGCTGCGTGTGTGCGGCAGCTGGTTCAACCTGAGCGACCCATTGATGTCCGTGACACAACGGGAGAACTGAGGGATGATCAAAGCGTCCCTTGCCCCTATCCCACCCATGTCGTCAGGATTTGCTCATCGCGCTCAACCTCAATCCACTCGTCGAGTGATTGTGCAAGCCACAGCGTTAAGTGAACGCCTGCAAGCGTGTTTTGCTATGCTTGAAGACCCACGGGTTGAACGAACTCGCTTACACCCTGCTTGACTGACAAAAGTATTGGAGCTTGAGACGAAAGCTAGGAGGGAAGCAGGGCTTGGTTTAAGCTGAAACGTTACCACACAAATCGGCAAAACCAATGACACC
>NZ_JACXWX010000078.1 GCF_014764505.1 Phormidium tenue FACHB-886
TTCATCGGATAGCCATTGCTGCGCCTGAGCCATCCGTAGAAGGACTTGAGGGTATTGAGCGCATGGTTGATGGAAGTCGCTTTCAAGCCCTTGCGCTTCAGCTCCCGGCGATACTTACCAATGTCGCTGGGAGCCACATCGAGCCAGGACTTATCGCACCAAGCGGCAAAGCGGACCAGTTGTCCTCGGTAGGTGCGCTGAGTATTCTCCGACTTGCCCGTTTGACGCAGGAACTCCTCGATCTGCCAGTGACGCAAATCTGGAGGTTCCGATCGCCGAGGATCTTCCTTTTTGCCGCCGTCGATCGGCACGATGACGATGGGTAGAACGGGGTCAGTGGGGAAGTCAGGCATCGTCGGAGGAAAAGTTAGCTTGATTTTAGGTAGAGATAACTCAATTAGTCTTTGCCCGCTTCATATAACATCCGGATCTGCACCCAGCTCGCGCAGTCGAGCAGCTAATCGCTCTGCTCGTTGGCGTTCTGCTTCCTCTGGTAACAACAGCAGATTGCCCGCCTCATCATAAAAGCGCAGCCATGAGCAAGTGCCCGTGGGGGGTTCCTTCTGCACCTGCCCTTCCCATACGCCCAACCACAGGTTCAGTGTCTCACACCACAGCCAGCCCTGTTCATTTGGTTGCAACGGTTGATAGCGCTGGTTAGTCAAATGCCACCCCTCAAACACACTGGACTCGAAAGGGTCAAAGATGAAATAATCAGCCGTGTGAAACACCCGTTCATACAAGTCCTTTTTGACGGTGCGATCGATTGTGGCAGTACTGGGTGACAGCAATTCCACGATCACATCCGGGTAGCGACCGCCTTCTTGCCAGGTCACCCACCCCTGCCGCTCTCGATTGCCATCGACTTCAAGCGCCACAAAGAAGTCTGGTCCTCGGAAGTCGCGGTTCATTGCCTGCTCCTGGCTGTAGTAGACAAACATATTGCCCCCAACAAACGCATCAGGGCGATTGCCTAACGCCGAGAGCGCCGACTCGATCAGCAGATTCATAGCGACACGGTGGCGGTTGCTCTCCAAGGGCACTCCATCATCGAAGATCAGGTCAGTCGGGGGAGTCGGATGCTCCCAGTCCATCGCCGCTGAAATTGAAGCGGCAGCGGTCGTGGCATCGGTGGACACGGCTTCCTCCTGAGTGGATAAGACAGACAATCGCGCTGCCCCAATTTTAGTGTGAATCAGTAGAGTGTTGAGCGATTTAGGTAGAGATAACTGCACTTATCTCTACCTAACCACTATGAGACAACTATCACTTTCAATCCTCTCAAAGTTCCTCTAATCAAGTGTTTGAGGGTAATCCGGGTTGTACTAGACCCCGGTTCAACTTGATGCGTGTCAGAATAAGCTCAAACATTACAAATTTGACACGCATCAAAACTGAAATACCCAGAACTGAAAGCAAAACTCGCAGCGCTAGAAACCGAGATCGCTGCCCTTCTAGGAGCAGGAAACGTCTTGCTCAATGCTCGGATTGACTCCTCAACTCCAGGTGGAACAACAGTGCGAGGGCAACCTTCTGTTCAGTATCGCTTGCGAGTTCAAGGGCAGAAGGCGCGCTACTTGAAAGCCGCCCAAGTGGCAGAAACGCGAGCGGCGATCGAGCGGGGCAAGCGGCTCAAGCAATTAGAGCGAGAACAGCAAAGACTGAGAGCAAAGATGGCGCGATTGGTAGCGAAGGCAGCTGAGCTAGGGTTGGAGCTACCCGATTAAGCTTAGTTCACATTATCGTTTTGATGCGTGTCAAAATTTGATTACCTGCTTTCAAATCTGACACGCATCAAATTCTCCTCATCCTTGAGCACGCGGTTGAGTACTTCAGCTTGCTATCTAATGCACCTCACATTTAGCAAAAGGTTGTTGAAATTGACAGGCGGGTACGCGATCGCACTACGTTTCGGCAGGCAACGATGAAAGGGAAGCAGAAGACGCAATTCGTTCCAGTGTCGCCGGAGTTAAGGCAATTGCTGGAAGGGTATCGTAGCCATCCGGGACGAATCAGCTTCGCTGCGCATCCTTACCTCTTTCCAGGGCGATCGCCATAAGAATCGTACGCAGAAGAATCAGATAGTGACTTTTCAGCCCAACATTCTGCATATCTTGATTCATTAGCTAAACGTGCCAACCCTACACTGCTAATTTGAAGCGTCTCTGACCAATTCTTTCCGTTCACAGTCAAGCCAGGTGCAGAAGCCACAGGAAAATGTGTTCTGAGTTGATTGAGAGCTACTGAGTAAAGGGTTGACCATTTCTGAATAATTCTCTAAGAAACAATCTGTCAATCTGCTCTAAGCGTTTAACTGTCAAACCCATGATTGCTTGGGTAAGATGATGGTAATAGATAAAATGTTCAGCAGGTTCTTCTAAATTTGTAGATGAGCTTATCCTCTCAATCCATTTAGCAGCTTGTAAGTCTGCCAGTAAAATCTCTTTTTAATCTGTACCGAGTCTAATTCCTCGCCGCTTGCGGCGGAGTGGGTTATTCAGAAAAGTAGATGCATCAATCTGCAACATAACAAAATCTTTTGGGTTGTATGACTTGTTGAATGAGGAGCAGATGTTATTGTCTACTCCTCACTAGAAACGTAAATTAAGCAGAAGTTTGCTCAGACTTAGGATATCTCCTTGACAAACTACTCAAGAGCAACGAGAACTGAATAATCTGCTGGAGACAAAGACTGCCTAAGATAGGTTCACACCCCTCCACACCCCCGCCTTGCAACTGTTTCTGAGGAAGCCGTCTCTTCGGTTGAACTTTGTCCACTTGGGCTGTTGCTTACAACTGTTTCTGAGGAAGCCGTCTCTTCGGTTGGACTTTGCCCACCTGGGCTGTTGCAAGTACAACAAGATGCACCTCCGACTTGAGGTGTCACAGAGCTATCGATACGGGTAACTGCAAAGGCAGGAATGGCAGCGGCAAGAAAGGTAACTGCAACCAAGAGAGGGTGAATTTTGAGAAGTGAACCAATTTGAACACCATAAAACCGTTTCATACAACTTGTTCTCCTAGTTAGAAGTTTTTTGGTTTTTACAAAGAGATAAAAGTTCTCTTCTAGCTCTCTGCAACTCGTCTGATTGGTATCAGCGTCGATAATTCAATAAAACAGGACTGCTGTCTGAGTTCACGCCCTAGATTGACTGAGTTAGGCTAACTTGTAAGCAATTCCGTCTAAAATTTGAGTAAATCAAAAACCTGATATGCCACGATCGCTCAAAGTTCGCCAGGATTGTATCGGACAGGTCAAACTATCGGTTAGACGGAACGGCTTTCCAAGCCAGCAAGCGCTAGCCGAAGAGCTTGGCTTAGCTCGCTCTACGGTCGTCAACTTTTTGACAGGCAAACCTGTTGACCGGGCAGTTTTTGAAGAAATATGTTCAAGGCTGTCCGTAGATAGTCAAGAAATCGCTGAGATAGATTTTGCTCTTTTAGCAACTGCCATTCAGAAGCCAAGCCTTGCAGTATCAAGGATTTCTAGGGACTTAAGAAGCACTCCGGACATCTCGGTCTTTTTCGGCAGAGAGCCAGAACTGGAGACTCTAGAGCAGTGGGTTCTTCAGGAGCGGTGCAAATTAGTTGCAGTGTTTGGGGTTGGAGGAATTGGCAAGACAACACTGTCCGTCAAACTAACACATCAGATTGAAGAAAACTTTGATTACGTGATTTGGCGATCATTAAGGAACGCTCCACCTATAGACGCGCTCTTGGTTGATTTGATCCAGTTTCTAAGTCCTATCCCAGTTACTAAATTACCCGAGACACTGGATGGACAGATTTCAAATCTTATTGAGTGTTTTCAGCAACGTTGCTTATTAGTTCTAGATAACTGTGAAACAATTCTTCAATCGGGAATTCAAACAGGGGCATATAAAAGTGGGTATGAAAGCTACGGTACTCTTCTAAAATGCATTGGTGAAACACACCATCAAAGTTGTGTTGTTCTGACCAGTCGAGAAAAGCCTGCTGAGTTAGTGCAGCTGGAGGGATTGAAATCTCCGGTGCGGTCGCTGCGGCTGAACGGTTTGAGTGAAGTAGAAGGATACAAAGTTTTTGAAGTTCAAGGGTACTCCGGCTCAAAAGCCGAATTAAGCCCTTTAATTGAGCAGTACGATGGTAATCCATTAGCACTGAAAGTGATTGCCACCACCCTTCAGAATTTTTTTGATGGGAATGTTGCTCAATTGCTAGAACAAGAAATTCTTTTCTTTGGGGACATTTGGAAGTTATTGAGTGAGCAGTTTAATCGATTGACTGCCGTAGAAAAACAGATCATGTACTGGCTAGCAATTGAACGAGGCTGGACATCGCTGAGTGATCTTCACAGAAACCTTTTCCCGACAGTGACAGCTAGAGAGCTACTGGAAGCACTTGACTCCCTGCAACATCGTTCTTTATTGGAGAAGCAATCAGGTTGTTTTACACAGCAGTCTGTCGTGATGGAATACGTTACAAATCAGTTGCTTGAGCAGGCTTTTCAGGAAATCAAAACAGGTCAGATCGCGTTGCTTAATACGGTTGCCTTAGTTAAGGCTCAGGCAAAGGATTTTGTAAGAGAATCGCAAACTCGACTTATTCTGGAACTTCTAATCAGGGAACTGCAAAGATATTTTAGAACAGAAGCAGCTCTTCGTCAGCGATTAGATATGCTGCTGCAAGTAGTTCGTCAAGAAAACGAACTGGGTCTAGGCTATGCAGCAGGTAACTTGCTTAACCTCTATCGTTCTCTCAATTTAAATATTTCGGGATATGACTTCTCCAATTTGGTGATTCGCCAAGCCGTTCTGCAAGATATTGAGTTGCATGATGTGAATTTCTCATACTCTGAGTTCATTGATTCACCGTTTGCTCAAACCTTCGGCGGCATTCTTTCTATCCAGTTCAGCCCCAATGGACAGACACTAGCAACAAGCAGCACAAACTGCGAAATTCAAATATGGAGGGTAATAGATAGACAACACCTTCTAACTCTTCAGGGACATACCAACTGGGTACGACGAATTGCGTTTGATCCAACAGGTAAATTGTTGGCTAGTGCAAGCGATGATGAAACCTTAAGAATTTGGGACTTGTTTGAAGGAACTTGCAGAAACATTCTAAGTGGGCATAGTGATAGTGTATACAGTGTTGCATTTAGTCCCAACGGTCAAGTCGTTGCTAGTGCTGGTTACGATCGCACTATTCGCTTATGGAATGTTGATGATGGAACTTGTTTCACTCTGATCGAAGGTCATTCCGCTGGAGTTTTAGCTGCTAGCTTTAGTCCCTGCGGTAGTCTTCTAGCTAGCGGTAGTTTTGATAATACTATCCGCATCTGGAATGTACAGACAGGAACCTGTGTCCAGACACTAACTGAGCATAGTAACTGGGTAACAGGACTTAACTTCAGCCCTGATGGTCAATGGTTAGCTAGTCCAAGCTGCGATTGCACTATCCGGGTGTGGCGGGTAGCTGACTGGCAATGTGTAAGGATTTTGAAGGGTCATACTGGATGGATTTGGGGAGCCGTTTGGAGTCCAGACGGTCAGTTACTCGTAAGCTGTAGTGCCGACTGTACCGCAAAAATTTGGGATGCTACAACAGGTGATTGCTTACGCTCCCTAGGTGGACATGCAACCCAAGTTTGGAGAGCAGTGTTTAGTCCTGATGGGCAAACCATTGCTACAGGCAGCGAAGACCAGACGATCGCATTATGGGATGTCGAGTCGGGTCGTTGTTCAACAACAATAATTGGACACTCAAATTGGGTACGCCCTTTGGTATTGAGTTCAGACGGTCATTCTTTTGCAACTGGGCACAAAGACAGATTTCTACGAATCTGGGATAGTACCGACCATCAATGCCTACAGGAGATAAAAGCGCACGAATCTGGCATTTCGTCGTTAGCTTTTCATGCGGATAGCGAACTACTGGCCAGCGGTGGAATGGACACCATAATCAAAGTTTGGAACTGGCGGCAGAAGAAGTGTGTGGCAGTCTTTGAAGGACATAGTGATGAAGTATGGGGACTCACGTTTAGTTCTAATGGGGAAATTCTTGCTAGCAGCAGCTTTGATCAAACAATCAAACTATGGCGATTGCAGAGTAGAACATGCTTTGCGACTTTAACTGGGCATCGAGATCGCGTCCCTGCCCTTGCCTTTCATTCCAACGGCATCACTCTTGCCAGTGGTAGTGATGATTGTACGATTAAGCTTTGGAATGTTTCCACAGGAGAGTGCTACGCTACCCTGACTGGACACAGTGCGCGAGTGGGTGCGGTTTCTTTCAATTCAAAAGGCGATCGACTCGTTAGCGCTAGCCTAGACAAAACGCTGAAAGTTTGGGATGTCGAGACGGGAGACTGTTTGCAGACGCTACAGGGACACCAGGGTTGGGTTATGGGAGCTGTATTTTTCTCAGATAATCAAACCGTTGTCAGCACTAGTTCTGATCAATCTATTAAGGTTTGGAATAGTCAGACAGGACAGTGCTTAAATACCTTGAGGGGGCATACCAACTGGGTTTGGGCTGCGACAGTTAGTCCAGATGGTCAAAAGTTAATTAGTACTAGTGAAGATGAATCTATTCGGGTTTGGGATGTGCAAACTGGGGACTGTTTGGCAAGGCTGAAACCTAAACGTCTTTATGAGGGAATGCAAATTACCGGAATTACAGGTTTAACTCTGGCACAGGAAGCAACATTGAGAGATCTTGGAGCAGTATGAAGCGACAACAGGCGCGGTTTATTGGTGAACCTTGTAGAAAATATTTTGTACCCTACTCTGTAATTAAAACGTGCCGAAAAGAAATTACAGACATGCAACTGCACGTCCGTCAATACGTTCACAAAGGTGGAGAAGCTTGGGAGCTAGTTGCTGAGGGAGACGCTGTTGAACTGCCTCCAGGATTGCAAGGCTACTTTTTCGTTGTAGGTGCTTTATTTCAATCAGACGATCGCCCTCAAGAAGATGGCACTCCACTGTATACAGGCGACGGCATGATTTATCGCTTGGGTTTTGAGCATCGTAAAGCGATGCTCAAAACCCGAATTACAAAAACGCCTTGCTATTACGCTGATATTGCGATGACTGGAGCGAGCGACAACACAGTATGGAAGCCTGAGACCCTGTTTTCTAAAAAGCATTGGCTATGTTCATACTTAGCGGCTTTTCGAAATGGCGGTCCCAGTCGTATGAGTCTCCTTCTAGGGGGCAGAAATCAACTCAATACTGCATTTCTTCGAATAGGCGATCGCTTAATCGTCACGATTGATGCAGGTCGTCCTTACGAAGTTGATCCAGATTCGTTGGAATTGATTGCGCCAGTTGGCTCAACCGATCAGTGGCTAGGCATCTTGCCAATCGTTTCTGTCCTTGTTTCTAAGTTGACTGGAAGCTACCCATTTGACGTTTACATTAACTCTGCTCATCCTGTTGTTGACTTTACACAAAGTAACAAATCCACAGCATATGAAGTTGGTTTGTTTACTACTAATTACTCAACGGGATACAACGGAATATATCAAAAACCAGTAAATTGGATATTTGATAAAGTTAATAATTTTCTCAAAGGCGGGGCAAATGCCAAAGAACAGTTCGGACGGTTCACTGACTTAATTTACTATCGCTTTCCTAGTAAAGGCTCGAAATCAGACTATGAAGTAAATTTATATAGCAATAAATCAGAAAAATCTGAAGAGCCTGTTTTAAAGCGCTGGCGGCTAGTTGTTGCAGATGGTCCGCAAAAAGGTCAGCCTGTTATAGTTGAACAATCCCTTCACCAAATTGCTATCACAGAAGACTTCATTATCCTTGCTGATATTGCATTCAAGATGGAATTTTCGCAGATATTTTCACCGTTCTTTGTAGGATTCCTTAAATTAAAACTCTTTCAGAAGTACTGGTCGCTAGGTGCATGGGTTCGTGCAAAATTTCTTCGAGATGTTCTGCCTCTGCCTAAAGGAACCTTGTATGTTGTTAAGCGAAAAGATTTAGAGAAATATCCCAGTTTTATTTGTACATATGATAAGGAGAAGAAACAGCCACCTCTGCCTTTGCCTGCAAAACAAATTATTCTGCCTTATGAGATTTCTCATTTTGCGGCTGATTACAGTAATCCAGAGGGGAAGATTACACTTCATGTCGGTCACCCTAACGGGTGGGATGTGACCCAGTGGATCACAAGATACGATAGTTCTGTTTCAGGAAAACCTTGTTTTCGTTCCGATCTAGAAGGGATGCAGGTCGGTACGACAGACCTTGGAGCATTAGCGAAGTATGTAATTGACGGCAATAGCGGTGAGATTGAGACGATTCAAGTTCTTCGAGATGCAGAAGCAACATGGTCGCCGTCAATCTACACCCACAGTGAACTTTGTCGTGATGATATAACCAATCAGGAAACGCAAGTTAAAAATATTTACTGGATTGCTTGGGGATTTACTTGGGAGCTGGTTCCGCAGCAGGTTTATGATGCCTACAAATCAAGAGGCTATAGAGCGATTCCGATCAAGAATCTTCCAAATAAGGACAAGCCTTTGACCTTAATACGACTTGATACTCAAACAATGAGTATTGTAGACTCTTTTCAGTTTCCATCAGGATATTTTGTTTCTTCGCCTCAATTCATTCCTAGCGCTGAACCATTAGAAGAAGGAAATGCTCCATCCCAACACGGATTTATCGTTTGTACTGTTCTATCTGATAGCTTAGACAACGAGAAAGAGTCGTGTGACGAATTTTGGGTGTTTCATGCCGACTGTTTCCAGAAGCCCATTTACCGTTTAAGCGCTTCGTCTAGTCATAAACCGCTTAACTTGGCGTTAACGCTACATACAACCTGGATGAAGGAGATTCGTAGCGAAAGTCAGCAGAAACGATATGGGGATATTAACGATCGTCAAAATTTACGCAGAGAGTCCATTATTGAGGATTATGTATCTCGCTTGAAGAATGCTAATAGTTTTGTCCGTGAGTTATTCGACGATGTCGTTTATGAATATTTTGTTAAGCAGCTTTTGGAAGTAGAAGCGACAGAACGTCTGTCACAAGAGAACTACCAGATTGATGATTCTAAGGGGTCTAGTTAATTAGGGTTAATGTACAGGCAGTTTCAGAAAAATCAAAATTTTGAGGGCAGATTCGCTCTGCCCTCAAAAGGCTAATTCTCAAACAACTAGCGAATTCCCCAGTCTACAAATAGGTCGCGAGGATCATATCGACGCAGAAGAGCAACTAGATTCTCGAGTTCTGGTTCTGTGCCCACACAGACGCAGCCTGCGCTCCCTGGAGAACTACTCCGATTCCAATCCATATGGAAGCCAAACTTGTCACGATCGTCAAACCGGGTCTTAATGATTGGAACCCAAACTGGACCAATCCCGTTCGTCTCATGGGGGTGTACAACAGTGTAGTTGTCTTTGCCACCTGCAAAATCAATATTTCCAATAGTATAGCGTGCTTGAGGAATAGGCTCAAAACTTCCAGGAAAACTTAGCGGATCGTCAGGAACTCTAAACTTCTGCGCTCCAGGTGCACCTGAGATCGCATCAAGCTTTGCAAGAACTCTTCCCTTTGGATCAACAAACTCCAGCAGCAACTTCTCAAGACCCGCATACGCCGTTGTACCAGTACGGGTCAGACGACAGTAGACTCTGGGAGGAGGCACTCGTTTCACAGCGTTTGTTAAGGCTGTTGTTAAGGCTGCCTTTGTTTTGAGTTCAAACTTTCCATCGACTTCAAGATCGTTTTCGCCTTGGAACCATTCGACAGCTTCTTCAGTGACGGAGGTATATTTACCGGGCTGAATGCCATCGGCAAGATACCCAAGTTTTGCCAATGCACAATTCAAAATGAAACAGTCTTTGCCAGAATTTCCCACAACCAAAGTGCGATTAATGTCCAAGGGAATTTTTGGTTCCTGCCACCCGTGGCAGAAAATGTAGTATCCGGCGTAGGAGTAGCAGCACCAGGAAATCCATCTCGACGAAATAGGGCTTCTTCTCTGTCACGACGGATGACAAGTCCTGGAAGAACTTTACCATTTCCATGAATCCAGCGATCAAATTCTCGCGCTGCACCTTCGTAGTCCTTGCTGTTCAATTTTTTCAAGAGTGTTGAGCCCTTTAAGCCTTCAGTTTCAGTTCCAACATTAGATGCGAATGAAACTAGAGCATCAAACATGCCTTGAGTCAGATCAACTTTGCAAAGGGTGTTAACTGCATTTGTTTTCTCATCTATTTCTACCTTCAACCACCGCTCAGCATCAACTTTGGTAAGCACATCGCCTTTTTTAACAGGTCTGTCAGCATCAATATTGAAAATTGAACCGTACCCGGTCGTCCATACTCCCACAGGATCAGGCTACGCTTCAATGTTTCCATCTGGAAGTTTGCGGTGCAGCCCTTCTGACTCTTTGATGAGAGCTAGACAATCTTGACTGGGGTTCCAAGCCATAGTTTCTCCTTTCGCCAACAGCAAAACTTTGGGATACCTTCATCAAAGTTTTCTGCTGTCTGAATTAAAGGTTGAGAATGACTGACTTATAGAAATAGTATTTTGATTCAGAAGCCGATCCTGCACTTAGACTCATGGGGAGACAGGATGGGGTGTAGTTAGACTAAGTCGGGCAGTCACCCACCCGACTTGTCTGCAAAACCGGACATGAATCGTTAGATTCATCCGGCTCCTCAACAATTGGGTGCTTGTCATGCACACCTGTATGAACTTGGTCGTGGCAATGCTGATGTAATAACGCCAGATTTTCCCATTGATAGTTTTGATGATTTCCGTCCACATGGTGGACTTCCATGAGGTCCGCTGACTTGAAGTACAATTTGCAATACGAACATTGTCCACGTTGTTGCTTCAACAGTTTGGCAATCTGTCTCGGTAGCTCTGGATGTTTTCCCATCCGAGTTGCCCAATAGCTCCAATCCCCATCATAGGGACTGCGATTGCCTTGAACTTTGACATGCCGAACAATAGGAGTCTCGCTGTGAGTGCGAAGTTGTAACCGTTTATCTCCCTGCTTGGCAGCAAAGATCCATCCTTCTCCCTGATTGACTCGCCAGTAGCGACTAGCTCGCCAGTATCCACTCTTGTTGGGATGACGACGATGTGCCCAAGCTCGCAGCTTTTGGTAGAGTAAATAATCCAGCTTGGTGTAAGCCTTCTTACTACACTGGGCAGAAAAGTAAGCCGACCATCCCCGAATGATCGGGTTGAGATGTTGAATCAAAGCAGCTTGTGGGGCTGCCTTGTGGCTTCTAATCACCTCTTGCAATTGCTGAAGGTGTCTCTGCATTGCTGCTTTGTTAGGCTGGATCAGCGTTTTGTAACCTTTCATTGACCGCCCAGATTTGTATTTACTCACTCGGTATTGCCGAATCGAGAAGCCCAGGAAATCAAACCCGACCTGTCCATTGACTGAGTTCAGCGTGTGGCAGATGCGGGTCTTACTCGGTTTGAATGCCAATCCCATCTTTTCCAACCACTTGCCCAGTAGCTGTTGAGCGTGTTCAATGACCTGTCGTTGTGGATGGATGACCACCAGATCGTCGGCATAGCGGATCACCCTTGCCCCTTTGCAATAGCGGGCAATGTATTTCTCCATGCCATGCAACGCCACATTTGCTAGTAAGGGTGACAAACTTCCGCCTTGTGGCACGCCCTGTGGCGTTTCACTGTATTGGAAGTTGTCCATGACCCCTGCCCACAACCAGGCTCGGATTTGTCGAGTGATAGACGGACTGGCATTGAGCTTCTTGAGCAAGGGTTGTCTGGCAATCGTGTCGAAACATTTTGCCAGATCGGCATCTAAAATCCATTTCGGTTGATGACAAACCTGGAGGTAGATCGCCACGATTGCATCATGGCAGGAGCGCCCGGGGCGAAACCCGAACGAGTTGGGCTCGAACTTAGCTTCCCATTGCGGTTCCAACGCGAGTTTGAACAGGGTTTGTCTTGCTCTATCCTCTAGAGTTGGAATATGTAACGGTCTGAGTTCTTCGGTGTTACCCGGTTTGGGAATCCAGACTCGACGCATAGGAGAAGCTTTGCCCCAACCGGACTTGAGACGTTCGGCAAGAGACAGCCGTTGATTCGGTGGTAGCGACTTTAAGCCGTCGATGCCTGCTGTCTTGCTGCCTGCATTGTCTTGTGTTACTCGTCGAACTGCCAGGACTCTTGCTGCCCAAGAGTGAATCAGGAGTCGTTGAAGCCTCTTGACTTTTGCCCGTTGACCACGACAAGCGGCTCGGTAGATTTGTTTTTGCAACTTAAAGACTTTCCGCTCCAGCTTGCGCCAGGGGATGGTCTTCCATTCATACGTAGTCGTTAACTCGCTCATGACGTGTTCATTGCGACTGGCAACCCTACCTTCCCAATTGTTGTGTCTCCGTCTGCATATCCTTTGGCTTTCCCAAAGGCATTGGCTTCTGAGACAATCCTTCCTCCTCAACCCATGCGGCTGACAACCTACTCTGACATCGACCGATTCAGAGAGCAGTTGAGGCGGTTACTTCGTTCCCGACTTCCGTTTTACGCTGATTGTAGGCTCCCACTTTCCACCGAGATCATTGAGAGTGCTGCAAACTGTCCTGACTAACAATCTGCCTCTGATCTAGTCCCATTTTGGGCAAGCCCTTAAACCCGCGTAGGCTTGTTCACGTTAACGATGGCTCAGATGTGGATTCACATTACGTTAGCCTTATTCAGCTCTGCTCGATGGAATTCTCAGTCGGGTTCTGAGTGACCACCTTTTATCCCTGCTTCAGACGATTGAGGGTCAGTCGCACACCTGAGGGATAGGCTGTTACCCCAGCACTAGGGGAGATGGAATTGTCCGAATTGGACTCACCACACAGAAGTTGAGTTATCAAGATTCGAGACCTTGACTCTGCTTTATTTCAAGCCTTGTGGAAGGGCTTGACTTGGGCAGAAACGAATCGCACATCAGGATGCGTGTAATTTAGTGTCACGAAACGCTGAAATACGTGACATGACTATATCCTAGTGCATCTTCAGGGGAGCTTTTTTGCAAGGGATTCGAGCAGGGGGCATTGGAAGTAATCACACACTCTGGTCTTCAACTCTGATGCGCTCAATGTCCGGTCTAGTTGAACAATTGCTCGCTTGGCGTGAATCCACTTCGGTTCAATCGCATTCAACCAGAAACTTTTCACAAGCAATCTACAGATAATCAATCTCATGCCCATTCCAGATAGCTTGACGTTTTAATTGTGTTCTAATCCATTGCCGCACTTGTTTGGACAGATGCCATGTAGCGTTATCCCAGATGATGGGCATGACTCGTTTTCCCATTGCACTGATCTGTTGACACACCCACGCCAAGAAATGACAGGTGATTTCGCTGCACGGACGTTGTTCAACAAAGCGCACCAACATTTCAGACGGTGCTTGCAGTTAAATACCGTAACAAGCAATCGCCTTCGGGTCGTTCTCCATTGGATCGCTTGTCTTCTCGATACGCTGCAAAGGCTTTTCCTCGTTTGTGCAATTGTGCGTCATCGGTCGCGCTGCCGGCTCCACCACACTTCGTCCATAAACCTTAAAATCCAATCCGGATTCTGGTTACTCAGGTGGATCAATCGGTTGCACTGCCGCTTTTTTCGCTCATATTGCTCATTGGGCGAGACAATCCACCGTTTGGCACGGCTCCAGGTGATATTCATCGCTTTCAGGGCAGTCTCAATCGTGGTGCGGCTCGCCTGGTTGCAGTGATGCCCTGTTCCCGGAACACCTCAGCGAGCAAGTCTGATGTCCAAGTCGAACGAGGTTTCCCATAAGTACGCGTACTTCCATGAATCAATTGACGTAATTGTTCTCGTTTGCCCATGTTGAAGACAGGTTACACGGTTTTGGGACGATTGAACTGGGCACTGAGGCAGGCAACGCCATGCTGCTCAAAAGAACGAATTGTATTGCGAACGGTGTGCACACTGCAACCGGCTGACGTTGTGATTCACTAGCTTTGATGCCCTTCGCACTGGCAAGCAGAATTTGGCAACGACGCAGGGTAAACGCCTCTTTCGAGCGCAGTCCTTGTTTGAGCGCAACCTCTTCGGTTTCAGTTAGTGAACGAACGTATAAAGGGTCAAGCATCAGACAATGACACGCTGTAAGTCTTCTGATTTCAGAGTAACTCTTACGACTCCTACTTGCACAATTACTTTCCTGAAGTCGCACTAGTAAAACAACAAGACGATACCTATCCTGTAAAACCCACGGGCGTAATGAGTGCAGTTCGGCGGCACACCCATAAAATCGGGATACATCGATCGCCTCACTCCAATCAATCCGAGTTAAAGCTGAAGGTTAGGAAGATAAAGCGGTCAGGATAGCAGGAGCAGTCTCAGTTTTAGTGTCAGCGATCGGTTGACTGATTTCCTGACTATCCAAAGACAGCCGCAAACAGATTTCTTCAAACGCTGCCCAATCAACAGGTTTTCCCGTCAGAGAATTGACGATCGTGGATCGAGCCAACCTAATATCCTCAGCGAGTGCCTGCTGGCTCAGGAAGCCATTCCGCCTAACAGACAGCTTGACCAGTCCATACAGTCTTGACGAACTCTCAGCAATCAAGGCATAGCAGTTTTTGTGCACTGGTCAAATTTTAGAGGGAGTTTCTCAAAAGTCAGGCGAACTCAGTCATTCTGGGGCACAAACTCATTCAATGCTCCGCTTTGATAGAAACATACAAATTCTCCTAAACCGAGAAGCAAAAGAAAAAATTGAAAGGGGAGCTAATCTCATGTCAGGCACATTGAATGATGTCGTTAAAATTGCAAAGTCCTGGGTTAACCGCGATTTTAACCCAGGCGAGGGAGAGCAGTGTGCCATCTTTATTCGCTATGTATTCAAGCAAGCAGGGATTTTTGTTGGAAATGCTGCGAACCCAACAGACAAGTTTTTGCTTCCTCCGGGAAGTGTATTTGGACCAGGATTTGCCGATAGTTTCTCAGGCAATGATGTTGGGCAGGAGATCTCGAATCAGAAGGATTTGCAGCCCGGAGACATTGTTTTATTCCGGAACACCTACGGCAATTACAAAACAGGTGTCATTACTCATGTTGGCATTTATATTGGGGGAGGTGAAATCGTTCACCGTCCAACGCGCAGTAGACCTGTTGAACGAGAGCCGATCAGCAATTTTGGCGGCTTGTTTGTTGAGGGACGACGGGTTCCTGTCACTGCAATGCTTAGCACTCAACCGACATCTCCTAATCAGATCGACAGAATTATCTGTATTGATCCGGGTCATGGTGGAAATGACAGCGGTGCTTCTGGTCCTACAGGCGTTCGTGAAAAGGATGTCACACTGGCAGTTGCACTACACTTACAGACACTACTCCTGCCCCGTGGCGCAAGAGTAGTGTTGACTCGTACAGCAGATACTTCTGTTGCAGCCCCGAATGCTTCTGACTACGAAGAACTCTCAGCCCGTGCTGACATTGCTAATCAGGCAAATGCTAACTTCTTCCTGAGTATTCACTGCAATTCATACGAGCAGGCAACTGCTCACGGGGTTGAAACGTATTGCTACCCCGGCTCTACGCGCGGCTATCAACTAGCAAATACAGTACAGAAGCAACTTGTGACGTTGCTGGGCACCAATGAGGATCGGGGAGTCAAGGAAGCAAAATTTGCAGTTCTCAATTACACCGATATGCCTGCCATTCTGGTTGAGCTTGCATTCATCTCCAATCCAACCCAGGAATATATGCTGGCTGATCTGGACAAACAGAAGAGTTTTGCAGAAGCTATTCTGGCTGGTATTGAGGACTACATTAACCTCTAAGCCACTGTGTTTGTGGGGTAGAGACTTCCTATCCTACGAACAGGTTCTCTTTTCATAATTCGCTTCAACATCTGACAACAATTGCCAAACAACTCAGCCTTTCTCGGTCTTGAAGTCAGCCATGCTTCGAGTTTGATAAGGACAAATAGAAATTCCACATCAGGAAAAGAATCATGGCACAAGTTTCTTACAAGCTCAGCACCCTTTCACGTTTGGCGATCGCTCTGTTTACTCCAAAGCAACAAACGCCAGCCCTTTCCCAGGATGAGCAAAATTCTAGCAGCTTAGAAATGGTGGCGCATCAGCGTGCGATTGAACAGGTGCAGAAGGTTCGGGCGATATATCAGATGCAGGGCTGGATGCGGTGAGTCCCTCAGCGATCACAACAAGGAGAATAAAATGTATTCCTACTCCCGACAAATTTTACAGGTTCTAGTCTGGTTTAGTCTTGGCATCGCTGGCGCAACCAATCTTCAAACTGTGTCCTCATTAATTACTGGAACAAGAGTTGGCAACGAAGTGGTGATTTCTGCTGGCAGCTCTTCGCACGATCGAGAACTTATCCCAATTGAACCAGTCCACAGAATCGAGATTAATACCCCGCGTATGAGTTAGCAGGTCATTCCTGCTTAATCAGGCAGTCGAGGGATTGTTGAGCGCAAGCCCAGATCGCTCTTCCTGGTTATTGAATTCACCAGCTATACATTATGGAGAAAAGTCATGTTTGTTTGGAGCAATTTTGTTGAGACTTTGAAAGAGACTCCCATTGAGTTTGAGCATTTAAAGGTGATTCAGTTAGCACAGGCAATTCTAGAATCTGGTCGAGGACAGTCAGACCTGTTCAAGCTCCACGCGAATCCCTTTGGGATGAAGTTTCGTAAGGAAATGGGGGCGATTGCTGACCAGGTTATCTATACAGATAGTGCAGGAGAAACAGATATCTACTGCAAGTTCAATGACCTGGAAGAAGCGGTTAAGGGCTACTGGGTCTTTATCGATCGCCCCGCTTATTCAGGCTGGAGACGGAATAGCAGCACACCTGAAGACTACATCACGTTCATTGCCTATGCCGGCTATATCGGTGGACCCTTTGATGGATCGGATGCCGATCGGAAGCGAAAGGACGCGTACGTTGGAAAAGTGCTTCAGCTTCTACCGGAAGCGAAGAAGCTTTTAGGAGTTGCTTCTATCGTAACTCCACTAGCGCGTAAAACCTGGAAAGCGAAGGGTGTGTTGCTTGAAGTTGGGCATGGTCCAAATCCAGATGGCTTTGAGCCTGGAGCAGTTGTTGGACGGGAGCGCGAGTATGACCTGAACTGGATTGCCGCAAAAGAAGCGCAAAAAGTGATCCTTGCAGCGGGAGTACCCTGTACAATTACCGATTTTGGTGGCGTCACTTCCGGTAACAGTGGAACCGACTTGTACGAAATTGGTAAAACGGCGACTGGCTACGACGTTTTCTGCTCAATTCACCACAACGCTGCTAATGCTTTGGCTCAAGGGACTGAAGTCCTTGTTCACAACCGAAAGGGCGATGCTGACGATATTGCTTTAGCAAAGCTAATGAGTGCGGAAATTGCTTCAGAACTTGGAATTGCCGATCGCATTGCCAGAGGACGAGACCCACGCATGGTGCTGGGTGTTTTGAGCGGTGCAGAAGATACCAATGTACGAGTTTCAGTCCTGGCAGAACTGTATTTCATGGACGCGCCAGTTCTCGATCGCGAGGATTGGAGTGAACGCGGCGGCAGGGCAGTAGGTCACGCCATTCTCAACTGGCTCGCAGCGAACTCCTAGTTTTGCAAGCAATTGAAAGCAGTGGTTAAAACGTGGGGCAGCTAGAACCTGGCTTAATCACTCCTGCTAGGTCAAGTTCAGTAACGGGTTGCCCCTAACTTCCTAGCTTAGGTTGAACAACTCCAATTAATTCAAAACATTCATGAACCCTTAGAGACATCAAATATGGCTCGTATTACCCTGCCTAACGGCACAAACGTTGATCCGATTGACCCTATTTGGGTTGGTGGGAACTTCTACTGGTACGAAGCGACCAAAGGAGGGGATAGAATCCCAACGACTCAATCTGAACTCGATGGAATCTTTGAACTGGCGAAGGAAGCTGAGGAAGCCCGTTCAGTTTTGGGAGAACCCATGATCGTAACCTCATGGTATCGCCCTCAGTGGATCAACAATCGAATTCCCAACGCTGCACGCAACTCGCTCCATATCCCTGGAAAAGCAATGGACTTTTACTGCAATAACCTCACACCTTTACAAATTTATAAAAAACTAGATCCAGTTTGGCAGGGAGGGCTAGGGTTGTATGGAGGTCATGTGCACATCGACGTTAGAGGCTGGCAAGCCAGATTTTAAGATTGGACTACCTGACAGTCTCCGACTGCCACGCTATCTCTCGCCGCAAGAGGACGAAGATTCCCGCAAATCGTTAAACCAAATTACAGGGGTGCGACTTTAGGTTTCAACACCTGGTAAGCAGTGACGTCTCTTCAAATTTGAGAAAAAGGTGGGCTATGAGCCAAGCATCCGACAGTTCTAATCACACTTTTCCAAGTCCAATCACCCTCAACTGCTCCGGCGGTATTTCACTCGGTGCTTATATGGCAGGGGTTTTCTATGAGTTAATTCGAGAAGCGACCCAGGATAACCCATCCATCTATATTGACATCATCACAGGTGCATCTGCCGGAGCAATGACGGGTGCGATCGCTGCATACTATCTACTGAATGACCAAGCAAAGGAACTGCTAAAGGAAAGCAACATTCCTCAGAATGGGCTATATCGAGCATGGGTAGAAAAAGCAGACATTCGCAAGATTGATTATCTAGGCTTTAGACCGCAGATTGACGGAAAAACAGGGTGCAGGAATTGGAGTGTTCTGTCTGGAGCTTATTTAAAGGAACTGGCAGAAGAAGTGATTGGTCCTGGAGAAATTGAGATTACAGCACAAACTCGTCCGCTAGCGTTGCTGATGACACTCACTAACTTGTCCGGACTGCTGAAGGACACGAACAATTCACAAAACAAGTTTAAATCTATTACGAATGCTGAAACTCGGCTGTTCCTCTTTCACAAAGGGTTAGCAGGCAATCGTCCCAAGGTCGAGAAGATGTGGGAAAAGGTTCTCCTTGGTGGTCGGGCCTCTGGGGCGTTTCCAGTTGCTTTTCCGCCCGTAGGAGATGACTCTAGCCCCGATAGTTACAATCTCCTAAATTGTGCTGCAGATTATCAACCGCCCAATAAACCAGAGTTGAGCAATGTTTGTGTACCAGACTCAAATGGCACCTATAAATTTCTCTACTCTTACACCGATGGGGGTGTCTTAGATGGTTTACCGATCAATAAGGGGATCGCGTTTTTTAAGCAGTTGATTGCTAAAAATCCTTTTGGAGATCAGGAATCGCAGGGCTTTTCTGAGAAATACAAGCAGCAGTTCCTGGAATTTCAAGCTCAATGGCGTGAAAGCTATAGTATAGAAGCCTCTATGAAATCTGGTAATAGGAAGTACGTTTATATTCAGCCTAGCCCAGTTCAGGATTTGAACAGCAATCCCGATCTCACGACAAGATGCTTCTCGATGCTCAAGGTCGGATTGAAGGGTTTGACATTGCCGAAAGCAGAGCATGATGCCCTTCGCCTTCAAAACATTGAAGACTTCAATAAAGTGGTGAAGAAGCGAGAGGAGCTAGTTGAAGCACTCCAGCGTGAAAAGCCTTTACCTGAGGGCATTCAGGAGATCCTAGACCAGGCGATTCCTTTTATTCCAGTACACCTTAATCGGATTGATCCAACGATTATTGAAAAGCTTGCGAACCACTCAAATTCTCAGCTACAGCAACTCTACAACGCACTGATTCTGCGTAATCCTAAAATCCAAGAAAAGCTGGAAAACCGGGACTCGAATGGACTTTTGGCTTCAGATTTTTTTGGTGCATTCGGCGGCTTCTTCGATCGTCGATACCGTGAGCATGATTTTACGCTCGGCAGGCTATGTGGACTTGCCTGGCTGCATCAAAACTGCCCGACGATCAATACTTCAGTTCCATCTGATCTACTTGATCAAATTCAAGCGAAAATCCTGGTTGAGGAACCGGAACTGACACCAAGTGGCTGGCTACGAGTTGTAAGAATGGCGCTTCGAACACTTCGCATCCTGCTAATCGAAGCAAAAAACAGAAAAATATTCTGGAATATTGTGATGACTGCTCTCCGGTACCCCTTAATCGCAGGGCTGGCAATTCTGGAATTACTTCTATCTATTCTTATTTCATCAACAGCATGGGTAGAAAAAATGCTCTCTTAGTCTTCAATCAGTTTGTCGTCGATTGCGCTTAGATATGAGTTATGAAGAAGTTCCAAAGAAGTAGCACTAAAGGGCACGATCGAGACGAAACTGTCAGAACTGTATATTCGCGCTTGAGGGTAGAAGCAGTAGCTTGATAAACTGACTACTGCCCTCAATCTCGTTCCAAGTGCTGCTGTGTCGGTTGCGCTACAAGCTCAGCTTTCGCGATATTGCAGAATTCTTCCTGCTACAAAGGTTTGAGTTTACCCATGAAACAGTATGGGATTGGGAAGAACGCTTTGCTTCCATCTTTGCCCAGCAGTTAAGAGCCAAACGCCAGGGAAAGGTCGGCAAGAGCTGGCTTGTGGACGAGACGTACATCCGTGTCAAAGGGCAGTGGTGTTACTTGTACCGAGGTATAGATGAGGATGGCAATTTAGTCAACGTAAGATTGAGCGAGAAGCGAGACATGGAGGCAGCCAAAGTGTTTTTTGCTCAAGCGCATGAGGTAGCAGAACAACCGCCGCACCGAGTAGCAACGGATGGACACACCCGCTATCCCAGAGCTATAGCAGAAGAACTGGGAGAAGGGGTTGAACACGAGGGAAGAGATTGTCGAGGAAATCCGATTGAGCAGAGCCATCGGGGGATAAAGCAATGCTATTATCCAATGTTAGGATTTGGAGGGTTTGAATCAGCGCGGCGGTTTTGTCAAGCGCATAATGAAGTAAGGAACTTTATGAGAGTACAGCGCTATATGACAAAAGTAGTGTCTCTATCCGCGAGAAGAGAACAGTTTACAGAACGAGTTAATGAGTTACAAGCGATCTTCCAAGCTGCTTAGCAAAGAAAAAGAAGAGGGAAGGTATATTTATGAGAGAGAGTACTACAGTTGTAGATAATTTTTGAGGGGTTGAAAACCTCATCTTACCGTCATAATTTTTTTGATTTCTGGATTCAAAGGGCAAAACAAGCCTAAAAATTGGTGCATTTAGTTATCTACAACTGTAGTAAAGAGACGAAATTTAAATACTCAATTCTGACAATTTCCCATCAAGCGCCATGCAGTGGACGAGCAACAACTGCTATGTGGATGCAAGGGTGTGGATCGCCGTTGATAGCGTCGATGACGCTAATTCTCGGTTAGGATGTTGCCTTAGAACTATCTGCTAGTGTTCAGTATCAAGTTACTCTAGTTATTACAATTTAGATACGAATTGATTGTGATCGATTACAGTTAAGTTATTATTCTCAGTAGGTATTAAGTAAGTGTTATCAACAGACCAACAGACTACCGACTAAATAGATATAGCGATCCTTCTTGAGTTCTGAACAGGGTGCAGGGTTGAAACCCCTGACTGGGGGTAAAGCTTCCATACCCCTTTGTTCACAAACAATTTGTGAACGCTATTAACCCAACGATCAAGTTTGTGCAAAGAGCTATCTATCAATTACTTCTGCCTTTGAAGTATTTTAATTTTTTTACAGATTTAGTTAGCAAAACTTGCGAGTGATACTACAAATGAGAAAGATAAAACTCACTGCTAGAGAAGAAATACAGCATAAAAAAATTTGTGATTCGTCAGCGGCCACTGCTCTAGGAGAACAACATTTTGTTGTTGCTAATGATGAAGACAATGTTTTAAGAGTTTATGAGGCAAATAGATCAGGATACCCAGTCATTGAGATCTCCATCAATGATTACTTCGACAACAATCCTGAAGGAAATGAAGTAGATATTGAAGGAACAGCTCAGGTTGGCGATATTATCTATTGGATAACCTCACATGGAAGAAATAAGAATGGTAAGTTTAGGCGAGAACGCCATCAATTCTTTGCCAATAAGCTAACAAACTTTGAGGGAATGACTTTCGAGCAAGAAGGCCGTTCTTATACTCAGCTTGTCCTTAAAGACATGCTCAATGACAAGCGCTTGCAGAAATTTGAACTTGAAGCGGCAGAAAAGCTACCTCCCAAGGAGGGGGGGCTAAATATAGAAGGATTAACTGCAACTCCTAATAAAGAATTATTGATTGGTTTTCGAAGCCCAATTCCCCAAGGTAAAGCTTTACTCCTGCCTCTAAAAAACCCAGCTAACCTGGTAAACGAAGAAGGGACAAGTGCAATTTTTGGCGAACCAATAACGCTTGATTTACAAGGTCTAGGCATTCGAAGCATTGAATATTGGGAAAGCAAGAATCAATATATCATTGTGGCAGGAGCGTCTGATAGCAGCGATGAATTTGCCCTATATCAATGGTCAGGATTAGATGCAAATCCTCAACTGATTGAAGAAATTGCTTTGCCAGAAGGATTTCGTCCAGAAGGCGTCTTGTTTTATCCAAATCGAGACAATCAACTTCAGCTCCTCAGTGATGACGGCTTGCTCAAGAGAAATGGAGACATTGCTTGTAAGGAGCTCAAAGATGAAAATCACTCAGAGAAATACTTCAGAAGTCTCTGGGTTGAAATCTCGGAATTTGAGTAGTACTCATGTAATTTCTACCGTCTGAATCGCTCTTGAAGTACTGATTCGAGTAAAACTTCAACTTCATAGTAAGAATTAAAGTGAGTGGCGAGCTATTCACAAATTTTGACGGGGCAGCAAAAAGGTAGCAAGAAGACCGTGTACCAGATTGCAGATCGGCTAGGCTACAGAAATGACAAAGCAAATTGCCCCTCCATCTCCTGCAACCGATAACTGGTCATTTCTGGACAAGTCCCGTCGCCAACGGCTAGAGCAGTCGTGGGCAGGGACGTTCCGCACGCATCTTCTAGAGCAACTGCCGACTACAGCCCTTGCTCAGTTGTTTGCAGACCGGGGAGGACGACCGCGCAAGGACTATCAATTGGTGCTGGGGGTACTGGTTCTCCAGCAGTTGCATGATCTGACGGATGCCGAGACGGTTGAAGCGATTTCATTCAACCTGAGCTGGCACTATGCCCTGGAGATAGCTCCTTACAGCAACCCCTACTTGTGTGAGCGAACTCTGCGAAACTATCGACGGGTCGTGATGGAGCACGAGCTAGAGCAGATCTTGTTCCGGTAATTGACCGACAAACTCATGCGAGTGTTCAAGATCGACAGCACACGACAACGCATCGATTCCACTGCTGTTTGTTCTGCCATGCGGCGACTGAGTCGCTTAGGCATTGTCGTCGAGACGGTCAGTAAGTTTGTCAGAGAGTTGAGACGCTGCCATTCCCCACTCTTTGCCCAAGTAGACAGCGAGATTGTTCGCTTGTACGTGCAGCGCACTGGAGCAGACTGTTTTGGCTTAACCAAGCCGAGTGAAGCAAAGACGCGATTGCCCGAAGCGGCAAAGACACTGGGACAGTTAGTGCTGCAATTTGCTGCAACCGAAGCCGCACAACTGCATAGCTACCAATTGCTGAAACAAGTCTTTGATGAGCAGTGCGCTTGGGATGATGCTGAAGGCGAACCGAGAATCCGCATTAAAACACCAGATGAGATTCCTTGTGATAGTATTCATAGTCCTGCTGACCCGGATTCGAGCTACAACAAGCATCGTGGGCATGGTTACAGTGTACAGATTATGGAAACGTATGTTGAAGATGATGCAGAAGCAGGGTTTTGTGAGGATGCTCCAGCTATCCCCGACCTCATCGTGCATATTGCAGTGGTCAAACTGACAGAACATGACAGCACAGCTCTAGAGCCTGCGATTGCTGATGTGCAACAACGAGGATTATGCCCAACTCAAGTATTAGGCGACAGTCACTACGGCAGCCAGGAACTGGTAGAGCAGATGCACACTCAGGGTATCCAGTTAATCTCACCTGCCATGCCGCCCAAGGGGTACAAACAAGGACAAATCACGCTGGAACAGTTTGAGTTGGATGCATCGGGCGCAATTATCGCTTGTCCCCAGGGACACCCACCTGATGTCAGCAGTGTTAGCAATACGAAGATTGAAGTGCGATTTGACCTCAACATTTGCAAAGATTGTCCTTTGCATGAACAGTGCCCGGGTTATCAGCGTTCACAGTCAGGAAAACGTTGGCAATATACGCCGCAACGGGTCGCTACTCGCGCTCGCCGTTTAGCAGAGCAACAGCCGCAATTTAAAGAACGCTACCGTTGGCGAGCTGGAATTGAGGGAACGATGTCTCGATTAAAATATCAGATGGGATTATCTCGCCTACGAGTCCGAGGAATGTCAGCAGTACGCTACGCAGTGTTCCTGAGAGCGTTAGGGTTAAATATCCAGCGAGTGTCAGCATAACAATTACGATCTGTGTTGATCGCCGCATCCTGATTTGTATTAAACTTGGTCAATTTACTAAGCTTTGGATGTACAAATTTTAGATCTTGTTCTAAAAACTGAACCGCTCCTTCCCAAGCAAAAGGACTTTTTGCCGCCCCATCAAATTTTCATTAAGCTATAGAAGCTCTGTATGGCAGAAGCACATTCAAAAGAGATCAATAGACGTCTTATTGAAGAGCGATCGTGACTTTCTCTATTTAGAAAACACCACAAGACATTACCGATTGCTTGCGGAACCCTCATGAAGGATCCTGTATCATGCCTTCAATAGCCTAAGTTGCCTATAGCACCATGACGCTGACCCGGATTCTGATTCTTGCAGCTAATCCCCAAAATACCGATCGCCTCAGGCTGGATGAAGAGGTGCGGGAAATTCAAGCAGCACTCGAAGAGTCGAGAAACCGGGATGCGTTTGAAGTCGTCACCCGGTGGGCAGTGCGGATTGACGATCTGCAAAAAATTCTACTAGACCACAACCCACAGATTGTTCATTTCTCTGGGCATGGAGATGGTGACAATGGCCTGGTCCTAGAAGATGAATTGGGACAAGCCCGCATGGTCAGCACGAAAGCCTTGGCAAAGCTATTCTCCCTCTTTCAAGACACGATTCAGTGTGTTTGTCTCAATGCTTGC
>NZ_JACXWX010000079.1 GCF_014764505.1 Phormidium tenue FACHB-886
TGGCAACCTGACGAAGCTCAAAGCTAGATGCTAGACCCAGCCGATAGCGAAGCACACTAAACGCAAGCTGTGACAACATGCTGTGATATTCAACCTCAACAGATTTTGGCATTGCTTAACAGGGGGATGATTTTTAAGTGAGAGGGGCGCTCCACGCACCTCTCACTTAAAAATCATCCCAGAAATCAGCAACACCCAGATTTTCGCCTTACTATCTAAACTGCCACCGACAATCTTTCAACGTTCTGCTTCAACGCCTTGTTGTGCCACTGGCGTCTACGTAGTCTATCGCCACTTAAATGCCCTTATCGCCGTCTATGGCAGATTGCCCTTGTTCCCGTTTGGAATTGGCTTCGCTCCTCGTGCCAGCAACATCTGGACAATTTGTTCGCGATCTTGCTCTCCACTAGTGTGGACATTAGTTGTAGCCCTTAAAGCTTGATCGCCTACCTCTGCTATCAAGGCTTGACCATCATCTGGAGTCGCTTCAATCAATAGCTTAATCGCGTCTAGCCTTCCCCAAAAAGCAGCCTCTACCAGTGCCTGACCATCAGGCTTTGCTCCTGCTTGCAGCAGAAGTTTAACCATTTCTGGCTCCCTAGCCCAGTAAAGCGCAGAACGACCCTCTGGATCATGAGCATTGACATTTGCTCCCACTCGCATCAATGCTCGCACTTCATTAGGTAATTCATAACGCGCCATATGGATCAAAAGCTGCTCACGTGTGTTGTACACATCGCCGCGTTGAGCTGGAGTAGTGACATATTGCTCTGTCCCCTGCGTGTCGATGCGACCATACGAAATACTTCCCATTAAGAGAAGTATTGGAATTAGTAGTGCAAAACTAGCTGATAGCTTTACTGGAAACCACCGCCAGAGTAGTAGGCTGCTTGCTCCCAATAGCATACAGCCCAAAACCATTATCCCTGGATTGCTGGCAAGAATGATAGCGATCTTGGCAACCCATTCAGGCAGAACAGACAGCCAAGTGAGGATGCGAAGACGCATCAATAGCCAGAACCAGAGTGCTGAAAAGCCCCAAGTTAGAATTACTAAAAGCCGCAGACCATAAAGCAGTCTGCTTGCGGTGTGAAACATTGTTAACCCTACTCATAGCAAGGTATCCAATGCATGGATAACTCCGTAATGAAGACCTTGCTCAACAAACTTCTGTTCGAGATTGACGAGCAACCTTTCAACCCCGTTCCCATTAACCAAAGCGAAGCGACGCGACGGTGCCTATCACCTGCTGCAAAAACTTCTCACCCCCAACAAATTGCCATGGTCTACGTTCTTGGGCGCGAAATATGCAGAATCTCACCAACTACAGAAAAACCTGCACGATCGTAAATTCGTTTTTCTGCTTCATGGGCAGCCATCAGAAAAGGAACAGAAATGCCCGCAGCAAAAGCTTCCTGTACCAATCGAGTAGTGAGCGCTCCTGCTACACCTCGACGGCGGAAGGACGCCCGTACCCCGATCCCTGCAATTTCCGTTGTTTGATGACTAGGAACAGTACAGACACCCGCACCCACAGGCTCACCCGTTGCTTCAATTCGAGCTAAAACAGCAATTCCACCTGCTTCAAGGCTGTGTTGGAGTTGGGCGATCGATGCGGCGTCGGGTGGAGGAGCACCATAAGCTTCATTCTGAACCGCGACTGTAGCCTGCAGATCGGACTGAGAAACTGGCAAAATCAACTCGATATCTGGAGGAACGGGCAGGATTTGCTTTGATTCCAGCGTGCACGTCATCAGCGGCAGATGTCCCTCAATGCCAAAGCCTGCATCCAGCAATACCCCTTCAACCGCAGGGGCTAACTGTGCGACATATTCCAAGCGAGGCTGCCGCGATCGGTTTTCATAGGCAGCGATGAGAGCAACCACGTCTGCAGGTGACGGTGTGGCGTCGTCATCGGGAATCGCATAATTGAGGAAAGGATTATCGTTGGAACGAGAGAAGGTCGCAAGAAATGGACCAATTCGCTCTGTATCGCGTTGATAGCTAGCTGCAGTACGTAAGTACGACTGAATGCGTGACTCCATAAAATTGTCTCATCAACTCTACGGCAATACAGGGGTGGATGAGCAAATGAATCGGCGCAGTTAGCGCTCCTGATGGCGCAAACCTTCCGTTCTAGACAAGCGTTTAGTGTTTCAATGTTAGGGCATCCACTTCTATAGGTTAACTTGGCTCAAATATCCAGAAGCTTCAAGCAGTGCTAGTTTTAGAAGTTCGGCGCAATCTATACCAAGATGTTTCAGTGAGACACTACCTGACTGAGGGTGAACTGCTCATCTGATTTGCGACCAGAGCAGTCTATCCCGCTACGGTTTACCTCAGCAGTATCAAGGCTCTGAGCACGATCATCAACGGCTGAGCTTAGAAGAAAACGGGGCTATCAGCATCTCCAGCAGCTTTGCATGATGTGTGTCTTTTGATGGAGAAAAGTACCGCTCAAGGTTGAACTGTGCAACTATAAAGGAAATCTTAAGAAAGGATCAGCCAATGTCCCCCTCCATAATGCGACAGCTTTGGACGGTAGTGGAAGCAACTCAAGTTTCGGCCCTGCTTCACTTCGATGATGCGGCGCTGGTGCAGCTCCTGCTTAAGCAGTTCGATGCACAACAGTCGATCGATACTCAAGCAAGAAGGGGACTTGACACCTATATCCAGTCAAAACTGGCGCTCATTCGGGATACAGCTGATAGCAGGAGGCAGTAGCACTGAGTGCACTTTTGCCTCCACTACGCCATGACGAACCTCAAGTCCAACTTCGAGTATTTCGCTGTACAGTCCGATATTTCACTGTACAGTCCCATGAATAGTAAGTGGTTGGGACTGGCGCTGCTCACCTACTTAATTGGAGCGGTAATCGAAGGGGTGAGTGCAGCCAGTGCCTTAGTCCAAGCTGCACCGAACCTAGAGCAGGATGTAGACAATCCAGCCTCATCGCCTACTCGTCCACCTGTTACCCGCTGGCGCCTTGTAGTCGCGATTACGACGGTGAGTATTTGTGGAGCATTCTCCTGGCCATGCCGTTTAGTGCATCGCTCACTCAAGGCAACTCAAAATGGCTTAGAGAAAGAAGATTAGAGAACTCTTCAACCTGGGGCTGTTCCATTGATGATTTCATGGCTCCAGCGAAACGAGGCAAGGGACGTTTGACGAATTTCGGATCTATTTAGATCGGTTTGCAAACTCGGAGAGCAACGCTGGAAAATCCTCCGGTGATGGAAATTTGTTAAAGCTATGGATGGCAGGCGTTGTTACCCATGGCAGCTTTTCGTCGGTATAGGTCTCCATAAACGGACTAAAAGATTGGGCATCGTCCATCATAGTCGCTCGGACGTTAACCAATTCATCCATCCCTTCCGGGCGTGTGAATAGCCAACTCATGCAGTTTGCACAGAAATAATGACGCGTCGCACCATGTAGCCCACCGATGACAGGTTCACCCGACGTTACTTTGAACCCACTGCTTAGATGCAGCGTGCTCAAACTAAAGGCACTAGCCGTCATACGCTGGCATCCTGTGCAGTGACACACCATGGTAATTAGAGGTTCTGAACTAACTTCAAATTGAACCTGCCCACATCTACATGTGCCAGTTTTGTAGGGAGCACTGTTGGTCATCGGTCACTCCTTGGCGCGACAACAATATTCTTTATACTAACAATCTGGAGCAATATTCCTATGTTTGCAATGGCTCGAAAGCAGATGCAATGATTTGTTAGGCAGCTTCCGACTTCAAAAATTGTGGTTACATTCCTGGATTACGTACTTGATAAACCTGATTGCTTCCAGTGCCCGCATAAGTCTCAACTTATAAAAAGTTACTTTTTTCTGGTTTCGAATACTAATTGCATCGCGGATAATTCCGTGCCATTGCGTGGGCAAATGTTTCAGGGCGTACTCACCTGCCCCGAACTTGGACGTAATATCCTGTTCGCAAAACGTGTAGTAGAGCCGTAGAACGCCTAACACTGCCCACTGAATTCCGTAATCCGTGAGCAGCCATGACATCCGACTAGGTTTACACGTGAAGTCTTTCCAGTAAGTATTGAGGTTCTGATGCATTCCCGTCATTAAATTTTCCCAATCTATGGTGAATGGCAAATTGCTAAGCTCATTTCCGACTACTGCAATACCACGGTTTTTCAGTACCCACCAGGTGACCAGTCCTGCCTCAGGATGACCGATTGAGTTCAGCACTCCATCGTGATGACAGGGAGCCGGAGCGATGGCTTCGTTGGATTGACCTAAATCTTCTAATTGGAGGTAACTGCCTGATAGATCCCAACGTGGGTGCTTTCTTGCCAACTGCCCGTGAATGTTTTTCAAACGTTCTACGTCCTCTGTTCTGCACCTGCGGCTTATTACAGTGATAAAATCAATGTCGCTCCAATGCGTGTTAAAGGCTCCTAGAGCGAGTGAACCATGAAGATAAAAGCCGATTAAAAAGCCTGGCAATTCTTTCTCTATTAGCAGCAAATATTTTTGCAGGACAGGTTGAACAGGTTCAGGTATTTTTGAGTGCATAATCGCGACATAATTTTTGACGCGGTCAAATATACGGCACATGCCGTTCAACAACAAGCATAACCACCATCAACGCGGATGGTCATTCCGGTAACGAAGTCCGCAGCCTGCAATACTAACTTGCTAACTAAGTACACAGCAGTTCCTGCAATCTGATCCGGTTGCCCCTACCATCCGGCAGGCGTCTGCGCAAGAATCTCATCGTTCAAAGGCATCGTTCGCAAGGGCCCTGTCATGTCCGTTTCAATCCACCCCAACGCGATCGCATTGACTTGAATATTTTGCGGTGCGAGTTCAATAGCCATCAATTTAGTCAGTGCAAAAGCAGCAAATCTCGATCGCCTGCAAAATCTTGCGATCTCGCTCTATGTTAAAACTCATGGATACTCAAGCTTTTACCACAATGTGAACTTTACTGCCCTTTTTACGCTTGCCACCGTCATATCCACCCCGTCCACCCCTCTCAGGAGTCGATTGCAGCGTGCGGCTATCAATAATTACCGCAGACGGCTGCTTATTACACCCGGCATTGCTTAACAGGGGGATGATTTTTAAGTGAGAGGGGCGCGGAGCACCCCTCTCACTTAAAAATCATTCCAGAAATCAGCAACGCCCATTATGCCCCTCTGCCAACCTTAAGATTCCTCTCAAGTCATTGACGATCGCTTTAAAGGCTCCTGCTTTGAACCCTACTCTAGCGAACCCTAAAAGTTTATAACATGCTCTAGACGGGCACCCAGCGGAACGTGAGGATGACGCATCTCTCATCCACAAACCAGCGGTGATGGATGTTTTCGCCCCAAATGACGAAGTCGCCATGTTTCTCCAGCCTGTGTGTGACCACCTGATCATCCGGGAAATTCTCATCCGTGGAGAACTCCAGCCGAAACCTCCCGAACTCGCTGACTAGGATCGAGATGGTGCGACCGTTACTCAGTGGCTTATCTGTCCCGCGGTCATCTCCTATGGGGTGTTCCATCCACTTCGCGTGGATCGTATGGGACAACGAGTCCTGGGTCATGAACCGCAAATCGGTAGCTCCCGTGACATTGGCTTTGGTCCAGTCGCTGAACCCAATGAACCATCCGGTTCCGTTCGTGTTGAGTTGCCCAGCATTGCCGAACTCGATGTCCATTCGAAACCCTCCTTTTTTAACGCCGAACGTTCGCGCTTACCGGATGTAAATAACCTTTACAACCCAACTGGTGATTTGGAAGATTCCCGTGTAGCGCGTTTGTTAGTCCACGCCTAACTATACCCAGAATGCTGTGGAGACGTGATGCATTTTCGTGGACTGTCTTCTGTTGTTGTCTCTATTGAACATTTCTTCCTCGCATGTACACCGTCGAAATAAGCTTCATCATCTTCCGTTCCACTTTGATGTCTCTAAATCCAGCCATTTCCAGATAGCGTGTGAATTCTTCTCCCTATTTAGTTGCATCGTCTTCTGCAGCGCCAGGAATTCTGGGCTGGTGAACGAGGGCTATAATTCCTCTCGTGCACCACTGCTCTCTTAGACGTCTCAGCACATCAGTCTTGTTC
The DNA here is from genome assembly GCF_014764505.1 of Phormidium tenue FACHB-886. Taxonomy (GTDB): domain Bacteria; phylum Cyanobacteriota; class Cyanobacteriia; order Elainellales; family Elainellaceae; genus FACHB-886. Next base: position 6,085 of record NZ_JACXWX010000079.1, read on the forward strand.
TCCCAGAACTGAAAGTTATTAACAGCCAGAATCTTGTCAAATGCGCCGTCGAAGGAGGGCACTTGCGATACCGAAGTGAGGACCAATCAACTTTTTCAGCCGAAATGGCATGATGACCTAAGAATACAGACACACAAGGCAAAGCAAGTTAATGACCCCGTTCACCTGCCGTCAGCAACCTTTCGGACTCAACCAAACTGCTTTATACGGTCGGGTGGATCGGAGGCTGTTTAGGAATATTGTATGTTTGGTCAACTATCTTTGCTACACCTAAAAAGCGAAATTCGAGCAGCCCAACGTTCGTAGTCAGCGGTTTTCAAGGACTTTGCAACTCCACCAGCAGATAGCAGAAATCCGCTGCACCGGTTGTTGTGTGACTGCGTATATACAGCTACGCAGTCTTTAAGGTTCAAATTGCCAAAGAACAGGCTCCCACTCGTAGTGATTTCCATTCACTATGTCAATCGCATCGTTTTGTAAGCGAATATGCCCTAACGCAGGAAATGGCATGTGGTAAGCGATCACCATTGTTCGCTCATTTGCAACTTGATTTAACAGCCTGCGTCGGGTTTCTACAGCTTGTTGTGGATCTAAATCAAACCCAGTTTGCCAGTCGGGATGTTCTAGATCAAACGCTTCATTAAAAAAGACATCAGCCACAACAATGAGCTGAGAGCTACCAGACTGAATTTTCAGCGCAGACTGACCAGGTGTATGCCCTGGTGCTGCGATCGCAACAATACCTGGAATAATTTCCTGCTCAGGTTGAAAACGATGCACTCGGCTAGTGATTGCCCTTAAATGTTTACGAGCAGCCGCTACTATCCCCTGCTTAAATTGGTCAGGAACGAGCAGTGACGATAAATCCACGGTTGGAGCCATCCAAAACTGCCACTCCGCTTCTGAAATGTAGTACTGCGCCTTGGGAAAGGTCAATTGCCCATTTTGGGCAACAATGCCACCAATATGGTCAGGATGGGCATGGGTGATGATAACGGTATCAATATCTTGCGGTTGAATACCAGCCGCAGCAAGGTTTTGGGACAATTTTGCCAGTTCGGTTCCAAGCTCTGTGCCTGCTCCTGTATCAATCAAAACATGGTGTGTACCTGTGTCAACGTAAAGCGCATTGAAATAAAGGGATAGAGTATTAGGCGACCAAAACCGCTCGATCATTGCCTGCTCAACCTCTTCTGGAGCTGCCAACGGCGCGTAGGTTGGTAGGGGAGGTAACTTCAATAAGCCATCGGAAACGGTAGCTACTTCAAAGTTACCAACTCTAAACTGATAAACTCCTGCGTTAGGTGTGCTGTTTTGATTGACTGCGTTAACAGTAGATGTGGTGAATGAGAAGCAGAATACAACTCCAATGACCAGGAAGACGATTGTTCTGAAATTAGATCGCCATATCGATCGCATCAATGAGCGAATAGAAAATTGCATACCTAGCTCCAATTTAATTCTTTTTCTGTCACTCTTAAGAGATTCCTGCGATCAACTTTCGATATATTGCTGTAACAGAGATTGATATTGCTTAGCTTCTTCAAGTACTTGCTCATCGGTAATCGTCCCAGGTATACCTAACACTTTGGGCAACAATCCATGAACGACAACAGGTGTTTTGTAGTTCATACCGCAATAGTTAGCAGTTTGTTGGATCGGTCGCAGAAATTCACTGACCGTAAAGTTGACCGCACCCCCTGCGACATACATATTTGCTGTTCCACCAGCCGTTACAACAGGCATTAGCGCTTTGCCTTGGAGTGCGGTTCCATCTGTCCCAAAAGCAAACCCGTAGGTCAAAACATCATCCATCCATTTCTTGAGCAGAGGTGGCACTGAGTACCATTGCAACGGGTATTGAAACACAATCAAATCATGATGCCTCAGTAGTTCTTGTTCAACTTGGACATCGATTTGCCAATTTGGATATCGCTCATAAAGATCGTGAACTTTTACAGATGGCAACATTTGAATAGCTTCTACCAGCGCTTTATTGCCTCTAGATTCTGCAAAGTTTGGATGCGCCAAAATCACTAATACTTTTTTCATCACTTGCTCTGCCTTAGCCCTACAAATCCACGATATTGACAGAGCTGTTATATTGTCTAATAGATAATTGAGATAAGGGTCATCACTGACATGAATTATGAGCAATTTGACCTTAACCTGCTTAATGTCTTCGATGCTGTGATGACAGAACTCAATGTGACACGGGCAGCAGCACGGTTGAATATGACCCAACCTGCGGCTAGCAATGCGCTTAAGCGGTTACGCTACTTGCTGAATGATGAGTTATTTATCAAAGTTCCGAGTGGGGTTAGTCCAACCCCGAAAGCCCTAGAAATTTGGCATCCCCTGCGTGAGGCACTCAATCAAATTCGACAAACGCTTGAACCGATCGAATTTGACCCTGCCACAGAGACAGCTACCTTTACGATTGCCTTAAACGACTTTAGTGCCGCTTTGATCTTGCCTCCGTTAATAAAAGTTCTGGAAGCGATTGCCCCTAACATTAACTTGCGAACAATACCGAACACTCACATCAATGCCCCAATGTTGTTGGAACAAGCAGAAATTGATATGGCAATCGGGGTATTTCCAAGCCTTCCTCCACGCTTACGATCGCAAACATTACTGATTTCTCCATGGGTCTGTGCAATGCGGCGCGATCATCCATTTGCAGGGAAAAAGCTGACGCTAGATCGCTATACTCAGGCAAAGCATTTGTTGGTGACGTTAACTGGAGAATCAACTGGATTAATTGATCCACTGCTGCAAGAGCAAGGGCTAAATCGGCGAATTGGACTCACTGTAAATCAGTTTTCTGTTGCACCTCAAGTCCTTGTGAATTCTGATCTCATTGCAGTTTTGCCGACACGAGTAGTTCAGTTGAGCGGCATTGCAGACCAGCTTCATCTGGCAGCCGTTCCGATTGAAATTAATCCTACATCTGTAAAGGTAATGTGGCACGAACGAAGTCAACAAAATACAGCACAAACTTGGTTCAGAACACAACTGGTTGAGGTTTGCTCACAGCTTTAGTCCTTTCATCGATGAATTGACTTGGAATGTAGCGCGTTTCCCTTATCATCTGGGTAACTTAGCCAAGGCAGCAGAACGTTCCTAATGATCGGCTAAGAGTAGGTTTTGCAACCTAACCAGATCTTTTGCTAGTCCACTCTAGTAGGGGTGTTGGATGTCATTAAGTATGTCGTTCCGTTACAACAAGACGAATGCCAAGCGCAATGAGCAGACCACCAGTGATTTGGTCGAACCATGCTATAACCTTCGGTCGCGTTGTCAGTAAAGCACGAATTCGACTCGCTAGCAGAACAACACCCGTATACCACAGCAAACACATAGCAATTGTGATGGCTCCAAGCACAATCACTTGTAAAGTCACACTGCCAAGTTGCGGGTTTATGAACTGCGGAATAAACGCCATAAAGAAAATGATTGCCTTGGGGTTGAGAACGTTACCCAAGAAACCTTGCATGAATGAACCTGATGCAAGGTTCTGGTCCTCCTCTAAAAATAAAAAGCTGCCCCCGCTTCGGAGCGCGCGAACGCCTAAGTAGATGAGATAAGCAGCACCACAAAGCTTGAGAGCAGTAAATATTATTGTTGAAGCGAGAACAATTGCTGTAAGTCCCAATATAGCGGCTGTAATATGAACAAAATAACCACTACACACTCCCAGAGCTGTAGAAAAACCTGCTCGTCGCCCATACCTGAATGTGCTATTTAGAACAAGCAATGTATCTGGTCCAGGAGTAATTACTGCGATCGCGCATGTTACCAAAAATAGACCAAGTGATGCTGATTCAAACATAGCATTCTCATACTCAATACAAAGCTTTCATGCTAGCAAATGAGGGGCGAGAACTGTGAAATCTAATGGGAGGCGTCAACGAACGCCCGAACGGCACTGGTATAAAGCATACGGAATTCACTTCGCGCGCTCCAGTGCATACGCTGGTTAAGCGTCATTCGGGTGAAGTTCAACCTCCCCTTCAATCTCCACTGGAATATTGAAAGGCAGCTCTGCCAGTCCGACGGCACTTCTGGCATGCGCGCCTACTTCAGCACCAAAAACCTCGATGATTAAGTCTGTAAACCCATTAATAACACTGGGCTGCTGATTGAAACCCGCAGCAGAGTTTACCATTCCAAAGATGCGGGTCCAGGTTGCGATGCGGTCCAGGGTTCCTAGTTCGCGCTGAAGGCTGCTTAGGATAGCCAAGCCGGTCAGACGCGCCGCCACGTATGCCTGCTCTAGCGAAACGTCCAGCCCCACCTTCCCTAACGGTTGGGCGAGTGATCCATCTGGGTTGATAGGTCCGTGCCCCTGCTCTAGCGAAACGTCCAGCCCCACCTTCCCTAACGGTTGGGCGAGTGATCCATCTGGGTTGATAGGTCCGTGCCCAGAAATCAGTGCCCTCGTGCCAACGATCCGGACCCAAGGGAAGGGAAAGACGACTCCGGGTGGCAGCTGGACTGGCTGTGGGAGAATAATTCCAAGGTCTTGCAGCCTTTGTTCAGTTTTAGACATCTATTACCTCCGTTGTATGGGCGAAAGGCTTCGCCCTACTTTGGCTAACCTACCTTGGCTAAACTGTACTCCAGACGGATTGTGATACCTAACGTTTCAACTCACCCGCTACAGGTAGCCTCCGCATCATAATCGATCGCTTTTAACAGTCGGCATATATGCGCATTGTTAGAACTTATGCAAGCGAATGTAACCATTTATTTGTTCATTGAAAGGTCGTAAAAACACCCCAGTCTGATTCACAACATTACCTTCGGCTGTGACTACCCCTTCCGGTTCGATCCCTACGACAATACCAATATGATCTAGCTCCACATTCTCAAGCAAGCGATCGAAGAGAACAATATCGCCTATTTCTGGTACAAACCCAGCTTTATCAACTGCATAATAGAACTGATTCTCACACAAGTTGGACCAATCATACCAAACCTTAACGACTCCTAAAGTTGAGCGGTGTGATTCTATAGGTTTTACAGGAAATTTGAACCCTGCTTGAAGACAACAATAATAAACGAATGCACAGCACCAATCAAATCCAACTGTTCTATTAGAGTATTTTGTTGTGTTATCAATTTTGTTAAAAGCATCTCGAAATGTACAGAGATATTTCTCAATCTTTAACCCTGCCTTATTTTTGTCTCCTTGTAACTGTTGTCTTCCCTCACAAAGAGCTATTTCAGCAAGCAATATTCGCTTCTCCTTATAGTTTTGCGTCATGAGTTATTTGGCAATATACATACTTAATTCGGTTGTGTTGCAAAAACTGGTGGGTGGTAAGGTAGATAGTCCTAACCTTGCCTTTTCTTCCTCCGATCTCTACTCCTGCTCTGTTTAAGTGGCGGCACTTCCTGCCAGAGCTCATCCTACTCAACGTACGGTGGTATTGTCGCTACGCCTTATCCTACCGGGATTTATAGGAGATGATGCAAGAACGAGGGGTGAAGGTGGATCACTCGACGATCAATCGCTCTTGTGTTGAAGTATGCGCCAGAACTGGACAAACGCATTCGACCGCACTTGAAGCCCACGAATGATTTCTGGCGCGTAGACGAAACTTATATCAATGTCAAGGGAGTGTGGAAATATTTGTATGCCTCCACTCGACAGAGGGTATTCCCCTCTGTCGAGTGGAGGCACTGTTTTTGCATAAAGCTACCTGCTTCTAATACAGCACTCTTAATTTCACCAGTTATCTGCCATCCTTTTTCCTACAAATTAGGATTTTGAACTATGCCTACTTTGAGCGGGGTGGCAATGGTTTTGGTCGTTTTGTGCCTGCTAATATGAGCTGTTTGCCCTGCCGCGCCGCCGCCACTGAGAATTCTTGATTCGCGCGGCGCAGAACCGCAACACCCAAGCAGACCTAGCTAGCAACGAGATGCATTCATTATTTGCCGCGATTGCTCAAACGCCGGTACAAGGACAATTCGTCCTACCACTGCAACGAACCTCGCGTCGTGCTGCGCGAGTGGCAAGCCTGAGTGTGCGCTACACCCAACTGTGGCTGCAACCGCCCGCCGAGAAGCAGCACTTACCGGCGATCGTCGTCAGCATGATTTTAGCCCAGGAGGAAGCTCCCCCTGCTGGCAGCGTCGTCAGTAGCTGGGTGCTGCTGACGACGCTGCCAGCGGTGGACCTTGCAGCAGCACGACAATGTTTAGAGTGGTATGCGTGTCGGTAATTGATCGAACGGTTTCATTACGCCTTAAAAAGTGGCTGCCGCTTGGAGTCCTTGCAATTAGCGCGAGCCGATCGGCTGGAGCGGGCCTTTCCACCTATGTAATCGTCGTGCCGTCAATCGGTGCGTAGCACTCGGATGAGCTCTTCGGCCACGAGGTCGGGGCGGGACAGAAACGGGTGGTGACCGGCGGCAAGGTCGATCGAATGGGTTGCCCGGTCGGCGTGGAAGCGCTGCAGGGCGAGGGAGGTGCTGCGGTCCTCCGTGCAGACGAGGTACGTCGAGGGCCTGCCCCGCCACGCCGCTCGGGTCGTCTTAGTCCCGAAGGCGCTCACCGATTGCGCGGTCAGACGCTTCCACGCCTCGGCTCGGGTCTCCTCGTCGGTCAGGTCCTGCAAGAAGCGATCGCCGAACGACGAGGCAGTGTAGCCAGCGAGGCGGACGGTGCCGTCGTCGCCCAGCGCAACCCCGACCGGGTCCTGCTCGCCGCTCATGATGTCGCCCTGCGACTGCCCCACATCCGGCAGGTACGAGGTGATGTACACCAGGTGGCGAGTGGCAGGGTGGTCGGCGCCCTCCGCGATGACCGTGCCGCCGTAGGAGTGCCCGACGACGACAGCCTCGTCCACCTCATCGAGTGCGGCGCGCAGCGCCCGAGCGTCTTCGAGCAGATCGGCTGAGCCGGGCATGGCGCCCTCGCCGCAGGAGGGCAGTGCGACCGCCCGGCTCAGCGTGCCGGTTCGCTCATGGATTCGGTCGGCGACCCGCTGCCACCACCAGGCGCCATCGCGGACGAGTGCGCCGTGCACGAATAGAATCTCCACCATCTCCGTCTTCTCTCCTTGCTCCCGCGCGGATCTCCCAGGCAGTGTGGTCAGTGTCCATTCAATAAAAACAATTAAGTGAATGCTTAACTAAGATGGTACTTAAGCATTCACTTAATTGTAAACGGTACTTGGACTATTCAGTAATCGCATCTTTATTCACAATTTATTAACATTGTTCAACATCTAGAATGGTTAGTGGGAGGAGCTTCCAGGCTTTGCGCGAGGGGTTTGAGGGCTCAGCCTTACAAAACAACATCACTTGAAGTGGAAGGTGTGGGTCGAACGAGACGGTGGCGATCGGGCTGTGAGCTCTGAGGGGTGTCCCCGCTTGATCGTCTGTTGGTGGATCACCCTAAACTGCTGAGGATGTGGTTGAGGGCGAACGGCATGAGTTGGGCAGCAGCAGAATTAGCGAGTGCGGATTTGGGAGATGTGCGGCGCAATCGGCGGTTGGTACGAATTATGGAAGACCTCGCAGCCAGTCCAGAGAAACTGTCAGAACTGAGTACTCAGATCCCAATTCTTAATATTGTTGAAAATTTTCTCAATAAGTCGAACGAAAGAATAGGGGTTCCACTAGAGCGTGTTGTGCACTTTTGGGATTGGCTAGAGTGGGAATATGGAAAGAAAAGCATACTCAGCAGATGTCAGTGATGAGCGATTATCTTAAATGTCAAGGGTTACAGTGAGAAGGCAAAATATCTGCTTAAACGCTATTCGATTAATCAAATCCAGCACAAAGTATCGTACTCTACACGATTGGTAGAGTCTTGGAAGACAACTACAAGTACTTCCCCTTATATGCAAATACTAAAACGGTCTCAATGCTTTATTACCTAAGTTGATTAACACATTCGGCTGCCAAAGGTTACCATCTCTAACCATTGCCTTGAGAATCCGCAGTAGCTTGTGCATACATACAGTTAATGCCATCTTCTTCGCCTTTCCTCCTGCCAATAGTCGAGCATAAGAACTCTTCAATACAGCGTTATGTCACACTGCAACCATCGCCCCCATATACAACACTGCTCGCACATTCGATCGCCCTCCCCAGATCGTGCGAGAACTCCGATATTTGCCGCTATCTCGGTTTGAACGGCGCAACCCCAACCAACGCACTAATGCGTTTATCGCTGTCCTTCTCTAGTTCTGGTGCGGTTCTTCTCAGCCGTTAACATCTCCACCACTTGGCGACGGCGAGTCATTGCTTCTTGCAACGCTTGTTCGGTTGCATTAGACAAAATAGTAATCGCAGGTCGCATCGCTTGCCCAAAATGGGCTAACACTGCCGCATTGATGCGGCAGTGTTAGCCAACTTTCCACTGGTCTTGTCGAAGCCTCGACGGGAATTGATCATAGAAATGGCGTATCCCTGCTATTGCAGCGCTTGAGCAGCTTCCAGTTCTAGTCCTCCACTGGCTTCCAATATCACTTGTTCGATGTTGAATGCTTGGAGTTGCCTGATTAACTCAGCAATGTCATTCGCTTGATTGTTGAATTGAAACTGCTTGCCGCTCGGTCGCAGGTAAACATCTAAGCTTGCTTTGCTAACATTAATGCTAACCCATTATCCTTGCTATTCCATTGCACCTTGACCTCGAATGAGATGGAATGGGGTGAAGGCTGCACTCTTCCTTACTCCATTCGAACTTAAAAGTTCAGGCGATTTTACGAGTTCTCAGCACTTCGAGAAGCGTGGCGACCCATGCTCATCAACGGCTTTAAGAAACCTGAGGATTGACAGTCTACCACTCTTTCTAAGATATAAGGATTTTAATGGTGCGAGGAGAACCTTGAGCGGGATTGAAGTGATAATGCGATCAGAAAAGAAAAGTGAATGGAGTTGGACAAGAGCATAATGTATCTCAAGTAAGGTTTATCGAATGCTATTTGAAATTGCTGTATATAACAATGTGAACAAAATAGATCGTTCGTCATTAAAAATTCTTGCGATAGAACCGTTTCCCCAGCGATTGATTGTGGAATGAACCCCTTAACCTGAAATTCATCAACTTATGACAAAGCAGTTGTGGATTGCTATGCTAGCCTGGTGCAGTGCTCAATTCCTAAGAGTAAAAACGTACTTGATAGCAAGATAAATCTGTGAGCTTCTTCCGTTCCTTTGAGGCAAAAACATCCAAAACTGTTTTGGGTGGACGCTATAAACTGCTCGAACAGCTGGGAGCAGGTGGGTTTGGGCAAACCTTTCTGGCTGAGGATCTTCACCTGCCTGGACATCCTCGTTGCGTCCTCAAACGGCTTCAGCCGCAATCGCAGGGGGAACAGAACTTAGCACTGGCGAAGCGTTTATTTAATACGGAAGCGGAAGTGCTTTACCAACTCGGCAATCATGATCAGATCCCTCGCCTATTCGCACACTTTGAGCATGAGGGAGAGTTTTATCTGGCACAGGAACTAGTCGTTGGGCATCCATTGCTAGAAGAGATGATTGCAGAGCGACCCTGGACAGAGGCGCAAGTGGTCGCTCTCTTGCAAGATGTTTTGGGTGTCCTATCTTTTGTGCATCAACAGAACGTGATTCATCGAGATATCAAACCGGCTAACCTGATCCGGCGCGATCGGGATGGCAAGATTAGTTTGATTGACTTTGGAGCAGTCAAGCAGGTCAGCGCTCAGCTCACTCAATCTGGCTCAGGGATCACCGGTATCCAAACGGTTGCAATCGGCACGCCAGGGTACATGCCCAATGAGCAAGTTGCAGGTATTCCTTGCTTTAGTAGTGATGTATACGCCGTTGGCATACTTGCCATTCAAGCCTTAACGGGTAAATCTCCTCGGTTGCTGAGGCAAAGCTCAACGACTGGCGAAATTCAGTGGCAGCACTATAGCCCTCAGACTGATGTAGCACTAGCGGTAGTTCTAGATAAAATGACCCGCTATGATTTTCGTGCTCGTTATCCAAATGCAGCTGTTGCTCTCACAGCGGTTCAGTCCCTCTCGATCGCCTCTGCAACACCCTTGCCGGTAGAACCAGTTCAGACTCCGGCTTCCACTCATTCTGTGGAAACGTTCGAGATTTTACCAAATTCGACGGCACCACTGCCGCTTTCAGCCCAACAGACTGTCCCTTGGGAGGAGCAGGCTGCTCAGACACCAAGCAATTCAGCGTCAACCAATTCAGCGCTTCCTCAATCAAATTCTTGGACAACAACAAAGCACTTGTTCAAACTTGATCGTCACTTTCCAACACGATCCTTCTTCACGGAGGTGCCAGTGCGGTGGCGAGTGAATCTGCTGCAGCTGAGTCAGCTAGGCTCTAGCAAGATCGCCTTGTCTGTAGCAGGAATAATGCTGCTTGGTGGGTGGGTTGTCCTCATCCAACCCTCTCCTTCTCCTCAATCAACGCGATTGCCTAGCGCTAATCCACCCCATTCTAATTCGTCTACCAATCCCAATCCACTAACTGATTCCAACCTCCAGTTTGCCAAGCTGCTGGCTGATGCTAATCAACTTCGTGAACGGCAACAGTTTCAACAGGCAAGCACACTTTACAAGCGAGCGATTGCTCTTCATAAAGAATCTGCTGAAGCTTATTGGGGACATTGCTACAGTTTGAATGCCCTGGAAGAATTTGCAGCGGCGATTGCTGCTTGTAATACTGCACTGAAGCTGAAACCCAAGTATCCGGAAGCCCTTTGGAGTAAGGGTTATGCACTCGATCGCCAGCAGCAGGATCAACAGGCATTGGAGCTATACGAGCAGGCAATTGCCTTGAAGCCCAACTTTGCTGAAGCTTGGAGCAACAAAGGAACTACTTTATTGCAGCTCAACCAGCCTGCCGAGGCAATTTCTGCTTTTGACCAAGCGACTCGCTTAAAGCCCAATTTCGCTGAAGCTTGGAACAACCGTGCGGCAGCACTCTGGAGACTACAACGTTTTGATGAAGCAATCGTTTCAGTCGATCGTGCCATTCAGATCCAGCCTAATTACCAAGATGCGCTCAGTTTACGTCAACAGATGCGGCAACAGCTAGGACTAGAGTAGAAAGTGTCAGAACTGCGTACTCATCATTCCTTATTGAGAATTTGACTTCACCTTTTTCGGTGAAACCCTTATTCTTTCGTTCAGCTTATTGGGAAAATCCTCAACAATATTGAGACTAGAAATTTGAAAACTTAGTTCTGACAGTTTCCTTTATTGAGTTTTTGCTTGAGCAGTTTAACGAAAGCCCGTAAACTGCTCAAGCAACCAGGCGAGGCTACAGAGTAGTTAGGTTACACAATTACGGTTCACTCAATGTTATGCAATCGCCAAACTATTTAAGTTGCCGCTGTATCCTGTAATTTCAACAACTGCATCTGCTGTGGTAGAGAACCCAGCCGTGCTGTCATTTAGAGCCAAGAAAGTACGGGAACCAGCGGTAAAGGTAGCAGCCCCGTTGGCGCTAAAACTGCTATTGGTTAGTACGGCAGCAACACCTGCCTCGGTTAAGTTGCTGACTTCACCTAATTTGGCAACATTAGCAGCACTAACCACATTCGGTGCGTCGATAATATCGGTACCAATTTTCAGGTCAGTAATCTGGTCAAATGCGCCTAACAGTGAATCAGTGAGGCTGGCATAGCGGAAGGTATCGGCACCATTATTACCGGTGAGTTGATCGGCTCCAGCACCGCCAATCAGAATATCCTCACCATTGCCACCGATGAGTGTGTCATTTCCAGCACCACCATCCAGTGTGTCAACGCCATTGCCACCCTCCAGGTAATCAGCGCCATCATTACCGCTGAGGTTGTCTGTTCCGTTGCCACCCAATTGTCGGGTGCCGACCGCGATGCTGACCGTTGCGGTGGCGCTGCCGCCCTTACCATCACTAATCGTGTAGGTGAAGCTGTCTGTGCCGCTGAAGCCAGAGTTCGGCGTGTAGATAAAGCTGCCGTTGTTGTTGGTTAAGATGCCATTGCTGGGTGTGGTGGAGCCAGTGACGTTAAGCGCATCTTGCTCCGCATCCGTATCGTTTGCCAATACATCGACGGTGACAGGCTGATTTTGAGCAGTGGAAGCACTATCCGGATTAGCGATCGGCGCTGTGTTTGGAGTTGCCAAGTTAAACCGTGCCAGAACGGGGTCGTGGTCGCTGATTTGATCGGTAAACTCAGAGTTGATGTGAACCACATCATAGCCATTCAAATTGGTGAGCAAATTGTTGCTGACTAGAATGTGGTCGAGGGTTTGGGCGTTGCCCTGGAAGTTGTAGGTATAGCGTTCATTCGCTGGCAGGGTTTCTATCAAGGTATTGAGTCCACCGCTTTCCAGAATCGACAGCGGGTTGGAGAACTCGAAGTCGTTCAGGTCACCTGCAACAACAACGTTCGCGTTGGGATTGATGGACAAAATATTCTGTACAAAATCTCTAACGATCGTTGCTTGTTGGTTCCGTTGCGCTTCACTAGAAAGAGACGGCGGCTGGTTGGGTCCAAACAGGGGGTCGTCGCCACCCTTCGAGTTGAAGTGATTGCCAATCACATAAACGGTCTGACCGTTGAAGACAAACTCACCGACGAGGGGCTTACGGCTAGCGTTGAAGGCAGGATTGGTCGGATCAATCAGACCGGGGCTGGCAGACAAGTCTGGTGTACCATCATTGCTAGCATCTGTAACCGTTGTACTGGACGTTGAGGTGCTACCGGAACGATCGACAAAGTCAACTCGACCGGGGTTATACAGGAAACCAACCCGGATATTGCCGCCCGGTTCACCACCATTGGTATCGTCTACCGGACTAATTTGGCGGTATTCGTAGGTGGGACCTCCTGCAGTGGCGATCGCATCAATCAAGGCTTGGAAAGTAACACTGGCATCCACTACACTGTCATTCGTGGGACCGTTGTTGTCCTGAATTTCCTCCAGGCTAATGATGTCAGGGGACTTCAGATTGTTCACGATCGCATTTGCCAAAGCGCCGAACTTAGCGGCACCATCACCCGGATCGAGGTTTTCGACGTTGAAGGTGGCAACCGTCAATTGCTCCGCATTGCCAGTCAGATTCGTGACTTCTTTTTGCAGCGTCGATGGCTGCACCACTGTAGGTGCCGTTGAAGCCAGGACTTCGTAGTTGTTGAAGTCGTAGCTGACTACTCCAGTAATCGTGCTGAGTTGGGCACCCACATCTGCTGTGGGCAGGGTCAGAGCCGAGTTGACCAAATCATCAAGCTGAATCCGCTCTGGGTTGAAGTCGGTTGCTGTAATTAGGCTACCGCCACGAGCCGTACGACTGGTGGCATTGGCTCCATTGTCTGCCAGCACCCAGATTTCCTCAGAGCTGCCAAAGTTTGCGGTGGGGGATGTGGTGACTGGATTGTTAATCTGAACCTGCATCCCTTCCAGGCTCTCGTAGAAGTCGATGCCATCTTCAGCCGGATCAAACGGAGTTGCGGCATTTTCAACGCTGCCGCCTGCTGCATCGTTGGTGATAATTTCGGTGGGAATTGCTCGTCCGCCGTTGCCCAGGATGGTTGCAGTTGGTAGCGCATTCCCGCTCGATACTGTTGTAATGGTGGGGCTGGCAATCTGCGTGATTGTCAGGTTATTGGCATTGTTTCCAGGACGAAACTCTGATACCGCACCGCTTACCAGAACCGAGTCTCCTACGGCAACCGTTGGCGCAGAACTGGTGAATACAAAAATGCCTTCAGACGTGCTGTCGTCATTATCGGGATTAGGGTCTTGCAAATAGAAGCCATTAGTTGCAAGTGCTGTGACGATGCCCGGTACGTTGCTGACGGTTTGACCAACCCAGGGTGAACGATGGGCAGCCCCCTGAATGTCGTGAATCCGGATTGCTCCTGGTCCAATATCGTTATCAGCGATCGTCACGGTTGCTGTGCTGGCAGTTTCCAAATCGTACTCGGCAGCGTCAACCAGCGTCAGGATAACAGTTTCATTCCCTTCTACTTCGGTATCGTCAACGGGCGTGATCGTGATATCCACAAAGGATTGTCCGGCGGCGATCGTCGCGGTACCCGTCAGATTGGGGGTGTAGTCCGTCCCGTTGGTTGTCTGGTCTGCTCCAGTGGCAGCTGTGTAATTCACTGGCAAATCAGCAGTTGTATCACCTGTGCGAGCAATGCGGAAAATGCCGGAATCGCTGCCTGCTTCAGCAGCAGTGGCATCAGTTGCCTGAATTGAGACGGTGGTAGTGGGTGGGGGTGTGGAACCGCGGAGACTGTTAATGTAAGTTGTATTTGCTACCCCATTCCCTTGACCTGGGGTAGTAGCACCAAACGCCCGTCCTGTCGTCCAGTTTGCTGTATTGCTTGCCCCTGCCAAATCAGAATTCAGGGCATAGCCAGTGTTGTTGGTGCTGGTGCCAAAGTTGACATTTGCTGCGCTGGTAAAGGCTCCCGTTGCCGTACCAATATCGACAGCAAACCCATCGCTAGAAATGGTTGAGCCAGTGTTTGCTGCGTCAACCCAAACAACATCGTCACCCGCAATGTCGCCATTATTGCCAGAGTTAGCATTGGGCAAGAAGGAACCGCCAGCATTGAGGAAAATATTCCAATCGCCGCCTGTAGGGTTGTAGGACGTATCTTGGGTAAAGGCTGTTGCGCCACCGATCGCAATAATCGTGCCTGCTTTGAACACAGGGGCGATCGATTCTGTACTGGTGAAGTCGTAGGCGGAAAACTTACTCGCTTTAGAACCCGTTGAATCACCGACGAAAAATGAGTTCAGTTGAGCAGCCGTTGAATCTTCAAGCAGTAACAATTCAATGAATTCATCTCCTGCGGTTAAATTGCTACCTCGATAGAATTCATTGATGATGAACTTGGGCATAGAAACCTCTTGAATGTTGGCAAAAGTGCGTTACTAGATAGCTGAAAAGTGCAAGCACGCGAAACAAAGAGAACAGATGATTTCATCCACTTCTTATTTCCATCTATCTACTTAGTAATTAGTTTCTTTCTACAAGAATCGTTTGCAGTGAAATACTAGAACAGTGACTTTCACTGGGTTCCCTGGATATTAAAGAAAACCACTTGTCCAAATTGCTGTATCTACGTGGTAATATCTCGACTTGCATAAGCAACAGCAACAGCTCCGTTTTTGAGGGTGACGCTGTTGGAAATCACTTCCATTGAAGCAGGGATGGCAAATCCAGACGTGAGGGTGCTCATTAAATTAGGATTTGCCAGATTGCTCGAATCAAGGATTTCAACGGTGCTTCCTGCGACAAACAAGCGATCGCTGAGGGAGTCAAAGGCTGAGATTTCAGATCCCTTCTCGCTTTGAAAACTACCGATTTTCTTGAGAAAACCAAAATCAGATGCAGAAAAAGAATTAGCGAACATGTCTTGTTCTTCGATACAAAATTTTCAGGGTGGAGTAACTGACACAGGTTGTTGCGAGCGCAGGATGAAGTGTAATTCATCAGCACCCGGATTACACCAGGACAAAACCGCTATCTACTGCAACTAAGCGCTCAGGTAGATCATGTTTCTTGCAGCAAAACAACATTGAATGCGAAGTGTAGTTTAACGCAGTGTCAACAACAGATCTACCGAGCTAAGATTAAGAAACGCCTATATTTTGATTAAACAGTTCGTAATTGTGCAGTACTTTATATTACTTTGAAGGTTTGATGTAATGTAGGAGGAGAACTAGAATTTTCGCTTTTGCTGTGTAGAACCCATTTAATATCTTCGCGATTTTGAATTAGAGCAATTGAACGATCTAATGCTTGAATGGAGCGTTGTAAAAACCGGTTGTGTCGCAAAAACTGGTGGGTGGTAAAGTAGATAAGTCTAACTTTGCCTTTTCTTCCTCCGATGTCTACTTCTGCTCTGTTTAAGTGGCGGCATTTTTTGCCAGAGATCATCCTGCTGAATGCTCGGTTGCGGGGGTGGCGAATTGCAGATGCTTATTTTGCAACCGGGGTAAAACGAATCTCCAGCCAAACCAGCTATAGGTGCTGCTTTAGGAACATCACAGGCGTTTAGTTATCAGAGCAGTCCAGACTGTTAGGAAGCGTGTGGAACACGCTCAGTGAAATCAAGGTGCTACGGCATCGGTTAATTCATGGACATCGCAGCGCCAACCCAGTACTGATTGAACAATGTTCAGCCAAGGCATTGCAACAATTCTTCGTCACGACAGCAAAGTGACAAGCTATAAGGTTGTAAAGCTGAACATTGGCTGAGTTTATGGCAGGAGACGCTTTAAGCAGTAAATTCAGTATTCACTTTTTGGGTTTTCGGACGACTGCCGTTCCTGACTCAAAAAAGCTCTTGAAGAAATTAGCATACTGAAACTTCACGGCATCAAGCTGCGAGAAGATGGTGTGTGCATCAGCAATTCCATCCCCCTCATACTGCATAACGACACCTGTATAGGGCGTTCCATTTTCAGAAACGACATTGTTGGCAACAGGATAGGCAGCAATTCCACCTAATCCGGCTAATGCGAGCGAAGCCTGCATATCCGACCAAACAATTGAACCCGCTTGCTTGACTCCGCTCGCTAAAGCAAGCGCATCATACACTGCTTCTGGAACTTCAGTATCTCTTTTACCTGCGGGTTGATAGATCGAGCGAACCGGATGTCCAGCCAGAGGATACTTGGCAATACGAGGCATGTAAACTACTGGATCTGCGGCTTCCCATGCTGTTTCAAGCAAATGTAGACCTGGATACAGCAGGTCAAGCTTCTGCGTTGTGCCCAAAAGTAAACCAATCAGCGGCGATACATTCGTTTTAGAGAGCAGCAATGGCCAGAAGGCGGGCGATCCAGTTGGCACGACTGCCTTAACGTCAGGCTCGATCGCACTTAACATATTGATGTACTGTGCTCCATGCGACTGTCCCAGTGCCAACACCGATGAAGTCTGAAATTCAAACGCTGTTTTTCCAGCAGGCAGGAATGAAGCAGCCGTATTAGAAATAGCAGTAGGTTTAATATTCAAACGATCGAGTGCCTCTAAAAGCAGCCGTTGTTCAAGCACGCCTTGTCGAAATGTATCTCTGTAAGCCGCTAGATTAGCAAAATTGAGAAAGGCTTTTGACGTTGCTCCGGGCAACCTTTCTGGATTAAGAGGCATAGCGCTGCTGATTGTGGCAAAGCCCTGCTCAGCTAGCACGTGAGCCGGTCCTAGCCCGGGTGCAGGTTTACCCCCTTTTTGAGTGATTGGACCTCGATCGACCACTTGTGTGCTGAGACCATCAGCACCGTGAACGTAGACGACAACAGGATAGCCGCCTTCTGGCATAGGCGTTTTGGGAATCGTAATGGTGACGGGGGCAACTTCAGTACGCTGTTCAATTAAAGAGCCGTCTTTAGTGAATTTAAAGAGTCCGTTCGTATTGAAGGGGGGTTGTCCCTGCTGAAATTGGGGAAAGCAAACAGTGCCATGCAATTCCCAATAGCGCGAATAGGTGGCGCCATCCGTTGGATCAAGTGCAAGTCTGTTAATAGTCAGGTTATAGCGATCGAGAATCTGTTGCGATAGCTTAGCCGTCTCAGCAACCACGTCGCCTGTTGTAAACACCGTGGCAGCAGCTACAGATTTACGGTTAATGCCCAGTTGGTCAAGCGTCTCCCACAGCGGTTGGTAAAGCTGACGGGCTTTGGCTCCCAAAGCCCCTGGGGGAGTTTTGCCATTCACTAACTGCTTTAACTCTTTAGGAACTCCTAGCAGCTTACCATTTGCATCCTTGAGGGAACGTTGAATGACATAGGCGTACTGACGATCGGGATGCAAGATGATACCCGGAAACGGGGCAACTTCTAGCAAAGAATTCGGGACATAATTATCGTCAGGTTTGGGGGTAGAGGCAATGGTTGGATATAATCGACCGCGATCAGGTGAGTTGGAATCAACGTCAAGCAGCAGAATTGGAGAATCACTCTGCGCAGGAATGAGTTGATCAACGTTTTGTTTTGCTAAAGGAGCATTGAAACGAAAATAGCCAACGGAATTTACGGGAAACCCTGAACGATCGCTAGCGATCGACTTCAAATCTCTCACGATGCTGTTGTCATCCCAGATTGGAAACCCCGTTAGATTGAGTTGTCCTTTAGCATTGAGCCGCAGGTTTGAGGGGTAAGGGAGGTCATAAAACTGATCTTGATCGGCAAGATTCGCTTCCAGATTGAAGCTTGATACAGTATCTGCTGATTTAGCGTCGCCAGCAGACAATGACCTAGCTTTCTGCAATCGATTCGTCGAAGTTTGCCAAGATGTAGGCTGTCCGGAGTCATGGGAGGGATAGAGCGTAGCTAGTGCAGAGCTACCAACTAAGAGGCTGTCTTGATAACTACCAGTTAGAGGATCGTTATCGTTTGATCGAGTTTGGCTTCGCCAGGTTGAGCTTTGTAAGCGAGAATTGGATAATAAATTTAAATAATTATTGTTTGAGTGGAATGAATCAGTTTTTTGAAGGGGTATGTCAACTGAATTGTGTCAAGGGTTAAAACTCAGCTTGGAAAGCGATCGCCAAACTCAATAGCGAAGCGATTGAGGGCGGGTTTCCAGTCACGAATCGGCAT
>NZ_JACXWX010000008.1 GCF_014764505.1 Phormidium tenue FACHB-886
GGCACTGATGAATGATTTGGCTCCCCATTCAGGTACTCCGATGCTGATATTTAATCTTTTAGTCTACTCCTAAAACCATGAAGTTATTTCTTGACAAGCTCTAAGCCATTGCAGAGACAGAAGAGCGATCGTGCAATTCTGACATATGGTAAAGGGCATCTTACTAACTCTGCTTTTGTACTTCTATTTTTGTGCTTTTATGCCATGTTGCTTTTCTGCAATGCCGATTACGATCTATCAAAACTATCCCAGACTTTAGCTAATGCTCACTTCCTATCGCTCTTTCCAGATCCGCGACTGGCAGCCTACCGATCGCACCGCTGCTGTTGACCTGATCCAATCTGTATTAGCGGAGTACGGACTGGTAGGCGAACCCAGCGGAGCCGATCGGGATGTGCTTGAGGTCGAAACCACATACTGGGCAACAGGCGGTGAGTTTTGGGTTGTCGAATTAGACAAACGACTGGTTGGGACAGGCGGCTACTATCCTATTAATCGCGGCGAGAATGCCGTGGAGATCCGCAAGATGTACTTAGTGCCAGAAGTGCGGGGGCAAGGGTTAGGACGATACTTGCTCAATCAACTGGAAACGGCGATCGCAACGAAAGGCTTTCAGCAAATTTGGATTGAGACTGCCGGCGTCCTACAGGAAGCGGTGAAGCTTTACGAGAGCAGCGGCTATCAGCCTAGCTCAGGTGTAGAAACAGCTCGGTGCGATCGGGTGTATGTCAAAACAATTTCAAAGATGCGGCTTTACGGCTAAGGATAGAGCAAGCCATAAGCAAATCTACCCCCTGGTACATAAGTCCAGAGAAAATAGCTCTGCCACAGTAGTATGCGAACGAATGAGGATTTGCAATGAAATTCAAAGTATTTGTATTACCGCTACTGGCGGCGGGTCTTAGCCTGGCGGTAGCAGCATGCCAAAACAACGAGACACCCAGCGGCACAACTGGAACTCAGTCTTCTCCCACCACAGGCACTACTTCACCAGGTGCAACAGGTACAAGCGGTGGCTCCAGCACAGGTAGTGGCTCCACCACGGGTACCGGCAGTGGCTCCATCACTTCACCTGGTACAGGCGGTACGGGTACAACAGGTACAGGTGGCACGGGTACAACGGGTACAGGCAGTGGCTCCGTCACTTCACCTGTTACAGGCGGTACGGGTACAACAGGTACAGGTGGCACGGGTACAACGGGTACAACGGGTACAGGTAGCACGGGTACAACGGGTACAGGTAGCACGGGTACAACGGGTACAGGCGGCAGCGGCTCATCCACTACTACTACACCGGGTACAGGCGGCACTGGTACATCAGGCACTGGTACATCAGGCACAGGTACATCGGGCAGTGGCAGCGGTAGCTCTGGTACATCAGGCACGGGTACAGGCGGCACGGGTACATCAGGCAGCGGTAGCTCTGGCACATCGGGCGGTGGTGCTGGTGGTGCTGGTGGTTCCGGTGGTGGTGCTGGTTCTTAAGCAGGGGCGATCGAAACTTTCTTCCTTCACAATGCGCTCAGGTCGAGTGAGGAAGCTTCCACAAGTCCTACATACTTGAAAATCCCTTGCGTTAAAACAGACCAGTACGGCACCGATTCATTAAGACAAACCTTCTTTTTTAAGAAACCCCTACGCGGGGTTTTCTTACTTTCTACCTATGGAAAGATTACTAGCTCCAGAACTTTCCTTCTTAAAGTACAAGCTCAACCGGATGGATTTGGCGACACTAGAGCTGCGTAATTCAAAGTATTAGCTAATCGGAAACTCGTCATGAATCTGAGATTATTTGCATTACCCATCGTGGCAGCCGGACTAAGCATTGTGGTAGCTGCTTGCGGGACACCTGAGCAAGATATTGATACACCCAATGGCGATGTTGAAGTAGAGCAGCCCACCAATACACAGCTCAACAATCAACCTGGTGCTGCACCAGACGTAGACGATGATGCAAACGAGGCTGATGAGGATGGTGACGATAACGAAAACGTGCAGCCTGGTACAAATGGCAGTGCCGGCAATGACGACTAGTGAAATGTAAGCTAGCAGTTCCGTTTGGTGAAGGGTCTAGATAGACCTCCTTAAACAGGGTGCTTTCGCGCGAAAGCACCCTTTAGTATTGCTCAAAGCTCTAGTCTTGCGGCAAATACCCTTCGAGCAAGTAGTCTTCTCCGATCGCCTGCCACTGCACTCGCTCCAACGTTAATGCATCAGTCATTTTTGTCAGCCCTAGCTCTCCCACAGGCGAGGGAGCCGTTGCCCCCCCAATAATTTTGGGTGCAATAAAAGCCAGAACTTTCTGGATCGCCCCTTCAGCGATCGCCACTGCCGCCAGTGTACCGCCACACTCCCACAGCACTGAAAGGAAGCCGCGATCGCCTAGATTCTGCATCACCTCGGCAGGGGACAGCCTCGGCAGCGCGATCACTTCAACGCCTTGCCGGATGAGAGCCTGCCGCCGTTCAGGGGATGTAGCTTGTTCTGTGAAAACTACGGTGGGGGCGACCGCCGTTTGCCAAAGCTGCGCCTCTAGTGGCAAATTTAATGTTCGGCTCATTACCACTCGTAAGGGATCGTGGCTGTTCCCGTGGCTCGTCAGCAGCGGATTATCTCGCCGAACGGTATTGCCGCCAATCACCACTGCATCGCAACCCGCCCGCAGCCGATGCACAAACGACCGGGAGTCGGGCGAAGTAACCCAAGCGCTGTGTCCTGTAGTAGCAGCGATCTTGCCGTCCAGCGTCATGGCGTACTTGAGGATACCCAGCGGACGCTGGTGCAAAATCCGATAGACAAACGCCTCATTCAACGATTGACAAGCTGCCTCCTCCACCCCCACTGTCACTTCAATTCCCGCCTGCCGCAGCCGCGCAATGCCTGCTCCTGAAACTTTGGGGTTGGGATCAACCATGCCGACTACCACCCTGGATACCTTTGCTGCAATCAGCGCCTCTGCACAAGGCGGCGTTCGCCCATAATGGCTGCAAGGCTCCAGATTGACATAAACCGTCGCCCCTGCCGCTTGGTCTGCGGCAGCTCGTAGCGCAAAGACTTCTGCATGAGGCTGACCCGCTTTGGGATGAAATCCCTCCCCTACCACCACGCCTGCTTTGACAACTACTGCTCCCACCAGTGGGTTGGGCGCTGTTTGCCCCAATGCCCGTTTTGCCAGCTCCAAACAGCGCTGCATCATTTGTTGATCGAATGGACCGGACGGAGGTGAATTAGAGGAGTCTATTGAAGCCAAAGGAACCACCAGAAATAGAAGATCAACATCTCGTGCCAATCTGTTTTTATCTTGTCACCCTAAATTTTCAGTGAGTATCATCAATACTTGCAAGGAATTAGACTTTTTTCCGTTGGCAAGCCACAAAATTAGCGCTATTAATAGACAGACGGAAGATCAGTATGGATGTATTTTCAGGTCTAAACCAGAAAGGCTCGTTTGGTGCAGTTCTGTCTTATAGTCCTGAGAGCAACCCAGCAAGCAATGAAGTAAAGGCATCTGAAAGCACACAGGCAGTGGAGCCGGGGCAGCCCGATCCGATCGTTGCAGAAATTGATACAGCGATCGCTTCGACATTCGTTAGAATTTACCCCATTACACAATCCCCAATTGCTTTATCTTTTATTTATCTTCAAATATTTCCCGCTAGCGAACGATTGCTTCTGTTTCCCCGCCCTGACTTGCTCCCTACTCAATGACCGCTGTGCCAGCCCCTCGACAGCCTTCCCCATCTGACTTTACTGGTGGCAGTCCGCCGCCAGACGTCACTCCTGTTTTTGCACTAAAGGAGCTGGTGTCGCGGCTGCATCGAGAGCAAACGAAAATTCAAGATTTGCTGAGTTCGCTGGGGTTTGCCCTGCGGAGCTTCAAGAATCTTAACCAGTTTCTAGAACTTACCCCGCTGATCGCTAGCCGCGTTACCGATGCAGACGGTGGGGCGCTGGTACTGTACAAGCCAAATGGCCAGGTGCGCCTAGAGCGGCTCCATTGCCAAGACAACCACTGTCAGGATGTTAAATTGGCGCTAGAGTCGGCGGCACGCCAGCTCACGGCAACTGCGCCGATCGCCTCCTACAGCAAAGCCTCTACTCACCTCAGCAACCGCACAGCATCGCTAGACTATCATGTCACTAGCTCGCTCGGCTCCACCGTGCAGCTCTTCGGCACGGCGATCGTCACCAAAAGCGTAGAGCGGGGGCGGCTCTATGTATTTAGCCGCGACCCAGACTACAGCTGGACTGAAACCCGCCAAAAGCTGGTGCGGCTAGTGGCAGACCAGACCGCCGTGGCGATCGAAAACGACGAGCTGACCGTTGAGCTACGCAAAAAGGAGCGGCTCGATCGCGAACTAGAGATTGGTGCAGAAATCCAGCTCCAGCTCTTGCCGCGCCACTGCCCCACAATCGACGGTTTAGAGCTAGCAGCCCTCTGTAAAACAGCAAACCGGGTTGGCGGCGATTACTACGACTTTATCCCAGTCAACAACGACCCGCTGCTGGCAAGAAAGCTGGGGCGGATGGAGTCCGATCGGTGGGGGTTGGCGATCGGCGATGTCATGGGGAAAGGGGTGCCGGCAGGCTTGATCATGACTATGCTGCGGGGTATGCTGCGCGCAGAAGTGCTAAACGCCCACACTCCCTCCCGCATTTTGCAGCACCTCAATCACGTCATGTATGCCGATCTGGAAAATTCCAACCGCTTTGTGACGCTGTTCTACTCAGAGTACAATGCAAAACGCCGCATCTTGTCCTATAGCAACGCTGCCCACAACCCGCCCCTGCTCTGGCACGCAGCCACCGGCACGCTGAAACGGCTCGATACGCTGGGAATGCTGATTGGCTTAGACATCAACTCGCAGTTTCACGAAGCGCAGGTGCAGCTTTATCCTGGCGATACAATTATTTTCTACACTGACGGCTTCACCGATGCGGCAAACCAGAGCGGCGATCGCTTCGATGAAGAAAATCTTGCTCGCCACTTCCAGTGGGCATGTCGGCAGTGCCAAACCCCTCAGGCAATCCTAGAATACCTGTTCAATCAGGTGCAGCAGTTCATCGGCACAGAACGTCACAACGAGGATGATATGACTTTGATTGTGATGCAGGTGAAGGAATAGGGGATACAGAAGTCAAGCTTGAATTAGGCTAGATGAATTTTGCCCTCCCTTCAACCCTTTGTTCCGATCTTTCAGAACTATGGCACACTAAGGTCTTGTAATCATCCTTGAGAGCATTTGAGGTCTTAGGAACGATGGTATGGATTGAGTTAGCGCAGCATCTAGCGTCGATCGGGTTTGATGGAGCCTCTCTATCAGCAGTGGCAGAGGTTGGATCGTGGCAGGATGCGAGTCAGGTGTTGCATTTGGGGCATTGGGATTGGAGCCATCTCTTTAGCCATTTAGCAGCAAGGTTTGATACCGACGTGTTTGCTGCTACTCGCGCTTTCTTCAATAATTTTTTCAAATCGGGACAAGCTTGGGCGATGCTGGTCGGCTTGGTTTTGGGCTATTTACTACGCGGCTTTTTAACCTACGGTTAGGCGTTATACCCAAAAGTTTTCTAGGATACAAAACTTAGGACTCAAACCTGGAAACTTAAAACTGATGTTTTGGGCAGGTAGGCAACGGCTGCTCACCTCATCAAGCGTGTGAACCTTAAATCTCAAGGGTGAAACAAGTGGTCAATTCTTCTGCACAGTCGCAAACCTGGAGCCAGCGATTTGAGTCGGCGCTGCATCCGGCGATCGCCCAGTTCAATGCCAGCATCGGCTTCGATATTGAGCTGATCGAGTACGACATTACCGGGTCGCAGGCACATGCCCGCATGCTGGCGCAAACGGGTATTCTTTCTGCCGAAGAAGGCGAACAGCTGGTAGCAGGGCTAGAGCAGGTGCGGCAAGAGTACCGAGAAGGCAAGCTGAATCCGGGCATTGAAGCAGAAGATGTCCACTTTGCCGTAGAGCGACGACTAACCGAACTGATTGGCGATGTTGGCAAAAAGCTGCACACAGCCCGATCGCGTAATGATCAGGTTGGAACGGATACACGCCTATACCTGAGAGACAAGATTCAGCAAATCCGGCAGCAGCTCAAAGCCTTCCAAGCGACAATGCTGCATTTGGCAGAGCAAAATGTGGAGACGCTGATTCCAGGCTATACCCATCTGCAGCGTGCTCAGCCCCTCAGCCTTGCTCATCACCTGCTGGCCTATGTTGAGATGACCCAGCGCGACTGGGAGCGGCTGGGCGATGTCTATCAACGAGTCGATATTTCGCCGCTTGGCTCCGGAGCGCTGGCAGGCACGACGTTTCCGATCGATCGACACTATTCGGCAAAGCTGCTGGGCTTTAGTAAGGTATATGCCAACAGCCTGGATGGCGTTAGCGATCGAGATTTTGCGATCGAATTTCTCTGTGCCGCTAGCCTGATCATGGTGCATCTGTCGCGGCTGTCGGAAGAAGTGATTTTGTGGGCATCGGAAGAGTTCGGCTTTGTGACGCTGAAAGATAGCTGCTCTACTGGGTCGAGCATTATGCCTCAAAAGAAAAATCCTGATGTGCCAGAGCTGGTGCGCGGCAAAACAGGGCGAGTGTTTGGGCATCTGCAGGCAATGCTAGTGCTAATGAAAGGGTTGCCGCTGGCATACAACAAAGATCTGCAGGAAGACAAAGAAGCGCTATTTGACGCGGTCAAAACGGTGCAGGCTTGTCTGGAAGCAATGACTGTGCTGATGCAAGAAGGATTAGAATTCCGCACGGCTCGCCTGAATGAAGCCGTTGCTGAAGATTTTTCTAACGCGACCGATGTGGCAGATTATTTGGCGGCTAAAGGTGTTCCATTCCGCGAGGCATACAATCTTGTGGGCAAGGTGGTCAAGACTTCGCTGGCAGCAGGGAAGCTGCTAAAGGATTTAAGCCTGGAAGAGTGGCAGACTATTCATCCGGCGTTTGAAACAGACATTTATGAGGCGATCGCTCCTCGTCAGGTTGTGTCTGCCCGCAATAGCTACGGTGGCACAGGCTTTGAGCAGGTGAGACAGGCGCTGGCAACGGCTAAGGCAAGGCTGCAGGATTAAAGCGCTTTGGTTCTAACCTGCTTGAGGCTGAATCAGAGGCTGGATCAATGGAGCGGGCAGCAGGGGAACTTAGCAGTTCCTTCTGCCCCCTTTACAAAACTCAATGAAAAAATGAGGCAATAAGATTAAATTTTTAAAAAGTTCATAAGTTTACGAAGGTCTGCCTCTTAAAGTGAAGAAGGTTATTCAGGAAGGGCACAACCTATAGAGGCAGGTCGCAAGAGTTTGTAAAAATAATTTATGCAGGGTGTTGTAAAAAATTTGAAATAAGAGCTGTAAAGCTGCTTAGGGCATAGTTTTGTCAATTCAAAGTAGTGTTCTAAGTTTAGTCAAAGTCTTTCAAATAAATGGGTTCAATACAGGTACGCTTGTCATCACCGTGTGGGTTTGATGACTTTCACCGACTCTAAATCTATTTATTCGTTAGAATTGTAAAAACTGTTTGATGGATTTTCTGCTTGGGTGCTGTTTGGTGCCAATAGTAACTGGCTGCGATTTGCATCTACTGGCTGCTAACCGTGATTAAGCCACTGGTTTCAAGCCTGAATTTCGAGCTTGTCCACTCCCGCAGTTCTGAGAGTAATTGTTTTATGGTGACTCAATCCTTCGATCGACAGACCGAACGTTATCTAAACGAAATTTTGGCACAAGAGAATATTTCCAGCGACGAACTGATTAGAAATTTAATTCACGATCGTTGGCAAGCCCTCCAGGCTGAACTGCCGGAGTCACCCAAGCGAAAACATGCGAAGCAGACGCTTGCAGAGTTTGTTCGCAAGAAGAACTCCCGCCCTGTGTAGCGCTACAGCTTGCCTTTGGAGAAAAGATGCAAAGCGTGGTACTCCCACGCTTTTTGCATGTGCTAATCATGGGCTGCTTTAAAGCTTTAAGTACTAATTAGATACTGCACGTCTGCTAACGAGCGCTACGCTTTAGCAATACACTGTCCGAGTGCAAAGTATATATTTTGTTGAATCCAGTACAGGGAACAGAGAATATAAAAAATTATTTAACTAAGCACAAGATGTATCAATTTGTGCTTAGCCCTATCTCAGGTTGCAATTCTATTGAAACTTATGCCTGATTTGAAACTTATGCCTGATTCTCAATCGCTGCCCAGCATTTGGCAGCTCAAACCCTGGTGGTGCCAGCCCTGGTCAATTGTTCTGACAGGTATCACGCTAATTAGCGGCAGCTGGCTCTTGTTTCAGACGATCTGGGTAACCCTGCTGGTTGCTCTGCCGATTCTAGTCTGGATGGGCTTTTTTCTGCTGGTTTATCCTAAAGCCATGCAGCAGGTGTTAGCAGAACAGGCTCGTGAAGAAGGCTGATGTTGACTAGCGGCAATCGTCTAGACTGGATGAAAGTGCTGTATTGCCAGTTGAGGTTAAGCTCGTGGTTACATCGGTTTCGCTGCAAGATCGCCTCTCAGAAACAATTGCGCCCTACAAAAATCAGGTCGATTATCTAGAAATTCGCCTAGAGCAAGGTGAATCCACGCTGATTTCCTACCGCGGTAAGCAGCTAGATGCAGTCGATCGCAGCTTGTCACTCTCTGGTGGGGTGCGGGCTTGTCACAAAGGCGGCTGGAGCTTTGTCACCTTTAACGGGCTAGCAGACCTGAAGGGCAGAATTGAAGAAGCAATCGCCCAAGCCAAGCTAATCGGCAAAGAAACCACTCAGCTTGCCGATGTGCTGCCGATTCACGACTATGTCGCGGTAGACCTGGGAACCGATCCGCGTGGTATCTCCCTGGATACAAAGCGGCAATTGATCGAGCGATACAACAATTTGCTGCTGGCAGTCGATCCGCGTATCCAAACGACGATGACGAGCTACAGCGATCGCTTCCGTACCACCTACTTTGTCAATTCACTGGGGGCTGCTATCGCCCAAGAACGGCTGGATGTGTCAGGTCGTTTTGGGGTAGTAGCACGGGGCGAGGGTAACGTAGTGCGGCAGGGTTTTGAGTCGATCCATTCTCGGTCGGACTATAGCGTTCTGGAAGGGCTAGAAGATCAGGTAAGGAGCGCCGCTGAGCGAGCTGTGGGGCAGCTAGAGGCAAAATCGGTGAAAGGCGGACAATATACGGTCGTACTCGATCCGTACCTTTCGGGTGTCTTCATTCATGAAGCGTTTGGGCATCTTTCAGAGGCAGATTTTGTTTATGAGAACCCCCGCATGCAAGAACTGCTGGTGCTGGGCAAGCCGATCGCCATCCCACAGCTCAATGTGGTAGACGATGCAACGCTGCCGGGTCTTCCCGGTTCGCTGAAATACGACGATGAAGGAGTGCCAGCACAGCGCAAACATCTCATCAAAGACGGCATCCTCACCCAGCGCCTGCATAGCCGCGAAACGGCAGGAAAACTGCATGAGCCTCCGACTGGTAATGCTCGCGCCCTCAGCGCCCTGTATCCCCCGATTGTCCGCATGACCAACACAGGCATTGAATCTGGCGATCGCAATTTCGAGGAGATGATTGGCGATATTGAGGAAGGCGTTTATGCCGTGCGGATGCTGGGCGGGCAAACCAATGGTGAGTTATTCACATTTGCGGCGGCTGAAGGCTTCATGATTCGCAATGGGCAGCTTGCCGAACCCGTCAGTGATGTAACACTCAGCGGCAACGTTTTTCAAACGCTAAAAGACATTGAAGCGATCGGCAACGATTCGGTTTACAAAAATGGCGGCTGCGGTAAAGGCGGACAATCGCCGCTACCCGTCAGCGTTGGAGGTCCGCACATCCGGATCAAAAATGTGGTGGTAGGCGGACGGTAAGCAAACCTTTTTCTTTGGCTGCTTCCGCTCTAGGGCATATGAACCAACTAGTCACTTTGTGCAAAACTACATTGCAAAACTGGAGTGAAACGGTGCGATCACTGCTAAGGCGTTTCCCTTGGCTGAGGGTTGCACCGCGATCGCCTATGATCGATGACAATGACGAGCCTGCAAGTCGGAGGGGAGGAGCAATGGTTAGAAAACGAACATCTCAGCGGCCACAAGAGCCACAACCGCCCACAGTTACCCTTGAAACCACCGCTGTGAAGATGGAAGCGGAATCAGCCTCTCAGCTGGACTCCCAATCAAAGCCTCCTGAGTTGGACGCAGACGCCTCGCCTGCTGCGGTTGTCGCTTCAGAAACACCTCCCTCCTCGGAAGCAAAAGCAACAGAAGCAGCAAAAGCAACAGAAGCAGAGCTGGCAGAGCTGAAAGCAACGATCGCCCAGCTGCAAACGCAGCTAGCTGCTGAGCAAGACACCCATCTACAGCAGCAAGCCAGCCTCCAGAAAAAAGTTGAGGTGCTGCAGTCCACTGTAGAGTCTGAGCAGCAAGCGGCACAGCAACAGCAAGCCAGCCTTCAGCAGGAGATTGATAAACTGCAGGTCGATCTACAAACCCAGCAGGAACAGGCACAGCAACAGCAAGCCAGCCTTCAGCAGGAGATTGGCAAACTGCAGGTCGATCTACAAACCCAGCAGGAACAGACACAGCAGCAGCAAGCCAGCCTTCAGCAGGAGATTGGCAAACTACAGGTCGATCTACAAACCCAGCAGGAACAGACACAGCAGCAGCAGACGCAAACACAGCAAGCCGAGGCACAGCGAGTACAGCTTAAAGCAGAGCTAGAGGAAGCTAAAAGTACGCTATTGCAGCTATCCGAAGTGAATTCTCAGCTCCAGGCGAAACTGCAGTCAGCGCTCCAACCTGTTACCCAACCTGCCGCTAGATCCACGCCAGTCAGAGCTTCCGTCACCACACCACCGCCGCTACGAGTTCAAACGCCTGAGCCAGGCTTAGATTCCGCCAGCGCCCGAGTTCAAGCCGCGCAAGGCATTGTGCCATTAGCCGGACGCGATCGTCCGCGCTCACAAGATTTGGCGATTCGCCCCAATAGTCGCCCTGTTCCGCCAACCACTTTGCCTCCCATGTCGTCCGAGCAAAAGCCGTCTGAAAAAGGTAAGCCACCCGAGGTAGATATTGGCTGGATGGATTAAAGCACTGGATGGATTGAAGCGACAGAAATCTCTGAATAAATCACAGAATATTTTTGCAACCTGTGCAGAATGCAGATTGCAAAAATACGCTGTTTCAGCGCAAAGTGCTGCAGGCAATCGATCCTATAGATTTAGCAATTCCCCTGCTTCCGCTGACAACGATTAAGATAGGTAAGGCAAGTCCTGGTCAAACCCAAACTTCTTCATGACCCCTACCCTAATCGCGTCACCCTCCCGGCTCAACGCACCCACGCTGCATCACCTCCCCAATGGATTGACAATCATCGCAGAGCAGATGCCTGTAGAGGCAGTGAATTTAAATCTTTGGCTAGGCGTGGGTTCTGCCCTTGAAACCAACGAAATTAATGGCATTGCTCACTTCCTTGAACATATGATTTTCAAGGGAACCGACCGCCTTGCCAGCGGCGAATTTGAACGATTGATCGAGCAACGGGGCGCAGTCACCAACGCTGCTACCAGCCAAGACTATACTCACTACTACATCACCACCGCCCCCCAAGATTTTGCAGCTCTTGCCCCCCATCAGATTGAAGTAGTGTTAAACGCCGCTATTCCAGATGAGGCCTTTGAGCGGGAGCGGTTTGTGGTGCTGGAAGAGATCCGTCGGTCGGAAGACAACCCCCGTCGCCGCACGTTTTATCGATCGATGGAAGCTGCTTTCGAGCGGTTGCCCTATCGTCGCCCGGTGCTGGGCCCTGCATCTGTGATTGAAAGTCTCAAACCCCAAGAGATGCGAGATTTTCACTCGACCTGGTATCGTCCTCAGTCGATTACAGCAGCAGTGGTTGGCAATCTGCCGGTCGAGCAATTGATTCAGATTGTGGCAGAAGGATTTGAAGCAGCCCATCATCCCAGATCGGCAGGAGATCATGTCCCCAATTTGCCGCACGCGGAGCCAGAAACGCCCTTCACAACGATCGAGCGCCACGAGTATGTTGACGATAGCCTTCAGCAGGCGCGCTTGGTGATGATGTGGCGGGTTCCAGGCATGGCAGACTTGCAGCAAACTTATGCACTGGATGTACTTGCTTCAGTTTTGGGACGGGGACGCACCGCACGGATAGTGCGTGATTTGCGCGAAGAACAGGGCTTGGTGTCTGCTATCTCGGTCAGCAATATGACCTATACACAGCAGGGCTTGTTCTACATCAATGCGCAATTGCCGACTGAAAACCTAGCAGCAGTGGAAGCGGCGATCGTTCAGCACATTCGTCGGATTCAATCTGAACCAATTTCCGAAGTTGAGATTGAGCGCGTTCGGACATTGGTCGCCAATCGCTACGTCTTCAGTAACGAAACCCCAAGCGATCGGGCTAGCATCTATGGCTACTATCAGGCGGTAATGGGCGATCTAGCTCCGGCACTAGAGTATCCCGCCCGAATTCAAGCTTTGAGCGCTGAAGACCTGCGGGCTGCAGCAAATCAGTATTTGTTTCCAGAAGCCTACAGTCTTGTTGTCTTGAAGCCACAAGCGTAGATCTCTTCTGCGTTCTGAAGTACAAACAGAACGCTACAGGCAAGATTTAAGGACGCTCGCCAATGGAGTTGCCATAGCATCAATGCTGTATTTGCTGATACATCTGTCTCTTGCCCGTAATCCGTTAGCGGTGGCAGCAGCAGGGTCGGCAAAAATCTGCTGAATCCCTGCTGCTAGCTGTGCCGGAGAACTGGGATCAGCTAGGTAGCCTGTGTCGCCTAATATCTCTGGAATATCGCCGACTCTGGTTGCCAAAATAGGCTTTGCCATTGCCATACCGTCTGTAAGCTTCAGCGGAAATTGTGCCTGGGCAGCGGCTGTATTGCGTTGAGGAACAACAATTGCATCGGCAGCGGTGATCGCTGCTGGCATTTGTGTATGCGGCAGCGGCGGCAGCTGAATCATCCACTTGCCCCACCGCTGTTGCAGCGTTTGATCGTAATCATCGTAAGGACTACCGCCCACAATCACCAGCCGTAAATCCGGCTGATTGAGCTGGGCGATCGCCTCCAAAACATCTTCAACGCCTTTGTAGGGACGTGGCGCACCGGGAAACATGAGGACGCGATAGTCTGCCAGTCCATAGTGCTGTTTCAGAGCTTGCCGATCGTAGTGAGCTGGATCGAACAGAGCCGTGTCCTTACCATTGGGCACAAGGATGCCGCCAAACCGCTGCTGCAAAAATTGGGTATGGGTAGTGACAGCCGTTGCCTGCGTCACTAGTTTTTCCATTATCTGTAGATAAACTGGATGATCGGGCTGCTTGAGGGCACCATTGGGCTGCAGCACATCTCGCAGAAGTTGTTTAGGGGTTGGGCGATAGCGCCAATTGTCGCCTCCGTGCCAGCTCAGCTCCCAGTCGTCAATGTCTAGCAGTACAGGGCGACGGCGCCCCATACCTAGCAGCTTGCTGAGCAGGGCAACGCCAAAGCTGGTTGGCTTGGGCTTGTAGGCATAGATCACATCGCCATCAAGCTGTCGCAGCAGTTGCACAGCCGAGCCAGCGAAGTGGGGATAAGGTTTACCGGGGAGGGTGACAATCTCGAGTTCAGCCGTGGATGCCATTGCTGCCTGGTCGCCAAACGTAAAGCCGACTAACTTCACCGAGCAGCCCAGCTTTTGTAGAGCTTGTGCCAGCAAAAAGGGACGAACTGCCCCGCCCCACCGCCCCGCCCCACTTCTTGATAAATCTCCAACTACGATGGAAACCGTTGGTGGGTCCGGCAGCAGCGGTCCGGCTGGCATATCAGTTGAGTGCAGATCGGCAGGGGTGTACACCATAGCAGCAGAATATAGCGGTTGCTGTTATGGTGCCCAGAGTACGATCGGCGTTCACAAAGAGCTAAAGAACTGAAGAGGGCAGGCAGTGAGCTGGCTTTCGGAAGGTTGTTCTAAATCAGCAAACCTGGCATGATCCCCATATGGTGAGTTTTCTTTTTGCATTCGTCCTGACTGCTTTTACCGGATTGGGTAGCCTCTTACCAATCCATCTGCCGTCAATCCATCTGGCTGCGACAGCAATTGTCCCCTCGATCGCCGCTGCTCCTGCTGCTTACTCTCTGGAAGAGCTGCGATCGCAGGCGTTTGCCGCCACCAACGCAGGCGACTTTGCCACGGCAGAACACTTCTGGACACAGCTCCTGGAGCAACTGCCCAAAGAGCCTGCCATCTGGAGCAACCGTGGGAACGCCAGAGTTAGCCAGAACAAACTGCCAGCGGCGATCGAAGACTACAATAAGGCGATCGAGCTAGCTCCTGATGCGCCTGACCCCTATTTGAATCGGGGTACAGCCCTGGAGGGGCTAAAGCAGTGGCAGGCAGCAATTGATGACTATAATCATGTCTTGCAGCTAGATCCTAACGACGCAGCCGCCTACAACAATCGCGGTAATGCGGAAGCAGGGCAGGGAAATTGGGAAGCGGCGATCGTGGATTATCAGAAAGCTGCCGATCTTGCGCCTGATTATGCCTTTGCCCGTGCCAACTATGCCCTCGCCCTATACCAGGTCGGCAAAATCAACGAGTCGATCCGCACGATGAAAAATCTGGTTCGCAAGTATCCCCAGTTTGCGGACATGCGGGCTGCCCTCACTGCAGCGCTATGGGCGACGGGCAACCGAGGCGAAGCCGAAAGCAACTGGGTCGCTGCTGTAGGACTCGATCGCCGCTACAAAGACCTGGACTGGGTTGCCAACGTCCGCCGCTGGTCGCCTGCAATGGTGACAGCCCTAGAGAAATTTTTGAAGCTTGAATAAGTGCCTTCCATACTAGGGTAGTAACCAATCTCTGATTGGCGCACCTCTTTATCAGCCCCGTTCTACCACCCCCAGGTGCCTGGCGTACCCTTGAACGGTCCAACGATATCGCGGGTAATCCAGCCGCCATAAAAATCACCGGGCTGGGAGCTGACTTGCTCTCCATCTACAAAGCAGGCATCCATGCGGCTAGGGTAAAACGCGACATAGTTTTCGATGTCGCTAAACGTCGGGGTAGGGTTGGGATAGAACCAGGCAACGTTTTCAGCGATGCGATCGCCTACTTTCAAGGTGTAATAGGCTGCTTGTCCTTTCCATTCACAAAAAGTCGATCGATTCGTGCGAATCAGATATTCCTGCTTTATATCCTCCAACGGAATATAGTACACAGGTGGATGGCTCGTTTCTAACACTCGCTTGGCTCGCTGGGTGTCAGCAATAACTTCACCGTTAAACACAATCTGAATATGTTTTGAGGAATCTTCCAGACGAGGCGGACGGGGATAGTCCCACACAGATTCCTGTCCAGGTTGCAACGGCAGACGATCGTGGCTCATAAAACAGTCTTAAAACACGGCTTTAGGACAACAAGGACAAACATGCCCAACCTACAGCGTAGCGTTAGCAATGTGCAAAACAGATAGCAACAGCGCTTGATTCTCACCTTTAATCGCTAAATCTAAACAAATGTGCCCAAACTGCAAGCTACATCACTGGATAACGCTATTGTAGTGAACACAGATTCTCAGCTAGGGATGCATCCCGCCAAGACAACGCCCGTTCATGAACGTCAACATCACCAATGTCCTCCAGATTTTTCAAGCGTCTGCCGTTAAGCCTACTGCTACCGACTCTCGCTCTTCTCCTGGAAGACCTTCCTCAACCACTGCCCCTCAGCTCGGCTACTTGAAAGGACAGGCGATCGTCGAACAAGCCATCTCGCCCGATCATCCAGGTCGAGTCCGATTTAAGGGGTCTCGCTGGTTTGCCCGATGCGACCATTCGATGACGATTTTGCCCGGTGAACTAGTAGACGTGATTGGGGTTCAAAAGATTACGCTGCTGGTTGAGCCTGCTTTTCTGTTGACAGCTTCTAAGATTGGGCTGGCGAGACTGCAAAATGCCCTGATGCATCACGATCGTTTGTTTCCACCCGGAGAGCCAGTTGAGCGGAGTGAGGCAAAGCTAGCGGCGCGGCTGGCGCAAGTCTATGCCAATTTACCAGAGCCGATTGCCCTCGATGTTTGGCAGCGCTTTGTCAGCGGCAAGCCCGTGTACTTTAAAACGTTTAAAGCTTGCTGTCAGGCGTTAGGGCTAGAGTGGCAGAGCGTGGTGGGCTATGGCGATATCGATGCCAGCTTGGAGCCAGCAGATGAAGCGGAGGCACAGCAGTTACGCAATCCCGACGACGATTTAAACTTTGTCGGGCGGGCAGAGGCGATCGTTGATTTAAAGAATCTGGTAGAGGCAGGAACGCAAATCATCACTATCTTAGGTGAAGGTGGCATTGGCAAAACGATCTTGGCACAGCAGTATTTTGAGCAAGAGAACTATGATCTAGTGCTGGAATGCTGGATGGCAAAAGAAACGCAGAACCTGACGGCGGCAGAAGGGGTACTGCTGAGCTGGCTGAAACAGCATTTTCAGGAGGAACCTGCTCGCACGTTTGGTGCAGCGTTAGAACAGCTCAAGCGCCATTTGCAGGACAGCGAATCGCGCCGTGTTGGAGTGTTGTTCGATAATTTGGAGCCAGCAATCGATCGCAATGGTCGCTTTTTAGAAGCGCACCGTGGCTATGCGGCACTGCTAGAAACACTTGCCGATCCCTTATTAAACTGCGTGGTACTGGTTACAAGCCGGGAGCCACTGCACGAAGAAACTATTTCGCTTCAGCCTTATGTACTCTCTGGGCTAGATGAGAAGGCATGGCGGCAGTTCTTTAGCTATCGTCAGATTGCTACCGATTCGCCTGCTTTTACAGAACTGCATCGTGCCTACAGTGGGAATGCCAAAGCAATGCGAATTCTTAGCAGCGCGATTCAGCTGGATTATGCAGGCAATGTGGCTACCTTTTGGCAAGAGCATCAAGCAGATTTGCTGGATGAGCCGGGTTTGGGCGAGCTGGTGTCCAGTCAGTTCCGCCGCCTACAGCAAGTCTATCCTGAAGCCTACCGTCTGCTGTGTCGGATGGGCTGCTATCGCTTTCAGGATGTGGCAACTGTGCCAGCGGAAGCTTTATCTTGCCTGCTTTGGGATGTGCCGCCCGCTCAACACCGCAGCATTACTCGCTTCCTCCGGGATCTGTTTCTGGTTGAAGTGGAGGGAGAAGCCTACCGGCTGCATCCAGTCATCCAGGCTAAGGCGGTGTCAATTTTACGAGCAAATTCGGCAGAGTGGGAGCGCACCAATCGCGAAGCGGCAGACTTCTGGACAGAGCGGGTGACAACGATCGATACCGTAGAAGATGCCATGATGGCAGCCGAGGCATACCGTCACTATGTCCAGCTCCAAGACTGGGACAGTGCAGCTGCAGCGCTGCTCTATGGGCGTGATAGCCAGTGGGAAAAAAATGAACCGCTGGGCATTTCGTTTTATCGGCTGGGATTGCTGCAGCGGATGATCAGCGCAGTCAGGCGTGTGATCAATCATTTGACTCCTGGCTATCCGCTGTGCAAGCTCTACAACATCCTGGGCGATCTGCTTTGGTTAATAGGTGATTTGCAGGAGGCGATTGTTAGCCACCAAAAATCACGGGAGATGGCGATCGAGTTAGAGCTGAAGGGTTTAGAGATCCAGGCGCTATTCAACATCGGCTTGTGCCACATTGGCTTGTGGGAGTTAGAGACAGCAGCGCAGTTCTTTGATGCCGCCAGTATCCAGGCAACCCACACGGAATGGCACATGTATGCCGTGGGCTGCTGGTTTTGTTTAGCCTATCTCAATTCCTGCCGAGGGCAAGTTGAAGAAGCGCAGCGCCTCGCCCAGCGTGTCTCTAACGAATATGCGACGCTTAGCAGCAGCGCTTGGAGCCGGGGCTATAGCCTGCTGTTTCTAGGACAGACGCTGTTGAATTTGGGAGATTTGGACAAAGCCCAGCAGATGTATGAGTTAGCGCACGACTATGCCGAGCAAAGTCGCTATACACAGGTCAAGGCAGAAGCGCTCAATGGGTTAGCCGTCCTCTGCCGGAAGCGGCAAGATTTTCAGGGGGCGATCGCCAACCACCAGACAGCAAAACAAATGCTCGAACGCCTAGAAGCAAAAGGCGATTTGGCAGAAGTTTATTATCAACTAGGCTTAACTTATCAGCAGATGAATGAGCTGACGGAAAGCCGCCACAGCTTCGAAGCGGCGAGCGAACTGTTTCAGAAGATGGACGCGCCACAACAGGTACAGCGAGTGCAGCAGGCATTAAAAACTCTAAATCTTTAATTTTTTGAAGCCCATTACCCCGTCGTCGCCCGTTTGCGAGCAGGGCGACGACGGGGGTTAGGTTCTGGTTTAGCGCTAGCACCGTTACTGAGACTAGCTTTAGCGATCGGCAAGGTGAAATGAAAGGTGCTACCTTGATCTCTGCCCGCTGACTCTGCCCAAATTTCTCCACCCAAGCCTTTGACGATCTGCCGACAGATGGCCAGCCCTAAACCCGTCCCGCCAACAGTGCGGCGCAGCGACCCCTCTTCCTGGTAGAAGCGATCGAACACGGTCTCTAGGCGGTTTGGCTCAATGCCACGTCCCGTATCGGTGACGGTCACTTCCAGCATTTTACCGCCGTTCGGTTTGACCTCGATCAGCACCTCGCCTTCCGAGGCTGTAAACTTGCAGGCATTGTCCAGCAGTTTTGATAGTACCTCCACCAGCCATTCTCCATCTGCCTGCACATGCGGCAATTCCAACGGCACAGCGGCTTTGATCTGCGGCAACTCTTCTCGGTGCATACTGCGAATACTGCTGACGGCTAGATCAACGCACTCATCAAGGGCGATCGACTCCAAATGCCACTCCACCCGACCGCTCTCCAGCCGGGATAGGGTAATAAAGTCTTGAATGAGCTTCCGCATTCGTTCTGCATCAGACAGCGCTGTGTTCAGCATCACCTGTCGCAGTTCGGGCAGCATGTCGGGTTCGCTAGCCAGACTCTCCAAGCAGATCTGGATTGTCGAGAGCGGGGTTCGCAGTTCGTGTCCAGTAATGGCAATTAAGTTGCTACGAGTCTGCTCCAGCGCTTCTAGCTGCTCATTCAGCTCCTCTAAGTTGGCGTAAGATTCTGCCTGAATCAGCGCCACGCCAAGCTGCGTTGCCACTGCCTCTACCAAGCCCATTTCGTCAGGTGTCCAGGTGTGCGGGTTGGCTTGGCAGTGGTGCAGCTCTACCATGCCCAGCAGTCGCCCTTGGTAAACGATTGGTACCATGAGCCACGCCTGAATCTGCCATCGCTCGATCGTCTCCTGCAGCACCGATAGGTCGATCGGGCGGGATGCTTGCGTATCAGCAACGGCGATCACTTCTTTGCGCTCTGCCACAGCTTCAAACAGTGGATTGCCCTGCAGCATCCAGGGTTGATTCAACAAAGAATCTATACCATCACTCGATCGAGACTCATAGAGCAATACCGTTTCTGTATCTGTCGCTTTACAGCGATACACCAGACATCGACAGGTCTGCATTGCCTGCCCTAATTCTGCAACTGCAACCCGAAAGATCTCGTTTGGATCGAGCGATCGCCGCATTGCTGAGGTAATTAAATTCACCAAGCGCTCTTGTCGTTCTTGAGTAGACATCGAGCGATAGGCTTTCAGCAGTTTGTACTGTCCGGCTTGTAGGTAGGTGATCAACCTTTGGGCAAATGGATCGGGGTCTATATCGTGAGTTCCTGTAGTGACATCTAGAAACTCTGCCCTCGCCTGCTGAATTTTGTCGGTCAGCTCTGGGCGGTATATCTGGATCCGGTTCAGCAGAATTTCTGCCGCCTTACAGCTCGTAGTGCGATCAAACGTCCAGACGCCTTCAAATCGCCGCGTTTGATCCATAGCGGGCAATCCTGCAGTGGCTTGCTCACTAGCAGCCAGCGTTTGCCGCTCTTGACAGATCAAGCAGGCAGCATAGTTTTGCCCAATCACAACCAGATGCCATTCGTGGCTGAGCTGGTCATCAGGCTCAAAAGCGATCGTTTCATACTCCCGCGAAGCATTGGCAAATTCTGTTTCGGGCGCAGCCAGCACATAGACGTGGGAGGTCAACGTCGCAATTCGCTCGTAGCGGTGCGCCTCCTGCCGATAGAAGCGCTCGCGCTGAAAGCTAGCGATCACCAACGCCGAGCGCACGCCCCCTGCCAGCACTTGGTCTTCCATTGCGTGCGAGAGAGCAGTGAGCGAAGCCTTGAAGTATAGCTGGGGGCGCAACTGAGGCGAGCTTTGCAGTAGCTCATCCAAGATGGAGGTCTGAATGCTCATCGATCGTTTTAAGGCATAGCTCCACTATAAGGGATGAGGGATGAAGGACGAATAAGAAGGATTGAAACCAAAAAAATGAAGAAAGATGAAGCCGTTTTAGAGAAGTAAAAAAGGATGAACGATCATAAAAAAACGTGAAGAAAGGCAACAATATTTGACTAACAGGCTTAGAAATTTAGCTCTGTCTCATTCAGAGCACGGGAACCTCAGATACAAAGCTTAAACCTCCTTGTTATCCTTCATCCTTCATCCCTCATCCTTGCTGTAAAGTGGCAGTATGTACGACAACGATGACCTGACAGTTTTAGAAGCGGAGATCGAGCTAGACCCCTTAGACAAAGTGGCATCCGTGGCGGCTGAGGAAGAGCTGCCAAAGCCCGATCCCGATGCAATGCTGCTGCTGCTGGAGGCACCCAATTCCCAGCAGCGAATTTTGGCTGCGCGGGCGTTTTGCGAATTGGAAGATGAGCGCGCCATTCCCCATCTGATTCGGCTGCTGACAGATGCCTGCCCTCTGGTGCGGGTGAGCGCAGCTTATGGATTAGGGCGCAACCCCAGTGCCGATGCTGTAGACCCCCTGATTGCCCAGCTTCAACGCGATTGGAACGGCTATGTTCGTAAGGGAGCTGTTTGGGCATTGGGCAACTGCCGCGATCGCCGGGCCTTGGAGCCGCTAATGGATGCGCTCAAAACTGATATTTCTGCTGTACGACTCTGGGCAGCTAGTGCTCTGGCGCAGATGGCGGAGGTGAGCTATGAGGCAATTATTCTGTCTATACCACCGTTAATTGAGGGTCTGCGGCGCGATCCGGTAGCGGCGGTGCGGAGCAACTGCGCTTGGGCAATCGGGCAGCTCTGCCGTGAGCTGCCTTCTAACGTGGTGTACGCAACGGCAATTGATGCCTTAATTGAAGCATTTGCCGAAGACGAAGAATTAGGTGTTCGAGAAGATGCCAGAACTGCAATGCTGCGCGTGGGTGATCCGCGAGGTCTACAGGTGATTGAGGAGCTTGAGCTAGAAGGCTTTTAGCTTAAGTTTGTTGTGTGGAAAGGAGCAACGCCTCAACCCGCTGTCTTTCAAATCTTTTCAGCGCTACGAAGTTTCTAAAAACTTTCCGGTGATATCCGAAGGAAATCTCAGCCACAGTGTAGGAATAGAACAGGGGTGGGAATACTCCTAAAGTAAGAGCTAAGCGTTAGACGAACAACTCTCACTTTCACGACAGGGACATCAACAAAATTCGTAATTTGTTCGCAAGCTCTGGGCTTCAGACTCAGCTGCACGCCAGCCGTTTACTACAGATTACGTATTGCAAATCTTCTGAGGCACGGGCAAGGTAAGGGGCAATGAGTACGGTTTTAGTTGTTGATGATAGCCAAACGCTGCGAACGATGGTTTCAATCATGCTAGAAAGCATTGGGATTCGCGTGATTGAAGCAACAAACGGGGCTGAAGCGAAGGAGCATATCCAGCTAAAATCACCCGATCTGGTTATCACAGACTTGATAATGCCGGAAATGAACGGCTATGAGCTTTGCCGCTGGATCAAAAACGATCCAACGAAACAAGCCATCCCAGTCCTGATTTGCTCCACCAAAAGCGAAGAGTTCGATCGCTACTGGGGAATGAAGCAAGGGGCAGATGCCTATATCACAAAGCCTTTTCACCCAGCAGAACTCCTGAAGACAGTCAAGCAATTGCTGCGGGAGCGGTAGAGGGTTTAGGAGGCAGAAGGCAACGGCGAAACTTTAAATTCTTGCCTCACCGTCTCATCCGATCACCGCAATACATTCAATTTCTACCCTGGCATCTTTGGGTAGGCGAGAAACTTCGACACAGGCACGGGCAGGGGCGCTTGCCTCTTCGAAGTATTTGGCATAAACCGCATTCATACCTGCAAAGTCATTAAGGTCTGCCAGAAACACAGTCGTTTTCACCACATCCTGTAGCGTTGCACCTGCGGCCGCCAAAATTGCTTTCAAATTGGTGATTGCCTGCTCAGTTTGCTGAGCAATATCTTCACCTACGATCGTTCCCGTTAGAGGGTCGAGCGGTACCTGTCCGGCAACAAAGACTAATTTCCCGGTGGCAGCGACTGCCTGATTATAAGGTCCGACTGGAGCTGGAGCGCTTGTAGTTTTGATGATTTGGTGAGTCATGTCAGGTTGGTTTGAAGGCGGGGGCGAATACCATATTGCCGATAGTACCAGTAGTCTCGCAAGATGCGATCGTGGTCGAAGCAGAGGTTGCTGGGCAACCGCCAAAGCTCAAAAACTCCCAAGGCTTTAGCATCGTCTCCAGCTTTAGGTTCTCCTTTAGCAGTCGCCAGAAACACAACGCTAAGCGTGTGCTGGCGTGGATCGCGGCTGGGGTCAGAATAAACCTGAAACTGCTCCAGCAGGTCTACCTGCAAGCCGATTTCTTCTTCGGCTTCCCGCAAAGCAGCAGTTTCAACAGATTCACCATAGTCTACGAAGCCACCCGGAATTGCCCAACCGTGAGGTGGATTCAGCCGCTCGATCAGGATGATTGCAGGCTGGGGGCGATCGATCAGCTCAACAATAATATCAACGGTGGGAACAGGGTTGCGATGGCTCACGGTAGGTCTATCTCGCTGCTTATTAGATGCGAAAAAATGGACTGCCTCAAGTCCTATGCCTTCTGAGGCAATACTCCATCCTTTTGCCTATGGTAGAGTCAATCTTAAATTTAGTTCACCTACTCAAAAAAGGGCGACTATCAAGGGAGACGACGATGCGCTGGCAATTTGGTCGAAGAAGTCGGAACATTGAAGATCGACGTGGCATGGGGGGATCTACGCCTGTGGTAGGTGGCGGGATTGGGTTATTTGTCCTGGCGTTGATCGTCACGCTGCTGGGGGGTAATCCCGGTGCGGTCCTCGATCAGCTTGCTCCTCCTGCAAATGACCCCTACTCTTACCCTTCTGAGGCAACGCAACCTGCATCCAATGACGAAATGGCGCAATTCGTTTCGACGGTGCTGGCGGATACAGAGGATACCTGGAATACAATCTTTCAGCAGTCAGGTGAACAATATGTAGAGCCGAAACTGGTGTTGTTTAATGGGTCAGTCCAGTCGGCATGTGGGTTTGCAGAAGCGGCAACAGGTCCTTTTTACTGTCCTCGCGATCAAAAGGTTTATATTGATCTGAGCTTTTATGAACAGCTTCAGAATCAGCTGGGTGCGCCAGGAGACTTTGCCCAAGCTTATGTGAT
This sequence comes from Phormidium tenue FACHB-886, assembly GCF_014764505.1. Lineage (GTDB taxonomy): Bacteria > Cyanobacteriota > Cyanobacteriia > Elainellales > Elainellaceae > FACHB-886. Next base: position 23,525 of record NZ_JACXWX010000008.1, read on the forward strand.
CGCGCATGAGATCGGGCATCATGTCCAGAATCTCATCGGCATTTCTGACCAGGTGCAAAGTCTGCAGCAGCGGGCGAGCCGCGCCGAAGCAAATGCTCTCTCAGTGCGGCTAGAGCTGCAAGCCGATTGTTTTGCAGGCATTTGGGCAAACAATGCTCAGCGAACGCGACAAATCCTAGAGCAAGGCGACGTAGAAGAAGCGCTTAATGCTGCTGCTGCAATTGGAGACGATCGTCTGCAGTCCCAATCTCGAGGCTACGTTGTGCCTGATTCTTTTACACATGGCTCTTCGGCTCAGCGGACTCGCTGGTTTCAGCGCGGTATCGAAACGGGCGATCTGCAGCAGTGCAACACCTTTGAGACAGCCGATCTCTAGATGAAACCTTTCAAAACCCGGCTACGGGTGCGGCACTATGAGATGGATGCGCTGGGGCATGTCAACAATGCCATCTACCAGCACTATTTAGAACAAGCCGCGATCGAACACTCAGAACATCTAGGCTTTGGTCCTGCTCGCTATCGGCAGTTGGGCGGTGTTTTTGTGATGCGGCGTGTGGCGATCGAATATTTGCGTTCGGCCGTAGCAGGTGACACGTTAGAAATCACAACCTGGCTCCAAGAGATGAGAGGTACTCGCGTAACCCGCTGCTATGAGATTCGACGGAGCCAGCCGAATGAGCTACTAGTGACGGCAGAGGCGCTATGGGTATGGGTAGATGTAGATGCGATGCGTCCACGTCCAATTCCAGAAGAGATTTTGAGTGCGTTTGAGGTATTTCAGATCTGAGTATTTTGGAGAAGCCAATAAAACCCTGGAGCGATCTTTTCTGGAAGGGGGTGAGGTAGGCTGAGCAGTGATTCTCTCACGTCCTTTCACCACCAGCGCTTATGCAAGCTTCAGACTCCTGGCAGCATGGCTATGTTGTAACAAACGGCGTAAAACTTCATTACGTGACCCAAGGCGAAGGCGATCTAATGCTGATGCTGCATGGATTTCCAGAGTTTTGGTATTCTTGGCGACGCCAAATTCCAGAATTTGCCAAAACTCACAAAGTGGTGGCGCTCGATCTGCGCGGCTACAACGAGAGCGAAAAGCCTAATGGAATACAAGCCTACCGCATGGAAACTCTAGTGCAGGATGTGGCGGGCGTAATTCAGAGTTTGGGATACGAGCGCTGCATCTTAGTGGGACATGACTGGGGCGGCGCAATTGCCTGGAATTTTGCTTATACCTATCCTGAGCAGTGCGATCGCTTAATTGTTTTGAATCTGCCGCATCCTGCTAAATTTACGGCTGGGCTGTTGATGCCGCAGCAGTTGCTGAAAAGCTCTTACATGTTTTTCTTTCAACTGCCAGTGCTGCCGGAGCTGTTGCTGCAAGCGAATGACTATCAGCTGATTACCAACGCTTTAGTGGGAATGGCAGTCGATAAATCGATCTTTAGCGCTGCTGATCTAGAGGCATACAAAGATGCTGCCGCTAAACGAGGGGCACTTACTGCCATGCTCAACTACTACCGGAGCGCTTTGCAATCTGGCTTCTTGGGTCGGCAATGGGGTGTTTTGAAGGTGCCAACGCTGCTGATCTGGGGTGAATCAGATGTGGCGCTAAGCAAAGAGCTGTCCTATGGAACGGAGGAATATGTTCAAGATCTAACGGTTCGCTATATCCCGAACTGCAGCCATTGGGTACAGCAAGAAAAGCCTCAGTTGGTCAATCAATATATCCATGAGTTTCTAGAATCAAGAATCTGATTGAACTCATACTGTGCCCAAGAAAATGTAAAGTCAATTGCTTCTTGAGAACTGTGAAATGCACGGCTCTCAAGAAGCAGTATTGCATCTATCCATATCATCTTTATTGCCTATCATCCTCATCGCCCTTCTATGGCGCTACACGCCTGAATTACAATTATTTTTGTGTTAAAAGGTTAGTCCTAACCTATTAGTCCTAACATATACCTGTAGCGCCATATCACCTGCTGCCTCGCTGCATAGAAGTTAGCAGCTAGAGATTACAAGTGCTCTCCATTTATGGATTCTCAAAACTTATGGACTCTCAAACTTCATTTCTTAGAATGGGAGCATTGAGTCAAAGAGATTGATGAGCTTGGATTTAACCCGATTTGCGCGAGCCTGCAACCCCAGCCGTACCTTGATGGTGGGGAACCCGGAAGATCAGCCTTACTATATTGATTTTGCCTCAGTACGCGGCGGTAAAATTATCGAAGCGCTAGAGAGGACTGTGACGCGCCTCTCGCCGAATGAGCCGACCTGCCAGCTTTTCACAGGACACATCGGCTGCGGTAAATCTACAGAACTGTATCGACTCAAAGCTGAGCTAGAGCAGCAGAACTTTTACGTGGTCTACTTTGAAGCTGACCAAGATCTAGAAGTTGATGACGTTGATGTAACCGATATCTTGCTGGCGATCGCTCGTCAAGTCAGCGAAGCCCTGGAAACTATTAACATTCGGCTGCGTCCTAGCTACTTTGAGCGGCTGTTTGCCGAGATGGGTGCAATTCTACGAACGCCGATCGAACTTTCCGCCGAAGCCGAATTCTCAATTGGCGTAGGCAAAATCATCGCCAAAACCAAAAGTAGCCCTCAGTTCCGCAGCCAGCTCCGTCAGTATTTAGAAACTCGCACCAGCAGCATTTTGGAATCGCTCAATGAAGAGCTGTTAGGCAAAGCTATTGCCGAACTGCAACGCCGCCAAAAGAAAGGCTTGGTGGTGATTGTGGATAACCTCGATCGCATTGAGAATCGCCCGAATGCGGCGGGGCGTCCGCAGCCGGAGTATCTATTTATCGATCGCGGCAGCCAGCTGCGTGAACTCAATTGCCATTTGGTTTACACGGTTCCACTTTCGCTGATGTTCTCTAGCGAAAGCCAAGCTCTGAATAACCGCTTGGGCGGCGGCATAGCCCCCAAAGTTTTGCCGATGGTTCCTGCGTTGAAGAAAGACGGTGCTGCCGATCCTGAAGGAATGGCACTGCTGCGGCAGCTCGTTCTTGCCAGAGCGTTTCCCGAGACGCATCCCGTGGCACGAATCGATCGCATCCCTGAGCTGTTCACCCTACCCGAAACCCTCGATCGACTCTGCCAATTTAGCGGCGGACACATGCGAAACCTGCTAGGGCTACTGTATGGCTGCCTCCAAGAGCAAGACCCTCCCTTCTCTGTGGATTGTCTAGCAACCGTCATTCGCACCTACAAAGATGACTTAGCGCTCAGCGTTAAAGATGAGCAGTGGGAATTACTCAAAGAAGTGACCCGACGCAAAATGATCGGCAACGAACCCGCCTCCCAACATCTTCTAGCAAACCTGTTCGTCTTTGAATATCGAAGCCAAACAGGACGATGGTTTGATTTGAATCCGGCACTAAAAGAAATATTGGAGGGGTGAATGAGAAGGAACGGGAGATTCACAGCCTGCCTTCTCCCCCTCTACTAAATTTCCTCTCGTTCCTTATCCTTCCTCCTGCCGCCATGCCCCTCCCCCCCTCTATCACTGCTGTTAACGATCGGGCTCTGCAAACGTTGGTGCGATCGATCCAACTAAATCCAGGGGAATTTACACTGATTGTGGTGCGCTGCAATTATGGGCGGCTGCGGCGGATGATCATTAATCAGTTGCAGGAAACAACTGCGCTAAAGATTCGAGAGCTGCGGGTAGGAGCCTCGTTGCTGCCGCTCTATACAGCAGTCAGGACGATCGCTGCCCGCCGTCCTCCTGAGGAAACCGGAGAAATTGACCCAGCCGACCTACCCCAAGCTGTGATGATTACCGGGCTGGAGGCTTCGCTTAACTTAGAGGCACTGCTATCAGGCGCAAATCTAGTCCGCGATGAGTTTCGTAAGCATTGTCCGTTTGCGCTCGTAATTTGGGCAACTGATCACGTCTTCCAAACGCTAGCAGCGGCTGCGCCTGATTTAAAGAATTTTGCGGCAGGCTCGATTTCCTTCAAGTTTCCAGTAGAAGAGCTGCTTTATTCGATCCGCGCCTATGCCGACCATCTGTTTGCTACCTTGCTGAATGAGGGAGGCGATCGCTTTCTGCCCAACAGCGTCCTGAAGCTTGATCCTGGTTCTCGTCTTCGAACAGAGCTGGAATTTGCCCTCAATGATATTTATGCCAGCGGTTGCCCGCTCGATCCCGAACTCAAAGCCAGTATTGACTTCCTGCGAGGACGAGATGCCCAAGCTCGCCTCGATATGGAGCAAGCAAGGCTATTCTACGAGGAAAGCCTTTCATTTTGGAAGCAGGGAAGCGGCGAGAAAGCAAGAAGCGAGAAAAAGGCAGACAGTGAAAACGCAGATAGTGAAAACGACAGGCAAAAGGCAGACGATCCAGCGAATAAGCCAACCTCTACTGCTTTTTCTCTCCCCTATCCCCCATCTTTTATTCTTCATCCTTCATCTTTTATTCTTCCGCCTTCCGCCTACCGTGAGCGCCAGGCCTGTCTGTTGTTTCACTTAGGCGCTTGGTGGCGGCGATATGCACGGATGCAGCGGGCAGATTATCACAGAGCAAGCTTGGAGGCAAAGCGCTATTTCCAGCAGTGTCTCGAGATTTTTCAGCAGGATGGGCGATCGGAGCTCGTGGCACGGTTCATCGTTGCGCTGGGAGAAACGCTGCGAAAGCTGGAGTCCTGGGGCGAGCTAGAGGCGATCGCTCAAGCAGGAGTCCGACTACACGAAATCTACACCGATCCGTCACGATTGGCGCGTGACTATGGTTTTTTGGCAGAAGTGGCGCTGGCAAGAACGCCTTCAAGCACAGCAAATTGGACAGAAGCCAGAACCTATGCAGAACAAGCGCTGAGCATCCTCGATCGCCTAGAGCAAACTTCAGGAAAAATCTTGACCCAACTCCCGATGGCTGAGGAAGTTGGGCAAGATTCACAGGAAGGAAGTTACAAAACTTTACCAAACTTAACCGATCAAGCTGTATTGAATGTTACGGCTGATGGTATTGAAGAGGATAGTTTAGCACTAGAGGAAGAAGCGCATCGCGGCCGGTACCTTCTGCTGTTGGCTCGGTCGCTCAGCAAATTGGGCGATCGGCAGATGGCAATCGAGGCGGCAGAAGAAGCCCGATCGATTGTCAGCCCACAGGTCGATCCCTCGCTGTATATCCAGATTTTGGGAGAATTACGATCGCTCTATTTTCAGCAGGCGCTTTACTTAGAGGCGTTTCAGGCGAAGCAGCAGCAGCGGATTTTGCGGCAGCAATATGGCTTCACTGCCTTTGTGGGAGCGAGCCGACTGGAGCCACGCCAGCTTGCAGGGCAGGAAGAACTATCTCCTGCGGTGGTTCAGGCAGTGGTGACGCAGGAGATCGCTGCTTCAGGACGACAGCAGGATGTGAATCGCTTGGTGGCGCGGGTGAGTTTGCCCAAGGACAAGCTGACGATCATTCATGGCGCATCTGGTGTAGGCAAAAGCTCAATTCTGACGGTGGGGCTAATTCCGACGCTGCGGCAAAAGCGAACGTTGGAAGCTCGCCTGCTCTTGCCTGTCCTGGTTTCCATCTACACCGATTGGCTCAACAGCCTCGACCGCTCCCTCAACCGTGAACTAGAAACCCTCGAAGAAATCGCAGTTCCGCCTCACTCCCTACCACCCCTCCCCACCCCTCAATCCCTGCTCGCCCAACTCCAGCAAGCCACCCATCGCAACCTCTATCCCGTACTAATTTTTGACCAGTTCGAGGAGTTTTTCTTCGCCTATCCAGAAGTGCAGCAGCGTCGATCGTTCTACCTTTTCCTGAAAGATTGCCTCAATTTGCCTTACGTCAAAGTCATTCTGTCGCTACGAGAAGATTACCTGCATTACCTGCTGGAGGTCGACCGAATTGCTGACTTAGAGGTAATTAATCATGACATCCTCAGCCGAGCAATTCGCTATCCGCTGGGAGATTTTTCGTCCGAAGATGCCCTCACCGTCGTTTTGAGCCTAACAGAGCGATCGCAATTTTCTCTGGAAACAGCACTAGTTGATCGACTCGTTGCCGATTTAGCGGGTGAGCTGGGTGGGGTTCGCCCGATCGAGCTGCAAATTGTGGGGGCACAGCTCCAGGATGAGAATATTACGACTCTGGCGGAGTACGAACAGCTGGGGGAATTTCCTAAAGAAACACTGGTGCAATGGTCACTCGAAGATGTCATCCAAGATTGTGGTACGCCCAATGAAGCGATCGCCCAAGCTGTGCTATTTCTGCTGACGAATGCAGACGAAACCCGTCCTCTCAAAACTCAAGACGAGCTGCTAGAAGAACTGACTCTAGCAGAAATTCCCCACAGCCCTGTCCAACTCGATCTGGTGCTAGAAATTCTGGTCGGTTCTGGCTTGGTGCTGAAAATTCCTGAAGAACCCGCCCCCCTACACCAGCTTGTTCATGATTATCTTGTCCCCTTCATCCGCGAGAACCGTGACTTTGATCTGCAGGAAAAAATCATAGAGATTGAGGCAGAGCTAGCAACACTGCAAAAACAGCGCGACCAGCTTACCACCACTAACCAAGAACTGGATCGCACCAATCGCCAGCTTGCCCAAACAAACCAGCAGCTAGACCGGGCAAACCAGGAACTCAGCCAAGCCAACAAAGAACTTAGCCGCGCTCGCTATCAGGAGCGGCAAATTCGATCGCGTACCGCCATGGCATCGGGGGCGCTATTACTAGTGGCGCTGGGGCTATCACTCTATTTAGCAATAGATGCCAACCGCAAGGTCAATGTTGCCCGGAAAGAGGAGCAAATTGCCAGAGAGCAAGAACTTGAAGCCAGACAAGCCACTGAGGTTGCCGAAGGACGCTTGCGGCTGAACGAGGCAAGGGTGCAGGCAGATTTAGCGCGATCGCAGCAGCGAGTTGAAGCTGCCCGTCAGCAGCGTGAAGCTGCACAGCGGTCCGTCGCTCAGGCACAGCAGGAACTAGACGCAGCCCAGGCGGAGCTGCAGCAAGCCAGCCAAGGGGCAGCAGAAGCTTCGCAAGCACGGCAGCAGGCGGAGGCGCGAGTCCGGGCAGCGGAAACTAAGCTTGTCCAAGCCCAAGCGCAGCTTGAGCAAGCCAATGCTGCAGTCACGGCTGCCCAAACTGAAGAACGGCAGGCACTAATCGCCCAACAGCAAGCGATCAGAGGCACAAAGCTAGAACGGGCGGGGTTGTCAGCCTTGCAGCAATTTCAATTTTCTCAGCTTGAAGCGTTGGTATCGGCGGTGGAAGCAGGCAAAGAGCTGAAGTCTCTGCTACCAAGTGCAGCCGCTTCCGAGAATCGCCCCCCTAGCGAATATCCTGCTGCCAGTCCACTCTTAGCCCTACAAACGATCAGTGACAACATCCGTGAGCAGGTGCAGGTGGGTGGGCAGCAGGGCATCTGGACCGTTCAATTTAGCCCTAATGGCCAAAGCTTCATTACGGGCAGCACTAATGGCACACTCCAGCGCTGGAACCTGCAGGGAAAACTAATCAACCGCTTTCAAGCAAGCTACGTCAGCTTCTTAGACCTCCGCCTCAGCCCTGACGGGCAAAAGCTGCTGACGCGGGGCAGTATCGCGCGAGAACCGCCTGATGCTGCCTCCGGGAGAATTATCGCTGATCTTTGGGACTTACAGGGCAATCGCCTTGCCACGCTCCAAACTGCAACGCCGATCGCCACGCTCCAGTTCAGTCCAACCGGGCAGCAAATTGCTACAGGCGGGGAAGATGGAACGCTGACGCTGTGGAGTGGGGAGGGCACTCGGCTTCGCACTATTTCCACCGAACAAGGCGGCATTCGCAGCCTCCAGTACAGTCCAGATGCGCAAACGATCGCTAGCTTAGGAGACGACAATACAATCAAACTTTGGGACTCTCAGGGAAATCTCAAAGCTACGTTGTCTACCACAACACCAATCAACCTGCAGTTTAGCCCTGACGGGCAGCGCCTAGTAACGATCGCTGCGAATCGAACGATCCAACTGTGGAGTTTGCAAGGCAACCTGCAGGTTACGATTGCCGATAGCCATTTGGGCGATATCACTAGCGTCCAGTTCAGTCCTGACGGCAAACAGTTTTTGACCACTAGCACCGACGGTACCGCGATTCTCTGGACAATTCAGGGCAGCCAACAAGCCGTGCTGCGTGGACACCGGGGCACAGTGCTAAACGCCCAATTCAGCCCGAATGATCAATTATTGGCAACATTAGGTGACGATAAAACTGTACGGCTCTGGGATAGGCAAGGCAACGCGATCGCTGTCTTCCGGGGCCACCGAGGGCGCATCCTCAGTCTGCAATTCAGCCCCGACAGCCAGCGCCTCGCTACTAGCGGTGCCGATGGTACTGCTCGCCTCTGGAGCCTCAGAAGTAATGCTGCTGTGGAATTGTCTGCTGCTACCAGAGATCCCTACAGTCTGCAATTCAGCCCTGATAATCAACGCCTTGCGATCGGAAGTTTGGATGGCAGCGTGGCGCTCTGGACACTACAAGGGCAGGCGATCGCGACTTTGCCGCCAATTGGTAGACTGTGGGGGGTACAATTTAGCCCGAATGGGCAGCGCCTCGCTACTGCCTCTGATAACCTGCCCAACCACACCATCATTCGGATTTGGGATGCTCAAGGCAATTTATTGAGCAAATTCTCAGAGCCGATCGGCAACGGCAGTACCAACGATGACCGAGTTCAGCTAGCCTTCAGTCCAGATGAGCAACTCCTCGCCGTCATTCACCACAGCACCTTGAGCCTCTGGGACGCGCAAGGCAACCGCACTGAAGTTCCTCAGCAAAGTAGCGTTCAATTTAGCCCGGATGGGCAACGTTTGGCCGCGATCGGCACAGATGGTGTTGCTCGCCTGTTAGATCTCCAAGGCAATATCCAACGCGAGTTTCGCTCCTCAGAAACCATCACTGCCCTTCGGTTCAGCCCGGATGGAAAACAGCTCGCCAGCTCAGGAGTAGATGGAACGATTCGGCTATGGAATCTAGATGGCAGCTTACGTCAGGAATTTCGAGGGCACCGGGGTAATGTGCTAGCGATCCAGTTCAGCCCGGATGGGAAGCAGGTTGTCAGCTCAGGGGTAGACGGAACAGCTCGCCTCTGGAATCTGCAAGGGCAACAGCTCGAAGAATTTCGGGGACATCAAGGAGATGTGCTGGAGGTGCAGTTTAGTCCCAGCAGCGGATCGACTCCAAGCGGAAGGCTTCTTGCAACTCGCGGTGATGACAACACCCTGCGGCTTTGGAATCTCCAGGGTCAACAAATCGCGCAATACGAGGGCTATCCCACTGCACTGAGTGCGGATTGGCAGAGGGTTGCCACAGGTGGCGCTCGCATCCGGCTCTGGCAGGTCAACACTCTAGACGGACTTCTAGCCAAAAGTTGCCGTTGGCTTCAAGATTACCTGATCTCTGCCCCAAACCTGAGTGAAGGCGATCGACAGGTGTGTGGAGAAGAGTAGAAAGCAACAAGGTTGCAATCGTAAGCTAATCTTAAAAAGATCTTTTGTCAGAGGTGCATTAAGTATTGTTACCTGGCGGTGATATGATCTTTTAGGGGTCGCGTTTGACCCCGGCTAATCTAAGGAGTAGAGGTTGCAAGTCTTGTGAACTCGCCCGAAACCCCTCTCGAACCCGCAACTGAAAATACAGAATCCAGCACAGAAGCAGCATCCCCTTCGGAAGCTGCTCAGCCTGTCACCCTCCCGCCGGAACCAGACGCTTCCATGCAGGAGTTCTATCGGCTACAAGAGAACCTACTCAAGGTCACGCTGATATTAACAGGAATTATCTTTATCTCTGTTTGGATTTTTTATTCTCTTAATATCGCTCTGAATTATCTGATTGGAGCGTGTACAGGTGTGGTTTACTTGAGATTGTTGTCTCGAAATGTCGCGCAGCTTGGCAGGCAAAGAAAACAATTGGGCAGCGCTCGATTGGCTCTCCTGATCGGCATAATTGTTGTGGCAGCTCGTCTAGACGATCTCCAAATCTTGCCTATTTTTCTAGGTTTCTTGACCTACAAAGCCGCCGTCATTTTCTACATGCTCCAAACCACCCTCCTGCCTGACTCTAATTAGAGCCAGAAGCTCGACTGAGTTTTTGGAATCGAAAGCCATTTGGTCTTCGACACTACTTTTTTAGATTCAGGAATCCTAGCACTCCTCTAAGATTCTGGGAACTCTCGCATGGAAATGTTGAACACAATTAACAGTCTTAACGCCTTTCCCCTAGCTGCGCTAGAAGTTGGCAAGCAGTTCTACTGGCACATTGGTAATCTGCAACTGCATGGCCAGGTACTGCTCACCTCTTGGTTTGTGATTGGCGCTTTGGCGATCGTCTCTGTCCTAGCTACGCGCAAAATTCAGATGGTTCCGGCGGGCACTCAGAACTTGATGGAATATGCGCTAGAGTTCATCCGGGACCTCGCCAAAGCGCAGATTGGCGAAAAGGAATATCGCCCGTGGGTTCCATTCATTGGTACCTTGTTCCTGTTCATCTTCGTCTGCAACTGGGCTGGAGCACTGTTTCCCTGGAAGCTAATTAAGCTGCCCGAGGGCGAACTGGCAGCTCCTACTAGCGACATCAACACGACGATCGCTTTGGCGCTGCTAACCTCGCTAGCTTACTTCTACGCAGGCTTCAAGAAAAAGGGACTGCGCTACTTCGGCAACTATGTGCAGCCTGTGCCTTTCATGCTGCCCTTCAAAATTATTGAAGATTTCACCAAGCCGCTCTCCCTGAGCTTCCGTCTGTTTGGCAACATTTTGGCAGACGAGCTAGTGGTCGGCGTTCTGGTTCTCCTGGTTCCCCTGTTTATTCCGCTGCCTGTGATGGCGTTGGGTCTGTTTACAAGCGCTATTCAGGCGTTGATTTTCGCAACGCTAGCGGCCGCTTACATCGGGGAAGCAATGGAGGATCACGGTGAGGGACACGAGGAGCATCACTAGCCAATTGGCTAGCATTCCTCGCGGGATAACTTCCCTGTCCATCCAGCGTTTCGGCAAGGCGTCCGCCAAGCCTGAAACTAGTACGCAGCGTCAACCACGCTTGCTGATATCGACAACGTTCATCTGATTTAGTTCTCTCAAGGTAAGGAAGATCATCATGAATCCAACGATTGCTGCCGCTTCTGTTCTTGCTGCTGCGCTAGCTGTAGGTTTGGGCGCAATTGGTCCTGGCATCGGTCAGGGTAATGCGGCAGGTCAGGCTGTAGAAGGAATTGCTCGTCAGCCGGAAGCGGAAGGAAAAATTCGCGGCACGCTGCTGCTGAGCTTGGCATTTATGGAAGCGCTAACAATTTACGGTCTGGTTGTGGCGCTGGTGCTACTGTTTGCGAACCCCTTCGCTTAATTAACACACCTCGTTTGTTGTGGATGGCTTTATGCCATCTACAACAAACAGGGATAGATCGCAGCCCATCGAGCTGGTAACGATCGCTCTGATTATTTTTCGTCTCATTGTTGTTTTGGTGTTTAGCCCCTTTATGGCGCGTTGGGGTCACTCAATATGATTCATTTGACTATCCTGCTTGCTGCCGAAGCTGCTGCGGAGGGAGGCAAAGGTGGACTGTTCGACATTGATGCCACACTCCCCATCATGGCGATTCAGTTCCTTGTTCTGGTAGCCCTCCTCAATGTTCTGTTCTACAAGCCGATCGGTAAAGCGATCGACGAGCGTGATGCTCTGGTCCGTGGCAACCTGGCTGATGCCAGAGAACGCCTCTCGAAATCAGAAGCGCTTGCCAAACAATATGAACAAGAGTTGGCAAATGCCCGCCGCGCTACCCAGAAGCTCATTGCTGACGCTGAAGCTGATGCTCAGCAAATTGCAGCACAGCAGATCGCAGAGGCCCAGAAAGAAGCCCAGGTGCAGCGAGAGCAAGCACAGCAGGAATTAGACCAGCAGAAGCAATCGGCGTTGCAATCTTTAGAGCAGCAGGTAGACTCCCTCAGTCAACAAATCCTGCAAAAGCTTTTAGGTACAGCATCGGTTGGCTAGTAGGCAGTTTTTTGAGCGGAAGTCATGGAAAGTTTTATTTTACTAGCAGCAGCAGAAGCCATTGAGGAACATGGCTTTGGCATAAACCTGGATATTCTAGAAACCAATGTCATTAACTTGGCAATCATTGTTGGCGTTCTGGTCTATTTCGGTCGTGGCGTTCTGGGTAAAACCTTAACGGAGCGCAGAGCCAAGATCGAAGAAGCGATCAAAGATGCTGAGACGCGCAAGTCTCAGGCTGCCGCATCGCTTGCTGAGCAACAGCAAAAGCTTGCGCAAGCGCAGCAGGAAGCAACCCGAATTCGCACAGAGGCAGAAGCTCGTGCCAAAGCTGCCAGAGAGGCAATTTTGGCACAGGCACAAGAAGATGTGCAGCGTCTGAAAGCTTCTGCCGCTCAAGATTTAAACTCACAGCAGGAAAGAGTCATTACTGAGCTGCGTCAGCGCGTGGCGGCAATGGCGCTAGAAAAAGTTGAATCTCAGCTGCGATCGGGCCTGGGCAACGATACTCAGCAGCAGCTAATTGATCGCAGCATTGCCACGATAGGAGGTCGCTGATGAAGTCCACCCTGGTTTCTGCCGAAATTGCTGAACCTTATGCCCAAGCGCTCATGTCCGTTGCGCAGTCAAGCGATCAGGTCGATCGCATTGCGGATGACGTAAATTCCTTCTTGGCGGCTTGGTCAAGCTCTGAAGATTTGCGCCTTGGTTTGGCTAGTCCCGTGATCAAGTCAGATGTAAAGAAGAACATCATCCGTCAACTTGCAGGCGATCAACTCCATCCCTTTACGCTAAATTTTTTGCTGCTGCTAGTCGATCGCGGTCGTGTCTTCTTCGTTGAAGATATCTTCAAGCAGTTTCAGGCGCTCGTCCGTCAGCTCAGAAGAACCGTGCTGGCTGAAGTAACCTCTGCCGTTGAGCTAAACGAAGGGCAGCAAAACGCAATCCGCGATCGCGTCAAAGGCATAGTTGATGCAGAAAACGTTGAGCTGGCTGTCTCAGTTGACCCGGACTTAATCGGCGGTGTCATCATTAGAGTAGGCTCCCAAGTGGTAGATGCCAGCCTCCGCGCGCAACTCCGTCGAATCGGCATGCGGCTTAGTGCGGGTTAAAGGCAACCGGGAGGGAATAAGATTTCCCTAACCTGAACATCTAAAACCCATTCATCCCTCATCTTTACTAGAGAAGACTATGGCAATTAGCATTAGACCTGATGAAATTAGCAGTATTATTCGTCAGCAAATCGAAGGGTACGACCAAGAGGTAAAAACCTCTAACGTAGGAACCGTACTCCAGAACGGCGATGGTATCGCCCGCATCTATGGCTTGGAAAATGTCATGGCAGGCGAACTGGTTGAATTTGAAGACGGCACGGTTGGCATTGCCCTCAACCTAGAAGAAGACAACGTGGGCGCGGTGCTAATGGGCGATGGTTTGGGTATCCAGGAGGGCAGCTCTGTCACCGCTACGGGCAAAATTGCTTCAATCCCTGTTGGCGAAGCCATGATTGGTCGAGTTGTCGATTCGCTGGCTCGTCCGCTCGACGGCAAAGGCGACATTGAGTCCAGCGAGTCTCGTTTGATCGAATCTCCGGCTCCTGGCATCATTGAGCGGAAGTCTGTGTATGAGCCGATGCAGACCGGTATCACCGCTATCGATGCCATGATTCCAATTGGTCGGGGTCAGCGTGAGTTGATCATTGGTGACCGCCAAACAGGTAAAACCACGATTGCGGTAGACACGATCCTCAACCAAAAGAGCGACAACGTAATTTGCGTTTATGTGGCGATCGGTCAGAAAGCCTCTACGGTAGCTCAGGTGGTAGAAACGCTGCGGGAGCGTGGTGCTCTCGACTACACGATCGTCGTGGCTGCTAATGCGAACGATCCAGCTGCTCTACAGTATCTGGCCCCCTACACGGGTGCCACCTTGGCAGAGTACTTTATGTACAAGGGCCGGCACACGTTGGTGATCTACGACGATCTGTCCAAGCAGGCGCAGGCATATCGCCAAATGTCCTTGCTGCTACGTCGTCCGCCCGGTCGGGAAGCATACCCCGGTGATGTGTTCTACCTCCACTCTCGTTTGCTGGAGCGGGCTGCTAAGCTCAGCCCTGAACTAGGCGAGGGTAGCATGACGGCGCTGCCGATCGTTGAAACCCAAGCGGGTGATGTATCAGCCTACATTCCAACCAACGTAATTTCGATTACAGACGGACAAATCTTCTTGACTTCTGGTTTGTTTAACTCTGGTCAGCGTCCGGCAGTAAACCCTGGTATTTCAGTGTCTCGCGTAGGTTCGGCGGCTCAAACCAAAGCGATGAAGAAAGTTGCAGGCAAGGTAAAGCTAGAGCTAGCTCAGTTTGATGAGCTGCAAGCGTTTGCCCAGTTCGCCTCTGACCTAGATCAAGCCACCCGCAACCAGCTGTCTCGTGGTCAGCGTTTGCGTGAGATCCTAAAGCAACCTCAATATTCGCCGCTCTCAGTAGGGGAACAGGTGGCAATTATCTACTCCGGTATTAACGGCTATCTGGATGACATCCCAGTTGAAAAAGTTACCGCCTTCACTAAAGAACTGCGTGAGTATCTCAAGAGCAACAAGGCGAAGTATGGTGAAATTATTGCTGAGAAGAAACAGATGGACGATGAAGCCGAAGGTCTGTTGAAAGAAGCAATTGCCGAAGTCAAGCAAATGATCACGGCGGCTGCCTAGCGCAATGCAGGATCAACTAGGGTAGCTGGTGAGCAGCTAGCTACTCTGGTTGTCAGCTAATTGAGGAATTCCCTATGCCAAACCTTAAAGAAATTCGCGATCGCATTCAGTCGGTTAAGAATACGCGCAAAATTACAGAAGCGATGCGTCTTGTGGCAGCAGCTAAAGTACGGCGCGCCCAAGAGCAAGTCACAGCAACTCGTCCGTTTGCCGATCGCCTTGCCCAAGTCCTCTATGGCTTGGAAACGCGCCTCCAGTTCGAGGATGCCGATCTGCCGCTGCTAAGAAAGCGAACGATTCAAACTGTGGGGCTACTGGTGGTATCGGGCGACCGTGGCTTATGCGGCGGCTACAATGCCAATGTGATCAAGCGCACTGAAGCTCGGATTAAGGAGCTGAAAGATGCAGGACTGGGTTATCAGCTTGTGCTGATCGGCCGAAAAGCAGTTCAATATTTCCAACGTCGGAATCAGCCGATCGCTGCCACGTTTGCCAACCTTAACCAAATTCCGTCGGCAGACGAGGCAGGGCAAATTGCCGACGAGCTGCTGTCGCTGTTTTTAGCAGAAACTGTAGATTCGGTTGAGCTGATTTACACCAAGTTTGTGTCCCTGATTAGCTCTCGTCCGGTGATCCAAACGCTGCTGCCGCTCGATCCTCAAGGCATTGAAAATGCTGATGATGAAATTTTCCGGCTCACCTCTCGCGGCGGTGATTTCCAGGTGGAACGGCAAAAGATTGACGCGCCTGCGCCTGCGCCTCTGCCCAGAGATATGCTGTTCGAGCAGGACCCGGTGCAGATTTTGGATGCTCTGCTGCCGCTTTACTTAAATAACCAGCTGCTTCGTGCTCTACAAGAGGCGGCAGCTAGCGAACTTGCGGCACGGATGACAGCGATGAACAACGCTAGCGACAACGCTAAAGAGTTAATTAAGACGCTGACGCTTTCCTACAACAAAGCACGTCAGGCGGCGATCACCCAAGAAATTCTTGAGGTGGTTGGAGGTGCGGAAGCACTAAGCTAGCGTTTGAGATTCACTTAAGCTGACATTCAACTAGAAAGAGGGGGACGTAAATTGTACGTCCCCCTCTCTGCTGTGACTAATCCTTGCGCAGTGCTTTACTAACGGACAGTGCGGATGCTATCTACCTTACGAGCAAATTGATCGGTGAAGATACTCATGACCGTTCGCTTGCGGGTAATAATATTTGTCGTGATAGACATACCCGATTGAAGCGGTACTTCTTTATCGCCTACTGCAACAAACTGCTGCTCTAGCTCAACCTTGGCGGGGAATCGATAAAATTGGTTCACTTGATCGGGTGGCAGCGCATCCGAGCCAATGCTGATCAATTTCCCCCTAATATCACCAAACTCGCTAAACGGAAAAGAATCCACTCTTACATCAACCGGCATTCCAGTCTTAATAAAGCCGATATCCTGATTGGTAATGAAGACTTCCGCAACTAAAGCGTTGTCTGGCACAACTTTTAGAATCGGATCCGTGGTGGTAGCAACAAATCCAGGTCCTTTCGCCTGTAGATCGAAAACAACTCCATCCACAGGTGCTCGTAACTCTTGATATTTTAGGGTTACCCCTGTTTCACTCAATCTGCTGTTGATATCAGCAATCTGGTTCTCGTTATCGACGATCGCCTTATTCAACTGGCTATCTAGGGCAGCAATCTGTTTGTTGTTATCGGCAATTTTAGTCCGTAAGTCAGTGTCGGAAGTTGCTACTGTGTTGGTATATTTCTGCTGAGCTTGGGCGATTGCGAACTCCAGCCGCTGCTGTTCCAGCGTTAGTTTGTCTACTTCGTTTTGCGACTCCAAAACTTGCTGCTGCTGCCGGGTGACCTGTAGTCTCTGAATGCCGCCTTCTTCTAGCAACGTTGCCAAGTCTTTGTAGACATTCTGGTCAATCTCTAAACTCTTTTTAGCTAGCTCGAGCTGGGTTTTGGTCTGATTGAGTTGTTCTTGAAGCTGGGAAACTTCCAACCGTGCCGCCGCCGCGCTCGACTGCGAGGCTGCTAAACCCGACTGGACTCGCGCCGCTTGATCTGGAGTCAATCCGTCAGTTGTTCCATTTTGCTGCGCCAAGTACGCTCGGTTCTCAGCCACTAGCGCTGCCCGATTTGCCGTCAATGCTAGGATTTCAGAAGGCAGCTTTAGCTGTTGTGCCTCCACTGGAGTCGGTACAGTTGAACCTACCAGCTGAGAGCGGTAGAACTGATTTTGCCGCATCAGTGAGGTACGGACTTGCTCCAGAGATTGCCGCTGTGCAGTCGCTGCGGTCGGGTCAAGCCGTGCCAGCACTTCGCCTTTCTTGACATGCTGCCCATCCCGCACATAGATTTCCTGAATTACACCACCTACAGGGGCTTGTACAGGCTGAACCTGCCCTTCCGGCTTGAGTTGCCCAGTTGCTGGCACAGCTTCCTCAATCTTGAAAATAGATGCCCAAATCAGCACAAAGCTGGTTACGCCTACAATGCCCCAGACGATCGCCCGTGACCAGAAGTTGGTCTGCTGCAAGATCACAGGCTGATCAAAAGTTTCCGATCGCACCACTTTATCTGAGGTGGAATTCGACTGGGTAGAGCCAGATTTATTACCCAAGGCAACCTTTAGGGAGCTTGACCTACCGTTCTGCGGTTTGCCATTTTGACTGCTGCCATTTTGGGAGCCGTTTTGGGAGCCGTTATGTCCATTCATAGTCTGGAACTCCTTCAGCGAGGGGGGTTAGGGAGGTGTAAAAAGTCAGGGGACTAGATCGATTTTAGACAATGGGTTGAGGAAGTTGGCGATTGATTAAACCATGCCAATTTAGTTGAACTGCTTACATTTCAGCTTCTTGCTGCTGATAGAGGCAGTAATAGCGCCCACGCAACCCCATCAACTCTTCATGAGTGCCAAGTTCCACAGGTGAACCTTTATCCATCAGCAGAATTGTATCAGCACTACGAATTGTGCTGAGGCGATGAGTGATGAAAAAGACTGTGCGATCATTGAATGCCTCTGCCAGATTGAGGCATACGCGCCGCTCTGTGTCATAGTCCAATGCACTTGTAGCTTCGTCCAGGATCAGCAAGCGTGGATTTTGCAAGACCGTACGGGCAATCGCCACCCGCTGACGCTGACCCCCCGATAGGGCAGAACCCCGTTCACCTACGCGCGTGTTGTAGCCATTGGGCAGACCCATGATGAACTCATGAGCAACTGCAACCTCAGCCGCCCGGATAATCTCTTCAGGTGAAGCATCAGGGCAGGTGATGGCAATGTTTTCCTGAACAGTACCATCAAACAGGAGTGGCTCTTGCGGCACAATTCCAATCTGCCGTCGCAGCGAGTATAGCTCCACCTTACTGATGTCGTAGCCATCGATTAGGATGCGTCCCTGTTCCAGGTCATACAAACGCGGCAGCAGTTTCATCATCGTACTCTTACCAGAACCGCTCTGTCCGACAATACCCGCAAACACTCCAGCAGGAAAATCTAGGCTAACGCTGCTCAACTGTAACGGACCGCTGGTTCCAAATCGGAACGAAACATCATCAAACTTGACCGCGCCTTGAATAGCGGGCATTGGGATGTTTTGTCGATCGATCTGATCTGCTTCTGGAGCCGAATCCACAATATCGCTGAGTCGCTCGATCGACAGCCCAATCTCCTGAAAGTTTTGCCAAAGCTGTGCCAGCCGCAGCAATGGACTCGTTACATAGCCCGCGATAATCCGGAAGGCGATGAGCTGTCCCAGGGTTAGCTGCCCTTGTAGGACTAAATATGCCCCAACCCACAGCACCAACAAACCAGAAAGCTGGTTGAGGAAGTTACTTGCAGACCCTGCGGTAGTAGAAGTCAGGACGGTTTTGAAGCCTGCGCTGACGTATCGTGCGTAGCGATCTTGCCACTGCCATCGTGTCCGCAGTTCCATATTCTGTGCTTTCACAGTTTGAATGCCACCAACAACTTCCACCAGATAGGACTGGGTTTCGGCGTTACGCTCAGCTTTGACCCGCAGCTGATCCCGAATGATCGGTGAGGCAACGATTGCCAGGAGCACAAACAGCGGAATCGTCACCAGCGACACCAGCGTCAGCAGCCAGCTATAGACGAACATTACAACGATGTAGATTACCGAAAAGACGGCATCTAAAACTACCGTTAGAGCAGTTCCAGTTAAGAAAGAGCGAATATTTTCTAGCTCATTGATTCGAGTTGCCAGTTCACCCACTGGGCGGCGTTCAAAATAACGTAGCGGTAGCCGCAGCAAATGATCG
Source organism: Phormidium tenue FACHB-886 (assembly GCF_014764505.1). GTDB lineage: Bacteria > Cyanobacteriota > Cyanobacteriia > Elainellales > Elainellaceae > FACHB-886. Next base: position 42,498 of record NZ_JACXWX010000008.1, read on the forward strand.
ATAATCTCTGAACCCAGAGACATATCAATGCGATTGGTGGTATCTACAAATAAGTAGGTCCGTAAGCTAGTGAGCAGTGCCTCGAACACCGATAGAACTAGTAGCAAGATACCGAGGACATGCAATGTATCTACGCTTTTCTGGATAATCACTTTGTCAATGATCACCTGGATCATCAACGGGTTCGCCAGCGCAAACAACTGCACGAAGAACGAAGCAACAAACACCTCAATCAACACTCGTCGATGCTGTTTGATTGCGGGCAAAAACCAATTTAAGCCAAATCGCTTCTGAGGGGTTTGGCGAGTGGGTCGCAGCAGCAACACGTCGCCCTGCTGCCCCCAAGTTTCAACGAATTCAGCAGGCTTGCGACGAATGATGCCTAGCTCTGGAACAGCTATCACCATTTCGCGTTCATTGATTTCATACAGCAGCGCCAAGCCCTCTTGCCACTGTACCATTGCCGGAGCCTCTAGCCGTCCCACTGCGCTCGCCGGAACTGCCACTAGCTGAGCTTGCAGATTCATCATTTCGGCAACTGCGCCGCATAGCTCCAGAGAGACGCTGCCGCTACGCTCTACTTGGTTTGTCAATACCCGCTTTACCACATCCTTGCGGAAGGGCATATTCAAATGCTGACAGAGCATCTGTAGACAAGCCATTGCTTCATTGATCTGCCCTTTGCCCCGCACAAACGGGTATTTCTGCCCTGATCGAGTGGCTTGTACTTCCAATACCGCTGGATCAAGTTCTGGCGGGCGATCGGGTGCAAACGGAATCTCCACTTCCGGATGAGCAATATGCTGTGCTTCTGGTGCATGCCCATCGATTGGAATTTCATCTTCTACAAAGCCGGGCAAGCCAATGATCCTAGCAGGTCGTTCGCCAATTACTTCCAACGATTGTCCGTTCAGGCTCTCTACATCTAAGCGACTGCCTATTGGATAGCCCGTCAGCGCTCCACCACCGCTCACTAGCCAAATTCGATCGCGCTCTAGCTGGCTAGCTGGCGTCTGACCGGGTGGCAAACTACAAACAACGGCTGCTTCCTCGACCTGTAGCACTACTTCCTTCAGGTCTGCATCCCCGATCGCCTGCCGATGTAGCTCCATGCCCAGCAGGTCAAACAGCTCGATCACGGGACAATGATCTCGAAAAGCCGTTACCAGCGCGGGTTCCTGTTGCAGCAGCGTCAAAAAATCAGTGGAAGAAAGGGTAAGACAAATAGTTTCTTGAGAGGCGATTGCTGTTTCACAAGGTACCCCGCGCACTAAACCAACCCAGCCTAGCACTGCACCGGGCGACAGCAGTTTTAGCGTTACGGGGCGTTCAGTTCGAGGATCATAGCCCAACAGGCGTACCTGCCCCTCATAAATAATCGAAACTTGAGCGGGCATCTTGTCACGCACGACTACTGCTTGACCCATACGGTAGCGGAGGAGCTGCAACCGCTCCGTCAGGTAAGCTAACCCACCCTCTGAAATTTGATTGAAAGGGGCAACAGTAGTTAAAAACTCTTGAACAGTTACTTTGGTATACGTCATGGCGCTGAGGGGGTAACAGCAGGACTGGGGGTAAGGGAACCGATCTGGCTGAGCTGCTCCTGTAACCAGGTGTTAAAACATTCGTTAAGCAGCCGACGACGCATGGCATCATCCATTTGAGCAGGGATGAATTTTTCGAGACGCACCAGCACTAGCCATTCACCGACCCGAGTGGGAGGATTGAGTTGACCCGGTTGGCTTAAAGAAAGAAGCTGTGCCAAGGTTGGATGAGGAACGCTAAGTTCAACCGGACCAATTAAACCATCTGTTTGAGCTTCAGGTCCTTGAGAATAAGTGCGGGCTAGTTCTGCAAAACTTTGCTCACCCTCCAGAATGCGGAAGTATAGTTCTTGAGCAATACCAACGTCTTGAGTGCGAATCAAAGAATAAATTACACGATCGAGCTGGTTTTTGCGGCTCAGAAAATAGGACTCTAGTTTGGGTGCCCAAGTTGCTTGTTTGAACTTCTCAACCCGCATCTCTCGTGTCGCTAGAGATTCTAATTGCGCCTCGGTCATGCCGTAGCGCCCTAGCCAGGTCTGCTGTTCTTCTGCGTTCGTAATTTGATTCTGCGCATAGAACTGCTGACGAGCCGCTGCATTTTCCTCTGGGGAACATTCAATTGAGGCGATCGCTTGATCAATCAAAATCTCCTGCACAAACTGAGGCAACATTTGGTAGCCTGCCATCAGAGGCAACACCTCTTCTGCTGTAATTGATCGACCTGCAATTTGTAAAGCAACAGACATTGTTAAAATTGTTTCCTTAGCAGCTTAAACGACAGTCTACACAAGATACTTTGCCCTAATTCTCTGGAAATGCAGCAGATATATATTTTTGTTTAATAGACGCTAAAAATAGTAGACCAACAATTGGAAGCTTATTCATTAAGCATTAGCCAAAAGCTTATTTATGAATTTGCCAAGTTCTCAGACAGTTCTAAACAGGCTTCTAAGCGTATGGCACTTTCAAACTATACGCAAACCCTGCAAAACTGCAAGACAGGGCAAACAAACTTAGCAGCGTCATCTTTAATCTCTTTAATCTCTTTAGTTTTTAACAAAGTATCCTGTTAACGCCCGGAACAATTACTCTTTTTAGTCAAGTGTCGCCAGCATAACACCTAGCTCGATCGTCTACTTTGCTAGTCTGAAGAAGTCGCACGAGGAATCACCCAGCGTCATGCACAAGCTACTGTCAGGAGCCTTGCAAGTCGATCGCCTCTCTATTGAAATTGAGGGATTGTCACCTGCTCTAAACGAAATTCGGATTGTTCAACTTTCTGACTTGCACTTTGACGGGCTACGTTTGTCGGATTGGCTCTTGCAAGATGCGATCGCGGCAACTAATGCAGCCCAGCCTGACATTATTGCGCTTACTGGAGACTATGTGACAGATGACCCTGCGCCTATCTATGAATTAGCAGAACAGCTCAAACAGCTCCAAAGTCGGCTTGGAATCTATGCTGTGTTAGGAAATCATGATTTAGAACGCGCTCACTCTAAAGCAGAAATTACTAATGCCTTTACCCAGGCTGGAATTCAGGTGCTCTGGAATCAGATCGCTTATCCATTTGGACCAGAGCTGCCTCTTGTAGGGTTGGCAGATTTTTGGTCTCGCGAATTTGATCCCACTGTGCTGTCCCGCTTAGATCCGGCAACGCCGAGAATTGTCATGTCCCACAACCCAGACAGCGCAGTACGGCTTCAAGCATGGCGAGTCGATCTCCAGCTTTCTGGACATACTCATGGTGGACAGATCGTTCTCCCAAGACTAGGACCTATTCCAACTTGGTATCAGCAAGTCCGTCGTCATGTTCCCAAGCGGTTGCGTCGTTGGGTTCCTTACATGAGGGAGGAGTGCCATAAGGTTGTGCGCCATTGGGAATGGGCACAGGGGCTGCATCAGGTGGGTACAAATTATCTCTATGTCAACCGGGGGTTGGGAACTTTTCCACCTGGACGGCTGTTTTGCCCACCAGAAGTTACGGTCATAACGTTACTAGCCCCCACTACTTGCGCAGCACCGCTTCATCGAGAAACAGCTAACACTTTGGCTACATGATAAATCTGTGTAAGCAAATACAGTGCTTTGGGCTGAAACGAAACCAAATTATTTTATGAAAGCCGCACTATGTGCGGCTTTCATAAAATAATTTGGTAGGCTATTCAAGTGAAACCTGCTGTAAGAGATAGGCTAGCGCTCTACAGCCGATCGACTCTGCAACGCGTTTTGGTTGCGAGTGTAGAGACCGCTAGGGCTATTGTGTTCTCTAAGATAATTTGTCACCAAACTAACACCTGGAACACGCAACGCCGTTAGCTTGTTGAGAACCCGTTCAACAGCCGTACGATTCGTTTTGCCTGTAGCAATTACCATCAAGATCTCATCCACTTGAGTGGTTAAGAAACTAGCATCTGTCAGCCCAAACAAGTGCGGCGTATCATAAATGACCAGATCGTATTTAGACTGAAACTGATCCATCAGAAATTTCATCCGATCGCTGCCCAACAGCCGTGCTGCTCCGGAGATCGAAGGACCCGCAGGCAGCACATATAGATTGTCAGTTAGCATCGATAGCCGCATATCCTCAGGGTTCCGGTTGCTGGTGAGTAAATCGCTCAGCCCTTCCTTGTTCTGCAGATTTAAGCGAGTATGAATCTGCGGTGATCGCATGTTTGTATCCACCAACAGCACCTTCTGATTAGCTCCGGCGGCAGTTTGAGCAAGGTAGAGGGCAATCGTTGATTTGCCATCACCAGGTTCAGCAGAACAAACCATCAGCGATCGAATTGGGGGGTCGGCAAGACGAATGTTGGAATATAGGTCGCTAAAAGCCTCACGGAATGATGCAGTTTCCAGTCGGCTGTCTTCTTCTCTAGCAGTATCAAAGCCAGATGGGAAATCTAACGATTGCTTAGCCCCTCTAGAAAAGGGAATCAAGCCTACAAGCGGAAGCTGAATAGCTTCTTGAATATCTTCTACCCCGTAGAAGACATTGCGCGATCTCTCTCGCATTAGCGCTAACGCCAAGCCAAGCAACAGTCCCAGTCCAGCACCTGCAATCATCATGCTTGAAGCTTTGTTAGCAACAGGCTGAGGATTGCCATCAACATCACGGGGAAGGGACGGTTTAGAGATTACCTCCCACGGCTTCTCGGTCTGGGCCGCTTCCACGCGCAGGCTCTCTCGCTGAGTTTGCAGCCGATTCAACGTTTGAGTTGCTATTTCCAAATCACGGGTCAGGTCAGTATATCGCCGCGCCACTGCTGGAAACTGCTGAAGCTTGCGCTCTACATCACCCCTGGCTTGAGCAATATTTTGAGTCCGGACTCTCAAAATCTCGATCTGGTTAGCTGTATCCACGAGCTGAGTGATTAAGCCCAGACGAACATCATTCTGAAACGATGTAACTCTGGAATTGCCCGTGCCGCCGCCCGAATTTTCTCCCAAGATAGTTTGCGCCTGATTGCCTAAAAGAGCTTCCAGGTTCTTCTCACGTTCTCGGAGCGATTGCACCACAGGGCTACTCTCGCTAAATCGAGCGCTTTCGATCGCAATTTGCCCACGAATTTCTTGAAGTGCTGCTTGCGTTGCCTGATAGTTGGGGTTCTGGCTTAGCGAGGATGCTGCCAGCGCTTCTTGGGGAGTCAACTGCAACTGCCGTTGAAGACTGGCATATAGCCGCAGTTGTTCTTGAAGTTCGCGCTGGCTTGTTAGTTGCTCTGTTGAAATGTCATTGACTTGTCCTGAGAGCTGCCCACCCTGAGTGGCTGGATCAATTAAGTCGTACTGCTGCTGGAGCTGCTGGAGCTCATCTTGAATACGACTAACCCGCTGCTGCACCTCCGGTAGCTGGCTATCAATAAATTTAATCCCTTGGCTATAGCTAGTTTTCCGATTCTCTAAACTGTATTGGAGATATTGATCTGCCGTGACCTGCAGAACCTTTTGAACTAAACCAGGATCGCCCCCCCGATAGGTCACCTTAATAATCTTGGTTGGGTCGGGGGCATCTTCATCTGCTAGTCGCTCTACGATTAACCCTGACCTCAGTTGAGCAGGGCTAAATTCGGGATACTGCTTCTGAACTTCCTCGGTAATTGCGTCTAGCCGCTCCGGGCTTTTCAAAATTTGCAGCTGGGTTGGATAGTCCAGGGTGAAGATGTCTCGTCCTGGAACGCCACCCTCAGTCCGGGTAACGGTTAGAGGGTCAGCAATCCTAGCCTCGTTGGTAACAGGTTCCACCAGAAGCTGAAAATCACCCTCGTATGCAGGAGGGATACTTGTCGCATAGAAAGCGGCTGCCCCAGTCACCAGTGTTGTTACAAAGGCAATTGGCAGCGACTGCCGTTGGACAGTGCGCCAAAGCGATCGTAGATTCAGCCCTCGGTTGGGCGGGTTTTCTGTGTCTTCCGGTTCAGGCTGCGGTAGCTGAATCGGCGGACGCCCTCGTTTATTAAGGGATAAGGCTTGAGTCTGTTCTGTCTCCATGTTGACCTCTATCTCGCTCGAATGACCCACCCTAGCGCTCTACTGCTTTTCGGTGACCAGTATGCCCGGATTTACGTTGATTTCTGCATCTTTGACTTGTTCTACACCCGATGCAGCAGGCGGAAAACCATCACAACCCTGCTTGCATTAGCTTAATCAAAAATGTCGAGGATTCGACCAAAGATGCCGTCAAATGGACCAAACACATCATCTACGAAGTCTCGAACCCCTGTGATGCTCGATCGTCCGACCATGATGGTGTCTCCATCACGGAGTGCAGGATTGTTTTGCTCATTGATGCCAGCTGCCATATCGACTGGAACAGTCCGTTTGACAGCTGTGCCATCGGTGTTCAGCCGCACTAACTCCACGCGGCTGCGGCGTGCCCTGCGACTATCAAACCCACCTGCTGCCATGAGCGCCTGATTCAATGAGGTGTTGGGCGGTACTTCTACAATGCCAGGTGCAACAACTTCACCAACAACATTCACACGAATAATTTCAGGTGCAAAGCTAGCAGAACCGTTGAGTAATGCTTCATCAGAGCTGAGGGTTTCAGCTCTAGGAATAACCAGCGTGTCGCGATCGCGCAAGGCAACGTCTTGAGAGAGTTCTCCTGACCGCAGCAATTCCCAAAGATTGACATCAATCACTTGCTCCGAACCGTCTGGCAAAGCGCGACGCAGTTGAACCTGCCGCAGATTGGCTAGCTGCGTAATACCACCGGCCGCTTGAAGAGCCTGTGTTACGCTGGGCCATTGGCTAGCAGCCCCTGCGCCTGCCGCATCTGGAGTGCCGACCAGCACCACGTTAGTCTCTCCTGCGGGACTGATGATATATGAGCCAGGGCGTTTCACCTCACCCACCACACTCACACGCAGTGTCCGAGCTGTGCCCAAATTCACAGTGATAATAGGATTGCGAATAAATGGAGCGTAGGCTTGAGTTAAAACATCTGCCGCCTGCTCCAGGGTTAACCCTTGCACCAGTACCCGACCCACCCAGGGCAGATTGATCGAGCCGTCGATCAACACTGTGTATCTACCTGCATCGCCGCTAAATTCTGGAACATCAAAAATATCAATGCCAATCTGGTCACCAGGACCCAATACGTAGGTATCCTCTTGCGGTAAAACACCTGGAGGAGCGACAACAGCTCCACGGGTGGGAATAGGATTAGGCGATAGTGCTGGCTCTGGAATAGGTGTAGCAGACGATGGCGTAGAGGGAACAATTTCCGCGTCTTGCAGCGGCATAGATGGGGTAGGTGTAGTAGCTGGCGTTCGGGCAGGAGCGGTTTGCGCGACACTTGGTACTATCGTGGCTGCTGAAGCGATCGCCACTACCGCCAACCCCATCATGGGTTGGAATCCCCTTATCCTGAGACACTTCACAAAGCCACGAGAGTCTCTTTGTAAAGATTGAAACTTATTATCCTGGGGCTGCTCAGCAGCCTGGAACCTGCTAACCGTCGCTCTCATAGCTTTACCGGAATTCTGATCGTGAAGATTTAACACTGCTTGTTCTAGTTCGACCCTGTGAACCGTAGATTCCCCTACTTGCTTTCCTGTTCCCTGTGCTAAATAGAAAAATCCGGAAGATTACAAAGTAAATTTACGGGGTTGAAAGGCGCGTAGTCCTGTAAATATGCGTCTAAACTATCACAGGTTTTCACCAGAAGTGGCAAAATCTGTCTGCAGAGTCCGGTTTTTCACCAAGTTAAAATCGTATCTTCGCAAAAACTTTGTACTTTTAAACTTGTTCAAAACTTTGTACAAGTCCTCTTTATACTAATCGTGAGTTTATATGCTTTTACAAGATTCTGACTAGGCTAGTTACAGAGCATCCCCTCAGGAATTCGTACTTAAGAACTTTCCTAAGAACTACCATGTCTGACGTAATTCAGCCAGATTCATCTCGCTTGCATATCGTTGTCCTCAACTACCGCACTCCAGATCTGACCGTAGACTGTCTTCAGTCTTTAGTGAGCGAAGTCAGCACATTACCTGGAACCCACGTGACCGTAGTGGATAATGCCTCTGGGGATGAGTCCGTTGAGAAGATCGGCACTGCGATCGCCAAGCATGGATGGGACACCTGGATAACCTTCCTACCACTTCCAAAGAACGGTGGCTATGCCTTTGGCAACAATGCCGCAATTCGTCCAGTGTTGGCTTCCAATCCACCCCCTTATATTCTGCTGCTTAACCCAGATACGATCGTTCGTCCTGGTGCAATTAAGGCATTAGTCAACTTTATGGATGCCCATCCTAACGCTGGCATTGCAGGCAGCCGCTTAGAAGATCTAGATGAGACACCACAACAGTCTGCTTTTCGCTTTCCCTCCATATTCAGTGAGTTAGATGGCGGTTTGCGGCTAGGTATAATCTCTAATCTGCTGTCTAGGTGGGTAATCGCGCCGCCTGTTTCCGAGGTAGAGTGCCCAACAGATTGGGTAGCAGGAGCCAGCATGATCGTGCGGCGGGAAGTGTTTGAGGCGATTGGCTTAATGGACGAAAAGTATTTCCTTTATTTTGAGGAAGTAGATTTCTGTTTGGCGTCTCATCGGGCGGGATGGCAGTGTTGGTATGTCCCTGAAAGCCGTGTGGTTCATTTTGTGGGGCAAAGCTCTGGTGTGACCGATACCAAGCGCCAGCCCAAGCGCCGTCCCACCTACTGGTTTGACTCTAGACGACGCTACTTCGTGAAGAATTATGGCTGGTGGTATGCTGTGCTGACAGAGGCAGCTTGGGCATCTGGTTTTGCTCTCTGGCGTCTACGGCGCTTGATCCAGCGTAAACCTGATACCGATCCGCCTAACATGCTAAGTGACTTTCTGCTGAATAGCGTTCTTTTAAAGGGGGCAGAAATTTGAGCATTCTCAAATCGATCGCAAAGGGACAGCAGCCTGTAATCCCAGAAGTTGAGGCAGTCAGTGAAACACTGAGCCTCTGGCGACAAATTAAAGAAGATTGGGAAGCACATGGACGCGACTGGACAAAACCAGGATTTCGGGCTGTAGCAATCTACCGCTTCGGCGTTTGGCGGATGCAGGTAGAGCCAAAACTGCTGAGAGCACCGTTAAGTCTGCTGTATCGATCGCTCTATCGCAAAGTTCGTAATGGCTACGGAATTGACTTGCCCTACACCGCGAAGCTAGGGCGTAGAGTTGTGATTGAACATCAGAACGGAATTATTATTCACGGGTATAGCGTGATTGGGGATGATAGCATCATTCGGCAAGGCGTAACGCTGGGCAATCGCTATCTTGATCGACCCTTCGATGCACCTAAACTGGGGGCAAGAGTCAATGTGGGGGCAGGTGCAAAGATCTTAGGGAATGTTCAGATTGGTGATGATGCCAGCATCGGTGCTAATGCAGTTGTTCTGTCTGACATTCCATTTGGGCAAACTGCTGTAGGCATCCCTGCAAAGATTCTTCAGCCTAAAACTGTAGAAAGCCTGAACTAAGCCATTAGTATAGCCTTACGTCTGGACGGCGCGAAGTTTCACAAAGTTGGTATCAGACGCTGCAAAAAGGGAATGGAAGCAATTGTTTTCATTCCCTTTTTGCAGCGTCAAGGTTTGACTATGGCATGAGAGAAGAAAAGTGTGGGTAGGAGAAGAGGCTTGATTGCTCGTCTGCTTCTTCAAGGTCTTGAATTTGATCGCGTACCGCTTGGGCATTTTCGTGATCGCCCACCTTGTCATACAGGTCAGCTGCTCTTTGGTAGTCAGAAAGCAGTGCCTGCATATTGCCTTGAGCATAATAAACATCGCCGCGATCGAGGTAGGCAATCGGCTGCTCCGGTTGAAGACGAATTGCTTCGGTGTAGGCAGTCAGCGCTTCAGAAAACTTACCTTCCAGATAAAGATCCATACCGCGAGCATAAGCTTGTTCATAAGCCGTTGCGGGCTTCACGGTGACAGCATAGTCACCACCCTGCCCAGAAACAGATTGCGCCAGTATTTTGTAGGTTCCATCTTTGGGCAGCGTGATTACGATCGCGGCGTTGAAGGTGCGGGCATAGTCGTCGTTTGTAGCGATTTCGCGACCACTGGGGTCAAGCAGCGACAGTAAAGGATCGAAGGCATCGCTGTTCATTGAGACAACAATTGCCTGCCCTTTTTTGCCAGAGAAGCTGTATTCGTGCTGCAATGGCTCTAGCGTTCCTCGTTGTTCCAGCAGCGTTTGGGATTGGGCAGTTTGAGCTTGGGTAGGGGTAGACGTCAGGAAAGAAATGCTACTGGCTGTAGCGACAATCGCCAGCAGCCCTACCTTTTGAGAAAGCGTTCCCAGTTTCATAAACGTTCCCATATTGATTTGAGCTATAGAATTTGGTGAAGTTGCAGTCCGATTTTGAATTCCCGAATTGGAATTGCGGTTCGATCTGTAGCTTTTGATCTGCTTTGTCTGCAAAGATTGACTCCAAAGCTAGCGATCGGGTTTCCAGACTGTCGTTGAATAGAGATTGGGCGATGTCTCGAATAGTTTCTAGAATTTAGGTATAGTTCGTTTGCACTATTCGCGGTGCTGATTGCTGCTTATGCCGGAACAATTGCAATGGCAAATTCAGCCTCTCCTTGAGCCACCTACTTGGTTTGTTGAGGCAGTTCAATCCTATGCAGGTGAGGCATCAGGGGTGTGGGCAGCTCAGCTACTTTGGCAGCGTGGCATTCATGATCTCAATCAACTTGCGGGCTTTCTCGAGCCTAACTGCTTCCAACCAACCGATCCATTTGCTTTTGGGCAGGAAATGCAGTGGGCGATCGATCGGCTCCAGCAAGCACGGCAAAATGCTGAGAAGATCGCAATTTGGGGCGACTTTGACGCAGATGGAATCACTGCAACAGCTGTGCTGTGGGAAGGGCTGAAGCAATTTTTTTCGCAGGAGCAGCTTACCTATTTCATCCCAAATCGGTTAACTGACTCACACGGGCTATCAACTCAGGGACTGGAGCAGCTAGCAGCCTGGGGCTGTCAGCTAGTTGTCACCTGTGATACAGGCAGTACTAATTTGGTAGAGATTGAGTTCGCTCGCAAACTCAAGATTGATGTCATCGTTACCGATCACCATACATTACCGAAGCCTTCTTCCGAACAGCCAGCAGAAAACCGCCCTCCCGTAACTGCTATTCTCAACCCCCGTTTCCTTGGGGCAGATCACCCCTTGGCTCATCTATCTGGCGTTGCCGTAGCTTATAAGCTAGTGGAAGCGCTTTACAAGACGCTTCCCGATGTACCCCAGCAGCCGATCGAAACGCTGTTGGATTTGGTAGCGATCGGGCTGATCGCCGATTTGGTGGAGCTTACGGGAGATTGCCGCTATCTGGCACAGCGCGGTATTGCCCAACTTCAAAAAAATCGCGGCGATGCCGCGCCCCGCCCCGGTATCGCTAAACTGCTGGAGCTGTGTCGTAAAACAGGCGATCGTCCCACAGATATTTCGTTTGGGTTAGGTCCGCGGATCAATGCGATTAGTCGTATTCAGGGCAATGCCCAGTTTTGCGTAGAGCTGCTGACCAGTCAGGATTGGCAACGCTGCCATCAGTTGGCGATCGAGACGGAGGCGGCCAATGGACGGCGAAAGCTCTTGCAACGAGATGTGGTGCGGCAGGTAAAAGCCAAATTAGCACGATTAGATTTGTCTACCACTAGAGCGATCGTGTTAGCAGATCCACAGTGGTCGATCGGCATTTTGGGGTTAGTTGCAGGGCAAATTGCCCAAGAATATGGACGACCTACCTTCCTACTGACTTTTTCAGAATCTGAAGCAGCAATAGAAGATAACTGTAAGCCATTAGCCAAAGGATCAGCGCGATCGGCACAGCAAATTGACCTCTATCCGCTACTAAATGAGCAGTCCCATCTGCTGCATAGCTTCGGTGGACATCCTTTTGCAGCTGGGCTGAGCTTACCGGTCGATAACATTGCTTTATTTGCAGAAGTAATTAATCAGCGGTTACGCCAGCAAACAGCAGAAGCGCCAGCAGCAGCCGTAATTCGAGCAGATTTGACTGTAACAGTTGCCGTACTTCAGCAGGAAAACGGCAAGATGCTGTTTGATGCGCTAAAGCTACTAGAGCCTTGCGGAATGGGCAATCCTGCTCCTCAGCTATTGATCCGCAACTGCTGGTTTACCAATCCTTGGCATCGAAAATTCAAGGGGTCGCGGCAGGACGAAGACGGTTTCATTAAGGCTGATTTTTTGCTGTGCGACGAGACAGCCCAGCGTGGTTTTCCTGGGGTTTGGTGGGGGCACTACAAAGACGAGATTCCAGTCGGGCAACGGTGCGATGCGATCGTGCAACTCGACTTCAACAGCTACCAAGATACAAAAAGAGACATGCGATACGAGGTGCGATTAATTGCCCTCCGCGCTGCTGCATCGGCTGTTGCAACAGACGTACCTCCGCCAATTAAGCCGATTGATTGGATTCTGGACTGGCGAAACGGCAACCGACTGCAAGAGAACCAAACCGATGCAGAGGCAGTTTTGCAGATTACAACTTGCCCAAAGAATTGGACGGAACTACAAAGCGAGCTGCAAACAGCCGCTCGGACGAAACAAAAACTAGCGCTTGCCTATCCGCAACCCATTTCTTTGCCACCTAGTGAGGTTTGGCAGCAACTCGTTGGAATTGCTAAGTATCTCAGCCGCACCCAGATGACTGCGACTCCTCGCCTGCTGTGCGAAAAGCTAGACATCGGCGAGCAGGCTTTACAGGTTGGTTTGCAGAGTCTTCAGCTTGTAGGGTTTAGCTTGACTCAAGCAGATGAACTTCGCTTCTCTTGGAGCGCTGAGGAACTGCAAACTTCTGAAGCCGCAGAAGCGCAGGCGATCGCTTTATTTTCAGCAGCAGTGCAAGAGGAGCAATTTTATCGCCGCTATTTCTATGAGGTGCCGCTGACGATGCTGCAAACGGTTGCTCAACAGCTAATTCAACAAACATACTAATCCAACAAATATAAAAGGTAGCGCAATCAAGCTACGCTACCTTCCACAAACGCTTCTAGCCCAAACGCTTCTCAAGATATTGCCCAATCATCTGTTGCTCTCCAGCACGAGAAATAATCGTTTGGCGAGTGCGATATTGCTGTCCAACCAGTTTTAGCTCTTCCTCAAACATGGAGTCGTTGTATTCTGTGCGGAGGCAGAGCGTTTCAGGATTCGTAAAATAGAATTCAGCGGTGACGGGCTTAGGAGTAGCGAAGCCGCGATCGCGGAATAGAATACTTCCTTTTGCGCCAAACAGCGTACTGCCCCGCGACTGCTTCTTGCCCGAAACTGAATCTTCACTGTTCCAGATAACCTCTGCACCGCACGTCATGATGGTTTCGTCTTCGAGGTGGTGCAGTTGGGCAAGCTTGCGGAGTTCGCTACAGCCCTGCTCTAGATAACGGATGCTGATTAAGCTGACCATCTCCTTCGTTTCCCCATCTGGCAAGGTGTAGTAGCGGCGCTCTGAACGCCACTGACCAGCAGACCGTTGAAAGAATGCGGCGATTAGAGATTCATCGGTAACTTGAGAAAGCGGTAGAGATAGGGTCACGAGCGGTTCCTCTTATGTTCAGTAGATCGTGCTTCTAATAAAGCAATCAGCTTTAAACGCACATTTTCGGTGCACTAAACCAAATTGTTAATATTCTTAACATAGAAGTGACTGAATTGACTACCTGCAGCGCAGAGATTAGCCTTTACCTCCTACGGTAGGAGCAGTGATGGAAATTTGCCCTCTAGCGGTAGATGGGTTAAGTTGCTCTTGCTGCATCCCTCGGAAGATGTAGGGTGACAATGAAGTCTGAGCAGCGTTATCTAGAAGCGCTGTGAATATACTCGTTGACCTTCATCAGGAGCTGTCGTGCTTGATTGAAGGTAATTTTTTGGAGGGCTATATCCAGCGTTAGCCAGGCATAGTCTTTAATCTCTTGGACTTGACAAGTCACATCGGCGGATTGCACAAAGGCGGGAAAATAGGTGACGGTTTTCTCGATTGACTGGCGATCGCGCATGAAGGTATAGCGTTCGGTGAAAGAGACTTCTTCTAACACCTCATATGCCTGGATACCTGTCTCTTCTTCAAACTCCCGACGGGCAGTGGCAACCGCCGTCTCACCTGGATCTGCATGTCCTTTGGGAAACCCCCAGTGCCCCGCCCAATGCTGAATTAACAAGAAACGATCGCCATCTGCCTGCCGCCAAATTGGAATAATTCCAAACGCTTCGTCTATTTTTTTCATGCGCTATTGCCTTGTTGTCTAACTGTAGATGATGTGTCTTGGTGATTTCTGTTGCGCTATTGCTGCCCTGCTCGAAGAACTATCTCTGACGGTTTGTGTATGAAAGCCCGCAAATGAAAGCTTGTACTCTATAACCTCAGACCGTTCAAGTAGCGCTATTGTATTTATCTTGCGATAGGCGCGCCACAAAATGCTGCTATAAGCATTGCTACAAAACGTGGAGAAATTGGCTAGGTATCCGCAATAACGCCGACTGCTGGGAAACGCCTTAAGATAGACGTAGGGTGCATTAAATGGTGTCGGTGTTTCTTTAGCTACGTTTTTTAGTTTCATACTCTCGATTACGCTACCTTCACGGCTGCATGACCCCTACCAATTCCTCTGCAACTTCTACACAGATTGCCTCTATTCAGTATTCTTCTGCTACCGTCGCCCGTGCTGAGCGAGCTATGCGCTGTACCTCCTTTCGGCTGCTGTTATTTTCTACAATGCGGCAGCAGAGCGTGGAGCTAAAAGCGATCGCTGGAAAGGCAGGGATTGACAACGGCTATACATCACGTCCTCTGGCAGAGCTTGTTGCAGAAGACGATCTGCTCTGGTTGATTCAGGTCGGGGTGTTGCGGCGCGAGGTGGATGGACAAGGCTTAACGGATAGTTTTCGGCTAACGCCTCTGGGGCACCAGCTTGTGGAGCGGCAGCAGACACAGATGGCATCACAGCCGTCTTTGAGCGATCGCCTATATAATGCGGTGAGTCGGTGGGTTCGATTGCCAATTTGAACGGGTTAGGCTTGAAGTCTTTAGCCCTAAGTGTTCCCAGCTTTTCTAAGTATTTCCAGCCCTGAGTGTTCCCAGCCCTAAGTGTTCCCAGCTTTTCTAAGTGTTCTCAGCCCTGAGTGTTCCCAGCCTATAAGTTCTCAACGTTTAGCTAAGATTGAGTCTTCAAGGCTCAGTGTTTAACGCTCTTCCCGTCCCTAGCCTTCGGAGGTTCTGCATACATGAAAGCCATCATGGTGGTTGGCACTACGTCCCATGCTGGGAAATCCTTTGTAACCACCGCACTCTGTCGAATCTTGAGTCGGCGCGGCTGGCGAGTAGCGCCCTTTAAAGGGCAAAACATGGCACTGAACGCTTATGTTACTAACACAGGCGGCGAAATTAGCCATGCACAAGCGGTGCAGGCTTGGGCGGCTGGCATTACGCCCAGCGTTGAGATGAACCCAATTTTACTGAAGCCACAGGGCGATATGACCTCACAGGTGATCTTGAAGGGTCGCGTTGCTGGCAAGGTGGGCGCAGCCGAGTACTATGAGCGGTTTTTTGAGGCGGGTTGGCAGGCGATCGAGGAGTCGCTGAATCGGCTGAGCGAAGACTATGACTTGCTGGTTTGCGAAGGGGCAGGCAGCCCGGCAGAAATTAACCTGAAGCACCGCGATCTAACCAACATGCGGATAGCTCGCTACTTAAACGCACCAACGCTGCTAGTGGTGGATATCGATCGCGGCGGGGCGTTTGCCCATATCATTGGCACGCTGGAGCTGCTGGATCCAGAAGAACGCGCTTTAATTCGTGGGGTGGTGATTAACAAATTCCGCGGGCAAAAGTCGCTGTTGCAATCCGGGATTGACTGGCTGCAAGAGCGGACGGGCATTCCGGTGGTGGGTGTGATTCCCTGGCTGGATCAAGCGTTTCCGGCAGAAGATTCGCTGTCGCTGTTTGATCGCCGCTCCGAGTCTAACCCAGGCGGCGAGATTACGATCGCCGTGATTCGCCTGCCGCGCATCTCCAACTTCACAGATTTTGACCCGCTAGAGGCAGAGCCATCGGTTAATGTCAAATACGTCAGCATTAAAGAGTCGTTGGGCTATCCCGATGCTGTGATTCTACCCGGCTCGAAAACGACGATCGCTGATCTAGTTGCAATGCAGCGAACTGGCATGGCGGAGGCGATCCAAAATTACGCTGCCGCCGGTGGAACAGTGCTAGGTGTTTGCGGTGGCTACCAGATGATGGGCAAACTGCTTGCCGACCCAGAAGGGCTGGAAGGACAGGAAGGACGCTATCGCGGCTTAGGGCTGCTGCCGCTGAAAACAGTAATTACCGGGCAAAAGGTAGCGCGTCAGCGGCTCGTCACTTCCAACTTTCCCCAGGTAGGGTTGCCTGTTGCAGGCTACGAAATCCACCAAGGACGCAGCCATGTTGTAGACACCGAAGCCGAAAGCGGCACGCCTGCCTACAAGCCGCTGTTCGATGATTCTAATTTAGGGGTAGTGGATGCAACGCAGTCAATTTGGGGTGCCTATCTGCATGGCATTTTTGACAACGGACCCTGGCGACGGGCTTGGTTAAATCGGCTTCGGCAGCAGCGCGGCTTAAAGTCTTTGCCTACGGGCATTCCTAACTATCGAGAGCAGCGCGAAGCGATGCTGGATTCCATTGCTGAAGTGGTTGGTAGTCACCTCAACTTGGCCCCCATTTTGCAGCTGATCGACAAATAAGTATCCGTGATGAACACTGGTAAGGAGAGGCTCCTCATGTCTGCAGAGCCTATGCAAATGAATTGCCACAGCCGAGGGCAAAGGGCGCAAAGAATCTCATGAGTGTGACGGTTCGCTTTCTACCCAACGATGTAACGATCGCCGCCGAAGTCGGCGAACCCTTGCTCCAAGTTGCGAATCGGGCTGGATTGACAATCCCTACAGGCTGCCTCTTGGGATCATGTCATGCCTGTGAAGTGGAGCTAGAAGATGGCAGAGCCATTTGCGCCTGTATTTCTGCTATCCCATCGGGACAGCAAGCGATAACGATCAATCTGTTCGTTGATCCAACCTGGTGAGCCTGATGACAGAAATATCCCTTGTCATACCGTGGCATCGTGCAGCGATCGCTCTAGGCAGCAACATCGGAGATTCACCCGCTATTTTAGAGTCGGCGCTCCAAAGGCTCGATCAAACGAAGGGGATTTGTCTAGAGACACAATCGCCCTTTTATTGGACTGAGGCGATCGGCCCGCCCCAGCCAGATGTTTTGAATGCCTGCGCGATTCTCTCAACCCAGCTCACACCCATTGCCTTGCTTGATGTACTATTAGCTGTCGAAGCTGAGTTTGGTCGAGTCCGTCAAGAACATTGGGGGACACGATCGCTTGACTTAGACTTGCTGCTGTTCGATGATGCTGTGGTTAGCCAGCCTGCGCTGCAACTGCCCCACCCCCGCCTGAGTGAACGCGCTTTTGTGCTTGTTCCGCTTAATGACATCGCTGCTGACTGGATTGAACCTCAATCAGGTCAGACGATCGCTGAATTGCTCAAACGAGTAGACCGCTCTGGTATTAAAGCGAAATTGCCATCTAGGCAAGTAAGTGCTGACAAAAATTGCTAGCGCTAGAGGCTAGACTACCAGTTGTATTTAATCTGTCCACATCAATCTAACTCTTATCCTCTGCTATGCCTGTCGGACCTGAGCCTCCCCAACTGCTACGCCAGAAGTTATTTTATCGTGGGCGTAAATTTAATCTTGAAGTCAATCGCCTGCGATTGCCCAACAACACTGAGGGTGACTGGGAATGTGTCCGGCATCCGGGTGGCGCTTTGGCAGTGCCGGTTACGTCAGAAGGCAAACTGGTGTTGGTGCGGCAATACCGCTTTACAGCGCAGGGGCGTTTGCTAGAGTTTCCTGCCGGAACCGTGGAGCTAGACGAAGACCCTGCTACGACGATTCGGCGTGAAATTGAAGAAGAAACGGGTTATCGGGCGAATCGCTGGCAGCCGCTCGGCAAGTTCTTTTTGGCGCCGGGCTACTCCGACGAAGTAATTTATGCTTTCTTGGCGCAGGAGCTGGAGAAGCTAGAATCGCCTCCACCTCAGGATGAAGACGAAGATTTAGAACCTGTGCTGATGACACCACAAGAGTTTGAGAAGGCAATTATGGCAGGTGAGCCGATCGACGCTAAATCAATTTCTAGCTTTGTGCTGGCGCGGCCCTTCTTAGATATGAATCTCTAACGTGGAGCTTCATGCAATCACACAAGAATTTGCAGGTTCTCAAGGTTGATTCGCATCGATTTTTTGACCCCGTGCTATCATCCATACGCATTCATGGACGGCGAAGGATGAGGCAGGTATGTATGTAAGTAAGCTGGGGTGGGCTGTGGGCAGCATCGTGGTACTGGGCTGTGGGCAGGCAATTGCCGCACCGCTGCAGGTTGCTCAAGCTGTAGAGACGAACTGCCGCCAAACGAATTCTGCAACCGGGGTTTATGAACAGCCCAACGTCAATAGTCCCTCCCGTGGAATTCTGCCGATCGCCCAGACGGTACAGCTAGAAGTTCTGGGAACCGGTACCGGCTGGGCACGAATCAGTCAGCCTACAGTTGGCTGGGTCGAGGCGCAATATCTCACTCCAGCAGTTCCTTGCGAGGGTGATGCTGCAGCACAGCCAGCCGAGACATCTTCTAGTGACGCAGCTAGTGACACGGCTGGTGACAGCAATGCCAATGCGGTGCAAGACAATCGCCAGTCTCGCTTAACTGCCGCAGAACGGCGATCGCTCCGCAATCCTGATGCTGCATCATCAGACCCCACCTCAGCAGAGCCTGAGCTAAACTCCGACGATCGTCGCCTCAGTCCAGACCGTTCTACTCCCACCGATATTGCCGAGGTTACAGCTATAACGTGCAGCGTGTTGCCTACCTATGGGCTAGCCGTTCGCAGTGAACCGACCGTTACGGAGGCTACCTACATTGATACAATTCCTCAAGGAACATACCGCTTTCAATTTACCCGCAACACCTTAAGCGATCGGATATCGGAGGGAACTCGGCGCTGGGTATACATTACGGCTCCGGTCGAGGGTTGGATTTCGCTGGGAGTTGTGGGCAGAGAATTTACGCTAGGGGGAGATGAGTGTGGCTGATTGGGTCGCAGGTACGGCTAACGTGAAGGGCAAACCGCCGGTTGCAACCAAACGTCCTTATATACATTCGTTACACGGTGACGAACGGAGCGATCCTTACTTCTGGCTACGCGATCGCGAGAATCCCGAGGTAATGGCCTACCTGGACGCCGAAAACGCATACACCGATGAAATGATGCGGCATACTGAGCCGCTCCAAAAAGCGTTATATGACGAGATGCTGTCTCGAATCCAGGAGACAGATCTCTCCGTTCCCTACCGTAAAGGCGATTATTACTATTACAGCCGCACTGAAGAAGGCAAAAATTACGCGATCTATTGCCGCAAGCAGGGCAGCCTGGATGCACCAGAAGAAGTGCTGCTTGACCAAAATGATTTGGCTGAAGGACAAGAGTATTTTGCGCTAGGTGTTCTGCAAATCAGCCCCAATCAACAGTTGCTTGCCTACTCGATCGACACCACGGGCGCAGAGCTGTTTACGCTGCATTTTCTAGATCTAAAAACGCGCCAGCTTTATCCAGAAACAATTCCTGGTACAGACTATTCTTTTGCCTGGGGCAATGATAGTCAAACGGTCTTTTATACTCAGGCAGACGAAGCGCATCGTCCGCATCAGCTCTTGCGTCACCGCTTGGGCAGTGCGATCGTTGAAGATGTGCTAATTCACTACGAGCCAGACGAGTCGTTCTACCTAAGCATCGGCAAGACCCGCAGCGAAGCGTTTCTGCTCATGAGCTTGGGCAGCAAGATTACAACAGAAATTCACTACCTCGATGCGAATAATCCAACGGGCAAGTTCCAGGTGATTCGTCCGCGCACAGTTGGCGTGGAGTACGACATAGACCACCATACGGACACTTTCTACATTGCCACCAACGAAAACGCGATCAATTTTAAGCTGATGCAATCTCCGATCACTGCCCCTGCAGACTGGCAGGAAGTGATTCCGCACCGAGAAGATGTGCTGCTGGAAGGCGTAAGCGCCTTTGCTAACTATCTGGTCGTCTATGAGCGACAAAGCGGCTTGTCGCAGATTCGCATTCGTCATTTAGCGACGGGCGAAGAACACTACATGGCATTCGCAGAGCCAACGTACGAAGTGTACGAGTCGATCAATCCAGAGTTCAACACTACAACGCTGCGTTACAGCTACACCTCTCTGACCACGCCTCATTCGGTGTTTGATTACGATTTAGTGAGCCGCTCGCAAACGCTGAAAAAAGAAACGCCCGTGTTGGGCGGCTACGACCGGACTCAATATGTCAGCGAGCGTCTGCAGGCGATTGCCCCCGATGGCACTGCAGTGCCTTTGTCGCTGGTCTACAAAAAAGGAACGACCCGTAACGGTGCAAACCCGGTGTATATGACGGGCTATGGGGCTTATGGCTTCAGCTATCCTGACTCTTTCTCTTCCACGAGGCTAACGCTGCTCGATCGCGGGGTGGTGGTGGCGATCGCTCATATACGCGGCGGTTCTGAAATGGGGCGTAAGTGGTACGAAGACGGCAAGTTTCTCTGCAAGAAGAATACTTTTACTGATTTTATCGCCTGCGGTGAGCATCTGATTCAGCAAGGCTGGACTTCCCCACAGCATTTGGCCATTTCGGGCGGCAGCGCAGGCGGTTTGCTGATGGGCGCTGTCCTCAACCTGCGCCCAGAGCTGTTCAAAGCGGCGATTGCCCATGTGCCGTTTGTCGATGTTGTCACGACGATTCTGGACACATCCCTGCCGCTCTCGGCAATGGAATGGGAAGAGTGGGGTAACCCGAACGATCAGGCGTTTTATGACTATATGAAGTCTTACTCGCCCTATGACAACGTGGAAGCTAAAGCTTATCCAGCACTGTTGATTACCGCTGGTTTAAACGATCCGCGTGTTTCCTATTGGGAGCCCGCCAAATGGACGGCAAGGTTGCGCGATTTGAAGACAGACGATTGCATCCTGTTGCTAAAAACCCACATGGGCGCGGGGCATGGCGGTGCATCAGGGCGCTATGAGCAGCTCAAGGAAACTGCATTTGAGTTTGCGTTTTTGTTAGATCAATGGAAGCTTTAAACCTAAAGCTTTAGAGCTACGTATTTGTGGGCGTAGCTGTGGGCGGCAATGCCGCCCACACCAGAAACTATAGGACACCGATATTGGAAAGTCCTAGAATTGCACCTGTGCCAAGCAGATGACCAAAAGCAGTCGTGGCGATCAGTGCAGGTAAGCCAAGCCCAAGAAAAGCACCAGGAGCAGGTCCAGCATCTTTAATCTTGATGGTTGCTCTGCCCAAGGCGAATGCCAAAACGTTGGCAAGAATCATGACTAGCGCAACTGTAGGAGTCCATGCCAGCGTTCTAGGAACAACCGCAAGTAAATCTAGGGTATACACCGTAATTTCTCCTTAAAACGTGTTAACAGATGAAAATCTTTAGGTGAAGTTTTACCAAAAAATGGACACCCACAGACGATTACCGCATCAATAGTTAACATTTTGGCAAGAGAATGAGCCGCGTCTTGAAGATATTTTTTAGGGTTACGCTGGAGAATACGGCGTTATCCGTCCGAATTTCAACTCTTCTTGCAAGTGCTCCTCTAACGGGAGATTCTTTTAACAGGTTTGTTCTGGTGTATGCGTACAGCGCTGCATGAGTTATTCACGGGTTAATCCCGTTGTTCTCATTTCAAAAACGACTAGGGTCTGCTCCATCACAAAGCGCTGTAAGATAGCTGTGATGCCATCGACAACCAGAGGCGATGCTGATGTTTAACACTACCGAAACACCTGCCCAGCTAACGTTTTACTACCTCAACGGTCAAAGTGAGTCTTTCAATATCTACGGGCTTTCTGAAGACGAAACGCAACAGGACTTTCGTCTAGAAGTCAAGCATTTGCTGCAAAAGGAGTGGTGGATCTTAAATCTGCCCGAACAAACCGTAATGATTAACGTGGCAAACGTGACCAAGGTGGAAGTTAAACCTGTAATGCAACAGCTTAAAGGAGAAGGGGTGTTTCCGGTGGCAGAACGAATCACTGCTTTGAATCGACATTAAGTACCGACATTAAGTGAGGTAGGAGGCAGCAGGTACAATTTGCACCCTCTAGATTTGAATTTATAGACTTTGAATTCTCCCTTGTTGTTGAGGAACCTACAGCGAGAAACCTATGCACTCCACTGTTAGTCTGATTCAAGCTCAATCCTACGATCGCCCTGCTCTGCGTGCTTCGCTTGAACAACTGCTGGAGCCTTTAGGGGGAATGGCGGCGTTTGTGAAGGCGGGCGATCGCGTTTTGTTGAAGCCCAATTTGCTGACAGGTGCGCGCCCTACTAAGGAATGTACGACGAATTCAGCTCTGGTCTATTGTGTGGCGCAGATGGTGCAAGAGGCAGGTGGTAAGCCATTCTTGGGCGATAGTCCAGCGTTTGGTAGCGCTAGGGGTGTTGCTCTAGCAAATGGCTATCAGCCGATTCTGGATGAGCTAGCTGTCCCGGTTGTAGAGATGAAAGGGCAGCGCTATCAGGTGATTAGCGACGAGTTTGACCATCTGCTGCTCTCGAAAGAAGCGATGGAAGCTGATGTCGTGATTAACCTGCCCAAAGTCAAGTCTCATGTACAGCTGACGCTGACGCTGGGTGTTAAGAATCTGTTTGGCTGTGTGCCGGGCAAAATGAAAGCTTGGTGGCATCTAGAAGCAGGAAAAGATCGCGATCGCTTTGGCAATATGCTAGTCGAGACAGCGCGGGCGATCGCCCCCGATCTAACCATCCTGGATGGCATCGTGGGGCATGAAGGGAATGGACCTAGCAAAGGAGAGCCGCGCTTTTTGGGCATTCTAGGCGCTTCCGCTGATGTATTCGCGCTCGATTATGCCATCGTAGACCTCCTCAACGCTGCCCCCTCTGCAATTCCAACCGTTGCTGCCTCCCAACGGCTTGGACTTTGCCCTGCTCCCAGTGATTTGCACTTCCCGTTGTTGACTCCCGCTGATCTGAAAGTGCTGGACTGGAAGCTGCCAGCGCAAATGATGCCGATCGACTTTGGCATGCCTCGCGTGGTTAAATCCACTTTCAAGCATTTCTACATCCGTTTCATCAAAGAGCCATTGAGTGCGTATACCGGGCAGTAGCAAAACAGGGGCAGCAATGCTGCCCCTGCTCTCATCCTTTTTGTGTAAAAGCCTCGCTATGCAAGGCTTTTACACAAAGTATTTGTCCTAACATCCGCATGTAGCGCTATGCTGTGCTATTTCATCTCAGGTAAAGGCGTTTCTAGGATTGCTCCCAGCTTGCGTTCCTCAAACGAATTCACTGAAGATGCCACCTGCACTGCGCCGGGACTAACAATCCCACCGGATACCACGATCTTGAATGCATCCTCGACCGACATAGACAGTGCGATCGTTTCGGCTTCGGGAACGATCGCATACCAGCCTGTCGTGGGATTGGGTGTGGTGGGGATAAAAACGCTCAGCATAGCTTCTTGGACATGCGGCTGAATCTGTGGGCTAAGGATACCCGTGACAAAAGCGATTGCCCAGACCCCCTGACGCGGATATTCCACCAACACCACCCGTCGGAACTTGCCGCCGGAATCTTTGAGCAAAGTTTCCAAAAGCTGCTTTAGGGTTTTGTAAACCGCACCCGCGAGCGGAATCGCCTGCAGCAGTCGCTCGCCCACGTCTAGCAGCCACCGTCCGGCAATATTGCGCGCCATCAAGCCAATCAGCAGAATTGACAGAAGCGGCACCGTTAAACCGATCGTCAGGTTCATCAGATCGCCCAACAGCGGCGGTAGATCGTTGAAAGGATTGAGCTGCTTGGGAATGCGCGTTAGGAAATCAACGACCCAAACTGTAATCGTGGTAGTTAGCCAAATAGTCGTTGCCAAGGGGATCACGACCAGCAGCCCTGCAATCAGATCGTTTTTCAGATCTTGCTTTAAGCGTTCAAGTACCGTCACCCTTTTCTCCCGTTACCTTATTTCCCGGTCAGTTTCTGTCTAATTCCTCTATCGGCTGCTCTTTAGCTACCACTTCTGGCACGGCAGCCTCTCAAGTCAGGCTTAAACAGCACGAAGCCAACTTCACTCCTGCCAGTCTCTTAGATCCTAACCCCTAGCCCCCCTCTTGGACGCTCTTCCAAAATTTGCTACACAGCCCCCGTGCTAAAACGGCACTATTAATATTTGTAAAGGCTGTAAACAAATGTTGCAAGTTTTCCTTTGGCTATGAAAAAGAAGTGAACCCTCAAAATGCTGCAGTGGCATGAATGCAAGGTTGAATTCAGCCAAGACAAAACTTGACTATCAACTTTGTTTGAGCATAGATTGCGGTGGCTATCCTAAAGCCTGAATCAGCGCTTCTCCCATCTCCCGACAGCCTACTGGCTTCATGCCCACCGACATAATATCGCCCGTCCGGTAGCCTGCATCCAAAACGCTCATCACTGCTTTTTCCAGGCGATCGCTTGCTTCTGGCTGATCCAGCCCGTAGCGCAGCATCATAGCAGCGCTAAGCACTTGGGCGATTGGGTTTGCTTTGTCCTGTCCGGCAATATCTGGCGCAGAGCCATGAACGGGTTCAAACACACCCGGACCCGTCGCGCCGAGGCTAGCCGAGGGCAACATTCCAATGCTGCCCGTTAGCATGGCAGCTGCATCCGAGAGAATATCACCAAATAAATTACCGGTGACAATTGTGTCAAATTGCTTAGGCGCCCGGATCAGCTGCATGGCAGCATTATCAACATAGAGATGCGATAGCTCCACGCTGGGATAGCTGGACGAAAGCTGCGTGATCCGATCGCGCCAGAGCTGCGAGACATCCAGCACGTTCGCCTTATCTACCGAACACAGTTTACCGCCTCGCTTCTGGGCAGTTTCAAAGGCAACTTTGCCGATGCGATCGATCTCGCTCTCGGAGTATGCCATTGTGTTCACGCCCCGCTTCTCGCCCGTTTCAGTCTCAAAAATGCCTTTGGGCTGCCCAAAATAAATGCCGCCCGTCAACTCCCGCACCACCATGATATCGACCCCTTCAACGACTTCCCGCTTTAGGGTAGAAGCATCGATCAGCTGAGGCAAGATTTTAGCGGGACGCAGGTTGGCAAATAGCCCTAGTCCGGCGCGCAGCCCTAGCAGCCCGGTTTCCGGTCGCTGGTGGCGGGGCAGGTTATCCCATTTGTAGCCGCCGATCGCCGCTAGCAGCACGGCATCGCTGGCTTTGCAGGTACTTAGGGTTTCGTCAGGGAGGGGGTTGCCGGTCGCATCGATCGCCGCGCCCCCCATTAGGGCTTCTGTAAACTCAAACTGAAGATTGAGCTGCTCTCCAACTCGTTTTAGCACGGCAACCGCCACGTCCATAATTTCGGGACCGATGCCATCTCCGGGCAGGAGGGTGATGCGATATGCCATAAGTTGTTGCGGAATGAGTCAGCGATTCAGTATCTTATCTCAAATCCTCCCACGACAGTGATGAACGAGACAAACAACTTTCATCGATCGTGCGTCAGAAACTCCACGCGTGGTACGAGCGGATCTTGCACCAGCCCAATGCCCTCAAAGCCCCACCGCTTCAGCAGATTGCCCAGCTGGGTTCCAGGAATTGACTCCACCGCGAAGCGATCGGCAACCCCAGCCGCATGCTTGTTTAAATAGCTGAGCGCATCTGCATGTTCTTTAAACATGAGCAGAAAGCCCGGCTCCGGCGGGGCATCGGGGGATGAATTTCCTCTGGGACGCGCTACCAAATATTGCCCATCTGTTCTCGAGCGCACTAAATAGAAAATTTCTGAAAGCATTGTTAAGTTAAGTTCTAAATATTCAGCAAGGGAAGGTATTCTACCTCAGTAAACAGAGCATCATAGAGATAGAGAGGATTACACGAGAGATCGATTCATGACTCTAAAGTACGCTTATTTCCCTGGCTGTGTAGCGCAGGGAGCCTGTCGGGAACTGTACCAGTCTACCCAAGCTCTGACGCAGGCGCTGGGCATTGAGCTAATTGAACTGAAAAAAGCATCCTGCTGCGGTTCGGGCACATTCAAAGAAGATTCGCAGCTTCTAGAAGATACCGTCAACGCTCGCAACATTGCGCTGGCAGAATCGCTAAATCTACCGCTGCTAACGCATTGCAGCACATGTCAAGGCGTGATTGGGCACGTAGACGAGCGCCTTAAATCAGCTAAAGCAGACGATCCGGCTTACCTAGAGCAGGTAAACGGTTTTTTGAAGAAAGAGGGCTGCTCTCCCTACCAAGGCAGCACCGAAGTCAGGCATTTGCTTTGGGCGATCGTTGGGGACTTCGGCATCGAAAATCTACATCAGCGCGTGACTCGCAAGCTGCAAGGCTTGAAGTGTGCCGCCTTCTACGGCTGCTATTTGCTGCGGGCGCAAGAGCATTTGCCCTACGACGACCCCTACAACCCCCAGTCTATGGAGCGGGTGTTTGAAGCGATCGGCGCTACGCCGGTCTACTACCGGGGTAGAACGCAGTGCTGCGGCTGGCCCCTTTCCAGCTATGCCACCAACCAGTCCTTCAAGATGGCAGGAATGCATATTCAAGATGCGATTGCCAGCGGTGCCGACTGCATCGTTACGCCCTGCCCTCTGTGCCACCTTAACCTTGACTCGCGCCAGCCCGAAGTAGAGCGGGTGATCGGCAAAGAGCTAGGCTTGCCGGTTCTGCATTTTTCGCAGCTCGTGGCACTGGCTCTGGGAGTTTCACCCAAAGAACTGGGACTCGATCGGCATATTGTTTCAACTCGTCCGGTGTTAGAAAAATTGGAGCTTTACAGCGCTTCGCGCTGAAACAGAGCTTTTAATGAAAGCGGCACTCCGTGCCGCTTTCATTAAATTTAGAGTCTTAAGAGCCTATCTGTATAAGAACTGCTGTAAGCACGTGGGAACGCGGGTAAGAATTTTGCTTATCCTAAGGATCGCACGGTGAATATCTAACCTGTTGCACAAGAGACGATCGTGCTGCAGGATGTCGATCGCTTAATTGTTTCTGAACTGCTGCCCGAATGGGAAGTGGCAATGTCTGAGCTGTAAACACCGGAGTTGGATTGATCACCAGCCAAATAGCTGCCGCTCAGTCGCAAAATTGTAAAACAATTCTATGATTGAATAATTTACTTCGGTCAAGGCAATCTAGCGATGAGTCAGCAGGATGTGTTGCGGTTGGCACGCCAAGGGGATGCAGAGGCGATCGCACAAATTCTCAAGCGGGCACTGCTGACGCAGGAAGTTCAGGTGAGGGTGAAGCAACAGGCAGGCTGTTTGCAGGTGTTTTTGCAAGCAACCCCTGCACCCGATCGCCGAGTCTATGCCAGAGCAGTCTATGCTGCGTTATCTTGCCTAGGAGCTTCCTCAGTGCAATCCATCCGGGTGTATGGCTGTCGGATGGGCAAGGCACAGCCGGAATGGGTGCAGGGCTTTGTGTTAGGTGAGGGACGATCGGCAGTAGGTCAGCAATCGCAGCCCGTGATGAAGCGATTTAGCAAACGAGCAGGCGTCCCCCACGCAGCTCAGCTTCCTCTACCCATTAACCTCCACCCCACAATTTTGCCGCTCTTGTTGCCTGTGGTGCTGGTCAGCTTTGTCATAGGCGCAGGGCTAGCCTACTTGAAGCCACAGCCCTCTGGCTTTCAAACAGCAGCTCAGTTTGCCTTGATGCCAAATGCTCCGTCCCCAACTCCGCAAAAAGTTTCACCGGGTCTGGGGTTTTCGCTGCCGCCTTCACCGACGCTGGTAGCGCAGCAAGAGGAGCCGCTGATTACCATCAAAGCCGTAGGCGATATGATTCTGGGCACAAATTTCCCTAGCGATCGCCTGCCGCCTGATAACGGACAGTTTCTCTTCAGCAATGTCAAGCCCTTTCTGGGCGGTGCAGATCTGCTATTTGGCAACTTTGAAAGCACCATGACAGATTACCCCTATGCAGCAAAGGATGTCAGCCAAGGCATGACATTTGCCTTCCGCACGCCCCCTGCGTATGCTGCGTTGCTCAAAGAAGCTGGCTTTCAAGTGCTGAGCGTTGCCAACAATCATTCGTTCGATTTTGGCGATCAGGGGTTTATTGATACGATCGCCAATCTTCAACAAGCAGGAATGCAAACGGTTGGGCAGAAGGGGCAAATTACTTATACCGAAGTTAAAGGAATTAAAATCGCCTTTATTGGCTTCAGTTACCTGCCCGATCACAACTCGATGCACGATCTAGATACAGCCGCGCAGATTGTCGCAGAAGCGAATCAGCAGGCGCAGATTGTTGTTATTTCGGTGCATGCAGGCGCAGAAGGAACCGATGAGATCCATACCCGCGATCGAAATGAAACTTTCTTTGGCGAAGATCGGGGAAATATGGTGCAGTTTGCCCACACCATGGTTGATCAAGGTGCAGACCTGATTTTGGGACATGGGCCGCATGTGGCGCGATCGCTGGAACTCTACCAAGGAAAACTCATTGCGTACTCGCTGGGAAACTTCATGGGATACCGCACGCTATCCACTGAAGGACTGCTAGGAACCTCACTGATTCTGCAGGTACAGCTAGATACGGCAGGCAAATTTGTCTCTGGTCGGATTATTCCTGTGGCGCTGGATGCAAATGGTGTGCCCCACTTAGACGACTACTTTCAGAGCGTCGTGCTGATTCGCAATTTGATTGAAAGCGACTTTCCTGTAACGCCGATTTTGATCGACGACATGGGATATATTTTGAAAAATGAAGCACAGCCCTCTAGCTAATTCTGCAATCATGCCGCTCATCAAAGTTCAGACCTCGATCGCTGCGCCCAACGCATCAGATGTTACTGCGCTGCTGACTACGCTTTCGGGCAGCCTTGCCAAGCACACAGGCAAACCAGAAGCCTATGTCATGACTGCCTTTGAGCCAAACGTGGCGATGACTTTCGGCGGCACGACAGAGCCCACCTGCTACATCGAAATTAAAAGCGTTGGCACGATGAATCCCGCGCAGACGCAGGCAATGAGCCAAGACTTTTGCCAGAAGATTGAGCAGGCGATCGGCGTTCCCAAGAACCGCACCTATATCGAGTTTGCCGATGCAAAAGGCTCGATGTGGGGCTGGAATGGTTCAACTTTCTAACAATTCACCCATCAATTAGATCCTGTTTCCCTGCCTGTGAGCTAGCTTGGAGCAAGCCATCGATTTGCTTGTCTGTTCTCATGAGCCAAGCCAGCTTCTCTGCCGGAAATATTCTTGCCGATCGCTACCAAATCCAACGGCTGTTGGGCAAAAAAGCTGGACGGCAAACGCTGCTAGCAAGAGATTTAACCGCGCAAACTCAGGTTGTTTTGAAGCTGCTAATTTTCAGCCCTGAGTTTGAGTGGGATGATCTGAAGCTGTTTGAGCGAGAAGCCGAGACGCTGCGATCGCTAGATCATCCAGCAATTCCCCGCTATCTCGATTTCTTTGAGCTAGAGCTGCCCCATGGCAAAGGCTTTGTGCTGGTGCAAAGCTATATCGAGGCGCGATCGCTGGAAGACCAGATGCAGCAAGGTCGAACATTTAGCCTGGCTGAAATTCAGCAGTTGGCAGAGGCGCTGCTGCGAATTTTGATTTATCTGCACGGGCAGCATCCACCTGTGATCCATCGCGACATTAAGCCGAGCAATATCTTACTGGAAGATCGATCGGGTCATAGCATTGGGCGAGTCTATCTTGTAGATTTCGGGTCGGTGCAGACTTTGGCTGCCAAAGAAGGCGGCACAATTACAGTTGTAGGAACCTATGGCTACATGCCGCCAGAACAGTTTGGCGGACGCGCTGTACCTGCCTCCGATCTCTACAGTCTGGGCGCAACGCTGATCTACCTAATCACCGGGCAGCACCCCGCCGACTTGCCGCAGCGCGATCTCCGCATTGAGTTTGAGCCGATTGCCCGCCTAGATGCGGAATTTACTCGCTGGTTGAGGCAAATGACAGCTCCAAGCCTGTCCCAGCGATTTGCATTAGCTGAGGCAGCACTAGCAAACTTGCATCAGCAGGACAAGGCGATCATCACGGCTAAATCCCCGCTAGCGGGCAGCCGGGTGCAGGTGAGCAAGAGCGATCGGCGGTTAGAAATCCTCGTACCGCCGTCCCGAAAAATGTTTAAAACAGTACAAGCCGCGATCGCAGTTGCTTTCTGGCTGGTAACGGCTGCCTTCGTCACTTGTTTTTGGGCAGTAGCAGTTGTGATTAACCTGCAGTTTGCTTTACTCACCGTGCCATTTATCTTTCTGGTTTGGGCACCGTTCTTCATCACGGGAAAACCCATTTTGCACCAGCTCTTGCTCCATTCCCGGCTGCTGCTCGATCGCAAGAGAATCGTTTTCTCTTCTGAGTTACTCGGTCAGCCCTTTTTGATTCACCAAGCCCAGACCGCTGCTGTTCACAAGCTTGTGCGATCGCCCCGCTTTCTCAAGCTTAGCTACAGTCAGGCTTATCAGGAAGTGCAGGCTAAGATTATCCTCTGGGCGGGAACGCAAAAATTTGAGTTTGGCGAATTTTTGTCCGACCCAGAGCTAGACTGGCTGGCACAGGAGCTTAGCGACTGGTTGGGGTTGCCGATCGACCGGGAATAGAAACTACAGCAGACCCACAAAATGCAGCGGACCCTGCCCGCTGATCAGCTCAATCAGCAGGGCAATAAAGCCGATCATGGCGATCCGTCCGTTCCAAACTTCCGCGGAAGTCGTCAACCCCCACTCCCAGTTCTCCTGCGGATACATCTTCACCTGCTTCTCCATCTGCGGCACTTCTGCCAGCTTCAAGCTGGGTGAATTGACTGCTTTGAGCACCAGCTCTGCTAGATCGTTAATAAACGTGGGATGCGTGTTGAGGGCAGGCACCCGTTGAAAATTGTGGATACCGGCTTCTTCGGCAACCTCTCGATATTCAATATCGATCTCCTGAAGCGTTTCGATATGCTCTGAGACAAAGCTAATCGGCACCACCAGCAGATTGTCTACGCCTTCAGACGCCAGCTGTTCGATCGCCTCTTCTGTGTAAGGCTTCAGCCACTCCACCGGACCCACCCGGCTCTGATATGCCAGCGTATGGGCATTGGGACGATTCAGCGTTTTCATGATCAGCGCTGTACATTCTTCGATCTCCTGCTGATAGGGATCGCCCGCTTCCTCGACATAGCTAACCGGAACGCCATGCGCACTAAAGAAGATATGAACGCTGTCTGGGTTCTCAAACTGATCCAGCTGTTGCGCAATTAGATCTGCCATGGCTGCCAAATAGCCCGATCGCTGATACCACGAAGAAATCACCGTATAATCAATTCCATCGAGCGCTGGATCTTCCTGCCACAGGCGCTCCAGTAGCCGAAAGCTAGAGCCGCTGGTGCTGATCGAGAACTGCGGGTACAGCGGCAAAATCACCAGTCGATCAATACCATCGCGTTTGATGCGAGCGATGGCTTCCTCGGTAAACGGATGCCAGTAGCGCATCCCGATGTAAACTTGAGCGTCCTGACCTTTCTGCTTCAAAGACTCTTGCAGCGCTTGGGCTTGTTCTTCGGTAATGCGGCGCAGCGGAGAACCCCCGCCAATTAGCTTATAATTCTCCTGGGATTTGCGGGAGCGGCTGGTGGAAATTATCCAGGCAAGCGGCTTTTGCAGCCAAGAGAAGGGCAAACGGATAATTTCTGGATCGGAAAATAGATTAAATAGAAAGGGGCGAACGTCTTCTAATTGGTCTGGTCCACCTAAATTCAGTAGCAAGACTCCAACACGACCCATGATTGTTTCCCTTTCCTTAATCTTTGTTACTGATTTTAACAATAAAAGTTTTTGATTTAGCCCGTTATAAGGCTGGTTTACTAGAAATTATTTGCAAGAGCGCTGGTGACAATTACCTACTCGGCATCTAAGCTGAGTATCTGTAAAATGGTGTGAAATAAATATCGTGAGATTGACCCGCCTTTAATCTAGATTAAAGAATGACTCGACCCTTGTCTGCAAGGGATCTGACAATTTGCCTGCTCGATCATCCTCTGTTTTTTAGTTTTATGTCTAATCTTTCTTCCCAAGATCTAGCTAAAGACAGAGCTGAAATTGACGATCGCCTTGCTCAGACCAACCACCGCCTCAAGGTTGCGCGGCTAGGAATCCAGATCGAGCGACGCGGACAGAAGCTGGCGCTACGGGGCACCCTGCCGCCTCGCCCCGGTAGCCCTCGTCTACGCCCACATCAGCAGCGTATCCCGCTTGATTTGCCTGCCACCGCTACCGGACTGAAGCAAGCCGAAGCGCAAGCTAAAGTAATTGCCGGACAGCTCATCCAAAACACATTCGACTGGCGGCAATATCTTCCGGTTGCGGGCGGCGGTCGCCTATCGGAGATGGATCTGTCTCAAAAGCTGCAGGCCTTTGAAATCCACCTGCTGACGCGCCTTACCCAAACGAGTCAGCCTGCTTCTGTAAAAACGACTTGGGAAACTGCCTACGCCCCCTACCTGCGCAAGCTAGTGGCGATCGCCCAGTCTTCCCCTAGCCTCAGCCTACCCGAGCTGATCTATGCCACGGTGTACGCTACGCCTGCAAACTCCCGTAGCCGCCAAATCTGCTGCACAGCGCTCCAAGCGCTAGCAGTGTTCCTGCAGATCGAGCTGCCGATTTCTCTTAAAACCCTCTGGGGAACCTATAGCCCCAGCCAAACTCAAGCCCGTGATTTGCCGACCGATGCAGACATTGTTGCCGCTTATGATCTAATCCCAAACTCTACTTGGCGCTTTGTCTATGGCATCATGGCGACGTATGGGCTACGAAATCACGAAGTCTTTTTTTGTGACTACACAGGGCTGGCGAACGGCGATTCCGAAGGAATGATCGAAGTTCTTAATACAACCAAAACCGGCAGTCATGAAGTATGGCCCTTCCTGCCAGAGTGGATCGAAACCTTCAATCTGAGAACCGTTTGCCTGCCTCGCCTCACCACCGACCTTACCCACACGACCCTCCAGCGTATCGGTCAACAGGTGACCTGCCAGTTTCGCCGCTACAAAATTCCTTTCTCCCCTTACGATCTCCGTCACGCTTGGGCAGTCCGTACTATCCACATCGGCTTGCCTGACACAGTTGCCGCCCGTATGATGGGGCACTCTGTCGCGGTTCACACCCGCACCTACCACCGTTGGCTAACCAGACGAGATCAGCAGGCAGCCGTGAGGGCAGCGGTGGAACGGATGAAAGGATGAGCCTGCTGTGGAGTAGGGGATGTCGCAGGTTGGCTGTCAATCACTGCCAATCCTGGAATATAGGATATAATTAAAAATGCTGTTCAAATCACTAGGGAAGCGACCACTTTCACATGGCAAAAAAGAGCATGGTTGAGCGGGAGAAAAAGCGCCAGAAGCTAGTGGCGAAATACGCTCAAAAACGGGAAGATCTCCTCGAACAATTTTCTAAGGCAGACTCTCAGCAAGAGAAGCTAGATCTGCATCGGCAGATCCAACAGCTACCGCGCAATAGCGCTCCTACCCGCGTCCGCAATCGTTGCTGGCTCACGGGTCGTCCCAGAGGCTACTACAGAGACTTCGGGCTGTCTCGCCATGTGCTGCGGGAAATGGCGCACCAGGGGCTTCTTCCTGGTGTGGTCAAGTCTAGCTGGTAGGCTAGGGCTGGGTCCGACGGTTGTGTTTCAGGATGAGTTGGGCAGTCTATTTCGATACGTAGGGCTGTCCAATCTCGCATAGAGATATTACACAGACTAGAAATATTACACAGATATTGCTAAGCCTATACAAGTTGGTATCAGGGGGCGGTCGAACTCTAACGTAGACGATCGCCTTTTTTCATGCCTGCTCTTTTCATGCCTGCTCGATTGCTTCGGTGCTATCCTGTTGGGCAATTGCGGTGCCGCTAGGAGGGCAAAGTCCGGTTGCAGTCCATTCAGCATTCTTCTACTCAGTCTGTCTTGCTCCAGCACCCCCTCAAGCACGGGCAGATTTTTTACAGCTTTGGCGGACATTTCACCTATCGGGTGATTGGTCCTTGCTGTCGGCTGTTCGATCGTGAGGAGCTGCCCTACCCCTGTTGCCGCATTGCATGGCGCGGTAAGGAACCCAGCTGGCGGCGGGTAGGAAAGCGATTTGTGCCAGATTTGGCAACCCAAAACAGTCCTTCCTATTGCGTTGAGGTATTAGGGCAGGAATGTTCTGGACGCTTACTGATTGTGACCCTCTATGCCGTAAAGCTGCCTGCACCCGTGCGGAGCTGGTGGCACTCCAAGCGTTTGTCTGCCAAAGCTGATCTTCTCCCAGACCAGTTCCCAAACCAATCAGACATCAGCCTAAACTGAGCGAAACTGTGAGCGGAACTTTTCAGGCATTTGGGTCGTCTGTCTGGGACAGTGAGAGGGGCGAATCGTGGCAGCGCTGAGTTGACAGCTCGCTGGCATTTAGAGTTGCCGACCCATCTTTGCTAAAACTCGATATCTTTATCAGACAACATCAGACAACTTAAACGCAATACAGGCAAGTCAAACGTGGAGTCCAAAATGGTTAGACAGTCCGGGCTTAAAAAATTAGGGCTTAAAGTACCGCAGCAGCGTTGGCAAAGCCTCTCTTTGAGAGAATCGGGGCTAGGCATCGCTGGGCTACTAGGAATCCTCACTGCCGTATCGCTGCCTATGGCAGGGCTAGCACAAACTGAATCTGCTCCAGCGTCCTCTTTATCAAACGTTCGTTTCTCCTGCGAGAATGTTAACGGCGACTACACAGTGATGTACAGCCCGCAAAGCCAGCCGGGTCGGCGCTACGCTTGGGCAAATCCGGGGCAGATGGGTGGCGGCTGGACGCCCGAACGCCGCTGTGCTGAAATTAGCCGTCGTCTAGAGTTTTACCGTCCAGATGGTTTAGTGGAGCTGCGAACTGCGATTGAAAATGGCTACGACACAGTTTGCGTCACTACCGATGCCGTACCCTCCTGCCGGATTGTGCTGACCGTTCCTGAAGGACAAGACCCCCTTGCTACCCGCGATCGCGTTTTCTCTAATCTGACGGTTGCCGACAGCGGACAGCAAACTACCGCCGTTAACACCTACCGGGGCAACGGGGATCGCGGCATCATCAACCAGATTGGTGAGGCAATTGGCGTTGATTTGTCTGGGATAACGGGTCGTCGCCAGCGCTCTGCTGGCGCAGAGGGCATCAATCTCCGTCCATTCCTCGATCCGGCGGATGGAGGTACAGGGGAGCAATTGTAGTTTGCGTTCTGCTTGAGTTTGCGTTCTGCTTATGAAAAGCTGGTTCCATCAGCTTTTCATAAGGAATGGGTGGATCACTGAAAGTTGGCTGAGCCGTGCTCTTAAGAGCCCTTTTCTTGAGATTCTTTTCTTGAGATTCCCTGAGAAAACGATCGCCCCTTTCAAAAACAGGCGGCTAAACGTGATAGTATCCCTCTTGCTTCTTCAGTAATTCAGACCTTCATGCAGCCACAGTACGTCCTCCGCCGCACAAAAATTGTTGCCACCATCGGACCTGCTACTAGCAGCCCAGAGGTTTTGCGGGAGCTAATTGAAGCGGGAGCCACCACGCTGCGGCTAAATTTCTCGCACGGAACGCACGACGACCACCAGCGCAACATTCGGCTGATCCGTCAGGTGTCGTTTGAGCTAAATCAGCCCGTAGGTATTTTGCAGGATTTGCAAGGTCCTAAAATTCGATTGGGGCGATTTGAGAATGGCTCTATCACTTTGAAGAAGGGCGATCCTTTTGTGCTGACGAGCCGATTGCTGGCGGGAGTGCAGGACATCAGCTCTGTTACCTATGAACCATTAGCGGATGAAGTTCCGGCAGGCTCGATGATTCTGCTGGATGACGGACGCGTAGAGATGGTGGTTGAGCGGGTAGACAAAGCCGCAAAGGAGCTGCATTGCCGAGTTACGGTGGGCGGCGTTCTGTCGAACAATAAGGGGGTCAACTTTCCAGGTGTTTACCTCTCGATCCGGGCAATGACCGATAAAGACCGAGAAGATTTGATGTTTGGCTTGGATCAAGGGGTAGATTGGGTCGCGCTTAGCTTTGTCCGAAACCCCCAGGATGTTCTGGAAATTAAAGAGTTAATTGCCAGCGCCGGCAAGAATGTGCCGGTGATCGCCAAAATTGAGAAGCATGAGGCGATCGAGCAGATGGAGGCAGTACTCTCCCTGTGCGATGGAGTGATGGTAGCGCGGGGCGATTTAGGCGTGGAATTGCCTGCAGAAGATGTGCCGGTGCTGCAAAAGCGGCTAATTGCTACGGCAAACCGCTTAGGCATCCCGGTGATTACTGCCACACAGATGCTTGACAGCATGGTTAACAACCCCCGCCCAACCAGAGCTGAAATCTCAGATGTAGCAAATGCCATTCTCGACGGCACCGATGCCGTGATGCTATCCAATGAGACAGCCGTTGGTAACTATCCGGTGCAGGCGGTTGAAACCATGGCGCGGATCGCCAACCGGATCGAACAAGAGCCAAAGCAGCATCCGTTTGATGAGATGTCAGGGCGATCGATCCCCAATGCGATCAGCCAAGCTGTAGGACGCATTGCCGAACAGTTAGATGCTGCTGCTATTATGACCCTGACTAAAACAGGCGCAACGGCACGGAATGTCTCGAAGTTCCGTCCCAGTAAACCAATTTTGGCAATTACACCACATGTGGATGTAGCTCGTCAGCTTCAGCTCGTTTGGGGAGTACGTCCGCTGCTGGTTCTCAACCTGCCATCTACAGGGCAAACCTTCCAAGCCGCGATGAATGTGGCCCAGGAAAAAGAGCTACTGTACCAGGGTGATCTGGTGGTGATGACGGCAGGAACGCTGCAGGGCGTGGCAGGCTCCACAGATTTGATTAAAGTGGATATGGTGACGGCAGTACTGGGCAAAGGCACGGGCATCGGGCAAGGCTCGGTTAGCGGTCGTGCCAGAGTGACGCACAGCAGCCGTGAGCTGGGCAACTTCAATCCTGGAGAGATCTTGGTGGTGTCTAAGACAAGTGCCGACTATGTGGAAGTGATTAAAAAAGCGGCAGGCGTCATTACAGAAGAAGAAAGCTTGACTAGCCACGCGGCAGTAATTGGGCTACGTCTAGGCGTTCCGGTGATCGTAGGCGTCAATAATGCGACTGAGCTGATCCGGGATGGGGTAATTTTGACAATCGACGTGCAGCGTGGCTTGGTTTATTCAGGCACAACGAATTCTGCCCAGTCAGACACTGTGCTGGTTTAATTGTTGAACTCTTTTAGGCGGTTTGGTGCTCATCACAACCTTAGCAAACCCTGCTGCTCTGCCGCGCTGAGCTCCCGCCACTCTCCGGGCTGCAATCCTTCTAGACGCAGATGGGCGATCGCCACCCGCACTAGCCGCAGGGTCGGAAAGCCTATTGCTGCTGTCATTCGCCGAACTTGCCGATTGCGTCCTTCGGTGAGGATCAGCTCTAGCCAGGCTGTTGGCACGGATTTGCGAAAGCGAACCGGCGGATGACGAGGTGGCAAATCGGGTTCTGCATCTAGTAGCCGCACAGTTGCCGGACGAGTTCGGTAGTTCTGAATCGCCACGCCTTGCCGGAGCTGTTGCAATGCTGTTGGGTCAGGAATGCGTTCTACCTGCACCCAGTAGGTACGGGGGTGCTGAAATTTGGGATCAGTTAGGCGATGCTGCACCCGTCCATTGTTAGTCAGCAGCAATAGCCCTTCGCTGTCGCGATCGAGCCGCCCCACGGGATACACGTCTGACACCGAGATATATGCCTTCAGCGTTTGATGTGGAGTTAGTGATTTCTCATCGGTAAATTGCGACAGTACATCATAAGGTTTGTAAAACAGAAGGAAGCGGTCGGACATAAAAATAGAGAATGGACATCAACTGTATCGGCAGAGAATTCTGGTGCAAATGATGCTTAAATTA
The DNA here is from genome assembly GCF_014764505.1 of Phormidium tenue FACHB-886. Classification (GTDB taxonomy): domain Bacteria; phylum Cyanobacteriota; class Cyanobacteriia; order Elainellales; family Elainellaceae; genus FACHB-886. The sequence continues at coordinate 80,581 of NZ_JACXWX010000008.1, forward strand.
ACTGTTTATGTAACGTTCCATTACAACTCTTTAGAAAGGTTTAGATAACTCCCTTTATTTTCATCTATGGCTTACTGTAAAACACTAATTAGGCATGTAATCGCTCCGCTGGGGAAACTTTTATGGACATGAAAAAGTATCGGGTTGTCTGCACACTGACCTTTGGCGATATCTACGGTCAGATTATTGTGTGGCTGGTGGTTCTATTCATCAGCTTGGCGGCAGCACTGGCGCTAATGGGGGCTAGCCGTCCAATCTATGCGCTGGCAACCGTGGGGCTGATCCTAGTGCTGTCTTTGCCGTTCCTGCTGTTTGCATTTGTGACCACGCTCCTAAATCATATTGAGCTTTCTACAGTTGATCCGGCAACTGAGACCAGACCCAAGTCAAACCCCGTTGCGACTCAAAAGCCCGCGGCAGCAGCCTAAAAATCCAGGTTTGAGCAGATGGGAGGATAGATAAAACTATCCTCCCAATTTTTGTATTCGGATTAAGAGCTGTAACAATTTGCCTCCGCTTTACTTCTATTGCATTTGCCCACTCGCGCCTCTGTCTGAGCTTGAGCTATTGTGGAGCAACACGTTTGCATTGGGCGATCGCGTATGAAACGGTTTCTCTGGTTGGGTTTGTTCTTAGTTGGGCTGGTCTGGGCAGTGCTGAGCTTTCCTGGTCTGGCAGCTCAAGGTGAATATCGGTCGATTGTGCTGGATTTTCGGGAAGAAGCAGGAGAAACACAAATTTCTCAAGCGTTGAAGGCGATTGAGCAACAGTTTGGTGTCGTACCGCGTCTCAATAGTGAATTCTCTAAGACCGATCATCTATTTGTGGTAGAGGGCGATGCCGATCTGCTGAAGCGACTGCGTCAGTCTCAGGTGAAGCAATACACTGAGTCGATCGACGCGAATTACATTTATCAAGCGCTGGAGATCCCAAACGACCCAGACTACGGAAAGCAGTGGAACCTCCGCAGTATTAATCTAGAAGCTGCCTGGAACGAAACTAGAGGAAAAGGCGTAACCGTAGCGGTGATTGACACAGGCGTGAGCGTGGTGCCGGACTTGAAACAAACCAAGTTTGTGGCAGGGTATAACTTTGTGGACGACGAAACAGATGCCAGCGATGACAACGGGCACGGAACTCACGTTGCTGGAACGATCGCCCAATCCACCAATAACAACTTTGGCGTGGCAGGCATTGCCTATGAAGCCCAAATCATGCCGCTTAAAGTGCTGAGTGGCTTCGGTGGCGGCACAGTTTCAGATATTGCCGAGGCGATCCGGTTTGCGGCCGACCACCAAGCAGACGTAATTAACCTGAGTTTAGGCGGTGGTGGTGATGCAGCAGTGTTGCGTGAAGCGATCGACTATGCCTATCACAAAGGGGTAGCGATCGTGGCCGCAGCAGGTAACGCCAACGCCAATTCTGCTAGCTATCCCGCTCGGTATCCCAACGTCATTGGTGTGGCAGCGATCGACTCAACCGGACAGAAAGCCCCCTATTCCAACTTTGGAGCAGGCGTTGACATTTCAGCTCCGGGCGGCTCGATGGCAAATGGCGAAGCTGGCGGCATTTTGCAAAACACGATCAACCCTGAAACGGGCGAAGCACTGTTTACTTCTCTGCAGGGAACGAGTATGGCGGCTCCCCATGTGGCAGGGGTAGCAGCGCTGATTAAGTCTGTTGGCGTTCAGGAGCCAGAAAAAGTGGCGGTAGTTCTGGCGCGATCGGCACGGGCAGCCAAAGACGATGAGCTGAATCACTTTGGAGCCGGACAGCTAGATGCCAGTGCTGCCGTTCGCATGGCACAGCGCGAGAATTTGGATGTTCGCGACTTCTTCCGCTGGCTAAAAGACAATGGCTATCTCAATCTTAAGTTCTGGTTTGACGGCGGTGCAGTAGCACTGCTACCCAAGATTGGAATGGTGGTTGGCTCTTATCTCCTGGCTTGGCTGCTGCGAGCCTATCTACCGATGACGAGCGGCTTCCTGAGCGGCGGCTTGATTACAGGCAGTACGGGGCTGTTCTTTCTGCGTGGCTTGTATGTGTTTGATCTGCCGCAGTTCCCCTTTCGCGTTCTAGGCAGCTCTATCCCCGAGCTGGGCGGTGCAGTTCAGGGCAGCGCTGTGCTAAATCCAATTTTTGCTAGCATCTTGATTCCGTTTGTGCTGGTGGCGCTGCTGCTGGGACATCCGCAGTGGAAGTGGTTTACCGTCGGAACGAGCTTGGGTGTGGCGGTTTGTTTGGGGGTGAGCGCGATCGCCTCTCCAACAGTTCTCTGGTTGGGCACAGGCATACTAGCGCAGATGTTTCTTGCTCTCAATGCGCTGCTGTGTCTCACTTTGGGATATTTGTCTGCAAAAGCTGCACAAGGAAATGGCTAGTGGTGATGGGCTGTCAGTATTTTGATTTTTGATAGCCCCATATATTGCTTACTCACTATTTTCCATTCACCTGAATATCACTATGGCTGCCATCAACCTACCCAGTCTCAAATCTGCAAACCTTTCCAAATTGCTATCAAGCTGCTTTGGATTTTGCTAATTTTAGGCGGTGTTTCTATTGTCTTTGCGCTGATTGGGCTGGTCTTGCCTTATAACTCTAGCTCTTTATTGGTTGGTGCAATTGCTTCCCTAGATGCACTTCAAGCCCTGTCTGGCGTCATCCTGAATCTGGTTGTGATCATCATGGCGCTAGTCTGGCTTCACAAAATCCACCAAGATCTGCAATCTCTCTATGGCACTTGCCCAATTACGCCAGGAGGGGCTGTAGCCCGGTTTATGATTCCCCTATACAACCTCTGAGGCATTGGCAATACGCTGGGCACAAGACATCCCATTTCAAAGCTGAGCCACTCCCTCAAACGGCTGGTGAAGTTCGCAGTAAAGCGCTTACTACTCCCGCTGTTAATGGATTCTAAATTGCACATTGTTAAACAATGGAGGAAGGTATGGTCACCGTAGAAGGAACTGTCCAACGATCGCCAATGGGAACAGGCACTTGGGCGCTGGTAACGCGCGAAGGGGTGACCTACGAAATCATGAAGGGCGCACCCAAAGAACTGCTTCAGGCTGGAGTAGAGGCAAAAGTGACTGGACAGGTGCGCGAGGATGTGATGTCGATCGCCATGATTGGCTCTGTTCTAGAAGTGAAGAGCTTTGAGCTGCTCTAGCCTAAACTGTTCTACAGGACTTGCGCTGAATAGCAGCGTTATGCACATATTTTCAACCACATTGTTGAGTAAGAAGTCCCGCTATGTGGGACTTTTTACTCTTTTCACTAAAGCCTAATAGCCTTTCAAGTACAAGCAGTTATCACCTTAGTACAAATTGTGCAAAAAAGGCGGGCATTGCCCACCCTGCAAAATAGCTATTGAAGCGGCACTTAATTCAACTGCGCCACCACTTCCTGTAGCTTCGTCCGGAACTCGCCTTTGGGATGTGCACCTTTGACCTCACCGACAATCTTAAACTCAGCTTCTGGCGAGTCACAGATGATGTAGGTAGGCCAACCCATTTCAGCTTTGTCGGGATATTGGGTCAGCAGAATTTTGCGGTATTTGCGATAGGTAGCAGTGTCCTGCATCTTTACGTCTACGAATTGCAGTCCCAGCTCTTCTGTCACTTTTTGGTCGTAGAAGGACATCTTATGACACAGTCCGCAGTCTTCTGAAGAAAATTTAATCACCGATAGGCTCATAGTCTGATTCTGCATTAGGGATTGACATTCTTTGAGGGTGGCAAGAATTAGGACAGATCGACAAGCGTCTTAGTAAATCGCTACAAAGGCAGAATACGTGCCAAACAGGGCAGGTGCTGCAAAATGCGTGAATGGCAGGTTGAGCAAGCAGAAGCGCTCGTTCACTCTCCTTTCTACCTGCTACTTTTACCTCTTCAGCTGTCCAGATCCAAAATTGTCCTACTGGTCGAGGCAGCTAGTCTACCAAAAGTGCCATATTTCAGTCAGGGTGTCCGGCAAAGAGTTCGGGCTAGCGAGGTTAGCTGCTCTCAGGTTTTTGGGCAGTTCCTCATTCGCCAAACTGCTGCAAGGTCAGACTACTGTACCTTAGACAATTCCATCTCAGTTTCAAGGTTGGCTAGTTCTCTCTAAAGCACTCCATTAAGCTTTAAGGACGGTTAGCAAGCCGCACCGCTGGGCATATTTCAAATTGGCAGCAGAAGTTGGCAATAATTTTTTGAAAACTATCCGGATTCTTCCCGATGGGGCTGTAGAAGGTTTAAATAGAGGGGTTCAAAACATTTTGAACTTTTTTTATTCCTTGAAAGTTCAGTAATAATTGAACGAATTGAAGTTTCAAATACTTGATTTTGTTCAAAACTTCCTCTGCACACTGTCACAGCACGACCGCTCTCCTGCAAACCTGTAGCAAGTAAGGGAACATCTCACACAATGTCAGCGTCATTCAAAAATGGAATCCCTCAAAGTCAAGTTCTGTCCATGAGCCACGAAACGCCCGTATCCTGGTCAGCGGTAGAAGCAATTGCATCCCATGCAGCCCTACCTGCAGACAAACTCTCCAACTTTGACCTGATTCTTCAGTGCCAGTCGGGGTTGCGTCCGGGCAAAAACGTGTTTGCAGAACTGATTCGCCGCTACCACCCCCATGTGGAGAAGGTGCTTTATCACTTAGCTCCCGATTGGACAGACCGCGCCGATCTTGCCCAAGAAGTGTGGATTCGCGTCTACCGCAATATCAAGCGGCTCCAGGAACCTGAAAAGTTCCGGGGATGGCTCAGCCGCATTGCCACGAACTTGTTCTATGACGAGCTTCGTAAACGCAAGCGGGTGAGTACTCCACTGTCCCTAGACGCCCCCCTGAACGTGGGAGACGGCGAAATGGATTGGGAAATTGCCTCCGATGATCCCAGCCCCGATGACCAGCTTGCTACGCAAGAGTTCTATGACCAGCTGCATGAGGCAATCGCCGACCTGCCAGAAGCGTTCCGCACTACGATTGTGCTGCGGGAGATCGAGGGCATGTCCTATGAAGAGATTGCCGAACTAACAGGAGTGTCTCTAGGAACCGTAAAATCTCGGATTGCTAGAGCACGCCAGCGGCTACAGTCACAGCTACAGCCCTATCTTGAGGTATAATCCTCGAACCAGATAGACTAATCAAGCTGCTTAAGTTATTAATGGAGTGTAATAATTTCGGCGGTCCAGTCGTGCCTTACGATACAGTGTTTTCTGATATTTAGGTGCGATCGTGATAAATTGACTAGTCTCTGATTGCTATTTAGTTGGGTGCTATCGCTAACTTGCTAACGCGCTGGGCACGACTGGGTTAATTGCCCATTGCCAAAGCTAACTTGCTACTAAATAGCTGAACATCTATTTTCTGCTGAGACCTTGAAATGACTTCTAATCATAACGAGTACAACCGCTCCGATTCTTCCCTCACGCATGGTCAAGGAGAAGAAAGTACTCATGCCATGCAGATGGCGCTAGACGTAGAAAAGCGCGATCGCTTTGAGCGGCTGAGTGCCTATCTTGACGGGGAAGTAACTGCAGACGAAAAGCGAGAAATCGAGGCAATGCTGGCAACTGATCCTGCCATGCAGCGCCTCCATGCTCGTCTTCTGAAGCTGCGAACGAGCTTCCGTAGTTTGCCAGTACCGCCGCCAGAGCAGCCTGTGGAGCAAACAGTTCAGCAAGTCTTTGCCCGAATTGAGCGTCGTCCTCGGCGGATGCTAGCATTGGGCGGGATGGCAATCGCTGCCCTGTTTGTGGGTGCATTAGTCAGTATTATGCCGCGCAGCGAGTTTGTGCCCTCGATTGCTCAATCGCCCGAAGACCAGAGAACCGTTCCCGCTCAAGGGCTAATGGTAGCACTCGATCGCCCAGTGATCGAAATTCCTAAAGCTACGGTTGCTAGCCCCAATCAAGTGCCCGTTGCCCCTGAAAGCAGCATTCAGTAGCACTCGATCAGCACTTGGCAGCGCTTCAGCATTATCGCAAATTGCAGAAGGCAGGTTAGGAGTGGTCCTAACCTGCCTTCTGCAGTTCGAATTTGCCAAGGCTTTTACACAAGAAAGACTTTAATCTAAGCGCGAAGCGCCATAAAGCCACGCACAAGCGTTAGGGCAAATCTGCTAGATGCGCAGCGCTACATAGCGGTACTACAAAACTCTGTCCTTCTCAAAAATCATAGGGATTTGCAGGCTCCGGAATTTCTGTCAAACGGCTTGCCTGAATCACTAGCTGACGCTTGCCGTTCAGCGTTTCGGTAATCATCTTTCCTTCCACTTGAAACCATTGATCCACTGGATACTGAGTGCGATTGCCGCTAGCCAGCTTCACGGGCAACCCAATTGGGTAAGCATCTGCAGCACAACAGGTGATCACAAATCGAGCAATAGCCAGATAGTCTTGCGGCATCTCTGGCGGATGAATTATAAAGCCATTAAGATTTACCGGCTGCCCCGTGTAGGCATCAGGTTCGGGGTAAACATTCAGCAGCCGAATCCATTCCACAAGCGATCGTTTTGCTGGTTCGCCAGACCCCCTAAAAGCTTGCGGCTGCGAGCGAGTCATTGTTAACGTGTCTGTGACGCCGCGCTCGATCGCCGTTTGGCTTGCAAAAGGCTGTGGGGTGAACTGCAACCCAAACAAGGCAACTAGCAGCAGCAGTGCACTTCCCCATCCGGGTGGAAACAGCGAGAAGTGCTGTGGCATAACCGCAGGTTTGCGCGGTTTTTGCCTTGCTAAACCAAGAGCAAACTGACTGCCTTTAACCAACACCAAGCCGATTAAAAAAAACCCTGCCGAGTAAGCTAACCAAACATAATCTGGATGCAGCAAAATATTAATCTTGCCGGTTAGCCAAAACTTCAGCAGCAAAATTCCCCACAATAAGAGAGCCACCAGATCTAGCAAAGGCTGCAGCTGAGCAATCCCCTTAAAGCGATGAGGATTAGGTTTAGCAGAGATAGACATAGCAATGAGGAATAAAGGACTGCAGGAACGAGAAGTTCCTCACCCGGAATTCGGCACAAAGTTTACCGTGAAAATAGCCTGCTCTGATCGCGCTTATCTAGCTGAAGTACAAATTCACCAGCAGTGTCAGCAGAAATGTTAGCTGTCCTGCCAGCGCAAACAGGTAGAAAATTGCCCTCGGACGAAACACCGATGACAGCAAGGCAATATTCTTTAGATCCACCATAGGACCAAATACTAGAAATGAAAGCAAAGCACCACTGGTGAATGCTGACGCAAACGAGAGTGCAAAGAAGGAATCAACGGTAGAGCAAATCGAGACAACGCAGGCAAGAACCATCATCGCCACAACGGAAGTCACAGGACTCTGTCCCAAGCTGAGAATGACCTCCCGAGGCACCGCAGTCTGCACTACAGCTGCGATCGCGCTGCCGATTACCAACACACCGCCCAGTTCTCGGAGTTCCTGAACCACGTTATCCAACGCTAAGCGCAGCCGTTCTGGCAGCGGGCGGGACAGGGTAGGGGCGACCAAGGCTGCAGCTTGAGCTGGGCTATCCAGCCGGAGCGGCTGGCTCGATTGACCTAGGATAAAAGTACCCGACTGCAGCAGCACAGAATCACCTGCAGGGGGGAGATCGCCCCGCTTGGGCTTCTCCATCCAGCTTTTAATGGTGTCGATCGGCATGGCACGTGCCACGGCAGGCTGAAGCAGGGGACGGAGATCCTTTTGAGCACTAAAGATACAGCCAATAATCGTGGCAATAAACAGCGTCAAGCCAGCCCGCAAAAATACCAGCTCTGGCTGATCCCGAAACGCCGTCCAAGTTGCCCAAAATACGATCGGGTTGATGGTAGGCGCTGCCAGCAAGAAACCGATCGCCATTGCTGCTGGAGCGCCTTGCACGATTAGCCGCCGCGCCACAGGCACGTTGCCACACTCGCAAACAGGAAAAACACAGCCAATTAAGCTGCCAATCAGCGCTGCTAAGAGCGGGTTACGGGGAGTGATTGCAATTAGTCTGCGTTCATCTACAAATAAAAGCAGCGCACTAGAAAACAAAACCCCCAGAATTAAAAAGGGCATTGCTTCTACAAGCAGGCTAAAGAATAGAGTCAGAGCGTTGTTGAGCGAATTCACAAAAACAGGGGGATGGAGGAGTGATCTGGAGAGTTATTTTAGCGGATGCTCAGCCCATTCTGGTAAATATGTAGTTTTCAAGAAGTAGAACAGTTCAATTAAGCGCAGGTTCCCAGCCTTAGAGAGGCAGCGGGCAAAAGCTAGAAAGGTTGTCTTTATCTTCGTCCTTTCTTCTATCCTTAGCCCTTCTGCCTCCCTCAATTAGGAGCAGATTGCTAATCACAGCTGTAGCCAATTAGTTAGCATACTGCTGCACCGCCTCCACCAGATTTTCTGTCCAATGCTGAGTCAGCTCGGCGCTAGCTGCCTCTACCATGACCCGAATCAGCGGCTCCGTTCCCGAAGCTCGCACTAGGATTCTTCCCTGATCGCCCATTGCAGCCTCTGCTTGAGCAATTGCCCCTTGCAGCAGCTCGCTCTCCTGCCAACGCAGACGGCGATCGCGGTCTTCCACCCGTACATTCCGCAATATTTGCGGATAAGTCTGGAAGCTTTGGCTGACTAGATCTGCCAAAGAACTCCCTGCCTGGGAAACTAAGGCAGCAAGATGCAGCGCCGTCAGCAGGCCATCGCCAGACACCCCATAGTGTGGGCAAAGAATGTGTCCTGACTGCTCACCGCCCAGCTTTGCACCCCGACGCACCATTTCTGCATGGACATACTGATCGCCAACTGCTGTCCGAACAAGCTGCCCGCCCTGGTGCTGCCAGGCTCGCTCAAAGCCCAAATTTGCCATTACTGTAGAAATAATCAGGCTGTTGGGCAGCTGATTTGTTTGACGGAGCGCCTGCCCCCACAGATAAAGAATATAGTCGCCATCCACTACACGCCCTTGACCATCCACCGCCATGACCCGATCGGCATCTCCATCAAAAGCAAAGCCCATATCGGCTCGGTGATTGGCAACGGCAGCTTTCAGGGGCTCCAGATGAGTTGAGCCACAGTTGACATTGATGCGATCGCCATCTGCCCGGTTGTGTAGACAGATTACTTCGGCTCCCAATTGGCTAAAGACGATCGGCGCTACCTGAACAGCAGCTCCCCAAGCTAGATCCAGGACAATCTTCATGCCGCTCAAATCCAGGGTCGGCAAAGGACGATGAAGAGAGTCTAAATAATTACTGATGAGCTGCGGACGATGATAATGCTGTCCCCAACGTCTGCCTAGACCGGTGAGGCAGAAATCGGCTTCGCCTTGGAGCGCTAGCTCAATCTGGGCTTGTAGATCGGTGGGGAGCTTAGCGCCGCTTGCACCGAAGAACTTAATACCGTTGTCTTCGGGCGGGTTGTGGCTAGCCGAAATCATGACGCCGCCGATCGCCTCGGTGCTGTGTGCCAAGTAGGCAACTGTGGGGGTAGGGCATAGCCCCAAATTCCAGACTTCTAGCCCTGCTGCCGTCAGCCCAGCCGACAGCGCCATTGCTAACATGTCGCTGGAGTTGCGCGAGTCTTGTCCAATCACGATCGCCCCTGCGCCAGACTGTGCCTGTAGCACCTGTCCAGCCCAGTAGCCCACCTGCAAAGCCAGCGGAGCGCTCAACAGCTCACCCACCCGACCCCGAATTCCATCCGTTCCAAAAAGACGAGCATTTGGGAGGTTCAGCGTTCCCCAACTGTTGGGTTCCAACAGCGATGGATTGGAAACTGCTCCAGATAATGCCCCAGATCCTGCGCCAGACGATGCTGAAGATAACACCATACTGTCCTAACACTCCATCACATCACACACGCATCGGAGCATAGCACAGCCTGTAAAGAAAGGATGAAACCCTTGTTGCAGATTGATGAAGTGCACCGATAGAGACTTGGTCAACTTAGATTTACTCGTGAATTTACGGATATCTAAGGCTCTCACCTTACTTAAAATGCGCAGAGCAGTGTCTCTACCCTATGAGAGATCTTTACAAAATCTTTAGGTTTTAGTCTACCCGGTTGGGATTCATCCGCCATAGTCTCTCAAGCGCCTGAATCTGCCGTGTGCGAGCTTTCGATCGCGCCGCTTGATAAAAAACTGTCATCACAGTCAGCAGCAACGAAAGAACTGCTAACGCTGCTAAGCTGCCAATAAAGAGCTGATCAGGGCGCAAGGGAGAGACTTGGGCAATAAAGAATGATTCGGTCGTTGAAGTGGAGAGCGCCTCGGAAGCAGGTTCACGGTGCATAGTAGGAATGGGGCAACACAGATATTAATGCTAAGAACTAGGAATGCCAGCAGTGTATTAAGTTCGTGGGGAAGCTTGAACTCCCTTAGGCTAAATACGTAAATTAGGACATAGAGGTTTCTAAGATGCTAATTACACCTTACCTCTATCATTGTTTTGACATAGGCACTGTTGAAATTACTTCACCTACACCCTTCTTCGTCTCACGGTGTCTCGCGCTAATGACATTCTTAACATAGGGCTGCACAAAATTTGGAAGGTGCATCTCTTCAAGGTGTATCCTCTGATCTTGTGCAGCTATAGACTGAAATGTGCCGTAATGTGCTGCGATGTGCCGCCTTAATTTAGGAATGAGATTTTGATTGAACGTTATGAGCTATGCCTCCATCTAGGCTCCGCTTTTCTGCTAAGTTACCCACGCTATTTAGGCTGGCTCAGCGGCTTAAGAGAATGCCGTTGCGAGCAGTTCTAATCATTCCGTTTGTGCTGCAAATCATTCTGGTTGTAGGGCTGACGGGCTATTTGTCGTATTTGAATGGGCAAGAGGCAGTGCGCGATCTCGTCGGGCAGCTAGAGCAGCAGGTCGGCGATCGGGTTTCACAAAAGCTAGAAACCTACCTAAAAACACCGCAGCTCGTTAATCAGATTAATGCCGATGCCGTGCGGCTAGGGCTGTTAAATCTAGAAGATATGAACCTACTAGAACGGCATATCCAAAGCCAGTTCTGGCAGTTCAACCCACGATTGATGGGAGTTCCGCCCGCCACGCCTGCAGCATGCAGCCGCTCCCAGCTCAACAATGCACCACAGGAACCTTCTCCTAACCTCACCTATATTGCGATCGGCACCGAAACAGGTAACTACATCGATCTGGGCTACAACCCAAAAGGCGTATTAGAGAGCGCCATTCGTGATGTTAGTCGAGACAGCAAGATGAACATCTGGCAGGTCAACGACTGGGGCAGCCGTACGAAGCTAACAAAAACACTGCCCAACTACGACCCCCGCAACCGCCCCTGGTATCGCAAACCGGTGCAGGCAGGCATTTCGGTTTGGGTAGAACCTTATCTCACTCAGCCCTACAATGATCTGTCAATTTCAGTCGATCGCCCCCTCTACAACCAGCAGGGAACGCTGATGGGCGTTACTGACGCAACCCTGAGCCTATCAGAAGTAAGCCGCTTTTTGTGTGGCTTAGATGTGGGGCAAACAGGACAAGTCTTTATTTTTCAGCCAACAGGCAAAGAAACAGATGGTTCAATTTTTAATGGCCGTTTGATTGGCACTTCAACCGGCGAGCAGCTTTACCGGGGCGAGGGCGAAAACAAGCGCGGTATTAGTGTCTTAGACAGCCGCAATACAATCACCCGCGCCACAGCAAACTACCTGCTGCAAATTTCTCCCACCCGCAGTTTGGATAGCATTACTCAGGCGATCCAGAAGCCTTTCTTTATCAACCATCAGCAGTTTTTTGTGCGAGCATTTCCGTTCCCCTCGGCTGCCAATCGTCCGGAGTTTCGCGGCTTAAATTGGATGGTGGCAGTCGTAGTTTCTCAAGATGACTTCATGGAGCAGATCAATGCTAATACCCGCAACACAGTCTTTCTCTGTATGCTGGCACTGGGCATTGCGATCGCGCTAGGCACTACAATTAACCGCTGGATCACCAACTCAATTCGCCAGCTCAGTTATGCCGCCGAAGCATTGGCAGAGGGGGATTGGGATCGCCAGATTACCGTTCACACTCCCGCTGAATTGGGAACTCTCAGCAAAGCATTTAACCACATGCGGCAGGAGCTGAAGCAATCGCACCAGCAGCTCGAAGAATATTCCCGCAGCCTAGAGCAGAAAAACCAAACGCTAGAAACGCTAGAAGCAGAACTGCGGCGACAGCTCAACCTATTTCTCCATGCAGTTTCTCACGATCTCCGTAATCCGGTGATTGGCACTGCCATGGTGCTCAACAACCTGAAAGCCCAGCCCGGGGATGACTTGAAACTGCCGCGCAGAATCCTGGAGCGCATGAGCGAGAGCAACCAGCGCCAGCTTGATTTGATCAATTCATTGATTGATGCCCATGCCACTGAGATGTGGGGAATTGCACTCCAATCCCAGCCGACTGTCCTTAGTCAGTTAGTTGCAGCGGCGATTGCTGATCTACAGCCTATTCTCGACAAAGAAGGTACTCAGCTCGAGAACCGCGTTTCGCCTGAGCTGCCGCTAGTCAAAGTTGACCCACTCCAGCTAACGCGCGTCTACCAAAATCTAATTGCCAATGCCCTCAAGCACAATCCACCCGGACTCACCCTGATTCTGGATGCCCAGCAGGAGGGCGATCACCTCCGCTGCAGCGTTACAGATAACGGTGTGGGCATTCCACCCCAACAGCGCAAAAAGTTGTTCGATCCTTATTTTCGCGGAGAGCAGAAGCCGCGATCTGTGGGATTGGGATTGGGACTATACCTTTGCCGTCAAATTATTCAAGCACATGGTGGGTCGATCGGTGTCCAAAGCGAGATCGACAAAGGAACAACGTTTTGGTTTACGTTGCCTTATGCAGATACTGAATGAGTCTCTCATTTACGATGACGTAACAACAATGTATGGCGACCCGTAGAGATTGACATCTCCATAGAAATCTCTTTTGTGAAAGAACCGCTATGTGGAGGTTTATAGCGCTACGCACATACACTAGGACAATTCTTTGAAAAGAAGAACCTCGATTTAGGCACGTAGCGTCATATATGGCACTACGTGCCTAAATCAAAATTGTTTTTAATGTAAAAGCCCCGCTTTGCGGGGCTTTTACATTAAAAACAGTGTCTTAGCGTAAGCGCGTAGCGCTATAAAAAGAGATTTGTCCTACATGTGGACGCATAGTGCTACTAAGTGCAGAACACTGCAAAACTATTGCGGCGGAATAACGAATCGCTCCGCCGCAATGTGTCTTGATTCTCACACCTTACTCAAATAGCTTTCTAATGCCTCAGAGCCGCCGATATGTCTTCCATCAATAAAGACCTGAGGCACAGTTATAGCGCCAGCTACTGCCCTCAGCGATCGCGTCGTCACGCCCTGACCCAGCACAATTTCTTCGTAGTCCATGCTGTGTTCCTTCAACATCTCCTTAGCGCGAGCGCAGAAAGGGCAACCAATTTTGGTGAACAGTGACACCATGGGTGGCTTCAATGCTGCAGCATTGATGTATCTCAGCATTGTCTCGGCATCAGAAACTTTAAATGGGTCACCGGGTTCATTCGGTTCAACGAACATTTTCTCAACCACGCCGTCTTTGACCAGCATGGAATAACGCCACGATCGCTTGCCAAACCCCAAGTCTGATTTGTCTACCAACATTCCCATGCCATCAGTAAACTCACCGTTGCCATCGGGAATCAGCCGCACAAATTCTGAGTTCTGCTCTTTTGCCCACTCGTTCATTACGAATGCATCGTTCACCGCGATACAAACAATATCATCCACACCGTTCGCTTGAAACACTCTAGCTAGCTCGTTGTAGCCCGGTAGATGAGTGGAGGAGCAGGTGGGCGTAAACGCGCCGGGTAGGGAGAAAACGATTACCGTTTTTCCATTGAATAACTCGTCAGTCGTGATATTGACCCACTGATTATTCTGACGAGTTCTAAACGTCACAGTAGGGACGCGCTCTCCTTCGCGGGTAGGCAACATTAATTTGGCTCCTAAAAAGCACTGCATTTTATCAATCAGAATCCGCTATAGATTAGCGTCAGTTCGACAAAAGTGCAAAATTGCGTTGCGCCTGGCCAATTTTCTGCCAGTTCGATCGTGCAAGCAACCGCTAAACTAAGCCATCGCTGAGGACAAGTGCAACCGATGTTGATCCAGGTAATTCTCAATCTGCCGGAGTGAACTATGCATCTGGACACACTGAACTTCCAGATGCTGAAGCTGTCGAAGTTGCGCCTGCATTTCTAGGCGATCGGCAGCCGCTTGCATTGCTTTGGCTCCCACATTGGCGCTTGCCCCCTTCAGGTAGTGGGCAACTTGCTCTATCTGGCGCAGGTCTTGAGCAATGATTGCCTGCTGCAGCAGCGCTAAATTTGCCCAACTATCTTTGGTGAAAAGCTGCAACAGCTCCAGTTCAAATCCAAAATTATGGTCTGATAGCAGGTGGAGGTGATTTAGGTCTAAATGCTTTTGAAAGAAATCTGTGCTAGTTGACAGCACTTCATCCGGTCCTGCAGTGGATTTGCTAGGAGCTTGGCAACAAGTGATATGTTGATGCCAGTGTGCTAGCAGCGTTGCCAATGCCTCGCGCCGAACCGGTTTGCTGATGAAATCATCCATCCCGGCTGCGATCGCCCGCTGTCGATCAACCTCTAGATCGTTGGCGGTCATCGCTACAATCACCACTGGCTGATGTTGAGCTTGAGTCTCCCAGATACGGATTGCTTGCGTTGCCTCATAGCCATCCAACTTTGGCATTTGGCAATCCATCAAAATCAGATTATAAGCAGTTTTACTGGCGCTGCTAACGATCGCTTCAACGGCTTGCTGTCCATCCATGACCGGCTCTGCCATATAGCCCAAACTTTGCAGCTGCTTCAGCGCCACTTTCTGATTAGTTAAATTGTCTTCCGCCAGCAGAATTTTGAGAGGCATGGGGCAGGCAGGCTGAAGCAGTGAGGTGGATGTTGCCGAAGGGATGAGCATAGCCGTAGGATTAGGCAGGTGTGAGTGCAGGCTTGGTAATTAAACGTGCTGCAATTCTGGGCGCTTTTAAAGTATTTTTAGGAAAATTTAAGCAATTACTTAGAAGCGCAGAGTGTTGAGGTAGAGGCGGCTGAATCGACTGGAGGCGCAGGTTAATTGATGTTTTAAGCGCCGGCTGAATTCTGAATCGTTTGGGACGGTTTGAATAGCTCTATTCTCTCTTTAAGCGAAACAGTTGCACAAGGGTGACAACACTTAACACAGCAGGTCTAATCGCCAATTAGCCAAGCCAAAAGCAGCACCAGCCCCCCAACGCTGAACCAAAAGGGTAAATGCAGCGAGCGCAATAGATACTCAGGAATGAACACGATACCGTTGGTGAACAGCAGTGTTGTCGTCAGCAGAATTATAAACAGTAAAATTGGCATTGCAGCCTCCTTTAACCTTCATATTCACTGGTAATGTCAATCTGTAAAGTTTCTTCATCTAGGTAGATATACAGCACATTAGGGCGGCAGCAAACCTGGCAATCTTCTACATAAGATTGCTGGTTACCCGCGCTGATATCGACAAACGTTAGGTTAGGTTCGCCGCAGTAGGCACAGAAGTATTCAGCGGTGTTCTGCATTTTAACAATTGATTGAAGTCTATAGAATAGCTTCTTAACCCAGCAATGAACCTGTGAAATTTTAGCCCTGTAGTAGCCCAGCCGTAATCTTTGCTTGATCGAGTCCCTGTCCAATCAGCACTAGTTTAGTTTGGCGGGGTTCTGCGGGCTGCCAGGGGCGATCGTAGAAGTAGTCAAATCGATCGCCTACGCCCTGCACCACTAACCGCATTGGCTTGTTGGGAACGGCAACAAAACCTTTGACTCGATAGATGTCCTGTTGCTGCACCAGCGTTTGCAGACGGCTGACCAGGGTTTTTGGCTCAAAGGCGGTTTCGGTCAGGACTTGGACTGAGTTGATGTTGTCATCATGCTCGTGGTCTTCTTCAGTGTCGTGATGGCTTGGACGATCGCCTAAGTGATCTTCTACTGCCGCATTAAAGCCCAACAGTAGATTAGGATTAATCTGTCCTTGATGGCATGGGATGATCTTGATGCCGGGTCGTAATTCTTGCTGAAGCCAGGCTTGAACCTTGGCTTGCTCGGCTGCCTCAACGCGATCGAGCTTGGTCAGCAGCACCAAATCGGCACAGGCAAGCTGGTCTTCAAACAGCTCTTCGATCGGTGTTTCATGCTCCAGGCTGGCATCGGCTTGTCGTTGAGCCTGCAGTGCCTCCAGATCACCCACCATCCGCCCCTGTGCTAAGGCTTCGCCATCGACCACTGTGATCACCCCGTCTACCGTGGCGGCTGTGCGTAGCTCATGCCAGCGAAATGCCTGTACCAGCGGCTTTGGCAGCGCTAAGCCAGAAGTTTCGATCACCATGCAGTCAATCTCATCGCGCCGCTTCAGCAATTCCTGCATCGTTGGCAGAAACTCTTCTTGTACAGTGCAGCAGAGGCAGCCGTTGGTTAGCTCCACGATTTGAGTTTGGGGGAGTGCGCCGTCTGACTGGTCTTCATCACAGACCTGACAGGAACGCAACAGTTCGCCATCGATACCGACTTCGCCAAACTCATTGACCAGAACAGCAATACGGTATCCCTGGTTGTTTTGTAGCAGATGCCGCAGCAGGGTAGTTTTTCCGGCTCCCAAAAAGCCGGTGATTACGGTGACTGGAATTTTGTGCATAGTAGCCTCACCGTATCATAGACATAGCGCTTTACGAGTTTCTAGCAATCTTTTGCAGCGATTCGCCCCCCCAGCCTGTAGCTTTTAGCTCTAACCCTGGCTCCTGATCTTAGCTTTCGCCACTGACCCTTCTATTTCTCTTTAACTTCTGAGCCAACTGCTTCCCGGTTGATAGCGCTGCGTCGGGGGGCGATCGGCAAAGAAAAGCGAAACGTGCTGCCCTCTCCTAGCTTGCTCTCAACCTGAATCGTGCCTCCTTGGAGTTCGACTAGACGACGGCAAATTGCCAGCCCAATGCCTGTACCGCCAGAGCTGCGATCGCGCGATCGATCGGCTCTCCAAAAGCGCTCAAACACATGCGACAGATCGTTAGCAGCAATGCCTTTACCTGTGTCAATCACCGAGATCCAGAGCTTGTGGTGATCGGGTTCAATACGGATAGTGATGGAGCCAGTCGGCGTATAGCGCAGGGCATTTCCAATTAAATTGACTAAAATTTGCTCGACTCGTTCTGGATCAGCCAGAACAGGTGGCAATCCGGACGGGCAAATGAGCTGCAGTTGAGGGCTGGTTTCGCTTAGCTGGTCGGCAAAACGATGGATGGTCGATGAAAGCAAAGGATGTAGATCGATTGGACGGGCTTTGATCGGCAAATAACCCGCTTCCATTTTGGATAGCTCTTGGACATCGTTGACTAAGCGCTGCATCCGAGCAGTTTCTTTAGAAAGGCGTTGATAGACCTCAGGAGATGGCTCAATCGTGCCATCTGCCAATCCTTCCAAATAGCCTTTAAGAACGGTTAGGGGAGTTCGCAGTTCATGGGTCAAGTCGGTAACGAGTTCACGACGACGCTGCTCAACGCCTTCTAGAGTGGCAGCCATCCGGTTGAAGCTAGCGGCAAGCTGATCGACTTCTGGAATTTCATTGGTCGGCACCCGTTCTTCCAAATGTCCTGCCGCAAATTTCTGAGTAATCTCTTCCATCTGGATCAGGGGCTGCACGATTCGTTTAGTCAGCAAATAGCTTAAAACCCCCGCAGTAGAAGCGCCTACGGCAATAGACCAAAACGAACCTTGATTCCAGGCATCTTCAAAGTTGCGGACGAGGCGAGTTTTGACCTGACTTACTGTCCAATCGCCGACCTCAAACTGTTGGAGATAGAGTGCAAAAAAGCGGGGCGAAGAGAACCTACCGATCGCAAATAGTGTTAACAGTCCCACCACCATAACGATCATGTGGGACAAGAACAGGCGCGATCGCAGCCCCATTTTTGACATTGCTTCTACTCGTCTATCTTCAGACCACCTGCCCATATTGTAGTTAACCCGTTCCAGTTGCTTACTACTTCACCTAGCGCTGAGTATCACTGCCGCTCATCCTTTAGCCAACAGAGCTTTCACCTCTGCTAAAGTCTTGATTAAAATAAACAGCTACTTGCGCTTGTATTGTCCAGTTAGCTCTGCTCCCGCTACAATGTGCCCCTTCATCGCCTCCATAACTTCAGATTTGGTGGTTCCGGGAGGCAGATCCAGCAGTGTATCTAACGCAAATAGCCTAAACACATATCGGTGTGTTCCGCTCGGTGGACAAGCTCCACCGTAGCCATATTGTCCAAAATCGTTTTTGCCCTGAATCCCACCAATTGCCAAAAACGGCTGCGATGGCAGTTTTTCGGGAAGTTGGCGCACGGTCGGCGGTAGATCGTATAACACCCAATGCACAAAGGTTTTGCTAGGCGCATCTATATCATTGACCAAAAGAGCGAGGCTGCGAGTTGCAGCAGGAGGGGCATCCCAACTGAGGGCAGGAGAAATGTTTTCGCCATCGCAGGTGTGTTTTGCTGGCAACATTCCATCCAGACGAAAGGCAGGGCTGCTCAGCGTCATAGTTCTGGGAACTTGTAGACCCTCTGCTGCGTCCGTTGGACTAGGAGCAATAGCCTGGTTGCCCGTTTCGCAACCTGCCAATATCAGCCCAACCAACGCGCTGCCAATTAGCTTGGTGATTAATCTATTTAGCCAACGCCCGCTCATTCGATCGCCTCATCCAGCCTGTTCGCCTCATTCTCCCTAAAAATTCTAGTTTTTGACAAATACTATACTCGGTTCAATCCTGACTGAATCAGATGACATCCACATGTCAAAACAGTGACAGCTTTATTTTAAAGCTGCATTCTTTTAATTTTAAAAGCTGCATTCTATGGGGCTTCCCACTCAAATGTCTTTAATGTGTAACGAGCGACACACAGCAAAAAATCTTATCTCAGGCAATTTGTCAGGATTTAGGCTGACGTATGCCCGTACCTATAAAGATGCCTTTATCGTAATGGGAACCGTGATGTAATGGCATAAGCTGTTGGGCTGCAGGAGGAATTTCTCCTCTTAGGACCCTTTTCGCCCTAGTCTCTGCCTTACGCTATATATAGGGAAAAGTAATACAAAAGAACCTACTCAAATCCCATATCTAGTGTCAATATAGTAGCGTCATGCCCGACAGACCGCACCCATAGAGTTGAGATCTTGATCCGCTCTGTGGGTGCATCTCTCTCCCATGACACCCCTACCCTGCATAGCATGAACGCCCGGTGAGAGATATATGCCCTATTCGCTATCTGCCGCCAAGCTACAGACCTATAAGCGCTGTCCCCGTGCTTACTACTTCCGCTATGAGCGCAAGATTGAAGGGGCAGCTTTCTTTGGTTCAGCCGTTTTGGGTACCTCGCTGCATCAAGCCTTGGCGCAAGTATATCAAGACTGGCATTATCAGGACCCAATTCCCCGGATGGATTGGATCGAACACTGCTGGAGCCAACAGATTCGCGATCTAACGCCAAACCAAATTAGTGAAGGGCGGGCGATTTTGCGTCGCTACTATTACTCTTTTATTGCTAACCAATCTGCAATGCAGCGTCCAGTTGCCGTAGAGGGCAAAATTCAAGGAACGCTTCAGGCAGAAAACCTAGAGTTTGTGCTGTCAGGACGGTACGATCGCCTCGATTACCTCGACGATGGGCTAGAGCTGATTGACTATAAGTCTGCTAAGGAAGTAGAGCAGGTCGATCCTGACGAAGTTGATTTGCAGATTGGGCTATATTATTTCGCTTTAGAGCAACACTATCGACGCAATTTGAAGCGAATGAGCCTGCTGTATTTGCGGACGGGTGAAAAGATTAGCTTCGCCGCAACACCCGCCCATCGACAGCGTGTGAAAGAGGTAATTTCCAATCTAGCGGTAGAGCTACGTCAGGATCAGCGCTGGCTACCTTTGATCAATCAGCAGTGCGATCGCTGTGCTTATGCTCGCTACTGTCCGGCAATGCGCGTTGATCCAGATCCTTTGCCGGAAGATGCCAAACCAGAGGCAGGGCTGCAGTTAGTTCTCAGCATCTAACACTTCACGTATCTGAGGAATGCTGGAGAAGGCTACCAACTTCTGTAGCTAAGAACGTCCTAACTGATTGCCACAGGTCGCACAAAACCGATCGCCAGCCTGCACCGAAGCCCCACACTGAGTGCAAAAGCGAGGAGCTGCTTTGGCAGGCGATCCCATCCGCATCTCCAGATTGCCCATCCGCATTTCCATTGGATTTAGACTCATCTGCATATCCCCCATTTTGAGGGGCTGCATCGGTTGCATCGGTTCTATGGGCCGCATGGGCTGCATCGGCTGTGCGCTAGGAGTTTGCTGAAGTGGAATGGGTTGAGCTTGGCTCAGGTCGGGAAGGGCATTTAGCGTCCCAATACTGCCGCCTTGCACTCGTAGCCAACGATCGCCCTCAGCAGTTTGTATCTTTATGGCAAGGCTGCTGCCTATCTGAAAAACCTCTGGAATAGCCGTCCAGCTGCCAGTTTTCAGGTTTTGGCTTGCCTGTTGCTGTTGTCCAGCGCTGCTGCTCGCTAGCGCTACAGCTGTTTGATCACCTGAGCAGTCAAGGTAGAGTGATTGTCCATTACCAAGTTCACAGCCGTATGCCATTGATTAACTCCCGATCAGTCTTCGATCGATTGCACCTATTCTTATTGTGAACCTGTTCTCTGCCTCAGGGCTCTAAAAAATCATACAGAATTTCATCAGGCTCATTTTCGATGTCTTCATAAGTAAGCGACTGATGAGACGACAAGGAAGGAGCAATTGCTTGCTGCACCCGCTCCTGAAAATCTGCTGATTCTAAGAAGCTGATCATGATTTCGTCTGGCTCATCTTCAATTTCGTCGTCTGGAGCTTCGTCTTCTGGAGTGCTGATTGGCGATCCCACTCGGGCTGTGTCAGCTTGCACCCCAACTGATCGTTCAAGCATTGCCACTCTGGTTGTCAACGTTAATAGCTGCAGCTTCACTTCGTCTAAGGACTGCAGGGCATCTAAAGCAGCAGGTTCAACCCTGTTGCCCTCCGCTTGCCCTAAAAATTGCCCGATCGCTTGGTAAATTAATTGCTCTACGCTCTGTCCGCTGCGTTGGGCGATCGCCTCAAGCTGTAGCTGCCAAGCCAACGGGATGCGGCATCGCATCGGTTGTTCACTCATAGTCCTCCCTTCCACGGAATTCTCCGGCAGCGTCTTTAAGCGATCGACCTGTCGTTGACTTAAATGCTGACTTAATACAGCCATCGGGCCGTATAGCCATCAGGTCAGAACATCAATACTCTACCGCTTTTCCTGCCTCCAGTTCTGGTACTGTAGAGGCACGAGTTCTTTGAGATACATTCGGACAAAGGAGAGCCGTGTCACAGTACGAGCGCCTGATTTTAATGGCAGAAGATGAGCTAACACAGTACAGCACTGATGCTCGCAAAATAGAAAAGCTGCGGCGTAAGATTGGCTTGTCAGTATCGGCTGCCGAACAGAAGCAAATTAAAGAAACTCTGCAGGCAGAGCTGCCTACTGATCAAATTAGCAAACTCGTGGAAACACAACGACAGACCGTTGCTTTGCCATTCTGGGGTATTGCTGGATTGGGGCTATTACTGGGTATCTCGTTTCTGCAACCACTGGATCTAATTGCGACCGTTTTGGGTGCAGCAGCGGCAATTGCTCTACAGAAATGGGGCTGGAAACTGCAAGCCAAGCGGCTGGTGCTGCAAACGCTAGAAGATATTGAAGAACGCACCCGTAAACCAGCGGAAGAACAATAGGCTTGAACTGCAAAGATTTTCATAGTGTTTTGCTGTGAACTTCTGTACTTTCACCGAGGACTTTCCTTTAGGGAATGCCGATTGCCCAAAAGCCTGCGAGTTATCTACGAGCAAAGCAGACCGCTGCTAGTGCTACGTTCTTCGTGAAGCGTAGATGCACTTTGCCTGCTTTATTGGTATGAGGAGCCAGATTTCGTCAAGCTTCTGCAAGTTTTGACTTTTAGCAGCAGAGTGGCGTTCTCTATCCAATTCGGCACCTCCACTATGCAGATCGCCCCCTTTCCGTCCAACGAAATACAGCGGCTAGCCGCACTTCAGCAGTGCAAAGTGCTAGATACGTCACCAGAACCGGCGTTTGATGACATCACGCAGATCGCTTCTCAGGTTTGCCAAACGCCGATCGCCCTTGTCAGTTTGATTGATCGCGAGCGCCAATGGTTCAAGTCACGCGTAGGGCTTGCTGCACCCCAAACCCACCGCGACTTAGCATTTTGTGCCCACGCCATTCTGCAGCAAGGCATCCTGCTCGTACCTGATGCATTGGCAGATGAACGGTTTGCTAGCAACGCGCTGGTAACGGGAGAACCATACGTCCGCTTCTATGCTGGAGTGCCGCTAGTGACCGCCGAGGGATATGCACTGGGGACGCTTTGTGTGCTCGATCAGGTTCCCCGACAGCTTACTCCAGAACAAATTCAAACTCTCAAGGCGTTAGCACGACAGGTCATTGTCCAGCTAGATTTGCGGCGTAATTTGGCAGATGTTCAGCGATCGAGCATTGCCACAATACCATCTGATCCACCACGGCGTTTTATTAAAGGGGTTGCTCTCTGGTTTGGGGTAGTTTCAACGGTACTGCTAACTGTAACAGGGCTGTCACACTACTATCTTTCAAATTTGGCAAAATCTTCTGATGCTGCAGTTGAAGGACAAGCATCTCTGGAAAAGTTAACAGCTATACTTCTACAGTTAAAAGAAGCAGAAATTACACAGCAGCATTACCTAATCACGGGGAACAGGACCGATCTCGCACAATACCATCAGGCTGTGGAAAAACTGCAGCAAAATCTGCAGGCACTACAGCCAATTGATAACGGCAGCCTCAGCCCACCGCAGCTAGTTGCACTGCAGCGTTTGGTTGCCCAAGAGCTAGAAGCACTACAAACGTCGATCGTCCTGCGGCAAACGGCAGGACGCGACGCTGCACTTCAGCAGAACAATCCCACGCAGACAGCATCCAGACAAATTCAGCAAACAATTGAGCAGGTCAACCATCGGCAAGCATACAGCTTGGCAAACTGGGCTGGGTCGATGGAAGAACACACTCAACAAATTATCAATGCTTCTTTTATTGGTATTGCCCTAGAGATTTTTCTGCTGGCGTTTGTGCTCTATTTGATCTACCGCGAAATGCACCAGCGTCAGCTCGCTGAGAAAGTCTTAGAGCAGGAACGCGATTTTACAAGTGCCACATTAAATACAACAGACGCGCTAGTGATTGTTTTGGATCCAGAAGGAAGAATTATTCGTTTTAATCAACGCTGTGAAACCCTTACAGGATACACTTTTGCGGAAGTCAGACAGAAACCTTTTTGGAATATATTGCTGGATGCTAAAGATATAGATCCAGTTAAAGAGAAGTTTGCTCAACTCAGAGAGGGAAGTTTTCCAAATGTCTATGAGAATTACTGGATAACTCGAACAGGCGCACGCCACATGATCGCCTGGTCGAATACTGCTCTGTTTGATGACAAGAGAAACATTATATATATTATTGGCACAGGCATTGATATCACTAAACGAAGACAATTTGAGGAAGAACTTAGAAAAGCTGAAGAAAACTATCGCAGTATCTTTGAAAACGCAATTGAGGGTATCTTTCAAACCACACCAGAAGGACGGTTTCTTAACGCAAACTCAGCCTTAGCAAAGCTGTGTGGCTACAATTCTCCCCAAGAGTTAATCGAGGAGCTGACAGATATTTCCCGCCAGGTTTATATTGATCCAGATCGACGGGACGATCTGCTCCACCTTATCGAAACCCAGACGCGAGTCTCAGACCTTGAACTTCAGATCTATCGCAAAGATGGCAGCATCATCTGGATTTCAGTAAGCGTTCGGGCAGTGCATGATGATGACGGAAATATACGCTACTACGAGGGAACAGCGATCGATATCAATGATCGCAAGCACATCCAGGCGCAAGAAATTCAGCAGCGGGAGCAGCTTGCTCAACAAAACCAAGCGCTCGATCAAGCACGCAAACAGGCAGAACAGGCAACTCAACTCAAAAGTGCTTTCCTCGCTACTATGAGCCACGAGATTCGAACTCCCATGAACGCTGTTTTGGGCATGACTGGGCTGCTGCTAGATACCGACCTTGATCCGCGTCAGCGTGACTTTGCTGAAACCATCCGCATCAGTGGCGACAATCTCCTCACGTTGATCAACGAAGTCCTCGACTTCTCCAAGCTAGAAGCAGGCGAGATGGAGTTAGAAATTCTTGATTTCAACCTGATGCTTTGTGCCGAAGAAATCACCGAACTGATGGCGGTATCTGCTCAGACCAAAGGCTTAGAGCTGGTAATGCTGATCGATCCTGCAGTGCCGGTTCACTTTCGGGGAGACTTCAGTCGGCTGCGGCAAGTTTTGACAAATTTGATCAATAATGCGATTAAATTTACTGAAACAGGCGATGTTGTGCTGCGGATTTCGCTGCAGGCGGAAACAGACTCAATTGCAACAATCCAGTTTTCAGTAGAAGACACAGGCGTTGGCATTGCTCCAGAAGCACAGCAGAAGCTGTTTCAGCCATTCTCGCAAGTAGACGCCTCTACAACTCGTCGTTTCGGTGGCACGGGGTTGGGGTTGGCTATCTGCAAAGAAATTGTTGAGCTAATGGGCAGCACGATCGCTCTGGAAAGCATTGAAGGGAAAGGATCAAGGTTTTACTTTTCGCTAACTTTGGAGAAGCAGCCGCCTGAAAATCGCTTGCTCAATAGAGGGACTGGCAGTACAGCAATTGCCAACTTAACGCCAGCATCTCTGGCGGGGTTGCGTCTGCTGGTTGTAGATGCTAATGCCAATAATCGTCAGATGATCTGCGGTCAGGCGCTTGCCTGGGGAATGCAAGTTGATGAGGCGACAGACGGGCAAGCGGCACTAGCAAGGTTACGAGAATCAGCCTATAACGCTGTTCCGTATGATATTGCGATTCTAGACAAGCAACTGCAAGATATGAAAGGTGAACAGCTAGTGCAGGCGATTAAAGCTGATCAAGCCCTGAGCCAGACGCACTTAGTGATGCTTACTGCTTTAAGCCAATACTCTCCAAAGCAAGTCCAATATCCTGGTTGTTCTGCCCACTTGCTCAAACCCGTCAGGCAATTTCGACTATTGGATTGTTTGATGAGCGTGATGAATCCAGACTTGCTTGCCCTGCCGGAGGTAGAAGTTCCATCCTGTCGTAATTTAGCTCGCGCTTCCAAAACGGTAGCAGGTAGTTCGGCACACACACTAAAGATTTTGTTGGTAGAAGATAGTGTAATTAATCAGAAGGTTGCGATCAATCAGCTCAAATCGCTTGGCTACACTGCTGACGTTGTGGCCAACGGTCAGGAAGTGCTGGATCTGTTGACAAGAATTAACTACGACCTAATTTTGATGGATTGCCAAATGCCTATCATGGATGGTTATACAGCCACACAAATGATTCGCCGTTTGCAGAAAGAAGATGAGCAACCCGTGATTATTGCAATGACCGCTAATGTTATGAAGGAAGACCAGGAGCGGTGCATGCAAGTTGGCATGGATGATTATTTGAGTAAGCCTGTTCAAAAAAGTGCATTAGCCGAAAAGCTCCTCCATTGGAGCCCAATCATTGCAGCCCGTTCGGTGCAGTTCCATTTACCCGTTGCAGAAGAAAAGGAATCGCATTCTACAGCGATCAACTCACCAATGATTGATACTTCGGCTGCAGAAAATCTGTTGGACTGGGGCTATTTGCGCCAAGTTTCTGGAGGCAACTTAGAATTTGTGACTGAGCTGTTGCAAACGCTGATCGACTCTTTACCAGAACACCTAACTAATGTGGGATTAAAGATCTTACAAGAAGATTATCTAGCAGTAGAAC
Source organism: Phormidium tenue FACHB-886 (assembly GCF_014764505.1). Classification (GTDB taxonomy): domain Bacteria; phylum Cyanobacteriota; class Cyanobacteriia; order Elainellales; family Elainellaceae; genus FACHB-886. The sequence goes on from NZ_JACXWX010000008.1 coordinate 106,534, forward strand.
AAGAAGCTCATTACATCAAAGGCTCCTCTGCTAGCTTGGGTGCGGTCAGACTTTCAGGGCTAGCTGCCGAGTTAGAGCGGCAGGCTTCCCAAAGAAATCTAACAACGGCTGAATCACTCCTAGCTGCATTAAAAACAAATTTTGCAGATCTGCGATCGCTGCTTCAAACCCAACTGAAGCAGGCATAGTCGAATCTGCCGAAAAACCAACCGAAGTTCTGTTTCAACGCGAAGCGCCATGGATTGTCCTACTTTAAGCTGATTACAAAGTTTGTAATCAAGCAAGTTTCTATTTATAGCGCTACTCAATAATATTTAAGCGATTGAGCACTATATGTAGGGGATACTAATATCCTTTACATAATAATATTAGCCATTCCTAGCCACTTCAAATCAGCGAACATCCTGATATATATAGGTTTCAAGCGATCGGCCCTTCTCTAGACCCTCCACCCCTAGCGGGTAGAGCTTGCATCGAAACTATCGGGCTGCGTAGCTCCCTAGTCGACACTGGTATGACAACTGGTATGACGACGATTGTATTTAAGTCGACCTTTGAACTTAACAGTGAATTGAACTTCCAATAGAGATAGTGATGATTAAACCCTTCCACTAGCCAGAAGCGAAAAACGAATCATGCTCTTAGGATGAAACAGTGTTCTATGAAAATGGAAACATAAATCATAGAGTTCAACTGCATCAGAATCAACTAGGGGATGCAGCAGTGTATTGAGGTAGGATTATGAATTATCTTGTTGCCGTTTTGCCCGATAGAATCCAAGCAGAAGCCGCTTACTCAGCCTTAGAAAAAGAAGGTTTACCAAACGAACAAATTGCCATTCTAGGCAGAGGATATAAAAGTGCAGATGAGTACGGTCTGATCGATCCAAATCAGCAGGCTCGCGCCGGCAGAAATCGTTTTTCTTGGCTCATTCCGTTTGGGTTTATTGCGGGGTACGCCTTCAATGCTTTAACGGGAATCGAAATTTTACCAACGATTGGCAGTTTTGGTAATCACATTTTAGGTGGGCTATTCGGGCTGGCTGCTGGTGCGATGGGAGCTTACTTCGTTGGCGGGGGTATTGGTTTGGCAGTAGGAAGCGGTGATGCGTTACCGTATCGCAATCGCCTTGATGCTGGCAAGTATTTGATTGTGGTAAAAGGTGCAGAAAATCTGACAGATCAAGCTACCCGTGTGCTGCGCCAGTTTGAGCCTGAGAACATTCAGGGCTATGCAGAACCGATTGAAACAAAAGCGGTTTGAACTAAGTTTATCTGAGCAAAAGAGGTTGATTCAGAATAGGTGATGAGTTCAACATTGTACACTTTACCCTTGGTAATGAGATGGCTCAGTGCTGAGCGGCTTAAGGGTTTAATATGAGCGCGACATGCTAAAGAGTACCCTTCAGGGTACCTTAGATTGTCCGAAACACTTCGCTTTTGCCGTGTTGTTCTTGGTAGTTCAATCACTTCTCAAGGACATCTATCATGCCCGTCGTTAATCGTATTGATAACCCCGTTCTACAGTTAGGTGCTAGCGGTTCCCTTGTTCGAGAACTTCAGCAACTGCTTAATTTGTTTGAGGCAAAGCTCAGTGTAGATGGCAACTTTGGCACTGCTACGAGACAAGCGGTGATCGCTTTCCAGTCTGGCTTTGGTGTCCGTGCAGGCTTACCTGTCACCGGAGTAGTTGAGACTCGTACTTGGAGCTTACTGTATGCACGGGTGTTTGATGCTGCGCCTAATGCAATGCCTATGCTGCAACGTGGTAGTAAAGGTCATGCCGTTCAGACGCTGCAATTGCAGCTACGCTCCTCTCACTTAATTGAGATAGACGGTGATTTTGGTGGTGCTACAGAAGCGATCGTTCGAGATGTGCAAAAGAAGGCGAACTTACTGGTTGATGGAGTCGTAGGTTCTAAAACTTGGCGTGCAATTCATCAGAGGAGCCGTGCCGTCTAGTAATCAACTACCTCCATATAGCGCTCCCTAACTGTTTTTGTTGAGTGTCGAGCCAAGCTCAACACTCAACAAAAAAGGTACCTCTTCACTTGATTTCGAAGCGTTATAAAGCGATTACACTTTTCGCCCTTGGACAAGATATCCAAGAGCAAATTTATTGTTTTTATAGCTAATTGCGACCTAAAGCCTGTCGGATTTCGCTGATTTGAGCATCTACATCTCCACCTTGCGCTAACGCCTTCCAAGCAACAGCAATTAGGTTGTTCAGAGATTGCATCTTATCAGGCGATAAGTAGTCAAAGTCGCCAGCATCAAAAGATTGAGCAATCGATGCAAGAAATTCTTCCTGTTGTGCTCGACTAGTCATACTAAGCCCTCACCAAAACACCAAGCCAACTGTATCATCACTTGTACGAAGCAAACGATTTAACTCACCTTCTCCCACCGTGGAAGGAGACTAACGATTAAGGATCTGTTGCACGGTATGAATCAGCTTCTCTTGGTCGACTGGTTTAGCAATATAGGCGGCTGCGCCCTGCTCGTCACCCTGCAGTTCGACTCCTTTGCTAATGCAAAAGATGATTGGGATACTGCCAGTGTTTGGATCGGCTTTCAGGTCTCTGCCTAGCTCAGCGCCATCGCCTCTAGATACTTCAGGATCTAGAACAATACAATCCGGTTTTTGGCTGACGATCTTGGCTCTTGCTTCATCGACGCCCTGAGCATGAACCACGTTGAACTTTGCTTGCTCAAGCGCGATCGTGTTAGGAGCGCGACCGATATCATCGATCACTAGAACGGTATGCATAGGAGTTGTGGGAAAGACAATAGGTCTATAATGTCGTCTTGACTACCAGTTTGAGATGCACCCTAAGAGGTTTCTATGTAGCAGCAGAGTTCCCCTATGGAGAGATGATCGAGGGTTGTCAAGTTGTTGAAAAAGGTTGCGCTGCGGCTAATCAACTTAGATCACTGTAAAGTTTACGGAGCTTCAACCCACTCCACTGGTTTTTCGAACCTTTATTCCTCTTATGACGCTTTGCGCTCATATGAAAGGCTGTGTTTTATTGGGTGCTATGTGGAGAGCGCGGCACGTACCTAAAAACCGATACCTTAAGTGTTTGGAGATTGCAATATATGGCACTACGTGCCTAAATCAAAATTGTTTTTATGTAAAAGTCCCGCAAAGCGGGACTTTTACATAAAAACAGTGTCTTAACATAAGCGCGTAGCGCTATATCAACCTTCATAGAGTAAATTACTGGTATGGCGCCGCGTGCATAGGTCAAGACAAGTTTTTGCGTAAAAGCCTTGAATAGCACGACTTCTACAAAAAAAGATTTCAATCTAAGCGCGTAGCGCCGTACTACTGAAAAAGCCTTGACAGAAACCGTCAAAGCCCTTGCTGGAACTATGCTTTATGACAAGCCCGTGATGAGGATTGAACTCATGACCTCACCCTTACCAAGGGTGTGCTCTACCACTGAGCTACACGGGCGAAGTTAGGGTTGAGCCGCAAGCGCTGAACTACTGAAGTTATTTGAGATTTAACCTCAGTGCTCAGCACTCGCTGATCAACCTTTTTGTGTGGAATGGGCCGGGCTGGATTTGAACCAGCGTAGGCGTAGCCAGCGGATTTACAGTCCGCCCCCATTAACCACTCGGGCACCGACCCACCTGTTCCACGACTATTGATAGTAGCACACTGTAGAAGCAATCTGAAAAAAATTTGAGAATTTTTCCTTAGCTTATTCGCCTCCGTGCGCCTGAGCGCGGCACAATATCGCTTTCGTCATAGATTTCACCCACCAACTCTTCCAGAATGTCTTCTAAAGTCAGTAGTCCGACTGTGCCCCCATACTCATCCACTACGATTGCTAGATGTAGCTGCTGCTGCAGCATTTCCTGCAGCAGCGAGGTGACTCGCTTCACCTCGGGGATGTAGACAGGCGCATCCATAGCTACCGTCACGGGGGCATCGTCCTGTCCCTGTTGATGCAGCGCTTTCAGTGCCTGTAGCGCCCGCTTCAAATGAACGATGCCAATAATTTCGTCTTTAGATTCTTCCTGAACTGGAATCCGCGAATAGCCCGTTTCTAAGCAAAGATCGACCAGATTTTGCAGGGTTGCCTCATGGGAGATTGTTCGCATATCCACTCTAGGCTTAACGACATTGTAGGCAGTCAGGCGATCGAGCATTAATGCCTTGTTGAGGAGCTGCCGTTTGTCGAGGTCAAGCTGCCCTTTACCGCCTAAGATGTCAATCATTAGCTGCAGATCCTTGACCGACTCGCCCTGTTGCGCCGTATTGCCAAACAGGCGAATTGCAGCTTGAGCAATGCTTTCTAATAAATAAGTGATACCCGTCCAGGAGAGAATACGCGACAGCCAATAGATCGGGCGCACTACCGCCTTGAAGATGGGAATGATATTGTTGATCGCCAGCGATTTAGGAGTAATTTCACCAAAAATCAGGACGAGTACCGTCACAATCACCGTGGCAATCAGAATTGATTCGTTGCTGCCAAACCAAATTGCAAATAGATTGGTGGTGAGAACCGCCGAGAAGTTATTGACCAGGTTATTGCCAATCAGCAGCGTAGTAATGAATCGTGCCCGCTTTTCTAGCACTAAAGAGAAAATCCCGCCTGGGTTTCCCTGTTCTTTAATAAGCGATCGTAGCTTCAGGTTATCTAGGGCAGTAATGGCAGTCTCAGAACCAGAGAAAAAAGCTGACAGTGCCAGCATGGCAATCAGCGTTCCTAGATCAATCCAAATGTTGCCCAAAATGGGGCTGGCCTGGGCAATCAACATCGGTTGAGGCAGAAATGGAAGTGGAATCACAGAAGGTTGAGGGTAGGGAAGCCGTAACGATCAGGTAGTTGAAAAGACGATCGCTTGAGAGAACAGCACTAAAGCACCGCTAGCATAGCCACCTGGCTAGCCAAGACTATCTCTTTGAGATAATACCCCGCTGGTTGCGTTCAGACAGTAGCCCCACAGGGTAGAACTGTCTTTGGAACAGCTTGAACACATTGATTGAACAATCCTCCTTGAAAAACCGTGAATTTGCGATGTTCGGGCTAGCTGATGCTCCGCTAACTTGGGGAAGCATGTTTCAACGATCAGGCGCAGACCCGTGACAAAACTCTGTGATAAGCCTTTGAGAACCAATCCGTTTATGTCTTATCGTGACCCAAAAACCGGAGTTTGGGTGGTGGTTACGCTGAAGCCTCTCAAAGCAAATCTGACCAAAGCAAATCTCACCAATTCCTAAAAAGAATAGAGCGCACGTTAAGTGTACGCCTAGATTCTTGGAAGAGGCATGAACAAACCCTGCTGCTTTCCTAGCGCAGCAACAGCCAAACGCCAGTTAGCGCCACGAAAACCCCTAGAACTGCGCGGAGGCTTATTTTTTCTCTCAACAGGGCAGCGATCGGTAGCACAAACAAGGGGCTGGTAGAGGTGAGCGCTTGAGCGATACCCGTTGCTGTGTACTTAAGTGCAATTTGCTGCAGCCAGATCGCCAGGTACGTCCCAAAGAACGAGGTTGCTACCAGCACTGTTAAAAACCGGGGCGAACGAATTGGCTGAAATCTCGCCCAATCCTGGCGCTGCGGCAAAATCAGCAGGAACAGCACCAGCACCCCTGCCACCAAGCGAATCAACGTACTCCACAGCGGACTGACAGCCGTATCGGCTAGAGCAGCTCTCGATAACACCGCACCTCCCGCCTGTCCTAATGCCGCCAGCGCCCCAAACCCAATGCCACGCAGTGGGCGAAACTCTCCTGGTACAGCATCGGGAGTTCGCTCTGCCACCACCCACGCCACACCGCTCACCGTCAAACCAATTCCCAGCCACACCTGCACAGTCAGCTGTTCTTCCAGAAAAACAGCCGCTAGCAACGCAGCGAGCGGTGGAGCTAACGATTCCATCAGCAGCGATCGCCGTGCCCCTAAGCAGTTAAGCGAGGCAAAATACGCTGTATCGCCAAAGCCAATGCCGATCGCTCCGCTTAGCAGCAGCCAGCCCAGGTTTGCCAAACTCATCTGTGGCTGCAGATCGCCTTGCACTGCTAGCGTCAATAGAATCAGCCCGATCGCCACGCTGCTTTTTGTAAAATTCAGCACGAGGGGCGGCATCTGCTTGCCTAAGCTCACATAAATAAAAGAGGCGAGCGCCCAAATGAGGGCAGCTCCCAAACCAGCCAGTTCACCTTGGTAAGCCATCATAATCTATTGAGACGAGCGCCTCCTCGCCTATTGCTATTGCACTATAAAACCCTAATCCAAGAACTCCAATCAAACTAGCCGATCGCCTGCAGCACCTGCGCCACTTTGGCCGGACTAACCAACGTGTTTGCACAAAGGATGCCAGAAGCCGCAGCAGCCGGAACGCCAATCCCCGGCAGGGTGCTGTCGCCCACCCGATATAGTCCTGGGATGGGCGTGTGGCAGCTCGGAAACATGCCCTGTCCGGCTGCAATGGCTGCACCATAGGTTCCCTGATAGCGGCGCAGGTAGTGAGCATGGGTCAGGGGTGTTCCAATTAGCTCCAAGACAATCCGCTGGCGCAAGTCAGGAATGATTCGCTCTAGGGCACGATAGAGCGGCTGGGCGCGATCGCGCTTACGAGTCTCGTAGCACTCATCCCGCCGCCAATCCACATAGGGCTCTAGCGTGTAGGCATGAACTACATGATGAGCAGCCGGCGCAAGAGTTTTATCCCAGACAGACGGAATGGAGATCATGCAGGTGTTGCCTGGCACAGTCAGGTCGCAGTTGGCATCGTGAACCACCACATGATGCCCTGTCAAGCCTTCTAGTCCCGCTGCCCGAATGCCCAGATGCAGATGCATAAAGCTGTCAACTGCGGGCGTTTGCAGTGCCGTTTGGCGATCGGCGGGCGGCAGATCTTCCGGTTTGAGCAATTGCCCGTAGGTGTCCCAGGTTGAAGCATTGGAAAGAACGATGGGCGCTTTCAGCACTTCGCCTTGCTGTAGTCGGACACCGATCGCCCTGCCGTTCTCCAGCAAAATCTGCTCAACGTGAGCATTTAGCCGCAGCCTGCCGCCCCACTTTTCTAAGCCACGCACGAGAGCCTGAACGATCGCCCCGCCGCCGCCCATAGGGTAATCAATTACCGAATGGGTGCGCTCGCCCAGCATAAAGGCAATTTCTGGGGCAACTGTGCCCTGCGCCGTCAGTCCGGATAGCAAAAAGCACTCCAAATCAATCAGCCGCCGCACCCAAGGATCGCGCACCCAGCGATCCATCACGGCTCCGACTGAGCCTTGAATCGTGCCAAGCTGGGGCAGCAGCTTCAGCAGGGCGATCGGGTAGCGCGTCAGCAGGATGGGAATCAAATTGAGATCTGACCGCAGCACCAACGTGGGGATCTGCCGCAAGCCCTCGTAGAGCTGTAATAGCTGCCGCTCAAACTGAGCCAGCTCTTTTGCTCCTTGTGGCGTGATTTGGGCGACAGCTTGGCGGTAGCGATCCAGATTGCCATAGACCGGGAAGGTGCCCTCTGGAAAATGGTAGTGCCCAAACGGGTCGTAGGCGATCGCCTCGACAGATTCGCCCAAAGCATCTAAGACCTGCCGGAGTGGGTTTTGCGATCGAGGGTCGCTCAAGCCACAAAAAAACGATGCGCCCGAATCAAAATGAAACCCTTGCCGCACAAAGCTGTGGACTGCCCCACCCGGAATGCCATGGCTCTCGCAGACCAGCACTTTTTTGCCGTAGCGCGCCAGCAGCCCTGCTGCCACCAACCCACCAATCCCGCTACCAATGACAATTACCTCTGCCTCTTGCATGGCGACCGCACTTTGGACAACCGCTTTATTGTGACAGATGCGGGATAAGAAGAGAGGAAGGGTAGGAGTGATAGAGAATAGAAGATGGGCGAGCAAGACGCTTGTACCCACAGGTAGCCCTGATTTCTTATCGCTCTATGTCTCTCCCGTCTCTAGCAAATTGGCTTGCAGGTGAATTTGATAACCAACCCCAAGCGATCGCTGATCCGCTGTGGTTTGTGCATCTGCGGCTGTGGCATCGTCCGGTGAAGCTGCAGCTGGAGGGACATTTGGCGCTGTTTGCCGAGCAGGCAAATGCCTTGCAGCTCGATCGCCCCTATCGTCAGCGGATTGCAGTGCTTCAGCCCACTGCAGATCCTCAGATTCAGCGGGTGCAGTATTGGGGGTTTAAGCAACCTGATCTCTTTCGCGGGGCAGGAGCCAATCCACAGCAATTAGAACGGCTGAGTCTGGAAGATTTGGAGCTGCTGCCTGGGTGTGTGCTGACGGTGACGCAGCAGGGCGATCGCTTTAAGGCAGAGCCGCCCAGTGGGGCGAAGTGCTGCTTCCAGTATGAAGCGCAAACGCGGCAGGTGGTGTTGGGCTTTGAGGTAAGTGAGACGCAGTTTTGGAGCTTCGATCGCGGGGTTGATCCCAACACCGGAGCTGCGTTGTGGGGCGCAGTGATGGGGGCGTATACGTATAATAAGCGGCAATCATTTAGCTGGAAGGACTAGTACGCTGGGGAACACGCCCATAAAAATGTCCCTTCGTAACTACCATAGCGGTTGCTATAAATTAGTACGTAGATCTCTACCACCAGAGGAAGTCTATGTCATCAAACCTGGCAGAGCGTTTGAATGTAGAGCGCCGTCGTCAGTTTGTCGGACGTACCGCCGAACTGAATCTGTTCCGGTCAACGCTTATGGACACAGAGAGGCGGTTTTGTTTGCTCCACATCTTTGGATCTGGTGGAATTGGTAAAACAACGCTGTTAAGAGAGCTGATTTATCTGTGTGAACAGCTGCAGATTACCGCAACCTATCTCGATGCTCGCAGCATTGAACCCACGCCAGAATCATTCCTGGCTGCATTTACCCATGCCTTAGGCTCAGAAAGCGGAAATCCTATCCAAATTTTGGAGTCTCAGTTAGATCGTCAGGTTGTTTTGATTGACACCTACGAAACATTAGCACCGTTAGACCCGTGGCTCCACGAAACCTTTCTGCCACAGCTTTCAGCGAATACGCTGATTGTTCTGGCAAGCCGTCAGCCTCCGGCTTCTAGCTGGCGTGCTGACCCAGGTTGGCAAGCCCTGATTCACCCGCTGCCGCTTCGCAATCTAAATTTAGAAGAAGGTCGAGCCTACCTGAGCAAGCGAGATATTCCCGCAGCGCAGCATCAGGCTGTTTTAGATTTTACCTACGGGCACCCGCTGGCATTGTCTCTGGTAGCAGATGTTTTTGCCCAAAAACAAAACTTTTACTTTCAGCCGGATGCGGCGCCAGATATCGTTAAAACCCTACTCGAAAAGTTTGTTCAGGAATTACCCAGTCCTGCCCATCGGATGGCTCTAGAAGCCTCAGCGTTAGTACGCCTTACCACCGAAGCGTTGCTTGCCAAAATGCTGGAGATGGATGATGTTTATCCTTTATTTGAGTGGTTGCGCAGTTTATCCTTCATTGAATCAGGGATATTGGGAATTTTTCCGCACGATCTGATTCGCGAAGTCTTAATTGCTGATATCCGCTGGCGGAATCCTGACAGGTATATCGAATTACACTCTCGCGCTCGCAGCTACTACACAACTCGGCTGGGACAAACTCAAGGGCAGGAACAGCATCGTATTTTGTTTGATTACATCTTCTTGCACCGGGATAATGCGGCCGTGCGACCGCGATTTACCTGGCAAGAAACGAGCAGCCTAAAGACAGACAGTTTGCGAGAAGCCGATCGCCCCTTTCTAATCAGCATGGTGAGGAAGCATGAGGGAGCCGCGTCAGCGCAGCTGGCAGAATATTGGCTAGCCCGACAGCCTCAAGGCGTGCTGGTTTTCCGAGAGGCGGTGCAGCCGGTCGGCTTTGTTTTGATGGTAACCCTCCATCAAGCTAGCCCCGAAGAGTTGCAAGTCGATCCAGGTGCAGCGGCAGCTTGGGCTTATTTAAGCAATCATGCGCCTTTACGGGCTGGGGAAGGGGCAACGTTCTTTCGCTTTTGGATGGCAGATGACACATATCAGGCAGTTTCGCCAATTCAGAGCCGAATTTTTATTGCTTTTGTGCAGCATCACCGCAACACACCAGGGTTGGCGTATACCTTCTTTGCTTGTGCAGAACCAGAGAGCTGGGCGGCCATGTTTGCCTACGCAGATTTAGCCCGAATTGCCGAGGCTGACTTTGCGGTGGGCGATCGTCTCTATGGGGTTTATGGGCACGATTGGCGAGTTACGCCGCCCGAAGTCTGGCAAGAGCTACTGGCTCAGCGAGAGATTGCTGCCTCAGCGCAGGCAGCTTTGCCACCGCAATCCCCTGAACCACTGGTGGTTCTCAGTTATTCTGACTTTGTGAGCGCTGTGCGGGAGGCATTGGGGCAGCTTGCCCAACCCGATCGCCTTAAACAAAGTCCGCTGTTGCGATCGCGGCTGGTGGTCGATCGGGTTTCAGCCAAAGCAGACAAAACTGAGCGTGTTGCTGCACTACAGGTACTTCTGCAGGCAGTGATTGAGTCTTTACAATCTTCTCCACGAGATGCCAAATGCTATCGAGCGCTTTATCACAGCTATCTCCAGCCTGCACTCACTCAAGAGAAGGCATCGGAGCTATTGGATGTGCCTTTAAGCACTTTTCGCCGTCATCTCAAGACAGGCGTTAGCCGAGTCATAGATATTTTATGGCATCAAGAAATCGGTCGATCGGAAAAGTGAGCGTAAAATGAGCGCTTTTTGAGCTTGAAAATACCTAAGAAGTGAAACATCCTTTAGAAGAGTTTTTGAGGCTTTTCGTCCTTAAAAACGCACGACTAGCTTAGGTAGAGATACGCTATTTCACTCTTCTAGGAATTCAGGCTAGATCAGGAATTTCTAAAGGACGAATCTTACGAGGTTGCGTTTCGCAATTTCTTCAAAACATTTCCCTGCATTCTTCTGGATTCGTCCGTTCATCCAGTTAAACGCTGGAAGTTCAATCGCTAGAGTTCAAAACCCAAGCAGCCTGGCTAGGAATTGCTTCTATCTGGGGCATTTGCCGTCGCTTTGCTATGGGTTGATGTTCATGTCGCGAACTTGATACCTCTATTCAGGAACAGCTTTATGACTTTGCAAAATGAGCCGTCCAGACAAGTCACCTCCAGACGCAAACTTCTGAAATGGGGTTTGTGCGGCTTGGGTGCGGTTGCTTTAACGACGGTCCCACAATCGCTGCTTGCCCAAAGCACCGGCAATGGACGCACTCCCACCTTGACGTTTAATGCAGACGACGTTGGAATCCTCAACTTTGCGCTGCTGCTAGAAGAGCTGGAATCAGCTTTCTATAAGGCAGCAGCTGATTCTGGTAAAGTGACCGATCGAGCTGAGCGCGAATATTTGAGGGTTTTGGGCACCCATGAAGCAACCCACGTCACCTTTCTTCGGGAAGTACTGGGAGACAATGCCACCTTCCAAACTTCAGATATTCGATTTAACCGGGCTGGACTGGCTGCCCTATTGACAGACCGCACGACAATTTTGAGAGCTGCAGTCGCGCTAGAGGACACGGGCGTTCATGCATACAACGGTGCGGGTCCTAGCCTGACTAATCCCACCTTTATCCTGGCGGCAGGTTCGATCGTTTCGGTAGAAGCTCGTCACGCTGCCGGGGTGCGTTCCTTGTTGAGACAATCGGTGACTGAGCCTGATCGAGGACGCGCCGTTCCCAATACTCGCTTAAACACTGGGCTCAACCCCTTTAAAGGACGAGCTTACGATGAGCTATATACGCCCAAACAGATTGTCCAGATCGTCAATTCACTCAAAATCATCAATAACCGCATTACGGGTGCGCTTGTTGCCTGAGCTAAGGAGAGCCACATGACCATTTTTGCAAATCTTATCGTTAACCAGGCAACCCACCCTATGCAACTTCACTCAAAATGCTTCAGCACGCTGACTAGCAGCCTAAACCGAATAGCGCTCCAAACCCGATCGCTGCTCAGCAGTGCAGTAGTTCTGCTGCTCTTTCTGGGTCTATCTTTATCCTGTTTGTTCATCATCCCGGCTGCGCCTGCTCAGGCTCAAAGCGCTACCCTGACACCTCAGCAGGTGGTTGAATATGCGCTGACTCTAGAGAAGCTAGAAGATGACTTTTATCGTCGGGCAGCCCAGGCAACCCAAAGCGGCGGCTTGAAAAACGCACCACAGCCTGCAAAGGATGCGATCGCCGCCTACGGCAGAGATGAAGCGCAGCATGTCGTCGATCTCTCAGCAGTTCTTAGATCGATCGGGGGCAACCCAGACGCAATTACCATTCCTGCTAACCCTAATTACTCTGCCATCCTGGGTCGTAATCCTTTTGCCAATATCAGAGACTTTCTCCTGGCGCTGCAATATGTTGAAGATCTGGGCGTTGCAGCCTACAAGGGGCAAGTGCAAAATCTGCTAGCAGCAGGAGCCGATACGATCCTAGCAGGAGCATTGGAAATTCACTCGATCGAAGCTCGTCATGCCGCAGGCGTCCGCTATTTGAGACAGGTATTGCTAAATGCCGATATTCGACCCTGGATTCGTCGGGGCAACGAAGTGATCTATGCAGAAAATCGGACAGGGACACCGATTGAGTTTAGCAATCAAGCCTTTGACGGCTTTGCCACCCGTGATGAAGTGCTAGCGCTCGTTGGACCGGTGCTTAATCTATCTACAACGGGTACAACACGATCGGGTACAGGTGGTACAGGCTCTAGCAGTGCGCCGTCTCCCTCTGCCCTGGAAGGCAGCATCACTCAAGACGATTGCCCGGCTGGAACAACCCTGGAACTGCTGTCGGGAGGCTATATCTGCCGACCCTAGTTTGAACCCGTGCTTTAGCGATCTGAATAGCTGAATGAGATCGCGCTGCGATCTCATTCAGCTATCCACTGGCATCCAAAATTGTGATCCTTTTACTGAAGTGACTTATGCAGACTCATCCGGTTCTATCTGCCTGGCAGCAGCTTAAGCAGCAGAAAGTTAGCTGCGAACAAGCCTTGCAGCTTCTAGTGAATGAGCAAGGTGAGGTGTACCTTGACCTACTTGATCGCGAGGTAGACAATCGGTTTTGGCGAAAATTCAGCGATCGCGACTTGCTGCCCCCGCTGCTGCCGCTGCTGCTTTGGCGCAATTGCTATTACCTGGGCAGCCCCATTGCGCTGACACCACAGCTCATCAACCAGCTCAGCGAGCGGCTCAATAGCACGATTAAAATTGTGCCAATTGCCGAAAAAAGCTACCGCCACTGGTATCGTCTCCAGACGCTCAATCCCAATCGGCTGAATGCGATCGCTGCAGTCGATCCCCTGACGGGAAAACAGGAACATGAAAATATTACAGAAATTGCAGAACTCCACCTCTCGCAAGTCAGCAACCAGATTGAGCGCATCAAAGCGTTAATCTCAAGCGCTTTGCGAAACCGGGCCAGCGATATTCATCTGGCACCTGCCACTGAGGGCTTGCAGGTTCGCTTTCGGATTGATGGCATCCTGCGACACGTCACCACCTTACCGCCTGAGCTGAGCCGCAAAGTGATTGTGGCACTGAAGGTGATGTGCGACATGGACATTGCCGAAAGCCGTCGTCCGCAAGACGGCAGAATCGGCGAACGCTATATGCAAGACCAGCAGGAACAGGGCTTAGATCTACGCGTTAGCACCCTGCCCTGCATTAGCAGCCGCAAAGGCGAACCTGGCGAAAAAGCCGTCTTGCGCTTGCTGCGGCAGCAAAACTCGTTTGGCACGATTCAGGATTTGGGCTTCTCGCCGCACACCCAGGCGATCTACGAAGGCTGGCTCCAAGAACCTCAGGGGCTAATCATCTTTACAGGCCCTACGGGTTCGGGCAAGACCAGCACCCTCTATACCAGCTTGCAAACGATCGCCACTGAGTCGGTAAACATTGTCACCGTAGAAGATCCAGTGGAATATGTGCTGCCAGGCATTACCCAAACGCAGGTGCACGAACTGGCAGGCATGACGTTTGCCGCAGGGCTGCGGGCGATCCTCCGTCAGGATCCAGATATCATTATGGTGGGCGAAATCCGCGACAGCGAAACGGCAGAAACGGCAGTTCGGGCAGCGCTGACCGGGCATTTGGTGTTAACTACGCTGCATACGAACGATGCGATCGGCGTCATTCCCCGGCTTAAAGACATTGGTCCGGATCCAGGTTTAATCAGCGATGCTTTGCTGGGTATTGTCGCCCAGCGGCTAGTTCGCAAAATCTGCCCACACTGCGCCGAACCGGCCCTGCCCTCCGCCGCTGACCTGAAGCTGCTGGGCTTAAAGCTAGAAGAAGCCAACCCCCAAGCATGGCGCAAAGGACGCGGCTGTTCTCACTGTTTTAATTCTGGTTACCAGGGACGGGAAGCCGTGATTGAGCTGCTGAACGTGGATGATGTCGTGCGACAGACGATCTACGAAGGCACAGTGACTCAACTGCGCCGCTATTTGCAAGACATCCAGTTCGACTCTTTCTACAGAGCGGCGATTGACAAAGTGACTAGCGGCATGACCACTGCCGATGAAGTCCGGCGGGTTCTGCCGCATAGCGCCTTCCACCACAAACCTGCCGATCCCAAAGTATTCAATCTAGTAGGGTAGTAGGGCACTACACATTTAGATTGAGCTTCACTATTCACTCTATTGATCACGTTATTGAGTTTCACGTTGTGATCGCCAGTAGGCTTACAGCCTTGGCAAAATTTCTGGGAGAAGCTGCCCTGGAACCATCGACAGCGCTCGATTTTGCCCCGTTAGACCTAGCTGGCTATAGATAGCACGGAGGGTTTCGATCACGCGAGTCAGGGCAGTTTGGCGAAGTTCGGGCATGCCTGTCCAGGCTTGCAGCGCCAGCAGGTGGTGGTTGAGGGCTGCGCTCAGGTGCTGCGACTGTTGATCGGTAGTTAACTTGGCTTGCGTATCGGTTGCCACCTGGTAGTGAGCTAGTCCCAGGTTATTTTGCGTGGCAATGATGTCAAAGTTGAGCGGGGCAAGGGGCTGTGGCTGTTGCTTCAGGCGCTCGGCAGCCAGCAGCGTCGCTTCGTAAGCGGCGATCGCCTGTTTCAAGTAATCGACGCGCATGGCGGCATCTTCAGCATGATTTGCCATGTGCCAATATGCCGTGCCGATGTTGTTTTGGGTGGCGGCGTAGGCAGTCGGCGTGGTTTCTAGCGTCCGATACTTCAGCGCCATCCGGTAGGAAGCCAACGAAAGGGCAAGCCAATCACGGGGGCGATCGTATTGCGCCAAATTCCAGTAGGCAGTGCCCAGATTGTTTTGAATCATGGCGTAGTTGAGCGGCTCTTGGGCCGGGTCATAGAAGCGTAGCGCCTCGGAATAGGCAGCGATCGCTTGCTTCAGGTTGACCTGCGGTTGTTGATGCTGGGCCAGATTCCAGTAGGTCGTGCCCAGGTTGTTCTGGGTCGAAGCATAGCGAATGGGGTCAGTTTGTGGGCTGCGGTGGCGCAGGGCCTGCAGGTATGCCTCCACCGACAGCCGCAGGCTCTCGGCTGGGTCTTGGTAGCGGGCCAGATCGGCATAGGCTGCCCCCAGGTTGTTTTGCACCATGGGGTAGGTGTGCGACTGGCTCTGGGGATTAATTTTGGTAAGGGCTAGCTGATAGGCTTGCAGACCGCGCTGGAGGTAGGGCAAAGCCTCCTCGGTTTTCGTCATGCTGCGCGACAGCATCCAATACAGATTGCCTAGATCATTAAGGATATCGACCCAGAGCGGCTCGGTTTCGGGCAAATGGTGCAGCGCTTGCTCATAGGACTGAATAGCGATCACCATCTGCTGCACTGAGCCGCTGCCCTGCTCTACTTGGTCACGGTACAGATTGCCCAAGTTGCAATATGCCGCAGCGATCGCAGTTGCTGGAGCCTGCTGCTGATGGAGCTGCTCAATCTGCTGCACCAAGGGCAGCTGCCGCAGTTCTTCCGACTGAAACTCAGCGGGCAGGGCTGTGGCAACCGCTGTCGCAATCGCAGGTTTCTCCAGAGTTGCTGCCTGGACAACGGCATCACGCGCCGGCTCAGCAGCGGCTGGCTCCTGAAAAACCGGCTCCTGAACAATAGTGTTCGGCAATCGGGAATTGCCTGCATCTGGGGCTGTTGTTTCTTCAGGCAGGAAATGAGTTGGACGAGCGGCAGGTTCGGCAGGTCGCTCGGCAGGTCGCTCCGATGCTGCAGCTTCCTGTTCTGATTCAAACAAATGGCTCAAGTCTAGATCTTGGGCCAGCAGTTCCCAGGGGTTGTAGGCGGTGATGGGAACGGTGATCGCAACAGGCGGTGGATCTTCGGTAGGCGAGGGCGCCTGCTGCGGCTGCGGTACCCCAATGCGCTCTGGCACAGTCACAACGATCGGCGTGGGGTCGCCAATAAACTCAAATACTGCCGTCCGACAGCGCCAAAATTCTGGCGCCGAGTGGGGCAACGATCGAAACCAAGGCTGCGTCAGCCAAATTACCAGGCTTGATTCCAGCAGCGGCAGATTATACTCAATACTTTGGAGATGCGTAAAAAATGTCCGCTGTAAAGCCGCCGACTGTCGCGTTAACTTCTCAATGCCCAAGATCTGAAAGGCAGGCATTGACTGCTGCCACATCGCTTGGGGAGATGGCTGTGAAGCAGCTAACCACTGCCCGATCTGCACGATCGGATTGGGATCTTCCAAACTCAATTGCAGGCTGACCAGCCGAGATTGCCCCACCTGCAACGCAGCTTGATCTCCTTCGGGTGCAGCCTTTGCCAACTCCGCCTGCAGCTGTGCTGCCAGTCGATCGCGCATCGGCAAATCATCACAAACCGCAATAAAAACTTGTCGTCTCAAATTGAGGCTCAGACAGAGCTTGAGCCGCTGATAGGACTGCTGATTCAGCCCCAAAATTTTCCGAAAGGGAATTTCTGTCACGAGAAGAATGCCACTGATGAGGAAGATGACCCAAAGCTAGCCGTCGCTGGTGCTAGCAACGCAACACAATCGCCTACGACCCTTGGCAATGTGTGAGACAGGAGGCTAAACCACCCTAAACAAATCGTCTTTAACTCAGTGTCTAAACTTAGCGACCTAAAGTTCCCGTCTCTAGCACGGCTTAAAACCGTATTATCACTGCGTTGATACTTCCTCTTTCGAGCGATCGCCAGCAAAGTCAGGAATAATCTGCACGGCAAATTGAAACCTTCCTGCCGCCCCTGCCAAACTGTTCGATCGCCGACAGGATTTTGACATCTTTTCACCAGATAATGTGGACTTTGGCTTAAAAATCATCTAAAGGATGCAGCCTTTACTTAGCCTTTACAAGGAGTGACGGAATGAAAGCACAAGATCTAACAGGAAAGACGATCGCCTTCGCGGGTTCTGGCGGGCTAGATAGCTGCACCATCACCCGCTGGCTCGCCGATCAAGGCGTTCAGGTCGTTTGCTTCACCGCCGATCTGGGGCAGCCCGACGAAGACGACACAGAAGCAATTCGTCAGCGGATGATGGCGGCAGGCGCAGTTGATTTTGTGCTGCTGCCCTGCCGAGAAGCGATCGCCGAAATTGGGGTTAGCGTGATTCAGTCACAGGCGTGCTACGAAGGGCGCTACTGGAATACCACCGGCATCGCTCGCTGTGTGTTGTCAAAAGCGATGATTGAAGAAATGCAGCAGCGGGGATTGACAGTTTTTAGCCACGGCGCAACCGGACGCGGTAACGATCAAGTTCGCTTTCAGCTGATCACTAATATGCTGGCTCCAGAATTTGAAGTGTATGCGCCTTGGCGGGACGAAGCATTTTTGGCGCGGTTTCCTGGTCGCAGCGAAATGATCGACTTCTGCCAGGAAAAAGGCTTATCCATTACCGCCTCAAAAGACAAGCCTTACTCCACCGATGCCAACCTCCTGGGGCTGACGCACGAATCGGGCATGCTGGAGGCGCTTACCACGCCCGCCCACTTCGTCAAGCCGATCATGGGCTGCTACCCCAGCGACGCCCCCAACGAAGCCGAACAAATTAGCGTCACCTTTGAGAAGGGCTACCCGGTTGCCCTCAACGGGCAGCCTATTGAGTTGGTGGATGCTTTTGTGCAGGCAAATGCGATCGGCGGCAAGCATGGGATCGGCATTGGCACCCATCTGGTAGAAAATCGCTTTGTTGGGATCAAATCGCGCGGCGTTTATGAAAGTCCGGGCGTTGAGATTTTGGGCACTTGCTACGCTTACCTATTGCAGCTAATTCTCGATCGCCGCGCTCGTGAATTCTTTGACCAGCTCTCGCTGCTGATCGCCAAGCAGATTTACCAGGGCTACTGGTTTGACCTGGCAACCCAAATGGCGCTACAGGCAGTGCAGCGCACGGCAGATCTGGCATCTGGCACAATTACGGTTTCACTATACAAAGGCACGATTTCGTTTGTGGCTGCCGATAACGCACCCCACTCGCTTTACTCAGAAGAAAATGCCTCGATGGAAGGCGTTGGCGACTACAACCACACTGATTCTGAGGGTTTACTGCGGGTCTTTGGGGTGAGTGCGCGGGTGCTGGCAACCAGCGGGCAGGTGAAGCTGTAGGGCTGGGCGGTGAACGTTGAATTATTAAATTTGAAAGCCGCGCAATGCGCGGCTTTCAAATTTCTTCGTAGTCTATTCTCTTGCCCAGTAAATCACCTTCTTTTCGATCAGCACAAAGAAGCCATACAGCACCACGCCCATCAGCGCCAGAACCAGCAGGGCTGCAAACGCCAGCGGCACGTTGAAATCTGCGGTGGCTTGCACGATCAAGTAGCCCAGTCCGGCATTCGAGGCAACCGATTCTGAAATGACCGTGCCAATAAAGGCGAACGAAGCCGCGATCTTCAGGGAAGCAAAAATGTAGGGCAGCGTGTGCGGAAAGCCTACCTTCTCAAAGGTTTCAAGCTGAGATGCGCCTAGCGATCTCAGCACGTCTTTCATTTCGGGTTCCACCGTATCTAGCCCCAGTGCTACATTGACGGCGATCGGGAAGAATGCCAGCAGAAATGCTGTCAGCGTGGCGGGAATGGCATTTGCGCCAAACCAAATTGCCAGCAGCGGCACGATCGCCGCCTTGGGAATGGTATTGAACGCCACTAGCAGCGGATACAGCATCAGATAGGCAATTCTGGAGTATCCGATCAAAAACCCTAAAACAATACCAACCACAACGGCGATCGCAAAGCCTAGCAGCGTTGTCCAGAGTGTTCGCAGTGCATTAACTGTAAGCTGTGGGGCGAATTCAATTGCTGAATTAAAAATATTAGTAGGAGAAGGTAAATTAAACGGTTCGATTTTAAAAATGATAACCGCCAGTTCCCAAATGATAAACAACAGCACTGTTGCCACAAAGGGCAGCACAAAACTAGCCGCTTTCGACTTCAAAAACTTATTCATGGAATGTATTTCCTTAACTAGTGCTGGATATGTCGACGGATGTTGGAGAAATAATGGTTGAACTCATCGCTCAGCTCCATCTCCAAAGTGCGCGGACGCGGTAGATCGATCTTGACCTCGTAAATGATGTTGCTGGGGCGCGAACTCATCACATAAACCTTATCTGCTAAAAACACCGCTTCTCGCAGGTCGTGTGTGATCAAAATGCCAACGCATTTCACCTTCATCCACAGGGCTTGCAGCATGACCCACATTTCTTCACGGGTAAAGGCGTCTAGCGCGCCAAATGGCTCATCTAGGAGCAAAATTTCCGGCTGGTGAATCAGCGCTCGGCACAGCGATGCCCGCTGTCGCATGCCGCCGGATAGCTGCCACGGAAACTGCTTTTGGAAGTCCTGCAGACCAACCGTCATCAGCAGCTCTTGCGCCATGCCGATGAACTCGGCTTTCTTTTGCTTAAACTCTCGCTTGTAGGGCTGCACGATTTCCAGCGGCAGCAGCACGTTGTTGAGGGTCGATCGCCAAGGCAGCATCACCGGGTTTTGAAAGGCGATCCCCACATTTTTCATGGGCTGGGTAATCTGTTGCCCTCGATAGCGAATTTCGCCCAGGGGAGCTGGATTTAATCCTGATACCATCCGCAAAACTGAGGTTTTGCCGCAGCCCGAAGGACCCACAAACGCCACAAACTCACCCGGCTGAATCGACAAATTCACTTCGTCGATAATCCGGCGCATTCCTCCCTCAACGGGGTACTCCAACCCAACTCGATCGAACTCCAGCAGCGGAGTAGTGTCTACTACCCCAGCCTGCGGCACCGACGAACCCACAAGCGGCTTAACCATAAAACAACAGAACTACTACAAAAAGATTTTGCTAGCGATAGAGCAATCTCTACCGCTAATTTGGGATCAGCTCAACGGTTTACGCTCGCTGGCAGCAGGCAACTGGCGCTCGCTGGCGGCAGGCAAGAACTCGTCGGTGTAGATATCGGCAGTTGCAGGCTTGCTCTTTAGCTCAAACCCTTCAGCCGTTTGTTCGATCGTTTCCTCCAGCCGTTGGGGATCCGCTGCGCCCAGTCCATTTTTCTCCACTTCGGGCGTAATAAACATTCGCTCTAGAGCAAGCTGGAGGCGCACCTTCTCGGCGTTTCGGTCCATCAGCTTGCTTTGATCGGCTGCCATCACTGCATCCAGACCTGCAGTCGGGTCTTTCAGCACATCTTGTAGCCCGCGCAGATAGGCTTTCACAAAGCCCCTCACCGCGTCAGGATTTTCTTCAACAAAATCGGCTCGGGTGAGGATGGAATTGCCGTAGAAGTCAAGTCCATTGTCGTTGTAGTAGAAGATATTGATGTCATCTAGCGTTTTGCCGCCCTTGAGCAAGCTGGGCAGCGCAGAAGTGACAAAGCCGCTGATCGCATCGACTTTGCCTTGCAATAAGAAACTTTCCCGTAGTTTAGGGTCCATCGTTGTCCATTGGACCGAGGCAGGATCTACCCCAACCTGTTTAGCAAAGAGAGGAAACAAACGACGTGGACCGTCGCCTGCTGGCGCACCCAGCGTTTTGCCTGCTAAATCGCTCGGCGAATTAACGCCTTTGTCTTTTAGCGACAAGATTGCGAACGGAGCGCGGTTTTGCGTCATTGCCACCGCCTTGACTCGGTTCTCTGGATTGGCTTCGTTGAAATCCATTGCATTGTAAATATCGCTGAAGGCAAGGTCAAACTTGCCCGTGCCCAGCTTGCTGATCGTGTCGCCATTCCCAAAGCCGCGCTCAAAGCTGACGTTCAGCCCTTCTTCGGCAAAATAGCCTTTGTCAATCGCCACGATCAACGGCGCATCCACACTTTGCATCAAGAAGGACAGCTGCACCCGCACCTCTTTGAGCTGTTTTTGGTCAGTCGCAGCAGCACCTGCAGCAGGGCTTTCGGCTGGGGCAGGTGTCGTTTGAGCAGTGCAGCCTCCAAACAACAGCACAGAGGCAGCTACTAATCCCAGACTAGATAGACGAACAGACTTGCTTAAACGCATAGCTTCCAACCCTACCCTCAAAGCATTGACAAAAAGCATTAACAGATATCAATTCTTAACTATTGATACATAACTTCATATCAATAGGTTCTCTAAATAAGTATTAAAATTCTCAATCTGTTAGACCTTCTGTATTGATTACTACACAAATCAGCTTGGGCAATTAGCTGCTGTTTCGGGAAGGGCGATCGTTGAATCAGTGTCAACAAGCTAAGCGTTCTTTTCAGCCTATTTTTAATCACTACACCTGTGCAGATTTACTAGCTTACTTCTATGCCTTTTGGTGCAGGAAAGCCTTTGACGCCAGGTTGCTCAATAACACCTAAAAAGCTCCATATGAGAGGATTGACCGCTAATTATAAAGAATTCTAAAGGGCGAGCTGACCCTATCTTTAGAGGGACGAATCTGATAAAAGCCGAAGCAATACTAAAGGTGCATTGTATTATTTTCTCTCAAATACAAAAACAACTTTGTCTTCCTCTTATGAAACCTAAATAGGTGATTTCAATATGATTTCTGAGATGATCCGTGGTATCTCTGTATGAGTCGCATTTTGATTGTTGATGATATCCAAGATAATATTCTTCTGCTGCAAACCTTCCTGGAGGCTGAAGGCTATTCTGTAGACGTTGAAAGCAGAGGAATGGCAGCCCTGCGAACTATTAAAAATCTCCGTCCTAATGTAGTACTGCTGGATGTGATGATGCCTGACATGAACGGCTATGAGGTGACGCAGCGCGTCCGCGAAGACGAAAGCCTGTCAGACACGCAGATCGTCCTAGTTACGGCATATACCGATATCAGCGAAGATGAAGCGATGGCAATGGGCGCGAGTGCTTTCATTCGCAAACCGATCGACCTTGATCAGCTTCTAGCCATTGTCAAAACGCTGCAGCGCTAAGGATCTGTCAATTCTTATCAAAGATTTTTGGAAATCTACGATCTCCAAAAATCTTCGGCGAAATGCCGCAAATCCTCTGCAGATCACCCAGTAGTAGAATTGACGTCTCACAGAAAAATTGCTTACGGTGACATTACCAGTCCTTTCACCGAGCCGAATCGCCTGCTATGCGGATCTCTGCCAAAAAACTTCAAAAACTCTTGGTCGCGCTTGTCTTTCTGATTCTGGTATATGGACTGATGGTAATCGCTTTAAAGGCGATCGGCTTGGAAAACGTGCAGCTTTGGGTGCAACAAGCGGGTGTTTTAGCACCCGTTTTGTTTGTGGGGCTGTGTGCCTTCAGTTTAATGCTGGCTCCTCTTAGCGGTAGCTCGCTGTTTGTTGTGGGCGGGGCAGTTTTTGGCAAAGAAATTGGGTTTGTGTTGAGCTATCTTGGCACCATTTTGGGATGCAGCCTTAACTTTGCGATCGCTCGTCATTTTGGGCGGCAAATTGCTATGCGCTTTGTTGGGAAAACCAATCTGGACGCCCTAGACAAATTCATTCAGCGGCTCAGTAATCACCACGAGTTCTTATACCTGACGCTAGTTTTACTGATCGCACAAGATATCATCAGCTATGCAGCAGGCTTAACGCGCATCCGCTTCCATACCTTTTTGATGGCGCTGCTGGTTAGCGCAGCAGTATCTGTCGCCGCATATATTTACCTGGGGTCTAGCCTGCTTGAGTCAGTGGTCAAAGAGGGGTGAGGCGGAACGAGGATCAACAAAATGGGACAGATGATCTAGTCTAGTGATGGAGCGTGGAGCATAATTAACCGCTTAGATTAATTGCTTAAATTAATTGCCGATTAATTGCCTAGCTCGGTTTGTGCCCTCATCCTTCATCCCACATCCTCTTCCCCCCTATGTCCGATACCGCCGACCTGCCCGATCGTCTGATCAAACATGCTGTTCGCTATGCCGACCATCGATCGGTGACGCGCGATGACCTCACCCCAATGATGCGGCACTATGTAGAGCTAAAAGACCAGTATCCGCAGGCGCTATTGCTGTATCGGGTGGGGGATTTTTATGAAACATTTTTTCAGGATGCCATCACCGTTTCGCGGGAGCTGGAGCTAGTCCTAACGGCTAAGGACGCAGGCAAAGAAATTGGCAGAGTGCCGCTTTCGGGTATCCCTTATCATGCGCTAGATCGCTACTGTGCGCTATTGGTTGAGCGAGGCTTTGCGGTGGCGATCTGCGATCAAACCGAGGATGCTGCTGATGCTCAGGGGAGGCTGGTGCAGCGCGAGGTGACGCGGGTCATTACACCCGGAACGGTGCTGGAAGAGGGAATGCTTAACGCCCGCCGCAATAACTACCTGGCAGCGATCGCGATTGCCGGAACACACTGGGGGCTGGCCATTGCCGATGTTTCCACTGGCGAATTTATGACAACGCAGGCTAGTAGTCTCAACGCCCTCACCCAAGAGCTGCTGCGGCTCCAGCCCTCGGAGGTGCTAGTGCCGACGAATGCCCCCGATCTAGGTGGGTTGCTGCGACCGGGCGAGAAGTCGAATCAGCTGCCAGATTGCTTACCGTCGCAGTTTTGCTACACCCTGCGATCGCAGGCTCCTTTCACGCTGCCAGAAGCACGCCAGTGCCTGCTGGAACGGTTTCGGGTGCGATCGCTGGAGGGCATGGGCTGTGAGCAGCTGCCGCTAGCAGTCCGGGCAGCAGGTGGGCTACTGAACTATATAGAAGAAACCTGGAAAGGCTCAGGGGAGGTGGCAGGTAAGGGGCGTTCCATGATTCCACTGCGTCCCCTTTGCACCTATACGCTGACAGAATACCTGACGCTGGACCATCAGACGCGCCGCAACCTAGAGATTACCCAAACTGTGCGAGACGGCACATTTCACGGCTCTTTGCTGTGGGCGATCGACCGAACAGTCACGGCGATGGGTGGACGGGCGCTGCGGCGATGGCTGCTGCAGCCCTTGCTAAAGATCGAGGCGATCGAGGCGCGGCAAGATACGATTCAGGAGCTCATCGATCAGGGCGAACTGCGGCAAATTTTGCAGCAGCTGCTCAAGCAGATTTATGACCTAGAACGGCTCACCGGACGAGCTGGTTCGGGGACGGCAAACGCGCGAGATTTAGTAGCGCTGGCAGATTCGCTCTGCCGTCTACCAGATTTGGCGGGGGTGGTGGCAGGCGGCAAGTCAGCCTACTTACGATCGCTGCAAACCGTACCGCCGATCTTAGAGCAGCTGGGCAAACGGCTGAAGACGCATCTGGTCGATCAGCCGCCGCTGTACCTGACGGAAGGCGATCTGATTCGTCCGAATGTAGATGGACAGCTCGACAGCCTGCGCCAGCAGATTGCTGCCGATGAGCAGTGGATCGCCCAGCTAGAAGTGAACGAGCGCCAGCGTACGGGCATCTCTAACCTGAAGGTGGGCTACAACAAAACCTTTGGCTACTACATCAGCATCTCTCGCGCCAAATCTACCGATCAGCCGCCAGAGGGCTACACCCGCAAGCAGACGCTTACGAACGAAGAGCGCTATATTACCGCTGATTTGAAAGAGCGCGAATCGGCGATCCACACCGCCCGCTCTGAGCAGCAAAAGCTGGAGTATGAACTCTTTACTGCCCTGCGAATTGAAGTGGCAGAACATGCCGATGCCATTCGCAAGATCGCCAGCGCCATTGCCGCACTCGATGCCCTCTGCGCCTTAGCGGAGGTGGCAACCTACCGGGGCTATTGCCGCCCCCAAATGCTGCCGACCCGCGAAATTGCGATCGCTGAAGGGCGGCATCCGGTGGTGGAGCAGTCGCTGCCTGCGGGGTTCTTTGTGCCCAACTCGGCGGGATTGGGCAAGGCTGGCACGCCTGATCTAATCATCCTCACAGGACCCAACGCTAGCGGCAAAAGCTGCTATCTGCGGCAGATTGGCTTGATTCAGCTGATGGCACAGATCGGCAGCTTTGTGCCTGCCAAGTCGGCGGTGCTGGGCGTTTGCGATCGCATCTTTACCCGGGTGGGAGCGGTAGATGATCTGGCGACAGGTCAGTCTACATTTATGGTAGAAATGAACGAAACGGCGAATATTCTTAACCATGCCACCGCCCGATCGCTGGTGCTGCTAGATGAGATCGGACGGGGGACGGCAACCTTTGATGGGCTATCGATCGCTTGGGCAGTCGCAGAGCATTTGGCAACCGAGATCTGCGCCCGCACGATTTTTGCTACCCACTATCACGAACTCAATGAACTCGCTTCAATTTTGCCCAACGTGGCCAACTTCCAGGTGACCGTGAAAGAACTGCCTGACCAGATCATCTTTTTGCATCAGGTTCGTCCGGGTGGAGCCGATCGCTCCTATGGCATTGAAGCAGGACGGCTGGCGGGGTTGCCAGCTTCTGTGATCGATCGTGCTAAGCAGGTAATGACTCAAATTGAGCAGCATTCGCGGATTGCAGTGGGGTTGCGCTCCAGCCATCAATCAGAGCCAGAGCAGATGAACTCCGTTGAAGCAGCACAAGAAAACAGCAGCAACGCTGACGACCTTACCAATAGCCCGCTAAAGGATATTTCTGTAGCGCCTAAGCGCAACCGTCTGAAAGAAAAGGTGGTTCGTTCTGAGTGGAATGGTAAGTCTACACCCGTAGCCACCCAAGAACAACTCGATATCTTTGGAGCAGGCGATCAGTGGGACATGCTTTAGAATATCGTTGCGCTCGCACAGGTGGAGATTCAGCGTAGTTTGGATAGCAGATAGTACAGTTCAGTAACTGTATGATTGTTTACTTTTACTATTACATTTTGTTGCACTTGATACACATGAGAATTTCAAAGCTGTAAAAGTAAATAAATAGGAAGTAAACAAAGCGGGCATTGCTTAATTGTAAGCATGAGGAGGTTGGAACGAAAAGCATCTCGATTATGTTCAGGATTGTCACCTTAGATCTTCAAAAATTACTAAGAAGCAATTACTGAAAGTTTTCTTTGCCTTAAAAGATACAAACTTTCTAATCTTTTTGTTTGGGCGCGAGCTGATTTTAGGTTCAGATCTTTGTTAACAGAAAAGCAGTGGAATGAAGCAAGCTGCGGTAGTTAGCTTCTGGTTCTCTACGGCTGTTTTTAGCGGTTAAAAAGATTGTATTTTTTCGATTTGCCTCGGCTGCCGCTTCGCATAGAGGCGATCGAAATACGGCTTGGAGTATTGAACTAGCCTAGATACTTTGAGCAAAAGTTGGCATTGATAATTACCCCTCTTCAATGCCACATCTAACTCATTTTGTGTTGACTAGTTAGTCAAGGCGAAAGCATAGGTAAAAGCTGCTCGGCTCCTGTGGCTTTTAAAGAAGAATCGTTGCTGTGGAAGACGCAGCAGCATGTTGTTCTGCCTATTATTTTGAACGTCACTTATCGATATTAATTGCACCGCTGAATCAGTATCAAGCTTCAACTTGCTGCTTCAAGCGTGGCAATTCTTGGATGAATCTTTGTCCTAAAAAATCATCCAGTAGGAATATCTTAGACTCAAAAATTCTCAGACTAGGAAACTCAGAAAGATGCTTAAGCTAACACAAGCCATTCGCCGTTCATTGCCGATCTTGGGTGTATTGGTTTTAGCCGCCTGTACCGCAAATAGCCCAAATGCAGGCAATAATACGGGCAATTCAAATCAGCCGAATCAGGCAAGCGCTCCGGCAAACACCCAGTTCAGTGCAGCCAAAGACTGCAAGAACGTGGGCATTTTGCTGCCTGAATCGGACTCTTCCGCCCGCTATGAAGCCTACGATCGCCCCCTACTAGAGCGGGAAATTAAAGCTGCTGTGCCCGGGGTGACGATTCAGTACGCAAACGCCAACAACAACGCAGCAACGCAGCAAAACCAGGCAGAGGCCGCGCTAACCAAAGGCGCTTGCATTCTGGTTGTTGACCCGAACGACAGCGATCAGGCATCGGTGATTGTGCAGCAGGCAAAAAACAGCGGGGTTCCGGTCATCGCTTACGATCGCCTGATCCAGGATCCCGATTTGGCTTACTACGTGTCTTTCAATAATGAACGCGTCGGCGAACTGCAGGGGCAATACATTGTTGACCAATACAAAGCGGGCAACTTTGGTCTGAAAAAGGGAGCCACGATCGCCCTGATCAACGGTGCCCAAACCGACAACAACGCCCTCCTCTTCCGTCAAGGTGCTCTCAAAGCATTGCAACCTCTGATCGACAGTGGCGATCTCAAAGTGGTGTTTGACCAATACACGCCAAACTGGGATAACGCCAGAGCGCAATCGCTTATGGAAGGCGTGTTGACCAAAGAAAGCAACAACGTGGATATTGCCTACGTTGCTAACGACGGCATGGCAAACACCGTGATCGCGGCACTCCGCACTCAAAATCTCAACGGCAAGGTGCTAGTGACCGGGCAAGATGCCACGCTGACAGGCATTCAAAATATCCTTACCGGCGATCAAGCCATGACGATCTACAAGCCAATCTCCCAAGAAGCCAAGGCAACCGCACGGCTGGTTGCAGCTCTGGTGAATGGCGAAGACACTAGCTCGATCGTAAACGGCACAACGGAGCTGAAAGGGGGAGGCAGTGTTGCTTCAGTGCTAGAAACGCCGATCACGGTCGATCAAAAAAACGTGGAAGACACGGTGATCAAAGATGGCTTCTTGACCAAAGAGCAAGTGTGTAATGGTCTGACTGCTAAAGCAGGTGACGTTTGTTCCTAGAGGCTGGCACAGCGGAATGAAACGGGCTTTGCCCGTTTCATTCAACAATCTTTTGCACAATTACTCCTTAGGTCAAGGTCAATGACAGATACTTTCTCAGTCCGATCGGACAGCCAATCTGCCAACGGCAAAGCACCTCGGCTGCAGCTCAAAAATATTTGCAAATCTTTCGGCGGGGTGCAAGCCCTCAAACACGTCGATTTTGAAGTATACGATGGCGAAGTTGTGGGCTTGGTGGGAGATAACGGGGCAGGCAAATCCACGCTGATCAAAACGATGTCTGGCGCTTATATCCCAGACCAAGGTGAGATCTTGATCGATCAGCAGCCCGTCACGATTCAAAGCCCGCAGGACTCCACGCGACAGGGCATCGAAACGGTCTATCAAGACTTAGCCCTGTGCGACAACCTGGATGTGGTGGCAAACCTCTGGCTCGGTCGAGAGGCTTACCGCAATCTAGGGTTTGTCCGCGTGCTGGATGAAGCCGAAATGGAACGCCGCACGCTCGAAGTGCTCCGAACCCTGGATGTGAAAATTCCTTCGATTCGGGCAACGGTGGCGGGTCTGTCTGGTGGACAGCGCCAGTGTGTCGCCGTTGCCAAAACGATTCTGCGACAGCCCAAGGTTGTGCTGCTAGACGAACCGACTGCTGCGCTGGGCGTCGCGCAAACTCGCCAGGTGCTGAACTTAATTCTGCGGCTGAAGCAGCAAGGGCAAGCAGTGGTGGTGATTTCGCACAACCTCCAGGATGTTTTTGAAGTGACCGATCGAATTATTGTCATGCGGCTGGGGCAGCGGGTGCGCACCTTTGAAACGCGCAACAGTACCCGCGCCGATGTGGTTGCTGCTATCACCGGGGCAGATGCGGCTGCCATGACTGAAACAGACGTCACGGGCGTTTAAGCTCGTCGGTCTGACTCGTCTGAAGAAATGCTCTAGACCTGTTGTTGATTTATCCACAAGCCATGAAGAGTTTAGATCCTAATACGCCCCATGAGAGTCACGGTAGCACTTTGACTCAGCAACCGGGCGCTGAACCGCCCGAAAAAGCTAAATTTGACCTGCGATCGCTCATGCAAGGCGATCTGGGCTTTATCCCCGTCTTGATTACGCTAGCGCTGATCACAATTTATTTTCAGCTGACCACGAGCGGTGTCTTTCTGCAGGCTCGTAACCTTTCCAACCTGACGCAGCAGATCGTGGCGATCGGCATCCTCAGCGTTGCCGCAGTGCTGGTGCTGCTGCTGGGCGAAATTGACCTGAGTTTGGCAGCTGTTGCGCAAGCCTGTGCGGCAATTATGGCAACGCTGTCGGTGTACCAAAACTTAAATGCAGGGCTGGCAATTTTGGTAGCGCTGCTGGTCGGTGCGTTGATTGGGTTGATCAACGGCTTTTTTGTAGCGGTGCTGCGGGTGCCGTCATTTATTGTCACGCTGGCGGGTTCGATCGGCTATGCCGGACTGCTGCTGCTGGTTATGGGACCGCAGACTACCCTGGTGATCCGCGATCCGGCGATTCGATCGCTTGCTCCCACCTACTTGCCGCCTGCCGTGGGCTGGGGTATTCCGATCGTTGGCTTGGCGCTCTATGCTTTGGGCACTTGGTACAATCGGCAGCGGCGGACGCAGGCAGGCTTGCCCGTGCAGCATGCCACCCAAACCGTGCTGCAGTTAGCGGCAGCAGCGGCAGTTGCCCTGATTATCGTCTTCCTCTTCCAGTCTTATCAGGGCGTTCCCCAAGCGGTGATGATCGCGTTGGGCTTGGTCGTCGTGTTCTGGCTGCTGCTGAAAAAGACAGCCTTTGGTCGTCATCTGTATGCAGTGGGCGGCAACGCGGAGGCAGCACGGCGGGCGGGCATCAACGTGGTTCGCATGAAGATCACGGTCTTTGTGCTGGCTTCAACGCTAGCAGCCTTTGCCGGCGTCATGATGACCTCGCGCAGCACCGCCGTTGCCACGCAAATTAGCTCGACGCTGCTGCTAAATGCGATCGCCGCTGCGGTGATCGGCGGTGTTAGCCTCTTTGGCGGGCGGGGTTCAGTTTGGGCAGTGGTGCTGGGAGCCTTAGTGATCGGCAGCTTGGACAATGGCTTAGATCTGCTCAACCAGGATCAAGGCATTAAGAACATTGTGCAAGGCATTGTGCTGGTGCTGGCGGTCACAGCAGATGCGATCGTGCGTCGCGCTGGGTTTGCCAAAGGGAAGTAGCAAGCAGGCTTCTCCAGATTCATAGCGCTTTGCGCTCAGCTGAAGGATGGTTTGTGGTACGCCGTGCGCAGCGCGGCACACCAAAGAAAGTACCTCACAAGCGGGTTTCGGTGATGCTTCGCATTACTGCCCGCTTTTTTTGCGCTGTCCGGTCGTATTCCATCTGACGTTTCCATCGGACGGGCCACCCAAACTGCAAACTGATCTCGCTGATCCCCAATTCTGATAAACTGCTTCCCTAGGGCTTAGTCCGCAAAATGACGCAAAACCAAGCAGGAGGGATAGTTCGGTGGAGTCAACACTCGGCTTAGAAATTATTGAAGTAGTTGAGCAGGCAGCGATTGCGTCGGCTCGACTGATGGGAAAAGGCGACAAGAACGAAGCGGATCGGGTGGCAGTGGAAGCGATGCGAGAGCGCATGAACAAAATTTACATGCGCGGCAAAATCGTCATCGGAGAAGGCGAGCGAGACGATGCCCCCATGCTCTATATCGGTGAAGAAGTGGGCATCTGCACCCAGCCAGATGCTAAAGACTACTGCAACCCAGATGAGCTGCTCGAGATTGACATCGCCGTTGACCCTTGCGAAGGAACAAACCTCTGTGCCTATGGTCAGCCCGGTTCTATGGCGGTGCTGGCAATCTCTGAGAAGGGCGGGCTGTTTGCAGCACCAGACTTCTACATGAACAAGCTCGCAGCGCCGCCAGCCGCCAAGGGCAAAGTAGACATCCGCAAGTCTGCCACCGAAAACCTGAAGATTTTGGCGGAGTGTCTCGATCGCGGTATCGATGAACTCGTAGTAGTGGTGATGAAGCGTGACCGCCACAACGACCTGATCAAAGAAATCCGGGAAGCAGGCGCTAGGGTACGGTTGATTTCGGATGGCGACGTGTCGGCGGCGATCTCCTGTGCCTTTGCTGGAACCAACACCCATGCGCTGATGGGAATTGGGGCAGCTCCGGAAGGCGTAATTTCGGCGGCAGCGATGCGGGCACTGGGAGGACACTTCCAGGGTCAGCTGATTTACGACCCGGCAATTGTCAAAACGGGCTTAATCGGCGAAAGCAGGGAAGCAAACCTAGAGCGGCTCGCCTCGATGGGCATCACCGACGCCGATCGGATTTATGAAGCAGAAGAGCTGGCATCGGGTCGAACGTTGCTGTTTGCTGCCTGCGGCATTACCTCTGGGACGCTGATGGAAGGGGTTCGCTTCTTTAAGGGCGGCGCTCGGACGCAGAGCTTGGTCATCTCCAACCAGTCCAACACGACTCGCTTTGTCGACACAATCCACATGTTTGGCGATCAGAAGTACTTGCAGCTGCACTAGACAAGCCTGAAGTTTTCTCAGAGCTGATCTTCATCCCAAAGCGCAATTAAAAGTGAGAGACGCGATCGATCGCGTCTCTTAATTGTTGTATAGCGCGCTTTGCATTCACAAAAATTTACGCGATCGCCCTGCCTCCACTATTTTTCATACCCGCTACAGATCACCACGAATTGATAGACTCTTTCTAAGCTGAATATAGAGAGCGATTCTGTCGCTCCTTCATTAACCTAAATTGTGCAAACAATTGTTGAAAAACTCGGAGATTGGTTTGAGGAATGAGAAAAAAGTGGTAAGGATTGCAGCCGATCTTCATTCGCTCATCCCCCTCGCTTTGATCTCGCTTCAATCAATTCATCTTTATCAATCCAGCACAAAACAAGATCGTTTGGGAGGATAAATGAATATTGTTGTCGTGGGTCTGAGCCATAAAACAGCCCCGGTGGACGTGCGAGAAAAATTGAGCATCCCCACCCCACAAATGGAAGCCGCGATCGCTCAGTTGTGCAGCTATCCGCATATTGAAGAAGCGACGATTTTGAGCACCTGCAATCGATTGGAGGTTTACATTGTCGCTAGCGAAACCGAGCAGGGCATCCGCGAGGTCACCCAGTTCCTCGCAGAGTATGGCAAATTGCCCATGCACCAATTGCGTCCTTACTTATTTATGCTGCTGCATCAAGATGCCGTCATGCATCTGATGCGCGTCTCTGCTGGGTTAGATAGCCTTGTCTTGGGCGAAGGGCAAATTCTGGCACAGGTGAAGCACACCCATAAAGTTGGGCAGCAATACAGCGGTATCGGGCGAATTCTCAATCAACTCTTTAAGCAAGCGCTCACCGCCGGTAAGCGTGTCCGTACTGAAACCAGCATCGGCACAGGGGCAGTGTCGATTAGCTCTGCAGCAGTTGAGTTAGCCTGCCTCAAGGTGCAAAATTTGGCAGCCTGTCGAATTGCCATCTTGGGTGCTGGCAAAATGTCTCGCCTCGTCGTGCAGCATCTTCTTTCTAAAGGGGCAACCCAAATTTGCATCGTTAACCGATCGATGGAAGGGGCACGCGATCTAGCGCAGCAGTTCAAAGACACAGAGCTGAAGCTACATACCATGCCGGAAATGATGTCGGTCATCACAAATTCAGACATCGTATTCACTGCTACTGCTGCCACCGAGCCATTGCTCGATCGCGCCAAGCTAGAAGCAGCGATCGATCCCTGCTGTAGCTTGATGCTGTTTGACATCGCCGTACCCCGCAACGTCGATGCAGACACCAACGATTTGTCCAACGTTCATGCCTTCAATGTGGATGACCTGAAGGCAGTCGTTGCTCAAAACCAGGAGAGCCGTCGCCAGATGGCGCTGGAGGCCGAAGGCATTCTGGATGAAGAAGTCGAGGCATTTGATAACTGGTGGCGATCGCTCGACACAGTTTCCACGATCAGCAGCCTCCGCAACAAGATCGAAACTATCCGCACCCAAGAGCTGGAAAAAGCGTTGTCGCGGCTTGGCTCTGAGTTTGGCGAAAAGCATCAGGAGATTATCGAGGCGCTCACGCGTGGTATTGTCAACAAAATCCTGCATGACCCCATGGTGCAGCTCCGTGCCCAGCAAGACATTGAAGCGCGCCGCAAAGCCATGCAGACGCTGCAAACGCTGTTCAACCTAGAATCCGCTTCTAATAGTTCCGTGTAGCTACAACAGGAAGCAGAAGGGAATCGCTCTTCTGCTTCCTGCTATTACACATTTGCCTGCGCCATTGCAAAAATCTTGCGGAGCGATCGCGTATAGGAACGCAGGCTGTCGCTTTGCTCTTGATCTACCCTGGCATGAATTTCCGCTTCTAGTGCCTGCAGCATCATTTCCACTAGCTCCCACCGCACCCCCACGCTGGGAAACACCGCAATACACAGTGGCAGCAGCTCTTGCTCGATCGCTCCCATATTGCGCTCTAGCACACACAGCCACAGATAGCCTTGGAACATATGAAGATCGCGCAGTGTGGAAGCAGCTACATCTTTATTCTTTAACCCCCCCCGCCGGCTCTGGTGATTTGGGTAGGCTTGCAGAGCGCGACTGTAAACCGACTGAGAAATCAAATGGCTCATGTCCAACAGCTTCTCAATTAGCACCACGGTTGGAGAATTGGGCGCATAAGTGGCGGCAGCAGCACAAAGACGCTGCCACGGAATGCAAACCTGCTCTTCCACAAATTTCAAATAAGGCGTCAGCAACACTTGCTCACAGAGCGTTAGCCGCGTCAGAAGTTGTTTGGTGCTCAAGTGAAAGCTGGTAGTAATAAAGCCGATCGTGCGTGAATCTGCTGCACATAGATGCCGATCTTGGAGCTGCAACAGCATCGGTTCTAGCTCTGCCGCCAAGATTTGCAGGGCAGGCAGCATCAGCGCAGGCAAAGCTAGCTTAGTGAATAAAGTGCTAGAAGTATCAATGAAGCGCAGATAGTAGCTGGGTGACTGCTGCTGAGCATAGATCTGTAGAGTTTTTTCGTAGACCTGCTCCACAGACTGCGAGATCTGTCGGGCATCTGTCAGATTAATAATATTAGGAATATAAGACATCAAAGCATGGGTTTCCAGCCCTGCCCGAGCGCAGCTAAGCTGGAGTGCTCGATGCACCTTTTCAAC
This sequence comes from Phormidium tenue FACHB-886, assembly GCF_014764505.1. GTDB lineage: Bacteria > Cyanobacteriota > Cyanobacteriia > Elainellales > Elainellaceae > FACHB-886. Next base: position 140,748 of record NZ_JACXWX010000008.1, read on the forward strand.
CGTTCTGTTTCTGCCCGCTTTAGAAGCAGTCTCCACTAGATCAGCAGTTGGAAACTCGCCCCGTTGGGCAGGAAGCACCGATAGATCTGGTAAATAGCGGGCTGTCCATAGCTTAATCAGCCGATTTGACGCGGCAGTATCGGCCACTCTAGCAGTCTTCAACATGATTTCTTCCTGGCTGTAGACTCTATTGTGGTAGATGCGTTTTTCACAAGATAGCTTACTTTTAACGGTGTAACAAAACATTTATTGTGTGATGTATCGCGGCAAACATCACGCAATCGAAAATTATCTTGCCGATTTCCTGCAGTAACTAGTGTGATTTCTTGCCGATCTGGTAAGAAATCACGGCGATTTGATGTTCATGTCACTCAATTTCATAGACGCTTCACAAAACCCTGTCTAGAATTTACAGGAAGCGAATACTACTCCTTACCGCATCTACCCAAATCTCAGCAGGGGCTGCAACTTCAAGGTATCTAAGAAGGATGCATCCCCTCAGCCAGACGATCTTTCGCTTAAAGTCCTCTCGAGCGAGGGCTAATGCCCGCAGCAAGCAAAGTAGCAAATGCCTGAATATTTGGCATCTCAGACATCCTTCTAGAACTGCAGCTAAAAAGTAGTTGAAGCGCAATATCTTCTAAAGGAATCAGCAAAAACTTGAATAGTTAAGCTAAATTACCTATCTCGCAAGCACTAGTTTATCAAAATGCTGACGATCAGGTAACCACAGCAGACGCACGCTATTTAAAGCAATACAAAAGCTGGAGTGTATTAAATCAGTCCTAACAGTATAGATATATAGCAATCTTGAATGAACAACCCATAGTTGATTTTTGGGAAGCTGTGTTGTATAAAGCTTTCCAAAAATCGACCTGCGTTCAATCAAGTGCAAAGCGCTGCGAATGCCTAGAAAGAAGTCTTGTAGCTTGTCGCTGTTGTTGACCTAACTGAATTTTGAAAAATAACAGCAAAACTTACTGAAAAGGGTTTTATACAACTGAAAGATATATCGTGCAAAGGCTAGCTGCCATAGAGCTAGTTTTTAGCTCTGTATAGCCAAAATGTCCCGAATTAGAAGGAGACAACTATGACGCTGAATCCCCAAGAGTTCTTAGAAACTCTGGAGCGCCGAGTTAGTTTTACCAGTGAAGATAAGTCACTCTTGCAAGCCCACGCCGATTGGGGAAAAGCGATCTCCTCAGACATGGCAGAGCATTTCTATGCCTATATGGGACGCGACAACGAGATGAACCGCATTTTGAACGCTGAAGACGGACGGATTCATCGCCTGCGGGAAACGTTTGTGCAATGGTTCGCTGAAATGTTTACAGGCATGGACAACTGGGGCAAAGACTACGCCGATCGCCGCTGGCGGATTGGTTTAGTGCATGTGCGACTTGGCATTGGACCACAGCATGTGGTTCCAGCAATGGCAACAGTGGTTCATGAAGTGAGCAAGCGATCGAAGCTTGACGGCAAACCAGAGGCGCTGGAAGAGGCTTTAGGGCGGGTTTGCATGATTGATTTAGCATTCATCGAACAGGCTTATGTTGAGGTCAGCTCTGCTGCAGTTCTGCGCGAAACAGGCTGGACTGAAGGGCTGTTTAGACGGCTCATTGCAACGGGCGCCAATGCAATGTAGGCATTGACGTCTTTCGTTTTCTAATCAAGTTTAATCAAGAGGTACAACATGGCAATTGATACTGGCAAGCTAGGGTATATTCTGCAGAACTTTGTGACTACTACATCGGATGTTCAGGGTGCAGCCATCGTCACACCCGATGGGCTACCGCTTTCTGCAAATTTACCTGGCAACATGGATGAAGAGCGTGTCTCTGCCATGTCTGCGGCAATGCTATCGCTTGGCGATCGGATTGGGATGGAGCTAGCCCGGGGAACGATCGAGCGAATCTATGTGGAAGGCAACGAGGGATTTAGCATCCTGACCAGCTGCGGAACCGATGCGGTACTGCTAGTGCTTGCCAACAGAGCAGCCAAGCAGGGAGTACTGCTGCTAGAAATTAAACGTGCTGTCTCAGATTTGCGTCAAGTGTTGGGCTAAGCTAACGAGCAATAGGCAATTGGGATATCCGCGGCTGCTCCTTTCCCTTCGAAAACGGATATCCTGATTGCGGTAGTGTCGCTTGAAAATGAAGTTAGACCTGTTCGCAGTCAGTAACTTGAGGTGAACAACGTGGGGTGAACAACTACAACTTGGAGCGAGTCATGGCTGGAGAACGATCGCGTCCTTTACTGTATCTTCGTCGCTCTGTGCCGCGCCAGGTTGAAAACTATGAGACCGTTGCTCATCGGTTTGACTCGGCAAAGCAGCCTTTGACAACTTCGCCATCACTACATCAGCTGCCCCCAGATTTGCGTCGATTTGTAGGGCAACAGGAAAAGCAGGAGAAAGCGATCGCCGCCTTGAAGCAGGCAACAATCTCTAGTCAGGTGGTGGTAATTAGCGGCAGAGCAGGCATTGGTAAATCAACCCTGGCAATTCATGTGGCGCATCAAATACAGCCACAGTATCCCGACGCACAGCTTTACATCAATTTGCGGGGACACGATGCCCAGCCGCTTCAGCCCGCACAGGCGCTGGCACACTTCCTGCGATCCTGGGGGGTGAGTGAAGCGGCAATGCCGGTTGATCTGGAGGAACGATCGCAGCTATTCCAGCTTCACCTCAGCAGTCGGCGTACCGTGCTGCTGCTCGACAATGCCGCAGATGAGGCACAGGTGCAATCGCTGATTCCCGTTGGCGTAGCCTGTGCAGTGCTCATCACTAGCCGCAAGCGCCTAATTGAACTGCCAGAGCTGCTGCCCAATACCACGCTAATCGATTTGACCGAGCTGTCGGAGAGCGACGCGCTGGCGCTGCTGCAGGAGGCTGAGTTCGAAGAGGTGCAGTCCGAACCAGACGTGAGCATGAGCGCTGTCAATCTCTGTAATCGGCTGCCGCTTGCCGTTTGTACGTTGAGCTGTCTGCTACGTCAGGGGCAGCTTGGGCTGAAAGCTGCTGTAGAACAGTTGGGACAGGAGCGGCGGCGATCGAAGCAGTTTCATCTCAGCCATTCTGACATCCGCGGCTGCTTTGTCCTGAGCTACAAGCAGTTAACTCCTACCGCAGCCCATCTGCTGCGGCTGCTGGCGCTGCTTACTGAAAGCACATTTTCGCTGGCGCTAGCAGCAGTTTTGCTGAAATCCAGCCCGGAAACTGCCGGAGTAGCCATCCAAGAACTCATGCGGTTTTGCTTCCTGAAGGCTGAGGCAGGCGATCGCTACTGTTTCACTCATGATCTGATTCGGCTGCTGGCACGGGGGCAGTTAGCCGTTGAAGAATCGACAGAGGCACGGCAGACAGCCCGCCAGCAGATTTGTCAGTGGTTACTGGGTAAAGCCAAGCAAATAGACTTGGGGCTAGACGCAGACATCGCAGCGCGAACGGCACTTGTGCTGTCGCGCCACAGCCGGCTGCCGCTGCCCGCCCAGACGCAAAAAGTCACCGCAAGCGCATTGCACTGGTTTGAAACAGAGCGGCTAAATTTGCTGACAGCAGTAGAGTGGGCGCATCAGGCTGAAGCGTGGGAGATGCTCATTCAGTTTGCAGAAGTACTGATGGCGTTCTTTGAGCTGCGTCAGTATTGGGCAGATTGGGAACGAGTCGATCGGCTGGCATTGGAAGCTGCCCGCAAGCTAAATGATCCTCTGCAAACGGCTAGCTTGCTCAACAATCGCGGCAATGCCTATGCGCTGCAGCAGGAGCGGCAGAAAGCAAGAGACTGCTATGAGCAAAGTCTTGCGCTGCTTGTCAATTCGCCGACGGAAGCTACCGCTGAACAACGCCTGTTTCATTCGCAAACGCTCGTTAACTTAGGCATCCTCTTTGCCCAGGAAGGACATCTCGAAAAAACCGTTAGCCTCTGGAGTGCTGCCCTGACTGCAGTGTCTCCAGAGGAGCAGCGCCAGCTCAAAAAATGGCTACAGTCTGTCGATCGTCCTCTGTTGCAGCAGGCATTGAGCTACGACCGCGACACCACACCACGCAGCCGCTGGCAGCGATTGGTGAGGCGCTTCGGCGGTGGATCATCGTGAGGCGATCAGATTCAGCGTTTCTCCACACAGTTTCGCTGGCTCAATCGCGCTAAACTGCAAAGAACTGCTCTTTGTTCAGTTGACCCCACAATAGAAAGGCTCACGAGCGATTGTGAAAAAAGTTTTAGTGATTGTGCATCAGGAAACCGCTGACCCTGGTTTGCTGGGTCATCTGCTGCAAGAACAAGGATACACGCTAGATATTCGCTGTCCAGCGATCGGCACTCCCCTGCCCGCCACTCTGGATGGTCATGCAGGCGTTGTCATTTTTGGGGGGCCGATGAGCGCCAATGACGATGATACCCTGCCCTTCATTCGCACCGAGCTGGATTGGATTCCGATCGCCTTGAACTCTGGTAAGCCCTACCTGGGGGTGTGCTTGGGAGCACAGCTTTTGGCAAGAGTGCTGGGGGCAACGGTTGCACCGCATCCGCAAGCGCTGCGCGAGATTGGCTATGTGCCGATTCAGCCCGTGTTGCTGCCTGCCAATCCGCTAGAAGGGCTAAATCACGTTTATCACTGGCACAAGGAAGGGTTTGAGCTGCCGCATGGTGCCACGCTGTTAGCAACGGGTCAGGTCTTTCCCAATCAAGCCTTTGTCTATGGGGATACAGTGTATGGCGTGCAGTTTCACCCAGAAATTACCCGCTTGATGATCGATCGGTGGGTGGGCAAGAAGCCAGAGCAGCTTTTGCTGCCAGGCGCACAGCCTTATGAAGCGCATATGGCAGGATATGATCGCTATGCCGCTTCAGTAGAGCGCTGGTTACGGCACTTTTTGCACGACTGGCTCAGCGCTGAGAAGCTGGCGGCATGAAATGGAGGCAGAGCCTTCAGAACTGCATTGCTGACTAGGAGCCAGCAACGAGAGAGCGAAGAGAAAAATCTCTCTTCAGAAAGCGATATTAAAGATGGAGTCGTACCGCTTGTTTCTACTGATCGTCTGAGATCGTACTAGAGACAAGCTCTGGCTGAGTGACTTCAATAGGGTCTTCTTCGTGGGAACCTGTGGGTTCTTTCAGGAAGAAGGCATTGAGGAAGGCAACTATCAGCGCCACCACGCCCAAAATTTGGAAGAAGGTTCGATCGCTGACGGCACCCTGAGGCAACAGGCTGTAGATCGTCAGATAGGCCACTGCCCCCACGTTGCCATATGCCCCTACATTGCCAGCGATCTGCCCGGTGACTCGCTTCTTAATTAAAGGCACGATCGCAAAAGTTGCGCCCTCTGCTGCCATTACAAAGAAGGAAGCCACCATCGTTGCAATGACCACAACCAGCAGTGGAATCCCCTCTCCTAAACTGGCAAACACCAGATAGCCAATGCCTGTCCCAGCTAGCGTTGCCACCAGCGTCCATTTGCGGCTGCCTACCTTGTCAGAAATCCAGCCACCACCCGGACGTGCCGGGATATTCATAAAAGCATAAGTTCCAGCCACCGCTCCAGCCACCGCTGCCGCCAAGCCATAGCCCCGCTCGAAGAAAGAAGGCAGCATAGACACCACGGCTAGCTCTGATCCAAAGCAAGCAACATACGCCAGCTCTAGATTTGCCACCTGGGAAAACCGATAGCGATCCTGCGCCTCATATCGTTTTTTACCCGTCATTAGGGGTTTGTTGGCTTTGTAGGCGTTGGCAAACTGGAACAGATACAGACCGACCAGCAGCACACTAATCACCAACAAAGTTGAGTTGTCGATAAACCTTGCCTGGGCTAACCGCCATGCAATCAAACCCAGCGCAGCCACCAGCGGAATGCTCATGATCGATAAAAACCAGAAATCTCGCCGGGTGGTGACCTCCATGCCAGCACTGCTAGCAGGCCGCTGATACACTTTGCCGGGAGGTGTATCGCTGACGCTGAAGAAGTAAATGATGCCATAGACTGCCGTCACAAGCCCGGTGAGCGCGATCGCGAACCGCCAGTTTAGCTGCCCCCCTGCTAGAAATGCTGTCGCAGCGGCGAGGGTCGGCAGGGTAAAGGCTGCGCCCGATGAGCCAAAGTTTCCCCAGCCCCCATAAATTCCTTCCGCCAAACCAATTTCTTTAGGTGGGAACCACTCTGCCACCATGCGAATACCGACCACAAATCCGCACCCCACAATACTGAGTGCCAAGCGGCTGTAAACCAATTGAGTAAAGTTTTGCGATAGCGCAAAGGCAAGGCAGGGAACCGCTGCATAGATTAGCAAACAGGAATAAGTGATTCGTGGACCAAACCGATCCAACACCATCCCCACAATAATTCGTGCTGGAACCGTCAATGCTACGTTGCAAATTGCTAGGGTTCGCATTTGTGCTTCTGATAGCCCCAGTTCAGCTTTCACGGCTGTGGCAAAGGGAGCAAAATTAAACCAAATTACAAACGTAAGAAAAAAGGCAAACCAGGTCAAATGCAAGATGCGGTATCGCCCGGTAAATGTCCATATTCCAGTCACGGATTTTAGTCCTCCGAATTCAACGATACACAGCTAGGCAAAACTTTGCGTGCAGCTTTCAAAGGCTAAAACACCCTTCAAAACTCACATATAGAACTAGTCAGATACGGCGCAACGCGATCGCGCGGCTATCCAAACCTGTTTGAAAAAACCTCAGCCTAAGATACCTCCTCAACGCTCTAACCAAAATCTCAGCGGTTGTGGAGCCGTACCCAACCCTTAGCAGCAGAACCGAGTTAAATCAACAGAACTCATTCAAAACTGTGAGCACTTCTTTCGTCCAAGATTACTGGCAGCACTTTTGCTAGTTTGTTTTGTGTGCTACAGAACAAATTATTCTGCTAAGAGATTGCATAGCGCTGATGCAATTCATGAATGACAAAATCAGCCTTAGCTAAATTCAAGCAAGACGATCGCATCACTAAACCTGGAATGCTGGCGATCGCTTTGCGACAAGCTCAATTTCTTACACTAGGGCAAACATTTTTATGCAAAAGCCGGGCTACGCAGCTTTTACATAAAATATTCTCAATCTAGTCACGTAGCAACATGAATTAGGAAACGGGAGTGATCGATCGCTGATTAGCGATCGATCACTCCCGTTTCCTATGAAATAGTTTGAGATCCCTACCTATACTTAGCCTTTACCTAGCCTTCAGACTGCAAGATAGATTTTGCAGCCGATGCAACCGTTTCCTTCACATCCGTCAGAGTTTGTCGAATAGGGCGCTCGTGTTGCAGAAACACACGCGCACAATTGCGCCCTGGCAGACCAGAAATAGAGCCACCTGGATGAGTACCTGCGCCCGTGAGATATAGCCCCTTAATTGGAGTTTGGTAGTTGGCTAGCTCTGGTAGCGGACGGAAGCACATCATCTGATCGAGCGTCATATCCAAGTGGTAGTAGTTACCTTTCAAGACACCAATGCGCTCTTCCAATTCAGGTGGGCTTTCGATATGGCGAGCAATTATAGCCGACTTGAGATTAGGCGCGTAGTCTGCAAACTTATCGAGGACGCGATCGGCAACCTGATTTTTGAGTTCTTCTGTCCAGCCCGTTCCTTTCAAACCCGTGCCTTCCGCTCCAGCAATCTGGTAGGGCGCGAAAAACTCAATCCACAGCGTGTGCTTTCCTTCGGGAGCCATCGAAGGGTCGAGGATAGTGGGCACAGCCGCATACATCGACGGATTATCCAGCGGAATTCTGCCAATCTCCGGGTCAGTGTGAGCCAGTTCGACCTGAGCCATAGAATCTGCAATCAACACAGAACCCCGGAGATGTTCATCCTGGTGGTTATGATTCACAAAACGAGGCGGCTCTGATAGCGCACAATCAATCTTGAGAATCGCTTCATTATGGTTCATAATCCGCCGACCAACCCGTTCCCGCAATTGGGGATCAGCCGCATCGACATCTGCCGGATCGACTAGATGGAGGAACGATCGCTGCGCGTCTAAACTGGAAATCACCCCTCGGCTTGCCCGATATTCCTGCCCGTTCTGCAGCCGGACACCAACCGCGCGTCCTTCATCCACTAGCACCTGCTGCACTGGCTGCGAGGTTCGGATATCGCCGCCCAGGCTTTTGACACAGCGAACTAAAGCCTCTGACAAAGCACCTGTTCCACCCTTTGGACGAGCAATACCAGGTTCGTGGCGCATCGTCATCATAATCGAACCAACTGCCGCCGTTTTTTGGGAAGGCGGGGTACTCAGTTCTGCGGCTAACCGGGCCAGCGGCGCTTTCAGAAATTCTGAATCAAAATATTCATTGATTACATCTGCCGGACTGGACAGCATAGTTCGCAGCAGATCCAGCGTCTGGTTAGTTGCACCCACCAACGAGAACAGGTCTGTGATTTTGCCAACGTCGAAGTTGCCCGCCATATCGACCAAAGATTTGGGAGGCGCATTAAAGATCGGCGTGATCGCGCGAACAACGCGCTGCCAGAAGTCAACAAACTCGGCATACTTCTGAGCATCTCGTGGGTTGTAGCGGGCGATCTCAGCGCAGGTTTTCTCCAGTGAGCGATGCGCTAAAAAGTATTGACCGTTGGGATGCGGACAAAAGACAACAGGGTCGCAGAAGAGATATTCCAACCCATACTTTGCTAATTCAAGCTCTTCAACGACAGGCCCCAGATGAATAAATACATGATCGATCGCGCAAGGATTGAACCTGAAGCCCGGTGCTTCGTCGGGCATCAGTTCTTCTGTCGTGGCCGCTCCTCCGGGAATGTCCCGTTTTTCCAGGAGCAGAACGCGATATCCTGCTTTTAGCAAATAAGCAGCACAGACTAGCGCATTATGACCCGCGCCAATCATAATTACGTCGTAATGGTCTTTTGAATTTATTTCAGCCATAAAACTACTGCGGTCGCCCAATCTTTCAATAAAAGCTTTGAGTCTGTTTCGCCTTAGAACTACCCTTTGGGCTTTAGTTCTGTGAGGCTATTTATTTGTGTTTCAGCGTAAACCGAGGCGATCGCGAATGCGACAAACACAATTCGGCGATCAGTTCGCGGCTGTAGGTAGCCCTGATTCGCTGCGGAGCTTTTAAAGAGTTAACCGTTATTAATGCAACTTAACTTTTAAGATGATCACGGATCAGTCTGAAATTGTGAATCTGCTGCTAGACAGACCACCCCCAACAGATTCACTCAGGAAAGTATTCTGCAATACACTAAACATATTGCAGGTAACCCTGCACCCGAGCTAAAAAATTCAGGGGCGTAGCACAGCAGAGCAGGCTGCCTATTAATGTTGAGCTTTGCTGGCTTCCGCTGTAAAAGTTTTGAACTCGATCGCATCATGGCTACAGAAAAGACGTACATCCTGACTGCGATCGCGCGATAGCGCAAAGAGGCGATCTTGATTCAGCAACCGCGCCTTGCGGTCTACTTCCATCATGCGTTGATAGGCCCACAGACCGGGCGTACAGTGTCGGTTGGCTGCATCCATCTCATGCCGATAAAAATAGGCATCCCCCGCGTGCAGGAGCCATCCCTCCGGAGTGTTGATCGCCACACCCGCATGACCCTGCGTGTGACCCGCCAACGGAATCAGCAGAATCTCCGGCGGCAGCCCCTCCAGATCACGAACTGCCTCAAACCCAAACCAAGGTTCTCCCCCCGGCTCATAGTATTTCCAATGCTTGACTTCATCCCACTGTTTTGGGCAGTAGCGTCTTTTGTCGATGAAGCCATGTCGATTTTGGACGGCATCACTTTCAGCTTGCATCACATGAACCATCGCTTCCGGGAAATCTTCTAGTCCGCCCGCATGGTCAAAATCCAGGTGGGTCAGCACAATATGACGTACATCTCGGGCAGAAAATCCAAGCTGCTCAACTTGCTCAAGCGCTGTATATTTTCGGTCAAACTGGATGTTATTGAAATGAATAAAGAAGGGGCTGAGCCGCGAGTAAGGCGACTTGACATCCCGCTGCCCAAAGCCAGTATCAACTAGAACCAAACCCCGATCGGTTTCGATTAGCAGACAGTGGCAGACAAGACTAGCTGTTAACTTCTGACTAAAACCGTCAAAGAGCGCCCCACCGAGCGGGCACATGCAGCCGCAATTGAGATGATGAATGTGCATGAATACCTCGCAGCGTATGCGCTTCTGACTCTTACAGAGTAGGGAAATAGCCTTGTGCTTGCGTCTTTCCAGCGAAAGATCGCGGTTGTGTATTAGGGGTTACTTCTCCAAACTGTACCCATCCCTCTAATCAGCAGCACGATTGATAGCGCCATGCAACCAGGGTTTGACCGGCAATTTGAAAGATATTTGGTAGATTAATCCTGAAATTGACCGACTCCACCCTAGAATTGACCAGGCTTGTAGAATTTTCGGTGTTCTGTCGGTGTTATGAAAGAGGCAACGTTCTCGGTCGCCCTGATTCGCAACTCAATTCAGTATGCAGTGGCTCAGGGTCTTGATGCCAACCAGCTCTGTCAGGCGATCAAGCTTGATCCAAGTCTGTTAAACCAACCCGACAGCCGAGTGAGTGGGGAAGTTAATCGAGCATTGTGGCGTGAACTCACTGTCCAGACTGGAGACCAGCATATTGGGCTACATATTGGCGAAGCGTTTAATTTGGCAGCGCTCGGAATTGTGGGCTATGTGTTGTTCAACTGTCAAACCTTCGGGCAAGTTCTCGACAAACTCTCTCGCTACATGTCCCTCTTTAGCCAAGGCATCTCGATGCAGGTAACATCTTCGCAGGGACAGGTGCTGTGTGATTGGCAGGTAGTTAACGATGTTAGAAACTATCTGCTCGAAGAACCTCGACAGCCACTGGAAGTTTCCATGTCGGCCCTGCTGACGGCTACACAAGCGCTCACAGGTCTACCGCTCCGCCCCTTAGCAGTCTGGTTTCAACACGATCGCCCTGCCGACATTTCCGAGCATCAGCGCATTTTTGGAAGGTCGGTGGAGTTTGCTCAACCTGCAAATCGTGTGGTTTTGGAGGCAGATTGTCTCAATCGGCAGGTGGTTTCTGCCAATACTTCACTGCTGTCTGCCTTTGAACAGCATGCAGAAGCCATGTTGACTAGCTTGAATCAAACACAGCCTTTCACTCATCAAGTCGTTCGCGAGATGGTTCACTCGCTAGCAGGAGAAATCCCTACAGTCGAAACGATCGCCCAACGCCTTACGACTAGCGTTCGCAATCTGCAGCGATCGCTGCAAGCCGAGGGAACTTCCTATCAGCAACTCCTGGATGAAACGCGCAAAGAGCTAGCGTTGCGGCATCTCAAAAAGCCAGAAACTTCTATTCATGATGTAGCGTTTCTGTTGGGTTTTTCTGAACCCAGCACCTTTCACCGTGCCTTCAAACGCTGGACAGGTCAAACTCCGCGAGAGTATCGCTTGATTTCAATTCAACCCCAAAAATGAGTAGCTCACAAAGATACTCAAGAGGTTCTCCGCCGGAACACAAAGCCATTCGCAGTAGACGATCGCCATCGCAGCCCGATCGCCAGTCCCACCAGCAGGATTAGCGTCAGATAAACCAATGAAATTAACCGTCTAGCCAACGGTGGGGCAATGCTTGTCACCTCGATCGCTTTAGTAACTTGAAACGGCTGAAACTGGCGAGCAGACTGCGGCTGTGGCGCAACTTCCACCTGCACCTGATGCGGTACACCATCAAAAAACTCCTGCTGCCAGGTGAACTGTCCATTTGCATCCGGGCGAGTTTGCAAGGCGAAGGCAGTCCAGCCGTCTTCTAGCGAGGTAACTTTGATGTTCAATAAAACATCTGTGACAGGCTGATTCCGCTCAGCTTTGATTTGAGCTATCAGCGTTGCAGGTTGCCCAACCATTGCCGCCCCATCACCCGCCAGCTGCACCGTTAACCCTGATGATTTCTGTAGGGGCTGAGCAACTATCTCAGCAGGATGCTCGTGGTGCTGGACAAAAGCACTACTCAAGTTCACAGCAAGCAGCGCCAGAATTGCGGCGATCGCCGCACCGCTGAGCAACAGCCGTACCTGTGGCGGGGCAATTTCTCCTGGTCGGATGGTTTGCTGCCCGCCAATTAGCCAGCCGCCGCCGATTCCGGCTAGCAGCACAACTAGCACCAGAATGCCTGCATTGCGATACTTGGCTGGATTTTCAGAAACGGGCAGCGTTAGAGTCTGCTGAAAGGGAGCAAACTGAGCTGGAGCAACGGGGGTCACCCCAACAACAAGCCGATAGGTGCCCCGAATAGGCAACATTTGCTGCAGCTGAAGGGCACCATCGGGAGCGGCCGTCTCCAGATCCAACATCTTCGTTCCTTCGACGATCGGAAAATCTGTGGTTAGCCAGGGGGTAGGGGATGGCGTAAATAGCTGTAGGTGCAGGTTGGCATTAAGGGGTTGCCCTGCCCGATCGGTTGCCTGTAGGCTCAACTGAGCTGGCTTTTGAGGGGTGGTGGCTCCTGCCTCAAAGGGAATCAACTGCTGGAGCGGCGGTGCAATCAGCCGAACGGCAGGTTGCGAGACCTGAGCTATTCCGATCGCGCAGCATAAACTAGTACCCATCAGCACAACCGCGCCGATGAACAGAAAAGGGTTGAATTTTGACATGAAGTTTCTAAAGGGAATTGAATGGCAAGCGATCGTGCCTAGTGACAAGCAATTCCCAGCGTGTGATGCCGCAGCGAATGAGCAGCGCTATGAACGGCAGGGGCATTTGAGAAAAAAAGCGTCCAGAGCGTCAGCACACACAGCACTGTGTAGAGAGTCATCTGCCCCGAGCGAGACAGCGTAAGCTGAACGGTGCGCTTCCAAGTAGAAGAGTAGGTCATCTGTTACCTCGCAGATGGAGTGGATAAGTGACGATCGGCGGGCATCCTGGCTATGAGAAAGCTGCTTTTGGCGTTTCTCATTCACAGTTGCGGGACAGCGTTGGACTTTCACCAAACTTTCCCCGTTAGCTTTGGCGGCTGCTCCCCGCCAAAACCGATTTCAGTGCTTGATCATATCACTACCAGTGTTCTGCAAGAGAGCATTGTCTTCAATTGATACATTGCGATTGCCAATGGCTTTAGATTCGGGAGCTCCTGATTTCCAGAATAATTGTTGTGTGAGAAGGACTCCCGTCCTTCTCACACAACAATTATCCCCCTATTAAGCAATGCCTGGATTCGCTGTCAATGCACAGTCGTAGCTTGCCCTACACTCGATCGCTAAGCTGGGATTGCAGCTTTAGTTTGCTCTGGCATAGCCGTCTCCACTTCAATCTCGCCTCGAAACATATTCATGCCGCAGGTAAACGTGTGGGTTCCTGGTTCGGTGGGGGTGAACTCGATCGCCGTTGTCTGGTGGAGCGGTAGGGCTTGGGCGATGTGAAAATCGGGCAGACGAACCTCTTCCAGGCAGCTGCTAGGGTCTTGGCGATTGAACTTCAGCCGCACCGGTTGCCCTGCCCGCACCACAATGCGGCTCGGCTCATAGCCGCCATCCACAGTTACCGTTACTTCCTGAATACCATCGGCTGCAGCGGCTTTCTGGGACTTGGGCTTGCTGAGCAGGAACCACCAGAGTTCCAACCCAATTAAGCCCAAACCGCCGATCGTGACGGCAACCCTGTTGCCCAAAGGCTGCTCAATCTGCTGAAACTGTCCTCCGCCGTCAGAGGCGTGCTGCATTGAGTCCATCGAGTGTCCGGGCATTTCAGCGGCGGTTGCGCCAATCGCCCCTAGCAAAACCCCAAAGCCTGCTAGCATTCCTATTGCTTTTAATACTGCTTTCATTAAAACTACCTCCCTTATCCCAGTGCTTTGGGCTTAAAGTTTCGCAGCCGTAGTGCGTTTGTCACCACAGAAACAGAGCTAAACGCCATTGCCGCGCCGGCAACGATCGGGCTAAGCAGCCAGCCAAAGATCGGGTAGAGAATGCCAGCGGCGATCGGAATCCCCAGAACGTTGTAGATAAAGGCAAAGAACAGGTTCTGCCGAATATTTCGCAAAGTTGCCCGTGAAAGCTGAATTGCAGTAACAATGCCCTGTAGATCGCCGGAGATGAGTGTAATATCGCTAGCGGCGATTGCCACATCGGTTCCTGTGCCGATCGCCATCCCCACATCGGCTTGGGCAAGGGCGGGTGCGTCGTTGATGCCGTCTCCCACCATGGCAACTCGCTTGCCTTCTGCCTGTAGTGCTGCCACCTGCGCGGCTTTTTGATCAGGGCGGACTTCTGCCATGATGCGACGGATGCCCACTTCCTGCGCGATCGCCTCAGCGGTGCGGCGGTTATCGCCAGTTAGCATCACCACTTCCAAGCCCAGCTTCTGCAGGGTGCGAATCGCCGCCGCCGAAGAAGGCTTCACCGCATCAGAGATGCCCATAATTCCCTCTGCTCTGCCGTCTACTGCAATCCAAATTACTGTTTTGCCGATCGCCTCCAAGCGATCCCAGTGTGGTCGCAGAACGGTGGTGTCGATGCCCAGCTCGTTCATCCAACGGTGGGTGCCAATTTGTACCTGGCGGTCAGCCACATAGCCTTGAACCCCACTGCCTGCGATCGCGACAAAATTTCTCGCGTCGGCTGATTCGGCGCCTTGATCTTGGGCATACTGCACAACTGCTTCTGCCAGCGGATGCTCTGAGTTGCGCTCAACCGCCGCCGCCAGCCGCAGTAAGTTAATCTCGTTGCGGTTTGCCGTTCCCTTCGTTGTAACAAAATCAGTAACCGTAGGTTTACCCTGTGTGATTGTTCCTGTTTTATCTAGAACGATCGCCTGTAGTTTATGTGCCTGTTCCAGGCTTTCTGCGCTTTTAATCAAAATTCCATTCTCTGCACCTTTGCCCGTACCAACCATGATGGAAGTCGGCGTCGCCAAACCGAGGGCACAAGGACAGGCGATAATCAACACTCCCACGGTTGTAATGAGCGCCATTGTCACATTGCCCATGACGTTGTACCAAAGGATAAAGGTGGCGATCGCCACTGCCATCACTACAGGCACAAACCAGCCTGTCACCCGATCGGCAAGCCGTTGAATTGGGGCTTTAGAGCCTTGCGCCTGCTGCACCAGCTTCACGATTTGCGCCAGGAACGTATCTTTACCCACGCGAGTGGCGCGGAATTTGAAGCTGCCTGTTTTATTAAGGGTGGCACCGATCACCTCATCCCCGACCTGCTTTTTCACAGGCACACTTTCACCCGTAACCATTGCCTCATCGATCGTCGAACCGCCTTCGACAATTTCCCCATCCACTGGAATCTTTTCACCCGGACGCACTAGAATCACATCGTCCAGGACAACCTCAGCGATCGGCACATCTACGGCTTGCCCGCCCCGAATCACCCGTGCGGTTCTTGCCTGCAAGCCCACCAGCTTCCGGATCGCTTCAGAGGTTTGCCCCCTAGCGCGATTTTCCAGCAAGCGCCCCAGCAAAATTAGCGTAATAATTACCGAAGCGGCTTCATAATAAACATCCGGCGCTAATCCTTGGGCAGTGAACCAGCCAGGGAACAGGGTGGGGAATAGAGAATAAACGTAAGCGGTTCCTGTGCCGATCGCCACTAGAGTATCCATTGTGGCACTATGGCGTTTCAGCGCCTTCCAAGCGTTAACAAAGAAGACGCTACCACACCAAAACAGCACCGGAGTCGTTAGGAGCAACTGCAGCCAGGAATTGTGCAGCCACATGGGAATGAACGGAATTGGCAGCCCCAGCATCATTGGCAGCGAGCCAAATACGAGAACAGCGCTGACAATTCCGCTGACCCACAGCTTACGAGTGAGCTTGCGGCTCTCAGCTTGGCGGCCTTGCCGTTCTGCGTCGTCTTCCTCGGCAAACAGATCCTGCATCGGCTGCGCCGAGTAGCCTGCTGCATCCACAGCATTTTGAATTGTGGCAATGTCGGTTTTGTTTGTGTCATAGGTGACGCTTGCCTGCTCTGCGCCAAAGTTGACGCTGCTCTCGCTCACACCTGGAACCGCTCGAATTGCCTCCTCAACACTGCGGGCGCAGGCAGCACAACTCATCCCCCGCAGCTTTAAATTTGTTATTTCGTTTGCCATTGCTCCCTCCCTTGTCCTTCAAACCTTGCTACCGCTTTGCGCGGTAAGTGCAGCTTTAGGCTGCAACGGTATATCCTGCTGCTGTGATCGCCTCTTTCACAGATGCTTCGGATTGCTGCGTGTCTACGGTGACCAATTTGGTTTTCGGGTCAGCGGTAACTGAAGCGTTGGGATCGATCGCTTTCAAGGCTTGCGTAATTGTCTCGCCGCAAGCAGAACAGGCCATGTTAGGAACAGTCAATTGCAAAGTCATGATGTAAATCCTTATTGCTATCTACTAATTCAATGTTGCATCCTCCAGTCAGCTGGAGGGTCAAGGGCAGGAGTAAAGATTTTTCAACGCTATAGCACTCCGCGCATTCGTCAGAACAAGTTTTTTTAAAAGATTTCGATCTCAGCGCTGAGCGCCGTGAAGGAAGCGTGATTTGCAAAAAATAATTTGTTTTAGCGCTTTACGCTGTCGGCTGCATACAACAAACCCCGGAGTAACTACTGTACTCCGGGGCTAGCAATCCGACTGTGTAAAGACAATTACTGGTCTTGCTCAGCCGTAGTATGATCCTGGATTGGCGCTTCGGTAGATGGATCGGGTGGTGCCGGTTTGGCGCTGGAAGCGACTGTAGCGTTCACCTGCACGGTTTGAACACCTTTGATCTCTTTAGCCAAAGATTCAACCTTTGCCAACTGAGCTTCATCAACTGTCGTTCCAGTAATGGTGACTACACCGTCTTTGGCTTCAACAGCCAGCGCGCTGGCGGGTAGGTTGGCTTCCAGCTTCGATCGCACTTCGCTTGCTAGATCGCCATCTGCTCTCTCAAGCTCGTTACCTCCTATATCATTTCGCTGTTCGCGGGAGCGAATATCAGAGTTGAGCTGCTTCCTCCGCATTTCACTAACAGCATCATCCTGGTTAGTCTCAGCCGTATCCTTGTCTACACTAGTGGGTTGTTCGGCGGTGGAGTTTGGCGCTTCGCTGCTAGTTTTCGCAACACTACAAGCAGCCATGCTAAGCGCAACTAAACCGCTTAATAAAACTGGAGCTATCTTTTTCATGGTTCGTGCTGTTCAATAGAAAAGTAAAACAAACAAATAGACTGATTGGCTAACGCAATCTAGAAATCGAGCAGATAGAGGGCAGCAAAGCAGTAAGGTAGCCGCCCTACACCTGACACGTTTTGGCTAGCAATCAGTTTGGCTCAGTTTGCCAGTTTGGCTTAGTCTGCCGGTTAGCTAGATGCGATCGTCCTTAAGCTGGTCGGAATTCACTACCGGACGACCCTGCGTATTAACATCTAACTTTTCTCGACGCAGAGTTTCTTCAGCCGCTACAGACTCTTGAATTTTCTCTTTACGGATGTTGACCTCTTCACGCACAAAGGTTTCTTTGTGAATGTCAGGCGTTTCTTCGTAAACCTCCACCCGAATCGCCTCTCCATCACGGAAAGGAGCATCACCGGCAACGTCACTTGGCGAGGTTGGCGCGACTCGTTCTACAACCACCCGCTCTTTCTCGATCGGTATTGCAACATGCATCGTTTCAGATTCAACATGCTTGCCAATTGCGACCTCTCCAGTTTTCTGGCGCGTTTTGTCTGCTACCAAACGTTCTTCGTACAGCTTGATATCTTGCTCAGACGCAGGTTGCACGGGTGGGCGGTTAACAGCTGCGGGTGCAACTGGAGCAACCGGGGCAACCGGGGCAACCGGAGTGACTGCAGCAGTAGAAGCGACTGGAGCAACCGGAGCAACCGGAGCGACAGGGGCAACTGGAGCAACCGGAGCGGCAGCCACATCTGAACGAACGGTGTTAGCCCGGGTACGTTCAGCTTCGGGGATATCAAAAACTCCCCAGTCCTGGATATTTCGGCGCGATAGCAAAGCAGCCGCATGGGTAACTTCTTGCTCCGTGCCATCTACCACAACTAGGTACTGTCCAGAAGACACCCGATCGTTGTACGCTTTGGCTCTTTCCTCAGGAATGCCTAATCCGATTAATCCACCCAGCAGGCTGCCAGCCGCAGCACCGATTGCACTGCCTGCAGCCGTGGTAGCCAAAGCCGTTGCAGCAGCTCCCGCCAGCATGACCGGTCCTACACCCGGAATGGCCAGTGCTCCGATTCCTACTAGCAAGCCTGTCAATCCGCCCAAAGCACCACCCGACAATGCCCCAACTTTTGCACCATCGTCTGCTTTATTGCCCACATGGTCACGGACATCAGCTCCGGCAATGTTTTCATGCCGATCGGCATCTCTAGCAACTACAGAGACCTGATCCATGGGGTAGCCTGAGTGTCTCAAGTCATGAAGCGCCTCTTCAGCAGAGTGGCGATCTGGAAATGTGCCAACTGCCCGTCTTCTAATTAAAGTTCTGTCAACAGTTCTATTAGGGTTGACATTATTGACATTATTTAAGCCGGTTCTTGAAGCTGGGTTGAATCGATCTGAAGTCATCTTGTTCCTCTCTAAAATTGTTTGGACGCGCCCGCAATTCAAGCTCTACAAAGTGATGCCCCACAAAAAGCCAATTTTCTACATTGCATCAACCTAGAAGATTGCCTTTCTGAAGCAGACTTCCTCAATCAAATTTTTTATTCTTTTACTGGTTGAAAAAGCAGAGGAAATTATAGTTCCCTCGCCCATTGCCTTCTATTGCATGCTCAGTGAGGTTCGCCTGCTTCTTCTTATTAGACCTTTTAATAGTTAAAGTTGTATCACTCATCAGGAGGAACACTTCCCGGCAATATACCTAACCTAATGACAGAAAAGGTTACTGTTGTTTCTGCAATTAGGCTAATCGTATTCTTAACTCATTCTCTAGCGATAGTTTTCTTAGCAGGTTATATGCCATGCCACATCCCCGCTCACCAAGCTAGAACGATAAAACCAGCGCTCAGGAAGGCATTGCATTACTTCTATTCAACTTGAAACTGCCTTCGTTCCTACTTATGCAGTTCTAAGCCCAAATTCAAAGTTGGCAGCGAGATGCCTAGCAGCTTGAAGAGAGCAAGTTAATTTACGCTCAGTGTCGCATCCGCTATTCTATGGAATGAATAGAGTAAGGCAAAGATTAGAGATTAGGCAGCACCATTGCAGCAGGAGGTTGAATGACAGCAGATGAACAGATTTGGGCAATGAACCCATACGATCGCTTCAGGCAGACCAAACGCCAACGCATCAGTGATGGAGCCGTTGTCCCTATTCTGGAGGGGTGCGATGCCCCCCGGCAGCTTGTGCTGCTCTGGCCGCAGCTAGGAGATTTTGACAGTCTCGAATATGCCTGGTGGTTGCAGCGAGAGGCTCAACATCTTCAGCAAACGGGCATCGTTGTCCGAGCAGTGGGGATTGGCGATCGCTCCTCTGGTGAGCAGTTCTGCGCTTATACTGGCTTTTCGCCAGAGTGTCTGTTTATCGATCCCACGGCTGAACTGCATCAGCAGCTTCACTTGTATAGCGGGCTGTCGCTCAAGTTCCCTATGCTATCTACAGCACAGACTGCTTGGCTCAACCTGCTGCTAATGTGTGCTGGCATAGGTAGTCCTGGTACGCTGGCAGAAGTCTTGCGGGGATATCGAGGCGATCGGCAAGCTCCCCAGCTGATCGGCGATGAGGAAATTATTCAAGCATCCCCACTCCCGCCGCTCAAGGGCTCGTCCTTCCGGTGGGCAGGAGGCAAAGGCTTCCAACGTCCGTTTGAGCTAGCGACGCTACGACTGCGGAATATGGGAGAAGTGCTAAGCCACTGGAAGACCTATGTGCCAAACTCTGCCTACCTCACGCAGCGAGGCGCAACGTTCCTCTTTAATGCTCAAGGCGAGCTACTGTACGAACACCGGGATCGCGCCATCCTGGGCTTTGCTGCCAATATGAAACATCCGCTCTCGTTTCTTCCATCGCTTCCTGAGCCAGCAACATCTCTACCATCTTCTACAGCCCCTTCCTCAGAAACTCGGCTACAGTGAGGAGATCGTTTTGTTTCAACCAACTCTTATCCAGCCAATAAGTCCTCTGTGCTTATCTGCCTATCCCTGAGTTTAGAAACCTGGTTTAGGAGCCGTTTGCAGATAAGACACCAGATGAAGACATTAAATGAAAACACTAGATGGACTGTAGGAGCATTTCGATCGCCCTCACTAACGTCTCTGGCTCCACAGGTTTCGAGATATGCCGATGAAATCCTGCTGTCAATGCCTGTTTCTGGTTGAATTCCCCTGCATAGGCAGTCAGGGCGATCGCAGGAATCTCTCCGCCCTGCTCTGCTGGCAGTGCTCTCACCTGTTGCATCAGCATGTCGCTATCTACCTCGGGCCTGCCGAGTCACTCAGCAGCACATCCGGCTGGCAACCCATCAACGCTGCCAATGCTTCCGCAGGAATGGGGTTCAGGGGCGATCGCAATTCATGAGACAGCCCAGCCAAAAATTCGTCCTTGATGCGGTTAGCTTATTCAGCTTCCTGCCGTGCCGATCACTCTCGTGCCAACAAGCGTTCTGCCATCTATCCGGCAAGTTAGAAAATAGCTCATAGTGCGATCGTCCAATTACCTGTTCAATTGTCCCAAGCTGATAAATGTCTACTCACCGCTGGCTAGCCGTAATGTAATGCATTTTGCGGTCAAGTATGGCAACACTAACCGGAGCCCGCTGGATAAATAGACGCAGTTTCTCCTCACTTTCTCGCAGGGCAGCTTCTGCTTGTTTCTGCTGTATCAACCTCTGTATCAACCTCATATTCCCGCTTTCAAAACGGCTTGCAGTAGTCATAGTTGAAAACTGGGTGGAGGTTCTATCAGAGGATAGACAAGCACATGTGCCTAGTGATAGATAATCGGACAAGGAGAACCCTGGATTTCTGGAACTGCATAACTTGACTCATTCCGTCTCACTTCCAGGCTGAAAGAAGCGATCGTGCTGAAGCAACTCAATATTGGCTGCCTTTGCCAACTCTGGCAGTTTAGCAGTGCTTAGTTAGAGATAATTTGTCAGCATGCTGGCAGCTACCTACTGCATGATGAACTGCTGGGAGAACACCAACATTCAATCTTTGGCATTGGCTCTCCTCAAGCCAGGCAGAAATTTACCCAAAGGTTTGAATGAGTTCTCCGCGGTCCTACAGAAGTAGGGGCAAAAGCGATTAGACCAATAGTTTCCAGGGACGGAGTTAAGCGCACGATGACTGAGGGAAATGCGGGACTGCTTAGGGAGAGTCAAGCACAATCGACAGTTTTGCGACGCCAACTGCTGCAGTATGGCGTGGTGTTGCTATCGGTGGCTTTAGCGTTAGGAGCCAATCTTCTATTGCGTTCCTATCTAGAGGCAACCCCGACTTCACTGTTCTTCGCTGCTGTAATGGTGAGCGCCTGGTGTGGGGGGGTAGGTCCGGGGTTACTGGCAACCGTTTTATCTACACTGGCGATCAACTACTTCTGGATCGAGCCGTTCTACGCATTTGGTGCTCCTGATCTAGGAACTCTAGTGCGCCTGGGTGTTTTCGTGATGGCGGCGTTGCTGATCAACTCGTTGAATGAAGCCCAGCGAACCGCGCGGCGAAGAGCGGAAGCTAATTTCAAATTCCTTCGAGAAAGTGAAGCTCGGTTTGGCTGTTTGGCAGAGTCCAACATCATTGGCACGATCGTGGCAGAGCTAGATGGCGCCATCTTGAACGCAAACGATAATTTTCTACAGCTCATCGGCTATACCCAGGAGGAGCTACGCGCAGGTCGCCTGCATTGGCGCGAGCTAACATCACCAGAATCCCTAGAGAGTAGTGAGAGAGCCATGCAGGAATTGCTGGCTACTGGAGCCTGTACGCCGTTTGAGAAGCAGTACGTTCGCAAGGATGGTTCTCATGTTCCTGTTCTGCATGGTGCTGTTATGACTGGCGAAGCAACGGTCACAGGTTTTGTTTTAGACCTTAGCGAACATAAGCGGTTAGAAGCGATCCAACAGGAAGCCATGCGCCGAGAGCGATCGCTCCATGCTGAGGTGCAGGCGGCAAATACTCAGCTAGAAACTGTTTTAGCCAGCCTTAATGATCAGTTTTTAGTTCTGGATCAGGAGTGGCGCTACATTTACGTCAGCGAACGCGTGGTTGAAATTGTAGGCAGATCCAGGGAAGAACTACTTGGCAAGTGCATCTGGGATATTTTTCCAGAGACGGTTGGCAGCCAGTTCTACGCTGAAGTGCATCGAGCAGTTGTAGAACAAAGGGTCGTTCAGTTTGAGTACCTCTATTCCCCCTGGCAACGGTGGTTTGAGAACCGCGTCTATCCCTCTGCTGCCGGGGTTTCCATTCTTGTTACCGACATTACAGATCGCAAACGTGCGGAAGAATCGCTGCAGCGCACCAACCAAACCCTACAAACCCTGGTGGACGCTTGCCCGGTTGCCATTGTCTTTTTCGATCCGCAGGGAATTGTCAGACTGTGGAACCGGGCAGCCGAGCGAATTTTTGGTTGGAGCGCCGAGGAAACGATCGGGCAGTTTATGCCCACTGTTCCCCATCGACCCCAAGCATTTCTTGACAGTATCCAGACTGTGCTAAGTGGGCGATCGCTCGCTGGGTTCGAAGCCCAGCATCAGCGGAAAGATGGGCAACGGGTGGATTTAGAGATTTGGGCAGATTTAACCTACGATGCCGAAGGAAATCCGGGCTGCCTGGGTATCGCCTGGGACATCACCGAACGCAAGCAAGCCGAAGAAGCGCTGCGCCAGAGCGAGGAGCGGTTGCGCGTTGCCCTAAAAAATTCGCCCATCACAGTCTTTAATCAAGACCAAGAGCTACGCTACACCTGGATATACAATCCAACGCCTGAGCTTCATGCCACAGCAATCATCGGCAACCAGGATGCCAATCTGTTTGCAAGTGATGACGTGGCACGACTCACTGCCATCAAGCATCGTGTTTTAGAAACAGGATTTGCGGCGCGGGAAGAAGTCAAGCTCACCCTGTATGGACAAGATTTTTACTATGACATGACGGTTGAGCCAATGCTGGATAGCAATGGAGAAACGATCGCCATCACCTGTGCTTGCATTGATATCACTGACCGCAAACAAATGGAGCTGGCGCTGCGCCAGAGCGAAACCACCCTCAGCGCTCTGATTAACAGTTCCCCCATTGGCATTGCCTTTTTTGATCGTGACTTGCGCTATATCCATGCGAATGAGGCTCTGGCGGAATCAAACGGTATTCCCCTAAACGAACACTTGGGACGGACGCTGTGGGATGTTTTGCCAGAGTGGGCGCCTGTGCTTGCCCCGGTTCTGCAACAGGTGATGGAAACCCAAGAGCCATTGCTGAATCAGGAGATCGTGGGAGTCACCCATCCCTCTGACTTGGTGCGATATGCCTTAGTTAATTACTTCCCCGTTTGCCTTGCTGATGGGCAAGTGCTAGGAGTGGGAGTGACCTTAGTGGATATTAGCGATCGCAAGCTCTTTGAAGACGAGCGCAGACGAGTCCAGCAGGAACTCCAACAAACCTTACAGACGCTACAAACGGTTGTTGCCGCTTCTCCGCTGCCGATCGTCGTGATTGATCCAGATGCAACCGTGCGGCTCTGGAACGCTGCAGCAGAGCAGCTTTTTGGGTGGAGTGAAGCAGAACTCTTAGGTCAACCGCTCCCTATTGCTCCAGAAGAAAAACAAGAAGAATGCCGCCAGCTTCGGGAAGCAGTCACCCAGGGAGAAGTCTTTTTGGGTGTGGAAACCTATCGCTGCAAGCGCGATGGCTCAAAGGTCGTCTTGCATGTTTCAGCCGCTCCACTGCACGACGATCATCACAGCGTTAATGCAATTTTGCTGATCCTACAGGACATTACCGAACAGCAGCAGGCACAAGCTGCCCTCAGAGATAGTGAAGAACGGCTACGGTTAGCTTTAATGGCGGCAAATCAAGGGCTTTATGATCTCAATGTGCAGACGGGCGATGCGCTCGTTAGCCCAGCCTATGCTGAGATGCTGGGCTACGATCCAGATGAGTTTCAAGAAACTAATGCCAAGTGGCGCGATCGGCTTCATCCTGATGATGTAGCAACCGTTTACCAGGCATATGCAGATTACATCTCAGGAATACTGGAGACCTATCGAGTTGAATTCCGACAGCGTACTAAATCAGGAGATTGGAAGTGGATTCTCTCGGTAGGCAAGATTGTCTCCTGGGATAGCGATGGCCAACCCCTGCGGATGTTGGGAACCCATACTGACATCACCGAGCGTAAACAAGCTGAGGGAGCGCTACGGCAGAGTGAGGAACGGCTCCGACTGGCGCTGGATGCAGGCTGCATGGGGGCGTGGGAATGGAATCTGGAAACGAATGTTCAGCAATGGGATGTGAATCAGTACAAACTGTTTGGCATGGATAAAGATAAAAACCAGTTGAGTGCTGATGCTTTCTTCCAATTTATTCATCCGGATGACCTTCTCCCTGCTCAACAGCTTACAGAACAAGTGTTAGAGCAGGGCGGTAGCTTTCACACAGAGTTTCGCATTATTGCAGATGATGGCAATATCCGCTGGCTATCGAGCCAGGGCATCGTTGTTCAAGGCAGTAATAACCAGCCCGTTCGCTTGATTGGGGTGAACTTTGACATTACTGAGCGCAAACGGGATGAGGAGGAGAGAGAGCGGCTCTTAGCCAATGAACAAGCTGCACGACAAGAAGCAGAAGCAGCAAACCGCATTAAAGATGAGTTCCTGGCGGTGCTGTCTCATGAGTTACGATCGCCACTGAATCCGATTTTGGGTTGGTCAAAACTGTTGCAATCTCAAAAGCTCGATGAACAAAAAACGCAGCAGGCGCTAGCAACGATTGAACGAAATGCCAAACTACAAACACAGCTCATTGAGGATTTACTAGATGTCTCTCGAATTCTGCGGGGCAAGTTTGTGCTCAATATTGCACCCGTCAGTTTGATCAGCACGATTGAAGCCGCATTAGAAACAGTAAGACTTGCCGTAGAAGCCAAAGGAATTCAGATTCAAAAAACATTCAATCTCGATCTTGATCAAGTAATGGGGGATGCTGCTCGTCTACAACAGGTGATCTGGAACTTGCTGACTAATGCCGTGAAGTTTACACCAGCTAGTGGAACGGTAGAGATTCGGTTAGAACAAAGCAATAGTCATGCTCAAATCCAAGTCAAAGATACAGGTAAAGGAATTAGCCCGGAGTTTTTGCCCTACGTCTTCGACTATTTTCGGCAAGAGGATGGCACAACAACTCGCAAGTTTGGCGGGCTAGGGTTGGGATTGGCGATCGTGCGTCATATTACAGAGCTTCATGGCGGCACGGTTCGGGCAGAAAGCTTAGGGGAGGGCTTGGGAGCAACGTTCACAGTGCAACTGCCTTTGATGCCAATTTCAGTCAGCGTTGATGAGAAAGATGAACCTCCAATATCTGTAGACCTGGCTGGATTAAGAGTTTTAGCCGTCGATGATGATGAAGATATTCGAGTATTGATCGAGTTTGTTTTAGAGCAAGCTGGAGCAGAGGTGCGGGTTGTAGCTTCTGCGGCTGAAGTGCTGGAACAGCTAGAAGTATTCTCACCAGAAATACTAATTTCAGATGTTGGAATGCCTAACTTCGATGGATATATGCTGATGCAACAAATAAGAACTCTTGCATCAGGGCAAGGAATGATTCCAGCAATTGCCCTGACGGCTTATGCAGGGGAACTCGATCAGCAACAGGCGCTTGCTGCCGGATTTCAGATGCACTTAGCTAAACCAGTTGAGCCGGAGAGGTTGATTAGTGCGATCGTCACGCTAATCAGCGAGAGTAAATCTGCCCATTAAAGAGCTAATGGAGAGTAGGAGATTCGAACTCCTGACCTCTGCGGTGCGATCGCAGCGCGCTACCAACTGCGCTAACTCCCCTCATGCAAGCTCCAGCCATGGCCTCAGCTGTGCCTTACTGCAGCATAACCGATTATAGCTGAGCTATCTTTTGCCTACTAATTTTTTCTGCTGCCTCTTTCGGTAATTTTCCTGCAGCTAAGCATTTCTCTGTGGCTAAGCAAAGATAAGCCAGAGGATCTGCCTCTAACCTTGTGAAGCATGGGATTCAGATGAATTTTTGTTTAGTCATCATGAACCAGCCACCCTATCTCAAGATGCTGATGAGCCTAATTAACTGGGTAATATGGCGCTACGCAGCTGGATTAAAATACTTTTTGTGTAAAAGTATGCCCTAATATACGCGCGTAGCGCTACAGAACAGCTATCAGTATCATGAGTACCCTATTGTGAGGTTTTGCTGCTAGTGCAGAAATTCACAGCGCTTTGTGCTGAAACAAAGCTAAATCATCTTCTGAAAACCGCGCATACCACAATTTTCAAAAGACAATTTGGAGCCTATTCAAGGGAGAATTGCCGCATTAAGGGGCACTTGACTGTGCCTGTCGCAGCGCCTGAATAATCTGGACGTTTGCTTTGGGGAATGGAAATTGATCTAACTCTGCCAACGTTACCCACCGAATTTCATCACACTCGATCGGCTTGGGTTCACCGCTAATATATCGACAATGATGAACATTTAAGACAACCTGAAAGTGAGTATAGGCGTGATGAATCGTGATCAGATGTTGACCCACTTCAATTTCAATATCTAACTCTTCGCGGATCTCACGCCGGATACAGTCTTCGATCGTCTCACCCGCTTCTACTTTGCCCCCCGGAAACTCCCAGAGCCCGCCGAGCAAGCCTTCCGGACGGCGACGATCGATCAAAATCAATCCCTGGTCATTCCAAATGACGGCAACGCCAATCGATTTTGTGGGTGAAGGCGATCGGGTTTCTGGAACAGGCAGTTCATTTTGCATAGTCCGGAGGTAGGCTAAACAGTGCGGTCGCCAAGGGCAGAGCAGACAGGCAGGATTTTTGGGTGTGCAGATCGTTGCGCCCAAATCCATCAGAGCTTGGTTGAAATCGCGTGAATTGATTGGATCAAGCAGTGCTGTAGAAGTTTGCCACAGCAGCTTGAAGGCTTTGCTGGGCGGTGTTTCTAGCGCCAGCAGACGGGCAAGCACTCGCTTGACGTTTCCATCTAGAATCGGCAAGGGCTGGTTGAACGCTGCACTAAGGATACCGCCTGCGGTTGTTTGCCCAATCCCGGGCAGAGCCATCACAGTTTTGGGATCGATAGGGAAGCTGCCGTCGTGCTGTTGCACAATCACTTGAGCAGCTTTGTGCAGATTGCGGGCGCGGGCATAGTATCCCAGCCCCTCCCAAGCTTTCAGGACTTGCTGCAGATTGGCAGCCGCAAGGGCAGCGATCGTCGGAAACTGCGTTAACCAGCGATTGTAGTAGGGAATCACCGTTTTGACCTGGGTTTGCTGCAGCATGATTTCAGACACCCAGATCGCATAGGGATCACGCGATCGCCGCCATGGCAAATCTCGCCCCGACTCCGCGTACCAGTCGAGTAAGGCTTGTCGGAGTTGGGTGGCGTTGAGCTGCACTTAAAGCACCAGAATCTCAAAGTCTTGCTGCCCATAGGTCATCTGGCGATCGACCGCAGACAGGACTTGGTTATTGGCTTTATCCGACTGTAAGCATTGACAGACTAAATCTGCCACATCAGCCCGATGAATCGATCCGGCGATCGTGGGGTCGGGCGTGAGGACGGCGTTGCCGGTCGCCGGTTCAGATTTGAGTCCACCGGGTCGAACGATCGTGTAGGTTAGCCCGCTGGCAATCAAATATTGCTCTGCCTGTTCTTTTTCTGCCAGCACTGCTCCCAAGGTTTCTAGCGCTTGCGGCGGTAAAGCAACCGCGCTATTGCCGCTGCCGATCGACGATACCAAAATAAACTTTTGCACATTGGCTTTCACTGCGGCATCAATCAGATGCTTGTTGCCCAAAAAATCGGCTCTTTGTCCGTCTTTAGGTAAGCCGCCGATCGTACTGATTACGGCAGAAATGGGTTCTGCCAGCATCGCTGCTTCAACTTGCGCCGGATTGAGCGCATCGCCGAGCGCCACTGCAATTCCCATGGTTTCGAGCGCGGGTTGGCTATCGGTTGAGCGAAGCAGCGCTTTGACCTTCGTTTGCGGAACCAAGCGATTGGCAATTTCTCGCCCCACGCCGCGACTGGCTCCTGCTAAAAAAACATAGCCTGGTGTCATAAAGTAAATCTGTTAAACGTGTCTAGGGTTGATCGCTACTCACAGTATCATAGGTTTCGCAAGGTACGGGTAGGTCAACGATGCAAGACGGGCGCTAAGCCAGAGCAGGTTCTGCAACTGCTTTCTCCTGCCGCCCCAGCACATACAGCCCTGTCAGCATCAGCCAGCCCATGACGTTCAACCGGGCATCAAACAGCGGCACGTCGAACAGGGAAAATGCAATACAGCCCCAAAAGGCAACTAAAAAGCCCAGCAAAATGGCACGTTGGCGTTCTGGCAGAGAATGCTTGTCTTGAGGCTGCAGCCGCCGAGCCGCCCTGAAGCAAATGAGCCCGACCCAGCCTGTGAAGACGATCGTCACCAGCAGCCCCGCCTCGCAGCCCAACATCAGCCACAGGCTGTGCGGATGCCCCACGTAAGTTTCTTCCACATTGAGTCCGGCAATTCGCAGCGGATACTGAAATTTGTAGTTGCCCAAGCCCCAGCCGAACAGCGGCCGTTCGCGTATTAGATCCAGCGCAATTCCCCAGATCAGCAGGCGCGATTCATTTGCCCAGTTGCCCAAGAGCTGGGCGCGTCCGCCAATGCCTAGCCCAGCCACTCCCACCAAAATGCCACCCACACTCACCAATCCAGCCATCCAGATCGCCCGGCTCGCCCGACTCAACAGGCTAAACAAAATTAGCTGCGAGATCGCCACCAGTAGCCCGTTGCGTGAGCCTGCGCTAAAGATCCCCAGCAAATTGAGAAACGTGCCGGCATACAGCCAAGCAGGATGCGAGAACCGAGCCGATCGCCCCGGTTGAGCCTGCCCCGGTTGAGATCGCCCCCAGTAGTAGCAGAGAATCAGCCCCAGCCCCAGCCCAAACACAACCACCAAATACGCCGCCATCGCGTTGGGATGCCCAAACATCAGCATCGCTCGTCCCTCATGCGGACGGCTGCGAACCCAGCGGATGAACGGATTGCGGCGGAAGGGGCGGGTGATCCAGGGCGATCGCAGCACATATTCGACAAACGCCAGCAGATTGAGCGGGATGGAGGCAAGCACTACATCCAGCGCCAGCCGCTCTAGCTGCTCAATGCCCTTCAAGAAATAGGGCAGCACCGCAAACATCAGGAAAAACGGAAAGTAATTTGTGAGCTGCAGAAACGCCTCCCCCCGCTCAAACGCCAAAGCCGAGCTGATCAGCATCAAGCCGCAAATCAGCAGCAGCCCGTTGCGAATCAGCGGATCAAGGGACGATCGTTTGTAGGTTTTAACAAGATAAAGGGTGTCTAGAATTAGCCCTGCAACGCTGACATAAGACAAATATGGCAAGGCAATGATGCTGAAGCGAAAGATTCGGCGGAATCGATCGAACCCACGAGGCAAACTTTCCATGCTTCATCCCTTCTGCCTATGCAAGGAGCTACTAACTGATGGCGGAGCACACCAGCCACTCATCTTATAAACTCGCCTTTAAGCCCGCCTCTAGTACGCGCCTTCTCCAGTGACAACCACCCAGACTGTGCGGATTAATATATAAATATCGAGCCAGACCGACCAGTTTCTTACGTAATAGGCATCTAGATTGACCCGTTCTTGATAAGTAATGTTGTTGCGTCCAGACACCTGCCAGAGCCCGGTTAACCCCGGAATGACTTTAGTGTAGAGCGGAAATTTATCCCCATAGCGCTCAATTTCTTCATCAACAATCGGCCGGGGACCCACCAAGCTCATTTCACCCCGGAGGATGTTCCAGAGCTGGGGCAGCTCATCCAGGCTTGTGCGGCGCAGGAAGCTGCCAACGCGCGTGACTCGCGGATCGCGGCGAAGTTTGCGATCCTTCTCCCAGGCATCCTGGAGTTCTGGATGCTTTTCGAGATAGTCCTGCAGCGACTGAGCAGCATGCGGAACCATGGTGCGAAACTTCCAGGCTTTGAAGTGCTCCCCCCCTTGCCCAATCCGCGTTTGCAGGTAGAAGATCGGTCCGGGTGAATCGAGCCGAATCAGAATGGCGATCACCACAATTAAGGGCAGCAAGATCAAACCACCAATCAGCGTTGCCGCTAGATCGATCGAAAATTTTGCCAGCCGTGGTCCCGGCATCAGCAGCCGTTGCCGCACCTCCAGCCCCAAAACGCCGCCCATATCTTTGGCAGACACCCACAGGCTAGAAAACTCAAACAGGTCAGGAATAATCAACAGATGGGCAAACGCCGTGCCATAGCGCTCTAAGATCTTCAGCAGCCGATCGCGCCGTACACCAGGCATCGCCACAATCGCATAGGGAATTTTGCGCGATCGGGCTAGACCGGGAGCCAGCCGCACCCCACCCACCACTGGAACACCATATAAAGTGCCATGCTTTTGGGGGTCATCGTCCAGCACCAGCACGGGCTTCAGCCCAATACTGGGGCGCTGTTTGAGCGTCCGCACCACCATTTCCCCGGTTTTTCCGGCTCCCAGCACCATGACCGGATAGCCCCACCAGCGACATCGTGCAAATAGCAGCCGCACCAACGCCCGAAACAGCAGCACCAGCACGATCGACAGCACCCAGGCAATGATAAAAACGCCTCTAGAGTACACTTCACCTTCGCGCCGCAGAAACAGCATTGCTGCTAGCGATAGATAAATCAGCGTGGTGGTCAGCGTGGTGCGGCGCATTTCCTCGATCGGGCTGCTGGCAACGCCGGGGTACAGACCAACCAGTGCATAAGCCGTGATAAACAAAGCCAAAAGCGGATAGAACTGCCAGTAGATCCAGGTGTGAAACTGTTCCTCAACCAGCATCCGCAAGAAAACGCTAGAGATCCAAGCAATTGCCAGAGCAGCCACATCTGCCCCAATCATTAGGGCAAAGGTAGGGGACGATCGCGTTGAAATAGTAATTGCCAAAAGCGCGGGCTGTAATGTTCGATTCAGTTGCATTACAATACATTTCTCCTCACGCCACTACTTTACGCCATCCGACCCCGAAATTTATAGCTAGAGAGTTTTTGAAGGACGGCAAGTGTGGAGTTAAAGAGTTGTGCGAAACTCCATCCACTTCCGCTCAACGAAGTCAGCAAATTCTGCCTGAAAACGATCGCGCGAAAACCGCTCGGCGTTGTGTCGTGCTGCCTGTGAGCTAAACCAGAAAGCACCCGCCTCAAAAAGCCGCACTGTTTCTATGAGGCTCTCTGCAGTTTGCTCAGGGAAGAACAACCCCGTTTTCTCAGCGATCACTGTCTCGGTAATGCCACCCCTGCCATAGGCGATCACGGGCGCTCCGGCAGCCTGCGCTTCGACTGCTGCAATGCCAAAGTCTTCCTCTGCCGCATAAACGAACGCTTTACAGCGCTGCATGTAGTCCACAATGGTCGCCTCTGGCTGATGACGTAAAATCTGCACGTTCGGTTTCGCTAGCGATCGCAGCCGCTCCCAGTCTGCGCCATCGCCCACGATTACCAATGGCAGTCCCAGCTGGTTGAAGGCTTCCACAATCAAATCCACTCGCTTGTAGGGCACAAACCGCGCCAAGGTAAAGTAAAACTCGTCCCGCGGTACGGTTGGCACAAATCGATCGACTGCCACAGGCGGGTAGATGACGGTTGCCGGACGGCGATAGATCTTCCAGATGCGCCGCGCCACATAGCGGGAGTTGGCAATGAAGTGATCGACGCGGTTGGCGCTTGCCAAATCCCAGAGGCGCAGATAGTGCAAAATCAGCCGTGCTGCAGCCGCCTTGATGCCCCGATCGAGCTTTGCACCCTGCAGGTATTGCTGCTGCAAGTCCCAGGCGTAGCGAATCGGCGTATGTACATAGCAGATGTGGAGCTGATCAGGACGGGTGATTACGCCTTTGGCAACGGCATGATTGCTCGACAAGATCAGGTCGTATGGCGAAAGGTCGAGCTGCTCGATCGCTAGCGGCATCAGCGGCAAATACTGTCGGAAGTGACGCTTTGCAAAGGGCAAGCTCTGCAAAAATGAGGTTTTGACTGGCTTCTGCCGAATGAAGCCCCGCTGCTCCTCGCTCAAGAATTCAACCAAGCTAAATAGATCGGCATCCGGGTAAAGCTCCAAGATCTGCTCGATCACGCGCTCCGATCCGGCATAGGTCACCAGCCATTCGTGAATGACTGCTGTTTTCACTTCACTCACCCTCCCACTCCCGCCTGCGGCTTTTCAGAGGTTATCTCAGCTGATGCATCCCTATATTGCGCAACATACTGCGCGACAAGTAGAGGACCTGCGTCAGTCGTATCTCCAAGTCCTAATGTCCTTAAGCCCTAATTTTCCAAAGCGAACCGTTCTACAGCCGGCATCGCCTGTTCTATATAGGATGCTCCTGATGCTTCTGCATTGTATGAGACCTGATTGTATGAGACATGCGCGAATTGCGAATAGTTGCCGAGGAACCGTAGGAGCGATCGTTTTACCTTTAGCCACGAGGATTGATTTTGCACCTTGAGCGCTGAAGAGGAAACTTACCTAGCAGGGCGATCGTCTTGCTCTTAAGAGCCTTGGCATCCTTGTCTGCACACTTCAGGACGATTTACACCAGTCCTCAGCCTGTACAGCAGAGGATAAGCTTTGTGCATTGGCGAAATGCCTAAGCCCTCAAGGAAAGATTTTGCAGATTCACAGAGTAGAGTATTATCGTGGTCTGGCTGCAATTGTTAAAGAATGGATACATCTTCGCTTAGAATGCTCCATAAGCTGAAATAGCTTGCGGTTAGCAAGGGTAGATCTTGAAAGAGGAGTGACGGAGTTGGGGAGTATGAATGGCACTACCGCCGCAAAAATGCAGCACTACGGCAGCGAGCGCAACTGGGAAAACTACCGCGATCTGCTACTGGTGCTGGTGCAAAAAGAACTCAAGGTTCGCTACAACAACAAGCTGTTGGGCTACCTGTGGTCGATCGCCAATCCCCTTGCTTCAGCGCTGATCTACTACATTGCCTTTCGCCTGTTCATGCGAGTTAACATCGAAAATTACCCAGTTGTTTTGATTTCTGGAGTCTTCCCCTGGCAATGGATGACTAACGCCGTTGGCTCAGCGCCTAACCTGTTTGTGGGCAACTCCACGATTATCAAAAAAGTTAATTTTCCAAAGCAGATCGTGCCGCTTTCAGCGGGATTAAACCACATGATCCACTTCATTGTGTCGATCCCGGTGATTATTCTGTTTCTCTATATTTTTGGTCAATCGCCCAGCATATCATGGCTGTATGGCGTCCCGATTCTCCTGTTTATTCAGTTCGTCATGATCTATGGGCTGACGCTGTTTCTCGCTTCGATCAATGTCTTCCTGCGGGATTTAGAGCGCTTGACCAACATCTTGCTGCACTTCACCTTCTATGTCACTCCAATTCTGTATCCGCTAGAACACATTCCCCCCCGCTACCGCGAACTGCTCGTCTTCAACCCGTTTGGGCCATTGATGGTGAGCTGGCGCGAGCTAATCCTCAATGGGAAGCTAGAGCCGCTCTATTTGCTGATCGGTCTAGGCTATGCAATGCTGTTTTGGGCGATCGGCTCCCTGGTTTACCGGAAGCTAGTTTGGAAGTTTGCAGAAGTTATATAAGGCGAAAGTCCTCACCCGTGCCACGATATGCAAGAACCAGTCATTAGCTTTCAGTGCGTTACCAAGTACTACCCGTACTATCGGCAAATCACAGGCATCAAAAATTTTGCCTTTAATATTCACCGCAGCCTCGCTGCCCTTAAACGCACTCAGTTTGAAGCGCTGCGCGATATCTCTTTTGAAGTGTATCGTGGTGAAAACTTTGGCATCATCGGGCATAACGGCGCTGGGAAAAGCACGACACTTGGGCTGATTGCAGGTGTGCTGAAGCCAAGCAAAGGCAAAGTGAGTGTGCGCGGTAGAATTTCGCCGCTGCTGTCATTGGGAGCCGGGTTTCACACAGAGCTAACCGGACGGGAGAATGTGGTGCTCAACGGCGTTCTCATGGGCTTAACTCGCCGAGAGATTCTCGCCAAGATGGAAGAGATTTTGGCTTTTGCTGAGCTAGGCGAGTTTGTAGACAGCCCCATTCGCGTCTACTCCAGGGGGATGCTGGCACGGCTGGGCTTTTCGGTAGTAGCACACCTTGACCCAGAGATTCTGCTGATTGATGAAGTGCTAGGCGTGGGTGACATCCGCTTTCAGAAAAAGTGTCAGGAAAAGATGCTGAGTTTCAAGAAGAGCGGCGTGACGATCGTCCTGGTCACCCATTCGATCGCCAGCGTCGCTAAGCTCTGCGATCGCGCCATGTGGATTGAAGACCATGTGGTTAAGATGATCGGCAACCCGCATGAGATCGCCGAGCAATACTGCAAAGCTTCTGGTGTAGAGATCGATTTGGGATCTGCCGTTCAAACTGAGCTGACGACTACAAACTTATAGGCTGCCCGCACTCCGCAGCAGCCTGCCCCTCCAAGCTAGAAAGACATCTAGAGCTACCGATGAGAAACTTCCCCGCACAGTATCACCTGCAAGACCAGGATGTGATGTATTTTTCGCACATCCCCAAAACTGCAGGCATGACCTTCCGGACGATCGTCGAAGACCACTTCCACGAAGATGAAACTTGTCCCGCTACGTTGAAGGCGCAAATCAAGACGATCGCTCCCGAAGAGTTTCAGCGGTATCGACTATTTCGCGGGCACTTAGGGCACAACAACATCCCGGCGCTGGTTCCTGGCAAGCGGATGATCAACGTTACCGTGATGCGAGAGCCGATCGCACGCGTCATTTCTCACTACGAGTATATTCGCCGGATGCCAGGCGACCCGTTCTATGAAGCGGTCAAAGAAATGACGCTAGAAGAATTTGCCTATAAGCTGCCCTTCGGCAAGCTCAAAAAAAACGTCCAGACCTACTACATCGCCAAATTCGCTCAGTTTGACTTCGATGACCTCACCCCGCCAGAAATTCTGGAGCTTGCCCATCGAGGCTTAAACGATGCTGCCTTTGTGGGTTTAGTTGAGCGATTCCAGGATTCGCTGTTCCTCTTGTCTTATATCTTTGGCTGGCGCCCGATCATCAACACGCGCCGCGAGAACGCTGCCAAAGCCAAAAAATCACTAGAGGAAATTCCAGCCAGCACGATCGAAGCCATCCGGGAAAACAGCCTGCTGGATATTGAACTTTATCAATCGGCGAAAGAAATTTTTGAGCAGCGCTTCGACCAGATGACTCAAGATCTAGTCGAGAAGTATCTCGACCAGGTTGCACCCGGGCTGCAGGTAGACCTCAGTCAGCCCTTACCTGAAGATCTGCTTGCTAAACTGCTCGATTGCCACTACAACCAGCGCTATGTCGATCTGCACTTACCTGCTTCCAGCCATGTGATCTACGATTTTGCCCAACCGCTACGGGGAATGGGCTGGCAGCGGCGGGAACGGGCAGCCGAACTGGGCGATTTCCGCTGGATGGGTCCGGGCACTCAGGCAACGCTCGATCTACCGATCGCCAAACACACCCATACAGATTTGGTGGTTGAGTTCCGCCTCATTCGCACCCATCTGGTTGCCCCAGATATCCTGCAAAGCCTTAGACTCACCGTTAATGGACAGCCGATCGAGCTTTATCTGCTGCACAGTGAGCAAGGCTCTCGGTTCTATCAGGGCTTGATTCCGCAGGCAGTTTTAGCAAGTAGCGATCGGGTCTTCACTGAGATCCAGTTTCAGGTCGATCGGGTGGCTTCGCTACAAGAAGTCAATCCGCTTGATCCAGATGCACGAATGCTGGGGTTAGCGTTTAACTACGTTCAGGTATTTCCTGCGGCTCAACGCTATGAGAAAAGCGCTTTGGCATCATCGTTTGATTCACCTGCCTGGAAGGCAGCGGCTGAGTTTGTCCGCGATCGGGCTAAGCCAGAAGAGGGAATCGCTGCCCCGCTAATCTTCCGGGCATCCCTGCTGCGCCCAATCAGCGACTATGCGGCATTTTTGACAGAAGACAAGATTCAGTGGGTCGTCCTGCACAAAGGCAGAACCGAGAAATTGGCGGGGATGCTGGCAAAGCTATTTACGAAAGGCTTCCGCCCGGTGTTTGCTAATGAAGTCTTTGTGGTCTTTTCAACTCGTCGAGATGGCGGGGCGATCGCCTACAGTTCAGAACACGTCAAGCCGTTGTACGTAGACTTCCTCAAGCGAACTTTGTCCGGCACGCTGAAATCTTTCTACCGCAAGCACAAAGGCAAAGCAAACCCTGCCCAAGCCTGACAGGCTTAAGAAAAATCGAATGTAAAACAATCGGCATAGCCGATTGTTTTACATTCATTTTTAGTTTCATTAAACCAGCCCTAATCTAGCTCTCGTCTACCTTCCAGCGCTCGTGCCAGCGTCACCTCGTCTGCATATTCTAGATCGCCGCCCATCGGCAAGCCAAAGGCGATCCGGGTGACTTTGGTAAACGGCTTTAGCAATTGCCCAACATACAGCGTGGTTGTTTCACCCTCCACGCTGGGGCTAATGGCAATAATCACTTCTTTAATGTTTTGTTTGCTGACCCGTCGTACCAGAGGCGCGATATGAAGCTGGTCAGGTCCAATTCCATCCATGGGCGAAATCATCCCGCCCAGCACATGATATTTGCCGCTATACTCACGGGTTTTCTCTAGCGCAATCACATCGCGCGAATCTGCCACCACGCAGATGGTGTTAGGGTCACGATTGGGCGCGCGGCAAATATCGCAAACCGGCTCGGCAGATAGATGAAAGCAAACTGAACAGAAACCTACCTGCTGTTTGGCTTCGATTAACGCTTGGGCAAGGGCATGCACATCGGCTTCGGGACGCTTGAGTAAATGAAGCGCCAGCCGCTGGGCGGTTTTTGGACCCACACCAGGTAATTTTTGAAGCTGCTCGATCAGTCGAGCTAAGGGGCGCGTATAAACCGTCAGAAGTGCCTCCCAGTCATCCTTTGGCGTAATTCTTGCAGATATCCATCATAGCGTCTGGGGCAGCACACTAGCCTGAGCACCCTGCCATAGCGATCGCCTTGCCCTGCGGCAGCTTCACGTAAGCTCACGGATCGCCGTCCATTTGCCCTGCAGCAGCAGAACCCCGCCCGCCCGCTCGACTAGTTCCGGCTGCATCAAATAAACCCAAGCTTCTCCCAGCGATCGCCCCTCCAAATCAAACACCGCCTGCTTCACCCGCACATACTCGTTGCAATCAGCAGGGCGACACGGATCAAAGTCCTCTAGCTCATCGAGCGCTATTAAGATAGCAGGATCGCTGAACCCAAGCAAATAGCCGTAGACAGGGCGATCGCCTCCAGTCATCGCTGGGTAGCCAAACGGCAGATCAAACAGCGTGCCATAGGCGATCGCTGGCTGCATCTGCACCACCCGCCCTGCACAATACAAATCAAAATTACATTCCCCAGGCTTCAAAGTGCCATACACAAACACTCGAATCAGTCCCATTGATTGCCTCACCCCACTCCCACTCAGTCCTTTCTGCTCACCCCCCTCACCCCTCATCCCTCATCCCTCCATCCTCATCCCCCCTTCCTTCCTTTAGAATGGTTTAGAAATACGCAATCATCCAGAGGAGTTCCCGTGGAGTCCCGCTACAGCCCCGCCACGATCGAGGACAAATGGCAGCAAACTTGGGAAGCACAAGGGCTAGATCTAGCCCCTGAAGGCAGCGACAAGCCCAAATATTATGCATTGTCAATGTTTCCTTACCCCTCTGGAACACTGCATATGGGGCATGTCCGCAATTACACAATTACAGATGTGATCGCCCGCCACAAGCGCATGCAGGGTTATCGCGTCTTACACCCCATGGGCTGGGATGCGTTTGGCTTGCCTGCCGAGAATGCGGCGATCGAGCGGGGCATTCCCCCTGCCAAGTGGACTTACCAAAATATTGATCAGATGCGGAACCAGCTCAAGCAGTTGGGGCTGTCGATCGACTGGACGCGCGAAGTGACCACCTGCTCACCAGAGTACTATCACTGGACGCAGTGGTTGTTTTTGCAATTCTTCAAGGCGGGGTTGGCATATCAAAAAGAAGCCAGCGTGAACTGGGACCCGATCGACCAAACCGTGCTGGCAAACGAGCAGGTAGACAGTCAGGGTAAGTCTTGGCGATCGGGCGCATTGGTCGAGCGGCGGTTACTGAAGCAGTGGTTCTTCAAAATCACTGAGTATGCCGACCAGTTGCTCCGGGATTTAGACAAGCTGGAGGGCTGGCCGGAGCGCGTTAAGCTGATGCAGGAGAATTGGATCGGCAAATCAACCGGGGCACAGGTCACGTTCCAGACAGAAGCAGGCGACGATCTGCCCATCTTTACCACCCGGCCCGACACCCTCTGGGGCGCAACTTTCATGGTGCTGTCGCCAGAGCATCCGCTCGTTGAAAAGCTAACCACACCAGAACAGGCAGCGGTGGTGGAGGCGTATCGAACCGCCGCCGCCAGCCAAAGCGAGATCGATCGTACCGCCGAAGACCGTGAGAAAACGGGCGTCTGGACGGGCAGCTACGCAGTGAATCCGGTGAATGGTGATCGCATCTCCATCTGGATTGCCGATTACGTGCTGATGGGCTACGGCACAGGCGCAATTATGGCAGTCCCCGCCCACGACCAGCGCGACTTTGAGTTTGCCAAAAAGTTTGACTTGCCGATCAAAGTCGTGGTGCAGCCTGCCGATCAGACGTTGAGCGTCGAGTCAATGACGGAAGCTTACCCTCACGATGGCGTCATGGTGAATTCTGAAGCGCTGAATGGCGTTCCAGCAGGCAAAGGCGCAGGTGAAAGCGTGGAGGCTGCTGTTCAGTGGCTAGAGGCAAACAGCAAAGGCAAAGGCACGACCAACTACCGCCTGCGGGATTGGCTGATTTCGCGGCAGCGCTACTGGGGCTGTCCGATTCCGATCATCCATTGCCCTGGCTGTGGCGCAGTTGCGGTTCCAGACGCCGATCTACCCGTGAAGCTGCCGGAGGACGTGGAATTTTCCGGGCGAGGTGCTTCGCCGTTGGCCAAGCTGGAGGATTGGATTAATGTACCCTGTCCGAACTGCGGCACAGCGGCGCGGCGCGAAACCGACACGATGGACACCTTTATGTGTTCTTCGTGGTACTACTTGCGCTATCCCGATGCTCGCAATGGAGAGCAAGCGTTTGAGCCAGCCAAGGTAAATGATTGGCTGCCTGTGGATCAGTATGTGGGCGGCATTGAACATGCAATTTTGCATCTGCTGTATTCGCGCTTCTTTACCAAGGTGCTGCGCGATCGCGGCTTGCTCAATTTCGATGAGCCCTTCAGCCGTTTGCTGACGCAAGGGATGGTGCAGGGCAGAACCTACAAGAACCCCCGCACTGAGAAGTACATCATCCCGACTCGAGTTGCCGATCCTGCCAATCCGATCGATCCAGACACGGGAGATGTGCTGGAAGTAGTGTTTGAAAAGATGTCCAAGTCCAAGCACAATGGCGTGGCTCCCGGTGATGTAGTAAACAAATACGGCGCAGACACCGCCCGCATGTTCATTTTGTTCAAAGCACCGCCTGAGAAAGATTTGGAATGGGAAGATGCTGACGTAGAAGGGCAGTTTCGCTTCCTGAACCGGGTTTGGCGTTTGGTGACGGATGCTGTGGGTCGTCGCGCTACTCCCCCTGCCGGTGGTGCCCTTACTAAAGAGGAAAAAGAGCTGCGCTACGCGATCCACTACGCGATTCAGCAGATCAGCGAAGATTTGGAGGGCGAATACCAGTTCAATACGGCGGTGTCGGAGCTGATGAAGCTGAGCAACGCTCTGACAGATTGCAAGTGTAAAGATTCACCAGTCTTTGCAGAGGGCATTGAAACGCTGCTGAAGCTGTTGGCTCCTTTTGCACCGCATATTGCCGAAGAACTCTGGCATAGTTTGGGACATGAGGATTCTGTGCATCAGCAGGCTTGGTGCCAGTTTGATCCGGCTGCTTTGGTGGTCGATGAGATTCCGTTGGTCATCCAAATTCTGGGCAAGACGCGCGGCACGATTCAGGTGCCAGCACAGGCAGACCGAGCGCAGCTAGAGCAGCTTGCCCGTGAATCTGAGCTGGCGCAGAAGTATATTGCAGGTAAGGAGATTAAGAAGGTCATTGTAGTTCCTGGAAAACTAGTGAATTTCGTGACAGGTTAACTAGGTTTGACTGTGAACTAGCTTATTTCGAGAGAAGGCATGAACTCCCGCACTCTGAACTTTCGCGTAACGATGTATCTGCTGATCGGGTTGGCGATGGCGATCGCCCCTGCCTGCAGCACTTCTTTTGCTAAGCATTCAGTTGCTCCCAGCAAAACGACTGCTAGTAGTGCCGCCGTTACGCCAACCTCGCCCAATGAATCGCGCCCAGAGACGCGCGTCATGCCGCTCAATGTGGATGGCAAAGTCAGTGAGGTTGAGCTGAAGCTGTTCAACCAAGCCTCTTTGCCGCTCACTACCTATGTCCCGGGCAAAGAGTTCAGCAGCGAGGTTGGTTCCTCAGGTGAAGGAAAAGCCGTTCGCTTTAACTACAGCCCAGATGGTAAACAGGATGGAAAAGCTTATATCCACATTTTTCTGCCGACCCGCAGCACCAGTCTGGAAGGCATCCAAGATCTACTGCTAAACGACGGCGGGCTGCTAGCCAGCAACGGCTGGGAACTGGTCGATCGCACGGATATTGTTAGCTATGCTTGGGCAAGAGAAAAGCTAATCTACCAGCAGCGAACAGGCAATCAAACGTTTGTAGGGGCAATTTATGTGGGCGAACACAATAGCCAAGCGTTCTATGCCTTTACCCACTACCCGGTGGAGTACAGCAATGACTTTGAGCCACGATCGACAGTCGTGCTAGAGAGCCTGCAGTTTCGGGATGAGCAATGAGCCAGTTTAATGGAATCTAAGCTCATCTGCGATCGGCAAAGTAAACCAGAACCGCGATCCTGCCCCCAGTTCGCTCTCCACGCCAATTGTGCCGCCGTGTGCCCAGACAATCTGCTGACAGAAATATAGCCCCATGCTGATTCCTGTCAGTTGCCGCCCGTCTGAATTGCCTAAGCGCATTTCAAACAAGTGGTCGCGCTGAACCTGACTGATACCTTTCCCGTTATCCTGAACTACACATCGCAGCGCTCCGGCTTCAAGTTCAGCCGAAATCGCGATCGTCACGCCCGGAGGGTTGTGCTTCACAGCATTGCTCAACAGATGCCACAAAACCCGCTGCATCTGCCGCGCATCGATCCACAGAACAGGTGCTTCGCTTGTCACTTGATTCTCGATTGCAGCCTCATTCTGGATGAAGGTGGGCTGCAGTTCAGTCAGCACCGTTTGCAGCAGCGAAGACAACTGAGTCGGTTGGCGATCGAGCGTTACGCCTTCGGTTTCATAGGCATACACTTCCAGCAGAGAATTGAGCTGATTGAGCTGCACCTCACCAGAGTGGGTCATCCGCTCCAACAGTGTGCGGGCGATTGAGATTTGCTCTCCGGTCTGGTTTTGCAAATTCTTCAGCACCAGCAGCGTTCCCATGACAGCCGTACGGAGATCGTGGGCAATCGCATGAATCAGCACATCTCGAAACTGGTTCAGCTCTTTCAGCTCTACCATGTTTGCCTGAAGCTGCAGGGTGCGTTCTTCTACCTGTTGTTCCAAGCTGGTATTCAGCGTTTGCACCTGCTCATAGAGCTGCGCCTGCTGGATGGCGATCGCCACCTGCGTTCCCAGCTGCTGCATCAGATCGATTTCCAGCGGCTGCCAGTGGCGGGGCGCTGTGCATTGATTCACTACCAGCACTCCAAACAAGCGGCTTTGCAAAGGGGCTTCCACAGTCGATTTAGATTCCAAAATAATCGGCACGCCGATCGTCGCCCGAACATCATAAAGCTCGTGGTATTGCTCAATAAAAGGCGATCGCCTCTCGTTTGTCGTGTCGTTTATCACCTTAATCCGATCTTGGGCAAACAGAGACTGCACCTCCTGATATGCCGTTGGATCCTCTACTACCCAGCCCAGCATCGGTTTCCAGTCTGGCGCAACCGATTCTGCAACAACTTTGCCAACGCTTTGCGTACCAATGCGGGTGAAAAAAACCCGATCGGCTTGCAGAAACTGCCGCACCTCTGCCACTGTGGTTTCCAAAATCTGGTTCAACTCAAGCGATCGGCGAATGCTCAAAGACATCTCACTCAATAGCCGATTCCGCTCTGCCGTGAGCCTCATTCGCGCCTCGGCTTGCTGCTGCTGCATCGTTACGGCTGCCACGATCAGGGCGGTCAGGGTAATCATACTGATAAACGCCTGCAGCAGCAGCACTTCTTGCCCCGCAGCAGCCGGCATTGCGGCAAAAGGACCCCGACCCAATGCCGTACCGCTGAGGGCGATCAGCGACAGTGCAAAGCTTGCCAAGGCTGCGTTCGGTTGCCCAAAGCGCAGGGCAGCCCAAATCACAAATGGAAACGGCAGATACTCCAGGGGATACAGCGCGGTTGCCAGCCTCACGTCTGAGTAAAACACCCAGCTGCTCACCAACATCAGCAGCCCCAGCCAAGCCGTTTTCTCCAACCTGCGAGACAAGAGCGATCGCTCGGCAACAAATGCCCACCCTGAGGCACCAGCCAGCTTCGACTGCAAGGTCAGCAGCAACGGGGTCAGCACTAATATACCGGTGCTGTCTCCTAGCCACAGTGCCCAGCAAGCTTGTCCTAGTCGATCAGCGCTCACAGACGCAGCCACATAGCCAATGACCGTGTTCACTGCTGCGCCCACGCCTGCCGCAATTACCACCACAAAGCCAGCAAAACCCAAGACATCTCGCAGCCGCTCCATTGAATTGCGAAACTGAATCTGCTGCAGCAGGTATGCACCCAAAACCGCCTCTAGAGTGTCACCCAGAGCATCACCGAGCGCAGGTAGCCAGGCTATCTGAATTGTATGATTGAGCCATAAACTCCCCAATGCCACCCCCAGCCATGCTACCCGCCCCTGCCATAGCAAGGCTGCCACTGCAATTCCTGCTGGAAACCAGACTGGAGATGCTTGAATCTGGAGCCGCAGTAGAGACAAACAAAGGCTCCCCACTGAGAAGTAGGTAAGGGCGATCGCAGCAATCGTTAGACTGTAGCGTCCGAGAGTTTTCTGAGGGGATTGTAGCTGACCTTTTTCCGGCATCAATTCTGCTACCTCGGTCGTCAAACTCCCACATTGCATAAGCCTCCCTCCAGCGGTGCAACTGAGTGACACTCAGTCCATCCCTAAGGTGGCTCACCAGAGCAATACCAAACTTCCTCCAGTTGGATGAACTGTGACAGGTGCAAGCATGAGCCATTTCGTCCGGTGCTATGCCAGTGAGCAAATCTCAGCAGTGGGCAAACTTCATAAAGGCGCAAACTTCATAAAGGCTAGGTATTTTTAAGGAAAGGGCAAGAATGACAGAACAAATTGCCTGTCTTCTATAGATGCCGCATAGAATTCAGGAATAACAGGCTGGCGATCGCTAGCTATTGTGTAATGCGATTATTTAGGGCATTGAGCCTTTGCGGTTCTGCCCTTAGCACCTCGCTTGGCAACACTCAGGATGTGGTTTCATGAGCAGTATTGGTGTCGTTACGATTGGACGAAATGAGGGTGATCGACTGATTCGCTGCCTCAAGTCCCTCCTTGCCCAGCTTCCAGCCGGAATGCCGATCGTCTATGTCGATTCTGGCTCCACAGACGGCAGCCCAGCAGCGGCAAAACTGCTGGGTGTCCAGGTGATTGACCTAGATTTAACGACTCCGTTCACTATGGCGCGGGGGCGAAACGCTGGATTTAGCTATCTCACTGAGCATTTTCCGCAAATCGAATATGTCCAGTTCATTGACGGTGACTGTGAACTGCTGCCGGGCTGGATCGATCAGGCGTTAGCAGCGATCACTGCCGACGAAAAGCTGGCGGTTGTCTGCGGGCGACGGCGCGAGCGCTTCCCAGATGCCTCTCCCTACAACCGCTTGGCAGACATGGAGTGGAATACACCGATCGGCGAAGCCACTGCCTGCGGCGGGGATGCCTTGATGCGGGTCAGCGCCATTCAGGCTGTCAACGGCTACAAGCCAACGCTGATTGCCGGTGAGGAACCCGAAATGTGTGTACGGCTACGGCAGCAAGGCTGGAAGATTCGCCGGATTGATGCCGATATGACCCTGCACGATGCGGCAATGTTCAAGTTTAGCCAGTGGTGGAAGCGAGCCATCCGGGGCGGTTGGGCAATGGCAGAAGGAGCAGCGCTGCACGGACATCTGCCAGAACGCTACCAAATGAGAGAGAGCCTATCACGCTGGATTTGGGGATTAGGGCTGCCGATTGCTGCCCTCAGCCTTGCTAGATTCACCTATGGACTCAGCCTGCTGGTGTTTTCACTCTACCCGGTGCTGACGTGGAAGGTTTATCGCTATCGCTTGGGGCGGGGTGATACGGCTGCGGACGCGCGGCTGTACGCTTTCTTCTGTGTGGTGGCAAAGCTGCCAGAGGCGATCGGACAGGTGAAATATTGGCTCACGCGCTGGCAGGGTAAGCAGGCAAAGCTGATTGAATACAAACAGCCTGAAGCACTTACCACCGAAGCAATTGCTGCTGAAGCCAGCACTGAAGCTAGCCCTACGCATTAGGCGCAAGGATTCCTATTATGAAACTACTCATCACTGGCGCATCGGGTTTTTTGGGTCAATATGTCGTTGCAGAAGCGCTGCGGCAGGGACACAAGGTAAAAGCCTTGATGCGTTCCCCTGCTTCTCTCTCCTGGGCTAATCATTCTGCTGTAGAAATCGTGCAGGCGGATTTGCAGA
This sequence comes from Phormidium tenue FACHB-886, assembly GCF_014764505.1. GTDB lineage: Bacteria > Cyanobacteriota > Cyanobacteriia > Elainellales > Elainellaceae > FACHB-886. The sequence continues at coordinate 185,704 of NZ_JACXWX010000008.1, forward strand.
AAGACCGCTTGGCAAACGCTTTAGAAGGCGTAGATGCCGTCATTCATCTGGCTGCGGTGATGCGGGGTGACTACACCACGCAGTATGCCGGAACTGTGACAGCTACCGAAAATCTGCTAAACGCCATGACTCAGACCGGGATCGATCGCCTCGTTGCCATTAGCACGTTTTCCGTATTTGATTACATGCAGATCGCTGCTGGCGAAATCATTGACGAAGACGCGCCGATCGAAGCCAACCCCAGCCAACGCGACGGCTATGCCCAAACCAAGCTGATTCAGGAACAGCGAATTCGCGCCTTTGGGCAACCTGAAAAGGGGGGGCGCGTCACGATCCTGCGTCCCAGCATGATTTATGGACGCGATCACCTCTGGAATGCCCACTTAGGGCTTAAGGCAGGCGATCGTCTCTGGCTCCAGATCGGCGCGAACGGGCAAATGCCCATCACCTACGTAGAGAACTGCGCCGAGGCGATCGTTCTCGCTCTGCAAGACAGCGCCATTGGGCAAACGCTCAATATCATTGACGACAATCTGCCGACTCAGAGCGCTTACGTCCGTTACTTGGGTCAGCAGATGGCTTCCCCACCCCAAACAGTGGCGATCAACTGGGCAGTGCTGCAATCTTTGGCGCGGGTTGCTAGCCAAATCAACGCAGCCGCTTTTAGGAATCGCCTGAAGCTGCCCGGTCTGCTGGTTCCTGCCCGCCTCCATGCCCGCTTTAAGCCCTTCCGCTACAGCAACAGCCGCGCCAAACAGATTCTCGGCTGGCAGCCCCGCTACTCATTTGTGGCAGCAGTCGAGCGGAGCTGCGGCAGTCTTGATTTACTGGATGTACCACCGCAGCCCGATCAAACCCCTGACCAGTCTCCAGTTGTGTCCTGAGGCTGTCTTCGTTTCAAGCTTTTCCATCCCGCATAGGAGAACCAAATCATGCGCGTTGCTTACCTGACGGGCGAGTATCCCAGAGCGACCGATACTTTTATTCAGCGCGAGGTAATGACTCTGCGCGACAAAGGCGTTGAAGTCCACACCTTCTCGATCCGTAAGACGGGCGAAGAGCACATTGTGGGAGCTGAACAACGGGCAGAGCGCGATCGCACTTTCTATATCTTGCCTGCCGCCAAACCCCTGCCGCTGCTGCTGGCACACCTTAGCCTCTTCCTCAGTTCTCCCCAGCGCTATTGGCAAGCCCTTAAGCTGGCGTGGGAGACGCATCAGCCTGGGCTGCGCGGCACGTTCTATCAAATCTTTTACTTTGCGGAAGCGGGCATCCTGGCGCACCAGATTAAACAGCGGCAAGTACAGCATTTGCACAATCACTTCGGTGATTCTAGCTGCTCGGTGGCAATGCTGGCGGCAGCATTGGGTGGCTTTAGCTTCAGCTTCACGATGCACGGACCCTACATCTTCTTTGAGCCACACCGCTGGCGGCTCGATGAAAAACTGAAGCGATCGCTGTTTACTAGCTGCATCAGCCACTTTTGCCGTAGCCAGGGCATGATTTTCGCGCCTGCAGAACGCTGGAACCGCATGCACATTGTGCATTGCGGCATTGGCCCAGAGCTTTATAGCCTCAAAACGCACAGCGATCCGGGGCGGCGGCTCCTCTATGTCGGGCGGCTGGCAGATGTGAAGGGACTGCCGATCCTGCTGGAGAGCTTAGCAACCGTGAAGCGATCGCATCCCGATATTGAGCTAACGGTGGTGGGAGATGGACCCGATCGCACTAAGCTAGAAGCCATGACCGCGCAGCTTGGACTGAGTGAAAACGTTAAATATGTTGGCTACCAATCTCAAGCCAGCGTCCGCGAATTCATGCAGCAAACAGACATGTTTGTGATGTCTAGCTTTGCCGAAGGGGTTCCTGTGGTGCTGATGGAGGCGATGGCAGCGGGCGTTCCCGTGATCGCCACACAGATTGCTGGTATCAGCGAGCTGGTGGAAAACGGGGTGAACGGCTATCTAGTTCCGGCAGGTGACACAGCCACGCTTGCCGATCGCATTGAAAGCCTGTTAACCAGCGCTGAGTTTCGGGCAAAGCTGGGCGCAGCAGGGCGATCTAAGGTAGAGCAGGAGTTTAATATCCACCAGGAAGTGGAGCGGCTCTATCAGATCATGAAGGCATCTCTGGAGGGCAAGGCTGTGGCAATTCGTCCTACTTTGGAGGAGACTGCTTCACATCAGGCTGAGCCACTTGCATTGAGTGAAACCGTCCTGCGCTAACCTGCCCTGCTCTGACAGAAGGGAGGGTGCCGAGCACCCTCCCTTTTAAGCTTTGTTAGGCTAGCTGCCCTAGAATTGGCGCAAGAACCGCAGATCGCTTTTGTATAAGTCTCGAATATCGGTGAGCTGGTGCAGCACCATCGCGAAGCGCTCTACGCCCAGCCCTGCCGCAAAGCCTGTGTAAACCTCCGGGTCATAGCCCACGTTTTTTAGCACGTTGGGATCGACCATGCCGCAGCCCATCACCTCTAGCCAGCGACCCTGCCACATTACGTCTACTTCCGCCGAAGGCTCTGTGAAGGGGAAGAAGCTGGGACGAAAGCGAATTTCAATCTCCCCGAACATGGCTTCCAGGAATACCTTCAAGGTGCCGCGCAGGTCCGAAAAAGTCAGCCCTTCATCGATCGCCAAGATTTCAAGCTGGTGGAAGATGGCTGCATGCGTTGCATCTACTGTATCCCGCCGGGCACAGCGACCGGGTGCTACGACGCGAATCGGCGGTTCGTTGGTTTCCATGTAGTGAATCTGCACGGAAGAAGTATGCGTCCGTAGCAAGTTGCCATCGGGCAGATAGAAGGTATCTGCCATGTCCCGGGCGGGGTGATCGGGGGGCGTATTCAGCGCCTCGAAGTTGTAGTAGTCCGTTTCCATCTCCGGGCCTTGCGCTACCGTGTAGCCCAATCCCACAAAGATATCGACCATGCGATCGATGGTGCTGGAGATAGGGTGGGCGTGACCCTGCGGACGAAACACACCCGGCATCGTCACATCGATCGCTTCTGCCTCAAGCTGTGCTTCGATTTGGGCAGCCTGCAGCGCTGTTTTTTTCTGATCTAGCACCGTTTGCAGCGCCTCTTTAACCTCGTTAGCCGCTGCCCCAATTCGAGGCCGCTCTGAGGCATCTAGCTTGCCCATGCCGCCCAGAATTTGGGAGAGGCTGCCTTTTTTACCCAAATATTGGATCCGAAGCTGCTCTAGCGCATCGAGGCTAGATACTCCGTTGATCGCCGCTGCTCCATCTTGGCGCAGGGCGGTGAGTTGGGCTTCTAGGTCGCTCAGCTGTGTCGTGGTCATGGGTTCAGTCTGTGGAATTGCATCAAGGGGAAACTTGCCACCCTTATATTACTTCCAGTGTAGGGGGTGCGTCGGCTTTTTCGCGTTGACAGGGACGGTTATTGCCCGATCGCTTCCTGCCTTGATCCGCCATAATTTTAACTACCGGGGCGAGTCCTTTAAGGGTAGGCTTTGCTGTGGGGGATGCACTTGTCCACTCCTCGCAGCAAAATCATGTAAGTCCTGACGCCGTTCCGCAAAGCAACCGATCATAATAAAGAATGCCTGAGATTGACAGGGAGAACAGAATGAATCGCCAAAATCCACAGCTTGCCTGGCTTACGCGAAGTGGCGCAGTAAGTAGCGCAGTGCTGTCGGCGTTCCTATTATCTGCAAGCCTGCTGTCTACAGGCACCACAAGCGCTGCCAGCGCCCAGACGCTGCGGTTAAGTCAAATCGCAGCGGACTCTGTCGCTCAAGTGCCTACTGCCCAGCTCTCCAATATTGAACGCCAAGAGCTAGAGCAACTGCGCGATCTCAGGCAGACCACGACGCTGTTCAATGTAATGCTGGGCGTGCTGGCGCTGCTGCTGGCAACTGCGATCGTTGGGCTGTATCTGCTGCGGCGATCGGTAGTTCGGGAGGTGTCAGAGATTGTCCGCTCCCACCTGAAGGAATTGGGCGATCTGCAGGGGCAGATTGACAGCGCCAAACAAGACATTAAAAAGCTGCTGCGAGACTACGAAGACTATGCCGACGATTTGGGCAAAGATGCCGAATCTTTCCAGCAAGACATCGTAGAAAAGCGCGGCAGACTGTCTACCCTGCTGGCGGACCTAACGCAGCGTCAGCAAGATACCAGCGCCCTGCTAGCAACCCATCTAGACACCGCCAAGCAAAAGCTCGATCGCCAGCAGGCAGAATTTGCCGCCCAGCTTGCCGACCTAGAAGGCGTTGCCCAATCTGAAAAAGACAAAGCCTTAGTTGCCCTGCGGCGATCGGGTGAAGAGTTTGCTGCTCGGCTCTCAGAACTGCAGGCAAACGCCGTTCAGCAGAAAGAAACCACCTACCAGCGGCTAGGACAGCTGCGATCAGAGCTTGCCCCTTACCTAGAAGGCTTGCAGCAGGAAGCGCTGACCCAAACGCAGCAATACAAAGACAACCTGCTGATGCGGCTCCAGCAGCAAGAAGCCGACTTTACCGCCGAGCTGTCTGATATTTTGACTGCCGCCGCCGACCGCCGCGATCGGGCCTTTACCACCCTAGAAACCCTCAGAGCCGATCTGCTGAACGAGCTATCGCAGGCACAAACCGAGCTGCAAACCCAGCGCGATGGCATTCGTCAGACGCTAGAACAGCTTGTTGCTGAGTTTGCAAACGATCGATCGCAGCTGCAAACGGAAACGCAGGCACAGCGCGACGAATTTCGCCAAGGCTTGCGCCGACTTAGCGACGAATTTTCGATTCAGCGCAGCGAGCTGCAAACAGATACCGATCGGCAAAAAGCCGATCTGCGCCAAGCCGTTCAGCAAATGAGCATTGAGTTTAGTGCGCGGATGGCAGAGCTGCAGGCAGACTTGCAGACCCAGAAAGAAGCAATTCGGCAAAATCTGGTGAAGCTAGATGGCGACTACAAAGCGCAGCAAGCCGAACTGCAAACCGTGGCGCAAGCCAAAAAATCGGATTTCGATCGGCTGATGCGCCAGCTCGAAACGGAAATTGCCGCCGAACGGGCCCGTCTGCAAGCCGATGCCTTAGCCAAACAAGGTGAACTGCAGCAGGCGCTCGATCGTCTAAATGCTGACTTTACCGCTCAGCGATCGACGCTCCAAACCGATGCCCAAGCCAAACAAGCCGAACTGCAGCAGGTGATCGCCCAGCTCCAAGAAGGCTTTGCCGCCCAGCTCACCGAGCTGCAAACCAGCGGCAAAGAGCGTCGGGATGCCGTCCTCAAGAGCTTGGAGAGAACCGAAGCCGATCTGGTGGCACAGCTCACCACCCTCAAAGGAGATATCCAGGCACAGCGGGAGAAAATTCGGCAGAATCTGGAGAAGCTGGAAGGACGCTTTGCCGCTCAGCTAGAGCAAATCCAGTCGGGAGCCGAATCGCAACAGCAGGTGACGCTGCAAAATCTCCAGCAGCTCGAACGCGATACTGCCAACCAGCTCGCTGCGTTGCAAGCCCAAGCGCAAACCCAAAAAGACCAGATCATGGAGCGCTTGGCAGATGTAACGCCCAAATACGTGGCGGATTCCTTCATCGTTGCCACCCAGCAGCGGATCGACAGTCTATCCCAGCAGCTAGAGGTTCTGAAAGCCGCCCAGCCAGAGCTGTTCTTTACCCCAGATGACTACATCCAGCAGGCAGACACGCTATTTGCCGCTGAACGCTACGAAGAAGCTTTAGAACCCTACGACAAAGCGATCGCCCTGCAGCCCAACAATGCAGCCCTCTGGCTCAATCGCGCAATCGCCCTGGAAGAGCTAAACCGCAGCGAGGCCGCCCTCACCGACTTCGATCGGGTTTTGCGGCTTCAGCCTGACAATGCAATTGCCTGGTATCACCAGGGTCTGGTGCTGAGAGACCTAAAGCAGTACGACGGGGCAATTGCTTCCTTCGACAAAGCCGTACAGCTTCAGCCAGACGATCACAAAGCCTGGCTGAATCGTGGCATCACGCTGGGACGGCTCAAGCAGCCGGATGACGCGATCGCCGCCTTTGACAAAGCACTAGAGCTAAAGCCCGACTACCATGAGGCTTGGGTAAATCGCGGCGTAATGCTGGGCACGCTGCAGCGCCCCGAAGAAGCTTTTGCTGCCTTCGACAAAGCCACTGAAACTGACCCAGAAAACGCGACGGCATGGCTGAATCGCGGCTTGTCGCTGCTGGAGCTAGAGCGCTACGAAGATGCGATCGCCTCGTTTGACAGAGCTACTCAGCTCAAACCTGATTCGCCTAAGACATGGGACAGCCGCGGCTATGCGCTGCTGCAGCTGGGGCGCAACCAAGACGCGATCCCCAGCTTCAACCGCGCCCTCCAGGTTAAACCAGACTACGCCAGCGCCTATTACAACCGCGCTACCTGTTACGTCACGCAGGGTGAAGTCAATCTGGCGCTAGAAGATTTGCAAAAGGCGATCGATCTCAACCCAAGATATCGCCGTGAGGCAATGGCAGATCCTAGTTTTGATGAGCTGAAGCGGGACAATTGGTTTCAAGAGATGACGGAGCCATAGTTTAGCAGCTACAGCAGGTTGGATTCACCAGACGTAGGGCAGTTCTCTAAAGCTGCATCCCCGTCAGGAGCTGCTCGATTAACTCTTTAACAAATCCCCCTTCTAAGGGCGCATGCTTGAGCAGCAGGCGATACCAGATCGCCCCATAGAGCAGATCGATCGCCACTTCTAAATCCAAATTCTGCCGCAGTTCACCGCGTTCAATTCCGCGTTGCAAAATAGTTTGAGTGGCAGAGCGGCGGCTGGCAATGAACTGATTCCGGAAGGCTTCTGCCAATTTTGGCTCGTGCTGCGCTTCGGCAATCAACCCCGCAACAACCATCCCAGCAGTAGAGGTGAGGCGATCGCAGACCTGCTGCAGCAGCAGGAGCAGATCGGCTCGCACAGAGCCGGTATCTGGGGTAGAGACAAGCTTGGTGGCTTGGGCGGTATAGGCTTCCAGAATCACATCCGCTTTAGACGACCACCAGCGGTAAATGGTTTGCTTGCCAACGCTCGCCCTGGCCGCAATCGCCTCGATCGTCACGCCGGCATAGCCTTTCTCTTCCAACAGCTCAACGGCTGCCGTCAAGATAGCTTGATGCGATTTTGGGCAGCGCCGCCGACATGGCGCTTTGCCTGAACTATTCCGAGTGTTGTTAGGCTGAGCCAATCGAGCAGAAGTGCCATCTACCGCAGCAGCTTGCGATTCTTGTGTCATACAGCATTTAAGGTGCATTCTAAATTATAGATAAGACGTTGCGTCTCGTCTAGCAGTTGACAAGACGCAACGTCTCGTCTTATTTTGGGAGCTATGCCGTGGAAGCAGGGCAACACAAGCAAAGGAAACAGCCATGATCGATCTGTATTACTGGACGACCCCTAATGGTCACAAGATCACGATGTTTTTGGAAGAAGCAGAGCTGCCCTACAACATCATCCCTATCAACATTGGGACGGGCGATCAGTTTAAGCCAGAGTTTCTAAAAATTGCGCCAAACAATCGAATTCCGGCAATTGTTGACCAAGCCCCTGCGGATGGCGGCGCTCCAGTCCCGATCTTTGAGTCTGGTGCAATTTTGCTATACCTGGCAGAAAAAACCGGCAAGCTAATTCCACCCGATTTGCGCGAACGGGTAGAAGTGCTGCAGTGGCTGTTTTGGCAGATGGCGGGTTTAGGACCCATGGCAGGACAGAACCACCACTTCAGCGTCTATGCGCCTGAAAAGATTCCCTATGCGATCGATCGCTATGTCAACGAAACAGGGCGGCTCTATGCTGTGCTGGATAAGCGGTTGAGTGATCGTCCCTATGTGGCTGGCGATGCCTACTCCATTGCTGATATTGCTATCTATCCCTGGATTGTGTCTCATCAAAATCAGAAGCAAGACCTCAATCAGTTCCCACATCTAAAACCCTGGTTTGAATCGATCCAGGCACGTCCGGCAACCGTTCGCGCTTACGCCAAAGCCGAAGAATTTAAGAATCAGGCGATTAGCGTGGAGCAGTCTCGCTCAGTGCTATTCAACCAGTCGGCAAACACGGTCAAGCGTTGAGACGAGAGAAACCCTACGGCTAACCCGTGAGTACAGCTAACCTATGAGTACTAAAATTGCGCTGGTAACTGGAGCCAATAAAGGCATTGGCTTTGCGATCGTTCAAGGATTGCTTAGTAAAGAATTTGAAGTAATTTTGGCAGCGCGATCGCTAGACAGGGCAAAGGCAGCAGCCGAGAAACTAAATGGTTCAGTGCGTGTAGTGCAGCTTGATGTCACTGATGATCACAGTATTCAGCAGGCAGTACAGCAGCTGAGTCAGGAGATCGATCATCTGGATGTTTTGATTAATAACGCAGGCATCTACCCTGATCAGGATGTCAATATCCTGACGGTTTCCCGTGAGCTGCTAGAGCTGACTATGAACACGAATACATTTGGAGCAATTCGGGTTACGCAAGCCTTCCTGCCGTTGCTCAAACAAGCCAGTGAGGCACGGGTGATCAACGTTTCTAGTGGCTATGGCGAAATCAATAGTTTATCGGCAGATGTGCCGAGCTATTGTCTTTCTAAGCTGGCGTTAAACGGAGCCACGATTATGCTGGCAGAGGCGCTGCAGGGCAGTGCTGCAGTGTATGCCATGTGTCCGGGCTGGGTGCGAACAGATATGGGCGGAACAAATGCCTCTCGATCGCCTGAAAAAGGGGCAGACACAGCCGTCTGGCTAGCAACCGAAGCCCCCATCCGCCAAACGGGTAAGTTCTTCCGCGATCGCAAAGAGATCTCCTACTAAAATTTTCGCAGCACCGCAGCTTATACAGGAACGAGAAATCAATCGCAACAACCAAAATTTATGTCATCTCTCAAAGATAAAGTAGTGATCGTCACGGGAGCTTCTTCAGGTATCGGAGAAGCCACAGCGATTGCGTTAGCTCAGCAAGGCGCAAAAGTAGCCATCGTAGCACGACGGAGCGATCGCTTAGAGGCTCTAGCGCAGCGGATCCAGGGCAACGGGGGTGAGGTGCTGAGTGTCGCAGCAGATGTAGCTGATGAAGCGCAAGTCCGCAATTTTGTTAGCCAAACAAAATCACGCTGGGGTCAGGTAGATATTCTGATCAACAATGCAGGCGTAATGCTGCTGGGAATGATTGACGGAGCCAATACGGAAGATTGGCGACGCATGATGAATATTAACGTGCTGGGCTTAATGTATGCGACTCATGCAGTTTTACCGCTGATGAAAGCGCAGGGACAAGGACACATCGTTAATATTTCTTCAGTGGCAGGCCGGGTGGCTAATGCGGGAAGCGGCGTATACAACGCGAGCAAATGGGCTGTAAATGCCTTCTCGGAAGCGCTGCGGAAGGAAGTATACCAAAATAATATCCGGGTGACGATCGTGGAACCCGGACTGGTTGCCACTGAGTTGCCTACTCACATCACGGATGCAGGCGCAAAAGAACGAGCGGCTGGCTTTTACGGCTCTCTGAAAAACCTGGACAGTGAGGATATTGCAGCCGCGATTGTCTATGCCACTAGCCAGCCCCCCCACGTCAACGTTAACGAGATCCTGATTCGCCCAACTGAACAGGAGCGGTAGTCTTATGAAAGCTGCCTGGTATACCGAGTTAGGCAAAGCTGCAGATGTTTTGACCGTGGGTGAGATCGATCGCCCCAATCCGCAAGCGGGCGAAGTGCTGGTCAGAGTTCATACGTCTGGCATCAATCCCTCTGATGTCAAGCAGCGAAGCGGCTGGGGTGGGCTAAAGATGCGCTACCCGCGTGTGATTCCTCACAATGATGGTGCAGGTGTGATTGAGGCGGTTGGTGCAGGCGTCGATCCAGCGCATGTGGGAGAACGGGTTTGGATTTATGAGGCAACGTTGCGAAGCGGCGTTGGCACGGCAGCAGAATATGTGGCAGTGCCCAGCGAGAATGCAATTGCTCTGCCTGACAGTACAAGTTTTGCGGAAGGGGCTTGTTTGGGTGTACCCGCGATGACGGCGCACCATACGCTGTTTAAAGATGGTGCAGTGGCTGGCAAAACTGTTCTGGTGGCAGGCGGAGCCGGAGCCGTGGGTTACTATGCGATTCAGCTTGCAAAATGGGGTGGCGCAACCGTGATCACGACCGTTAGCTCTGCCGAGAAAGGCGCAATCGCCCAAACTGCCACAGCCGATCACATCATCAACTACAAACAAGAAAACGTAGTAGAACGAATTCGAGAGATCACAGGACAGAAAGCTGGGATCGATCGCGTGATTGAAGTAGATTTTGCTGCGAACCTGGAAACCAACCTGGCAGTTCTTAAAGTAGATGGCGTGATTGCTACTTATGCGTCTGATTTCAACCCCACACCCTCTGTCCCGATCTACTCGCTGATGTATAAAAATCTAACGGTTCACACGGTGCTGGTCTACGCTATGTCAAAAGCAGCCCATCAACAGGCAGCAGTCGACATCACGGCTTGCCTCAATGCAAACAAACTCAAACATGCGATCGCCCAACGGTTTTCGCTGGATGAAATTGCCCAAGCGCACGACCTTCAGGAAAGCGGCAAGGCGGTGGGCAATTTGGTGATTAATCTGGTTTCACCCACCAAGGCGTGCCCCTCACAGCTCCCGCTTCTTGCGCGTCACATGCAGCGAATCCTGCCAGGGCTGAAATTTATCGGTGGTATCTTTCACGTAGATCTTGACCCGCACTGCCCCATAGCGATCGCGCAGCACGCCTTCCAGCCGTTCGCCAATCAGATAAGCCATACTCATAAACTCTGGATGTAGCCGCAGATACATCTGAATAAACACCTGCCGCCCCAACACACCCTGCGATCGAATCCGGTCGCAGGCTGAAACTCCTTCCATCTTTAAGGCAAGCTGAGTCAGGCTCTCTGGAGCGATCGCCATCTGATACATCATTGAGGGCAGTTGCTTATCTAAAATGCGCCAAAGGCTTGGAGCTAGCATCACCACCAAGCCAATTGTCATCAATGGATCTAGCCAGCCATAGCCCTGTGCAACGCCCACCAAGCCCGCCAGCAGCACCAGCGTCAGCCAAAGATCCTGCAGAATGTGGCTGGCGCTGTAGTGCAGTATCGGGTTCCCCAACACTCTAGATTCGTAGCGCTCAAACAGCACCCCACACACCTGCACCGCAATCACGATCGCCAGCAGCAGCACCAGCGACAGATTAACCCGCAGCGGCAGTACTGTTGGATCGATCCAAGCCTGCTGGAGCGACAAAAGACCAAGCGCCAACAGCGTCAAGCCTACAAATCCCAAAAACGCAGTCAACAGCAGCACAGCCGCTGTATGCCGTTTGCGGTGCGTTCGCAGCGCTCGCAGGCGGGGTTCTGAGCTAGGAATTTCCCGTAGCCTTGCCGTGGCGGTGATACTCATGCCAATGCTGAAGCAGTCTAGCAATGTGTGTAAGAAATCTGCTAAGAGGCTTAGCGATCGACTTGTCCAGCTAGCCCACAGCTTCACTGCCAGCACCAGCAGTGTTAACCACAACGTAGCAAATAAAACTTGATAGCTTGCGCGGTAGCGGCTTTCTACGTGTTCCATGGGGCAGAGGCTAGCATAGGAGCGGCATTGAAGCTTAGGGGGCTTCACCCCCGACCGCTACAACACTCCGTGCGGCTCCCCGCGTAAAATCTGTGCCTCTTCAATTCTTCCGCAGCCAGAAGGATTGCGATACAAGTGTTTTTCAAAAGTAGAAACCTTGCTGAAGCCGTTAAATCGAGTAGTAGAGCGGAAACGCCTTCGCCTCTTTAGGGCGGACATAGACACGCTGCTGGGGCTGGATTTTTAGCTCGTCGTAGCGATCGCGTGTCAAATGCGCTGTCACCACTTGCCCATCATCCAGCCCTAGCTCTGCCTGAATTTCCCAGCCCAAGTGAATCAGCCGATTCACCCGCGCGGGTACGGTGTTGCTGGTGGGCTGAGTTTCGATCACCACATCCTGTGGGCGCAGAAAGACTTCGGGATGAGGCGAATCAAAGCCATTCCCCTGGAAAATTTTGGAGCTGCTCGGTAATACATTCACAGGGCCAATGAAGCTCATGACGAAGGGACTGGCAGGGTGGTCGTAGATTTCAGCAGTCGTGCCCACCTGCTCCACTTTTCCCTGGTTCATGACCACGATTTCATCTGCAACTTCCATCGCTTCTTCCTGGTCATGCGTCACAAACACAGTCGTCACATGCACTTCATCATGCAGACGGCGCAGCCAAACCCGCAGATCCTTGCGAACTTTGGCATCTAGCGCCCCGAACGGTTCATCGAGCAACAGCACCTTCGGCTCTACAGCTAGCGCTCTGGCAAGGGCAACCCGCTGCCGCTGCCCCCCGGAAAGCTGAGAGGGATAACGATCGCCCAACCCGCCTAGCTGCACCAGCTCCAGCAGCTCTTCAACCCGCGCCCGGATTTTTCGTTTAGGAGTTTTGTTGATCTCCAGCCCAAACGCAATGTTTTTCCGGACGGTTAAATGCTTAAACAGCGCATAGTGCTGAAACACAAAGCCAATGTTGCGTTCCTGTACGCTCTGGTAGGTGGCATCCCGTCCTGTGAGCAAAATTCTGCCAGCGTCGGGGATCTCTAGCCCCGAAATCAGCCTCAGCAAGGTCGATTTTCCAGAGCCAGACGGCCCTAACAGCGCCACCAAGGAGCCTGTCTCAATCTCCAGGCTCACCTGCTCAACCGCCTGAAAATCACCAAATCGCTTAGAAACGTTTTCGACAACAATGCCCACGGTAGACACCTCAGATAGGGGAACAGAATTGGGAAGGGAGAGCGCTGTGAATCCCCAGTTTATCTCTGTAGTTTTTGCAGTTTTACCACGATTCGCGATCGCTTTAAAGGGACACAGCTAGACAGAGCCGCAGTCAGAAGAAGCAGCCGGATTCCTGCTATGCCCCATCCCCTACTTCTTCCTGTATCATGCTTTTCATCCCAGCAATCCCATCGAACCATGTCAGATTTACACATATCCTGGACAGATTACCACTACAAGATTGAGCAGCTCGCCGTCAAAATTCACGAGTCAGGCTGGGAATTTAACCAGATTATTTGTCTGGCGCGGGGTGGATTGCGGGTAGGTGATCTATTGTCTCGCATATTTGATTTGCCCTTGGCAATTTTGGCAACGGCTTCTTACCGAGGGTCAGGTGGGCGATCGCGCGGCAACATTGTGTTTTCTAGAGATTTAACGATGACGACACCGGGGCTGGACAGTCATGTGCTGCTGGTGGATGATTTGGTAGATTCGGGCGTGAGCCTGCAAAAGTCGCTGGCATGGCTCGATCGCTACTACGGCTTCTACATTGAAGAGATTCGGACGGGCGTTTTGTGGTACAAATCCTGTTCAACTATTGCGCCAGACTATTACATTGATTACTTAGCCGACAATCCCTGGATTCATCAGCCTTTCGATACTTACGAAAAAACGACGATCGAGGAGATGGCAAAAGCGCACGCCGCCGGAACCACTAAGCCAGTCTCCACCTAAATTTCTCCTGCCTTCAGCAGAAATCTGCTGTTCCTCTGCTCTCTCCAGTAAGCTTACCCTTCCTTCCGCATGTCCCCTTCTCTTTTATTTGATTTAACCAATCTCTATGTTTTGCCGTTTTGGGTGCTGATGATTTTGCTGCCCAACTGGGGCTGGACGCGCAAGGTGATGGGGTCGCTGCTGCCCTTAGTGCCGCTGGCGATCGCTTACCTGTATCTGTTTGCGGGAAGTCTCGACCCAGACTCAGCCCAAGCCTTTGCCAACCCAACTCTGACCGATCTGGCGCGCCTATTTGCCAATGAAACCGTAATGGCGACAGGCTGGACGCACTTTTTGGTGATGGATTTGTTTGTAGGTCGCTGGATTTATTGGGAAGGGCAGCGATCGGGCGTTTGGACGGTGCATTCTTTGGTGATGTGTTTGTTTGCGGGCCCGCTGGGGCTGCTGTCGCATATTGTGACGCAGGCGATCACACAGCGTTTTTTTGCGCGTCCTCAGGCTGATTCGGCAGAGAGCGACAAGAGTCTCGCTTAACAAAAAGCCGAATGAAGCAAGAAAAACCGCGAGCGCCCAAAAATCGGACGTTGACGCTATCTCCCGAAGAGCTGCAGTCCTATCAGCAAAAGCTGCTGACCCTCACCCATGCGGTGGCTCCAGCACAGCTGCACGACAAAACGATTCATCAGGACTTGTTCGAGATCCTCGACTGGCTCCCTGCAGGTTTTGTCGATCTGCTGTTCATCGACCCGCCCTATAACCTGACCAAATCTTTTGGGGCAGAACGGTTTCAGGGGCGATCGCTGCCTGCCTACCAAACCTGGCTAGAGTCCTGGTTGCCGCGTTTGCTGAAGGTGCTAAAGCCCACCGCTTCTGTCTACATTTGCGGCGATTGGCGATCGGCAGCGGCGATCCAACTGGTGGCAGAACAGTATCTCATCGTTCGCAACTGCATCACCTGGGAGCGCGAAAAAGGCAGAGGTGCAAAGGCAAACTGGAAAAACTGCGCTGAAAACATCTGGTTTTGCACGGCATCCGATCGCTACACCTTTAACCTGGATGCTGTGAAGTTGAAGCGGCGCGTGATCGCCCCCTACACCGACTTGAACGGCAACCCCAAAGACTGGCAAAAAACAACCGAGGGAAACTATCGCCTCACTCATCCCTCCAATCTATGGACAGATATCACCGTGCCGTTCTGGTCGATGCCAGAAAACACCGACCACCCAACCCAAAAGCCAGAGAAGCTACTAGCCAAATTGATCCTGGCAAGCTCTAATCCCAGCGATCTGATATTTGATCCATTTTTAGGCTCGGGAACGACCTCAGTAGTGGCAAAGAAAACCGATCGCCACTATGTGGGTGTTGAGGTCGATCCGATCTACTGCTGCATCACCGAAAAGCGATTGGCAATGGCTGAGAATGATCGCAGCATCCAGGGCTATGCGGATGGCGTGTTTTGGGAGCGCAACGCAATTAAAGGGTAGGCTCCCAAGTGCCTTAGAATATTTCAAACCCTAAAAGTTTCTTATGAACAGGCGTATCTTGTTCATTTTTTGCTACTCATGGTTTGGCCTTTATTCTTCCCTCGTGCTCCTACCCATGCCCGATCGCTTCTCCGACATCAGTACCCACTGGGCAAAAGCCTGCATCCTGAAGCTGGCTGAACTAAAGATCATCAACGGCTTCCCCAATGGCGAATTTCGCCCGGATGCTGTGCTGACTCGCGCCGAGTTTGCTACTTTGATGGACGCAGCGTTTCCAAACTTGCCACTCGTGCGGGAAGCCGTTTACTTCCCAGATGTGCCACAAACGCATTGGGCCCATAACGCTGTGAAGTGGGGCTATGAGCGGGGGTTGTTTTCGGGCTATCCGGAGGGATATTTTCAGCCGAGCACCCCGATCCCTCGGATGCAGGTGCTGGTGGTGCTGGCGACAGCGTTAAGACTGCCGAAGCCGGACAGAATTAACGAAACGCTGACGTTGTATTTTGATGACGCTGCCGAAATTCCCGACTGGACGCGCTGGTCGATCGCCGCTGCCACGCTAGACAATCGCATTGTCAACTATCCAGATGTGCGCCGCTTTCGCCCAACGCTGAACGCAACCCGAGGGGAAGTTGCAGCGCTGCTGAGCGCAGCCTTAAATCTGGTGGAGGCGATCCCACGCCAGTATGCGACCTGGAATTTGGGCATCTACGACATCAAAGACAGCCTGACTGTGCCGTTCGAGCGGTGGAAGGGTTGCGCTCGCCTGCTGCGCGATATCCAGGTGATTTTGACCGACTTTCGGCTCTATCCTGGCACGCCGATCGACGGTCGCTATAGCTGGCAGACGCAACAGGCACTAGAGCAGTTCTGCGCCTTTTATGGGCTAAACGCGATGGCTGTGGGAGCCTTCGATGCCAAATTTGCCTGGTCGCTGATTAACGCTAGTTCGGTAGACTTCATTCTGGCAAATTCCAAAGATCGACAGAAGATATTTAATGACTATCTAGCGCAGGAAGCAGGCTTTGATGCGGCCGGGCTGGCATTTCTCGATCGCGGCTATGAAACCTCTGCTTACGCCGGAGACATTCCCAAGTTTCCCGATCGCCTCACCCAGAAGCCCGACGGCACCAGGGTAGTTTCTTTGGGAGCCTCGGCAGTTCAAGCTGGAACCAACGCTGTTGTTACATTTAACCTTTACCCAGCCAGGGGTGAAAAACCGCCGATTGACGGGATTGGGCTGGATTTTCTGCATCCAGATATTCTGCAGGCCTGCGTCTGTGTGGGCAGCTTTGTAGACGGGATGATTCGGGCGCGTTGGTTTGGCAGGGATGCCCTCAAGCCTGCCCAGCTCTGGAGTACCACTAAGTTTCTGCCGCTGCTGAATGTGGTTTGTCGGGCGAATGCTGCGGATGCCAATGCGCTCGTGAAGGATTGTTTGATTTGCCCAACGGATACCAAAAATGGCTACGGTTTTTATGATCTAGCAGCGGGGTTGGTTAACTACCACAGCCCGCTCGGCTCGTCTAACGCGATCGCCGCTACCTTCAAGCAGTTCTCCACGCCCGGAGAGCTGGAAGCCTGGGTGCAAAGAATAACCGGCAACTACAGCACCCAGTTTCAAGGACGCTACGGTGAACCGCCAACAATCGAGCTTCCCGATCTGTGGAGTCAGCCGTTTGGCAAAGCGTTGCTCAAACCACCCCGTCCCAGCCACAGCGGCAACAATCTGCTGTCAACCTACGACCTGACTCGCTTTATATCACTGCTGGGCTGGCACAATCACTTGGCACCGGGGGCACAGCTACCTGCTCGCTGGAGCAATTTAGAAACGGTGGTGCGGGCGATGGCGCTTGATACGGCGCGCTATGTAGATGTGGCGATCGACAAGCTGGGGCTGGCATCTGCGATCGCGGCTCCGGTGATTCTCTCGAAGCTAGGCTTTGGGCGTAGCGAGGCACGCGATCGAACGGAGCTTGCGTATGTGGCGTTTGTGCAGTTTCTCGATCAGCGCGTTAAAAATAAACCTGCAATCCTGAGAACTGTGAGCCTAGCGCTGTTGGGAGCTAGCGCCAAGGGAGATGCGAATGAAGAAGCCCGTCAGCTGGATGCCCGCATGGCAGCAGAGGTGACAGAACTTTTGCGACAGGTGGTGGCACAAGAATTGGTTTAGGTACGTAGCGGTCTATAATCTGTTCAGTCTGGCGTAGCGGCAGGTGACTATGCAGAACACTCGTCTAAATATCCTGGTTGATGGGCTGGTGGGGCAATTTAGCCGCTGGCTACAAAACCCCTGGCG
Organism: Phormidium tenue FACHB-886; assembly: GCF_014764505.1. Lineage (GTDB taxonomy): Bacteria > Cyanobacteriota > Cyanobacteriia > Elainellales > Elainellaceae > FACHB-886. The sequence goes on from NZ_JACXWX010000008.1 coordinate 202,984, forward strand.
GCGACTTTCAGTGCTGCTCATCAGCCTCCTGGGCGGAAATTTTCTGGCAACCACGGTGTCCACCGTCGCCGGACAAAAAGCCGATATCGATGTAGTGGTTGCGGGACTGCTGGTATTAATCACAGAACTGGTGAGCTGGCTGATGTATCGATTCGATCGCCGTCGTCCCCGCCAAGACGAACCCAACCCCCTGATTTTTGAGTTGCTCAACGGAGTCAAGCTAGGGCTGACGTATGGCTTGTTTGTAGAAGCCTTTAAGCTGGGTAGCTAAACGTCAGCCCCAGCCGCAATCCACTATTGCCTATACCACTGGTTTCTCCAGGTTCGCATTTGGTTGATTTCTTCCTGCTGCAGCCCCAAAATGCTCTGAGATAAGCGTCTGATTTCGGGACGATCGCTTTTCTGGAGAGCTTCCCCTGCCATTGCCACTGCGCCTTCGTGATGTGGAACCATGCCATTAATAAAGCGCAGGTCAAATTCATCATCGGCAGCACCCAGATCGATGTTCATCATCATCACATCCCGCATCTGGCTCGACATGGGTAACGTCTGCTGCTTCTCAGCAATGTACATCACAGGTTCTGCTTCAGCATTCGGATACCAATTCTCCCGCCAGCGCTGCATGCGGGCGATCTCTCGCCCTTGCACTCGAATCATTTGCCGGGCCAACTGCCGGACATTAAGCCGATCGGATTTCTCAAGCGCTTCTTCTGCCATTCTGACAGCGCCTTGATGGTGCAAAATCATCGCATCCAGAAATCGCAAATCAAAGGTTTCGTCTACAGGACCCAGGCTCATAGAGCCATGATCCATCTCAGCATTCATCCCAGGCGATGAATGCTCACCCGGTGCGGCACGATCCATTCCAGGCATCGAGTGATCCATGCTGGGCGCTGCATGATCTGCACCGGGTGCTGAATGATCCATCCCAGGCATTGAATAAGCGATCCTGGGCAAAGACAGTAGAAACAATGTGCTGGAGAGCGTCAGCGAAATTAAGCTTCTACTTGATTTCATAGTGCTGTCTGAACGGCAAAAACTACACTCACTAAATCTGCCTCAGAGAAGCAAATCCGGAAAAACATCTGGAGTGGGGCATTATGGAGAACGTTTTCCCTAATAACGTTCTCCATAAAGCGGATATTCTTGCTGAACAGCTTCTGTAGGCTCTAGCTTCTGCAGCCTCTAGCTCCTACTGTCGTAACTTCTCTTGATGCGTCCTGATCGCTGCATTAATCTCCCTCCGAGACCGTTATGTACAGCGATCGTCCCATTTGGGCTATGTAACAAAAGTCGCAGCTATGTAACAAAAATTACAAAGCTATCCAAAGCAACAAAGCTGATGCAAGCTATTTGATAATATTGACTAGACTCTACACAAAGAAACCTCAAGCTCTGTAGTCTCGACCGCTTCACCTAGCCCTGCGAATTGGATCCTAAACATGTCAACTCATCGGACTGTCCTTGTAATTGCTGACTCGGATGAGAGAAACAACGGTTACAGGCAACAGTTACAGCAGGATAGGAGTGTGGCATATAGAATTTTGCCAGAGCAATACTCGGAGCCCTATAACGCGCCAACTATAGCATCGTCTCAGTCACAGCAGATTGATGGCATCCTCTTAGAGCTTCCCCATTTCAATAGCATTACGCTGCTTCGTCAGCTTAAGGAGCAGATGGGCGATTGCGGCCCGCCGATCGTCGTGATTGCTAATGGAAACACAGAGAGCGCCATACAGGCTTTCAAGAATGGCGCTGTTGATTACTTGGTCAGAGACCAAATCACCCCGGATGAGTTGCGCCTGGCGATGCGGAGCGCGATCGAGAATGCCGAGTTACGCCGAAAACTTCAGCACAGCCAGGAGCAGTTTCAAACATCCGTTGAGAATATGCTGGACTGCTTTGGCATCTTCTCAGCCATACGCCATGAAACCGGACAAATTGTAGACTTTCGCATCGATTACCTTAATGCCGCAGCCTGTAAAAACAACCAGATGCCCAAAGCAATGCAGATTGGTCAAGGGCTATGTGAGCTTTTTCCGGCTCATCACGAATCAGGGTTGTTCGACGAATATTGTCGGCTCGTTGAAACCGGAGAGCCGTTAATCAAAGACTCGTTGGTTTACGATGACACCTTTGGCGATCGACAATTAGTTCGGGCATTTGATATTCGAGCGACCAAGCTGAATGATGGCTTTGTGGCATCTTGGCGCGATGTCACTGACCACAGGCAACTGGAACTAGAGCTGAGCCAGACCGTAGCCGCCCTGCAAGCCAGCCAACAACGTCATCGGGATTTGGCAGAGGCGATGCCCCAAATCGTTTGGACAGCCGAGGCAACGGGGGCAGTCAATTACTGGAATCAACGCTGGTATGAATACACGGGTTTGAGTGAAGCGGAGTCATTTGGCTTAGCAGGGGTGAGTGCAGTTCACCCCGACGATCGCGATTGCACCCTAATGCAATGGGGGCAGGCGATCGCCAACGGTGCATCTTTTGAGATTGAATACCAAATTCAGAGCCGAGATGGCGAGTATCGCTGGTTTATCAGTCGAGCCATCCCAACGCGAGATAGCCGAGGGCAGATCACAGGCTGGATTGGCACTGTTACTGATATTGACCACCAGAAGCGATTAGAAGCAAAGCTGCTCAATGAGATTGAGAACCATCGGCACACTGAGCAAGATTTGCGCCGAGGCGAGGAACGACTAAAGTTAGCTCAACTGGCGGCCAATGCAGGTCACTGGAGCTGGCAGATAGGAACAAACAAGGTCTTTTGGTCACCCGAATACTATGCGCTCTACGGCATTGACCCTGCTATACCGCCATCTTATGAGAACTGGTTAGCTAGCATTTTGGAGATAGACCGGGAGCGAGCGGATCGGGCAGTTCGCGCTGCCCTTGCAAATAATCAGAGTGAAGTTGCTATTGAGTATCGGGTTCATCACCCCATCTGGGGCGTGCGATGGCTGCTGGCAAAGGGGCAAACCGACTTTAATGCCGCCGGACAGCCAGAGGGAATGATCGGCTTCACATTTGATATTACCGATCGCAAGCAGGCTGAAATTGCCTTGCAGCAAAACCAGGAGCGACTTGACCTGGCAATGGAAGCTGCCAAAATGGGGAGCTGGGATTGGGACATCCAGACGGGTCAGGTCAACTGGTCTACCAATCTGGAACACTTGTTTGGCATGGCTTCCGGTAGTTTTAATGGGCGGTACAAAACTGTTACAGCAATGATGCACCCAGACGATCTACCTTGGGTTCAGCAAGCCATTCATCGTGCCATTCATGAACGAGAGGACTACAATATCGAATTTCGCTTCATTAAGCCAGATGGAACGGTGCGTTGGGCATTAGGGCTGGGGCGAGTATTCTATGACGCAGTGGGCAACCCAGCCGCAATGACTGGTGTTGATATGGATATTTCAGATCGCAAACAGTCAGAAGCAGCCCTGCGAACCAGTGAAGCACGGTTCCGTGACATGGCAGATAATGCTCCGGTGATGATTTGGGTAACAGATGCTACAGGCAAATGCACTTACCTCAGCAAGAGCTGGTATGAGTTTACAGGACAAACTGAAGCAACCGGTTTGGGACTGGGCTGGCTCGATGCAGTACACCCAGAGGACTATGAGCCTGCTAAAGAGATCTTTTTAAGGGCAAATGAACAGCGTGAAGCTTTTCGGTTGGAATACCGGTTGTGTCGTCAGGATGGGGCATATCGCTGGGCGATCGATGCGGCAAGCCCCTGGTTTGGAGAAAATGGCGAATTTAAGGGATATATCGGCTCTGTTATTGATATTAGCGATCGTAAGCAGGCAGAAGCAGCACTCACCGCCAACGAAGCGCGGCTACGAGGATTCGTTGATGCCAATGTGGTTGGCATTATTTATGGCGATATTTACGGAAACATCCATGAAGCCAATGATGAGCTGTTGAGAATCGTTGGCTATACGCGAGAAGACTTACAGGCAGGCAGCCTCCGCTGGGTCAATATCACACCGCTAGAGTATTTACCGCTTGATGAACAGGGAATTGCAGAGGCACGGGCAAACGGCGCCTGTACTCCCTACGAAAAGGAATATGTTCGTAAAGACGGTAGCCGAGTTTCAGTTCTGATTGGCTATAGCCTGGTTGGCGAGGCAAGAGAAGAGTCGGTAGTATTTGTGCTCGATTTGAGCGATCGTAAACAAGCAGAAGCAGCACTGCGTGAAAGCGAGAACCGCCTGCGCCTTGCACTTGAGTCTACTAAGTTAGGAACGTGGGACTTCAACCCCATCACAGCAGTTTTGCAATGGGACGATCAGTGTAAGGCGATGTTTGGGCTGTCGCCGGAAGCCGTGGTCAACTATGATGTTTTCCTGGCGGGTTTGCATCCGGAAGACCGCGATCGCACGCATCAGGTTGTCCTGCGATCGTTTAATCCGGAAAGCGGCGGTGAGTACGACATTGAATACCGCACTATAGGGCTTGAAGATGGCAGGGAACGGTGGGTTGCAGCCAAGGGAAAAACATTCTTCAATTTAGCAAGAGTCCCCATCCGCTTCATCGGTACCGTCCTCAACATTACCGAGAAGAAACGAGCTGAGGCAGAACGAGAACAACTCCTGCGCCGCGAACAAGCAGCCAGAGCAGAAGCCGAACGGGCCAACCGGCTCAAAGACGAATTTCTGGCTGTTCTCTCCCACGAATTGCGAGCGCCACTCAACCCTATCCTGGGTTGGACACAGCTATTGCAAATTCGCAAGTTTGACGAGAAGCAAACAGCTCAAGCGCTTGCCACAATTGAGCGAAATGCCAAGCTCCAGACTCAGCTAATTGATGACCTGCTAGATGTCGCCAAAATCCTGCGCGGCAAGCTGAGCTTAAGTATGTCTTCCGTTAATCTATCTTCTGTAGTTGAAGCGGCGATCGAAACAGTCAAAGCTGCCGCCGTTGCTAAATCAATTTCACTGCATGCCGTACTCCCCAACGTTGGGCAAGTGTCTGGCGATGCTGCCCGTCTTCAGCAAATTGTTTGGAACTTGTTGTCCAACGCCATCAAATTCACGCCAGATGGTGGACAAGTAGATATTCGAATGAAACAGGTTGGCAATCATGCAGAAATTACAGTAAGCGACACTGGCAGAGGCATCAACCCAGACTTTCTGCCCCACATTTTTGAATCTTTCCGGCAGGAGGATGCTTCCATTACTCGCAAATATGGAGGATTGGGGCTGGGCTTGGCGATCGTTCGTCAATTAGTTGAGGCTCAAGACGGCACCATTACAGCTAGTAGCTTCGGTGAAGGGTTAGGCGCGGCTTTTACTGTCCAGTTGCCCTTGCTCAACCTCGAACCAGAACGCAGCCAGCCAGCGGAGCTGCCGCAACAGGAGCACGATCTCACGAGCATTCGAGTTCTTGCCGTTGATGATGACCCTGATGCCCGTGATTTATTAACGGTATTACTGAGCCAATATGGAGCAGATGTGCTGGCTGTTGCCTCTGCAGAAGAGGTCATGACGAATCTCGAATCTTTTCAGCCGGATGTGTTGGTCAGCGATATTGGGATGCCTGAAGTCGATGGCTATACCTTGATCCAGCAGGTGCGTGCCTTACCTGCCGCCAAAGGAGGACTGATTCCAGCGATCGCCCTGACTGCCTATGCCAGAGACGACGATTACCAGCAATCTCTCTCCAGCGGATATCAATGGCACGTCACAAAGCCCCTGGAGCCAGAACGGTTGATTCGAGCTGTGGTGGCACTTGCACCCAGCAAACTATAGCGATTTTCGATCGCCTGAAGTACAGTTTTTTTGAGCGCAAAGCGTTCAAATTCGCGTTGCTGAGGAGTAATTGGAAGGTTGTCTGTAGCGTGATTTCAGGTCAAACTATACCTAGAAATTGCTCCTTGTCCATCAATGTCAGATAGCCAGATTCAACTCGTCAACAGCCAGACTGGAGATGTCTTCCCTGCTGCACCCGATGGAGGCGTACTGTTTTCGAGCGTCAATGCAGGCTGGCGAGGAATCACCGTTGAATTTCACCAAATCTCGCCGTTTGAGCTTCCCGAACATTACATTGATGGTCATCGCTTAGCGGTCAATGTAGGTCAGCCCGTTCACTATGAATGGAAAGAGGGAAACCGCTGGCGGCAGACTATTTTGAAACCAGGTGATTTTTGCCTGCAGACACATGGAGATTTAAACTTCCCACGCTGGAAGAGTAAGTTTGAGTTTTTAGCGATCGCCCTTGAGCCTAGATTTGTGAGCCAAGCCTTTCAAGAGACGGGTGCGCCGGAGAACATTGGTTTTCAAACCCGACGAGGTGAATCTGACTCAGCGATCGCTGAGTTTACTCACCGCTTCAAACGAGAGTTAGAGGCTGGAAGCTACTGTGGCGCACTCTACGGTGAATCTCTTGCAGTCGCCTTTGCGCTTCACCTGATTGAATATCACAGCGATCGTCCTCAAAAACTCCGCAGACCTTCTGGAAGGCTCTCATCACACCAGCTCAAACAAACTGTGGAGTATGTTCACGAACATTTGGGCGAGGAGCTGAGCTTGGTTGATTTAGCTGAACAGATGAACCTGAGTGCTTTTCACTTTGCCCGACTCTTCAAAAATTCATTAGGACTTTCCCCCCATCAATATATGCTGCAGAACCGAGTAGAACGGGCCAAGAAGCTAATTACCGTCGCAAACAAACCCGACCTAACGGATATCGGCTTGCAGGTGGGCTTCTACGATCAGGCGCATTTCACCAAAGCTTTCAAGCGATTGGTTGGCGTTCCGCCCAAAGGCTTCTTCAAGCAAGTGGCAAGCTAAGCAAGATTTTACAATTTTGCAAGTTGGCTGCTTCGATATGCTGTCTTCAGAGTTGATGAGGAGCAAAACAATGAAGAAGCTAAATCGTTCACGTCGCGGCATGATCAAAGGCGCTGCCCTCGCTGCAACCGGAATGGCATTAGGAACAGGACTATCGCCCTTGCAAACCAACCAAGCAACAGCACAAACTCCTGCTCAACCTGATGCACAGCCCCAACGCTCAAGTGCGCTTCCCTTAGCCGGAAAAGTTGCACTGGTGACAGGAGCAGCTCGTGGGATTGGTCGAGCGACTGCGATCGAGCTGGCTCGGCAGGGAGCCGATGTTGCGCTGCTCGATATTGCTGATCCCAGAGGTGTCAATAATATTTATGGCTATCGCCTGTCCAATCGGGAAGAATTGGATGAGACGATGCGACTTGTCACGGCTGAAGGTCGTAGGGCAGTCCCAATTGTGGCAGATGTTCGCAATCTCGATGCCATGAAGCAAGCTGCAAATACCGCCGTAAGCCAGCTTGGCAGAATCGATATTCTTGTTGCAAATGCGGGAATCGCAATTTGGAGTCCTTTTGCTGAGATGAAACCCGATCAGTGGCAGAGCGTGATTGATGTGAATTTGACCGGCGTTGCGAACTCAATGTGGGCGGTGATCCCGCAGATGCAGAAGCAGCAAAGCGGAAGAATTATTACATTGACTTCGATCGGTGGACGCATGGGTGTAGCAGGGGTAGCGAACTACAGCGCAACGAAGTGGGGAGTGATTGGGTTAACCAAATCAGCCGCTCTTGAACTTGGTAAAGACAACATCACTGTGAACGCAGTTGCACCTACAGCAGTCAATACTCCTCTGTATCGCAGTGAGGGGCAGTATCAGTCAACCGGAATGGGTAGCTTTGCAGAACAAGACCGGGCGATGCTCGGCTATCACTCGCTGCAGGTTCCTGCTATTGAACCTGAGGATATCGGTAAAGCGATCGTGTTTCTAGGCTCAGATGAGGCGCGTTACATCTCAGGCACAGTCCTGGATGTTGCCGCAGGTGGAAATGCAAGGTATACGGCTTGAGTAGCCAGTAGCTTACGGCATTTTTGGTGGCGCAGAGCGCCACCAAAAATGCCCCTGTTCTAACCCGTGAGAAGCAGATCCTAGAGTTTTTTCATCATGAATACACTATTTGGGTCATCAATGTAGTCACCGAAGGGACCCCGGTACTCGAACCCATAGCGTTCGTATAAGGCTCGTGCCGGGGCAAACTCAGGAAACGCTCCTGTTTCTAAATACAAGCAATCGTAAGCACGCTGTCTGGCTTCTTTGAGGATGTGCTCAAGAATTTTTGAGGCGACGCCCTTGCGACGGTGAGCATTGGCGGTACGCATTGATTTGACTTCACCACTTCTGGCATCGAGTTCTTTCAGTGCTCCGCATCCAAGTAACTCATCGCCCTCCCAAGCCGACCAGAAAGTAATATCAGGCGATCGCAATGCCTCTAAATCTAGAGCATGAACACTTTCTGGCGGGGTAATCTCATGCATATTTTCGAGATGTTCCCGGAGAAGATCAGCGATCTTTTTACCTGTCAGGTCATCCTCGCGAATCTGCAATTGACTCATCTCCTCAACCTGCTAGAGAATTCCGCTTTATTATAGGTGAACCAAAATTATAGGTGAACCAAAGCAGAGGTTGAGCTTCGCGTAAGTTTCCCAGCATTGCTTAACAGGGGGATAGTTTTTGAGTGAGAGGGGCACGGAGCGCCCCTCTCACTCAAAAACTATCCCCGAAATCAGCAACACCAGTTTCTCGTTTTGCCACTAAACCAAATACTGCTGAAGTTGATCAGCCAAAGTTTGCACATGCGGCTGCCGGAGCATCGATAAATGATTGCCCGGCACCGAATGAAGCTGAATGTCTTTAGCCAATTTGTTCCAGCCCAATGTGGCATCCGATTGGCTATATGCCCTGCGATCGCTTTGTTCAGTCGCTTGGAAGAGCGTAATCCGGTTAGCATAGTGCTGCGGCACGTATCGGGCGGCTGCCTGCGTGTTGGCATAAAAAATCCGCAGCAGGGGTGCGATCGCAGATTCTTCCAACAGCCGCAGGCGAGACTCTTCGGGAATCAGGTGAGCGATCGCCAGCCATTGCCAGCGAGACCAGTTCCAACTCCGCATCGCCTGACGGTTCAGCGAAATTGCGCCATAGTCGAGCAGAAACGGCAAGAGAGAGCCGATCGCGGTTTTCAAGAGCTTGAGGCTCTGCCACAGAGAAGGCTGGTTGCTGGACAGGGGAGCCGGAGTATCTAAGATTGCTAGAAGTTCAACTTGCTGCCCTGCTCGGGTTAGCTGTTGTGCCATCTCAAAAGCAACCAGCCCCCCAAATGACCATCCACTCAGGAAATAAGGGCCCTGCGGCTGCATCGTTTGGATTGCCTGAATGTAGTATGTCGCCATTGCTTCAATTTCGTTGAACGGCGAGTGTTGCCCGTCCAATCCGAAGGGCTGGAGCCCATAAAAGCTGCGATCGCTTCTGAGGTGACGCGCCAGCTCCAGGTAGGGAAAGACTACACCAAACATGGGATGCACACAAAACATAGGCGATTTTTTGCCCAGCGTCAGCGGCACCAGCGGCGACCACCCCATAACAGATGGAGCAACAGATGGAATAATCGATCGACCGGCTGAAGTAGGTTGCTCTAGTGCAGGAGCAGATTGCGCTACAGCAGTGGATTGAGCAACCGTTGGAGCAATCATTGTAGCTTGCGATAGTGCTGGCGGCAGTGAAGCTGAGACCGATCGCAACCGACGGTGCGCCGCCCGATCGAGCCGCACCAGAGGAGGAGCCTGCAGGGTTGAGGGAATTTCTTGCAGGGTTTCGATCACTGAAGCGAGTTGAGCGATCGTTGGGGTCTCAAACACGCTTTGCAGCGGCATCTCAACCCTAAATGCATCGCGGATACGGGATGTCATCTGAGTTGCCAACAGGGAGTGCCCCCCTAGCTCAAAGAAATTGTCGTCAGGAGTCACCCGTTTGAGCCGCAAGAGTTCTTCCCAAATGTGGATTAGGGTTGCCTCAGTCTGAGTTAGCTGTACTTCTCGCAGCACTGGTGCTGCAGATGCCTTCGAGCTTTCTAGAAGCGGCAGGGCACGGCGATCGACTTTGCCATTGGGCATCAGAGGGAGAGTTTCTAGTGGTACGAAGGCAGACGGCACCATATAGCCAGGCAGGGTTTGCCCCAAAAATTGCCGCAGCTCAGGCGTAAGCTGACTAGCAAATTGGGACTGCAATGGCTCGTTGGTGTAGTGGCTCCAGGATGAGCATAATTCTCGATCTGGGATGTTTGATTGAACCTTCGGTAGATCAACATGGCATAAATCAATGACTGCACCATGTCGAATCAAGACTACATCATAGTTACCTATAGAGTTACCCGTTTGCATAGAGTTACCCGTTTGCGTTGAACTAGACCAGCCAATCTCAGCCCTGTAGGGCAAAACTGTTTCTAGATCCCACCAAACCTGCGGGTCGATCGCACTGCCAAGTGTTGCAGAGTCTTGCAGCATTTGCTGCAGTCGCCCAACGGTTTTAGGGGGTGTATCACTGAATAACCAGTCCGCAGTTCTGACAGCAGCAGCAACGCGATCGTTGGCAATATTCATGATGCCAAATATTTCTGGTTTGGTTTCCAGCAGATGCTTTTGAATATCAGCAACAGTAACTGGATGATGCTGCCAATCCAGCCATTCCATAGCAGGGAGCGCTGCGGGCTTTCTTTCACCTGTAGGATCAGCTTCTAGATGCAGCAAAACGTTGTAGCGGAACTGAGTCATTTCGTTCTGGCTGCAACCACGGGCAAGGCGAATTTGCACCTGCCGAATTTGGGGATGATCGTCGGCATTGTAGGCTAGGCTCAACGCCGGAAAAAAGGCAGGATCGATTGTCAGTTCTGGCTCCTCAAACCGCGATCGTTCTACTTGTTGCCGGAGCTGCCTGCAGTCCATTTCCGGCTCTGCCTGGGAAATTTGCACGCCCGTGTGGAACGCAGTCAAAAGCGGCAGACTCCGCACATCTCCAATAAATAAAACACCGCCCGGAGCCACTACCCGCATCGCCCCCTCTAACACCTGCATTAGGTAATCGATGCTGGGAAAGTATTGCACTACCGAATTAAGAATCACCACATCAAAGGCAGCTAGATCAATTCCTGAAAAATCTGTTGCCAGTCGGTGCAACAGTTTGACATGAGATAGAGAACGATTTGCTAACTGATGTTGAATGGACTCTAGCGCAACCGTGGAAAAATCTGTTCCCCAATATTCCTGACAGTGGGAAGCAATTTGAAACAGCAGCAAGCCCGTTCCACAACCAATCTCTAATACACGCTGTGGCTTTAAAGCGAGAATTTGCTGGACACGATCGTCTACCCACTCGCGCATCTGCTCAGCAGGGATGGGTTGCCCGGTGTAGCTACTGTTCCAGCCGGTGATGTTGAAATCAGAATTGCTGCTGGGTCGATAGGTCTGGTTGTAGAGCATCTGCCAATGCTGGATCTGCTGCAGCGCTTGTTCTCGTTCAAAGTGCTGGATCGCTTGACGATTTAAGCTAAAGTAGGCAACCAGACGCAGATCGTCTGCTTCTCCAGCAGCAACGACCGCCGCATTCTGGATAGCAGCATGACCCTGCAATGCCGCTTCAATTTCGTCTAGCTCTACCCGAAAGCCACGAATTTTGATTTGGCGATCGGCTCGCCCCTGAAACTCAATCGAGCCGTCTGCCCGACAGCGAGCGCGATCCCCCGTTTTGTAGAGGCGCGAGGCGATCGCACCTGTTCCAGAAAAGGGATTCTCGATAAAGCGCTCTGCAGTCAGCTCTGGATGATTTAGATAACCCTGCGCCACCCCCACACCGCCAATATAGATCTCCCCAAATAGCCCGACCGGAACCGGATTGAGCGCCGCATCAAGCAGATATACCTGCATATTGGCAACGGGACGACCAATGCTAATCGGCTCACCCGGATGCAGTTCGGCAACGGTAGCCCAAATTGTTGCTTCCGTTGGGCCGTAGGCATTGAAAAAGCGACGACCCACCGCCCAGCGATCGACTACCTGCTGCGAGCAGGCTTCTCCGCCCGTAATTAGCACCTGCAGCGCTGGGAGTTCTGCGGTTGGCAAAGCAGTCAGCACCGCCGGGATTAAGAGGGCATGGGTAATGGCGTTGTCTTCTAGAAATTGCACCAATGCAGTTCCGGGGAGTTGAGCCATTTTGGGCGGAATGTAGAGCGCGCCACCAGAACCAAACGCTAGCGCCATCTCAAAAATCGACGCATCAAAACAAAGAGAGCTGAACTGGAGCACCCGACTTTCACGGCACAAGGGAAAGGCTTGCCGCTGCGCCACCACTACATTGCTCAACCCCCGATGAGATAGCAGAACCCCTTTGGGGGTGCCCGTGGAACCGGATGTGTAAATCACATAAGCCAGAGAATCCGCCGTTGCCTTGCTAGGCTGGCGACTGGAATCTGCGGCTAGAGGCGGCAGCGGTCGATCCAGGCAAAGGAGCTGTGCCTGTGTGGGCAGCGTTTCAACGAGCCAGGATTGGGTGAGCAAGATCGAAACCTGCGTATCGGTGAGCATGAAGCGGAGCCGATCAGACGGATAGCTGGGATCGAGCGGTAAATAACCCCCGCCTGCCTTCAGAATCCCTAAAATACCAACCACCATGTCAGCAGATCGATCGACACACAAACCCACCAGTGAACCGGGCTGAACGCCCATTTGCCGCAGCATCTGCGCCAGCCGATCGGCTTTTTGGTTCAGTTCTCCATAGGTAAGCGATCCCTGTTCTGAAACCAGCGCCAGCGCTTGCGGAAACTGCTGTGCCTGCGCCTCAAAAATTTCATGGAAACAGGCTTGCTCAGAACAACCGCGGGGAACAGACTCTAGATCGCTCTGATTCCATTCAGCGAGCTGCTGACGTTCTCCAGAAGACAAGAGCGGCAGATCTAGCAATCGATCGTCGGGATTGGCAACTAACCCTTCTAGCAAAGTCTTGAAATGACCTACGAAACGGCTAATCGTGGCGCGATCGAATAAGTCGGTGCTATACGACACAAAGCCGCTCAAGCCTGCCTGCGATTCCCAGAGGCTCTGCAGCCCGTGTGCGGGCTCCCACAGGTGAACTTCTAGATCAAAGCGGGTGGTTCCTGGCTCCAAGGGCAGCGGCTCCAGCATAATTCCGGGTAGTTCTAGCGGCTGCATTGGCGCATTTTGCAGCGCTAGAGCAACCTGAAACAGCGGATTATGGCTCAAGTCTCGCTCTGGATCGAGTTCTTCCACCAGCTTTTCAAACGGCAAGTCTTGATGGGCATAAGCTGCCAGCGCCACGTTCCGCACCCGCTGCAGCAATTCACGCACCGTTGGGTTACCCGATAGATCGGTTCGCAGCACCAGACTGTTTACAAAAAAGCCAATTAATCCTTCGAGTTCGCTGCGATGGCGGTTGGCGATCGGTGAGCCAACGGCAATATCGGTTTGCTCGGTGTAGCGGTAGAGCAGTGCCTGAAAGGCAGCCAGCAACGTCATAAATAAAGACACGCCTTCCTGCTGGCTCAACTTTTCCAACGCTTGAGTCAGGGTAGGCGAAAACTGTAGCGGATAGGTTGCGCCTTGGTAGGTCTGAACGGTAGGACGGGGGCGATCGGTCGGGAGCGCTAGCCTTGATAAATCTTGCAGCTGCGATCGCCAGTAGGCAAGCTGCTCTTCTAAAACCTTCCCCTGAAGCCACTCGCGTTGCCAGCAGGCAAAATCTGTATACTGAATCGGTAACGTGGGTAGAGCAGGCGATCGCCCTTCCACCCCTGCCGTATAAAGACAAGCCAACTCTCGGATCAAAACTCCCAGCGACCAACCATCCGCCACGATGTGGTGCAGAGTGAGCAGCAAAATCGATTCGTTGTCGCTGTATTGCAACAGCGTTACTCGCAGCAGTAAATCATTACTGAGATCAAAGTTACGCTGGGCTTCGGCAGTTGCCAGCTGTTGAGTAATACGGTGGCGCTCATGAACTAAAACCGCTCGTAAATTGACAACAGGTATAGTAATTTTGGCTTCTGGTGCAACCACCTGAACAGGCTGCCCAGCAAGCGTTTCGAAGGTAGTGCGGAGGGCAGCATGACGACGGACAATTTCATTGAATGAATTCTCTAGTGCATCCAGGTTCAGCGTTCCCTGCAGGCGAATTGCAGCAGGCACATTATAAAAGGGATTATCCGGTGCAAGCTGAGACAGAAACCATAATCGCTGTTGAGCAAACGATAGCGGAAATTGGGTTGCCTGTGTTCTGGGTTGAATTGTGGACGTTGCGTTGATTGGCTGCGATTGTTCGTGATCCAGAAACGCCAGAAGTTCTGCTTTACGATCGCCAATTTGTTGCTGCAATTCGAGCGTCAGCGTTCCTTGAGGTGCACTGCAGCGCAGGCGAATTTCGTTCTCAGATGCATTTCTTTCAGCAGATACCTGTATATCCAAGCTTTTGAGATAGTCTAAGAATTCAGCAATCGTGCAACGGGTCAAAATTCCACCTCCTCACGTTGATTTAATGCATCCGATAGTTTCTGTTCGGTCTGCGATGCAACCTGCTGAGCGAGCTGCGCGATCGTGGGAGCCTCAAACACCGTTCGCAGCGAAACCTCTACCTGGAGTCGATCGCGCAGCCGCGAAACAAGCTGAGTTGCCAGCAGTGAATGCCCGCCTAATTCAAAGAAATTGTCATGAATTCCGATGGCTTGCCGCCCCAACAGATGACTCCAAATGTCGATTAGCGCTTTCTCTAGAGAAGTGGTAGGTGCAGCCGAAATCATGTTTGGCTCAAGCGGCTCAAACGTAATACTGGGGAGCGGCAGCGCTCGACGATCGATCTTACCATTGGCAGTCAAAGGCAGCGTATCCATTTTCACAAAGGCAGCGGGCAGCATGTAGGCAGGCAGCTTTGTTTTGAGAAACGCTCGCAAATCGCGATCGCTGAGAGATCTCGCACAAACAACGTAGGCAATTAGCTGGCGATCAGCTCCGACCTCACGCAGGCTGACCACCGCCGTCTGCACCTCAGGATGCTGCACCAGCACCGCCTCGATCTCGCCCAACTCAACCCGAAATCCCCGCAGCTTGATCTGGTTATCCGATCGTCCCAGAAACTCAAGATCGCCGTTTGCCTGGTAGCGGGCATGGTCGCCAGTGCGATAGAGCTTTGAGGCAGCCAGCCCTGAATCAAATGGACTAGAAATGAAGCGGTTTGCGGTCAGCTCCGCTCGATTGAGGTATCCTCTAGCGAGTCCGTCTCCACTTAAATAAATCTCACCCCTGACCCCCGCTGGAACGGGCTGCAGGTTTGCATCCAAGACATAAACTTGCGTATTGGCAATGGCTCGACCAATCGGCAGGGTCGTCGCGTGCGCTGGCAGTTCTTCCACCTCATACCAGGTGGAAAATGTTGTGTTTTCGGTGGGTCCATATACATGAATGAGATGCTGCGGCTTACCCTGAGCCAGAACAGCTCGCACCCGATCGAGATTTGCCATCTCGCCGCCAAAGAGCAAATAATTCAGCGATCGAAAGGCATCCGGGATTTGGCTGACCGTTTGATTAAACAGCGCCGTAGTTAGAAACATGTGGGTGATCTGCTGTTGCCGCAGTTGATCTACAAACTCACTGGGTGAAAGCGTTGTTTCCCGCTCAATGCCGATCAGTTGGGCACCGTTTAGCAATGCGCCCCAGACCTCAAAAGTAGACGCATCAAACGCCAAATTCGCCACCTGTGCCAGCCGATCATCCGGTTCAATTTTTACATAGTCCGTTTGGCAAACCAGCTGCGTCACTGCCCGATGCGGCACCATGACCCCTTTGGGCGTTCCAGTGGAGCCAGAGGTGTACATCACGTAGGCAAGCTGATCGGCACTGCAGGAACAAGACAAGTTTTCTTCAGATTCCTGAGCAATCGCCGTCCAATTTTGCTCCAGCGAAACGATCTGCAGGGTGTCGCTCTGGAGGGAATCAGCCCAAGACTTGTGAGTCAACACCACATTGATTTGAGCATCCTCCAGCAGCAAGCGTAAACGGTCTGGCGGCAACTCTGGATCGAGCGGTACGTAAGCCCCACCCGCTTTCAGCACTGCCAACATTGCTGCAATCGTTTCTGCGCTGCGCTCCAGGCAAATGCCAACCAGCGTTTCTGCGGTCATCCCCAATTTTTGTAAATACCGCGCCAGCTGATTACTGCCTTGGTTCAAGGCTTGATAGGTAAATTGTCGATCGGCAAACTGAACGGCGATCGCCTGCGGCCGCTGCCTGACCTGCGCCTCAAATAATTCATGAATACAGGCAGTCGGACGCTCTGTCTGCATCTGGCTCCACTGGTGCAACATCTGCTGCTGTTCGGCGGCAGTCAGCAAGGGCAGGGTAGACAGGCGGGTGTTTGGGTTGGCAACAATTCCTTCTAGCAGGGTTTGAAAGTGCCGCCGCAGGGAGGCGATCGCTCCAGCTCCAAATAAATCTGTGTTATAGACCACAACGCCACGCAGTCCGTCTGACTGCTGCCAGCCCGTTCCCCACAGGCTCCTGAAATTATCGGCACTTTTCCACAGATACAGTTCCAGGTCAAAGCGGGTCGTTTTTGTCTCAAACTCGATCGGGCTGAGGGTTAAGTCTGGCAGCTCTAGCTGCTCCATGGGGGTGTTTTGGAGGGCAAACACAACTTGAAATAACGGGTTTTGGCTGAGGCTGCGAACGGGCTGCAGTTCTTCCACCAGCTTCTCAAACGGCAGATCCTGGTGGGCGTAAGCCGCTAAGGTCACGTCTCGCACTCGATGCAGCAGCTCCCAAAAGGGAGGATCGTCAGCCAGATCGGTTCGCAAAACAAGACTGTTCACCAGAAACCCGATGAGTCCTTCTAGCTCACTGCGGTGGCGGTTGGCGATCGGCGACCCAACTGCAATGTCGGTTTGCCCGGTGTAGCGGTAGAGCAACGTTTGGAAGGCGGCTAACAGGGTCATAAACAGCGTCACGCCCGATCGCTGGCTCAAGTCCTCCAATGCATCCAGTAACTGCTGCGGAAATTCCAAAAGCTGACTGGCACCCCGATGGGTCTGCATTGCCGGACGAGAAGCCGCACCTGGCAAATCTAAATGAGGTACTTCCTTCAACTGCTGCCGCCAGTAGCTTAGCTGCGCCTGCAGCGCGTCTCCTTGCAGCCATTGGCGCTGCCAATGAGCAAAATCAGCGTACTGAATAGGCAGCTCTGGCAGCGTCACCGATTGGCGATCTACGATCGCCGCATAGAGAGCCCCTAACTCACGAATCAAGACCCCGCTTGACCATTCATCAAACACAATATGATGGAGCGCGATCAGCAGCAGATGGTCTGTTTCAGCTAATTGCCACAGCTGAACTCGCAGCAACGGACCTTGGTTTAAGTCAAATGGCTGCTGCATTTCCTGCCGCATCTGCGCTAGCGCTACCTGCTCACGCTCTGCCTCAGGCAACGATCGCAGGTCAACTAATGGTAATGACACTTGCAGACCCGGAGAAATTACCTGCACCAGCTGTCCTTCTATGACATCAAAGGTGGTTCGCAAACTTTCGTGACGGCAGACGATCGCCTGAATACTCTGCTCCAGCGCTAATCTATGCAATGAACCCGTGAGTCGAAATGTGAGGGGAACAGTATACAGAGAAGCTTCAGGAACCAGTTGCTCAATAAACCACAATCGCTGTTGGGCAAACGAGGCTGGGAAAATGAAGTCTTCTTCCTCAGTCGGAACATTACTCGTACCTGCAACCATTGAAATCCTTCACCTTTTTAACCTCACTTTTAAGGTGAAAATATTTTTATAGAGTGTGCTTTCAGATAGATTTACAGCGGATATTGTGTAATTTTTTGTTACGGAAGCTGCTGACGATGGTGGTTCAGATCGTTGTGTCTGCAGCGATCGTCGGCATTTCTCGTTAAGGTTGAACTATGCACAACTCGTGTCTTAGAAGCTACAGCAATCTGACTATTTTGCATCGGCAACTCACGCAGATTCTATACAGCGAGTTATTGATTTCGATCATATCTGTAACCAGTCTGGAAACCAGAAAGTCACTCTCTCTGATACTGGATTAGGCGATCGCCAGATCAACAAACGAACCTTAGCTGGTGAACGTCTTTCAGACAACAAAGCCAAAACAAAAACCCAAAGAGGGTAAGCACTCTCTTTGGGTTTCAGAGCTTTAAGCTCAACGATCCAGTTTGACTAAACAACTCAGCAAAATACAAACTCTTTCCTAAGAGGCTTAAGGACAAGCTTTTGAAAAAGAATTGGCTCTTAATCTGCTTACAAAGCCGTAGATTAACCTGGCAATTTCATATTGCTGAAAGAAACACAAAGCATTTCTCTCAGAGCGTTAGAACAATCTATTCTTAGATTTTGCCAGACTAATAAAACTGAGATCGCTAGATTTCCAACTATTTAGCCAACCCTTTAACGGGAATAACGGTCAACGATTGCCCCTGAGACCGCTGCTTAAACCAATTCAGCCCAATAACCGTGTAGGTCTGAGCATTATGGCTCTCGAATGTGTCACCCACTGCAAATTCTTTGTCACTGGTGAGTGTACCTAGAGGACGCTGGCGGGGATCCATTAATAAATACTGCATAAGAGAACTCCTCAAAAGACAATGAAAGGAACTTGAAGAAACCAAAACGCGACCGCTTCCGATGCCAACTTGACACCGTTGCTATCTGATGGCAAGACACCCAAAAAACGAATAACCAGCTCTGCCCAAACTGACTTAAAGGCAGAAAGAAAACCTCTCGATTGCTGAAACAAGTTCAGCAATTAAACAAGAAACTTATCTGGAAACTTTAATGACGCAATCGCAAAATATTCAATTAAATTAACGGCTTTCTGCCACTGCTATAGTCAGCAATCGATCGCCGCAGCTTCCCTGCCCAATTGGTAAGTCTACTTACAAGCTCATTCAGGGTCGCTACTAATTTAGAGTAGATGGCTACGAGGATTTATTAGCGGAACCGACGAAAGGATCAGCTCCAGAGTTCCTACCTTACGGCTGTCGAAATGACCCACTGATTGATTAGAGCGCTTGGGCGATCGAGCAGGCAGAAAACGAAACTCCAGCAGTTACTAACAAAACCTGGTGGGCAACATCGAAACTCACTGTTTTAGCTTTCCCCATTCTTATAGCATGACTTTTTTGAAATTGATCCAAGTTAAGAAGGTTAAATTAACAGGGGATTTCCTTAACAAGTAGCAATAAATATAAATCAAAAAATCAGATAGTGCGAGTGAATTTACCTCCTTCTTGCCATAAACTGACTTAGCGACATGCTGAACAACCTCACTCCCGATCGCCTTCCAATGGTTCCTGTCTTCCCTGCCGAATTGCCCATTCCATCTGCCGTAAAATGCCTCGCAGCATCGCCACTTCTGCCGTCGTTGGGTAAGCGCGGCTGTAAAACTGCCGTAGCTTCTCCATTCGGCTCAAGGCGGTATGCGGATAGAGATAGCCAATCTTTAGCAGCAACGCCTCAAGCTGCTGATAATAGCCTTCTAAGGCATCCAGAGAGGCAAGCGGATCGAGCAGGAAGGAAGGGGAATTGCCCGCAGGAGCAAGTTCGACCGTCTCAGTAAAACGTCGATCGCCTCTTACCCGTAGCTCATAGCAGCAGATTGCTACAGCCTGCGCCAAATTAAGCGAAGGATATACCTCGCTTGCAGGAATGCGAATCAGCCGTTGCGCGTAGTGGAGTTCTTCATTCGCCAGCCCTCTGTCTTCGCGTCCAAAGATCAAAGCAGCGCGAGTCACGTCATTCACTAGCCACGGCAGCGCGATCGCTGGATGTTCTAGAGGGAATTGAGCAGTCAGGGCGCGGTCGCGTCCTGTGGTAGCAATCGCCTTTTGGCAACCTTGCAGCGCCTCCGGCAGCGTTGCCACCTCTTGAGCTGACTCTAGCACATCGGCAGCATGAACTGCCATTTGACGGGCTTCAGCGCTGAGGCGATCGCACTGGGGATTTACCAGCACTAGCCGACTCAATCCCATATTCTTCATCACCCGTGCCACAGAGCCCACGTTGAGCGCTCCGGCAGGCTCCACCAGCACAATTTGCACAGATTCCAGCGCGTCTGATGCTTCTATAACTTCTGGCATTACCCTCAGCGCAGCCCGATCCAGGTGAAGAAATCTTGCCCTGTCAGGAATTCAATTATCACTAGGGCAACAAAGCCGATCATCGCAAAGCGACCGTTAATAATCTCGGCGTAAGGCGTCCAGCCGAAAGCCGGCTTTGACTCAAGTTCTGGCTGCGGCGCTTCGGCATTCGCTGCCGGGGAAAGAGGAGTGACATCTTCGCTCATGGCGTTTATAAGAAGTGCTAATGGGATGCTTGAACCGCAAGCTCGATAGGCTGAACTGGCTCAACTGTCGATGTTACCACCACTGCCCACCCTGAAATCGCCAGCGTGGAAAAACGACGCGCATCAGCGTTTGCGAAGCCGTGAAAACTGCTAGCCAAACAAAACTATAATGCAGCAAAAACAGGCTGATAGGCATTTCACGCGAAAACCCCGGCAGCCCCACGATCGCAAACATCATGATCAGAAACACCGCCTCCCAAATACCAGCCAAAAGCTGAAAGGCAGCGGGCCAATCGTGATCCCAGCGGAAGGTTTGTAGATGGTTATAAAGAATATCCCAACCCACACCAAACAGCGCTACATAGAAGATCGATACAAAGAACACAAAGTCGCCAAAGCCGATCGCAAACGGGATTGATACCAAAGCACCGAACACAGCCAGCAGCAATAACCGAGTTTGCCAACGACCAAGTAAGGTAAGAGTCATAAACAATTAATAAACATCAGCGAAATAAAACTGTGGAAGCGAGCAGCTCCTACGACGGAGCCTGGTTTGCCGCCCACCTCAGCCATTGTGATAGCGATCGGATACCATCGATCTTTTGCAA
Organism: Phormidium tenue FACHB-886; assembly: GCF_014764505.1. Classification (GTDB taxonomy): domain Bacteria; phylum Cyanobacteriota; class Cyanobacteriia; order Elainellales; family Elainellaceae; genus FACHB-886. The sequence goes on from NZ_JACXWX010000008.1 coordinate 223,802, forward strand.
ATTTGGAGCGTGCAGGCTGGTCAGACTATCTACCGCTTTCAAGGTAGCGTACTGCAATCCCAAGAAGCTATCTACTGCTGCGTGAGGACCCCCCAAGGTCATCGCGCCAGCCACATAAAGCCGTCCATTTTCAGAGCGCATTTCGGCTAGCTCAAACTCATTCGTGACAGCAAGCCGTCCCACTGGATTGAGCGGCAAGTTGTAGTGCGTCACCAGATCATTCATCAGGGGACTAGTCTTGGGTTTGGCATCTAATCCAGTTGCATCAATGATAAAGTCAGCTTTGAGCTGAATTTTGCCTTTAAAGTCTTTTTCCTGGATTGTGGTTAATGTGCCACCTTGCCCATCCGATTCCACCTTCTCCACTTCGCCAAACGTAATTTGGTACCAGCCCTGCCCGATCCCTTCCTGCACAATACGCTGCCAGTCGCGCCGATCGGCTGTGGTCGTGCCACCCCAGTCTGCCAGAAGAGCTTTGCGCTGCTGTGGATCGGCAGCTTCCAGTACCGCCCGTAGATCACCCCCCCAGCAGGCTTTCGGCCAGTTAAATGGCTGGAGTTCGTAGTGATGTTTTACGACTCTTTGCGCTCTGCCATATCGATTACCTTTTGGCTTAGGCGATCGCAACAGATGCAGCAGGGCAATATTGGCATTGCGCTGGCGAATTTCGTAGAGCCGCTGCACAATCCGAGATGCCACAATGCCACGCCCCCGAATCATCACCGTGCCACCATAGTGCGCTAGCTTTTCGTAGACATGCTCATGCGCTTCGTAGGCATTCACGACCGTTTTGAAATCCTGGGTCGCTTCGCGGTAAGCCTGCAGATCGGGCAAAAACTGGATAGCAGGATAACCCAGCGCCAGATGCACATAACGTGCCACCACAAAGGCATGATCGCGCTGGTTGGCGGTTGTGCGCGAAAAGGCAATTGCATACCGTCCGTCGTCGGTTTTGCGGATGGCGCGGATCCGCCCATACTGATAAATTTGGCTCCAGCCAATCCGCGCCATTTCTCGCTCGCTCGAATCAAACACATTGCCCGATCGCGGCGTATAGGTTTCGGCAAAAGTCGGCTCAGCAAACACCTGCCACAGATAGCGGCAGGCGCTGCCAACTTGTCCGCGTTTCAGGTCATGCCAAGCTTCTCGGAAGGCATAGCTGGGGAAGCCCCAGATATTATCTGGACAGGAGTCAGAGTTCGATCGCAGGCGTTCCTGCGGCGGGATCTGCGAGTTGACACACAGCCGCTGATAGCGAGCATAGGGCTTATCCTCTATGCCGATCGCCGTAATTTGATTGACTTTTACCCCACCAATGCGCAGCAGATCTGTCCAGATAAAGCTGCCTAGCCCTGCGCCGAGTGCCGCATAATCAAATTCTTGAACGGGCAATCCCGTAGCAAGCAGATCGCGAATGGAAACTTGGGCTGCCTGAAAGAGCGGCGGTGGAAAACTACCGGTAGTGGGTGCGCTGCCTGCGGGAACAGGTTGCGCCAACGGCGGAGCAGGCACGAACTGGGGAGCAAGCAGACCGGTATCCGGATGAAACAAAATCGTTGAGTTTTCGGCGGGTGCTGGAGCAGGACTGCAGCCCAGCGTCACCGTGATCTGGAACGGTCCGATTTGTAAGGTATCTCCATTCGCTAGAAAACTGCGGCTGTGGCGCATTCCGTTAACCATCGTGCCGTTGCTGCTGCCTTGGTCAATCAGCACCACGCCGGCGCCGTCTTGGTCAAGCAGGACATGGTAGCGCGATACCTGCCCGCTGTCGAGTGCCACTCGCGAAACCCGCCGATCGCCCAGCATAGTTGGCAGTTTCGCAAATTCTCGCCCAATTGCTACGGGCAGTGTATAGAGCGGCGAGCGGCGTTCTCCAGTTGCGGGGTCTTCCCAGCTCAGTTGGATTTGCATAAAAGGCGACTGGTGGTGAGCAAGGGGGGTCAGCCATTAGGCATTAGGCAAGAGCAATTCGGTGAAGGCAGCAGCAAGCGACGTGCCACACCAGCCGCAACCAATACCCCGTCGATCATAAGGAGACACATGCTGGCAGTTGGGGCAACGTAAGCCATAGGTGGGGGGATGAGTTGCAGCCACAGGGGAGCTGGAAGTGGCGAGAGCTGGGGGGTTAGGCAGGGAAGCAGGGGCAACAACAGTGGGCGGCAGTGCAAGGGCGATGGTCTTTATTTTGAGTTCTGCCAGTCCAAGTTTAAGCCTGGAACCCTGCTGAAGCGGCACTACCCCCTGCGTAATGCTTTGCTGATCCACTAGAGGGGGGTTGCTGTCTCGCAGGTTGCGTAAGTAAAACAAATGTTCGCTAGGATCAAAAAAGATTTCAATATGCAGCTTTGAGACCGTTGGATGCTGCAATACGAGATCGCACTGTGCCGGGTCTCGCCCAATGCGGATGGTTCCGGGTTGTTTAGTAGGCTGTTGATCGGTGAGGGTTTGGGTCTGAACCTGACCTGCTTCTACCCATTCCAATGTCAGTTGATTCATAACCCCGATGGATGTACTTAGATGAATGAATAAATCTAAAGCACCAGCTCTTGTTTAACTGCTTTAAATATAGAAACTGCTACAGCGATCCCAAGTTAAATTCCCAACTGTCTCATTAAATAGCAAACCCCGTTGCCGAAATCGAAAATCCACAGGCTTTTTTCATGACTACCCCGCCAGAGATTGCTTCATTAGGGACATCCTCACCCGAAAAACTTGTTTCTTTGTCTCGTCTGCAGGTGCTGCAGACGCTACGGCTTAGCCTACGCCCGGGGCAACAGCGTATGGCAGACTGGCAAGGAGGCTCGCTGGCAGTTTCGGCGGTGCCGGGTTCAGGCAAGTCTACGGGCATGGCAATTGCGGCGGCGATCTTCTTGGCAAAGCGGCTTCTAGCAGAGGAACGGCAGAGCAATCTTCTTGCCCCCGCTTCATCCTCCCTGCATTCCTCTACCTTCCCGCCAGGGCAGCTCATCCTCGTAACGTTCACCCGATCGGCAGTAGTAAATCTGAAGGGAAAAGTGCGGAACTATTTGCGGCAGCTAACGCTAGCACCGCAGGGATTTACGGTATCTACACTACATGGGTTGGCACTCACTATTGCTTCGCGGCATCCACAGCTCTCAGGGTTGGATTTGAGCCAGGTGACGCTGGTATCACCCAATCAAAGCAGTCGATTGATCCGCACCTGTGTTGAGCAATGGATTTCAGCACATCCGCAGACCTACCAACGCTTGGTGGAGGGGCGACAGTTCGACGGCGAAGAAACAGAGCGCCTGCGCCGACAGTCGGTGTTACGAACAGAAGTGCTGCCCGATCTGGCATATACCGTGATCCACGAAGCCAAGAGTTCAGGGCTGATGCCGGATGTTCTGCGGAACTTTAGCCACGATGTGCAGCCCGCTTCTTCAGATGGAGCAACCGGTTTAGACTACGATGTGTTGATGATCGCCGCTGGGCTCTACGAGCGCTATCAGGCATTGCTGCGATCGCGCCGGCTAATAGACTACGACGACATGATTTTGGCAGCGCTGCGGGTGCTGGACGATGAAAGCGCCCGACGGAGCTGGCAGAGCCAGGTCTGTGCTGTGTTTGAAGACGAAGCTCAAGACTCTTCCCCGCTTCAGACTAAACTGCTGCAAATTTTGGCAGCTGATCCAGCTTCCGGTAGTGAGACCATTCTGGAGGATCGTCCGCTTAATTTGGTGCGGGTAGGCGATCCCAATCAGGCAATTAACTCTACCTTTACCCCTGCTGATCCCTCCTTTTTCCGAGAATTCTGCGAACGCTGTGCACAGACAGGCGATCTAGCAGAAATGACGGAGGCGGGGCGCAGCAGTGGCGTAATCCTAGAGGCAGCAAACTTTATGCTGGATTGGGTCAACCAGCGTTATAGGACAGAGGAAGGAGAGCAGTTGCCGTTTCGCTCGCAGCATATTCAGCCTGTAGCGTTTGACGATCCGCAAGCAGATGCAAACCCAGCGCCCGAAGGAACTGGTTTAGAAATTCGCTTTCCGCCGGATGTGCATCACACTGTAAATTTAATCGGGGCGCGAGTAGCAGAGTTGCTAACTCAGCATCCGGATGCAAGAGCGGCAGTGCTGGTACGCGAAAATCGGCAGGGGCGGTTTCTGGCAGAACGACTGCGCAATCCAGATTTGTTTGGTATCGATATCGATCTCCAGGCGCTAGGAATTGACGTGTATGACGTAGGAGAACGCGATCGCCACTCCCACATTCCCGCCGAAATTTTGTCGCTCTTGCAATTTCTCGATCGTCCCCACTCGCCTGATTACCTCAAGGCAGCGTTGCAAACTTTGGTCGATCGCCAGCTCATTCCTACCCAAGACCTAAATGTACTGATCGCCTTTCCAGAGCAGTTCCTCTACCCCAACCCGCTCGACCCACCGCAGTCTGAACCGATGCAGCAAGCCAGACGGTATTGTGCAGGGCTGCTGCACGCCCGCTTAGAGCTACCCCAATACCAGCTAATTCCCTTTCTAGCGATGACGTTGCAGTACGAGCAGGCAGAGTTAGCAACGGCAGATAAGCTGGCAGAGCGGTTGGTGCAGCAAACGGCAGGCGATCAGTCAATGGCGGCAATGCTAGATGCGCTTAGCGAAATTGTCCAATCGGAGCGGTTTGAACCTGTGGAAATTGATGATCCAGAGCAGCGCTATCTTCGACCGAAACAGCTCACGATCATCACCATGCACAAAGCGAAAGGACTCGATTGGGATTTTGTATTTATCCCATTCCTGCATGACCACTTGATCCCAGGCAGTCTTCGTACACTTCCTCAAATGCAGTTTTTGGGTGATCTAACTTTGTCTGAAGTGGCACGCGCCCAAATTCGCGCTTATATTCACGGTGAGTATCCACTGCCAGATGTTGTGGCTGCCTGGGAGCGCGCCAAGTGGCTCAAGCTCGCTGAAGAGTATCGATTGTTATATGTGGCGATGACCCGCGCTCGTCGGCTGCTATGGATGTCAGCGGCACACAAAGCTCCTTACTCCTGGAGCAACCCAGACAATTGCGATCGCCGTAACCCCTGTCCCGTATTACCTGCACTAGTGCAGCAGTTTCGATCGGCACTTGCAGCAAGAGGCTAAGCCAAGCCTTCACTAGCAGTACACACTATATCCTTACAGCGATTGATGCCCTTAACGTCTTCACCGCTCATCCTGACGCTCAAGCTAGACCCAGTCAGCTTTAATGCCCTTGATAGTCTACGGCAGCAGCACTTTCCAGCAGAGAGAAATTTCTTGCCCGCACACATCACGCTGTTCCATAAACTGCCTGTCGAACAACTTGCAGGTATTCGACAGGCTCTGCAAGAACTTTGTTCACAGACTTCTGGACTGCACCTGCTTTTTCCAGCCCTGCGCTTTCTAGGCAGAGGCGTAGCTGTGGAGGTCGATTGCCCAGAGCTAATTCGTCTACGAAAACAGCTTGCTCAAAAGTGGTGGTTGTGGTTGAGCACCCAAGACCAGCAAGGATACCGCCCCCACGTCACAATCCAGAATAAAGTCAGCTCAGATGAAGCCCGACGACTGCACAACCAACTTGCTAAAGAATGGGAACCGTTCAGCGGCAGTGGAGCGGGATTGCTGCTCTGGCGCTATGAGGGAGGTCCTTGGAAACTCGTCGAGGAGTTCAATTTTGAATAGCTGCAGCCAGCCACAGCAGAAAATCCCGAATTTAGAGAGACAATATCCCGGTCTAGAACGAGTACTCGTTGAAGGAAGTAGCCTTTCCTGAAGCATCAAATGCGAACACTGTAAAAGAATCTCGGCTTTCGCCCTCTTCCATTCCAGGCGTCCCAACTGGCATTCCCGGCACCGCAATTCCTACTACATCAGGATGCTCTGCCAATAAGCGCTTAATATCCGCTGCGGGAACATGTCCTTCAATCACATATCCATCGATCACAGCAGTGTGGCAAGATGCTAATCCATCAGGCACCCCCCACTGCCGTTTTAAGCTTTCCATCTCAACCGCCGGAATATTTTTAGGTTGAAATCCTTGTCCAACCAGGTGATCCATCCAACCGCCACAGCAACTACAGCCCGGATCGCGGTATACATCGATATCTAATGCTGCCGGAGAAGCTACGGCACCTGGAGTAGCAAGTAAAATAACTGCGGCAAGCGTCAGAAGACATAGCGCAAGCCCTAAAGCATACCGACGTAGAAGTGTAAATTGATTAATCATATTGCCTCTTACACTAAAGCTGAAGCAGCATTCCAACATTGCCGTTTAGCTTCGATGATCTCCATCATAGCCAAATCGCTAACTCCATAAGCTTTCCAGGTAAATTTCTTTAGCACACGATGCTGGCTAACATGCAGTAGGGCAGAAAACTTACGCAGCTTCCAGAAGAATGACAATAAGATAGATTCAGAAGAGGCTAAAAAGTTAGCTACAAAATAATACGAGTGCCAACCCTCAATGCACCCTGAATCCTACGAAAAACCTAATTCCCAACATGCTCTGCTAATCATGAATCCTACTGCTGGAGATGATGAGCCTAATCCAATGAAGTTACCTGAAATTGTAGAAGCTTTGGAAGCGGAAGGCATTCGAGCAGAGCTTACTTTCACAAAACCAGAGGAATCTCCAGCACTAATCGCCGAGCAAGCAGTCAGAGAAGGCTACGACTTAGTTATTGTAGGGGGTGGTGATGGGACAGTAAGCGAAGTGGCAAAGGGATTACTGTATGCTCCAATTCCATTAGGAATTATACCGATTGGCACTTATAACAACATTGCTCGCAGCTTAAATTTACCGAATAGCGTATCAGAAGCTTGCCAAGTAATTACTCATGGACAGATCAAAGCAATCGACGTTGGGCAAGCAAACGATCAGCATTACTTTTTTGAAGCAGCAGGCGTAGGCTTGGATGCAGTGCTATTTCCGCTTGGAGAAGAAATCAAAGGCGGGCGCTGGGAGCGTATGATTCAAGCAGTTCGTTTAGCAATGAATTATGCACCCCAGCCCTTAATGATTCAGCTCGATCACATCGTTGCTCAAGCCCGTCCCCAGTCTGCTAGATTACCTCGCTTCAGACAGCGGCAGCAACTCTCTCACCGTGAATTATCTCGATTGGCAATGCTTGTCGTTATTGCCAATGCCCCTTATTATGGTACCGGTTTCACCGTAGCACCAGAAGCTATTATTGACGATGGTTTACTCACAATCAGCATCTTTCGGAATTTCAGCAAATGGGAGTTGCTCCGCCACTTCTGGTCAATCAGTCGTGGACAATATCACTACAGCCCTAAGATCGAAACCTATAATGCTGCAGAAGCAACACTAAACTCCAACGTAAAACTGCCTGTCCATCTCGATGGACACATCATTGGAACATTACCGGTTACTCTCAAGGTCTGCCGACATGCCCTAAAAGTAATTGTGCCATCTTTGAGCACGCCAGTTTATCAAGTACAAAGCGATCCCAATCCGCCAGTTGCTTTACCAGCTACAGGAAGTGATAAAACCCTCAGCAGTTAACAGAACTAATCTATTTAAACTCCGAAGTGCAGCCTTGTGGCAAGTAAGATACTTCCTCAAGGCTGCACTAGAGAATATAGACCTGGCACAGAGCTATTTTTGCAGGAGGCTACCCTCCAACTATCTTCGCCGCAGGTGCGTTTCACCACTCAGTTCGGGATGGATGAGCGTGGTTCCACACCGCCATATGCACCAGGAATGCTGTATGGGTTGCTGTTTCTTCTTCACAACCCAGAAGGCTGCATAGCGAGTCTTTATCAGTCAAAGTCAAATTGCTCTGTACTTGCAAACCAAGTACAACACCAATTGAGGTCAAGCCCTCGGTCTGTTAGTATTCCTCGACTGCATGCATTGCTGCACTTCCATCTAGAACCTATCAACGGGTGTTCTGCCCGTGACCTTACTGGCTTAGTGC
>NZ_JACXWX010000080.1 GCF_014764505.1 Phormidium tenue FACHB-886
TTCATCCAGGAGTTCAGGTCGAAAAGTCATAGTACGAGTGTCTTGGGTCTAGTTGTTCATTAGATCTCATTTCCTCACCTTTGACACACTTCAATTTACAATCCCAATTTCCATCATCTTCAGTCACATCATCAGCAAACTTTACCTCAACATCAGTTTCTGAAACTGATGTCACACCCGAAGCTACTGCTTCTGCCATCTTCTTGGTATTGCCATAATCTGTTGCGTAAACAATCAAAACTTTTGTCACCTTTTGCCTCTCGTTGTTGAAGTTGATGGATGTTTATACATCAAATTACATTTGAGTTCCGCTACCCTAAGTGTTGTTTTAGAAATGCTAATTGTGAGATCGCCTGCTAATTCTGCGGCTTCTTTATGATAAGCAGAACTGCTCACCCGACTAAATCCATAACTCACGCCTTCATAGCGGTAGATCGTTAAACTACTCAGTTAGAAATCAGTTGCAGTCGCGACGCGAGAAATTGACGGATGTAGGTTGCGATCGCTTCCCCATCTTCCTCTAGCGCAAAATGTCCAGTATCGAGTAAATGGAATTCAATGTCCTTTAGATCACGCTGGTAGGGATAAGCACCATCAGCAGGGAAGATGTCGTCGTTCTTACCCCAAACAACTAGTGTCGGGGGTTGATGGGTGCGGAAATACTCCTGCCATTTTGGATAGAGCAGTGGATTGGTTTGATAGTCATAAAACAGCGCCATTTGAATCTCAGCATTTCCGGGGCGATCGAGAAAAAGCTGATCCATGTTCCAGGCGTCGGGACTAATTGCTTCCGGATTGCGAGCGCCATTGGTGTATTGCCACTTCGTTCCTTCCAGGGTGAGAAAGTCCCTGAGCGGTTTAGCATTCTCAGGAGAAGGATCTTTCCAGTATGCCTTGATTGGTGCTGTAAACTCCCCTAGTCCCTCCTCGTAGGCGTTTCCATTTTGCACAATCAATGCTTGCACTCGCTCTGGATATTTGGTTGCAACGCGGTAGCCAACGGGAGCACCATAATCCATCACGTAGAGACTGTATTTCTTGAGATCGATCGCGGCAATGAACTTTTCCACAATTTCAGCCAGATGATCAAATGTATAGTCAAATTCCTCCGCACTTGGCATGGAACTGTTACCAAAACCTGGATAATCCGGTGCAACAAGATGAAATTTATCAGCAAGCGCAGGGATGAGATTGCGGAACATATGAGATGAGCTTGGAAAACCATGCAACAGCAGAATCGTTGGATTACCATGGGAACCTGCTTCTCGATAGAAGATATCTAAACCATCAATTGAGATTGTGCGATATGTAGTCATGAGATTACTTTTCGTAAGTTTATAGAATCCATTTGAGAGCTGATTTCTACCAGTTTTTTGAGCATCAGTCGGAATTTTAGGGCGACTGTGTAGGTAGGGGCTGCCATGTTGAGAATGTATCAAGATGTGCCCAGTAGGAAGTCAATCCGATGTAAGCAAAGATGAGAGCTGCCGCAACTAACACGGTGGCTCCCATACTTCGCAGAAGCCGATTTTTCTTGAAATAGAGGGTTGGTGCAGCAAAAGTTCCTCCTAAGCCAACTAGGATGAACCCAATGCCTGCTAATAGAGAAATCGGTATTGCTTCAAGGTTGATGATGCGAAAACCAATGACTAGCGAAACAAGCCCTGCAAAGAAGCCATAAATACCCAAGGCAAGCAGATCCCAACCCGTTGCTAGAGTCAATGAAGTTGCAATAAACAGAATGCCAAACAGAACGGTTGTTTCACCAAAGACAATATTGAAACTCTCTGAAATGGGCCATGTCAGCGTCATGTGTAAGCCAGTGATGAATGCGATCGCACCGACTACACCAAAACCAGAAATCCAGTATCTCTGATTTGAATTACCAAGCCCCCAGTACACATAGCCCGCTAAGAGGGCGAGTCCCGCTGCTAAGTTAATCAGCATGAGGGTAACGTAATCAATAAACATGAGACTTCCTGCAAATGTTTAGTTTGTTAGGACTTGTCCTGACGGCGACTTTGTTCTTAGAAATAGTCGCGCCAACTTTGGGGTAAAGCTTCTAGTTGACCAGCCCGGAGAAGTAACTCTGCATTGTCCTCCTCACGTGTGTAGAGTTTAGTAATATCAGCAACCGTGATATTGCTCTCATGCCGGCTCACCAACTCTAGAGTGTCTCCAATTCCAACTTCCCCCTCTTGCAACACACGGAAGTAAAATCCAGTTCGACGGCTGGCAAGAAATCGCTTCACCATATCCGCTCGTCCAAACCGAATTCTCAGCTTGTAACAGGGCAGACGAGGCTGTGTCACCATCAGTTCTACAGTGCCAATTTGAAAGCGATCGCCAATGTTCAGTTCCTCTTCTGTCAATCCTGTAGTTGTGAAATTCTCACCAAAGATGCCTAATGGTAATTCTGTGTCAGCCAATTCACTTCGCCAATACCCGTAATGCTCAAACGGATAAACATACACTGCTTTGTCTGCTCCGCCATGAACAGTAAGATCTGCTTGTCCATCACCGTCTAGGTTGAGCAATCGCACCATCATCCGCTCATTGACTGGTTCTTTGAAAATCCCAGTTGTCACGGTTTTCCCTTTCCAGGTCACTTCGTGCGGTAGTCCAGTGTTGACAGAGATGAGTTGCATCTTTAACTCCAAAGCTTTGGGAGACATCCAATTACAGCAGTTTGTATCAACAGCAATTAATGGTTTGTAGAATCTGGCGGTAGAATGGTTAAACCATATTGGGGGGCTAGGGCGATCGTCTTTTGGATATCTGCCTCCGTGACAGGAGGCGGCGGTGCTTTTGGATCATTAGCCGGAGTGCCAATTTCCATGAAAAACTGTTCCAGCCCAGCGGGAGTTATCCAACATAAGACAGTGGCAGGGCGATCGCTGATATTCGCGAATCGATGGCGTTGCCCTTTAGGAGAGTAAATGAAGGTGCCAGACGTTGCTACTAGGGTTTGTTCCTCAATTTGAAACTGGATTTCTCCCGATTGCACAAGGAAAGATTCATCTTCACAGCTATGAACATGCAGGGGTGAGCCAGTTTGAGGATAAATAATCATCTCCATAAATGAATAGGTTCCATTTGTCTCCTCGCTCACAGTCTTGAAGGTGTACAGGTCGCCCAACACCCAATAGGACTTTCCCTGCCCAGATTGTAATAATAAAAGACCGTTTTGATTGGCTTGATCTGCAACCATGATTACTTCTCGACAATGTAAGATTCTTTAGACTTGCCTTGATGAGTGGTATCGGTTGTACGCCATACCGCCAATGATAACCCAGCGGACACTGGAATACGCTTAATTTTCTTTGAGAAAATCCAGCAGCCCAGGGTTGACCTGATCAGCATGAGTCCAGATAATGGCGTGCGGCCCATCAGGGATGACGACAAGGCGACTATCTTTAATAAGCTGCGGCAGCCTTGCTGCGGTAGACGCAAGTGGAAGAATGCGATCGGCATCTCCATGAATGATCAAGGTTGGTACGTCGATGCGGGGCAGATCGTCGCGGAAGTCAGTCAGCCAGGACGGTACACAATCCAGTGTTGCTTTAGCAGAAGCTCCTGCTGCCACATTCCAACTCATCTGGATAGCCTCGTTACTAATGCGATCGCCAAGAAACACATCCACGTTGAAGAAGTCTTTGAGGAACGTGGATAGATAGGCTGGACGGTCTTCAACAATTGCTTTCATAATGCCGTCGAAAACACTCTGAGGAACTCCCTCCGGGTTATCATCGGTCTTCAGCAGAAAGGGTGGCACTGGAGCCATTAGCACTGCTTTACTGACACGCTCTGAGCCGTATTTGCCGAGATAGCGGGTCACTTCGCCTGTTCCCATTGAAAAGCCGACCAGAATGGCATTACGCAAATCAAGTTTTGTCATCAGCGTGTTCAAATCCGCTGCAAAGGTGTCGTAGTCGTAGCCAAACGAAGGCTGACTGGAATCACCAAATCCCCGGCGATCATAAGTGATGACTCGGTAGCCTTCTTTTAACAACACTCCAACCTGTTTTTCCCAGGAATGACCACTGAGCGGAAACCCATGAATCAACACCACAGGTTGACCTACTCCCAAATCTTCGTAGTAAATATCAATGCTGGCAGAGTTTTCTTGACCGACAGTAACGTAAGGCATGAGAGTATCCTTTTTTTGAATTGGTCTATGTTTAATGTGGAAAGTAGAAATCTAGGCAAACTTAGAATTCCGTCGTCATATTGCCCATATCAAAATCTTTTAGCTTACGCTTTCTTGTTAGGTATGTTGCACAACGTAGTTTCTACTCAGTAGGACGGCAAGTCATGACCCCTTCCTTTTGAGTATTAGCATTGGGATTACTGCCCATTGCTCGAAGCGCAATCGTCGGTTCATAGTCAGGGTAACAACGCCAATGTGGCTATCAACAATGATTAGCGTAGGACGATCCTGTGTTTCTTGAAAGGTTTGAAACGCTCGCTCCAGCATCTCTAAATCATTAGCATCACTGACTCGAATGAGGTTCCAACCGTATGCTAGAAAACGAGTGCCCATATCACCACTAAAGGTGAGATTGGTATTCCCTTCGATCGTGATGTGGTTGTTGTCATAAATCCAGCAGAGATTGGAGAGCTTTAGATGCCCAGCTAGAGAAGCAGCTTCGTTGGAAATACCCTCCATCATGCAGCCATCGCCACATATGGCATAGACATTGTAGTCAAATAACTCAAAGTCAGGACGATTAAAGTGTTGTGCTATCCATTGGCCAGCGATCGCCATTCCTACACTTGTCGCTACCCCCTGTCCCAGTGGTCCTGTGGTCGTTTCAATGCCAGAAGTCCAGCGATATTCAGGATGTCCAGGACATTTGCTATCTAATTGACGGAAGTGTTTAATATCATCAAGCGTAACGGAGGGTTCACCCAATTGCTCGTACTTTGCATTTACAGCTTTGACACCCGTCAAATACAACAACGAATACAGCAACATTGAGGCATGACCGTTCGATAAAACAAAGCGATCGCGGTTTGCCCAAATTGGATCTTCAGGATCAAACCGTAAGAATTGCTGCCACAAACAGTAAGCAACTGGAGCTAATGCCATCGGTGTACCTGGATGCCCAGAGTTTGCTTGCTGCACAGCATCCATCGATAAGGTTCGAATTGTGTTAACGCATAGCTCATCGAGTTGTGTTTGATTCAAAACTTGAGTCTGGGCAATCACTGCTTTCTCTCCTTCTTAAGGATTTATAGAAAGAATTAGCAACGTAAACTAAACGCCTTTAAGCGTCAATTTTTAACTTGTGCTAATGCTTCTTGAAAGTGAAAGATTTTACTGGCGAAATACGCTGCCTATTATTAATGTTGAAGTTATCCAAAAGCAGTAACTTACTGCAGTGTGTAGCACGATTCAATTTCTAACTAGCTAAGATTGCTTAGTTAAAGACAACTTAAGACGAATGGCACTGACTTGAGAACTTTAGGACTCACACAATTGGCACGGCGATCGCACTCAGATAAGAGCGGTTGAGCACAAAGTAGAGTGAGGGCTGCACGTTGGTAAATTTGAGCTTTGAGCAAGTGAGCTTACAAAAAAAGGAGCCACACTTGGTAAATTTGGGCAGGATTACTAACTCTTACTTAGTAGGGTGACTTCATGCTCAAACTTCGGTATTTATCCTTCAACGATGCTGCTTCGCGTAAGTATACTTATATCTAGTTAGGTTAATCTGTTATCTGCATTCCAACAGGTTAACCTAACTAGGCCTTACCATCCCGCGAGCGCACTCATCATGAAGTCAAGGGTATTCCCCTCCGAATTCACGGCGCAATACCAATATTTCCACACTCCCTTGACCTTGATATAAGTTTCGTCTACGCGCCAGGAATCATTTGTGCGCTTCAAGTGCGGTCGAATGTGTTTGTCGAGTTCCGGGGCGTACTTCAACACAAGAGCGGTTGATCGTGGAATGATCCACTTCCACTCCTCGAAGAGCGCATCATCTCCTCCAGGTCCCGGTAGCTCAAGGAATAGCGGTGAGTCCAGTCCTGCAGGCGGGTCTCCCGCCGTAGAAAACTGGCGAACCCGAAGGGCAATACCACCGAACATTGAGCAGGATAATTTCAGGCAGAAAGTGCCGCCACTTAAACAGAGCAGGAGTAGACATCGGAGGAAGAAAAGGCAAGGTTAGGACTATCTACCTTACCACCCATCAGTTTTTGCGACACAACCGTTGAACAAGTTCTTGTTCTTTCTCCGGCTGTCGCATTGTAGCCACAACATTCCAGCCTTCGTGAGCAAAAAGGCGTGCAGTGGCTTTGCCTAGTCCAGAGGATGTTCCCGTAATCAGAATGGGTTTTGCCATATTGGTTTCAAACGCTTTTCTTACTGCATGGCTTTTACAATTTCATCTGTAGACAGAACTGCGTTAGCAATATACCCGAAGTTGATTAGTGCTGCCTTGTAGCCGTCACCTAACTCTGGATGCTGAGGGGCAGCCGTTGCGTCTTTGACAACGAGCACCTCAAATCCTTGTTCGATTAAATCGCGCAAGTGGGCTTCAACACAGATGTTGGCTAGCATTCCGAGCAGAATTACTTTGCTGATATTGCGCTTCCGTAGTTGCAAAACGAGATCGTTGCTCTGCGGTCCATACACCTTATGGGGGCTGACTACGATCGTCTTGCCATCCTCAATGAAGGGCTTGTAGCGATCGAGCCAATCAGCACCAGATCCTAAGAAACCATCAAGGCTCAACACACCCTTGCGATCGAACTCTTTAGACTCCAACATCATCCGCTCTACCGTTCCAGCAAAACTCCACCCATAGTCAGTGGGATAGTAATAGTGAGGAGAGATGAACACCTCAAATCCAGTTTGTTTTGCAGCCTTGAAGACTCGCTCAATGTTCTCGATGGTTTTGTTTTCTCTAACATTTTCACTCACTAAGTCCCAGGAGATTCCTGTTTTGTTTAAGACATCATTTTGTGGGTCGATAACGACCACTGCAGTGTCATTCTTGTTGATGTTCATTGTTTTCTGGTCTGTTAATGTTCACGCTACAGTTGCAGAAGGACGAGTTCCATACATCCGCGATGTGTTTATGCCTCTCTAGTTATCAGCCGCGGCGTGCTCGATGATCTCAGCAACGGCATCCGGATGGGAAACCATCACCACGTGTGACGCATCACTCACAACAACCGTCTCCTTTGAGCTGGCGCGCTCTGCCATAAAAGCCTGTGCTGCTGCTGGAATGTTCAAGTCGCGCTCGCCATAGATGAACCAGGACGGGATAGACTTCCATGCAGGCTCGCCGGACCCTTCATTCAGTGCGGCTTCTGTGATTGGACGCTGGGTGCTAGCCATTAACTGCGCGTCGCTGGCGGGCACATCTGCGGCAAACTGCGCATGGAACTTGTCCTGCTGAATGTAAAGGTCTTTGTCGCCATTGGGCAGTGTGACCGGCGGTGCGAGTGTTGGACCGAGGGTACTGCCCGGATAACGTCCTGAGAGTTCGGCAGCAGTCTCGCCCGCATCAGGAGCGAAACCGGCAACGTAGACGAGTGCCTTCACGTTTCCACTGTCATTGACCGCATTAGTGATCACCGCGCCTCCGTAGGAGTGCCCAACTAGCACGATAGAACCCTCGATGCCATTGAGGACACTGGCGACATAGTCTGCGTCGCTTTGGACTCCGCGCAGGGGATTAGCGACGGCAATTGTTGGATATCCTTTCACGATCAGCTCGGACAATACACCGTTCCAACTGGAAGACTCAGCGAACGCGCCGTGGACGAGGACGATGGTGGGTTTGCTGTCTTGTGCGTTTGCAGTATTCATGGTGACTCCTAGAGAAGTGATTATAGTGGTTCCTAAAAAGAGTGCAACGATCAGAAGCAGGCGGATACTTTTCCTGAGGATGAGTCTATTCATGCTGTGATCTCCTTTGTGTCTGTTTATCCCGTTGGATGGTGAAAAGACAGTTTTCACACCGATTCAATTGGATGCAATGCTCTTTGCCCAGCAGTCGTTCCATTGGTTCGTCAGGAGTGATACTGGTTTAACTCTCTTGATCGAAGTAGGGAAACCTTTCCCTACTTGAGGTGCAACTTGAAGAAGTCGGCGGTTCGACTATTGGACAGAGCGGCTGCATCCTTGCTGTAGTGGATGCCACGGTGACGGGCAAAAGCGTGTTTGCAACCTGGGTAGGTAAACACCTGAGCAGTTGCATTGTCCTTTAACGCTTCGATGATATCTTTTTGCGCTTCTTTTGAGATGTACTCATCCTCCTCGCCCAGATCAATTAACAGTGGATTCTTGATGTTGTTTGCTTCGTCCAGGTGCTTTTCCATGCTGCCACCGTAGTAAACGACAGAGGCATCGGCACCCTTGCGCGCTGTCGTGATAAAGCTCATCAGCCCGCCAAGACAGTAGCCCATCAATCCAACTTTTCCGCTGGTGCCAGGCAGCGATCGCGCCATCTCCATCGTTGAAACAATGTCTGCAATGCCAGCGTCATAGTCAAAGGCTGTGTAAAGGGCAAAGCCCTTTTTCCATTCAGCCACGTATTGATCTGACATATCAATACGTGGCTCCATCCGCCAGAACAAGTCTGGGCTCACTGCGATATATCCCTGCAAAGCGAGTTCGTCACAGGTGTCTCGGATGTCAGCATTGACACCAAAGATTTCCTGAATGACAACGATCGTTGGTGCTGGTAGGACATCCGGACGCGCCACATAAGACTGAAAAATTCCGTCATGGGTATCCACGGTGATGTATTTGCTCATGCGTTTCCCCTTGTGATGATCCTTTTCGCGCCGACCGAATTGCCTCAAAAGCGGTCTGGCCCAAGTCAACGAAGACCACCTGTGATGTACAGCGTTTCGCCAGTGATCCAGGCTGAATCAGGGGACGCAAAGAAGACAGCCGCAGGGGCAATGTCCTGCGGTTGCCCAATGCGACCCAGCGGAGTTTGCGCTTCAATCTGTTCGCGGAAATTACCAAGAGAGATTCCCGCTGTGTGCGTGCCTTCTGTTTCCACCACACCAGGATTGATGCAGTTGACACGAATGTTGCGTGGACCGAGCTCTTTAGCGAGCGACTTCGTTACGGCATCGACAGCCGCTTTGGTTGCACTATAGACCGAGCTGGTAGCAGGCGCGAGAGTGCTAACGAGCGAACTAATATTGATAATGCTGCCGCCCTCCGAACCGAAGTACTTTACACCTTGTTGGGAAGTAAGGATTAATCCCAGTACATTGAGATCAAAGTGCTTGTGGAAGTGCTCTTCCGTGATGTCTTCGAGTGGGACATTTTCATACATTCCGGCATTGTTGACCAAGATGTCGAGCCTGCCAAATACCTGTTGCGTCTTGGCGAAAAGCTGTTCGACCTCTGCTCTTTTGGAAACATCTGCCTGGACGGCGATTGCCTTCCCGCCTGCGCTGTTAATTTCATCAACCACGCGATCGGCTCCTTCTTTACTTGATGCGTAGTTGACGACTACGGCTGCACCCTCGGCTGCCAGGTGTTTAGCGATCGCGGCACCGATTCCTTTGGATGCACCTGTCACAACTGCAATTTTTTCGTCTAGTTTCTTCATGGTTACACCTATGGTGGTTGGGGTTAAAGCAGTTAGCCGTAACAGGTGCGACTATACGAGAATGACCCATTTAAAGCGTTAGCAGCGATGTTTTGCCTCAACGCCTCAGCCTTAGGACTTGAGAAATGCCAGCAGATCGGCGTTGAGTTCATCCCTGCTTGTGTCGCCCAGGCTATGAGATCCACCAGGGTAAATTTTCAAAGTTGAATTTTTGACAAGCTTTGCAGACAGGGGAGCAGAAGCACCGATCGGCACAATCTGATCATCATCGCCATGAAGGATTAGCGTCGGCACGTCAAACTTTTTCAAATCTTCGGTGAAATCTGTTTCTGAAAACGCTTTGATGCAGTCATATCCGTTCTTGTGACCCGACATCATGCCCTGCATCCACCAGGCGTTGATCATTCCTTGAGAGACTTTGGCACCCGGTCGATTGAAGCCGAAGAACGGACCACTCGCCACATCTAGAAAGAACTGCGCTCGGTCTGCCAAGAATGCCTCCCGGAAGCCGTCAAAGACTTCAATCGGTAGCCCACCCGGATTTGCCTCCGTTTTGAGCATGATCGGGGGCACTGCGCCCATCAACACTGCTTTGGCGACACGCGCTGTTCCATGCCGTCCGATGAAGCGCGCCACTTCGCCGCCACCTGTAGAGTGACCGATTATCACTGCCTCTTTTAGATCCAGTGCCTCAAAAAGTTCCGCCAGGTCGTCGGCGTAGGTATCCATGTCGTTGCCGTTCCACGGTTGGCTTGAGCGTCCATGACCACGGCGATCGTGCGCGATGCAGCGGTAGCCGTGCGACGCAAGAAAAAACATCTGCGATTCCCAAGCATCAGCGCTAAGTGGCCAACCGTGACTAAAGACAACAGGTTGTCCTGCACCCCAATCTTTGTAATAGATTTGCGTACCATCTTTGGTTTTAATTGTGCTCATAGGGTTCCTAAGTTGACTGGGTTGACCATTTTCTAGTCCATATCCGGTTTGGACAATACACTAACTACATCCTCAATCAGTGATTGATAAATCACTGACTGAGGATCTGCCTTTGCAACGATGGATACCCTATCTAGCAACAGCCCGTTTGGAGGATTTCCAACCGCTTTCAGGGGGCTTTAAACCTGTGCCATACCGCCATCGACAAACAGCTCGATGCCGTTCACAAAGCTGCTGTCGTCTGAAGCGAGAAAGACAACGGCTTTGGCAATCTCATCGGGCGTGCCGACTCGTCCTAGAGGGATGGTGGCGGCTTGGCCGTCCACGAATTCCTGCACCTGCTCATCACTCAGTCCCATGAGATTGTAGCCAGGAGTCGGAACTACGCCAGGACTAATGGCATTAACCCGGATCTTGCGATCCTTGAGGTCGAGTGTCCAATTCCGGGCAAACGATCGCACAGCGGCTTTGGTAGCACTGTAAACGCTGAAGGCTGGGGTACCCATAGTCGTCGTCGTCGAGGCGTTTAGAATGATGGAAGCGCCCTCTGGTAAAAGCGGCAGTGCCTTCTGGACGGTGAACAGTAGACCTTTGACATTCGTGTTGAACGTTTTGTCAAAGTGTTCTTCGGTGATTTCTCCAAGTGGGGCGATTTCTCCTCCACCAGCATTGGCGAAGATTACATCGAGCTGTCCTTGTTCTTGCTTGATTGTGGCAAACAGGCGATCGAGGTCTTCCATCTTGGAGGCATCACTCTGAACACCGGTGACGTTTTTACCAATTTCTTTCACGGCGGCATCGAGCTCAGGCTGACGACGACCTGTGATGTAGACATAGGCACCTTCAGCGACAAAGCGTTTAGCAGTGGCAAGACCGAGCCCACTAGTGCCGCCGGTGACAAGAGCGACTTTTCCTTCTAATTTGTTCATGATGAGTCCTGTGATTGTTTGTGACGTTTGCAACTCACGACACCGCTACTGAATTGCTTGCGGACGGTACTAATTGTTTATGCTCTGATGCAGATGATTCATCGTTGGCACTCATTGAACAGGAATGCCTTGCAGTCGTGACGAGAGAAACTGACGTATATAATTTGCGATCGCCTCTCCTTCCTCTTCCAAAGCAAAATGTCCGGTATCAAGTAAATGGAACTCAACGTTTTCTAGGTCACGCTGGTAAGGATAAGCGCCTTCGGCAGGGAAGATGTAGTCGTTCTTGCCCCAAACAATTAAGGTCGGTGGCTGATATTTGCGGAAATACTCCTGCCACTGTGGATATAAAGGTGGGTTCGTACCATAGCTATAAAGCAGCTCCAATTGAATCTCATCATTTCCGGAACGATCGAGGAAGCGTTGATCCATGTTCCAGGTATCCGGGCTAATCGTTTCAAGATTGCGAACGCCGTTGGTGTATTGCCACTTCGTTGCTTCCAGGGTGACAAGGTATTTAAGCTTGTCTGCATTCTTAGGAGAACGGTCTTGCCAATAAGCCTTGATTGGGTTCCAAAATTCACCCAGCCCTTCTTCGTAAGCATTGCCATTTTGGACAATCAGGGCTTGCAGCCGCTCTGGATACTTAGCAGCAATGCGATAGCCAATCGGAGCACCATAATCCATCACGTAGAGGCTATATTTTTTGAGATCGATCGCAGCAATAAACTTCTCCACAATCTCAGCCAGGTGATCAAAGGTGTAATCAAACTCATTCAGGGTTGGCATCGAACTATTGCCGTAGCCAGGATAATCAGGGGCAACCAGATGAAATTGATCAGCCAGCGAAGAAATCAAATTGCGAAACATGTGAGAGGAAGTTGGGAAGCCATGCAATAGCAAAATTGTCGGATTATCGCGAGAGCCTGCCTCTCGATAGAAAATATCTAGACCATCAATTGCAATCGTGCGAAATGTTGTCATGGCTCTACTTCTTACAAAGTAATGGAGATGAAATGGTGATATGAAAGCGATCGGTAGTGATGATGCAAAATTCTGCATCTTACAGAGAGCACTAAAATGCGCTATTCAGATGGAGTGCAAATTGAGATAGAAATACGCTATCGCCGGAAATAGTCGCGCCAACTCTTGGGTAAAGCTTTAAGTTGAGCGGCGCGGTGCAATAACTCTGGAGTGTCTTCCGCATTAATATAAAGTTGAGTGATATCAGCAACGGTGATGTTGTTATCGTCCCGGCTCACCAACTCTAGAGTGTCTCCAGTCCCGACTTCACCCTCTTGCAATACACGAAAGTAAAATCCTGTGCGACGACTAGCAAGAAATCGTTTCACCATATCCGGTCGTTCAAATCGAATTCCCAATTTGTAGCAAGGCATCCGAGGTTGAGTCACGATGAGTTTAACAGTGCCAATCTGAAAGCGATCCCCAATGTTCACCTCATTCTCTCGCAACCCAGTAGTCGTAAAATTTTCACCAAAGTTGCCTAGTGTTAGCTCTGTATCATGCAATTCACCTCGCCAGTAATCGTAATGCTCGAACGGATAAACATAGACTGCTTTGTCTGCTCCGCCATGAACAGTTAAATCTGCTTGCCGATCGCCGTCTAAATTAAGCGATCGCACCATCACGCGATCGCTAACTGGTGCTTTGAAAATTCCGGTGCTAACGGTTTTTCCTTTCCAGGTCACTTGACGCGGTAGCCCGACATTGACAGAGACAAGTTTCATCTCTAGCTCCAAAGTTTTAGACGGCATTTCTTGTGAATTAATCTGTTGTTTTATGCAGAAGAACGGCAGGCTATAACCCCTTCCCTCTAAACGTCGGCATTGGGTTCACTGCCCATTGCTCAAACCATAACTGTGGAGGGTAGATCTCCAGGCGCACCCAAAATCTCATCGCCAATCTCAGCAGAAATACGCTCAAACAGCGCCATGTCTGCTGGTTCTGCTTCATCCCGCGTCCCCACTGCTGCGATCAATCGAGCAAAGGAACTGGGTGCAGCAACTACTAATCCGCGAGCGGGGCGATCTCCGAACGCAGCAACAACGTGAGGGGTACAGGAAGCAATCAAGAAGCTTTCACCTGCATTCAGTAAAACCTTCTTCTCACCTGCCCAAACCGTGAACTCGCCTTCCAATACATAAAGTTGTTCAGAATAGCGTGTGTGGCGGTGGGGAGGAGTTTGTGTGCCAGGTGGAAAGTAGCCTTCGATCAGATCATACTGCCCCCCGGTTGTAGTGTGATCAGCAACAATGTTGAGGCGAGAGCCAAAGAACCAGAGAGTTTGAGTCATGAGATTGCTCCTGTTGATGAATGATTTGTGTGATGAAGAGTTAGTTTGCAATTGAAGGTATTTGCTGTGAAACGCGATCTGTAGCTTTGATTAAATCGGCGGCTTTTTCAGCAATCATGATAGTCGGTGCGTTAGTATTTCCTGTGGTGATCGTTGGCATGATAGAGGCATCCACAACCCGCAACCCCTGAATTCCATGTATGCGCAGTTCAGGATCTACTACCGCCATTGGGTCAGTGCCCATTTTGCAGGTGCCGACGGGATGATACACCGTATCACAAACTTCCCGAACGTAAGCTTCAAGTGCTGCATCGCTCTGCTTATCAGCACCAGGAGCGATTTCCTCACCGCGAAACTCATCAAACGCATTGGTATGGAACAAGTTACGAAGTAATTTAATCCCGGTAACAAGCGTTTGCACATCGGCTTCGTCTTGGAGATAGTTCAGCCGAATTATCGGTGCATCCTGAGGGTCTAGTGAATGCAGACTGACACTGCCAATGTTTTGCGGATGGGTCAAACAGACTAAACTTGTGAATCCTGCACCAACGTAAGCATAAGCAGGCGGTGCTAACACGACGGGACCGAAGAGAAACTGTAAATCTGGCGCAATCTCTTGATTTTCCTCAGTGTGTAGAAACAAGCTAGCTTCAGCAATACTACTGGTGCTTGCCGGGTGTAGATCTTGAGTTGCTCGGTATACCACATGTACAACAGGGTGGTCCTGCAGGTTTTGACCCACACCCGGCAAATTCGCCACTACCGCAATTCCCAGCGCTTGAAGGTGTTCTGCATTTCCAATGCCGGAAAGCATCAGCAGCTTAGGCGAATCGAACGCACCTGCGCTTAAAATTACTTCGTGGTTAACCCTAACCTGGTGCAACGTGCCCTCGTGCAGGTATTCAACTCCAACAGTACGGTTGCCCTCAAACAATAATCGAGTTACCAAAGCTCCTGTGGTTACAGTCAAATTGGAACGACCGAGAATGGGCAGCAGGAAGGCAGCAGCAGCACTGTGTCGCTTACCATCCTTGATCGTCAACTGATAAAGTCCTACACCTTCCTGTTGTATCCCATTGATGTCAGGATTGTGGTCATATCCCAGTGCTATCGCTGCGTCTACAAAGCGTTGGGATACTACAGCAGGCGCAATCAGATCAGTTACGCTCAACTCTCCATTAACCCCGTGAAATTCAGACGCACCTCGCTGTTGATGCTCCGATTTCTTGAAGTATGGCAAAACATTTTGGTAACTCCAACCGGGATTCCCCAATGACTGCCAGTGGTCATAATCATGAGGATTGCCCCGCATATAAATCATAAAATTAATCGCACTGCTGCCCCCTAGGACTTTGCCACGGGGACAAAAGATTTTGCGGTTATTCAGGTAGGGTTCTGGTTCAGAGAAATATGCCCAGTCCACTTCAGAACCTAACAAACTAAGGCATTCTGCCGGGATGTGAATCTCTGGCTTCGTATCCGGATTACCAGCTTCAAGGAGTAACACAGTTGTATCACTGTCTTCGGTTAAACGGTTAGCGATCACGCAACCTGCTGAGCCTGCACCAATCACAACGTAGTCGTATTGAGTCATGACAAGGTAATATCCTCTGTTTTTATCAGCTATATCGGACTACCCAGTTCAATTAAAATGCCGTCTGAATCACGGATATAACCAACCGTTTGTCCCCACGGCTTTACGGTAGGGGCGACAACCGCTACAGCACCCGCTGCTACAGCCTGTGCAAACGCGGCAGCTACGTCCTCTGTGACAAAACCAATCTCAATGCCAGCAAGCAACTTCGACAAGCTATTTTCTTGAAATCCCTGTGGTAGGTTAGAGTTTGCAAACTCATTAGTAGCAAAAGCAAGGGCAGTTCCACCGGTATCCATCTCAGCGTATTGCTTGCTTTCATCAATGAACCGTTGCTTTAGACCAAAGGCATGCTCATAAAACGCGATCGCTTGGGTAACGTCTTTGACATAGAGAATTGTGTAGGAGAATTTCAATGTTTTTTGCTCTTTTTAGAGAACCAAACTTTGTAGAGAAATCAATGACTTGCAGCAGTAATGACTGCCATCAATTGCTCCATATTCCAGCGATCGCGATAGCGAATTCCATTAACAAACAGTGCTGGGGCAGATGCTACTCCACTGTTTAATCCACTTTTCATGTCTTGATTAATGCGATCGATGTGTACTTGATTAGATAAATCTTGCAGAAATCTAGAAATGTCAAGACCTAAAATATTGGCATACTCTACGAGATAGCCATCTCCTAATTCTTGTGAATGGGTAAACAGCATGTTATGCATTTGCCAGAATTGACCTTGTGCAGCTGCTGCTGCTGCTGCTTGTGCTGCCTTTTGTGCTTGAGGATAGATCGAATTCTGGGCAAAGTGACGAAACACCACACATACCCGATTCTCCTCAGAAAACTCAGACTTGAAACGTTGCTGAATTGCCTGGATTAACAGATGCACTTCCCTACATTGGAGGCATTGATAATTCCCATATTCTACGAGTATGACTGGGGCATTGAGCATCCCCTGATAGTGATCGCGTTGTGAGGGTGAAACAAAGAGTTGATTAGGATGACTATCTTGATTCATCGGATGTTTTAGCGAAAGGGGTTTCTCATAACATCAAGGGATTGCCATGACTCCTATCCGTAATTTCTCTCGATTCCGCTATTTGTATGACTTCAGCCTATGAAATCAATGCAGTTTTGTCGCCAACCCAGAGTTCGGTGATTAAAGGGATAAAACGACAGTTTTTCACTATCTTTGGAATGCACCCCTAACCGAACTTAAGTTCAGTTCTTATCGCTTGTCACAACTTGGCGAGTCCCCGCTTTAACGCGGTAATCACCGCTTGAGTGCGATCGCTCACGCCTAATTTGCTCAGAATTCGGTTGATGTGAAATTTGACCGTACTTTCAGTAATGTTTAACGCCGCACCAATGTCATGATTACTCAAGCCACGTGCCATCTGACGAACGATCTCTTGTTCTCGCTCGGTCAACTGGGGAATGTTCATCCGTTGTACTAGTTTAGCAGCAACTTCAGAAGGGATATATTGTTGCCCGCTGTAGACGAGCTGAATGGCACTAAGGAGTGCATCTGGTTCAGCATCCTTGAGCAAATAGCCCTTGGCTCCGGCGCGTAATGCGCGATAGATATCCTCATCCCCATCGTAAGTAGTCAGTACAATCATGCGGGCATGGGTGAATTCAGCACAGATGGCGATGATCGCATCAACGCCGGTCATCTGTGGCATCCGTAAGTCCATTAAGGTGACATCAGGTTGTAGCTGTCGATATAGGGCGATCGCTTCCATACCATTGCCTGCCTGTCCCACCACCGTCATATCCGGCTCATTTTCAATCATTGCGGCTAGTCCTTGCCGGACAATGGTGTGATCATCAACAATTACAACGCGGATTGCTGTAGACTGGCTCATGTTGATGCCTCCCGATGTACAAATAGAATCACTTCAGTTCCCTGCCCCAATCGGCTCTCGATCGAGAGCTGTGCTCCAATGCGTTCCGCTCGTTCGGTCATCCCCAGTAAACCAAACCCCCGATTTGAAATTGTAGGGTTGACTTCAAATCCTTGTCCGTTGTCTCTAATTTGCAAGAAGCATTGCGTCAATTCATAAACTAACTCAATCCGAATTTCAGTTGCGTTTGCATGCCTAATAGCATTTGTAAATGCTTCCTGTGCAATTCTTAAAAGGTTGTTCTCAGTTTCAGCAGGTAATACATAGGGCATGCCGATAATCTCACAAATCAAGCTGGTTTCAGTTGAAGATTGCAGCGACGCTACAAATCGTTCTAGTGCTGTCCAGAGATTACCATCTTCTAATGATTGGGGACGTAGTGCCGCAACCGATCGCCGAGCTTCCGTCAGCCCACTACGAGCCAGATCTCGCACCGTATTAATATGGGCTTGAATTGCGTCAGGGTTTGTAATCACCAATCGAGAAACGGTTCCCATGTGAATCAAAATTCCCGTAAAGGCTTGCGCCAGGGTATCATGAATTTCTCGCGCCATGCGGTTGCGTTCCTCTAAAATTGAGGCTTCTTCGGCACGCTTGCGATCGCTGATATCGGTGTTGAGAGCATAGAATCCAATGACTTGAGCATTCGCATCAACGTTGGGAATTAAGATTGTACTGATATATTTGTGACCCGATGGTAAGAGCATTTCGGCTTCAAAGGTAGTCGTTTGTCCTGCCAATACCTGATTCATATAGGGTTCAACCCTTGAATACATTGCATCGCCTATAAACTCACGAATAGACTTGCCTAAAATTTCGTTCCGGCTACAGCAACACCAAATCTCGTAGGTATAGTTGACAAAGCGATAACGCTGGTTAGCATCGAAATAAGCAATACAAACAGGCAGAACATCTGTGATTAGCCGTAATTCCTGTTCTCGTAAGCGAAGCTCGTCGAAGACATCACGCAGTTCGGCTTCACTTTCCTGTAAAGCCGCCGTGCGTTCCGCAACCTGTTGTTCCAGAGTAAGGTTGTAATTGGCTAAAAAATGTTCTGCTTGTTTCCGCTCTGTGATGTCCTGAAAGGCTGCGATCGCATATGCCACATTACCCTGTTCGTCAAAAATAGGAGTTCCCCACACCTCAACTGGAATGCTGGCGTTGTTTTGGCGAATATCTACATCATCAATCTTGGTGCACTCGCCGCTTAATGCTCGAATGATTGGCAGCCTCTCCGTTGGATAGAGTTGATCTGTTCCCGTCACATAAAATTGATAAACTTCTGCGATTTGACCTGGTGTAACGGAAGGATCAATTCCCTTGCCCATTAGCTGAAGTCCCCGTTGATTGGCATAGTAAGGGCGACCTGCTGCATCAACTATTCCAATTCCCACGGGAATCGTTTCTAAAAATTGAGTCATTCTACTCTCGCTAGTGCGTAGCTTTGAGTAGAGTTTGGCATTCTCGATTGCGATTGCTGCTTGAGTCGATAATAGATTCAAGACCTGCAACCTATCGGGTGTAAATGCTCCAGTTGCTAATTGATTTTCTAAATACAAAACACCAGCGAGCTTACTTTGATTCAACAACGGCAAACAGAGAAGTGATTGAGTTTGGTTATGTTGAACGTAGGGATCGTTGATGAAATTACCTTCACGAATTGCATCCTTTAACAGAACAGTTTCATGAGTCCGGATCACATACTGGATAATTGATTCGGGTAAGCGATTTGTCATTGGAATCGATTGCAGCACTCGCATAGCGCAAACATTATTGCTATCTGTCAGTTCACAAGAAGCCTCAATCACCCATTCCCCTAAGTTTTCCAAAAGCAGGTATCCAGTTTGTGCCCCAGCGTTTTCAATTAAAATCTGCATTAGAGAACTGAGCAACTGCTCCAACTCAATTTCACTCGAAATTGCTTGTGCTGCTTTCATCACCGCCGCTAAATCGAACGCGCTGTCTGAGCGAGTAGCAGTGGTTCCATAAATAGTACGAATTGGTATTTCAGCTATACTTGACGACTGAGAAAAGAACTGCGGGTAGCGAGTTTCTAAATCTTTGACCTTTGCCGTTGCTCCCCAGCGCTCGTAGCAGTAGTGAGCTTCTTTCATGTAGAGCTGGGCAAATTTTTCCCGACCCCGCTCTAGATAGAATTTAGCGGCTAACTCATAGGCTAAGGCTTCTTCTTGAAGATAGTCATTTTCTTTCGCTCCAAGAATTGCTTGTTCGTAAAATTCTTCTGCCTCAAGCAACTGACCCAAAATTCGTGCAGTTTCTGCTTGCACCAAATTATATTTATGCAAATGATTCATTGGCGCATAATGTGCCCATTGCTTCATCTTCTCTTGGCTAAGGGC
The DNA here is from genome assembly GCF_014764505.1 of Phormidium tenue FACHB-886. Taxonomy (GTDB): domain Bacteria; phylum Cyanobacteriota; class Cyanobacteriia; order Elainellales; family Elainellaceae; genus FACHB-886. The sequence goes on from NZ_JACXWX010000080.1 coordinate 19,634, forward strand.
AGCCTTTTTAAGGATTTCTTCTTGCTCTTGAGCGGTGCTTTCGGGGTATGTTGCAAGTTGTGCCAAAGCACTATAGAAGTGGTACACAGGAATAAGGGGTGTTGCAATGACGTTGATCGCATAACGTTCTGCTATGGCTGCGTTCCCAGATGCCTGAGCATACTCAGAAAATAGATAGCACAGGAAAAGTTTATTGAAATGGACATGAAAGATTGCGGTTCTATCATTTGCTATTTCATGGCGTGGCAGGCTAGTTTCCTCGTTGTACGCTTCTCCAATGAGACGGCATGGATTGACCGGGGATCCTATCAAATTTAAGACAGACTGCTGATAGATTTGATTCCAAGTGAGTGATGTTGTCTGTTTAATTTGACGGATTGCTTCACAGTACGTCGCCATCCCACGTTCAACCTCCACAAGTTCCTTGCCAACGATAAAGAATTGGAGGCAGTAAGTGAAAGCGCCATAGGCAGCAAACTCCAGATCTCCAGTTTCCAGACCGCTTTGATAGGTTTTCAGGAATGGCTTCGATGTCTCCCGAACATGCTCTTTCCAGTGACTGATGAAGTTAGCGACCATGAACGATGTTCTAGCTTTAAGTGAATGGATGTTCAGATGGTGTAACAGTCTTAACGCAAGCTGCCCAAACTTGTAGCCAGATTCAATGTTTCCGACCAGACCACAAAGAATTAACCCAAAGTTAGCGTAGCCAAAGGGAGACACAAACGTATTGCCATATTGGATTGACAAGTTGACCTGTTTAGACACAAGTAGAGGCATCAAATCAGGAGCAGCAATATAGGCAGCAATCGTTATACTTGACAGGATTCGCATCGCTGCCAACTTATCCGGCTCGGTCATTTGGGGCAAATGGATCAACTCAGAGATCGACTGATCACTCAAGCATGATGTGATTGTGTCTAGTTCAAGGCGAATATCTGATTGACTGGGTGTTTCGGGAAAACTGATCCCCAATTGCTGCAAAACTTGCAATGCAGTATTGATCGCCTTCAATGGTTGGCTCTGCGCGATGTCAGTTTGAATTTTGACTTCGTAAAGTTTTACGATGTCGAGAACCGTTTTAGCGAATTGTAGAACGATCGTTGCCCAAGATTCTACCTGCTCAAAATCGCCACACAAATATGCAACTTCTGTTGTTTCTAAGTATAAATCTAAGGTCAGTTCATAGTTAGTTTGCCAGCTAGAAGCTGCCAGCCAAACTCTTGCTGTAGCTAAATATTTTTTAGCTATACTATAGGCGATCGCCCCTTTTGCTTTCTGTCCTGCTACTAAATTCAATCGAGCAATCTCATTACGTTCAACTTGATCAAAGACAAGCTCAATTCCATGATTGAGATGATCAACAATCTCAAATAACCTTTCTGATAGTCGCTCTGATAAGGTTTTTTCGAGTAAATTGCGACCCATTTGTAAGTGAGCTACTTGTTTCTGCGACTGATCAATCAAGGCATAAGCGGCTTGATGTATGCGATCGTGCAAGAACTTATACTCTTGAACTAACAAGTCTTTGTCTAGTTCAGATAGAGGTTGAATTAACTCAGCTTGAATCACTGCCAGTAGATTCTGAAACACTGTTTTAGGGGATTGATCACACACTATCGCTAACGTTTTCAAATCAAATTCAGCCCCAATGCAGGCAGCTAGTCGAAGTATCTGCTGTGTTGCTTCCGGCAGTTTCCTCAACTTGTTCAGCAACAACTCCACCACATTATCGGTAATATCTAGAGCTTGAATTTGATTAATGTTCCACTGCCAGCTTAAACATTCTGCATTGAAGCTCAAAAGATTTTCACTGTACAGCAATCGCAAGAATTCACCAATAAAAAAGGGATTACCCTCAGTTTTACGCAACACTAATTCAGCCAAGGGACGAACGCTATCAGCATCCTGATGTAGTGTCTCAGCGACCAGACAAGCTAACGGCTCCAGGGTTAAGGGTGCTAGAACAATCTCTTGAAGCAGTGCCCCTTGTCGTCGCAAACTCTCTAGGGTTAACACGAGTGGATGAGTTTCAGCCACTTCATTATTTCGATACGCTCCTATCAAAATTAGGAACTGAGTTTGCTCATCGAGCAGCATTAGTTCGATTAATTTCAACGTGGCTGAATCAATCCACTGCAAATCATCTAAGAAGATCACTAACGGATGTTCCTTGGAACAAAACACTCGAATGAACTGCTGAAAAACTCGATTAAAGCGGTTTTGAGCTTCCGTTGCTCCAACTTCCGGTACAGGTGATTGCTTGCCAATAATTAGTTCTACTTCGGGAATTACATCAATAATGAGTTGTCCGTTGCTTCCTAAAGCAGCGAGAAGACGCGATCGCCACTGTTGCAATTGCTCATCTGGTTCACCCAGCAATTGGTGTGCCAATTGGTGCAGGGCATGGGCGATCGCGCTGTAGGGAATATCACGCTGAAACTGGTCAAACTTGCCAGAAATAAAATAGCCGCGTTTTGCTGTGATTGGTTTGTAGAGTTCCTGTACTAATGCTGACTTCCCAATTCCAGCGTAGCCAGACACTAACATCATTGCAGAAGATGCAGAGACACGAGGACGCGGGGACCCGGTCATATTACCTCTCTCCGCGTCTCCCTCTCCCCCCGCCACTCTATCAAACGCTGCCAATAATGTTGCAATTTCCGCTTCTCGTCCGTACAGTTTTTGGGGAATTTGAAACTGAGCAGAAACGTCCTGAAGACCCAGTTGAATTCGATCAATTTGGCTACTTTGCTTTAATTGGTGAACACAGATTTCTAAATCCGCTTTGATTCCCCAAGCGCTCTGATAGCGATCCTCCGCATTCTTCGCCATCAGTTTCAAAATGATATCTGAAACTGGTTTGGGAATAGTTGCGTTGATCTCGTGAGGTGGAAGAGGCTGCTTGGCAATATGACAATGGATTAGCTCCAGCAGATCTGTGGTGGGAAACGGCAGGTATCCAGTCAGAAGTTCGTAAAACGTTATGCCAAGCGAGTAAAAATCGGTGCGGTAATCGAGCGAGCGATTCATCCGCCCGGTTTGTTCTGGAGACAGGTAGGCTAATGTGCCTTCTAAACTATGAGGGTTTTTGAACGTCGGATTCGTGCGGTTAAATCGGGTAGCTATTCCAAAATCAATAATTTTAACAACGCTAGTATCTGGATTAAAAACGATGTTTCCAGGACTAATATCCTTGTGAATGATATTGTTGTCGTGAATACTGCCCAGAGTATCGGTAAGTGCGATCGCCAGTCGCAGGAACGTAGGTAAGAACATCGGGCAAAAACTTGATTGCTGCTGCATCCATTGCTCCAGGGACTCACCCCCAAAATCCTCCAAAAGAATAATCAGCGTGCGTTGATAGTCTTGCTGGCTGTATGCCTTGACCACTCCTTCCAGGTTAAGGGAGCGGGTAATTTCATATTCCTGTCGGTAGCGCGTTAATTCTTGAGGAGAGGGATAATCTTGCTTAAGCAGTTTTATGATGACCCTTGCGGTATCTGGGAAGCAGTGCGCCTGCTCATCTTGCGTTCTGATACCCCGGTACACCAAAGAATTTGAGCTTTCGTAAATTTTGCTTTGGATGGCAATTCCAGATAAAGCAATCACAGAATGCCCTCCTAAAGGATGTTATGAGCTATGCCGCTAATTATATCGACCTCAACAGAATTCCGAAAAATTGAGACAGTTCAGTCTATTGGCAAGGTAACAGTTCTGTTACAGAGCCAGGGTGAGCGTGTATTCCAAAAGCCTTGATAAGAGCCGTTATTGAACTCCTCTTGCTCCGTTGAATCGTACCATTCAACTTCTTCAAGTTCAAAATCGACAAGTCGTCGATGCCATCCTGACGGAGGTGACTGACAAGCACCTTGAGGATGCCAAGACGCTTTGGGAGCCGATCTTGGAAGGAAGCGGTCAAGACGATGAGTATTGGAACTGGGTGGGCAAGAGCTGTCGATCTAAGCTACTCCCAGTGGATGAGTTACTACTCCGAGCGTCAAATAGTTAACATAGAAAAGTAGGCAATTCAGCAGAAGCCATGAAACTGAAAGATGCTCGCCACCTCCCCGTCGAAGCGCAAGAAGCCCTGCGCTATCGCGTCGTCCATGCAGTAGAAAACGGCATGAGTAAATCAGAAGCAGCTCGGGTCTTCCAAGTTTCGCGTACCGTCGTGCACTACTGGACAAAAGCGGTCGATGAACAAGGGGCGAAAGCGCTCAAGTCGAAAAAGCGAGGGCGACGGCACTCGTCTCGTCTCGCACCCCATCAAGCCGTAACGACCGTGCGCTTGCTTACCCAGAAGTGTCTTGACCAATTGGGCTTACCCTTCGCGCTCTGGACTCGAGAGAGTGT
>NZ_JACXWX010000081.1 GCF_014764505.1 Phormidium tenue FACHB-886
TTTTTTAAAACTGGGGGTGATTCTTCGGATTCACCCTATTTTTTCGGTCTCGCTTCGTCTCTGTCTGCTACCAGTCTTACCGTTCAGCCTCCCTGTCACCCCTTGAGCCCTACTTCATCAGCACACAGAGATTCAATTCATTCAGGTTGAACTGATCTGGTTAAACTTACAGCCTAGAGAAAACGGATGGCAGAAAGTTGAGCAAGTCATTGACGAAACGTTTAAAAGCCATGGCAGAGTGATGATCGAAAGCTTGGGTGCGGATGAAGAATTTGCTCGGTTTCGTGCTGTCCTGGGAAAGAAATATATCATCAAAATGATTCGGGTCTATGCGAATTTAGACACCTGCCTGACACGAGTTAAAAATCGCAGCAGTGCCGATCACATTCCAGTTTCAGACGACAAGGTTGAACAATACAACCAGATTGCTGCCAGGGTGGTGTATGACTGGGATTTAGAGATTAATAACAATGCTCCAGCAACCGATGACGAAGTGTTAGCAGCGGTTCAACCCTTACTGTAAACAGAGCTAAATCATCGATGGGTCATTCTTTAAGGTATCGCTGAGCAGATAAGAGACGATCGGCATGAAAATTCAACTTACAACGCCATGAAAATTCGATTTACAAAATTTTCAGGTCAACAAGACTGGATGGAGTGTATTCGCGATGATGGTACGTCTACCCGCTGTCCGATGCCTAAGCAGGGTATTCTCCCTCACGATTTCGTGCATTATGTAGTTGAAGATACGCTCAATCTCAGGCGAGGATTCTATGGCATTTTAGCAATGAGCGTTGGGTTTCCGCAATCGGCTCCGCCCTGGGATGCGGCAGAGTTTCAAGTCGGAGATTTGACCGAAGCCCTGCAAGCAGAATCATTAGTAGAATGCTTTCAATCCGAGATGTGGAATCGGTTTAAAGCCAGCGAGAATTTTTGGGAGATTTTACAAATTACTTGTAGTCAACGCAGTGTTCCCGCTCCAAGTCACATTACAGAGGATGACCTGCAGCAGGTTCGATCGCGGCTCCGATCTTATACAGAGCAATGGAACGCTTTAGCAATAGGTGAAACCTTGTCTGTAGAATTTTTGACATGAGCGATTGTCACAGTAAACTTAGAGCGCAGGAGTAAATCAGTATGAATACCGCAGTAGTGATTACAGTTTGTCAGGCATTACGCGAAGAACTATCCTGGATTAACGATCGCTATGATGAAGTGCAATTCAAGCACTCCGATTTTAACAAGGAAGTGATTGCGATCGCAGAAGTAGATGGCATAAAGGCAGGATTAGGAAGACTTGTGACAATTGACGATCGAACACTAGAACTTGGCGGAATGTACGTCTTTAACCACTACCGAGGATGTGGTGTAGCTGGTAAAATCATTAAATTTCTTTTGCAGCACGTGAAGGACAATCAGCAGGTATTTTGTATTCCGTTCATGGCACTGGAGCCGCTTTACCGTAAATATGGGTTTGTTCAAGTTTTTAATCGAGACACGATTCCAAAATTTATTCTGGAGAAACAGAACTGGTGTGATCAAACCTATGAACAAAAAACACTGGTGCTGGTTCTGAAGCATTAACGCGAAACCTGATTTTGAGGCGATCGAGTAAGAACCTGATTCAAGGAGGAGAATCTGATGAAGGTGAGACTATTTCAGTCAGAAGATGCAGCACAAATTGCACAGTTATTCCATGAAACTGTCCGCGCAATCAATGTTCGGGATTACTCAGATAGCCAGGTTCAAGCCTGGGCACCTGACGATATTGACTTTAAAAACTGGCTAGAAGTTTGTTCAAGCCGATTCACCTATGTTGCTGACGATGATGGTACGATTGCCGGATTTGGAGAGTTAGAACCCAACGGGCACATCGACTGTTTCTACTGCCACAAGAATTATCAGCGTTGCGGCGTTGGGAGTCGAATATATCAAGCGATCGAAACAAAGGCAGGCGAGTTAGGATTGAGTCGGCTATTCGTTGAAGCCAGCATTACTGCAAAGCCCTTCTTCCAGCATATGGGGTTTTCACTGGTCAAGGAACAGGAAGTAACCCGTCGAGGCGAAACGTTCATCAATTATGCAATGGAGAAATTTCTGTAGACGACTGCTGATGACTTCAGAAAATGCTTATCTAACGATAACGGCTATCTTGCCCATCACATGCCCAGTTTCTTGTAACTGGTGCCCTTCTGGCAGTTCTAGCCAATCGATTTGGCGCATAACGTGAGGAAAGAGTAATCCCGCTTCTACCTGGTTTCGTAACGCGCTCAATATTTCTCCTTGAATTTGAGGATTGATATTGTAGGCTGTAGGCACTCCCATGAATTCATAATGCAGCGTGACATTCTTGAGAAACAGTTTTTCAGCGATCGTGGCTGTATGGGTGGGAACGATCGTCACAATCTGACCATTAATCGAGATGCAGTCCATCGATTTTTCAAAGACTTCTCCGCCCACAGTATCAAAGATAAACTCGCATCCTTTACCGTTAGTGGCTTCTAAAATGTTCTGTGAAAAATCGGTTGCTCTATAGTTAATTACCTCGTCTGCTTTTAATTTCTCCTGGCAAAATGCAATAGACTCCTCTCGCCCTGCGGTGGTGATTACTCGACATCCCTGTAGTTTCGCCAGTTGAATTGCAATATGACCCACGCCACCTGCGCCTGCATGAATTAAGACTGTTGCGCCGGGGCGAATTTTGGCACGACTATGTAATGCTTCCCAGGCTGTCAGAGCTACTAACGGCAGGGTTGCGGCGGCGGCGTAATCCAGATTTCTTGGCTTTTTACTTGCACTGCGGCTATCCACTGCGACATACTCCGCACTCGCACCGTCTCTGAAAACATTCGGAGACGCATACACTTCATCACCTACCTCGAAGCCAGTGACCTTTTTGCCGATCGCTGCTATAGTGCCGCTCACATCGTAACCCAGAATCAGCGGGAACTGGCGTGGAACTTTGCTAGAACGTCGCACACGACAATCAACTGGGTTAATCGATGTAGCGTGAACTCGAATCAAAATGTCATGATCTCCGACCGCTGGCTTGGGATAATCCTGAAGCGAAAAGACTTCACTTCCTCCATGTCCAGTAATAACCATCGCTTGCATTGGTCTACCTCAATCATCACCCGGTTAATCAGTTGATAATATCCTACGATCGCCGTTTTAGAATCTTTCTAATATTGGGTAAGCGGCTTCTATCACTTTAGGCTGTGGCATTGTTTGCTGCCAACTTTCACGAATTGCAAGTCGCTCTAACCAGGTTTTGAGACGGGAGTAGACCTCTAAAGAGAAACCAAATAATGGCAGTAACGGTACTATTGCGTGTCTGGGCACTGGCGGGGGTAACAAACGATCGCGCCACCCATCTCGAAGGTGAGATTCAACAGTGCACGATGCAAGCAACCTGGTTGGGCTTGAAAGAAGACGAAGTGCCTATGCCCAAGGATGGTTCGATCGAACAGTGCAGCTTCCAAGCGGGGAACGCCTTGGGAACGCTTTAGGAACGCTTTAGGAACGCTTCAATCGTTACCTTGAGTTCAGATGCAGGAAATGAACGGCATCAACCACTACATGAACTCAGGAACTAACCATGACAACCCAACTCATTAACACAACTCCATTTGACTCTGCTAAAGCCGAAGCCTTCGCCGAGCAGATGGTGAACATCCTCAATAGCGGTGCAATTTCTCTCATGACTTCGATCGGACACCGCACCGAACTGTTCGACACAATGGCAGAACTTCCTCCTTCGACCAGTCAGCAAATTGCCGATGCTGCCGGATTGAACGAACGCTATGTGCGCGAATGGTTGGGGGCAATGGTGGCAGGTCGCGTCGTGGAGTATGACCCAACCGCCAAAACCTACACTCTGCCTGCGGAACACGCTGCTTTCTTGACACGAGCAGTTGCCGCAGACAATATTGCCGTCTTTGCCCAATACATTCCGCTGCTGGGAGCGGTCGAAGAACAGATAATCGATTGCTTTTACAAAGGCGGTGGTGTTCCCTATTCTGAGTACAAACGCTTTCATGCGGTTATGGCAGAAGATAGCGGACAAAGCGTGGTTTCCTCGTTGTTCGATCATGTGCTGCCGATCATCCCCGGACTGACTGAAGCGTTGCAGCAGGGAATTGACGTTTTAGATGTGGGCTGCGGCAGTGGACGGGCGTTAAACAAAATGGCAGAAGCGTTCCCCAACAGCCGCTTCACAGGCTATGACTTTTCAGGCGAAGCCGTTGCTAATGCCAATGCCGATGCTCAAATGCGAAAGCTCCACAATGTTCAGTTTCAGGTCAAAGATGCGGCAACGATCGATGAATGCGATCGCTACGACTTCATCACCACCTTTGATGCCGTTCACGACCAGGCGAAACCGAATGTGGTATTGCAAAATATCTGTCGTGCTTTGCGATCGGATGGCGTTTACCTGATGCAGGACATTCATGCCTCGACCGAGGTGAGCGGCAACCTGGATCACCCGATCGGCTCGTTGCTCTACACCATTTCCTGTATGCACTGCATGACGGTTTCGCTGGCATATGGCGGCATGGGATTAGGGGCGATGTGGGGTAAGGAGAAAGCCCTGGAACTGCTGGCAAATGCCGGGTTCAAGCAGGTTGAAATCAAGCAGCTCGCCCATGACTTCCAGAATGACTACTACATCATTCGCAAACACTAATTCTGACCAGTTTGAGGAACTATTGACATGAAAACTGCAACTAAAACAATATTTCGATCGGCAACTGTGGATGACTGCAACACGATCGCTCAATTGATGAGAATTGCATCTGACGGAGTTTCAGAGTATGTCTGGAGTACGCTAACGGATGATTATCCAGGGTTAAACCTGATCGAAATCGGCGCGAAACGCTACGCTAATCCGGATAGCCTGTTTAGCTACAAAAACTGTGTGCTGGCAGAGCAAGAGGATGAAATTATTGGCATGATGCTAACCTTTCCGATTGAAGACTCCAAAGCCGCAGTGTCAAGTCCGAGCGTTTTCCCAGACGTTCCTCCTAAAATTCTAGAAGCTCCTGGAACTTGGTACGTTGGACACCATGCCCTGTTTACTTACTTGCAGCCAACTAGCACTGTAGAAACGAAAATTGAACAGCTAACTCGCATTTTGGCAGAACCCTCTGAACCGGATGTGTTAGCTCCCTACAGTTTGGAAGCTCCTGGAACCTGGTATGTCTGCGCCCTGGCTTTATTTCCTGAGTTTCGGGGTCAAGGCATCGGCACTCAGTTTCTGCAACTGGCGCATCAGCAAGCAGCAGAACGTGGATTTTCAGAACTTAGCTTGCTGTGCTTCGAGCAAAATGCTGGGGCGTTGAAGTTTTATCAGCGCAATGGATTTGAAATAATCGATCGCGCCTCAATTATACCGCATCCGCTGATTGATCACACAGGCAATATTCTTCTCATGACCGCTCCCGTTCAGTTTTAATTCTCAAAAATCTAGTTTGTAAAACAGCCATGTGCAAACTCTGTGCATTCGCAGCACGGTCTTCCCGTGTTCGCCAAGATTCACTTGTCTTCAATCTCAGTCAGTTTGCTAACTCCATTGAAGCAAAATCATTGTCTGAACAATCGATTCCTCAACCTTCAACTAACACTCAGGAGAACATATCATGAAAGAAAAATATGCAGATTACTACGAACTAGAGTTTGCAATTTACTCAGGATCCAGCAAACAAAAACCATCAACGCTGACTTCAAAATTTGGTCGCATTTTACACAGCTTGATTGAATCGATCATTGCGGTGAATGAACTTAAAATCTACTCGCTTAGAAGCAGATCTGGCAGTGCTTATTGGGCAATTCACGACCCATATTTAGGACGCAGAGTGTTCTTTGACTCTGAACAAGAAGTGCGGGAATGGCTCGAAAAACGCTACTACTGCTAACTCATACACAACAACCCAAAGGAGGTCTAAACAATGGCACAAGTCAATGAAACTGCTAACAACGACACACGCGCAACCGCAACCAACCTCGGCAACATTCGCAATAGCCCCTTTGTTGATGGCAGTTTGTTTGGCACTGATTCGGCTGACTTTTATAAGTTTCAGGTCGATGTCCCCACCAAAGGTGGAATTAGTGTAGTTCAGCAAGGCGTTGACACAAACTTGGAACTGTTCAATAGCAGTGGTCAACAAATCAGGAGTTCTATCAATCCGGGAACCACACCAGAAGGAATCGTGTTTGACAATTTGCCAACGGGTGAGTACACCCTGCGAGTGAGCAAACCAACGGGCAGTGGCAGCTATAAGCTCAGTGCAAACGGCTTTGCAATTTCTCGCGCCCAGTTGAGTGTGACGGTCGATCGACTGAAGGCACTCGAACGGTTTGACACCCCGGTTCCGTTCACAAGATTGGGAGAGGCTGACTTCTACTTTCTACTTACTAAGAGATTGGGAGCCGATTCTAAACGGAGCAAAACTTTTGAGGATGATGATGACATCAGCCCTAACCTGACTCTCACTCAAGATTTCAGTATCAGTGAGCTAAAGCCTGTTGTATTTCTCGATCCACGTGACTCAGATGGTAGCCTACGTATTGATGATTTTGCAGATATCAGTCCTGTCGCAGGTCATCAGGCTCCCATTGAGTTTGATTTTCTCAAGAACGAAGTTGCTCTGTTAAACAGTATTAATGTACGAGCGCGTGAGAATGAAGTCATTACCTTAGAAGGAAATGGCGGTGGTGACTTTCTAGATATTGCCACCAACAAAGCAAGAATCTCCTTTCGCGTCAACTACGACACCTTCACCTCCTCGACCTCCTTCAGCAACAGCACCCCCCTCATTCGCGGCACCAACGCCAGCCAAGACCTGACTGGACAAAATCAGGGCGGCATCCTCTGCGGTGAAGGCGGCAACGACACCCTCTCTGGCATGGGCGGTAACGATGCCCTCTGCGGTGGCACAGGCAACGATATCCAGAATGGCGGCACCGGCAACGACATCAGCTTTGGCGGCTTGGGACGCGACACTCATACAGGCGGCACAGGCAACGATACTTTTGTGCTGGCACTGAATAACGGTGTCGATATGATCAGAGACTTCCAGAACGGCAAAGACAAAATCGGGCTGTCGATCGAGCTAAACCCGGAAATTCTCGACATCGTGCAGCGAGGCAAAAACACCATCGTTGGTGTAGGCAGTGAGCGACTCGCCATCCTCTCGAATGTGAAAGCCAATCAAATCAACGCTGCTGATTTTGTCACCGTAGACTTCTCCCGCTTCAAGGGAATCGAAGTGCCAGCGATCGTCGCCTAAACCAGAGTATTCCTCACAAGTTTCAACCTATTGCTTACACAAACACAAGCAAACCCTGAATCAATTGGAGACTATTATCATGAAACGACTGTTCAAGTTCCACCGATCGCTCTTTATTGGATCGCTGCTCACGACCCTATTGCTCACCCACCCACTTGGCTGGAAAAGCGCGATCGCCCACACTCCCGAAGAGCACAGGATTCACATTGCCAATGCTCCTGAACCTGCTGCGTCGTTGTTTGAAGATTTAGGCAGCTATACACACCCCATTTCAACTCACAACCCGCAGGCACAGCGTTACTTTGATCAAGGCTTGATTTTGTCCTATGGGTTTAATCACGCCGAGGCACTGCGATCGTTTCAGCAGGCAGCAGCACTCGACCCCAACTGTGCAATCTGTCATTGGGGGATGGCGTATGTGTTGGGTCCAAACATCAATGCCGCAATGGAAGACGGAGCCGTTCCCACCGCCTGGGAGGCCATTCAGCGAGCAGTTCAATTGAGTTCCCATGCCAGTGCCAAAGAACGAGCCTATATTGCAGCATTAGCAACCCGCTACACCCCTGAACCTGTAGACGATCGCGCTCCCCTCAACCTTGCCTATGCCAATGCTATGCGAGAAGTCGCAAAACAGTATCCCGACGACCTCGATGCTGCCACGCTGTTTGCTGAAGCGTTGATGGATACAACTCCCTGGGATTACTGGCAAGAGGACGGTACACCGAAACCAGAAGGAGCCGAAATTATTGCCACACTAGAGGCAGTCTTAGACCAAGATCCCTATCATCTGGGGGCACTGCATTTGTACATTCATGCGGTGGAAGCGGAACGTCCAGAACTGGCGGCAAGTGCTGCCGATCGCCTGCGTGCGCTCAACATCAACACTGGACACCTGATCCACATGCCAGGACACATTTACATCCGGGTAGGACGCTACCACGATGCGGTGATTGCCAACCAGCAAGCCGCCGCCGCCGATGCTCACTATGCCCACCAGCACCAGCCCGAAGGCACCTATCCGGTTGCCTATATGCCTCACAACCATCACTTCCTCTGGTATGCGGCTGTGATGTCGGGACAGCGGGAAGTTGCGATCGAAGCGGCTCAACAAACGGCAGAGTTAGTGGATCAATCGCTGATTCGAGAAGCGGGCTACGGCACGTTGCAGCATTACGCCGTGATTCCGCTCTACACCTACGTCAAATTTAAGCTGTGGGATGAAATTTTGACCCAACCTGCTCCGGCTCAGGATTTGGTTTATCCGACAGGCGTTTGGCACTTTGCCCGGGGCATGGCATACACGGCAAAGGGTCAACTTCAACAAGCCAGCCAGGAACTCGCCGCACTTCAGGCGATCGCCGCCAACCCTGCTCTAGAAGAAGTCACCATTTGGGATATCAATACCACAGCTCATTTGCTGCAAATTGGTTCCGAAGTGTTGGCAGGAGAACTCGCCGCCAAGCAGGGAAACTTTGAAGCCGCGATCGCTCATTTGCAAAAGGGCGTAGAGCTAGAAGATAGCCTCAACTACGATGAACCTGCTCCCTGGTACTCACCCGTGCGCCAAACGTTAGGGGCTGTGTTGCTGCAAGCCGATCGCCCCGCAGAAGCCGAGCAAGTCTACCGGGAGGATCTGGCCACCTATCCTGAAAACGGCTGGTCGCTCTATGGGCTGGCACAAAGCCTGCGGGCGCAAGGTAAAACTCAAGAGGCGCAACAGGTGCAAGCTCGCTTTGAGCAGGCGTGGCAGTATGCCGATACCTCGATCGCGGCTTCGCGGCTGTGACGCAGCGATCGGGTTTGGTTGACAACTGCTGATCAAATCCGATCGACTCGTACAGTTGTAATTTGAGGGAATCGTGATGCTCATTCAATCCACACAGCATCGTGTTTTTATCAGAAAACCAGTTGAAGAAGATTGGCAGGGATTGTTATCTTTGCACCAAAGAAGTAAAGAGTTTCATTTTCCCTGGGTTTTTCCACCGCTTACTGAGCAAGAGTGCAAAGATTACATTAGTCGTTGTCAGAATGAAGACTTTGAAGGGCTGTTAATTCGTCATGCAGACCATAAGAAAATTGTTGGAGTAGCAAATCTCAGCCAAATCTTCTATGGAGCCTTCCAAAACGCTTATCTTGGCTATTACGTCGATGTAGATTTTGCTGGTCAGGGACTGATGTTGGAGGGCGTTCGATTAGTCATCGATTATGCTTTTCATGAGCTTGCTCTACATCGAGTTGAAGCGAATATTCAGCCCGAAAACATTGCTTCGATCAATTTAGTGAAGCAATTAGGTTTTACAGAAGAAGGGTTTTCGCAACGGTATCTAAATATCAATGGAGAATGGCGCGACCATGAACGCTGGGCTATGACCGTTAAAGGTTGGGTTTAGTGTATTCCAGCAGTTCAATACTATACCGAAGCGGACAGACGACAATTTCGCTGCGGTTTTTTCAGCAATCAAACTCATTGGAGATTATTCCATGCAATCTTTAACTTCATCAACGCTCACGACTGTTTCCTATAACAAATATGGTAGCGGTCCACCCCTCATCCTCGTACACGGCGCTTTCAGCGATCACATCACCAATTGGGAGTTCGTAAAACCCTTTTTCGAGCAGCAGTTTACCGTTTACGCGATCGCTCGGCGGGGTCGAGGTAAAACAGATGCCACCCAAGGTCACCGTCTGGAGGATGAAAGTATGGATATCGTATCGCTGATTGAGGCGATCGATGAACCTGTTTTCCTCCTCGGTCATTCCTACGGCGCTCATGTTGCGCTTGCCGCAGCTAAAAAAGTTCCCGATCGAGTGCTGAAACTGGTGCTTTACGAAGCTCCCTACCCCCAAATTGCTGGCAAGGATGCTCTGATGCAGCTAGAAGAACTGGCGCAGGCAAATCGCTGGGAAGATTTCACAATCACCTTCTTCCGCGATATCTTACTTGTTCCCATTGAGGAATTGAACGAACTGCAAGCGACAGAGCTTTGGTCGCCAATTGTTGCGGATGCGAAGGCAAGTTTGGGCGATTTACGGGCACTGGTCAGATACGACTTTCAAGCCGATCGCTTTCGTGAACTTTCAATTCCAGTTTTGCTGCAAGTTGGCAGCGAAAGTCCTCGTCCTCTTTATGTGACTGATGCGATCGCCGCTGTCCTTCCTAATGCTCACATTGAAGAGTTATTGGGTCAGGCACATGAAGGAATGACCACAGCACCCAAATTGTACGCCGAGGCAGTATCTCGCTTCCTGCTTGAAAAATAGATTGAAGTTCTGATGAAAAATGTCGCCATTATTGCCCTGACTTAATCATGTAGAAGGAACGAGCGCAATGAAGATTCAATTTACCAAACATGGAGGCAAACAAGACTGGATGAAGTGCATTTGCGATGACGGCACATTCACTCGCTGTCCAATGCCCAAGCAGGGCATTCTGCCTCACGATTTTGTTCACTATGTTGTTGAAGATACGCTCAACCTCAAAAGGGGATTTTATAGCATTCTAGCGATCGGCGTTGGGTTTCCTCAGTCTGCTCCGCCCTGGGATGCTGCCGAATTTGAAGTTGGCGATTTAACCGAGGCACTGCAAGCCGAATCGTTCGTGAAATGGCTTCCAAGCCAGCGAGAATTTTTGGGGGATTTTACAAATCACCTGTGGTCAACGCAGCGTCACCGCGCTAAGTCACATTACAAACGATGATCTGCAACAAGTCTGCTCAAGGCTCCGAGCTTACACAGAAGATTGGAATGCGCTGGCAGTTGGTGAAACATTATGGTTGAGTTTAATCCATGAGCAACCATGATGTATGATGCCCCCCGCAATAAACGATTATACCGTTCGGCACTGTGTGAAAAAACATGAAAGATTGGTGCAAAGAAGACCTTGCCTATATTCACGATGCGGGGCACGGTGATTACGCGCTTAAATCTGCTCCGGGTATTCTCGATATCCTGAGTCAAAATAATGTTCGAAAAGGTTTAGTCGTTGACTTAGGCTGTGGTAGTGGGCGATCGGCGTTAGAACTCACGAAAGCTCATTATCAAGTGCTTGGAATCGATATCTCTGAGTCGATGATTGCAATTGCTCGAAACTGAGTGCCAAATGCTCAGTTTCGAGTTGAATCGTTGTTTAGATTCGATATTCTGTCTTGTCATGCCGTAATCTCGATTGGAGAATGCTTGAATTACTTGTTTGATAAAGATAATACTGACTCATTACTAACTCAATTTTTCGATCGCATCTACAAAGCATCAATTCCAGGGGAAATTTTCATTTTCGACGTTGCAGAACCAGAGCAGGTAACGTTAGGAACCACAATACAAGGCTTCAAAGAAGGCATGGATTGGATCGTGCTGGTCGAGAAAGAGGAAGATCAGCAGCTAATCTTAACTCGTCGCATTATTACTTTCCGAAAAGTAGGAGAACAATACAGGCGAGATGATGAACTTCATCGCCAACGGCTTTATAAGGTAGCAGAAATTGCCGAACAACTTCGTCAAGCTGGTTTCCAGATTGAAGTGATGCAGAGCTACGGTAACTACAAACTGCCAAAAGCTCATACTGCTTTTATTGCACGAAACCTACAGGAATGCACAAAACCTCAAAGCTGTAGTTCATCGAAAAAATTGGTAAGTTTTTGCACAAACTCTGTAGCTGGGGCGATCGCGCCTGTAAACCGATACAAAGCAGTGGAGGGCACTCGTAGTTGGAAAAACGCTAGAGGTTAAGTTTGAGACGGAGCGATCGAACTCAAAATTTGTAGCTCCTAAATCTGAGCTACCACGGAGACAATTGATAAGACCACTTGAAAACGATGAATGGAGTAAGCAGGATGAAGATTCGCTTGTTTGAAAAAGATGCTGAACAAGTCGCGCAGTTATTTCAAAACACAGTTCATGCAGTAAGTATTCGAGATTACTCAAGCAGCCAAGTCAAAGCATGGGCATCCAGTGATGTTCACTTTAGAAATTGGGCAGAGACGCGCTTAAGCTGAAGTTTTATTACAATCCGATCTCTGTCAATGCTCATCGAGTTTGGGTCGCATTGCTGGAAAAGCAAATTCCTTTTGAGCCAATTCTGGTGAACTTAGATGGAAATCAGTTTCACGACGATTTCACAGCAATTAATCCGCTTCAGCGAATTCCTGCGATAGTAGATAACGGATTGCGGGTCGTTGAGTCATTGGCAATTTTGGACTATCTAGAAGCAAAGCATCAACTCCATCCTTAATGTCTAGCGAACCCGAAGCGATTGCTGTTGTTCGGATAATTGAAATGATTATGGTTGTTGAACTTCAACCTGCTACGATTCCTCTAACCCGACCACTGGTAGAATTAGAAGTCGAACCTTGAAAGCTTGAGGCAGCTCAACAACAAGTAACAATCGTCTTGCAGTTCTTTGAAGAGTTGCTCAATGAGCAGACTTACTTTTTAAAAAGAAAGATTTACACTTGCAGAGGTTGTGGCTGGAACATTAGTTCCTTCCCTACCTCTAGAGGATTATCCACGCTTAAAGGCTTGGTCAGAAAGGCTAACTCAACGAGAGAGTTGGCAGCAAACAGCTGCTCATCCAGAAGCAATTGAAGTAGCTCTTCCCAATATCCGAAGGATTCTGGAGCGTCGATCGTAGCGATCGTGGCACAATATCGCTATGCCGCTTATATTTTGAATTGTGGTATCCGTTTGCAATTGATTTGCCACAGTTCAGGGTCAAGGGAATCTGTCCTGAATTCAAGTGTTGAATGAAGAAATGAGTTGAGTCACACGATTGCTGAATTGTTCTATCCATTGCGATTCAGCCTGTGGAAATAACTGCTGAAGCCCTACAAATGCAGGCGTATTCAATTACGGCTAGTTCATAAGCCGTTTCATAATCAGGTTGTCCAAGCTCACGAATCAATTTGAGACTGATCAGGATTTTGTGTAAGCGGTCTAAAATCCCAGTAATTCAAGAGACCGCATCATGGCACCCAAGAAGAAAGAAACCAACCGGGTCGATGAGATGCTCGATGAACTGTTGGCAGATTGCCAGACCCCAGAGAATATCCTGGGCGAATCGGGTTTACTCAAACAACTGAGTAAACGGCTGATTGAACGAGCCTTGGCTGGGGAATTGAGCCACCATCTGGAGACCGAAAAACCAACCGAATTGGATGACCCACTTCCAGAGAGTCTACCTCGTAGCAACAGCCGCAATGGTTGCTCAAGAAAGACTATCCAATCGAACCACGGCGAGATGGACTTGATGAGAAGATTCTCGTGCTGTATGCACGGGGACCGGGTCAGGCACATGAAGGCATGACCACAGCACCTAAGCTGTATGCTGAGACAGTCTCTCGCTTCTTGCTGGGAAAAATGGGTTAGAGAATCAGGCTTTCGATAATAAGCTGCTGCACGATCGTAAAATTCAAGCACTGAAAATGTGAGCAGCCCAGATGCGATCGAAAGGAGTTTTCGTGTCGATGTAGTGAGCCTGTACGACCGCAGCGTCAGTCGCGGAAAACAGGGTAATGCTTTGGTTTGCGTTGGTGGGAATGATTGTAGAAGTAAAACTGCTCTGTAAAGGGTTTTCTAAATCAGTTTGGGTGTTGTGAGAATGATGTGACTCAACTACTACAATCTGGTTCGTTGATGGCGATTTAGGCATGGATGGAGCGGTGGGAATTTTCCAGACACGCTGAGCAGGGAATCGAGCTTCGCGAAAGGCTGCTCGCAGTGCATCAGTGTAAGGCGTTTGATACAGGCAGATAGAACGATCGCCCTGAACTGAAACAAGAGAGTAAAGCCATTGAATATGACGGACTGCCAGGCAACCATCTATACTAGCGGTAAATTGCATCCAGTCGTCAAAGGTGATGGGTGTTGTGAGCGGAGGCGTGAATACCATTTCTGAAGCGGCAAATTTCATGATGAGGTTCCTTTTGTACGGCCCAGCTTTGTCTAATATGGTTGCTTCAGTTGACTGACAGTTTGTTGAGCTAAATTACTGAGATCGTATCCCTTTAATAGAGTTTTCAATTTCAGCAGATGTTGTTCTGCAAAATCAACTTGCCCCAATTGTTGATTTGCCTGAATTAGAACAGCCCCTGCCAGAGCAATCTCGCTGGGATTGTCAACTTCTTGCGCGGCTTCCCATGCTTCTTCTGCACGGACGATCGCCTGTTTCACCTTTCCTTGCTGAATATCCCATCGTGCCGCGACAGTTTGGATAAAGGCAAGGATTCGCGGTGAGTCGATTGCTTTGAGCATTTGGCATGACTGCTCTAGTGCCGCTTCTGCGTCCTGTTCCTGTAGCAGGTAGCGAGTAACAGCATCCAGAGCCGCACCGTGGAGAGCTTCGCTGCCTTCACCCATCTGGGTTGAAACTCGAATCAGCTCACGGCAATAGTCCACCGCTAAAGCAGGTTGTTCCGTCTCCAGATTCAGCATAATCAGGTTTGTCAAACAAGTACACTCCCGCCAGTGATCCTGGGCAAGCTGTGCCATCTGCAACCCCTGTCGCAGCAATAATCGTACCTCCGCTTCCTGTCCTTGATACCGCCGGACACAGCCCAAGCCCAAGGAAATGTCGATGCTCTCCAGACCCAAGCGCTCGGCGATCGATTGCGCTTCGAGCAGCAATGCTTCGGCTTTAGGAATGTCTCGACCGATCTCAGCGAGGCAGTACCCGGTATGTGCCAGCATATACATCGTCGTGGCGGGACTGGCAGTTCGTCCCTGTTCTGCTGCCTGTAGAGAATGCTGCTGAACTTCCCTCAAGTTGCCGTGGTCATAGTTCAGCACAATCAGTGCCTCTAATCCCGCTGCTTCTTCGTCTTTTAACTTTAATTTTGCCGCTTCTTGAATCAGATGATGCAAGTCTTGTTGAAGGGAGGCAACCCGTGGTTTGGGCACTCCTGCCTTGACATAGGCTTTCAGTAAACCCATCTGAAGCCGAATTTGAGTGGTCGTCTCCAGAAATTCGCAGTGACGAATGCCGCGTTGAGCCAGTTCTGCTGCTTCTGCATAAGCCAATACCCGCAGACACCGTTCTGCTGCTAGCAGAGATGCGGATGCTGCCAGTTTGCGGTCGCTACCCAAGTCGGCGTGATGCGCTACATCGTTGATTAGCGGGGTTGTGGGAGAGGCGATCGCGCTTAAGACCTGAGCAATATGCGTATGGATCAACCTGCGACGCGGTTCAGACAACTGCTGATATGCAACCTGGCGGACAATATCATGGGCAAAATCGTAGGTCACTTCACCGTTGAGCGTGTGCCCAGGACGAATAATGCCGTGCTGCTCAAGCTGGTCGATCGCAGCCAGCAGGCGGGGCAGCGGCAGATCCATGACTTTCGCTAGGATGGTGGGATTGAAATTTCGTCCCAGTGCGGCTGCCCACAGTAGCAAATCATGCGCTGCGTCATCAAATTTCTGAAACCGATCGCGAATCAACGCTTCCAGGTTATCAGTATGATTCGACTGACTTTGCGATAAGGCACGAGCGATTTCCAGCACAAACAGAGGATTTCCTCCGCTGTCTGTAAACACCTGATCCACTATTTCCACTGATAAATTTAGGGTTTGGCTGTTGCTGAGGGTGCGAATCAAATCAGCCGTTTCACCGCGATCAAAGCCTTGAAGTTCGATCGTTTTTAACCGCTGCTCCCGCCTGAGTGCCTGAACCACTTGAGCGATTGCCCCATTCTGAGATAATTCTCCAGAACGAGCAGTACAGGCGAATTTGATGGGCAGATGGCTCAGTAGACGACTAGTGTAATGCAACAAGGCAGAGGACGCCTCATCCATCCACTGAATATCATCCAGCATCACCATCAACGGGTTTTGACTTGCCCACGTCCCCAGCAATTGTACGATCGCATCAAACAAATGACTTCGATTGGGCGGAGCCACAGCGGGTTGCCCCACCTCCGGCAGCAAAAATCCTAGTTCTGGCGGAATGGCAGCGGGCAGCGGCATTGAACGCAACGCATCAATCCAGATGCCGTAGGGTCGAACTGTCTCGGCAGCAAACCCCCGTCCCCAAAGCGCGAGTGGCACGGTTTCTCGGAGTTTCTCCAGGAGGCGTGTTTTGCCAATGCCCAGCTCTCCAATTAACAGCAGCAATGGGGGTGTGACTTCTGAGTTACCAGGACTTACCCACGTCTGAATAAATCGCCACTCGCGATCGCGCCCAACAAATGGCAGGGACGGTGATCTGCGACCCGCCTTCGTTTGCTGTAGGGGCAGTGATCCACGCAGCGGTACGGTTGGCTGAACGAGTGCTTTGTCTGTGACGGGTTCAGCTTCTTCTTGCAGGAGGTGTTCATACAATCCTCGCGTCGTGGAACTGGGGTCAACGCCTAGCTCTTCGCGCAGCATCGTCATGCAACGATAGTAGACCTGAAGCGCATTCGCCCGATCGCCAATCCTACTGTGAAGCCGCATCAAGGTGCAGTAGGTTGCCTCATTCAGGCTGTCCACGCGCAAAAGCTGCTGAGCATAGCTCAAGGCAACGCGATAGTCCTGCTGTACCTCCAACTGACCAATTAATTGCTCCAGGGCACTCCCATACATTTGCTGAAATCGTTCGCGTTCGGGGATAATCCAATCATCCCCACATCCTGGCAGTAACTCTCCCTGGTAAAGGGCGATCGCCTGTTTCAGCAGAGATAGTCTCATTTCAGTCTCAGCCGCCTCTGCTGCTTTGAGAACATTCTCAAATGCTACGATGTCGGCAATGAAAGGAGCAGTAGGCGACCATTGCAGGGTTTTGGACTCCACCAAGAGGAATCGATCGGCTTCAGGTAAATCCCGGCGCAAATAGCTCAATTCTTTGCGGAGGTTTGTTCTCGCCTGGGTTTCGGTCGAGTCCGCCCAGAGGTGAAAGGCAAGCCGTTGTCGGGGTTGGGGGGAATGACGATAAAGAATCAGGTAAGCCAGCAATGCCTGTGACCGGGCTGTGTTGATGCCTGTAATTGCCCGATCGCCATAGGTAATAGACCATTCACCTAGCAATTTTATTTGTAAGGTTAGAGGCATTGTCCCAACATTGTGAACTGAACTTTGAATTTTCTATATTCTTTTGAGCTTACAGTGAATTACGGTTGTTGGTTCACGTCAAGAGACTGCAATATGCCGCTAATTGATCGCCCTCACCCCACGGGATGTGCAACGAGCTTGATCAGATTGGGCTGAAAGTATTGCAGGAAGCCCCTGGACGAGCGAACTCGCATTCGCCCTCAGTTGAACCTGCTGCGGATTTGGGTAATTGCGGGTGTAGCGATCGATCGCCTCACTCAACTCCAAGCTGAAGTGAATCAGTTAATGGCAGAGGCAATTTAGCACCGTCGGTTTGGTTTTCCCTTCGATCGCGTCTGGGCTGCTTAGGTTCTCAGCCCCTAAACCTGTTGAGGACTGCTTTTCCGGCTTGGAGCAGTTTGGGAACGCTTTGGGAACGGTTTGGGAACGCTCGGATCGCTAACTTAGGTTCAGATGCAAGCAGTGAAATGCATTCACCCTTGAGCTAGTGAAGGCAAAGAATCTTCTTTGATTCCGAAACAAAAGTACGGGCATGGCTGAATAGACGGTATTACCAGTAAGCTCGCAATTCAAGTTAAGCCTGACTTAATCTGATGACTCCTTCGCTGGAATCCACCAGTAAATCTCTGGTACTCATTACCCATTGCTGATGATGCCTCTTATCCAGGAAATTCACTATGGTATTTCTAGACCGTGAACCGAACAGTATTCCAGAGGTTGCAAATGATATTGGAACGGTGACAGGCAATCTCGTAGTCGAGGGCGACCTAGGAAAACTTATCCCGATCGGTTCTTCGACTGACCTGACAATTACCGATACCTTTGATCTCTATCGCTTCACCCTCAAACAGCCAAGTAGCTTTGGCGTAGCCCTCGTGCCGCAGGGTGCAAATGCAAATTTATCCCTTATGTCTTTTCCCGAAGGCGACCCGTTCGCCCGTTCTTCCAATCCTGGCACTGCGGTCGATTCGATCGGCTTCCGAAACTTACGGCCCGGCACTTATCTAATTGGCGTGAGTGCCCCTTCCAGCACCCCTCGTTTACCTTACCTGCTCAGTATTACGGCTGCTCCCATTACACGCGCAGAGTTAGGAGTGACGGTTGAACGAATTCAGGCGATCGATCGGTTTGATACTCAGGTCGTATTCTCCTCATCGTTCAAAGCGGATTTCAAAACATCGATTTCCATCAATGGACAAACTCGTAACAGCAATGTGTTTGACAAAGATAATGACGATGTTCGACCGAATTTTACTTTTGTTCAATCCGTTGATCCGCTCAGAGAATCGAACAGATTTGAGATTGCCGTGAAAGATGCTGACCCGGTTGGCGATGATGAAGCGGATATCAGTTTTTCTTCCTCGTCGTCAAAGTTCACCACCAAATATTTTCCTCAAACAGGGGTAGTGGGTGACTTTGATTTTGGCAGCGATTCAACTGGAAAAAGTAGGATGACTCAGGGGAGAGATGCCTCATCTCGTCCTAAAGGAGCAACCGTCACCTATCGAGTAGACTATAACGTTTTCACGTCCTCCGCATCGACTTTCACCAGCAAAACTCCGCTACTCCTCGGCAACGATCGCAGCCAACCGTTGCAGGGCAGTAGTCTTAGCGGCATCCTCTGCGGCGAAGGCGGCAACGATAACCTCTCTGGTATGGGCGGCAACGATACGCTCTGTGGCGGCACAGGTAATGACGAACTCAATGGCGGCACAGGCAACGACATCAGCTTTGGTGGAGCAGGCAACGACACGCACACGGGCGGTTCTGGCAGAGATACCTTCGTGCTGGCACTGAATAATGGTGTGGATGTGGTCAAAGACTTCCAGAACGGCAAAGACAAACTGGGGCTGTCGATCGGTTTAAATCCCGAAATTCTTGAAGTTGTTCAACGCGGCAAAAACACCGTGATCAGTGTAGGCAATCAGCAACTTGCAGTTCTGTCTAATGTTAAAGCCAATCAGACTACGGCTGCTGATTTTGTCACCGTGGACTTCTCTCGCTTTAAGGGAATCGAAGTACCCACGTTAGTTGCGTAACCGTTGCAGACGAATTAGCAGGAAGCAGTTTCCAATAAGCTTTTCAATATCATCTAGTTTGATCGCGATTCATACTTCCCGAGTCTAAACGAGTGCCCTGTCGTATAGCACCGTTGCAAAACAAACGCCGATCGGAACGTCACCTTTATCTACACCATTCACAATTTTAGGAGAAATTCAATCATGGCAAACGCAATCATTAACGCATTGTTTAATCCCACAACCCTTGTTCAAGAGAAAGAGCAGACCAACGTCTCTGGAACTCGGAACAGTTTTCTAAGCACTGCTGAAGCCGTGTTTGGCAATATGCCCAACGGTAGCATTGGCGCAGCCGGTAACGTCAGGGGAGTGGGGAATATTGGCTCAAACGATGGAATCGATAACTTCTCATTTGCCGTCGATCGCCCCACTCGGCTGGATGCCCAACTCACGTCAAACAACGAAAAGAACATTGGCTTCAATCTGGTCAAAGACTTCGATAACGACGGCATCAAGGATTTTGGCGCAGGCTTTGAGGATTTGCTCAACGCTTCCTTTATACCGGGAGCCGATGAGATTCACTTCGATCGTCTGGAGCCGGGAACCTATTTTCTGGAAGTTACCAAAACGGCTGACCCCACAACTTCGATCGACTATACGCTAACTCCTAAAGCTTCTGCGATCGCTAATGCCAGACTCAACGTTGAAATCGATCGCGTCATTCCCCTGAATACTCTTGGCAATGTGGTTGTGCAGGCGACGATTGATGGATTTTCGCAGCAAACTCAGCCTTTTGGGTCGGGTGGCAACCAGGGCATCATTCTCAGTCGAGCCGTTGACCCCAATAAGCGAGAAGTCAACGTTAAACTCAACGCTTTCAAAGTCGCTGCTGATGGCAAGCGATCGCCGCTCGATCTCAACGCCAAGCTAGGCAAGACGGAGCTAGAGTTCACCTACGACACGCTAACTCGTGAAGTCAAAGGAGAAACAGGATTTAGCTTCTTTGGCAAAGAGAACGCCACAATTCGGCAAACGGTGCGGGGAGACGGCGAGGGAACCTCTAGCGGCATTAAAGTCAGCTATGACAGTTTCACGGTTCCCGATGTGATTGTGGGAAATCAACCTGCGGTACTGCAAGCCAACAACATTCCCGTCATTCGCGGCAGCAACGGCAAAGACCCAATGCAGGGCAGCAACAGCAGCGGCATTCTGTTCGCACTGGGCGGAGACGATCGCATCAACAGCAGTGGTGGCGATGATATTGTCGATGGCGGCAGCGGTAAAGATGTGATTACGGGCAGCACGGGCAACGACATTCTGATTGGCGGTACTGGAAACGATCGCATCTTTGGCAATAGCGGTGATGACCTGCTCGACGGCGGCAAAGGCTCAGACCTGCTGGTTGGCGGTGCAGGCGCAGATACCTTTGTGCTGGCTCGCGGCAACGGCAGCGATCTCATTCAGGACTTCCGCAACGGGCAGGACTTCATGGGATTGGGCAGTGGCTTGGCGGTTGGCGATCTCAAGTTTGTGCAGCAGGGCGGCAGTACCGTCATTCAGGCAGGCAGAGAAAAACTTGCCACTCTGCAAGGCGTTCGCCCCTCTCAACTTGACCTCAGCGATTTCAAATCAATTTCAACGCTGTCCGTTCTAGAAGCGATCGTTCCCATTGTGGCGTAGCGGGTTATCCACATCAGAATTCACACATGGCACTATTTATTCTGTTTGCGTTGTTGATAGGGGTGGTCGGTAGCGTTGTAGTCGGTGGACTCGCTGTATTCATGTTGATGATTGGACTGCAACAATACGCCGGATCTCAACGCCTCATTCGGATTGCTTTGTGTGGCACGGGTGCGATCGTCACCCTCTTCATTACTGTTTTGTGGAGCATCTCTCAGTTTCGAAGCATTACGCCTCCGGGCGGCGGCGCGCCCACCCCAGACGATGCCGCTGCCCTGCTCAAAGCTTGTCTTGGATTCGGGCTTGCACCCGGACTGAGCCTTTTCTCAGCAGGACTGGTCAGCCTTTGCTGTAACAGAACTTGAATCAACTGTAGAACAGTACTGGAAGTTTGCTGATATTCATGTGTTTATCGAAATCAGGCAGAAAGACCAGCAAAAGCAGACCAGAAGCATATTGAGCATTGGAACCAGGCAGTATGTCTTCGAGAACTACTATGAATATGGCGTTGCTGGAAAATGAATCAGGAGATACCAATGTCTAAGCATCATGCAGTTGTTCAGTGGCAGCGGCATCAAGCCCAATTTGTTGACAATCGGTACAGCCGCGAACACGTTTGGAAATTTGACGGGGGAGCAGAAATTGCTGCCTCTGCCTCACCTCGTGTCGTTCCTGTTCCATATTCCAATGCAGCCTGTGTTGATCCTGAAGAAGCGTTTATTGCTGCTTTATCAAGCTGTCACATGCTCTGGTTCCTCTCGATCGCGGTTCAGCATCAATTTGTGGTTGAAAGCTATACCGATCGTGCAGTAGGTTGGATGAGCAAAGGAGAAGATGGCAAGCTGGCAATTACCAAAGTTGATCTGCGTCCAGAAGTAGTTTTTGCAAAAGATCCACCGACCGTTGAGCAGCTTGAGGAGATGCACCATGAAGCCCATCACCGCTGTTTTCTTGCCAATTCAGTGAAGACAGAGATTAGGGTTGTAGTGGTACCACACCCCTCGTGAGTAGTCATTCCGATCGCATCAAAATCATTTCCAGTCGCATCAGATGTCTATAAAACTCCAATCCCTTCCTCTCATCTGTCTGATTGCGGCTGAATTTCTCTCTCAAGTCGGCAATCAAATTGCAGCGATCGCCATTCCCATCCTGGTACTACAATTTACTCACTCGGCGATCGCGACTGGAATTGCTGGGGCAGGAAATATTATTCCAGTTGTGTTGGCTGCCTTCATTGGTGGAAGATTAATCGATCGATTTGGGGCATGGCAAGTGAGTCTTGTGACCGATGTCTTCAGCAGCCTTTCAGTTTTGTTATTGCCATACATCTTTATTGAATTCAAATTAGTCTCACCGATGGTTGTTTTCTTGCTAGTGTTTGTTGGCGCGTTATTTGATCCAACAGCGGTTTCAGCCCGTCATACCCTTATTCCGAAATTTGCCAGGCTTGCAGAAATACCACTAAGCAAGGTGAATGGGTATCGCGGTAGTCTGGAAAATGGGGCAGACTTGCTAGGTCCAGTCATTGGTGCAGGGTTGATTAGCTGGATAGGTCCTGTCAATACATTGTTTGTTAACGGAGCTAGTTTCTTCATTTGTGCTGTAGTATTTGCGATCGCAGTTCCACGCTCACGCCATCAACGGTTTAAGCGTGAAAAAGTTGATCCAATTGCCGGAATTCGGTTCATTCTCCAGCAGCGGCAGCTCCGATCGCTCGCCCTCAGTGGGATAGCGCTCAATTTCGTTCTCCTGCCATTCCTCGGGCTTTTGTTGCCAGTGTTAGTAACCCAGAAGTTTTCTAGTGCTGCATTGCTGGGTATCTGTTTAGCTGGATTCGGCATGGGGGCAACGCTTGGAGCTTTAGCCTATCTCAGATCTTGCACCAGTCTCAATAAGGGTTGCCAAAGGAGGCAAAATCTGAAAGAAAGGGCGTAGCAAAAACAATCAGAAGACGGTCATGGAAACCATTCTTCAACACGCCCAAGGATTAGTGTATAGCCTCCTCTGCTTGATGCCGAGTGCCTACCAAAAAGCCAGTCTCAAGGCTCTCTTGGGGCTGTTCCTAGATGCTCAAGGTCATGCCTTACCCGCCCATACCTCCGTTAAATCAGCCAGTTCGTTAAGTCGATTTCTCAACCGTTATACCTGGTCTACTCGTCGGGTGATTCGAACGACTCGTCAAGCGATTTTGCAGCAGATTGCCAGTCATTTGCCCCATGCCAAAATACCAATCCGCATTTTGATTGACTTAACGACTCTAGAGAAAAGCGGCAAGTTTTTGCATTTGAGTACACTGACCGCAGACCCCCAAGCACCAGACCCTTGGATACGGTTTCTTAACGGCAAACGGGGCTTGCATCTGGTTGTCCTCTACCTGGTCGTGGGGGAATGGCGAGTGCCGTGGAGTTTTCGGGTTTGGCGAGGCAAGGGGCATGCCAGTCCTGCCCAGTTGGGACGCAAGTTGTTGACAACGGTGCCCCAGTCCTTACTCAACGCTCGAGTGGTATAGCACTACGTATATACGCTAGGACAGTGTTTGAAGGCGGCATCGACACAATCTCGAAAGGTCTCAAACTCATCCCATCGTTGTCGCATCCAGTTCTTAAGCACAAACCACCAATGCTCAATCTTGTTCAAATCTGGGGAGTAAGGCGGCAGATACCAAATCTCACATCCTGCTTGCGCCACAATCTCCTCAATGGCTTGACCCTGATGAAAACTGGCATTGTCAATCACAATCACATCCCCCGGTTGCAATTGCGGCACTAAGCATTCTTCCAACCA
>NZ_JACXWX010000082.1 GCF_014764505.1 Phormidium tenue FACHB-886
TTCTCTAAGTCCATCTGGTTACATGATGTTGTCATTGGATTGTTCATCAATCGTTATGAGTTTGGACTATCCATCTAACTCCACTTCCACACGTCTAGAACATTACCATCGAGGTGCCCTATCCAAGAATTACAAAAATAAGTGTATGCCAAACTGCTCTAACCTGAATGGTAACGTTACCATTCAGGTTAGAAATTGGAAGGTTGTTCTCATAAACTCGGTATTTCTTCATCAAACTGAAAAACTTCGGGGGACAGTTCAGAAAAGCCTAGATTGCTTACATTCGGCAGCCTAACCTGGAGAAGTTATGCAGCGATCGTATCAATCAACTGCTCTGGCGATTGCTCCGGTATAGTACTAACCCACACTTTGTCTTGGTCGGGTAACTGCTGCAACTGTTCTTGCAACTAAGTCTCAAACTTTTCCTGAAGTAAGCGCTGCCGCATTGATTCGTCAAGCTGAGCCGGAAGCCGTTTTTCGAGCCGCACAATCATGCACCAGCGATCCAAACCAAAAGGTTGAACATCACCAATTTGTCCGGTATAAAGTAGGTCTGCTAGTTTGACATGCAATGTGCCCAGTTCAACAGAACCCAATAGCCCGCCTGTTTGACTTTCTATGCCTTCAGAATATGGCAAAGCCAGTTCTGCAAACGACGCTTCACCCTCAGAGATGCGGAAGTAGAGCTCTTAAGCCACATCTTGATCTTGGGTACGTAACAGAGAATAAACCACCTGATCGGGGTCTTGCTTGCGCCGAAGAAAATAGGATGGGATTTGATGTGCCCAGGTTTGCTGCTTAAATTTCTCAAGTCGCAGCGCTCGCGTGACGAGCTGCTCAAATTCGGTTGAACTCAAGCCATAATACGATCGCCACTCTTGCTGCTGTGCGTCAGTGGCAAGTGACCACTGCTGATAAAGCTGCTGGCAGGCTTGAACGGTTTCTTCGGTTGTACAGCTTGAAAACGGTGCGGTTGGCAATCTGGAAGGTATTTGTCATGGGTCAATGCCCCTGATTAAGAGCGGTTAAAACTTGCTTCAGCGATTTGGGATGTGTGATCGCAAGATATTTCTCTGTATCGGCTGGTGTCAACAGTTCCAGCATCATTTGATTCTCAATCCAAAATTCAATCACATTGAAGAAACTGCTGCGATTGCATCGTGCCACACGCCAGCCTTCACGCAGCTCAATCTCGCGAATTTCAGATTCGCTAATTGGTACTGAAACTGCCGTATGAACAGCGGTGTAGCTTGAAACTAATAAACTTTGACGATGCTTAACCGCTTCGTCATTCGCACCTGGAATTAGCTCGGTTCCTTGAGGATGGATTTCAATCATTGTTCCATGTGCATCAAACATGATAACAATAAAGCTGCCCTCATGATTAGGAAATGGAGTTGCTTCTCCTTGCAACAGCTCGGCTAAGACTTAAGCAACATGCAATGGTTTAAGAGCAGCGATCGAAATATGGTGAATCACGTTGAAATTCCTATGGGTTACTTTAGTTATTTGTAGTTGAAAGGAAAACGGCGTTAATTTGCTGCCTCCTTAGAGGCTGTAGGATAGCTATTCAATCCCCGCTTGTTCACCGACTAGTTGTGAACGCAATGTCAACAATCACAAAACCATTGCATCAAGCAGTAGCATGATCAAACTTAACTTCAAAACTAGTTGATATACTCACCTACTCCTTCAACTCCGTGATGCTATTGAGGTTGTCTTTAAGAGTACTTGTGCCATGTTCTACTAGTTGATTGGACAAGCAAAACAGCTATTTCTACAGGATTTCAGCTGTTTTGCCTGAGTGGAAGTTAACAACCCTCAATCTAGTCAGAAACTCAGTCAAAGGAAGCAAACACATTGATCGTGTCTTGCACAACCAAAATAAGATTACTATGCTTGTGAATCAACTATTCAGTGCGGCACTACCAGAGAAATTATGGTTTTCCGTCAGCGTGTAACCGCCATTAAAGATACTGCCGTTAATCATAGAAGACTAAATCACTAACCAGGTAGAAGAACAAGTAACAATAGCGCAATCGACAAGGATAGCACTGTCTAGATCTCTAACACTGCTGGTTTTTGAGATCTAGCAAGGGGAAATAGTAGTATTGCTCTTCGCCAGTGTATTTTGAGATGACTAGAGTAGTTCTCAATCCACCAAACTATAGCAAGCTCTATGGGGTATGCAGTTTGTCAGTTGATTCCCGCCAGTCTAGCCATCTCACGCTTTTTCGCAGACCCTTAAAGGCTAATAAATGCTGAATTCGGCACATTAACCACGTCTTGAATAACTGCAATCTGGTTGCCATTCAAGCGAATCTCTGTATCAAGTGCGCCACTGCCTAAACTAAAGTTGCCCTGAGTGAACGTGTACTGAGAAACATTGCCCTTGATCCGAATTCTGTCACCCTCTGCAGAGGAGAATCCTCGGATAATGGCATGTTGACCGTTTCCAGTGTAGAAAGCTTTAACTGCATCGCCCAGCACATAGGTGTCTGCGCCTTCTCCACCCAAAAGGGTGTCAATTTGAGAGCTAGAGGTGGAGCCAAAGCCATTCAAAATATCATTGCCCAAGCCACCCGACAGGAAATCTGAGCCAGTTCCACCCCTCAAATCGTCATTGCCTCGACCACCACTCAGAGTATCGTTACCAGAACCACCAGAAAGGAAATCATTGCCACCGTTACCCTGAACGTTATCGTTTCCGTCGCCAGCAAGGATTGTGTCATTGCCATCATTAGACTGAGCAGCTCCACCATTATCGCCAAAGATGCGATCATCTCCGTTAAGACCCTCAATGAAGTCATCTCCCCCAAAACCGCGAATTTCGTCAACTAAGAATGAACCTGAAAGGTTGTTGTTGAATTGATCACCATTAATCGTCGCCATGTTCGTTTCTCCTTATTTGTCGTTATATTTGTCGTTTAGGCGTTCGCAATAGCCTGCCGCCGCTACATTTGCTCAGCGCGAAGTTACCTACTCACTTTGAAGAGGTTCAAAGTAAATGAGGTGAAGCATTGACAAGTACCTGATCGCTGAACTACGTCAGAAATATCGGGCTAGTTGCAAGTTGCGAGAGATAGATTTGTTCGTTTCTCTCAATCCAGCAGGCTTAGTGCTCATGTATTCAGAATAGGAGCTGGCTCTCTGCTTGTCGGTCTGAAAAAGTCAGATTGCAGATCGGAAAAGATGGGATCTTGGATCAGAGGAGATGGGATCGCACTCAACAATTTGGTGTTGCCGTTAGAGCAAATCTGCTGCTAACCCTTAACTAGGCTCTATTTCAACCGCTCCCAGCGCTTGCAGGGTAGCTTTTTGCGCTGCTGTCAATCCAGTTGTTCCAGCAATGTTCATCCCTTCGTAGGGTTTGGGCGATCGCATCATTCTCACACAGTCGCCCGTCTCAACCTGCCAGAGCTGAATCGATCCGTCTGTGCTGCTGCTTGCCAGCACATGACCATCCGGGCTAAAGGCGATCGACCAGACTTCACTTGTGTGATCCAGAGTTTTCAAACACTCCCCGGAGTCAACATCCCAGAGCCTGACGGTTTTGTCATGGCTACCGCTGGCTAAAATTTGACCATTAGGGCTGAATTGAACAGACCACACCACACCAGTATGACCCTTCAGCGTTTTGAGGCCTGCCCCAGAGCAGACATCCCAGAGCTTGATCAGCCTGTCATCACTACCACTTGCTAAAAGCATCCCGTCTGGGCTAAAGCTGACGGTAAACACCATACTGGTGTGCCCTACTAGAGCCGTCAAGCATTCTCCGGTGTCAATGTCCCAGAGTCTCACTAAGCGATCGTCACTGCCGCTTGCGAGTATCAGTCCAGTCCGCGCAGCGTCTCCAAAGGGGAACGGTGAACTAATGCCAACGGAACTGATGCCAATAAACCTGTTTACATTGCGTTGGGGAGCAAAAGCAACACACCAGGCTCGGCTCGGTTGAGGCAGCTTGGTGCGACATTCGCCAGTTTTGACATCCCAGACTCGGATCGTTGGCTCAGTATCTGTACTGGCTAGAAACTGACCCTCTGGACTAAAGGCAACACAGTGGACTAAATTAGCAATGCTAGTCCAGCCCCGTAAAGTTTGGAACTGTCCGGTCGCTGTATTCCATAGTCGGATGTTGCCGTAGTTGCTGCTGCTAGCAAGCATCTGCCCATCGGGACTAAAGGCAACACACCAGACCCAGCTTTGATGTCCCTGTAGCGTTTTGCTGCATTCACCCGATTCAATATCCCATAGTTTTACGGTTGAATCATGGCTGCCGCTGGCTAAAGTTCTGCCGTTGGCATGAAAGGCGATCGATTTAATTTCAAGACTGTATCCAGATAAAGTCTTGAATGCTGTATCTGTCTCTGTATCCCACAAGATCACCCTGTAATCAAGTCCACCGCTGGCTAACGTATGCCCCTCTGGGTGAAAGGCAATCGACCAGATCCAGCCGGAATGTTTTTGCAGAATCCTCATACACTGCCCTGTTCTAACATCCCAAACTCTGATGGTACAGTCAGAGCCTGCGCTGACACAGGTTTGACCATCTGGACTAAAGGTCACGGACGTAACCGGATCGGTGTGTCCCTGAAGCACCTTCAAACACTGTCCGGTTGTGACATCCCACAGGCGAACGGTACTATCCCAACTGCCGCTCGCCAAGGTCCGACCATCTGGGCTGAACGTGACGCATCGAACCCAGCGAGTGTGTCCTTGCAGGGTTCTGAGGCACTGTCTGGTTTCAACCTGCCACAGCCTGATGGTGCCATCCCAACTGCTGCTGACAAAGCATTGACCATCGGGACTAAAAGCAACCCAGGTGACAAAATCAGTGTGTTCATGGAGCGTTTCGATGCAGTCTCCAGAATCAATATCCCATATCTTTATAGTTCTGTCCTGACTGCTACTTGCCAGAATTTGACCCGTTGGGCTGAAGGCAACAGCGCTGACCCATCCAGTATGTCCTATAAAAGTCTTGCGACATTCCCCTGTCGCTACGCTCCATAGCTTGATCGTATGGTCAGTGCTGGAACTAGCTAGAGTTTGCCCATCGGGGCTGAACGTGACATGAATACCCCAACTCAGATGCCCCTTCCAAACCATCAGTTCTCTATAGTTTGCTGTTTGATAAACCCGGATAGTGCCATCTGTACTACTGACTGCAAAAAGACTGCCATCTGGACTGAATGCAACAGATAACACTCCATTCAGAACTTCTGTGAACACTGACTTAGTTAGATCAGCATGAGCGAAATTAACCCGATGTAGATCTGCTCCCACTAAGTAGGCTTGCCAGATCTTCAGGTGCGAAAAGTCATAGCCGCTTAAGTCAACTTCTAGCTGACGCAACAGATTGATCAGATTGCCGCCTGCATAATTATCTGCAGCGGGAAATTCGGTTTGCAGCTTGAACAAAAGTTGATTGAGGTGATCTACCACCGCTTTAGCAGACCGAAACTGACCGATCAGGTGCTGAACCAGCGGAGTCAGGATCACGCGGACCTGGCTCTCTCGGATGTAATCTTTTGCCTGGGCTTTGATCAGGGCATGGCTGCAGAATAAAGTCACCTCCTGAGTTTGAATTTCCCCGCTGATGCAATGGATGAACTGTGCTGTAACGTATTCCATCACTACAGGCTGTAGCGTAAACTGTCCCGTGTTCCTTCCCGTCGGCGTAGCCTTCTCGATCAACGATCGTCGTCTCAGAGCAGATACTGTATCCAATAGTTCGGCTTTAGGAAAGCTGGGCAGCAAATCCTCCCGCAGTTCATTCAAAGACATGCACTCGCGATTGACTGCCAACCAGTACATCACCTGCTTTTCGAGATCGCCAAGGCGGTAGAATTGTTCGTCCAGCAGAGCGTTGATGTTTCCAAAGGCAATCACACCGTGTGCCAGAAACTCTGCGATATTCCCCCCAAACATCTCTCGCACCGTAGTTGCCACAATCTTCAATGCTAGCGGATTTCCTGAATAAGCTTTCGTTAAAGCGCTCCAGCTCGCTACGGATGCCGCCTGACACCCGTTCGCTTCACAAATGATTTGGACCTCTGCTGTATCAAGTCCTGCAAGCGGCAAAATTCGGACTGGAAAAGTATCTCCCTCTAACGGGATCAGAGCGCTAGGTTTCTCACGACTAGTTAATACGACACAACTGCTATGGAATCCTGAGCCAATTCGTCTTAAGAACTCGCTATATTCTTCAACATGCTCTTGCCCCAACCCGCTCTGCGCTGGATTGAATGACTTTGGTCTGCCCAAAATGGCTTCATAATTGTCCAGGATCAGCAAACAGCGAGAAGTATTCAACTGTGTCATGAGCTGTGAAATT
Source organism: Phormidium tenue FACHB-886 (assembly GCF_014764505.1). Taxonomy (GTDB): domain Bacteria; phylum Cyanobacteriota; class Cyanobacteriia; order Elainellales; family Elainellaceae; genus FACHB-886. The sequence goes on from NZ_JACXWX010000082.1 coordinate 6,335, forward strand.
TGACCTTCCACTGTTTCGCTAGGAGCAATCTGTTGATCACAAAGCAGTTGCAGCAGTCGGGTAAGAATCTCTTGAAGGGGTGGGGCATTGCGAAGGGTCTGCCAAATCACAAACTGGAAATTTGCCGTTTCAGTACAGTGCTGAGCGAGTTTCGCTGCCAACGATGTTTTGCCAATGCCTCCCATACCCGTCAAGGCAATCAGGCGACAGTGTTCCTGAAAGATCCACTGTTCCAGCAATGCCATTTCATGGGTGCACCCCCGGAATGTAGAAGCGTCGATCGCTTCTTCCCAATATTGTCTGAGTCTGGGCAGCGAGGACTCAACCTGAGCTGCCGAGTTAACCAATGATAAAGGAACAATCGCCGCTTCAACCTCTAGGTCAACCGCATCGGACTGACTCAGTAAACTCTGTTGCTGCTTAACCTTCCGCCGCAGTATCGTCTGTATATTCTTTTTCGTGACAGGTTCTCCAAACGCCTCTGACAACTGCTGCCACAGCCTAGAACCAATATCACGAATGTGATCAGTCCCATATCCGAGCTGGTTAGCAATCTGTGAGTAGGTCCATCCTTCCCAAGAATAACGAAATACGAGTTCCTGAAGGTCTTTAAGCTTCTCTGGCAGCAGGAAATTGAGTGCTATTAGGGCCTCTTCAGGTGCCATCTACAAACCTCCTGCAGCCGAAAGGCAGCTGACTGTCTTATCTTGCTCTCTTCACTAGCCTACATGATTAAGCAGATGTCACTATGGTTCAAGCTCTCAAAGTTGGGTCAGGCTGGTTGATCCATAACTTGAGACTGTAGTTAACGGACCCTGTCTTGAGATCATCTAGATGCAACTCGTGAGTCCTTTTCGTTTTAGTTTCTAGTTGAGTTTGGTCTTCATCCTTGAAGCTTGACAACCCATCTAGGTTCTGAGGCTGACTGACAAAACTAGGAAGCGGAATGCGGCTGAGAACGGTGAATTCACGCTTGAGGAACTCATTGTGTTGTCCTTTGGAAGCAATGGCAGGTTGAGGGGCAGGCAGACTCGATGGAAGCTGCACAACTTGAATCTTCCATTGATGAGTGATAGCAAGACGAATCCAGTTCCAACCCAGATTGAGATAACTCATGCCCCGTTGCCAATGAGCATCGACTTGGCAACGCTTGCCGGATGCGACCACTTGCACCCCTTGCAGAACTTAAAACAGCATCGTCAAGGTAGTCACATCACACAACTGCGACAGGGCAAACTTGTCGCGCCATATCCAGTCGAGAAAACGAAGCCCACTTGTGGTTTGGCGATTCTCTCAAACCTAGAGAAGCTGCTTCATCAACAGATATACCAGAAAAGTCACTTTATGAGCAATTAATCGTGACAAAATTTCTGCCGCTAGACTATGCTCTGGCAGGACATCAACATCTCAAACTGGGTAAATGTCTGCTTGAACTGTTGCCGATCGCAGTGTTGTATAAGGGTGACACCACGATATACTGCATGATGCGCTCAAACCCAGAGCAGCCCATTGTATGCTGTGCCAATGGGACAAATTTACCGCCCATGAAGCTGGCAGAAGCCTTCTTACCCACACAGCCTCAATACAGCCTCAGCGATCTGGTGATGCTGCTACTGCTTGTTTTCAGCAGGTTGTTCAACCCCGTTCAGCTAGTCAAAATTTGGGGATGAAGACCATCGATTGTGAGATCGATTCAATACGGTTTGCTCAACTCCTACAGCAATCTAGGAACGAGAATCCCACATCTATTGTGGTAAAAGACAATGTTGCAAGGTATTACGAGGCAGGTAATGAGCCAATTAAAGAATTTTATGCAAGCTGAACTTTGTTCTTGTAACATAACCGTAGTTAAAACTGTATTGAGAGACGCTCAGCTACTGAACCGAGGTTTGACCAGACATGCGTTCAGAAAACAAGGAGAATGCTTTCAGCGCTGCTAGCCATGCCGTTAATGCAATGACATGGCGGAAGTGATTGAGATTGACCCATTGCAATGCTGTATTGACGGCTGCGGATGCAGGCTGCGTTTCATTCATCAGTTTAATCATCGTTGGCACAAAATAGAAGAGGGTAAAAACACGCTCGATCGTTGCAATCCCAGCCGCAGCCAACCACCAGCGCCGCAATACTCCTCGATTACGCCAGGCTGCGATGAAATTTGCCAGGGTAAGCAGCGTTAGGGGAACCGTCGTCACATAAACCCAAAATCGCAATCCGGTATTTGCTTGGCGTGCAGCTTCGGCATTCCATTCGTACCCGCTTTCTGTGGAGTAGACAAGCCACTGCGGTAATACAATCCTCACTTCATAAAGTCCAGCACCAAACGCGATACCCAGATTGATCACAAATAGCCACAGCAGAGCCTTTGAAATAGCCGCTCTTCCTTTGTTACCAGTCATGACAATCTCCTGAAACAAGCTTGTGGAAAGGGACTTGATGCTAGAATCTTAATGGATATATTCTTAAGAATTAAATATCTTAGCAATTAAGATATTAACATACTAAGAGGAAAATGAGGTTGTCAAGGAAACGGTCAAAGCAGCAAGAACTGCTGATGGCAAATCTGCAACTGGAGCGTGAACTCAGCGCTCGAACGCTGATGTTTCATGCAGCAATCGCAGACAAGGTTGGGTTAAGCGCCACTGAACATAAAGTACTAGACCTCTTGAGCAGGGCAGGTGCGCTCACGGCTGGGCAATTGGCTGAGCTGACTGGATTGGACACAGGCGCTATCACAGGCTTGATTGATCGACTGGGAAAAGCTGGGTTTGTGCAGCGAGAGCAGGACCCAAGCGATCGGCGTAAAGCCATGATTCAACCCATTACAGAAGAAATGGAGTGTGAAATTGCTCCGTTATTTGCAAGCTAATCCTTCAATGCAGCGGACAGACTAAGATAATCTTGGCTCCATTTCAACTTCTCTGCTGCCGCTGATTTTTGCACTAGGGCGGCACGGAACGAATGAACGACTATAAAAACTCAATGCAGAACTCCCTGAAGCTCGGATTCTTCATCCAGCCCGTCCACCCGCCGTCCCGTTCCTATGGGGACGTTCTCCGCGAGGATCGCGAAGCGGTCGTGCTCGCCGACCGGCTCGGCTACCGCGAAGCCTTCATCGGCGAGCATCTCGTTGACGCAGCCGAGCCGATCACCTCGAGCCTTGCTTTCATTGCGAATCTCGCCGATGCGTGCCCGTCGATCACCTTCGGTACCGGCGTGCTTCCGCTCGCCAACTACCACCCGGCGATGGCGGCGGCGCAGGTCGCGATGGTGGACCACCTGGTGCAGGGTCGATTGATCCTGGGAATCGGACCCGGTGTTGCTGGTGACGCGGAAGCCATCGGAGATTTGGGCTCGGACCGCAAGCGCAAGACCCAGGAGGCGCTCGATCACATGTGCCGGATCTGGAGCGAAGAGCCGCCGTACCGGATCGAAGGCAAGTTCTACCGGACCACCACGGAGCGCTGGCTCGATCGGAACATCGGAGTGGGTGTCGCTGTCCGACCGCTGCAACAGCCCCATCCGCCGATCGCCATCACCTCGATCCGAGCGGGCGCGCAGGGACCGCACGCCGCGGGAGCGCGGGGCTGGTCGGGAATCTCGGCGACCTACGTGGGTGCGTACGTCGTCCGGGACCACATTAAGAGCTACCTGGAAGGTCGGCGATCGGCGGGTCTCTGTAGCGATGCTTCTGGGTGGCGCGTGGCGCGCAGCGTTTTCGTGGCTGATGACGAGGACACAGCACATCGCTACGTGCATCGCGAGGACGGTGCGCACGACTTCTACTTCCACGTCATGAGGACCAAGCTCGCGAAGGCCGGCGCGCTGGACGTCATGCGCGACTTTCCCGACCAGCCAGATTCTGAGCTCTCTACGAGGCGGTGCATCGAGCGTCTCGTCATCGCGGGAACCCCCCAGAGTGTCGTGGACCAGATTCTTGCATTCCGCAACGAGGTCGGTGCGTTTGGCACACTGCTCTACACGGGTCACGACTGGAGCAATCCAGCGCTCGCCCGCCGCTCCATGGAGCTCATGGCGAACGAGGTCTGGCCCCGGATCGCTCGGGTCGTGCATGGGACGACACCAAAAGGTCAAACTGACGGTAAGGCATTTTCAGGCTGATGGATAGCCCAACACAATCCCAATGCACCCGAACAAAGTCAAGTAATCAGTGAGTTACAAAGGGTATCTGCGTCCGGTGATTGGGGTCGTTAGGCAGAAAATCCTTCCGTTACCGATGCGCTATGACTAGTTTCCGGGTCAAACCCGGTTTCTCATGCTGCCTGTGTGCTTCTGCTGTTTGAGCTAATGAGAATGTCTGCTCAATTCGAGGAGATAAAACACCAAGATTTAACCATTCAACTAGCTTAGACAAGTCAGCTTGATTGGGTTTATTCTCTACTACGATTGGTTTGATTGCTCGGTCTTCAGTGTAAGGTCCGCCTGGCTTCCACCATTCTGGAAGGACAGTTGCGTAAGTTCCGCCATCTTTTACACTGCTGAGAGTCTGATGAGCAAAATCACCTCCAACCAAGTCGATCGCTCCATCAACGCCTTTAGGTACTACTTCACGAACGGAGTTGCTCAAGCTTTGGTCAAATGGAATCACCCATTCAACACCTTGCATCCGTGCTTCTTCTACCAAGTGAGGCGATACAGGAGAAATTACTCTTAGCCCCAGCTGCCTTGATATCTGGCTAGCAAAGCCGCCAACTGTGCCCAGTGGATTATTAATGAGAATGAGTTGTCCAGGGGATAGCGCGAGGGCTTTAACCGCTTGAAGGGCTGTAATACCCGCTAGAGGAACGGCAGCAGCAGTTACAAAGTTGATGGCTTCGGGCAGTTTTACAACCTGTGTTGCAGGAACCGCAACAAGTTCTGCATGAGTACCTTTGCCAGTGGAAGGTTGTTCTGAAATCAGTACGACACGATCGCCCCTGACAAAATCAGTCACGTCACTTCCTACACCTTCAACGATGCCTGCGGCATCCCATCCCAAAATCATTGGGAAACGATGTGGTTCACTTGGTACAACACGACCTTGCCGAACACCAATGTCAACGGGATTAACGCTAGATGCATAGACTCGCACTAACACTTCATTTGCCCCAGGTACCGGGTCAGGCATTTCAGCAAGATATAGAACATCAGGTGTCCCATAACGGTCAAGGACAATCGCTTTCATTGCTTTTGAAAAAATGCTATGGACTCGTATTAGCTTGGCATATAAAATTTTGAATAGAAAGTAGGTACCTTTTTGTAACTATCTCAACTTGGAAAGACAGTGGTAAAGAAGGAAAATACAACCAATAGCTCATCTTCCAGCTATCCATTTGCTTGTTGGGGGGTCTATTCACGGGAGTGTATTACCCGACGTACACTCGCCAGAATTGCGGACAAATGGACAATTCTGATCGTTGGGCGTTTGTCGCAGCAGCCGTATCGATTTGGTGAACTGCGTCGTTCAATTGAGGGAATTTCTTCAAAGATTTTGACGGAACATCTGCGAGAACTTGAGACAGATGGACTGATTAAACGTCTAGTTGAACCTACTAGACCACCCAGTGTCACTTATTCACTTACTCCCCTTGGAGAGAGTTTGGTGAGTGTTGCGTTGACTTTGAAGAATTGGGCAGAGGAACATGCTAATGAAATAGAGAAGATACGTCAGGCTAGCAATGCTACGAATGGCTTTGCCTAACATAGTCCATGCACGCCAACTGCCAAAAGACGATCTGCTTGATGCACAGGTTGTCTAAGGCGGGTAATAGGCAACATTAAGATGCTCAGATTTTCGGTGAGATAGGTTTCCCAAGTTTTAGTAGCACAATGGTACTTTTCTAAAAGTACCCTCACGGGTACCATCGGAACTTAGAAGGTGCTTATATACTGTGCTAGATGAATTGTGAGTAACTCATACACTGCTTAAGAGGAGCTATGCTCGGATGTGGTGTATGGTCAGAGGAGAAAAAAAGGGCGTATCCTGCTGGATAAGCAAAGACCAGACGAGGATACGCCATGAGTAACGACAATCTTATTGCATTCCAGCCTCCAGAATCATCCCCATCCTTTAACGATGCCCTGACTGAACTGGTTCGTAAAGGCGCTCGCCAGATCATCGCTCAAGCGGTCGAAGCAGAATTGGCTGAGTTTTTAACTCAGTACCAATCCCTCAAGGATAACCAGGGACGTGATTGCGATCGTTCGCAACGGATACCTACCCGAGCGCACGATTGTGACTGGAGTTGGGGAAGTGGAAATTCAAGTGCCGAAGGTACGCGACCGCAGTGGCAGTGGCATCAAGTTCAATTCGATGCTGTTACCGCCCTATCTCAAGCGAGCCCGCAGCGTTGAGGAGGTGCTGCCCTGGCTCTATCTCAAGGGCGTATCCACCGGAGATTTCTCAGAAGCCTTGGCATCGTTGTTGGGTGCTAACGCCCAAGGGCTATCTGCCAGCACCATTAGCCGTCTGAAAGCCAAATGGATAGAGGACCACCAACAATGGCAGAAACGGTCGTTGAGCGGCAAACGGTATGTGTATATGTGGGCGGATGGGATCTACTTCAACATTCGCAACGAGGATGAGCGCCAATGCATCCTGGTCGTCCTTGGTGTCACAGACACAGGAACCAAAGAACTGCTGGGGCTAGAGGCGGGATTTCGAGAGTCAGAGCTGAGCTGGAAGCCGTTGTTATTGCGTTTGCAAGACCAGGGGCTGAAAACAGCTCCAGAGCTAGCAATCGGGGACGGAGCCTTAGGGTTTTGGAAGGCATTAGCGCAAGTGTTTCCCACCACTCGTGTACAACGGTGCTGGGTGCATAAGACTGCCAACATCCTCAACAACTTGCCCAAGAGCCAACAACCGAAAGCCAAAACTGCCCTGCATGAGATCTACATGGCGGAGACTAAAGATGAGGCACAAACAGCGTTTGAGCGTTTCATCAAAACCTACGATGCCAAGTATCCCAAAGCGGTTGAGTGCTTGTCTAAGGACCGTGATGCACTGTTAGCGTTTTATGATTTTCCAGCCGAGCATTGGGTGCATATTCGCACCACTAATCCCATTGAATCGACCTTTGCGACCGTGCGCTTGAGGACGGATAAGACACGAGGCTGTGTTTCACAAGACAGCATCCTGTCGTTAGTTTTCAAATTAGTACAGAGTGCACAGAAGCGGTGGTTACGAATTCGAGGCTTTAAGCGTTTAGGAGAGGTGATTGAAGGAGTCAAGTTCAAGGATGGAGTTCGAGCAGACCAACAACCAGATTCAAATGACAGCAAGAACGCCGCTTAATCTTTCTTCATACACCAGACTTGCGCATAACTCTCGCGGTACGCGACACAGGGATGAGGGAGAGACGAGCTTCTTAAGAGCGGTAGCGTACAGAAGCAGAATTGTACGGCTATATTATTTATTGGTCAAAGTATAAATAGCACAATAAAAAACCTCAGGGTTGGAACTGAGGTTGCGTGAACGCGTATTGTGTACCATGCCGTGGTGAACACAGGTGCAAGAGAATGAGGTATTTCAGTAGTCAAAGCTTAAAGCTTTAGTTCTCAGTTGTAGATCGCCCACAAGGGTTAACTGATGTAACTGGAGAAGGTAACGCTAGTTACTCGATTAGTTCAACTTCGCTAGAGTACATCTTTGCGGTTGACTCACACGCAAAGATGTAAACACGAAATTAGATCTGAATAGTATTTTTTAAGACGTGCTGCACAATAACACAACAATTAAACGACATGCAAAAACCCTCACTTTCACAAGTGAGGGTTGATCCCTTGTTGGTATAACCATGTTGCATGAACAAACAGAAGCCCTCCCAAGGCTTCCAGATAGCTAGGTGTTTCAGTGCTTACAGCTTATGGCTTTGTTTGGACTGGTTAATCCCCCACAAGGGGCAACTAATGTAAACAGCAAAGGTAACGCTAACGACTCGATTGACTCAATTTTTTTAGAGTGCGTTTGAGCTAGGGCAGAGGGATGAGCTTCTTATAAGCGGTAGCGTACAGAAGCAGAGGGACATACAAAAAAACCACCTGGTATGGGTGGGGGAGAGGCAAAAACTGACAGCAAAAACCCCTTACAACGTGTACTGTAAGGGGCTAATAGTTTGGTAGGTTGTGCAGTAGTGTGTGTGTTAGTCAGGTGTAAAAAGACCCCAGGGTTAAGACTGGGGTCGTTAACCATAACGTAACAAGGAGATGCATGCCGCCGATTTTAGAGAGGCACTTTTGTATTCAGAGTCTAGGGCTTTGTCTAGGTTAATTAGATCCCTCACAAGGGTCTATTGATGTAACTGGGGAAGGTAACATTAGTCACGCGATTCGCCCTCAATCCTGTCATAGTGCGGCTAAAAGTGCTGCTGGGTGTTGCACGACATTGACGAAGGCTGGAACTCCATAATACCCATCTAATCGCACAATGACAGATGCTGCGTTGATGCCATGCTGCTGAATGTACTGCTTAATCACCGCACAAGCGCGGACTAGATCGCTCTGAGCCGTCCCATTGCCTGGTGTCTGACGACAATTACTTTTGGGTAAAACGACAACTAGAACAAATGCTCAAACCCTTGCTAGAAGTCCCGATCGGTCCTACGAATAATTGACGCTAAGGCAAAAAGTAATTTAATCGGGTAAACCCCAGCTCTGCTGGGGGACTCCCCAAGTTTGACGGTTGCGGGAGTCGCAGTTTGACAGAGAAGTAAGTGTAGGAAAGAGTCTCTTTACCACCGACCAAGGAAGGGTAGGTGCAAAGAAGACTCATGAAAGACACAGGTAGTTTAAGTCATACGAAGTGGGAGTGCAAATACCATGTGGTGTTCATTCCGAAGTATCGGCGCAAAGCGATGTACAAAGAGCTATGGCAGTATTTGAGGGAAGTGTTCCATGAACTAGCGCGGCAGAAGGAGTGCCGGATCGAAGAGGGGCATTTGTGCCCAGATCATGTGCATATGTTGATCTCGATTCCACCAAAATACTCAGTTTCTCAAGTGGTGGGATTTCTCAAGGGTAAGAGTGCCATTGCCATTGCCCGCAACTATGGAGGAAGGCGGAAGAACTTCGTGGGGCAGCATTTCTGGGCGCGGGGCTACTATGTTTCAACAGTAGGACGGGAAGAAGCAACCGTGCGGCAGTACATCCAAAAACAAGAAGCGGAAGATCAACGCATAGACCAGATGCGGCTCAGCGATGAGTGGTAGGTACAAGCCGCTTTGAGCGGCTCCATCTTCAAGCCTCCGGCTTTGCCGGAGGTTGGTGACTGTCGTCAGACAGCCTGGACTGCCAAAGGTCGCTAACCACTCGCTGGTGTGGGCTTGCTGCAAAGCACTGCGCGTGCGAACCACTTGTCCCCGTTTTCGTCCTAATCAGCCTGGGGCACAAGCTTTACTGCTGCGCCGATGCAAGTCTGGGTATTCTTCTGTTGTAGGCAAGGAACGTTGACGGGTTGCCTCATGCGTTCCATCGAGATCAAACACCCAGTACCGCTCGCCTCGACGATCATAGAGTCTTCCATTGGAAGCGACGGGTAAGCTCTGTTGCAGGAGATTGTGCTCAAACAACTGGCGCAGGCTCTCCAGCGCGCCTGCCTCGACAGCTTCGAGAAAACGAGAAAGCGTGGATGCGACTGGACAGCGAGCACGACCCCACACTGCCATCAGCAGAGGCTTCACGGGGCTGAGCGCTTTGAAGAAGGCAGCCAGACTTGCTTCCCCACTGACCGCATAAGCCAGTAGCAGTAAGACAAAATCACAGACTTCATAGTGCCCCATTCGCCCTCGGCTAACTCGCACCTGTTGCTGCAACTGTTCCAGTAGTCCAGTTGATCTCCACCACTCTCCTAACAGCAGCGCTTCCGGTAGCCAGGTTGGAATGACTGGATTCGGTTGGACAGTAGTGACAAACTCAATTCCTGCTACAGTGGAATCAACACTTTTTTCATTTTGCTGAGACATCGTTCCCACTCCACCTCAGGTAAGGGTACGATGTCATTTTCTCGCTATTCCCTGGACTGGAAACCCTTCTACAGCTAGCTTTTAGCTTCTTGACAGCTCATTGCGCATCTCGTGGGATACACACAGTCAGTAGTCGGTGGTGCGGCTGCGCCACCTGTATTGCTACTTCTTAAGCCTGACAATGCTTTCGCCCTACTTACTATGTCGTTGGTTGTTGGTACTGCTGGTTCCGTATTCTTCCGCGCTTTACAGGAACAAATGCTGGAGTATATCAGGAGAGAAGAGAGAGTTACGAACCAGGCTCAGATTCAGTTCAAGCAGCAATCAGACAAAGTAGGAGAGCTTATAGCTGCTCTATCCGAAGACAACATAGAAAGAGTAAAAGAAATTGCCGAAGAACTGAAGGGAGCATGTGCTGTCAACACGGCTACTTTTGGTAAGCCGCCGGGTGATATTTCTACAATATCAATATCTCGGACTAGCCCAGTTAAGGTCAATGAGTCTGGCAAGATGTATACAGGTAACGGCAGTGAACATCAAAACGATGTAGATACTCAAAATACACTAGCACTCAGTAGCTCTCATACGGCTTTAGATTACACATAGCGTGCTTGGAGATGAAGTCGTCCAACAAACGGCATGCACCCAACCGTCAATTAGCGAGCTTCTTATCATCAAGTGCAGCAGACGGCGGCTGATGCTTAGCGTTAGACAGACTGCTAATTTACAAGTGTATCGATATAGATCTCGTATTCGAGTGTTCATCAGTTCATTAAGTCTCGAGTAATTCACATGAGTTTTAGCCAAGATTTTCTTGAAAAAGTTCTTCTTTTGATACTCACTGCTGGTGTAACTGGTCTTCTCATACCCTATGTTCTCAGAATAGTTGATGAGAGAAAGGCTCAGAAGCAGAAGGAGATTGATGACAGGCGACTTAGAGAACAAAAATTATATGAAGCGGCTCTCCTAAGACAAAATAAAATCATAGATGCTCAGGTTCAGCTTCTCGATAATCTTGCAAACTTGATCCGGGAGTATCAGTTATTAGCTATTGAAGTGTCATATTTCAATCCTATTGAGCAAAGTGATCTCTACTCTGCTGCTGCAAAAGAATACGATAAAAGAACAGGAGCGATTTTCGCCAAAATACGTGCGGAAATTAGCAAGGCGTTACATCTAACAAGCACTGATACCTATCAAGAACTCAGAGAGCTATATTACAAAGAGCTAATACCACTCGATATGAAATTGTATGGGTTGATGAAGAAACAGCGTGACGCAAAGCAAAAAATTCCTGATTGGAAACATTTTAATGAAAACACTGTTCATGATTTAGGAGATGTAATAGATAACACCTTGAATAATCTAGCTAAAGAACTCCGGTTGAAGAGTGCAGAGCAAAAGTGAGCCTAAAGCTGTATAACAATTGCTTTGCAGCCGGACAGAAGCTGGATTTTATTTTTTTGTTTAAGGTTACTAGCTTTCGCTGAACGCGAACGTTCAGCGAAAGCTGTCAGTCCAATAAGCAGTTAAGCAGTAATGCGAATGGAGTCACGATGGTAGGTGTACTGTGCCGAACGATCTGTTGGACACCCATTTGGAACAAGTACCAAGAGGGTGTAGGGCTAGAGCATCTTCTTCTAACTGAGCATGTGGCTGACAGCGTCGTGCTCGCGTTCGACGAAGAGCACGGTCCATTTCGACTTACCTATCGCCTAAGATGGGACGAATCGTGGCGGCTCCGCGATGCCGATCTAGTTGTTGCGACGGAGCGCTCTACCAAATCGCTGAGTCTGCGAACGGACGGACAAGGACAATGGCGAGACGGTGATGGACAGCCCAACGCAGAGCTTGATGGCTGCGTGGATATCGATATCTGGCCAACCCCTTTCACTAACAGCTTCCCGATTCACCGTGAGCCAATGGCTGTCGGTGAGCGTCGGCAGTTTTGCATGGCATGGGTCTCTGCGCCCGACCTGACGGTTCACCCGCAACCGCAGTCCTATACGCGGCTGTCCGACCGGCTCTACCTCTTCGAGAACCTCGATGGTAGTGGCTTCACGGCGCAGCTACCCGTGGACGAAGATGGCATCGTGCTGGACTACCCGGACCTGTTCCAGCGGGTAATAGACAGCAAGTGAGGGGTGAAAAAGTTACCGAGCGACCGGGGGCATAGAGGAGAACGCCGCGCCAACCGCCTAACAAGTCGATGAAACGGCGATTTGAAGACTTTCCGCTTCGTTCTAGTTCATTCGTCGCCGCTTATCTTGGTCGTTGGGCTGCTTTAAGTTATTGGTTGGCAATAGGTTGAAGTTTGTCGGTGTTCAGAATTTTAATATCGAGAGAAGAGCAGTGAGACAATATTTCTAGTTTGTCTGTAGAGGGGAAGCAGGATGAGTTCTCGAAGATTCATTACGCAGGGCGAAGGTTTGCCTCAGTGGTCTGCACCTATTAGTCACGCTGTTGTAGTAAACAATACATGCTATGTCAGTGGACAGGTTTCAGTAGATGTTTCTGGGCAATATTTGCCTGGTTCTGTGCGTGAGGAGGCTGAACGCTCATTTGCAAACTTCTTTGCTGCCATCAAAGCTGCTGGTTTCTCAAACGATGAAATCGTTTTCGTCGATCTTGCTTTTGTTGACCTGGCTGATGTCAGCGAGATAAATGGATTATTTGCTGAACTATTTCCAGAGGGTAAACGACCAGCTCGAACAATTTACCAAGCCGCAGCACTGCCATTTAACAGCAAAATCAAAGTAATGGGTATTGCTGTAAAGGATGAATCACTTTAGCTGAGTGGAAATGAAGCAAGCTCAATGTAAAGTGCAGCAGCCGAACCCGGCGTTGGAGCCGAACGGCGAGAGGTTGTTTGCTTTGTTCAATGTTATCTGCATCGGCTCAACTCTGCCGTTAGCACACTAGACACAAATTTTGGAGGCACACGTGAAAATCCTAATTGTCGGAGCCGGCGGCACGCTTGGAAAGCACCTTGCCTCCCAATTCTCTAACAAGCACCAAATTATCTCCGCTGGGCGTAGTAGCGGAGATGTCTATGTGGATATTCGCTCGAAAATTACCATTGAGCGAATGTATCGCGAGATCGACTCAGTAGATGCCTGCGTCTGTGTTGCGGAGTCGGGGGCGTTGGACGACTTCGAGAATCTGACAGATGAGCAACTCCTAGAGAATATGCGAGGAAAGTTCTTCGGGCAGGTAAACCTGGTCTTGATCGGCAAGGAGTATCTAGCGGACAACGGGTCATTCACGCTCACATCCGGAATTTTTGCGGACGAGCCGTGGAAAGGCGTAACGGGCGGAGGTGTGGTTAGTGGTGCGTTGCATAGCTTCGTGCTCTCCGCCGCCATCGAGTTGAAGCGCGGGCTGCGGATCAACGTTGTCAGCCCCAGCATAATTGAGAATTCAGTGACCACCTACGGGCACTTGTTTCCCGGCATGAAAGCCGTGTCAATGGACTCGTTGACTGATGCGTACACTCGATGCGTTGAAGGAAAAGGAACTGGTGAAATTGTCAGGGTCTACCGATGACGCCTGCTAACCATATGCCCTGAGCCCAACCGACAAGCGGTTATTGGGTAGGTTCAAGATTATCTGCGGCGGGTGATGGGTAACGTTCGATAGCCTTGTGCGAACCAGCTTGCCATGTGATTTACGACAGTACAAACGTGGTTGACTTACTATTTTCTCGCTGATCTTCACGGTGTTAGCTCTTCATCGAAGCAGCTTGTCGATTCGTTATGGACGAACGTAATTCGGCGACTGTGGTACTATGGCGCTTGAGATTTCGTCCGTCCAACCTCGGTCAAAAAAGCATGGAGTTATGTCAAGACGACCCGCTGCGGGACCTCGATCTCGCCTGAAGATGCATGAGGGGGAGGTCGACATCGACGAGGAACTCGTTGAACGCTTGCTGGTCGCACAGTTCCCCCAGTTCGCCGACTTGCCCATCCGTGCAATGCACTCCACCGGAACGGTGAACGCCATCTACCGGCTGGGTGACCAACTCTGTGCGCGATTCCCGCTCTTGGAGTCATGGGCACAAGACATAGAGAAGGAGTGGGACTGGCTGCCGAAACTCGCTCCGCATGTATCGCTGCGGATTCCTGAGCCGGTTGCCAAGGGACAGCCGACGAGTTGGTACCCCTTTGCTTGGGCGATCTACCGCTGGATTGAGGGTCACCCGTATCAGGATGACCTTGTCCAGGATGAACGCCAGGCTGCTGCTGACTTGGCGCAATTCCTCGTCGAACTCCGCTGTGTAGATCCCCTCGGCGCACCACGGACAGGGCGTCAGCCACTGCGCGAGCTGGATGCGGCGACGCGGGTAGCGATAGAGGCATCACGTGGGGTAATCGACAGTGATGCAGTCGCCCTCGCTTGGCAGAGCGCCCTCGCAGCGCCCGCTTGGGATGGAACCCCCGTTTGGATACACACAGACTTGCTGCGGTCCAACCTGCTCGTTGCAGGCGGTCAGCTTGGAGCAGTCATCGACTTCGGCGGCATCGGTGTGGGGGATCCCGCCGCTGATGTCATTGCCGCTTGGAGTGTATTCAACCAGATTGGGCGAGCGGCGTTTCGCGATGCGCTTGAGGTTGACGATGAAACATGGAACCGAGCGCGAGGCTACGCGCTCCACCAAGCCGTCCTCATCATCCCATACTACGCCGAGACGAACCCAGGGTTGGTGACACTAGCGCAACGCACAGTCAAGGAGGTACTTGCTGACCTGGAATACAGGGCACTCGCATAAAGCCCGCAGAAATGGGAAGGCAATGGTTAGATGATAAGACGCGGCAACCAAGGCTAGAGTCCCTCTAACAGGCATGTGCAGCGGATTGCTGTGAGTCATGGGTAAATTGTAAAAGCTACTGGCAACCGCTGACTGCGAACATTAGGCATAATATCCTCTATGTAATTACTTTCGGTAGGAACTTCAATGTCCAAACTAAGCCGAAATGCAGCAGTGGCAATCTTAGTGGTTATTGGTGTGATTACAGCTTCTCCGGTCATCACTGCATTAAATTCAAATGGAATTACATTTTTATACAATGTTGCTTTTGAAGATGATGCCGTCCTGCTGCTAGTAAGGCATCGCCAAGCCATGCTAGGGGTGCTCGGTGCTGCCTTAGTTTATGGAGCATTCTTCTATCATCTACGAATGATGGTTATTATTGCTGCTGTAGTCAGCAAACTTGCTTTTATTGGATTATGTATAACTACACCAGATTTAACGCCGGGAATTCAACGGGTCATCTACTTTGATGCAGTGTCGATAGTTCTCTTGCTCGTTGCTGCTGTTATATTTCGGCGCTCCCCTTCAGTGTGAGATGAACTTTTAGCCAATCTGTGCTGCTAAGTACTCAATAGAGATGTGTCAACAAAGTCATGCCTAACAAATGCACACACCGGATTGACCAACGATCTTTCTGCTTTGTTTAAGTTATTTGCAGCCGGTGGTGCTAGCCATTATGTTGACTGAACTAAGTACGAGAAGTGCTAGTCAAGAGGATGCATTCAAACTCTCTGCGTTGTCCATTCAGGTTTGGCTGCATACCTATGCAACCTCTGGCATTAGTGATGCAATGGCGAAGTACGTCATTGGCGAATATTCGCCGCAACGCATAGCTGAACTGGTCAGTCGCCAAAATTGCCAAGTCGTCGTGGCGGAGGTAAACGAAAATGCAGTAGGTTATGCAGTAGTTGGTTTTGGTCGGATATGCCCATACTGTGAAGATGCCACAACAGAGCTGATGACGCTGTATGTGCAAGAGCATTTCAAACGCCAATCAGTAGGAACTACGCTATTACACAGGTGTGAGTCCATAGCAGCATCGCAAGGAACGACTAAGGGAATTTGGCTTACTGTCAATTCGCGAAATTGGGAGGCGCGCAGCTTCTATGCGACAAAGGGCTTTGTGGATGTGGGCGTTACATACTTCGAGTTAGATGGAAAGTCCCATGAGAACAGAGTTTTACTTTTATCGCAGACATAGCACTTCGTTGAGGCGGCAAAATAATAGCGATCGGCTATGCTAGAGCAGCTATTTGCCGCCGCTCAACTACATCGTTCTACCGCTCGTTTGGTTGTGTTGGCAGCGTTTGCCTCCTGATTAAGGCTATAACAGTTTGAAGTTGTTGATAGAGCGATCTTGGTCGTTGGGCAGCAGCTTTCTGTCCTTAAAGGTTCGTATGTTTGTCAACGCGACTCAGAAAGTCTCGAACAAGAGCAATAACTTCTGTCAAGTGCGTTTCCAATAACCAGTGCCCCCCGTCCAAGATATGAAGTTCAGCATGAGGCAGATCTTTGAGATAAGCTCGAGCTGCACCTTCGGGCATGTAGCCGTCCTGAGGTCCCCAGATAATCAGCGTCGGCGGCAGGTATTCACGCAGATAAGCTTGATATCGAGGAAACCACTCAAGATTCTCCTGTAAGCCCTCCATCAGACCGATCATGATTTCGCGACGCTGCTGCTGCATCAGCGACCACGACAGTTTCCACAGATCGGGGCTGATTCGCTCAATCAGATGTTCGGAGACTTCGCCTATAAATTCGTTGCGAAAGCCCTCCTCACTCACAGCCTTACCAAGCTTTTCGCGCCCTGCGGCAGTCGGGTTTGCCCAGTAATCTTTGAGGTCTTTATACTTTGGTCCAAGTTCATCTTCGTAGATGTCACCATTCTGGATGATGAGAGCGACGATCCGTTCGGGTGCTTTCATAGCAAGGCGCAGCCCGATCTGAGAGCCGTAGTCATGCAGGTAGAGCGCGTATCGCGTCAGGTTCATTGCCTTAGCGAAGCGCTCAAGAAAGTCGGCATAGCCATCGAAGGTGTAGGTAAAGTGCTTTGGGTCGGGTGTGGCGCTGTAGCCAAAGCCAGGATAGTCAGGTGCGATCAAATGCCAGCGGTCTGCCAGCGCAGGCATGAGGTTGCGAAACTGAAACGACGAGCAAGGGTAGCCATGCGGCAGCAGCAGCACGGGTGCGTCCGCTGACCCAGCTTCTCGGTAAAAGACTTCTATACCATCAATTTTGATGGTGCGATGCTTGACGCTCAATTGTGATGACGTGGTTTGACTGAGTTGTGCTTTGGATTCACTTTCTACTTCTGTCATGATGAAGCCCCAATGTTTCAAGGAGTGCTTTAGCTATTGGATTTCCTATCCTTGCACTAACTCAACGATAGCTGTCCAACAACACCTATGCACCCGACCGTCGAGAGATAGTCTGTAGATGTTTGAGGCGAGCTGTGGCGGGTGATGGGTAATGTTAGTCCTGATAGTAAGGTGTAAGAATTTTACTTGAATAAAAATCTGTTGAGGTTGAATATCACAGCATGTTGTCACAGCTTGCGTTTAGTGTGCTTCGCTATCGGCTGGGTCTAGCATCTAGCTTTGAGCTTCGTCAGGTTGCCA
>NZ_JACXWX010000083.1 GCF_014764505.1 Phormidium tenue FACHB-886
TTTTTTAAAACTGGGGGTGATTCTTCGGATTCACCCTATTTTTTCGGTCTCGCTTCGTCTCTGTCTGCTACCAGTCTTACCGTTCAGCCTCCCTGTCACCCCTTGAGGTAGGTAAGAGTTGTAGTGGGGAGCGCATCCTACAAGATCGGCGATCGCACTGCCAAGCACGTGAGTTCAGAGTGGCAAACCTACGTGCTCCGTACGCCCACGCTGCTCTTGAAGTTGTGGTGAGGTTACGATAGGTGCAGCCGTTAGTAGACTGTTGATAAAGAGATGCTGCCTGGAGAGAGTGCACCACACGAGCAAGAGATTAGGGGGATTGTTACAGACGATCCGCTCTTAGGTTTCCCAGTAGGCACATCCATTGATTTGGAGCCGGTCGTGTTTAGCGGAGCGGATTCAACGCCGATTCCTCAAGGTACGATCAATTGGACCTTCTTCGAGGGTGCCCTCCTGGCGGTCGTCGTCAGCACGCCCGAAGACCATGTCGTATTGGGAACTGCGGTCGTGATCGCACCCGGACTGGCCATCACAGCAACCCACGTATTCAACGAGCGTATTCCTGACATTCTATGTGGCGCGGTTAGCATAGCCTGTGTGGGTCCGACAAGCACAGGAGTGGAATTCTGGCGGGTGAGGACAATCAACACCTGCCCGAGCGATGATATTGCGTATTTGTCCATTCAACTGGCATCGCCAATCTCAGCCAGCTGGCGCTTTCGATCCATCGCACTTACGACTCGAGCGCCGAAACCAGGTGAGATGGTGTATGTTATCGGCTTCCAGTTTCCGAATGTTTTCAGCGACAGTCAGTTCTCGGTCCGCATGACCGGCAATCTCTACGTGGCATCGGGGAAAGTGGGCAGCGTGTATTATCCGATGCGGGATAGCGTTCTGATGCCATTTCCTGCCATCGAGATAATGTGCGGCTCTCTAGGCGGAATGAGCGGTGGTGCAGTGCTAGATGCACAGGGCTACTTGCTTGGCGTGACATCTCGTGGCTTCGAGACTGATGATCGTTCAGGTCCCTCGTATGCAGCTTGGCTAGTCGGAGGGCTTAACCGGAAACTCGAGATTCCGTGGCCGCCAGGTCTCTACCCTCAGCAGGTGCACCTGCTGGAGATGGACGGATGCACCCTCCGGATTGATGGACGAGAGCATGTTACGGCGCTAGACGAGCACACTGTCAGCTATCAGCTGTGGTTCGACAGATGAGAGTGAACGTTCACGTGCCATTCCTGAATGAGTCAGCCAGCCAAGTGACTTTGGTGCGGCGCTGCTGCCTGCCTAACGTTCCGGCTGAGCGGCTGTGCGTAAGCTTTGTAGCACCACTATGATCTTCCAGCAGCCCGACCCAGCCGGATTTATGGGGAGACAGCTTCACGACAGCACAGCTTCAACCACAGCCTGCGGTGCTTCACGATGCGGAAAGTGCCCGACCCTCGCTAGCGATTGAACTCTTACTCCCTGCGGAAAGTATCGTTGCAAACTCTCGTCATCCAGGGGCGATCGCTCTACACCATCGTCGGCTCCTATAATGATTTTAGTTTCACACTTCACAGGTATGGGTGTCTGTAGCTGTTTTCGCAGTGTTTCATCGGCTGGGTCAGTCTCTGCATTGGTAATGTTTGTCCGATACGCCGACAATGCTACCCGCATCCAGTCATCCCCTGCCAACGAAGACAATATCTTGCTTAATGCTACTTCACGCGCTTGAGTGTTCCACGAGGGAGACCATTCCTGCCAGAGCGCCCTTGCAAATCCCGCTCGATCGTACTGTAAAATCATCTCGCCTGTAGGAAGATTGAGCAGCCACACATACCACAGTGTCCTCAACTGCGGATACGAAAATCCCTGAGCCTTAGCCATTTCAGTCATTGAGTAAACGCCATACCAGTTGAGCTTAACGAGCCGAGAAACTCGGTTAGGAAACTGCATTGCAACGATTTCTGCCGTTGGTGAACCCCAGTCTTGTCCAACAACAATCAAGTTGCTCAGGTTGAGTGCCTCTACTAGGTCCAGTGCATCCTGCCCGAGGGCAGCAAAGTCACCAGCGCGAGGTATCTCATCGTTGAGAAAGCGAGTTGGTCCACATCCCCGGATGAATGGGGCGATGACGCGCCGACCCTGCTCAACTAGCCCTGCCATAACAGGTATCCAAGCCGTTGCATCGTCGGGGAAACCGTGCAGGAGCAGAACAGGCGGCGCATCTACCGCACCATCATCGAGATATGCTATTTCTAATCGTGATGTAGATGTGATTTTATGTTGCATAATGTTCCTCCAAATAAAGAAGCTAGCTGAGGCTGTGTAAGGATTTTACGCAACTTCAGTCAGCCACTGCGGTCGTTGCCTCAAATTTGGTGCGAGGTTAAGTATTACAATAGCTGCATGAGCTGGAACACTAGCCAAGACCATTCCGATACTCAACTTCGCATCTCTATCCCCATCATCAAAGCCCTCGCAACTCCCCTCGGCGCGTCCTATCAATCCGCCATCCAACAAGTCCTAAAAGAACGGGAGACTGAATTAGAAGAACATCACAACCGCCTCATGATCGGTTCTCGTCATAACGCCGGAGTACGGGGAAAGGAGGAGATCCTGAAATCGATCGCTCGTGATTATCTGGGGGTGGAAAACTGGAATGACGTGAAGTTCCAGGGCTGATTCACAATCACCACTTGCAACGACGATCGATTACCGGGCACAGTTGAATGGGCAGGGCACAGCCCATAGCCAAAGTACCACAGGGAAAGAGGCAGGGCGCAGCAGCAGACAGGAGGATTATCAAGATTATTTCTGTCGGTGTGAACAGCAACCGACAGAATTTAAGGGCGATCGTCTCAGCACAGCTGCTCCATTACAGCGGGCATCGGAACAGGGGATCAGAAGATTCAGAAGACAGCTTCACACACAAGGACAGATCGAGCGTGGAAAACTCCTTCAGCTTCCAGACGGCGGGTCTAGCCGCTCAAGTCGCTGCTGATGCTCTTCTAAACCCTCTTGCATCACCTGATTGGTCTGCGCCTGCGCCGAAAAGAAGCGCTCCATGAACTGTCCTAATGATTGAATGTCTCGCTGCGTTGCCTGGAACCCTTGGGCAATCGCACTGCTGTTAGACTCAATTGCTCTCGCATTGCTGTCAGCGATCTGACGGGTCTCTCCCAGTAGAACCCGAAGTTCGGCAATCCCACTGCTATTGGCTTCGATCGCCTTAGCGTTACTGTTGGCGATCTGCTGCGTCTCCCGAATCATTTGCTGATTTTCCCGGGCTAGCTCGGCAGTTTCTCTCAAGATTGCTCTAATTTCTTGCATCTGCTCCTCGATCGCTGTCAGCCTTGCTTCAACATTGCCGCTATTCATCCTTACCTCTTTACTATGCCACATCTGCTTTAGCGCTTACCTCACCTCACAAAGCTGCAGGGGCAGGAGGCTCCTCCCTTGCTTAGGGTAGCGCGATTCAGCTTGGACTAGACCATCGCTACTTCAGGTCAGGGGCACGTTGGCATTAACAGCGGCTCTGGTCTCGACGTACTACTTTGCCGTTTTTTGTTCCTATGTGCGTACTACCCCTAGTTGTCAGATACCATCGCTTTTGTACTTTTTCCTGCCTACAGTTTCTCTTCATAGTCACTCTTCTTTCCCACGCCGCAATCCCACCTTACCCACGCCCTTTGTCAGAGTTAAGGATACTCTTTGAGGATCTTTTGAAAATCGCTGTCTTTGTCTTCAGCTTTGTCTTCTGCCGATCACACTTGTCCCTTTTGAACAGCACCGTCGAAACCGCTTCTCTTAAAGTTTGCCTCAACGCGATCGGCATCATTCGCTCCAACAAGACGCAATTATCAGCGGTGAGTACTCTCTACCACGTTACCTAATCACAAAAAATTCATCCCTATCTCACTAGATACAGATGAAACTGCCTCTCCAAACGCAGTCTAGCAATTCACAAAATATACTCAATCCTTCTCTATACGTCTATCACTGCTTTTACCTCTTTCATTTGTACAGGAATACATAAGTGACCTTGCTTGAATACTAATAGTATATACTTATATCTAAGTAGGTACTTCGTCCTTTGTTTACTTTTGTCCCCTTTTTGTCCTTTTTACTTGCTCAACCAACCGCTATACACCAGCTTCAGCTTCGTTAAGCATCTTTGTGCCAATTGTATCGCTATCGTTGCCCTTGTTTATCTCGCTTTAGTTCCCTTTACATTTCTTTCCTAAAATTGTCTACTTCTGTTAAATTCTACTCCCCTCAATAATCGATCCTCCTTCTCCTTAATCCCCTCTATTTCATCTCTTATAACACTTCTGGCTCTCGCTCAAATCGTTAAGAAAAATGTGACTAATGGATGGCTGCGGGAGCGATGTGTGGCGAACGGTTCGGCGATGACAAACGGGCGACGCGTCACCGTGATTCGACACAAGTTACTGGATAATCCTGCACTCGGAGAGAACGCCGCCGCTGGGACTCGATGCATCAGCGTCTCCCGCGTCAAAGCCATTCATCCGGTGATTTGGCACGATTTGCCTGCTGTATTTTTGCGGCGCGATTTGAGCCAGCACTTGCGACAACACCAACTCCAATTCAATAGCATGATTTCCCCAACCGAGAAGCAGAAATCTTTGCTGCTAAGCCGTGACCAACGTGCTCATCGACGTATCAGTTGGAGCGAGAGACTTGCGAGGAATGCTCTAGACCCTCAGGGACAGCACTGGAGAGTACGGCTATTTAGTATTTCGACAACATTAGCGACATTCATTAAGGATTTGAAAAAATGACTTTGAGTACTGAGCAAACTGTATAGTAATACAGTTTGAAGTCATAATATTTGTTGCTGAATTCCTATTATTTGAAATAGGAATAAATATTGTGTGTCTTCTATCAGCAAACGAAAATAAGAACATTAAAGTAGACTCATAAAAGACAGAAAATCTCTATCGTGGACCTCTAGAAATTAGATCTGGACTCAAGACCTCTATGCTCATTGCGCATCTCGTGGGATACGGATTACGGGGGGCAAGCCCCTGAGTTCTCAGACTCGCTCAGTGGTGAATCGCGCAGCCAATGCTTTTCGCTTAGCGGCTCAAGCGGTCAGCCACAGCCACTCAGCTTTAGGGGCATTCTATCGACGCTTGCGGTCTCGTTTAGGAGCACCCAAAGCAATTACAGCAACGGCTCACAAGATTGCTCGTTTATTTTACAAACTGTGGTCTGAGGGAGGAACCTATGCTGACCCAGGTGAAAACTACTATGAGCAAAAGTATCGAGAACGCCTAGTGAAGCACTTGAAGAAGACAGCCCAGTCTCTCGGCTTTGAAGTTGTGCCTCAGTCCCCAGTTATTGAAAGTGTTTCTTGAGAGATACCATTACTTACGACAGGTCCATTGATTCTTTGCCAGGTCAATTAGGTTGAGCTTGCTTCAACATCGCAATGGAATATTGAATACTACTATCATGAGATATATAATCGTCAAAATAATCTTCCGCTTCACCTTGAGAAATAGCGCTATAACTCATGTAAAGAACCCAGAAAACAGGCAGTCCTAATGCTAACGCCAGGGATTGATGTCGTAGAGTTTCATTAGGAAAAGAACTTAAACTTAACAGATCTCCATAATTGAGTTCAGACCCAAATCCATGCTGTGAATTAGAATCATGGGGTTTTCGCAGAATAATTTCTACTTCATTAACTTTTGCTTCTTTGCCAAAAATATTGCATAGCTCTCTAGCATTTCCACCTTTAATCTTGTCTCCAAGTTCAGATTGAATTCCTTGTCCTGGTTGCCAATCATCCGTAGCATAAGTTGCATATTCGTCAACCATTACACCGTTTGAGGAAAGGTGATACCAAAGTTGGAAATCGTCCCTTAGATAGACAGCGAATGCTGGACAGCAAAACTTCTTTGAGAGGTGAGATGCCCAACAGACTAAAACTCCTTCCGTAGTTCCACCGTATCGCTTTTGTATCGCTCCTGAGTACATATCCAACGCTTTGAGTTTTGCAACAATTGGCTGAGATTGAGCAACAGCTAATCTATATAGCTCAGCCATAGCTTTAAGATGCGGCTGAGTTGTATATTCTAGCATTTGACTAGCTTTGTAATTTAGTTGTACTAATTCACTATTGCTTTCGGGACTGCCAGGAACAATCTCAAAACTAGAATCGTACATCACTGTAAATTGGTTTTGGGTAGGAGAAACATAGCTGTCTAGGCCAATATCAGATAGATATCTAACTAGAGTATCTTGATTAACACCGTATAGCGTTAGATTTGCATATTGACAGCCCATGATAGATTCCTCTCCTAGTCAAAAAGCTTTATTCTCATAATAAGGCAAAAAGCTTTTAGAATCTTGTTTTTAAGCAAATCCTCCAGCT
This sequence comes from Phormidium tenue FACHB-886, assembly GCF_014764505.1. Classification (GTDB taxonomy): domain Bacteria; phylum Cyanobacteriota; class Cyanobacteriia; order Elainellales; family Elainellaceae; genus FACHB-886. Next base: position 6,389 of record NZ_JACXWX010000083.1, read on the forward strand.
GTTTGCGATCTAGCAGTTGCTGCGGTGATAGCGCTTATTAACTGACTAATTGCTTGTTGCATAATATATGCACTCAATCGTAGGGCTTGCAGGGTGAGACGTGTGTTGAGAACATCATACACAAGCACACCTGGAGCAGCATACTTAATGATTGCAAAGTTTCCGCTACTTAAAACAGGAACAATCGCTGGAGGTGAATAGGTGCTTCCCCTATGCCAACTAGTAAGTCCTATAGAAGATAATCCGTTTTCTGCATTAGTCAGCTTGTTTTGTGCCTGAATAATAGCTCCTGAAACATTCGGCTTGATTTCATACAATTCCCTAGCAGAAAAATCAGCTAGGTCAGGAATTTGACGATTAATAGCTCTCACTCCTGAATGCTGGGGATTACCCATTGCTGTTCGAATGATCCGTCTATAAGTTGGTCTTTTCTGACCTAAATTGATAGGAGGACGAGGATCAAAAACGCGACTGTTAGTGAAAAGCCCACTAGAAGTCATAGGATTTATTAAAGGAACAGGATTGATACCGACCTGTGTCAAGAAGTGTACACCGAGAGCGTTATGAACATCATTTCCTTCTTGAATCGAAGCGTAGCCGCTTGGATCAATAAACACAACCGGACTATTGTTTGCATAGATGTACTTGTGTAGTGTCAATGGCTCATTGTACTTACCTTCATAAGAGTCTCTTCTTGAGAATCTTCCTGTCCCCTGGTTGTAATAGCGTTGTCTCAGATAGTATTGCCCCACCTCCCGATCGAACTGCTCCCCAGCAAACAGGTAATTGTTCTCCGTGCTACCCGATCGCCCACTTGTTTCGCCAAACGCATCATAAGTATAGGTATCAGTAAGATTGCCGCTCGCATCCGTCAGCGCTGTAGTGCTGCCCAATCCATCCACCAGGTAGAACGAAGTCTGACCACCTCGCTCCTGCGAGATCAGATCTAGCCCGTAAACGTAGTTGACCGTCAGACTGCCATCAACACGCTCCTCTAGCACCTGGGTATAATCCCGGTTTTGGTCTACCAAGTAATCCGTTGTGACTCCATCCACTGTTGAACTAGTTCGAATGCCCTCACTGTCATAGCTATAGACGATCGCCTTGCCATCTGCCGTTTGCACCCCAACCAGCCGTCCATCCTGATTCCAGTCATAGCTTGTGGTGCCTACCCCGGCTTCTACCTTGGTAATCGTATTGCCGTTGTTGTCGTACTGATAGCTAGTCTTCAGTACACCGTTGACCTTTTCCCACTCCAGGCGATCGTTGGCATCGTACTGATAGCTCGTCTGCTCGCTCAGACCGCCCGTTGTCTCTGTTTTTTCCTTGATACAAAAGCGATGAAGAGAGTTTTGGCAATCGAGAATTTGAGCATGTACAAAACCTGAGTAGGCTAATCAGTTAACCAGCATATTTCTTAAACTGCTCTACAATTTTCCAGTGCAACTGATTTCGTGCCCAATTCAATGCAGTCCATCCACTACGAGTTACGTGTTGTACATTAGCGCCTTTCGAGAGCAAGATTTCCACAACTTTAAAATGCCCTCCCATTGTTACCAGAATTAAAGGGGAGCTTCCCTCTAAATCTTCAGTGTCTATCTCTGCTCCATTTTCGATCAATGAGTGAACAAGAGCACAACTACCTTTCTCAGCTGCCCAAGCTACTGGAGTCAAGTACAAGGAGAAGTCAAAAATCGCGTTTAGATTCTCCCTGCGTTAGCTAAGCTTGCGATGGCATCCGTGTCCTCATGCTCAAGTGCAGTTCTCAATGCTTTGCTGATTCGACTCATACTCATGAATTTATAGCTGCCCTGCTAGGGCGATCGGTAGCAAGCTCATTGGAGAAGAGGCGCAAGGAAGTGTGAAGAAAAATTGGCGCAAGGCGCAGGTTGGTTCAACTATTCAACTGCTCGTAGCCATTCATTAAGGCTTAAATGTAACCCTCCCCCTCTTGCAATATTAACTTTCTTGAGCTGAACTAAATTACTCTGTATCAGCTTTATGACCTCCGGAGGGCGAAACCTCCGCAATGTTGCCAAAGCAGAAGTCAGAGAATCAAGCGCAATGGAATATTCTCTATCCATTACTGGTTCTTCTGAAGTGCATATATTGATAGATGACGTTAGCTCTAAGATTGCCTCAGCTAATGTATGAGGGTTGTTTCTTCGCCAAATTTCTGATGACAAATGATAGTCCTCTTGGATATCGCCTTCATTACTAATAGTTACAGAACCAGCTGCAAAACATTCGACAGTAGATGTCATCATGCTGGTTATACTATCGCAATAGAGGTGACACTCACCCACCTCATCAACGTAAACAATATGTGCTTCTTCAGGATAAGTACGTCCTAATGCAACGACAACAGCATCTGAGTCTATTTTGATAAAAGGCAATAGGCAACAGCCTTTGTAAGTTGGAGGAACATCTCCATACTTTACATACAGGTTCCACTTCATTTCTTCAAGAACAAGCTCGATAGGGGAAAATTCTAAAATGTCTCCCGAATTAAAAAGTTGTGGGAAACAGTCTGGAGTTCCATTTTTCCACTCATATAATTGGTAAAAATCGCCGGGCAGCGCTTGGTCTAACCCTATTAGACTTGACTGAATAGTAAATCGAGATATTCCTGGACAAAAATTCTCGACAAATTCTGGAAAATATGGCTTGATAAAGCTCAATAGAGTCTCTCCAAGAACTGAAATATTGCTCATAGTAGCTAAACTCTCAAAAAGCACTAATTACGGGGTTGGCAACGATTCTGACGAGAAAGGGGCATTAGCCCATTTTTTTGAGCATTATTACGGACTGACAGGCTTTTTGATGCCGCCAGCGATCGCTCAAAGCCGCATTTTCTCGTTCTAGTTCGATCAAAATTAGCACCAGAATTCAAAGGCTGAAAGTTTTGATCTGTGTACGTTTTATAGGATATGACCCTTTCTCGTTGGCATCGTTGCCGAACCCACAGCAGCAGCTAGGAGGACTATCAAGACCAATTCTGTCGGTGTTAACATCAACCGACAGAATGTAATGGGACGATCGTCTCGACGCACCTGCTCCATCTCGGCGGCTATCAGAACGGGGGATCAGAAGACAGCTTCACATACAAGCGGAGATCGAGCGTGGAGAACTCTATCAGCTTCCAGAGTCCGGGTCTATCCGATCAAGCCGCTGCTGATGCTCTTCTAAACCCTCTTGCATCACCTGATTGGTCTGCGCCTGCGCTGAGAAGAAGCGCTCCATAAATTGGCTTAATGATTGAATGTCTCGCTGCGTTGCTTGGAACCCTTGGGCAATCGCACTGCTGTTAGACTCAATTGCTCGCGCATTGCTATCAGCGATCTGACGGGTCTCTCCCAGTAGAACCCGAAGTTCGGCAATCCCACTGCTATTGGCTTCGATCGCCTTGGCGTTGCTGTTGGCGGTCTGCTGCGTCTCTCTTGCCAGTTGAGCGGTTTCTTGCAGGATTGCTCTAATTTCTTGCATCTGCTCCTCAATAGCTGTCAGCCTTGCCTCGACGTTGCCGCTATTCATCCTTACCTCTTTACTATGCCACATCTGCTCTAGCGCTTACCTCACCTCCCAAAGCTGCGGGGGCAGGAGGCTTCACGCTTAGTTAGCGTAGCGCGTCCAGCTTGGACTAGACCCTTGCTTGTTATGGGTGGAATCCCATTGCTGACATTTCGTCAGTTGTGAAGGAGAGCTGAACTGAGGAATGCAGATTTGAGCGTTATCCTCTAGTCTCGGCACTAAAAGAGGGGCGAGCGGCTGAGCACATCAGGATTGCTCCTCTCTGCCTTTTGCCGCAAGCAGAAGCGGCTGGGCGGCTTCACTTCTAGCTCCAACCGATCGCTTAGTCCTCTTCGTCGCAGGGCGTTGCGCACCGCTCTGGCCGCACAGTCGATCTGCTCATGTCGCTGTCCTTGCGAGATGCTCTGACAATGGCTGCGGTAGCGGTAGAGCGGTCGGGCTAGGTGACGGATCTCGGTGACTTCTGAAAGCTTCAAGCACAGGTCGTAGTCCATTGCACAGGGAAAGCTGGAGTCAACCCCGCCCACTTGTTCATAAACACTCCGGCGCATCAGCCGGAAGTGGAAGGTCATGAAGTCTACCAAGAGCCGTTGCGGGCTGTAGGGGATGCGGCAGCGCTTGCCTAGCCCTTTGAGTTGGTTGTGCTCGTCGATCACCTCGTAGTCGCTGTACACCATGCCGATATTGGGGTGGGTGTTGAAGTGGGCGATCGTTTCTGCTAGGGCACTGGGCAACAACAGATCATCGCTGTCTACCCATCCTACGTACTCCCCCTGAGCTAATGCATGGGCACCGACGAGAGAACGGGCGCGGCCTTGATGCGGAGCTGAGATTAGCTGGATGCGATCGTCTCGTTGAGCGTAAGATTGGGCAATATCTAGAGAGCCATCCGTGGAGCCATCGTCCCACAGGATTAGCTCGAAGTCCCGGTGCGTTTGACGGAGAACGCTTTCAATCGCTTGAGCAATGTAGCGATCGCGGTTGTAGACGCTCAGGAGAAGGGAAATGGAGGCTGTCATGCAGTGTAATTATTCTATTTATGAACGGCTCCATTGGGCATAATGGCGTTATTTAGATTAGCCCCTGTTAAGTTCGCCCCTGTTAAGTTCGCCCCTGTTAAGTTCGCCCCTGTTAAGTTCGCCTCTTGCAGATTCGCTTGTTTCAAGTTTACACCAGTTAAGTCTTGTCCTTTAAATTTAGCTAGGCTTAAATCACTCCTCTCAAAAATAGCTCCACTTAGTTTTACATCTATAAACTCTGTACCAATCATTGTTGCGCTTGTAAAATCAGCGTATCTTAAATCTGATAGACGAACTTTTGAGTTTGATATGTTTGCCCCTCGCACATCTGATCTTCTTAGAGTTACATCAAAAAACTCACTCCCTCTTGATCGAGAGTTTTTTAAGCTAGCTCCTTCTAAATTTACACGGTGAAATTCGGACAGTAGTAGATCAGAGTAACTTAGATTTGCATTACTAAGATCTACATCATCTGCGTTAATACGTTGCAGATTTGCTTTACTTAAGTTTGCTTCTCTTAAATCCACTTCAGACCAATAACTTCTATAGTCAACGTTGCATCCAGTCCAGCTGCTGACCGCATGTTGCCAACGAAATTCTGCACCTTCCATATTGGCTCCGCGCAAATTGGTTGAGGAGAACTCAACACCTGTAAGCTCCGCATTTCGCAAGTCTGCATTAGCAAGATTTTTAGAGACTAATCTCAGCCCTCCTAAATCACAGTCTTTGCAATTCCCGGTAGTCAAAAGCTGTTGAACATGTTCAGGGTTAGCCTGACCTTTTGCTTCGCAGTCAACTCCACCGCAGCCAGTACAGAGCCACATGAGCATTGCAAAGTAAAAGAAGAATCTGAGCCGCATACCTACCTTAAAAACTTATACTCAAAGATTAAAGTCAACCCAAACTAATAGATCGCTAAGCTGCAGAAGAAATGTATTTCTATGATGAATACATCAGAGCAATCCAAAGCTTGAGGAAGTCTGAAAAGTCTGACTGTTAGGAGCAGAACACTTAGTAGTGCTTCTTCTTGAAACTTGTATGGAGTGTAGAGATAGAGTTCCTGCGTGCAGATGCAGCCCTGCCTCTTGTTCACGAATTATTTATGGGCACTATACCCCCCTAAATTCCCCTGCCTGCTCATCGAGAAGGCAATTGTCTATTGCTTGCCCAAAGAGAAAATCCTTGTCCATCGAGTCTATCATTCTTCGCTTCGCCGTTAAGCATATTACCGCCATTGTTCCCAATTAAGATACAAGTAGCACATCATTGTCTTGAACTGCTAGCGTTGCTGTGCTAGGGCTGGTGGTAGTGCTTGATCTGTCTGGCACCAAACTTGACAAACACTACTCAATTGAAGTACTACAAGTGACAATCTGCTATCGGTGTAGATCGTAGAATGTGAGTTCTTGTTACACAACCAACAGCAACGTTCAGCAGTAGCTGCCCGTGAGCACTTTGGCAATTTCTAGCTCACCACTTTGCGCGTGCACAAGAACCAATCAAATTACCCCATCACAGAGATACTGCTGGTGCTGATTGCGGCTCGGTTCATGAATGTAGCTATTTGCATGGTTGCAAAGCCTCCTTGGTTGCCATCGGCATCAAAAAATAGTGCCCCGGTTGTCATGTTGTAAACAAATCGCTGACTCGTGGAGGTTGGGGCAGTTACGTCACTACCCACGAGTAATTGCGTTGCAGAAAGCGCGGTTCCAGGGATTAATCCACCGCCAAAGGCAGACGCAGACACAACACATTGATCCGCTCCATCACCAAAGTCTGCAATAGATACAACGCCTTGCCCAGGTTGATTGAGCGAGAAGCTGTCGCTGCCATTACCACCTACTAGCGTATCTGTGCCACCACCTCCAATCAGAGTGTCGTTGCCCATGCCGCCAGTAAGGGTATCATCGCCCGCGTAGCCGTAGAGGGTGTCATTACCGTTGCTGCCTACAATGGCGTTATTGAGGCTGTTGCCTTTGAGGACAAGTGAGGAGTTGGTTGGGATAGCAGTAATTAGGTTTTCGATGTCCGCGACGTTGCCTGCGCTATCTTTGAGCTGATTGAGATTCATGTCCAGCAATGTACCAACGGTATCAGTGCCTTGACTCACTTCCTCGATGACTACGGCTAGTTCAGCAAAGTTGATGCCGTAGTAGTCATCCCCCAATCCACCGATTAGGGTGTCAACTCCTTCACTGTACTCAACAATGAGTTGATCGTTCCCTTCTCCACCGTCTAGGTAGTCACTGCCCATGCCTGTAACGAGTAAATCATTGCCCGCGCCACCAGCAAGAGTATCATTGCCCGCGTTGCCGTAAAGGGTGTCGTTTCCATTGCTGGCGACAATGACGTTATTGAGGCTGTTGCCTTTGAGGACAAGTGAGGAGTTGGTTGGAATAGCAGTAATTAGGTTTTCGATGTCTGCCACATTTCCGGCAGCATCTTTGAGCTGATTGAGATCCATATCTAGCAGTGTTCCAACGGTATCAGTGCCTTGACCCGCTTGTTCAACGACTACTGCTAAGCTGGCGATGTTGATCGCGTAGTAATCATCACCGAGACCACCGACTAGGGTGTCAACTCCCTCGCCATACTCAACAATGAGTTGGTCATTGCCCTCTCCACCGTCTAGGTAGTCACTGCCCATACCCGTGATCAGTAGATCATTGCCCGCACCACCGGAAAGAGTATCATCGCCCGCACCACCATTGAGGATGTTGTTCTGAGCGTTACCTGTGATGATATTACTGAGTGCGTTTCCTGTGCCCTGAACTGAACTGCCGTTGAGCTGTAAATTCTCGATGTTTGCCAAATTTGTGAGTGAAAAGTCTATAGTGGCGTTAATCGTATCGGTTCCGCCATTGGTTGCCTCTACCACAACATCATTGGTGGAATCAACATAGTAGGTGTCATTTCCAGCTCCGCCATTTAGAATATCATTTCCACTGCCACCTTGCAGTGAATCATCTCCTTCGTTTCCATATAGCGTATCGTTGCCGCTTCCTCCACTTATCATATTGTTGAAATCGTTACCTATGATTTCGTTGTCTAGCGCATTGCCTGCACCTACAATAGCGCCATAGCCAAGTACTAGCCGCTCTACATAAGCTAGGTTCTCAAGTGAAAAATCTGCCTCAACTTGAATTGTGTCAATGCCACCATCTGCTTGTTCTACAACGATGTCATCTATAGGATCGTCTAGAAAGTAAATGTCATTTCCTTTGCCACCAATAAGCTTGTCTGCGCCACCTAATCCTCTCAAGAAGTCGTTGCCGTTGCCGCCATCTAAAATATTGTTTCGATCGTTGCCCCACAAAGCATTATTGAGTGTGTTTCCTGTTCCACGAACAGCATTTCCAACCAAATATAAGACTTCCACGTAGCTAGTATTTGCAAGTCTGAAGTCTACAAAAGAATAGACGTAATCTGTTCCACCTTGAGCTTCCTCTACAATGACATCATTGGCTGATTGTATATAATACGTGTCATTGCCTTGACCGCCAATGAGTGTGTTTGCTCCACCTGCACCACTTAAAGTATCATCGCCGTCACCACCGCTTAGAGTATCGTTGAAATTATTGCCTAACAAGAAATTATCAAGCGCGTTGCCTGTGCCTTGCGTCGCATTGCCTGTCAGCTTCAACCGCTCCACATTAGCTGTGTTTACCAGGGAGAAGTTAACACTTGCCTCGATAGTGTCTCTTCCTGATCCGCCATCAATGTATTGAACATTGCTATTGCTGATTCTGATTAAGTCATCTCCCGAACCACCGTAGATTTTGAGATTATTGAAGCCGCCATCGTTGATTTGATCATCGCCTTGCACTCCCATTAAGACTTGGAAGTTTGCTGTCCCAGTCAAGATGTCGTTGCCTACATCGCCTAGCTGCCTTGCAGTATTAGTGGTAAAGTTACCGCCAAACACGACGTAGCTTTTACCAGGTATATTTCCTCTCGCGGCGAAAACAGCGCTGACCAGCAGATCTGCAAAGCCGTCATTGTTAACATCCCCAGCACGGCTGACCGTTGTGCCAGAAAAATCGTTATTTGCTTCTCCGTTGATCACAAAGCCGCCTAAACCGGTCGCCACCTGGCTAAGTTCAACTTCTGTTCCACTCGCTTTGCCGAATACCACATAGCTCTTGCCTGCCTGTCCTTTGCTGCTAGAAGAGGCATTGGGAGCGCCGATAATTAAATCAGCTAAACCATCGCCATTGACATCGCCTGCACCGCTAACAGAAAACCCAGCGTTGTCTCCACCTGCTTCGCCCTGAATGACAAACCCTCCCACTCCAGCGACAATTTGACTAAGATTGATGGCGGTTCTATTGGCTTTGCCGAATACCACATAGCTTTTGCCACTATCAGATGCATTGGGAGCACCAATAATCAAATCGGCTAAGCCATCGCCGTTGACATCCCCAGCATCGCTCACTGAAAATCCGTAGTTGTTGTTAGAGAATTCATCGGGATATTCACTATCGATGATAAAACCTCCTGTCCCGATAGCAATTTGGCTGAGGTTGACTGCTGCTCCACTGGTTTTGCCAAACACCACATAGCTTCTGCCATTAAGAGAAGCAGAGACGGCAACAATAATCAAATCGGCTAAGCCATCGCCGTTGACATCCCCAGCATTGCTTACTGAAAATCCGGCGGTTCCCCCAACTGTTCCACCACTAATGACAAAGCCTCCCACGCCGGTTGCGACTTGGCTAAGATTGACTGCGTTGCCATTCACTTTGCCGAAGACAACATAGCTTTTGCCGGTATCAGAACCATAGGGGGCACCAATAATCAAGTCAGCTAAGCCATCCCCGTTAACATCCCCAGCATTGCTTACTGAAAAACTAGAACTGTCTCCAACAAATTCACCGTTGATGACAAAGCCTCCCACGCCAAATGCGATTTGGCTAAGTTCAATTGATGCCATACTTTTGCTTCCTGATAAAATAATTTGGCGTAAAAAAGAACGCTTTGCCTCTTAAAAATTGTTGTGGCTTACTGCTCAAACCACAACGAAGTAGCCTTCTCAGCTACGCTAATTGGCATGTCAAAATTCATGAGAATGAATTTAGAAGAAATTGCTCCGCTTCGGGAGTAATCTCAAAAATGTTGCAGTCCCGTTTTGAATTAGGCAAGATAAAGCGAACAAAGTCATCAATAAGGCGCTTTCTGCATTCACGCTTCATTGATACTTTGCGCTAAAAGGATAGGGGAAAATCCTGAAAAAATTTAGGTTGCCTGCAATGGCTACTTAACCGATAGATACACCGTAAACTTGAAACAAAGGCAAAATTATTAAAAATGGATGTTTGTGTATGAAGTTTATGTTAATTCTTTTCAAATCTCATTCGTTAGAGTTTAACTCGTTAAATTCAGAAATACCGTATATTAACGGTTGAGTTTGCAGTTTCGTGAGTTTACTTTTATGTAGTCTGATGTTTGTTCTGTTCATCCATTAAGGTTTAAAAGTCTAGGAACATAGGATGTTATGTATAACCAAGTGCTATGCGTAAGTGGTTGTGGATTAGTTTTATCTTGATCTTATTTCTCAGTGCAGCAATTTCCTGGAAGCACAATTTGCTAAACTCTGTTTCACAGAAGTTAAAAGTTGCAGAGGTAGTCAATATGTCGTCTTTAGAGCCAACCAGTAGCAGCAATATCGTTGAGATTAATGGCATCCTCTTTGAAACACTGATGCCTACAAGAACTATTCAAGTTCCTCAGCCTGGAAAAACAGTTTTTATGAAATTTGGCGTTCGCATCACCAATCTAACCTCAACACCTTATCGCTTCGAATTACCTCAGTTTCTGCCAGAAATCTTGGATTTGAAGGGACAAAAGATGAAAACTAGTATTGGCAGTAATGCCCGTCGATGGACAGAGAATGAAGATATTCCACTCCTTCTCCCTGATAATACTGCAGAGTTCTGGATGAACGTCGAACTGTACTATAGACGTAAAAGCAGTTTCGATTTCAGGGGAGTTATTTACTACGGCAGCATTTGGACAGCTTCCAACTTTGTGCCTGGTGCTTATCAACTCCAATTCATCTACGAAAACCGGTTACCACAACGCCAAATTCGCTTTAATGTCGGCAAAACCGAAATAGATAATTTTTGGATGGGCAGAGTTTCTACACCTTCAGTTATATTTAATTTGTCGCAACTTGAGGAAGTAGAAGTTCACTCATCACTCTAGTCTTATATGTATCTAAATGTTCACTTTTTATACTAACCACGTAAAATATGATATTTAAGCGATACTTTCTAGTTTTACTTCTCTCATCACTACCGGTTACAGTTTTAACTCGACCTGCTGTTGCCTTCAATCTCACCTTTAATGCCTCTTCTCCAACAGCATTCAAAAACAATGGTTACTATCGAACTGCAGCAGGAAATGATGGGTTCGTGATGACCAACTTTGTTAAGCAGTTATCTGCGCCAAATCCAACGAGCAATGCTATGTTTTGGAATGTGCTCACAAGTTCTTTCCCCACTGGCTGGAACTTTCAGAGTGCAGGCGGGACTCCACTGTATGGCACATTTGATGTGCGAACATACCGAGCTTGCTCTAAGGACATTGCTTGTGATGGACTGACATTTGACCGGGTTGGAACTGAATTAGATTTACACTACACGCCTAACCTTGATCTGGGTGATCCTGACCCGAATACTGGACGGGTGAGATGGATTCAGTGGGTGAGAGACAATCACAGCTTATCGCCTGATGAACATGGTGTTCCCGAGAGCATTATTGATGTAACTGGTTCTCATGGTACACCATATTATTATGCAAAGTCTGAGTCCTTCAATAAGCAGTCACCTTATCAATTTTTTGATACTCCAGCTAGAGACGACATTGACTTTCAACATGATTGGATCGCTCAGCTCTTTTTGGCAGTGGAATCACCTCAATCTGAAGGCAGCACTACACGAACTGTGACGCTCTATGGTGGGATCGAATGGGGTTGGTTTAATCGGGTCGTTCGCAGAAATAGACAACCTGTCCCCGCTCCTTATTGTCCTCCTACTAATAGTAGTGCAGGAGGTAATTGTTCACCTGACGATCCACCGTCTGACCCTCCCTCCGGACTTTGTTTTGTGTCAGGCACTCCAGGCTATTATGAAGCATGTCCAGACGTATTTTACGCAGCAAGCTTTGCTACTCAAGACTTCACTAGTAACGGTTCTAAGGTTAAATCTGTTCCAGAACCGACCTCGACACTTGCCTTATTAGCAGTTGGAGTTTGGGGAGGAGTATCTTGGCGAAAGCGGAGAGGTGAGAGAAAATTTAGTAATGGAAATATTACACAGTAGAGGTGGTAATCTGAAAGTCTATTTTTTTGGTAGCGAGTTTGTTTGTTAGTCTTAACCTGAATATGGCTCCATCTGTTAGTCTTGTTATTACAGTTTATAATCGAGAGCGTTATCTTAGCGATGCAATAGAAAGTATCCTCACCCAAACATACTCTGATTTTGAATTATTGATTTGGGATGATGGCTCTACCGATAACTCGATTAAAATTGCCCAGCATTATGCTGCTCAAGACAATCGCATCCGAGTGATTGCTGGTGCTCATCAAGGTCGAGCACCAGCCTTGAAAGCTGCTATGTTAGAGGCGACTGCAGCTTATGTCGGCTGGGTGGACAGCGATGATCTATTAGCTCAAACTGCTCTAGAGGAAACTGTATTGGTTCTAGAACAACGCCCGGAAGTAGGTTTAGTCTATACAAACTATCTCATTATTGATGAAAATAGCACAATAATTAGAGAAGGACTGCATAGTCAAATTCCCTACTCTAAAGAAAGAATGCTGACAGATTTTATCACCTTTCACTTTCGCCTCATGCACCGTTCCATTTATGAGCAGGTAGGTGGAATCAATGAGGAGTTTATCTGTTGTCAAGATTATGATTTATGCCTAAGGATCTCAGAAATCACTGAAATTTTTCACCTGCAAAAACCTCTATACTATTACCGTCGTCACAAAGAGAGTATTTCTGGACAAAAGCAAATTGAGCAAGTTAACTGGAGTAGAAGAGCCGTTGAGCAAGCACTCCAAAGACGTGGGATGGCAGATAAGTATGAGTTAGAAGTTGAAATCTTTACTCGGTGTCGGTTGGTACACAAGCAGAAAACGAGCCTACCAGCTTGTCTGTAACCTCAAGGGTTAATGAATGTAAGAGATTCTATCCTCTTGACAGCCCGGATCGAAAGGCAAAAGAAAACTCCAGGGTCGCTTTGTCTTTGGGGGAAGCAATTGAGGTAGGGAAATCTCTCTAAACTGCGATCGAAATGGGTTACTCTGCCATTCCAATGCAAGAAGCTCTCGAAATCGTTTTGATGCACTGCTCATAAGTAGTACAGGCAGTATTGTTTTCAAGTAGACATACAGAAGTAGCAATGTCAATTACGGAAAAACAGATTGTTCTATAAACCGTTGCCAGAGGCATGAACGTTTGCTACTGTCGAACCCGTGAGATTTCAACAGTTCCATTTGTACGGCAAGTGGTACAGTATAAGCAAAAGATTAGAGCTCCAGCTCTAATCCCTTAAATTTCTTGCTCTGTGGTTTCTGCTGTTGGATGATTTGCTCGGGAAGTGAGTTTGTCAGTGTCGTCAAATACCGCAGGACTGCTTTAGGGATATCTCCTCTAGACTCCGGAAATCGCCCCTCGCGCTGAAAGAATTTCAGAAGGACGGAATAACCCAGCCGAGTTGAACCTGTTTTGTTGCCTAGTAGCTCTAACTCTCTGGGCACTAAAGTCCACTCTTCAATCAACTCCTGAAGTTCCCAATCGCGTTTCATCCCTGAGCCTCGCACAAATTAGCGCAGCCAGTTTATCAGTCTGTTGTACCGATTGAGTTCTGTTGTGAGGGAAACGAGTGGGCATGATCCAGGACAATCGCCTGAAACCCTTGCTGGGGGATGGCCAAGATTCTGACGAAAAGGTACCATATGGGCTGGAAGTCTTGCGCAGCAATGTGTCTAATTCTGACACTACCGCTACAGTAAGCGAGCAAGATTCAAGACGGCATGAACTTAACCTTCTATCAACGGCAATACAGGGGCTGAGACAACTGGAGCTTCATAATTAATCATCGGGGGTTGCCGCTTCAAGTCGAGCTGATAAGCGCCAAAACGGTTGACATGATGGGTCCAGTAAGGACTCAGGGCAGCGACCGCTTCTGGTTCGACGGTATAACCTTCCGCCACGAGTTGTTCCAAGATTTGGCTCAATTGAAACACGGTGTGAAAAATTAAGCTATTGGCAATCAGGTGATTGTAGCGGATCAACTTGCGCTGTTCTTCACGATTGTTGGTTGAGAGCACAGCGCCTCCAAATGACAACCACTTCGCAAACCCATTGAATGCTTCACTTTTGTTCGTTGCTGCCTGGATAGTTGCTCGAAGTTCGGCATCATTGATGTATTGCAGCAGAAATCCACTGCGAACCGCACAGCCTAATTCATGGAACGCTTGATAGAGTCTGTTTTTACTGCTATGGGTTCCCAACTTTCGCAAAACCGTAGCAGCTCTGATTTTCCCTTCTTTGACGGATAACGCCACTCGCAACATGTCAGGCAAATAGGTTTCAATCAACGCCCAATTGACGGTCTCTGAAAACAAACTGTCAATGTTTTTGTACTTGACAGAACGTTTGGGGCGATACAAACTCAGATCCTTCCAATTTCGAATTCTTGGCATCAATTGGATACCCAGCAAATAGGCTAAAGCAAAGACGGTTGCACTTTGAGCTTGAGTATCACCATGAACAATATGAGGTTGAATATCAGATTGATTATTGAGTAGACCATCCAGCAGATGAATCGCTTCCCACACTCCACAAGGAATGAAATGGCTAAACAGCGCAATATAGGTGTCACAAACATGATAGTAAGCAATCCCACCGTAGCCTCCGTAACGAATGTGATACTCTGCCAGCAAGTTGTTTTCATAGATATCCCATTTCGTGCCGTCTACCGAAACATGAGTACCGTCGCCCCAGTGTTTGGGTAGAATAAAGCGATTGTAAGCGTTGATAACCGCTGTATTTGCAGCTTGTAACTTGGCTTCATCAATATGATGTTGATGCACATAAGCGACTTGTCGGCGGTCAAAATTATCTAGAGACCGTGCGGCTTGAGATGAACCTAGATTGCAACCATAGCAAAAGGTACTGGCAACATAGCGGGCAACCGGTTGGTCAATTTTAGCAGTGTGTCCTGACTTAGGTTTGAAGAAACGAGTCCAGTTGAGCCATAGTTCGGTATCAATCAACGTATCTAGCACATGAACAGGTGTGATTCTTTGCGTAATGAGTGCAGTCAATTCTGACAGCCCTTTTGGTTCTTTGCGCTTGGCTTTACGAATGACTAATCTATCCTTTTCAAAATCCACATTTACGTTGTCGGGAAACCGATGGTCTGTCTCTTGAGCCGTTTGGGTAAGCCATTGTTGGGTGTGCTTTACCAGAGCAACAGGTTCAGTTGGCAGATTGACTTGCATACTGTAGGCTTGCAATTCTTTTTGACAGGTTTGCCAATCCAGCAGTTGTCCGTAGTAGTCGGCATATTCATGGCTGCCCTCGACATAGAGATCGCCTGACTTCAGTTCCCACATCATTTGGGAAAAGACACAGACTTCAAAATGGCGACGATGAATCTCCGGTGGATCAGTCGCGCGTGAGCGTTGCCCCGTCACCAAATGCCACCACTTCTGTGGAATCCAATTCAAGTCAAGCCGTTTAGCAGGTTCTATTTCATCTCCTTGCTCAAGGATAGTGGACAGCATCGGCGTGCGCGCATCTCGATGGTTGCGTAGAAATTGG
The DNA here is from genome assembly GCF_014764505.1 of Phormidium tenue FACHB-886. Lineage (GTDB taxonomy): Bacteria > Cyanobacteriota > Cyanobacteriia > Elainellales > Elainellaceae > FACHB-886. Next base: position 21,777 of record NZ_JACXWX010000083.1, read on the forward strand.
ATCGCTCCCTCTAAAGCTTTCTCTTGAGTGCTGGAGTAGAGGGGCAATGCTTCTAACAATCGAAACAGAACAGAACGTTGTCCTTTGTAGAAATTCTGGAGAAACGAGTAGTAATTGTGGTCCGTGTAATGCAGGAGGGCTTCACACTGGTGCAGGAGCATTTCAGCTTTGTCTCCAATCACTTCGGCAATTGCCTGCAATCGCTGCTCAATCGTTCCTTCGATGCGAAACGCAGACACAATATCACGGAGCGTCGTGATCAGGGTATCCGTTGTGAATTGGTTTTGCAGGCGATAGAGAGCAAGGGCTTCCTGACCCTTCTGGTGCAACTGTTGCATCTGCCGAATGAACATTTCGCTTAAGTCATCTAACGTCTGCGCATATTGGGTTTTGAGTAACACTGCGGCTAGTGTGTAGCGTTTGTGGCGTTCCACTTCCTTCATGCGGTTGGCATCCAGTTGAATGGCTTCCTCGGCAAAATGCTTGAGCTTCACTTCGGGCAAATCTGAGAGAATGCTGGTGCCGATTTGTAGAGGCTTGAGCCATTCCAACTGGTGGATTAACGCCTGGAGATGCATGACACTGGGCTTGCCGGGATCTTGTTTTAATCGGTTCCACGGCGAGGTTGAGGTCTCTGCTTCGACCTGAAACAACCCATCGATTTGCGCTTGTTCAGTGGTAGTCAAGCTCTCAAAGACCCGGCCGAATAAGAACTTGTTTGCCGCCGAACGCACATTGCGAGCCAAGCGCTCTAAGGTGGTAAAACCCGGTAACTCATAGCGTTGACGCACTAACTCTTCAATCGCAATGTTAATCAGATCCACCGGATTATGTTTAGCGAGAACTGCAAATTCCATTGCCGCCTGAGCCGTTTGCTGAGCCGCCGCTTTGTAGGGTTGCAAGTTCAGATACTCTCGAATCACCTGCACATGGCGCTTGTGAGTATTAGAACGGTCATATCCTGCCAACTCTTGGCTGGAGGCAGAGAGCCGACTGATTGCTGCAATATGGCTGATAATAGCTGCGGGTACTTCTACAATGAAAACCGGATATCCTAATCGCTGAAAGACTTTGAGAAGAATCAAGAAGCTCAAGCGTGCCACTCTCCCTTTCGTGACTCGTGCCGCTAACTCCAGTTCATCCACCGTAGGAGTATAAATGGCATCCAATTCCTTTTGCGACAGATTGGTTTTCAGTCGGGGATAGGCAGTATCTTGGATACTGGGCACAATTTGGCTCCTCTTGTAAGCAATCAGGTTGACGAGCAGAGCGTAGCAGACTTCGATCTGTTCAGCCAACTGCTCCTGTTACAAGCTTTCAATGCAGAGGTTGCAGTCGAGTGATTGCTTGACAAGTTTGGGCATGTGAAGCCAGTCTCATGAAATCTCAAAATTGGACAGCCCGATATGAAAGCTTTTCAGCCCATATGACACCTTTTCGTCAGAATCTTGACCATCCCCCACATAGTTGCAGCAGGATTGGGAAGTAAAAAGCGGCGATCGTCTCTCTTTACACTTCTTTACTTTGTATCTGTTTTTTGTAAACTTGGAGCTTTTTTCGAGGGCGGTTGTTTCGCTTTGTCCTTTTGTCACATCTTTCTTCACACAATCCGCGATCGCGTCTGGGGCAGGGGAAGCAGATTGGGGTTATTCTTCGCTTTGAGGGGTCGTTGGCAAGTACGCTTGCAGCAGTTGCCAGGTGGTGGCAATGTCATTGAGGCGTTGTTGT
>NZ_JACXWX010000084.1 GCF_014764505.1 Phormidium tenue FACHB-886
GTAGCCACGATAGGTATAGCTGCAAATAAAGGTGCTCCGTTGGCACTGTTGATTACGACATTTGTAACGGGGTTTTCCAGCACTAGAGCGACCATGCCTGACGATATCATCACTGCCACAGTCTGGACAAACAACGGGTTCTAACACCATGCTGCAATTTCAGAAAAAACATCTCTCTAATTCTCTCTCATTTCCACACGTCTAGAACATTACCAAATAAGTTGCCCTTGAAAATGACTGAAACGCCAATTTCAACGGGGTTTTCTCAAGAAATTGCTCAAGTTATTTTTACAGGACCCCTAAGCGGATTACTTGTTGGCGCAGGTAATCTTGAGTACTGGGATTGAGCAATCGAGCATCAGGTTTATTCATTTTCTGATTCTAGTGGGGACCTCGATTAATTGATTTTGGGGTGAAACTGGATCTCAGATGAGACAAAGAACTGCGGTACTGAATCTATGCAATCGAAACTCACAACTGTTGAGCCGACAGGGCAGTTCCAGATCACCTTCAGCTTCAGTTTTCTGCTCTAGCAAGCCCTCTGAGTCTGTAGAAGGGTGTAACGCATGAAATTGTAGGTCAAATTTTTCACTTCCAGAGATGCCTTTGCCCGCAGTAACCCAATCGAACGGATTAACTTGCCACCCATCTGCATCGTCCAGTGACCAAACACATGCTCCACTCTGGCACGAGTTTTGGATTTGTCTCGATTAGACTGTTTCTGTTCCTCAGTAAGAGAATGATTGCGATAGCCACGCTCATGAATGTGGCTGTCAAACCCCATTAACTCCAAAACCTCCTCAATCGCTGTACTGCGATAAGCGCTATCTGCCCAAATTTCATCCCTGTCGTTGTCTTCATCGAGCAATTGCCCTAACACTTGAGCATCATGGACTGAAGTGTCAGTGACCGTGTAACGGCGAATCAACCCATGCTCGGCATCAATGCTGAAGTGATCAATACAAGCCGAAGTAGCTCTTACCCCCTTCTTCGTCCAGCGAGCATCAGTATCTTTTTGAGAACGGCGATGCGGTTTGTCCTGCCAATTTTGAGGAATCTCCTCTTGCTTTAACTGCTCGTTTTCTTTATCGCTATTGTGCTGCTTGGGCACTGGAATCAGCGTAGCATCGACAATCTGCCCTCCCTTAGCCGCATAGCCTTGCTCAATGAGATAACCATCAAACTGCTCAAAGAGCGCTTCAATCAACCCTTGTTCGCTCAGTTGTTTACGGAATAGCCAAACTGTGGTGGCATCAAGAACTTCATCGGCTAAGCCAAAGCCCATGAACTGCATGAAGGATAAACGGTCACTTACTTGATACTCTAGTTCTTCGTCACTGATGTTGTACAACTGTTGCAGCACCAGTAACTTAAACATCAAGACTCCGTCAATTGCTTTGCGTCCCGCCTTACTCTTGCGAGGTTTGTCATGGATTCTCTCTAAGGTTGAGTGAAAGAACTCTCAAGGAATAATCTCATTGAGCCTCACCAGTAAATCTTTTTTCTGATTCAATTTCTCTTGGCGTTCTTCCCAGTCCCACAATCCAGGTTGACTCATTGAACATTCCTCTACTCCAACCATGACTATAATCTCACAACAGTCTCAATTCAAGACGCTTCTTAACCAATTTTTCGAGGTGCCCTAGTGATTTTGCCTGTCATCCCGTTAGCTATTCGATTGCCAGGTTAATAAGTTAGATTCTGAATCTGCGCTAAATCACGCGATTACTTCTATTTTTCAAACAAGCTTGGCAAACCTGGCTGCATAGCGATAGAACAGGCATCGTATTTCCCGTTCACCCAATTACCGTAGCCGAATTGGACAAGTGTCGAGAGGTTTTCTCGAATCTGAGCCGTAGTATTTTTCCTCAAGCTCCAAATGCCAGATTTAAATTCCTGAAGCTCTACCGGGCGTCCTTTATTTTCCGCAAATACCTGCATCCTTAACAGAACACCTGTCAATTGCTGCTGTGGGGAATTGTAGGCGTAGATTAGGCGCAGTTGATTAATGAAGTAAGTTGTTAAGTGAGTTGCCTGGATCATTACCTGTTGGTCAATATTTAAAGCGGGATGCCCATATCCTAAGGCTGCATTAATTAGATGCAGCCACAGCGCTAGCCGTGCCAGGTAACTCTCAAATTTAGGATAGGCAGCCTTTAATCCTGGCTGATTTTCCTCCTTCATCCAATCAATCAGGCAGTGCTGAGCAGCTTGAAAAATTACCTTTGCCTCATCTGTAAGGAAATACTGAGCAGGGGGAAAGCTATCCACCTTTTGGTATAGCTGCTTCAAAGCTGCATTGACATTAGGATTCGTATCAGCACCAGCAGCAAATAAATCAATTTTTGCTGGCGGAGTTGGAGCCACACAAAACAGCCATCTTGCCCACTCCCCATTGTTATCATCATGGCTTTTCATCAAGCTGGCTAAGGTTTCCCACTGAATCGAGCCAGTGCGCGAAATCGCCGATCGTGGAACTACTAAACCCCCAGACTTCCGATCTCTTGTAAACGCGCTGCCATTAAATTCTGAAAGCTCTGCTTCAGCGTCATCGCCCACGCCACGGCGGTACTTGTTGCGTCCCGTAAAATGGGCACTGCCTTCATCGCGGTAAATTAAAAATCCCCGGGGATTTTCTTGATGAATTCGCTCCCTTGCCTCGATCGTCGAATCGCCCAATATATACCGCTTTCGAGGAAGCGGCAGCATCGGTCGCTCTCCAGCATTTTCCTTGCGTTTTAAGGAAGCCTCATATTGGTAGAGCTTTTTTTCGTATACAGCTTGAGCATCCTGACAGCGATTAAATTCCTCTGCGTCTAGCTCCTCCAAAGCAGACAGCACAATACTTTGAGCCGGTGTCTTCTTAGTGCCTGTTGGTGCCACGATTAAGGTGCGATAAATCGGAGGCTGAACGTATCCAGCACTTGGCTTGATTACAATTTGCGTTTCCGCTCCAATGCGGCTTCCTGCAGCTGGAATTAGAGTAGCAAGTAAAAATTCTGGAGCCGTTGGCATCGCTTCTGCGATCGCCGTTAATTGCACAGCTAATCGCCCTTTATCACCCCATAAATAATCTGCCAGTACTAACCGCTGCTGCTTCGCCTGCATTAAGGTTGGTAGTTGCCCTGCAACAAGGTTTGCATGTTCCTCTGCACGGTCGTCTTCCTGCGCAATCGCTTCCCATAATTCCTGGATGTCCTGGGCAGTGAGATCTGGATTATCCAGGCGCAATTGCAGTTTAAACGCTTTGGTGGCAGAGGCACTCAGATCTTGACGCAGGGTAGATTGAATTTGCGCTTCAAGCTGCTTCAACCTGGAATCGGATGAACTGTCTAGAGGGTCCTTACCGCTGTTGGGTTTCTCACGCTCTACGCGAGAAATAGATCTACTGCTATCTGACTCCTTAGAAAAATGCTCTGCTGCTTTGTAATCTGAATTCCGTCGCATAAAAGCTCCTACCTGGCAGCAAGTTCCCGATTTGTTTCAAAGAACTCTCTGATCCGCAATGACACCAGGCTTCTTGAAACATCTATTAAAAACTGCCTGACCTCTATTACAAAGACTTTTCCTCGCTTAAGCAAGAAATCTGTGTCGGGACAACACAATTTTGTGAAGCCGTAATTTCTTGCTACTGTTCGGAGTATAGGCGCTAGGATGACACGTACTTTTGAAAATATTTGTGGCGACAAATTCGGGTCTTATGGCAGGCTGATATGTTCTTGAAGTGAGATAGTGATCCCCTTCAGAATTAACGGCAGTATTTGCTAGCTGAGTTTGATCATCACACAGGGGTCGTACAGTACTTGCAGTATTCAGTCCTTTGCCGTTTGCGCTTTTGCAACTACCGCAGAAGGCGACTTTAAGCTTATTTCAGGCGCTTTTAATTAGTCCCAATGCCCTGATATTAACATCGGTTCTACTAATGGGCGACTACGATTTTGACGTGGCTTTCCTGCTCTTGTGCGATCGCAGACGAATTACAAGCACAGTAAATTTTTTCTTACAATCCTTTCCTTATATGAATCTTAAGGCACTCGAAGCCTCATGTTAACCCCACGATTAAAAGATTCTAACCGCACAAACTCCTATTTGTAGCCGATGTTAACATCGGTTGCTGTACGCGATCGCAGGTGCAGTAGGTAAATTGCTGTGAAGTCATCGTTATAGATAATCTCCAGTCCCTAACAGCTCATATTTCACCACATTCTGTAGGTTGGAGCACTTTCAGTGCGCCATTTATAGACAATTAGAAATAAGGCAAAAATCTGTGGAATAGTTCTGACATTTGGGTTGTAGCCCTTTCTGAAAAATGCAAAAAAGACCATAACACTGTTTTTGCATTTTTCAGCTTATTTTCCTGAGGCGTTAATTAGACAGCAGGTGATCAGCGTGTAACTGCTAAGCCAGAGCGAATAAAGCGTTAAATCCTGAAAAAGCGCATCCTAAATTTTATTAGACATGCATCTATGAGTCCACAGGAGAGATTTTAGCAGCGGTGGTGACCCTCAACAATTGCCATGATGGAGGCGTTCTAAAAGATGTGCTCGCTGGCATTGAAAGCGCCATCGAACAGGTTTCCACCGATGGCGCATACGACCTATTAAATGGCAGTCATCTTGGCGGGGACAACAGCTACAACCCCTGCTCTGGAAAAAGCGATCGCGCAAGTGACATTGACAAGCAGCAGAAGCTCAAACGCTTGCTATATCCTGCTTTAAGATTCGATCACGGTTAATACGACAATGAATGATTAGTAGGGTGGCAGAAGTTGCAGCTGTCGCCATCTGCCAATATTGCTGTCATTGGATACGCTGCTTTAGGCTCTCCCAGTTGTCCTAAAAACTCCGCTCACTTAGCTTGGTTGCGTTAGACATACCTGTATATCTTTTTTGGTAGTCCTACTTCTTAAAGGATGGAGAATAATCAAACCCTCCTGAGGGCTTTGCAGCAAGAGTTCGCCAGTGTTAGTCCGCTTTTCTCTGCCCTTTACGAAATACGGCTATCTCTTTTTTACGTGTATGATTAATCTTGTGCAAGGCTCTGGAAATGGCGCTCTGACTAATTTCTGTTTCTTAGCTTTGCCACTTCGTGCTGGGTTTTATCGCTATTGACTTTAATGAACGCTTAAAACTTCTGCCAATCCTCAATTTTGAGGTTCTGTTGAGATAGCTATCTGGGCTTGGGCTTGACGTTCCTTGTTTCAGCTTTGCGTTCAGCCTCATTCAGTCGGGAGGAAGGAACGTTTACAGGAGAAATTGAGATCCAGTCTCAATTTCTCCTGTAAACGTTTTGAAGCCAGGATTTCAGCTAGAACAGCACCAATGGTGAGGGTGCACGTGGTACAAATCTAGGACGTATTTTTTTGGAATTTGGTGCGCTTTTTCGCTCTGTTCTAGAGGACGCTTTAAAGGGTCAAGTTGGGTGCCTAAAGCGACTTTTACCAACGGTTGCAAGCCCTAAAATGCCAACATCTACCGCGGCAGTTTTTCTGCGGCTGAAATCGTCAAACACGACCCAATAGACCCTTAAAGCATCTGAATAAATCAGATTGTCTGGACAGCCTCTCCTGTAGTTGAAGATCAATAGCTCGAGTCCCACTTCTCAGTTGTTACATACCCTGCCTTGCTGGTGACAACAAAGCAAGCATTTGAACTGGCTCTCGGTTAAAAGCAGAATAAATTAGGTGGTTCCGTTACCCATAATGCTGAGTGGCATTGTCCCAGCAACCTCTGACCTTGTTGGGAAATGTAGATATAGAAAGCAATTAGATCAAGCTGCAGATCGCTGTCCTACTGAAATAGAATGTACTGCCCGATCGCTTTCAGCTGCTTGGATGTCAAAGCCTGCATCAGAGAGCAAAACGACTTTGTCCTCTAACCGTCCTGCCGTCTATTGCCTCCAACTTAAATAAATGCCTAAATCGTTAGCTGCTGACGCTCAGGAATGAAAGAACCTGAAATTGTCCGCTCCTAAATTACCCAGCAGGGCTAGTCTCATTCGTTAATCGTTGCTTCCTGCAAAACTCGTTAGTGCGATCGCACGAGCACATTTCCTCTTTTGTGACACGCCAAGCTGCTTCACCACTCAGGCGCTGTCCTTGACGCGTGAAAGAAAAGCCGCCATCTGAAAACCGAGGCAGGTGTTCATCAATGTTTGTTGGAGAAATTTGCAACAGCGTCGCAACCTGAGAAGTGGCGAGAAGCCAGTGCTGCTGACAAGCCTCCTCTAATGCTTGAAAGCACTCCAGCCCACTCACTTGCAGCGGTAAATTATTGTCGCTCACGCCTTCTAAGACTGCAAATTCCTCCATTGTTCCACCCCTAGCAAGAAAGTCGTCTAACCTATCCATCAGATCTAGCTGCACCTCGTCAAGATAGGTGTTCCGTCCTATCCGTCTTGGAACAATGTTCAGGCGCTTCAGGCGAGTGTAAATGCCGCTACGGACAATGCCATAGCGGTCTTCTAAATCAGCGACTTTGAACATCTTTATCAGCCCGATGCCCTCTGTAGAAATCAACAGAGACGAATACAGTTATCACTTGAGTAATTGATGGAAGACAATTTGCCAACGAGCGAGCGCTGGGTGGAGGAATGAGCATAGTGTGAGCGTTGCATTTCGATGCTGCACCTGCAACCAATTAATGTCGCGACGACACAGATTAATTTCCTAATTCGCACCACTTGTCCAGTACTGCGATCGCTCGCTGTTAATCAGCGGCAGTGCTGCTTAAAAAGGAGTCAGTTTGCCAAAAGATACATTCGCCTACGATTTTCGGGCAAACAACCTGCTTGTGATTAAAGCAAAGCGAGAAAACCTCGACAACAGCTCCACTCAGCTTGCATCAGAATCGATCACTCTTAATTCAATACTCCGGACAGTTTTTGAGATAGAGGCTGGAACCCGCATTCCATCGTTAGCATTTGACCTCGGTTAGGAGTCTGAAACCCGCATTCTGCTGTTGGCGGTTTAAAGCTGTCCGAACTATTGTTAATTAGGACTTACTGAAAAAGGCAAAATTGCTTACAGGAGAAGGATTTCAGCCAATACATCTAGAAAAAAGTGCAAGTAAGCTCAACGTGTTTTCAAAGGTTTTAGCGATTTTCAGCACATTTTGCCTTGCACTTAGATTTCAGAAAAATGCTTGAAACTCTTATACGGCAAGGATCTCATACTTTTTTAGTAGACCCTAATTTATTATTTGAATTATCTCTATTTTCCACGTCCTCGAATTACTGATTTTGCTTAACCCCAGTGGTTAGAGGGAGAACATTAACCGTTATTTGCCGATCTGGCGCGATCGCGCTGATCCTGAGCTAGAAAGATTTGATTATAAGCGGTGTGGATTTATGCTAAAAATCATAAAAAACGTAAATTAGCTTGCCGGTCTGACAAGACGTTAAGCTATACGGCAGAAGCGATGAGCAGATAATGAAGCAAAGTCTGCACTGAACTTGCTCGCCTAGCTCGCCTTGAAAATCTGCAAGGTATTATGCACAAAGGAAAAACCAGAGGAGCACAAATGGACAAAAACTGAAGGCAGAAAAAGCTTAAATTTCTATACAGTAGGCGCAGCTAGAAGGCAATTGGCATAGGCTGATCGAGTCATGGAACTGATTAAACGGACACAACTTAGGGCGTTCGTTACCGAGGGGCTTAGCCGCATCGGGGAGAGTTCGATCGGCTTGGAAAATGAGCGCGACTTAGAACGAGCCGCCGTTAGAGTCGCCACACAGCAGCTTCTTGACCTAGCACAAATGCTAGAAGCCCTTGCCTCTACACCTGATGTGTTTGCCTTTGGAGCCCTCTCAGATGAGGTGGATTTGTCCAATAAGCTCTATTGTGAAATTACCGAAGGGGTAATTTATCACCGCTGCACCAATTCTGAATCTTCTGAACCGACCCATGCAGGGCATTTTGTCGAATTTAGAAGCTCAACGGATGAAGCTAGTCTCTGGCGCAAGGTGTTCACAGATGAAGCAGAGCTAACCATCGCAGCCATTCGGAAGCTGCCCAAACAAAAGGCGATCGAAAAAGCTAAAATCTTGCGGCGAACCGCTGACGAACTTAACGTCTTTAAAGAATCGTTTGAGTCTTTAGAAGCACTTAGTAAAAGCGTCTCACAAGTTTTTCGCGAATTAAGAACGGTGAGCGTCTCAGATGCTCTGCCGACTACTCCGGAACCTACCCTGTTTCAAACCGCTTCAATTACCGCAATTCCGACTGCGATCGCCATGGTCAGCAGCATTCTGGCACAATTGCGCAAAGACCTCTGGCAGCAGGACCAAAATGGCTACGGCTATTATCAGCATCGCGCCAAGGGCAATCCGGAAAACTATGTAGAACACTACATCAGCACTCCGGGCGACATCGAGATTTTGCCCTGGGAGCAAGCCGAGCAGATTATCGATAAATTCGGCTTTACCACCGTGAAGCTGCATCTGCTCCTGGCTGCTCACACCATGAACCAGGCAGAACCCTGGAAGAGCAATTTCGTCATCAAGGGGAGCAGTATTCTCAAAGAGCTAGGCTGGGACAAGCGAACCGACATTCCGCTTCATGCCAAGCTAAATGAAATTGCCAAGGCTGCCTTTGTGCTTGACTGTCTGCTGGTTAGAACCGTGTGGATCGAAGGGCGAACTAAAGGGGGTAGGGTCGATGCCAGCATCCCAATTGGGCGCATGTGGACGGTTGTGATCGAGCCGCATGGTCAGCTTGACGTAAATGGTCAAATTTCCGAGCCCGAAGAGGTTTATCTGGGAATTCAGCCTGGCTTAATTTTTGAGCGCTTTCTCAATAAAGCAGGGAGCAAATTGCGGCAAGCCCTTTACCAATTTGGCTACCTGGCGCAAGAGGTACTCAAAATTGACCCGTACCATGATGAATTAGCGCTACGACTAGCCATCCACTTGACCATGGACAGCCGCATTCATCCCAGCGGGCGGTATCAAGTCGCAACGCTCCTAGAGACAATTCTTCCGACTGCTGTATTAAGTACAGCGCGTCAGGACTCTCGCCGAGCATTTGATTTAAAGAAACGCTGGGATAATGCCTTAACGTTGCTAACCCAGTTGAACTGGGAAGTGGAGTTTGATGAATTCTACCCAGAGGTTATCCGACCCGGCAGTCAGCAGAGAAATCCCAAAGGCTATTTTGAACAACTCCTGGCTGCCAATATTGTCATCAAACCGCGATCGCCTATTCCGCAACTCATTGCCAAAAAAACGCTCTCCAGCCCCTCTAAACCTGCAGCACCCCGTCTTAAGCCATCAGCAACGCTTACAGGTGCAGAAATTCGGCAGGCACGTCAAGAAAAAAAATGGAATCAACGGGAATTAGCTGGTTGGATGGGCGTCTCACAGACGTTAATTAACCATTGGGAAAAAGAGAAGCGGTTTCCTAGCCCGGAACAAGAGTCTCGACTACGAACGGTCCTAAAGCTTTAAAACTCGAAAACTTTAGCGTAGAGCCTCTCATCCTCCTCAGTAAATCGGAGAAAATAACATTGATTTTTGATTACACCAGGACGCTTTGAATTTTCTAGGAAGCTATTAATTCCCAAAAGCCTTATCCTGCCTGCTTTTCGGTAATTAAAACCTTGATTACTCCGCTACCTGATTTTGATTACAGTAATCAAAAAATTAATTTAAAAAAAGACCTTGAAAAGCATACATAGCCTGCATTTGAGCTTGATTACATTCCATCTAGCATCCCCGGACAAAATCTCTAGGATCTCAGGATAATTTGTCTAGAATCCCAGGATAAACATTTTCCAGAATGCTTGAACTGCTTAGATCCTAGCCTTGATTACACCTACAGAGAAAGGATCTAGGATCAACTGCAATTTTAAATTTGAGCCTTCTGGCAAAATATGCCAAGCGAAATCTCCTCATAAACCATCAGTGGAGTTTTCGAATTAATTAATACAGGAGGCAAACAAGATGCGCTAGAAAATGCCAAAACTCCAAAGCTCCAACTGCTGACGTAGAAGGAGCCTTGAAGTTCAACGTTTATTTAAAGGGTCAGGACAGAGTCTGGGACGGCTAACTAGGTGCTTTGGCGAGTCACAGTTAGCAACCCCGAGCTTTGCTGCGCTTATTTTAATTTGATTTTCTACGGGGATGCAAGCCCTATAAAAATCAAATTTATTAGCCTCAGTCCTGCCCATGTCTAAAGCAACTGGCAAGGCTCCTTTGTCCGTTGCTCTAGTTCTATGATTAAGGACAGAGCGATTTAATGATTACCTCTCCTTCTCACCAACCTGCGCTGCAACGGTTTGAGTTTGTCCGCGAATGGGACGATAAATTCCTTGCCCTATTTCCGCACCGAGGAGACTACCTTTGGGCAGAGCATCCAGAGCCAGGAAAACGCCCACAATGGCATACCGAAAGCAAGCATTTGCTCTCTGATCGCCTACTCAGACAAGGTTCCTATCTCTACGGCGTGCGCTTTGGTTCAACGACTCAGTATTTAATGCTCGATGTCGATGCTCGTAGTGCTTACCATCCCTGCCGCGATCCTTTCGCCATTAACAGAATGTTGGAGGCACTAGAGGAAATTGGATTGGTCTCCTGTGTAGCCATCTCTAGCTCGTATAGCAACGGTATTCACCTGTATTTTCCGTTTGAGGAAGCCTTGCCCTGCTGGCTAATTGCTCTAGCTGCTAAAACGCTATTAGAAAATAAAGGATTTAAGCTACGCGGTGGTCAGCTAGAGCTTTTTCCAAACCCCAAGCCTTATTCAGAATTGCCCCAGAGTTACAACGGGCATCGGCTTCCGCTTCAGCTAGGCTCTTATTTACTAAACGAAGACTGGCAGCCCGTTTTCACAAGCCAAATAGACTTTGTTCGACAATGGCAATTAAATCAAAAAAGAAATGCGGTCAGTTTAAGCCAATTAAAACGGCTGGCGCAATCCGCACAGCGCAAGACCTACAAGAAGATCAAGGCAGATGGGCAGAAGTACCTCAATGATTTAAATCAGGATATTGAGGCAGGTTGGACAGGCTCAGGACAGACCCAATTTATAGTCGGTAAAATTGCCAATCGAGAGCGTGTTTTCTACCACGCATTGCACGGGGGGGAACCGCTAGAAGGGAAAGCGCTCGCCAAACGAATTGTCGAAGTTGCCCGCTCGCTGCCGGGCTACGAAGAATATTGTGGTCACAAGCAGGAAATTGACCAACTTGCAGAATGTTGGGCAAGGGCAGCAGAGCGACGGTACTACCCCTATGCCTTTGATAAGCCGTTGTCGCAGGACACAGCGGTCCCTCCCACCAAAACTGAACCGACCTGGAATGAACGTCAGGCTCAGGAAGCAAAGGAGCGAATCCGAGCGGCGATCGCTGACCTTTTAGAAAAAGGAACGCTGCCAGCACAGGCTACTGCTCGCCGTCTCCTACTCAAAACCTATGGGATCGCCAATACAACATTAGATAAAAATTGTAATTTATGGCATCCCGCTCACCTGAAACCCTTACAGGAAGAGCAATACCACCCTATTGAATCGAATTTAGAGAATTTAGAACAGGTAAAACCCACACCAGATATGGAATACCATCCTGTTGACCCCAATAAGCTTAGTAGCGACCCTGTCGTTGCGCCCCCAGCGCAAGAGACAGGAGAGACACAAAATTGGGCTGTCGGGGGGTCCGGGGGGGATTCCACAAGGGAATTAACCAAGCAAAATTCAGTTAATTCAGGGCCTAGATTGATTCGAGAAATTCTAGATCGGCTTGAAAAATCAAAGTTAACCCGGCAAGCGGAGTCCCAGCAAGCTGCTCCACCTCCTGATGAACACTACTTCCAGGTGGGCAAAAACGGGCAAATAGAATTATTTCGACACCGATTAGAATTGCCAACACCGCCTTCTTTGCCACCGGTTACCAAATCCTTTGCCACAAAGCAAGATGCTCCAAAGCACCAGCTTGCTCCTGAACAAGAATTACAAGAATTGCTCACTCCACAAATATCTTTGGATATTTGTGAGCTGATTGCTGCTATCCAGGTTGAATTTGCTCGGCTTGGGTGGTCGCTCACCCAAGCCAAAGGTTGGATTGCCGAGCATTTTGAGGGCAAAAGTCGATGGCAATTAACCGATGCCGAATTAATTCAGCTGCTTCGGAAGCTACAGCAGTCACCCCCTTAGCACTCCTTTAAAGCTGTTGGAGCGCCAGAAAAATTGCCACAAAATCTTCAGAAATTAGTGCTGTTCTAGCTTTACCGACTGTTTGTTGAACAAATGCCTCCGTCTGCTTCGATTTCCATCCCAACTGATTTATCTGACGATCAAATACTTTCAATAACAGGCTCGCTGGAATTGGATGCTCAACCACGGCTTTTTCCAGTCGCATCGGTGCTTCTAGCCAAGTTACGAGATCGGGACGCAGATACCAGTCTGCCTGGTTGGGGTCAAACGTTGGGGGAGGTGTTGTGAAATAAAGGGCATTTAGCTCTTCCTGCACCTGAAGCCATCCGACCTGTTTTGCTAGAAATAGCCAATCGGTCTCCTCGTCAGTTAGCGATCGAGCCCTATTTTCTATTTCGGTGAGTGGGTTGTAGACACCAGCTCGCCAGGCCTGAGCGTAATGATCTGGATGCATCTGCTCATCTTGCTGCAAAAAGGCGGCAATTTCAGCTTCAAGCTCTGCCTCTCGCTGAGTACTTAGCGGCTTAGAGTTGCGTCGTTTGGGTTGGGTTGTCCCAAATCCACGTGACATAGGGGCTACTCTGGATTTAATTGGCTTAGATGAAAGTTTCATTTTCATGGTACATCGATGCTCGGACTCCTCGCACGATTTCTAGAGAAACGATAGTAGCAAGGGGTTTGTAGCTCCCGCGAGCTAATCGAGCGTTTCTAAGCAATTTTCCACCTTTTTTGTCGGGCAAGCGATCGCCTTGGCAAACTTCTATCGAAGAATGATGCACTAGCAGAAGTTTATTTCTTCGTTCACGAGCCGTGATGCGTAAAGCCCCACGCTTCAGCCGAGGGATATCTTTGAGACCCTCAATCTGAAGGGGATGAAACGGCTCTGGGGACGCAAGGTTCATGACCTAGCATTGAGGAAGTTTCTGAATCTTTTGGAGTGGGTTGCTCAGAAGAAAGGGAAACAAGTGGTCTGTATTGACTAGTGGTTTCCCAGTTCTAAAACCTGCTCAGAATGTGGTCATCTCCTGAAAGAGTTGGATTTGCAGGTCAGCGAGTGGCGTTGCCCCGAATGCCATACGTTGCGTGATAGGGTGACAACGCCAGTAAAAACATCAAATGGCTGCGATTCTAGCCATAGGATGAGGGGATGTCAGACAGGCTCAGCTTGCTATCCCTGCCTGAGTCCTGAATCCCCGTCGCTTCAGCGCGGGAAATGGATTAATCTCAAACTGTCTGCCACAGTTCTGGAGCTGAGAAGGTTCCTATTGAAGCTTAATGAAATCCTGCCGCACCCAGCCCTCGACTCCAGAGGAGAATCGGACAAAATACCATTTATTGCCATCCTCACCCTGCGCCGCTTTAAGAGCAGTAACGAAATCTCCGACTAATCCGTAGTGAGGAGAATTCGATCGCGTTGAGGGAGCAGCACGAATATTAATGCGGCTGCCAGGAGACTGACCGGCGAGTTGAGCTGCTTTTGGAAATAATACAACTTCTGTTTTCGCTTTAGATTGAGAATTAATTGAACGAACGAAATCCTGACCTACCCAGCCTTCAGCACCAGAAGCAAACCGTACAAAATACCAAATGCCATTGTCTCCTTGAACGCGCTCAACAGCTGTAACCTGGTCTCCATTGAGTCCATAATGCAGAGAAGCTGATTGAGTGGTAGGTTGAGCGTAAATATTTATTTGACTCCCTGCTGCTGTACTGAGAATGAAGGTTTCTGCAATTGATTCTGTCGTTTGCGTAGAAAATTTGGGGGTTGAGACACTGGCTGGAGACGGCTTAGACTGGGCAGAGCCGTCAGGTTGTGGAACTGAAGGAGTGCCTGTTTGAACAACGGAATTTGGTGGGCTTGACGACGAGACAGGAACAGGGACAGAAGCAGGTCCTTGATCTGACGAAGACCCAGACAACATCATTCGCAGCAAAATCACCCCACTTAACAGACCAACTGCCATCAAAGCGCCTATTCCAGGGTTTGACAAGAGAAAAAAGAAACGGTTCTGGTGGGGGTGAGTATTGGAAATAGACGCAGGTTGAGCTGGCGATATGACTGCTGTTTCAGTGCCAGAGTTCGATGGCAAGCTCACTGCAGGAGGAATTGAGGCAGAATAAATCTTTTCCTCCAATGCTGCTAGCATTTGGCTAGCACTACTGTAGCGATCGCGAGGGTACGAGCGGATTGCCTTATTCAAGACTTCTACAAAACCTGCACTGAAGCGATGTGCTTCGTCATGCCAGAGAATCTCTCCGCTCTGAGGATCACTGATAAGGGCTTGGGGAGGCTGACCGGTCAGGAGGTAAATAGCTGTCAGCCCCAAGCTATATAAATCACTGGAAGGAATGGGTCTACCGGCTGCTTGTTCAGCGGCCATATACCCGGGTGTCCCAATGACAATTGAGCTGGTTGGACTACCTCTGGAGTTGAAGACTGTACCCATCGTTTCCCGCACAGCCCCAAAGTCAATCAGAACTGGCATTTGGTCATTCTGCCGGAGAATGATGTTTTCAGGTTTGATATCACGATGAATAATACCTTGAGTATGGACGAATTCTAAAACAGGTAACAGATTTAGTAGAATTTTTTGAACAATGCTCTCATCGAGAGGATTCTGGTTGCTGCTCAGACAGTCTAGAGTAGATCCCTCAATCCATTCTTGGATCAGATAAAATTGCTCACCCTCGTTAAGGTAGGCATACAAACTCGGAATTTGTTTACTTTTTTCTCCTAGCTTCTCTAGAATTGCTGCTTCACGTTGAAACCGTTCTTGAACTAATTTGTAAATTTCAGGATTTGCTGTAACAGGTTTAAGTTGCTTAATGACACAAAGCCGATTAGAGGGCATCTGGACGTCTTGTGCAAGGAGAGTTTGTCCAAAACCACCTTCTCCTAACGTGCGAATAATCTGATACCGATTGTCAAGGAGCATGGGAAGAGTCCACTGCCGAACGCTAAAGCGTTGAGTTAAAGTAATAGCTTTCTATTAAAGGTCCGGATGGATTGGGAAAGGACAAACACCTCCCCGCCAACGACCTTCAACTTGAAACGACATAAACCCATTTTGAAATTAGCGATCAAAGCAAGCTCCTCTTCGAGGACAGTTACTTTGACAGCCTCTACTTTATGGGCTTACTGTCGAACTTGGGCAAATAACGTTTCTGCATAATATCCTGTAGTAGACGATTAGGCAGAAAAATTTCATACTTCTTCCCCGTGGAACTTATTTCCTTCATCTACTTTAAGTGGGAAAGAATAGTTCCGAAAACTACTACTGCCTAATGCTCAACTCTGGCTAAAATGGTTAATCGCGTTAGTATCTTTGTTAGGAGCCTGAAGTGCTCTTAAGCTTTCAGGTAGCCCTATTTCATCAGAAGAGGATGAGGAGTAATCACCATTCTTACGAGAGCCTGTTAGGTGAAGTTTCTAGAATTCAAATTTTTCTTTGCCCTTCCCAGAATGGTATTACTCTGTCTCATTCGCCCGTCCCTTCTTACGAGTTGCTGGATAATTCAGCACCTAACTTCAGCAAAGAGGATTTTGCCAACTCAAACAGGGGTTGCTGGGACATCAATGTCTCGTAACACAGATTAACGAAGCGAGCCAGATGCTCAAGCGGGGCAATCTGTTTCTTCTAACAGTCCGCACTATTCATCGAGCAAGTCTTGCGGAAGTCGATCTGGGTTGCAGTAGAAAAAATCGATTGCGGTAAATCTGCTGCAGTGCTATCCAGGGGCGGGATGGCTTCCAGTTCCTGTACTGAACCAAAGTGCCGCTGTGTCTCGGCTGACGTCTGCCAGGCGAGACACATCAGGGCAGTCAAGTTCCCACCGTTGGAGAAAAGCGCGGGGTGGCAGCGGTGGCGGACCGTTTCGCTAACGTCCAAATGAATTGCCACTGCTCGCTGGTTGGATAGATGATGCGCTACTCTTGGCTATCGAGCAAATGGACATGCGTTTCATGACCCGCTCTAGATTCTCCCCAACTGCCCAGTCTGTTGCGAGGGGCTCGTGTCATCTAGAACGATTACATAGTTGGTAGCCGATCAATACAACACGGTTTGTCGAATTGCAAACTTTAGGTGCGGCAAATTGCTTTGGTCAAACAGCAGCCAACCGGATGAGAGTGGTGATCAGGGGTAGGTCGGCTGAATAAGCTAAACGGTATTGCTGATTAGAATCGCTTTGCATAGTAGAAACCGACTGTTTGCTATTAAAGCCTGTTTCACCGATGCCAGGAACAGTACCTACCAGCCCTATTGAGCCGACAAATCAGCTGTCAGATGGACAAAGCTTGAGGCAATCCTTCTTCACTTACTGCCAAAGCTGCCAGTAGTAGATGGAGTCACTATTGGTTAGCAGGAAGTCGGCGATCGCTAACAGCTTCTGATAGTTCTCTGTGGGCAATCGTCGTCCAGCTCCGTTGCTAAACCAATGCTCGACCGTTGAGATGGAACAGCAGCAGATTTGACTAATTTGCCGGTAGCTGAGCGTCCAGCGCGCCACAAAGTCATCCGGGGAGAGCAGTGGTAGTGCTAGAAACTGCTCTAGCAGTTGAGCCTGAGTCTCATCCAACCGCATCAGTCTCTCCAGGTTCCATCAGTGCCAAATCCTCTTCAAATCCACAGTCGGTTTTGCAGTGAGCGAAGGAGGGGCTATCGACATCCAGCTGAATCATGTAGTGCCATCCTAGTGCCTGCACACTGCCTTCTGTGCCATAAAAGCGCTCTACCACCACGCCAAAGTCTTGTGTAGGAACACGGTGCCACCGGACGCGATCGTCCAAATTAAACCTGGGTGGTCGTGGAGGATTAAGAACTTCCTCTGCTGCCAAGTCAGGCAACGCTCGTAGGTTATTAAACATAGCTGGTTTACCGTCTTTCAGCTGGCTAAAAAAGTCCTCATGCGCAACGCCTTGAGGAAAATTACATTATAGTCAAAGCTTAGCATAGAATTACCATAGAATTAACGCACAACGCCATATTATAAGATGGCATTGCTTAATTAGCACCTTAGAAGAGGCTAGAATTCCCATGTCCGATGAAACCATGCTGTTAATGAGCAAACGCACCACGATCGTGCTACCCGACAAGATCTTCGCGGATTTAGAGAAATGGGCTGATGAAGAAGGCAGACCCACGGCAAACCTTGCTGCTTTTCTCGTCGAGCAGGCAGTCCGAGCTAAATACCCTGATGACTATCCACGTCCCGAGAAGGGCAAATAGAGAAGGATTAGCAGGTGAACTTCAACGAAGCGTTAGGCAAGGAACGTTAAACTAACAGCAGCTTGCCCCTTTGCTGTAGATGGAATTGTCAGAGAAGCTGCTGCCATCGCAGCAATTGGACTATCTAAACTTGGTACAGCCAGCCTCAGGTTTACCGGAGCAGTGTAGGAGAATCGCCATGCCGCTTATCCCAACCCTTCCCACCCAACCTGGTTACCGTCCTCAAGCAGCAGACACCAGCATTGAGGCAGACGTATTTTACTTCACAAGCTTGCGCCAGAAATCTCTCACTTGGCGAACAGAGCGGTTTATCTCATTCAATCGTTCAACCCGACATCTCTGCTTGTCTGCGGCTAAAACCCAAAGCCTCCATACCCCTATCCGCTCAGAATACGTCAGACGTCGATTGGGGTTGAAGTGGGTCGATTGCATTGCTAGTTTGGAAGGAGAAGTTGTGGTTGTAGATCCAATTGCCTTTGCCCGTAAGGTGATTAGCATCCTTGAACCTCTCAACATTGCCTACTATGTTGGCGGGTCTGTTGCCAGTTCCCTGCTGGGTGAAAACCGCTACACTGAGGACCTTGACCTCATTATTGAGCTCGATGAAATTAAAGCAAAACCCTTACTTGCAGCCTTCCTTGACGCCTCGTTCTACATTAGCGATATCGCAGTTGAGGATGCAGTGAGCGGGCGGTGTTCATCGTTCAATGTGCTAGATAACGAAACGTTGGAGAAAGCGGATCTGTTTGTCTTGCAAAACACCCCATTCGCTAAAAGCAAAATGACACGTCGGATTCAACAACTGCTACCTGATGGTCAATGGATCTGGATCTCTTCCCCAGAAGACATCGTGTTGCAAAAGCTAGTTTGGGGACGCGATAGCCAATCTGAGAAACAGTGGCGGGATGTGCTGGGGGTGTTAAAGCTGCAAGGAACTAACTTGGATTTTGAGTACCTGAGGCAGTGGGGAAGAGAGCTGAATCTAGTTGAAGTTTTAGATCGCGCTCTACGAGAAGCCGGATTATCAGAAGCGAAGTGAACCAACAATCAGTGAGGCAATTTCTAAACTGGGCAAAGCCAGTTTAGAAATTGCCCTCGAACTTTTCTTAGGGAATGAAACTAGCTTAATTCGTCTATAGTATTCCCTAAGTAGGTCATCCTAAATGACTTGAGGCTCACCTGAAAGTTCGCTACGCTGAAACCAAACTACTGTACTAGGAGAGGGGCGATGGCAAAGTCTAATGCAGCGAGCTACAGCTTAAACCGAGAAGAACTGCTCCGCATCCGCGAGCTGAAGCTGCTCACCAGCGATCGCGACTATATGTTCTTTGCCCTGCAGCTGGATTACCCTGGCAAGCTCAACCCGAGAATAGACGTCAATAGCTTCTGCGATCGTTGGGAGTTGGATGAAGGCGATCTGTACAAAGCATTAGGCGAATTGCGGAAGAAGGGTGTGGTGGTGTCGATTGCCAGTCAAATCGATCTGCAAATCACGTCGTAGCCTACCTCGGACTGTCAGATGGTGCTAGGGCTGTTAAGGCTATCTTGCTGCGATTAATGCTGCAGGCGTTCAATAACTTAGGGAATGGAATAGCTGAGAAATGCTAGAACTATTCCCTAAGTAGGACAGCGTGTCTATCTAGCCCGCAATGATGTAATGCGATCGAAGTGGGTTATGCCGCCAACCGCCAATGTTACTCATAAAGCTGTTACCAATCCCGTTTTAACTATGCCCGCCTGTAAAGGCTCTGGTTGAGTTAAAGCAGCCTGACTGCAGACGATCGGCAACCCGATCGCTGTATACCGGTAGAGCATTGCTACTTGAGGGGTGCGCGACTTGCAGACTTAGGGAACAAAAACCGCTACACTTCATCTCAGCTTTCCCTAAGTGCCAGCATTCTATGGGAATTGGGAGGGGGCGTGGCGGATTCCCCAAAGTCGCTGCCCTCGCTACGAGACTTAGGGAACATTTTCCTTTATAGCACTCCTTACTATTCCCTAAGTAACCAGCAGTCAGGGCGATAGAAACACTTGTACCTTCAGCAATTTGCCCACTTAGGGAATACTGAAGCTTCGTACCCCGGGAAGCTATTCCCTAACCCCAGCCGCTAGAAAAGATGCCACGGCGAAGCCGACCACAGCGTCTCATCCAGGACCTCCAGGATTGGCAAAACGAAGAGTTGGAAGATTTAGCTGCCATGATCGCAGGGCTGCTAGAAGCCAGACAACAGCAAACCACAGACACAGCTGCGGAGACGCGGGCAGATGGCACTCCCCTGGGTCGTCATGGCGGTCGTGGACACATTGAACTGAAGATGATTCCCGATACCAAGGCTGGCAAGACCTATGGACCGTATCGCTACTTGCGCTACTGGGGGATGACGAAGAAGGGGACGATGGGTCTCAAGAGCGTGTACTTAGGCAAAGGCAATCAGATCAGCGAGTAAGCTTTGACGATAACGTGACTAGAACTTGGAACTTCCCCATGTGTGCTGCTCCAATCGTTTTTAGCCTAACTGGGGGCAAGTACGAAAAGCAGGGAGTCATCGTTTTTACTGTTGAGGTTCAGTTCGCTCAGAATGGGCAGCACGATTTCGTACGTATCGTGGCGTTATGTCTAGAGTTTCTTCAAAATGATGTCTAGAAGCTTCAACACCTGCTCCATGTCAGTTCGCATAGACTTAATCTCTTGTTCGATCGCGTCGAGACGGGAGGGAACAGAATCTTTTGGCTCATCAGTCCGAGACTGCTTGAAACCATCAGTTTGATCGTTGAGTTTGCGCGCCAGGGCAGCCCAACTTGCTACTTTGACGCCAAAGTGCGTTTTAGCACTGCTGAGGCTTCTGAACTGCTGCTTGAGTTGTTCGACGGTATGCGGCTCAGCCGCCGCCTGGGCTTGAGCCTGTTGGTCAAGGTCTGCCTCAACCATATCCACAACCTCATCAATCAACCGATCGTGATTTTCCGAAAGTTTGGCGGCGGCTCCTAAGATCCGAGACGTGGCTTTGATTTGCACGCTGCTCTCTTGTTTGAGCTGATCAGCAATATTGCGAATGCGATCGCCTAAAGTGCCTTGGCACGAAGCCGGGGTTATTGGAGCAGGATCGTGACTCATTGGGGGATGCTCTACTCTTCGAGAATTTCTTTAATCACCTGCCAGATGCGTTTGAATTTTTGGATTACACCCATCGGGCTATTGGTGGGTTCCTCTTCTACAGAGTCAACCAGCTGCTGAATGCGATCCATGCGATCGGCTAGGGCATACAGATTGTTTACTGCATCTTCTTTACCTGCCAGCGAATCACGCAAAACAATCGTCATTGCAGCAATCTCCTGCTTCAAGCGTTCATTTTCACGCTTGCGACGAGTCTCCCAGCTCTTGATTCCTGCCTTCGATCGCCGTTCCAGCTTCAGCTGGCTCTGCGCTTCGTTATACAAGGTGAGGTAGTGTTCTCGTTGCGTTTGAGCCTCCTCATATTTAACCAGCAAATCAGCATTTTTAGCTGTTTCTGAGTTGTAGAGCGTCAGATAGGACTGTGCTTGCGTCTGCACCTCTTCGTACTTGACCCATACTTCAGCATTTCTAGATTTCTCTGCATCGTAGAGGGTTAGATAGGACTGTGCCTGTGTCTGCACCTCCTGGTAAAGCGTCAACGCGTTCTGATGCTTGTGTTGCTCTTCTAGATACAGGGTGTAATTCTGTTCTGCCTGTGTCTGTTTCTCTTGTGAACGCTGCTGCCACTCATCCCGCTGGGAACGCGCAGTCAGCAACAGAGTTTTAAGTTCGTGAGCAGAGGTAGATTCTACTTGCCGGCTTTTGGGGTGTTTAATCTCGTTATCTCTAGAGTTATTGCTTCTATCTGCTCTCTGCATCAGGGTAGCCTTGCTTCAAAAGCGAGCCGTTTTATTTGTTCCGAATATAGGTTGCTCCACAACGCAAGTCACTCGTGTAAGTCCCTAATTTGTGAAGTCGCCAAAGTTCTCCTTATAAATTGTGATACCTCATTGCTTACCGCAATACCTGGAGGAAAGGAGAGCATCATCAGTCTTTATTGAACTGATGAAGATTGAGTAATCCAGCAAATCGGCTGCGTCGTTCGATGAGTTGTGAATCGTCAGAGTAATGGGGATTGTGTTGCAAAAACCAACGAATGGTAAGGTAAGCAGGACGACCCTCTCCTCCCTGCCCTCTGATATCTACTCCTGCTTGTTTAAGTGGCGGCACTTTTTGCCTGAGATCATTTTGCTGAACGTCTGCTGGTACTGCCCTTCGGGTTCGCCAGTTCCCTACAGTGGGAGACCCGCTTGCAGGACTGGACTCACCGCTATGCCTTCTCCCGAGACCTGGAGGAGATAATGTAGGAACGAGGGGTGGAGGTAGACCATTCGACGATCAATCGCTCTCGTGCTGAAATACGTCCCAGAACTGGACAAACACATTCGACCTCACCTGAAGCCGACAAACGACTGATGGCGCGTGGACGAGACGTATATCACAATCAAGGGCGTGTGGAAGTATCTGTACCCTTGCTGTCGATTCGCAGGGAAATACTTTTGACTTACGGCACGAGTGCGCTCGCGGGATAGCAAGGCAGCAGCAAGATTCTTTCGCAAAGTGCTCAAGGGTCAGCATACTCAGACTCCGCGCGTGATCACCGTCGATAAAAATGCTGCTTATCCGGCTGCGATTGAAAGATTGAAAGGTTACGACAAAGCAAATACTTGGATAACATCATTGAGCAGGATCATTGAACGAGCAAGCGCATTGTAAGCCGATGATGGGATTTAAGTCGTTTGATAGTGCCAGAAGAACATTGAGTGGCATTGAAGCGATGAATGTGATTCGCAAAGGGCAAGTGAAAGGAATCGATCGAGGGGATAGTGTCTCTCAAGCCAAATTTATTGAAGCACTCTTTGGAATTGCTGCTTAAGGGAATGCAAATGATACCAATCGTTTGTCCTTGATAAGTTTTTGCGACACAACCTCTTTGAGCGCTACAAAAATTGTCCACCACCGGTGTCGCCCCAAACATTTCTGCAGCGCTGGGAGCTGGACTATCCAGATCTCGCACGGCTGACAGGCATGACTCGAGATACAGTCAGGCACTGGTTCAGCAGTGGAGCGGGGAGCCGTCCTGTGCCCCAAACACACTACCGCCGCTCGGCAACTGTGAATGAGCGAAAGATCTGGCGCAATTGGTAAATGAGTGGCGTAATCAGTCAATGTGCCTTTACTCCAGCGTTCTGGCTTGTGATGACCTGAGATGAACTTGTTTATGCAGCAGTAGTTAGAAGTCTAAGTACAGGACAAAAATTGAAGAACGTGGAAAAACTCATCGACGAACAACTCTAGATTCAGTAATATTTGACGTAGGTGGTCGAAACCATAGCGAAAAATACTCT
>NZ_JACXWX010000085.1 GCF_014764505.1 Phormidium tenue FACHB-886
TTCTCTAAGTCCATCTGGTTACATGATGTTGTCATTGGATTGTTCATCAATCGTTATGAGTTTGGACTATCCATCTAACTCCACTTCCACACGTCTAGAACATTACCCAACAGTCTTATTGCTGGAAGCGGGTAATCCAGATACGAAACCAGAGATTCGAATCCCAGCAGAATGCGTCAATCTACTCGGTACTGAGGTGGACTGGAGCTATTTCTCTGAACCAGAACCAGACCTGAATGACCGCAAAATGTTTTGTTCTCGTGGGAAGGTCTTGGGGGGCAGCAGTTCGATTAATTTCATGAGTTACATTCGAGGCAATCCTCATGATTACGATTGCTGGCAGAAATTAGGAAATCCCGGTTGGAGTTATCAGGATGTCTTACCTTGCTGCGGCTGCCTTCCTGTTGCCTATCCTCCAGCGTTCCAATTTGACAGTAACCACTGGGGCGTTAGTCACTCGACTGTTGTTTGAGGGTACTTGCGCTGTTGGCGTGGAATATCTGTATGAGGGCAATTTGCATCAAGTCAGAGTCAACCAGGAAGTGATTTTAAGTGCGGGCGCGTTCGATTCGCCCAAGCTGCTAATGCTTTCTGGGATTGGAAATGCAGCACACTTGCAGGCAATGGAAATCTCTGTCGTCGTCGATCTGCCAGGTGTGGGGCAACTCAAGGCGCTCAGAGTTGAAACAATGGCTCCCACGTATGACTTACAGCAAGTGAGTGCAAAGTATCAACAGATCCTCTCAGAGTACTCAGCGATCGACGTTTAAGTGGAGAGATCACGATGACCGCAACGTTTAGCCCCTCAATCTCACTTCCGCAACCCCCGATCAAGCAAGTCAAACTCTACATTAATGGACAATGGCGATCGGCATCCGATGGTAAAACTCGCCCTACCATTAGCCCGATTACAGAAACGGCGATCGCAGACATTTCTGAAGCATCCCAACAAGATGTCGAAGACGCGATCCTGGCTGCCCGTCGTGCCTTTGATAACGGACCTTGGGCAAAAATGATGGGGCACGAGCGACAGCAAATTCTCACCCGCGTTTCACAACTGATCGAACAATACGCGGATGATTTAGCCCTGTGCGAGACACTCGATATGGGCAAGGCAATTCACTTTGCCAAGACGATCGATGTTCACTTACTGGCAGATTTGTTTCGCTACTATGCAGGTATGGCTCCAGAAATCGATGGCACAACTCGTCTGGTTCGCCACCGCAGACCACACACTAAAACACGTCACGATCGTGCGAGAACCCTTAGGAGTTGTCGCTGCAATCACGCCCTTTAACTTTCCATTGATTCTGGCTGGAACCAAGATTGCGCCTGCCCTCGCTGCCGGAAATACCGTGATTCGTAAACCTGCGAGTACGACGTCTCTCTCTGCCATTAAACTCGCAGAAATCTTTGAGGAAGCCGGATTGTCTGCTGGAGTTTATAACCCTAAACAAGTTCGCTAACACCATAAGAATCTAACAAACTACCCTAAGAATCTGAAAGAAACCAAGCATTAGAGCTGGCTACAATCCAGATAGATAGGAGAAAGACTTAGACACAATGAGAAAGCAACTTGTTAATCCGCCACAACGTTATGATGGAAGCCCACATGGATTATCCCACGCGGTCATCGATACCGCTACGGGTACCGTTTACATTTCTGGTCAGGTTGACTGGGACATGAACCACCAAGTTTCATCTCATACCGTAGAGGGGCAACTCCGGAATGTGCTAAATAACCTAACGATCGTCCTAGATGCAGCAGGAAGCTCCGTAGAGAACCTGCTTAGCCTTCGTATCTACATTCGGGGTGAACTTGGAGAAGTCCTGGAGACGATCGCACCAATCATCGCGCAATATCTGGCAGAATCGCGCCCAGCTCTTACTGGCATCGGTGTTTCCTCACTCGCGTCTCCAGAAACATTAGTTGAGATTGAGGCAACAGCAGTACTTAAGTGATTGTCCGATTTCCGAAGTTTGGGTAATAGAAGGATAAGGTAATGGCACAAGAGACAACAAAAATCGCTTTAGTGACAGGAGCGAGTCGAGGACTGGGCAGGAATACTGCTCTGGCACTTGCGAAAAAAGGGATAGGTGTAATTGTGACCTATCTCAACAGTGAGGCAGAAGCGAAATCCGTCGTCTCTGTAATTGAAGCAATGGGCGGCAAAGCGGTGGCACTGCAACTCGATATAGGCAATATCAAAACCTTTGATGCGTTTGTGGTGCAAGTTAAGCAATCCCTGCAAAACACCTGGCAAACCGAGCAGTTTGATTTCCTCATCAATAACGCTGGAACTAGTCAAAACTCGTTGTTTGCAGAAACAACAGAAGAAGAATTCGATCGATTACTCAATATTAATTTTAAGGGTGTCTTCTTTCTCACTCAGAAGTTGTTACCATTGCTCAAAGATGGTGGACGAATCGTGAATCTTTCATCGTTTCTGACCCGCATTACATTCCCAGGACGAGCGGTCTATGCCAGCATGAAGGGTGCGAGCGAGGTTCTGACTCGATACTTAGCAAAGGAATTGGGACACCGACAAATTACAGTGAATGTAGTCGCTCCGGGCGCGATTGCCACTGAGGGAAGTGTCGTGCAGAGTAATCCAGAAATCAACAAACTTATCGCGTCCCAAACTGCTTTAGATCGGGTGGGTGAACCAGATGATATTGGCGGTGCGATCGCGTTATTGCTATCTGAAGAGAACCGATGGATCACGGGTCAGAGAATCGAAATTTCTGGCGGTCAGTCGTTGTGATTTTAGTTCACGCCTCGCATCAGAAGCAATGAACCAACCCTATCTAAAATATGCGCTGCAAATAATTGGCGAAAACAGGCTCTATGGCAAGCAACTTTCTCAATTCGCTCGAACTCAGCCAGCGGTTGAATAAAACGCGGGTGTTCTCCAGTCGGCAGATAAACTGAAATGGCGTTTTGGTTGAGCAGTGTCAAAGCCGTGCTTCAGCTTTTGAATAGGAACTCCCTGCTCTATCGGATCACTTGCTCTACTTATACATTTGATCGCTACTGAGGATACATCATTAATTCATAGGAGAAGTATTATGTCTCAAACAGCAAAAACGCCACAACTATCGCAAATTAAGGTCGTGGCATCGGGTCTGGATAGTCCCCGTAAGTTGAGCTTTGGTCCAGATAGCGCACTTTATGTTGCAGAAGCCGGACGAGGCGGAACCGGAGCCAGTATTCCATCTGCAAGTGTACCGGGTGCGTCTGTATTCTATGGCGCAACGGGGGCGATTACCCGCATTCAAGACGGGGTGGCAGAACGAGTGGTCACTGGACTACCTTCGCTGGCATTACCGGATGGATCAGACGCAGCAGGAGTAAGTGATATTGAATTTGATGCGGATGGCAATGCTTATGCGATCGTCGGGCTTGGCAGCAATCCCGCTAATCGAGATGAAGTGCTGCAAGTGCCTGATTTTAGCCAGTTGATCGCGATCGACAGTTTTGAAAACGGGGGTTCCTGGACAAGGTTGTGGGATGTTGGTGCGTATGAACAAGCGAACAACCCCGACGGGCAGAACGTAGATACTAACCTCTATGATTTGTTGATTGAAGACAATACTGCCTACGTGATTGATGCAGGTGCGAATGATCTGCTTAGTCAGCGAGCCTTTGGCGGCGAACCGTCTCTAGAAGCTGTCTTTTCGACTCGTACTGCAACAAATCCATTTACGGGTGAATCTATCGTGCAGCAGCCCGTTCCTACCTCAGTCGCCGTTGGTCCGGATGACGCGCTCTATGTTGGCGAATTAACTGGGTTTCCGTTCCAAACCAACACAGCGCAAGTGTATCGCATCAACGAAGAAGGTCAACCGGAAGTCTATGAAGGCGGTTTTACGAATATCGTTGATCTCGCCTTTGATGACGCTGGTGGTCTATATGTTCTGGAATACGATGCGAATGGACTGTTGAACGAAGGCAACGCAGGTGCATTGATCTATGTGTCTTCCGATGGTAAAACTCGCACGACGATCGCCGATGATGAGCTAACTAATCCGACAGGTTTAGAAATTGGTGCTGACGGTGATATTTACATCTCCAACAAAGGTTTTGTTGCCGGACAAGGAGAAGTTTTGCGATTGGATTTAGAGCAGGATACAGGTTTCGATCCTGACCCGATTTATGATCACGTAGAACACTACACCACAACAATTGCAGCAGATGGCGATTCAGCCGATGTCTACTATTCAGTGGTGCCAGAATCCCCTGCGGACCAACTACCGATCGCACTTATGCTTCAAGGTGCTTTGATCGATAAAGCAGACTATTCTCAATATGCCGAAGAAGTCGCTAGCTATGGATTTGTAGTCGTTGTTCCTAATAACGAGAGAACGCTCACCACACCTAATGGTGAAACGGTGACGGGTTTCTTTTCTGAGCAAGGGCAAGTCAATGATGTGCTGGATCAGATGAAAGTAGAAGATGCTGATCCAACTTCACCGATCTTTGAAATTGCCGATACCGATACGCTCGGACTTCTAGGACACTCATTTGGCGGAGCCGTTGGATTAGGCGCAACCCAGGAAGAAGTTGACATTCCTGAAATTGGCTCAGAGGGCTACACAATCCCTCCAGAATTGCAGGCAGGTATTTTCTATGGCACTAACTTCCGCGATCAGCAGACTGGGGAGTTTTTACCCATTAACAATGAAGATATTCCCGTTGGTCTCATTGCAGGGACGCTCGATGGCGTTGCTGATTTTGGCGAAGTCGCGTCCACGTATGTGAACGTTCAAGACACGCCAAAAGCATTGATCGCGGTTGAAGGTGCGAATCATTATGGCATTACCAATCAGGATAGCGATCGTGATCCAACCCGCCCGACGCTAGGTCAAGCCACTGCAACTGAAACGATCGGACGCTGGAGCGGACTGTTTTTGCGATCGCATCTGCTCAATGATCAAGGTGCTTTTAATTATGTCTACAACACAGGCGACAGCCTGGATCCAAATGTGAGTGTGATTAGTCAAACTCCGTTGATTTGAATGATCCTAGGTATCTTTAGGGCTACCGATCATCTTGGGAAGTGCAGAAAAACTTTTGATCAAAAGCCAAATTCGGAATCATCCTGATGACTTAAGCAAATAGTGGATGGAAACGGACTGAGGAAGACTATCGATCGCTATTGCAATCGAGTGGATTTGAACTAACGCGGGTGATTCCGACTTTCTCAATGTCAGCATCGCTGAAGCGGTGAAACTCTAAGTTGGCTGGGATGTAGCAATTCTAATTCTGTTCCATAAATGACTACCGCGCTCTTATGACTCGACAGGAGTAATTTTATGACGGAATCTTTTTGGCTTTTTGGTTCTTGCCTCACCATCCTTGCCGATCGCACCACGACCGGAGGTCAGTACGATCTCATTGAAAGTTTCTTTCTGCCTGGTTCACAAACTCCTCCCCGTCGTCACACGCGCTATTCCGAACAACTCTATGTGCTGGAAGGAGAATTTACGATCTGGACAGGTAAGAACAAGATTGTACTCAGCACGGGTGAAAGTTTCTTAATTCCAGTTGGTACACCTCACGTCGTCGCTGCACTTGATGATCAGCCTGCGCGTGGATTGATGATTGCTGCACCTAGTGCCTTCGCTCGATTGATTGCCGCAGTAGGTACGCAAAATAAAGCAGATACACCAAATATGGAATTGTTCGATCGCATTTCTGCCGAGATTGGCGACGAGATCCTGGGTCCACCCGGAACCTTACCCTCCGCTGCTACAAAGACATAGAAAATCCATACAGGCAAAAGGAGAAAATTTCTTAATTTTTATATGCATTGTAAGGAATCATCCAACGCCAACTTTTGTCTTAGTTCACGGCTCATGGCATGACGGTTTTGCTTGGGAGCCTGTGATCAAACATCTAGAAGCGAGAGGGCATCAGGCTTTCGCTCCTACGATCGCTGGACATGGTAAAGACGTGAATAAAAATGTCAACCATGCTCAATGCACGCAATCGATCGCCGATTACATTGTTAGCAAAGACTTAACCGATATCGTTCTGTTAGGACATAGTTTTGAGGACACGATTATTGCTAAAGTTGCTGAAGCAATTCGCGATCGCATTCGGCGGCTTATCTTCTTGGATGCCTTTGTCTTTAACGATGGTGAAAGCCTCAACGATAACGTTCCACTGCACTATCAAGCGTTATTCGACAAGCTAGCTGAAGAATCGGACGACAATACGGCGGTGATGCCGTTTGAGATTGGGCGAGAAGCGTTTCTCAACGACGCTGACCTCGAACTGGCTCAATTCAGTTACACGCAGTTATTTTTACTGTACGGAAGACAATTCCTTACCTCAAGGTAAGGGGGGCTGGAATCCCAGAATGTCTAGTCGCTTGGGACTATTTCGGCTCATGCAGATGCCGGACGGTCACGAGATGATTTTTTCTAATCCGGGTGGCTTAGCAGAAAAAATTATCGTAGCAGGACGCGACTAAAATGATGAACACTGACTCTTCTTCTAATCCTTTGGATGTGGTTATTGTGGGCGCAGGTCCGACAGGGTTAAGTGCCGCACTGCTGTTGGGGCGATCGCGCAAACACGTTCTCATCATCGATTCTGGTAAACCTCGCAATGCTGTTTCTGACGCGGCAAACGGTTTCTTTTCTAGAGATGGCATTGCCCCTTCAGAACTTCTGCAAATCGGCCGTGAGCAGCTGCAAAAGTATGAAAATGTCAAATTTCAGATTGGTAAGGTGATTGATGTCAAGCCTTTCGGAACTGCACCAGAAAAGCGCAATCGCTTTCAAGTGATGCTCGATACAGGTGAGCAATTGACAACGCGAAAACTGCTGCTAGCGACTGGTGTAACAGATAAGCTGCCGGAGATTGAAGGCTTTGCCCAACGGTGGGGAACGAGCGTTTTTCACTGTCCCTACTGTCATGGTTGGGAGGTTCAAGATCAACCGCTGGCGATTTATGGCAAAGGACAAGCGGGATTTGAGATGGCACAACATCTTACAGGCTGGAGTCGTGATTTGATTCTCTGCACAGATGGCGATGCAAGCTTGAGTGATGACCAGCGAAACCAATTATCGACCTGGGGTATTGAACTGCGTGAGGAGAAGATTGACCGACTGGAGCAAGTGAACGAAACTTTAACTGGAATTGTGCTCGCTACTGGCGAGGTGATTCCCCGGCGCGGCATTTTTGTCCAGCCCCAACCCCACCAGCATAGCGATCTGGCAAAACAGTTGGGCTGTAACCTCGCTGATAATGGTGCAGTGCAAGTAGGCGAAGATAAACAAACTTCTGTTTCTGGTGTGTATGCGGCAGGAGATACGACGATTCTATTTTCGGCAATTAGTATCGTTGTAGCAGAGGGGACAACGGCAGGTGTGTTCATAAATAAGGCGCTGATTGCAGAGAATCTGGTGGTGCAGAATCACTAACAACAGCCCGAATTAAACTCAGCGATCGCCACCTTTTCTTCAGCGGAGCGCTCCTCTCACTCAAAAATTATCCCCCTGTTAAGCGATGCCAAATCTTCCTTAATCCGTTTGATGACTTCAGCAATGCGCTGCATGTTGCCATCTTTGGCAGCAACATGCAGCGCTGCTTCACCTTGGCTATCTATGAGCAGACGGTAATAGATTTCGCGGATAATCATCAGGGCGAGAAACGGGATATCCTGCAGTGTTTCTAACAGCTTTGTTAACCGGATGGCACAATCAATCAAAGACGGACTGGCATCGCTGCCAACCAGCCTCTTACAGAGTTCTCTTTCTTATCAATGTCTGGTTTGTTTGAGCAATAATCTCACAGAGTTGAACTGGGTCTAGATTCAGCTTAAGTCTTAAATAGAGATGG
Organism: Phormidium tenue FACHB-886; assembly: GCF_014764505.1. Classification (GTDB taxonomy): domain Bacteria; phylum Cyanobacteriota; class Cyanobacteriia; order Elainellales; family Elainellaceae; genus FACHB-886. The sequence goes on from NZ_JACXWX010000085.1 coordinate 7,853, forward strand.
TCGGATGTTGCCTTTACCATACAGACGCTCAGCGGCAAATCCACTGATATCACAAAATATTGAGCGACACCATACTGAAAGATTTCTTCATTGAGCGATATTTTCTTTCTGCCTTGCACCACAATCGCAAACAGTGATTCGCTGACTGCCTCTATGGTTTTAGTAGTATCGCATCACACGAAGACTAGGGGATCCGATCGCAGTTGGATAATAGCCGCTTCTCTCGCTGCTCGTATGCTGCTCGATTCATGCCGCCAATTCCGCACATTTGGCGATCGCCAAACGCTGCTGTGCTGGCAAAATTTTTCCGTCAGCAGAAGCATCGATCGCGGTTTCAGAGTTTAGTGTCTCGATCGTCATGCTAGATTCCTGACTGATGTAACACTTCTTTACGCGCTTATTATAGAAGATGTTTTTCCTGATTAACGCCTTGCTTGAGAGGATTAGGCAATTATCCGCCAGATCTGTGTATTCACGCAGAACCGAATTCAGCTTACGCTGGACCTGTGCCACAAGTTGAAAACACAGAAAGCGTTCATTCTTCAAGCTGCAACTAGTAGGTGAAGACAAATTCTATGACAAGCAACCTTCTTAGCCCGATCGAACTCAATCAGAGGTTGAACCAAAACGCTCTAGTATTATCCAGTCGGCAAATGGGCTGGAACGGGATTTTGGTTGAGCAGTATCAGGATCTTTCAAATTCGCTTGAAGTAGAACTTCCTGCGCAATCTGATCACTGGCTCGTCTTACCCTTAGGGCAGCCTGTCCCGGTAACCCAAAAGTCTGACGATCGCTTGCATGAGTCCGTCATTCAGAAGGGCGACAGTATCCTTGTTCCTGCTGGACAATCGAGCTACTGGCATCGGCAAAAAGGCATCTGCCGTATGCTGCACATTCACTTAAAACCGGAGTTGATTGGGCAAATCGCTGGAGCGTCGGAAATTGATCTAACGCGAATCGACCTCTTAAGCTGTTTTGGACAACAGGATTTGCAGCTTCATCAGGTCGCGATGCTGCTTTTAGCTGAGTTGCAATCGGGTAGCATCATGGGGCGATTGTATATCGACGCCTTAACTCAAATTCTAGTCATTCATCTGCTGCGGCGCTATTCAACCATCACGCAAACCATCATACCCGAAAATAGAAACTTAACTCATGCTCAAGTACAGCAAGCCATTGACTATATTCACGCTTACCTGAATCGAGATTTATCACTGACCGAAATTGCAGGAGTTATCAACATCAGCCCCACTTACTTTGCCAGTTTATTCAAACAAGCGATGGGAATTTCGCCACACCAGTACGTGATTCAACAGCGAGTGGAACGAGCGAAAGTGATGCTGAAGAAAACAGATTTGGCGATCGTGGACATCGCCTTACAAGTCGGTTTCTCTAGCCAAAGTCATTTGACACAACACTTTAAGCGACTCACTGGAATGACACCAAAACAAGTTCGCTAACTCCATAGAATTTGATAGAGCGTCATAAGAATCTAAAAGAAGTCAAGCATTAGAACTCAATACACTTCAGATAGAACTAGGAGAATCCAGCACAAACTACATCGCATATAGGTCTATCTGCGATCATCCTCATCCCATCAATCAGGAAATTACATCAACATGGTCCAAGAACAAACTGTAGACAAGCAAGCAAATTTACAGCAAAGCACTAGCCTGACATGAGATCAGGAGTTTTTGCAAGAACTCTGGGGAGAACGTCTGCAGTACCAGTTTGATACCCAAACACGGAAGATACTCTTGCCACGATGGTTGAAGATGCTTACGTTAACCACATTCCGGTAATGACTGGGGAAGTCGGGAAACTAGCACTGCGCGAGTTTTATTCCAAATACTTCATTTCACAGATGCCGCCGGACATGGAGTTGATCCCAATCTCGCGCACGATCGGGACGGATCAACTCGTGGATGAAATGGTGGCTAAGTTCACTCATACTGTTTGGATGGAATGGATGTTACCCGGCCTTGCTCCCACCGAAAAACGGGTTGAAGTGCCAGTGGTAGCAATTGTTCAGTTCCGTGACGGCAAGCTAGCTCATGAGCACATTTACTGGGATCAGGCGAGCGTATTGGTTCAACTTGGCTTACTTAATCCAGGTACGCTGCCCGTTGTGGGTATTGACAGTGCACGTAAGGTGATTGATCCGAACCTACCTTCAAACGCTCTGATTCATCACATCAGCGATCGCAACTCAGTGTAGAAGATATAGCGCTACGCGCTTATGTTGAGACAATGTTTTTATGTAAAAGTCCCGCAAAGCGGGACTTTTACATAAAAACATTTTGATTTAGGCACGTAGTGCCATATTTGCGGGGCAAAGGAGAGGAGAAAAAGCTTAAGGTGTGGCTCCCAACAACTTGAGCGCATTAGCAAAGCGAACGATACGATCGTCACAGCCTGCTTCCTGCTTGCACCAGGAAGCCAGGTTAGCTGGTTAGAGGTGTTACAGCACCTCTAACTAGCGTCCTACCTTAAGCCGAAAGTCACTGGTTTTACGGAACGAAAAACCAGTATCGCTCATGAGTATTGGAAAGCTAGAAGAAACACAAGCGTACTGAAGTAGATCGTCAGCTTTATTGAGAGACAGAATCTTGAGTGGCGAGAAAACGCTAGTCGCTACCTGGAATAGTCGTTGGTTTTATTACATTTCGCAGAGGCAACCGCTTATCGTTGCTGTTCGTCCGAAGAGAATTTTCTGAGCAAGGAATCGGTAGAGAGCTCTTCACCCGATGCACTTATGACCTTAATGAAGCCACTGTTAACTCCGCTGATGTGGCAGTAGGCTTTTACCAAAAATTAGGATTCATTCAAAGCGGCGATCGTTTCTTCAAGAATGGGGTATGGGGAACACCAATGAGGTGGAGGGCTGAAGGGAACTTGTAAGCTGCTAGAGCATCATTAGGGATGCGCTGCTCAGCAATGACAGATATACAGAGTTTTCCTATTCATTTATGCAGAATGGATAAATACACAGTGAGCAATTTGTATATCGATCTAGTTCAGGTGGTTATACAGCAAGTTTCTCCGTCTAACACTCCTGTAGGGGAGATATGCAATTCAAAATCTGACTAATCACTTCGTTTGAACGTGTTAGGCGAACTAGACAGGAAGAAAGCAGGCTAAACGCTGTTAGCTGGCTTTGTTTTGTTAAGCCAATATCTTGAGCTTATTCTTTGAAGTTGAGCGTGAAACATGTTTGAAGTAGTCTGTAAGGAAGCAATTATAGATTCCAACTAGGGCAATATGGCAGCACATTAACTCCGCTTTAAGCCATGCATTTTATTGATAACCCGTTTTACCTTGCATTCCTTCTGCTACCGCCAATCTTGCGCCGCTACCAGAAGAGCGAGCTGAATCATTCTCCTATGTCACCTTTTCTTTTCTTTTCTTTTTCTTTATAGGTTGGCTATGTTTGATTCTTGGCTACGAGTACCATGTAGAACGCTTAAGTGATTACATTAACTCTGTCCCTAATCCACCTGAAGAACTAGTTGAGAACTTGACAGGTGATAGCTCAAGGCTTACTTTATATCCTTTTGGTTGGATAGTTTCAACAATATATTTCCTGATTTGTAAGGCACTTGAATAGAGACTTATGGTGCTACGCGACTACGAGATTCTTTTTGTGTAAAAGCCTCGCTGCGCGGGACTTTTACACAAAAGATTTGTCATAACATATGCGCGTAGCGCTATACAAGCTGCCGCAGAGAAGCAAGCCTGAGTAAAGAATGAGTTTACCCGCCAAGAATTATCCGTTCCTCTGCCGGATGACTCTACTATTAGACATCAGTAATAAGGTGTTCGATGATGACAGTTCTTGAAACAGAGCGTTTAATCCTTCGTAGGCTGACGATCGGGGATAGCGAGTTTATTCTTGAACTCTTGAATGACCCTTCGTGGCTGAGGTTTATCGGTGATAAAGGTGTGAGAACACTTGATGACGCTCGTGACTATATCTTGAAGAATCCAGTTGCAATGTATGAGCGTCTTGGCTTCGGGCTGTATTTGACTGAGCTAAAGGGCGAAGGTGTCTCAATTGGAATGTGCGGTTTGATAAAAAGAGATGCCTTAGAAGATGTGGATATTGGATTCGCCTTTCTTCCTAAATTTCGTGGAAAAGGGTATGCCTATGAAGCCGCTGCCGCTGTGATGGCGTATGCGAGAAGAGCGTTTGGCTTAAATCGGATTGTAGCGATCGCCTCACCAGACAACTATAGTTCAGCAAAGCTGTTAGAAAAGCTAGGATTTAGTTTTGAGAGAATGATTAAACTATCTGATGATAGCGAAAGCATCAGTTTGTTTGCCTCTGACGTTTAACAGTTAGTCTTTAACATCAAAGCAAACCCAAAAGCAAATCCAGTCTTGGAAGTTGAACCCTTATACTTATCGGCTCTCATTAATGTCTGTAAATTCAGTCGCTGAGCTTGCCTGAATCCATCAATTGCTCAGCTTCCTCCTGCGTCAACGGAGCCGGAGGAATTGTTCCGTTGATAATTTGACTGCAGATCTCCACACACCCATCGCAGATGAGTACACCCGGACCTGCAATGAGAAGACTGACTTGTTCCGAGCTTTTGCTACAAAATGAACAGCAAATTTCTGGATTGGTTGGGGTAGAATCCTGGGTCATGGTCTTAATCTCCTGAAGTGGATTGGGTTGAGTTTGATCTTGAAGGATCGATAATTGCTCTCTGAGCTGGTGACGAGATTTGTGCAAACGCCCTTTGACTGCGCTGATTGAAATATTCAAGTGACTTGCCACTTCTTGCAGGCTGAACTGCTCATGATAGAACAGCAAAATTGCTGAGCGATTCTTTGGAGATAACGTATCGACTGCTTCTAGTAATGTAGTGTGGAGTTCTTCCTGTTCTGCCACAAGTTGAGGATCGGGTGAACTCCCAGCGATCGGTGGCGGTTCATCCACTAAATTCCCTACCATTGCCTCGAGGGAAAAGCAGATTACCCTCCGACGACGCAATTCGCTTCGGCAAATATTGAGGACAATACCGCACAGCCAGCTCTTAAAGCGGGTTGGGTCATTCAGTTTTTCTAGAGAAAGATAAGCTTGCAGCATGGCATCTTGCACAAGCTCTTGAGCCAAATCTTCATTGCCGGTCACTCGTGTAGCAAGGCGCTGTGCCATAGGTTGATAGCGCAACACAAGCTGACCAAATGCAGTTTTGTTTCCCTGTTGCGACAGAAAAACTAGCTCCAGATCACTTTGTTCGGACACGCCTTCCTCACTAAACAACTCTACTAATTAATAGTGGTAAGGCGGACAAAAAAGGTTACTTGCTTCACTGGGTTCTAGGGCACTGGTCTTTTAAGGGAGGATAGCAGTAAAACCTCTTTGAGTCAGGAGTTCATGCATCGATAACGGACGATCGCAAAACCCCATTGCTATGGCTGGAGTGGTGCCTTTGAATAGCCCCCCGTGGGGATGAACCCAATTATGGATCAGTCGTTGCACCTGCAATACTCGTTGTAATCCCTGTACACACTTGGCATAGAGGGTCTGTCGTCTACGATAAGCACTACAGCGTCGTCTGAGTGCGCTGTTTTGAGCCTCGTTATGATTAGCATGCACCTCAGATACGGCACTGATAGCCGTAAATAAATGCTCAGGGTAAACCCACTCAATCCGCTTGTTGCCTTGAGAACCTTTGATTTTCATGGCGACTTCTAGCCCTTCGCGCCAAACCTTGCGGCGCTGGTAATCTAGATGGGCTTCTCCTAATTTGAGATAGACACTGGCAAGTTTCCACAATGCTTTACCATAGCGCCGTTCACCATCGGTAAACCAACGAATGAACTGGGCTGGTTTTGCCCAATTCCAAGCGCTTTGAGTCCCTTGCTCAAATAGTTGAATTTGCTTTTTGCCTGCCTGGGCGGTAATCCAATAGCGACTCTGGCGTTCGATGAAATGGATTGTCCAACCTTCACTTGCTTCGGGGGGGAAGGTTCTCGCCGACACGAGTGTACACTTCATCCCCTTCGAGCGTGACATCAGACCCATCCGGTGCAGGCGGTGACCATTAAGTCGTTCGCTGAGCAAGCCTTTGCTCCCACCGCATGATGGTTGAGTGAGACTTACCAAACGACCGTCCGGTCGCAGGCATGTCCCATCCTTCCGTGCGGACATTCAAAGCTGCACCCACGATTACTGACGGGGTTCGTAGCCTTGACATCGGAGTGCCGGTTCGCTCGTTGAATTGTCGCTTGCAAGCCTTGCACTGATATTTGTGAACAACACTGTTATCTTGACGTCTGGTTGTCCCATTCTTCACCACATTTTCGCTTTGGCAAGTTGGGCAGTTCATTGATGCATCCTCAACGCTGCCTTTATTTTAACTACCATCCGTTAGCAGACCAGTGCCATTTCCCAAGCATCGGTGGGTCGTTAACCCAATCGCTACCAATGGCGCTCTAGCCTCAGTTTCCTGCCAAATCTCTAATTGCAAGCGCTGCACTGTTACTGCTGCTGCTGAAGGATTCCAAATCGAGATGACCTTAGGCGATCGGCAGTGGGCAGGTTGGAAAGACTATCGGGAGTTCGAGGCGGTGCTGTGGACGTTGAAACTGCATTTAGCCTGGTTCGAGGCAGTGGCAGGATGACTCTTAGAGAAGAGGATGAGTGGACTCCAACAACAATTGGATAGCCTGTATGTGCAGCAGCACCGATTGATATTGCTGCTGTTGTATTAAGGCGTGTTCTTCTGGTGAATAGTGTTTGTTCTCTAGTGCAAGTTCTGCTGTAACCTTTATCAGCCGCGCATGTTGCTGAATTTGGTGTCCTGCAGATCTTATAAACTCTGCCTGCTCCCTCCTTAGCAATTGCCCATCGAGGGATTTTGCCATCTTCTCGAATGCTTCACCGTGCTTCTCAAGGATCTGTGCATGTTGCACTGCCCGCTCAAAAGCTGATTGTAGGATGCAAGAGGTAGAACTCATATCAGCTCACACAGCAAAAATAATGATGTCACTTCTACAGTAGTTTGAGTAATGGCGTTGTTAGATCCCCTAAAGACAAATCTATTTGTAAACGTTTTGTGTTCCTCTAATACTTGTACCTTGTGCGGGTGCTTATGGCTTTAGACCATCCGGGAGCCGATCGACGTGGAGAAGCTAGCTGTAATGCTTGCCGAGCTGGTGAGACAGGAGGAGTTTCTTCCTAACAGAATGCTTGAACGGTTTCTAGCAATTCATCAAAATCCACGGGCTTGGAAAGTACCCCATTGATTCCTGTTGGTAATGCTTGCCCTAAAACTACCTCACCATGAGCGGTCACCAGCAGAATCGGAATATCAAAATACTCGTCATGCTGCCGGATGCGCTCGCTCACCTCTAAGCCGTTCATCTCCGGCATCATCAGGTCCAGCAGAATCAGGTTGGGCGGCGATGCAGCAACTTGGGCTAAAGCGGCAGTGCCATTCTGGGCGATAGCAACCTGATAACCCTCTGCCTTTAAGAAGCACTCCATAAACAACAGGTTGTCCAGACTGTCATCCACGACCAAGATGTAGCAATCTCCCATACCACCTCTCCAATTGCGCCAATTTGTGATCCTTTACACCCATGATTAGTGTTGGCAGGTTTTGGTGCGTCCTACAACTGAAGTAGGTTCAGGAATCTAAAGGGAGAGTTCACCTTCGCCCAAGGCAGTCCATAATGTGTAGCCTTGCTCCTCTAAGTGTGTTTTCAACCAAGCAATATGATCTTCGAGATCATCGACGACTAGAATGCGGTGCATAAGCAGATTGTTCGCTAACCGACAGAATCAAAAAATTCTACCGCCAATTGCAAACAAATGTTGCGTCCTAATCAAGGCATTTCTGCTGCACTGTGGAGCGATCGAGGCGAGACATTCTTCCCTAAACTCTACTGGCTAACAAATTTACGTTGTTTCAGACTTCGGTTTAGTGCTAATTGCACCTGGTGACACGCTCGTTTCAATCACGCCATTTAGGCGGTAAAATCACTGTTGAAAATACAACTGGACAGCTTTGCTTCACCGTTGAACTCCCCTTAATTGAGCAAATGGCGTAATTTGCTTCATCCTGCGAAAGCAAGCTGCTAAGCCCCCGTTTTAGCAATGTGCTTTTACCTCATGCCAGGAATCAAACACAATGTCCAGCCAAACGTCTGACCGACTGAAACAAAATGCTGAGAGGATCATGCAGCTATGGGAGGAGCGGGCACGGGATGAAGTCAGTGCAGCCATGCATCAAAACTCTCTGGTTCTACAAAATTCGCTCCCTCAATACCTCACCCAACTGATCAATAACCTCTCAACCGGCATTTATCGCACTGCTGCCAGCATAGAAGCCAATGAGGTAGAAAGTACGCGCATTGGCAAGAGTCACGGGCAGGAACGGGCAGGCTATGCTGACTACTCCATCAGTCAACTGATTCTTGAGTATCACATTCTCCGTCAGGTCATCTTTCAAGTTTTAGAGGCAGACGCACCTTTGGACGCGCGCGATCGGGACATCATCATTGGCTCGATTGAGCAAGCAGTGAATGACGCTGCCTCTGAATTCTCCAAGACGCTGCAAGACATCCAAGAGCTTTTTATGGTGACGCTCACTCACGACTTGAGAAATTCCATCAACGTGGTCAAAATGGGAACTCAACTGATGCTGCGTCGGCTAGAACGAAGTGACGCCCATGTGGATGTGGCAATGAGGATGATGGGGGCGATCGAGCGACTGAATGTAATGATTCAAAATCTGCTGGATGCCAGTCGGCTGCGGGCAGGGTATGGCTTAAAGCTTGACTTGGCAGAATGCTGCCTAGATTTACTAGTTCAAGATGTAGTAGAGGATTTGCGCTTTATTCATGGAGACCGGTTTGTTGTGGTCTCTGATACTGATGTCAGGAGCAATTGCAGCCGTAAAGAGCTACGGCGGGTGATTGAAAACATAGCCGTTAACGCCGTGAAATATGGTGCTCCTGCCACACCCATCACCCTCACACTCCAGCAAACAGAAACCCAGATCAGCTTGACTATTCATAATGAAGGCACTCCCATCAGCCCGAGCGCTCAATCCATTCTCTTTCAACAGTTTCGTCGCACCATTGCGGCTGAAGATCAAACGGGCTGGGGCTTAGGTTTATTTGTAGCCAAGAGTATTACTGAAGCACATCAAGGGACGATCGGGGTTGAAAGTTCTGAAGGCAAAGGGACGAGTTTTATTATTAAGCTGCCTAAAATTGCCTGTTAATCGGGTATGGCAACGATTCGATACCGTAGGCGAATCAACCAGAGAAAAATTAAATCTTCTGAAATCCTTATTCTTGGGTCAACTCAGTATTCAAGGTGTCTAATTACTTGAGTGTTGCGAATTCATAAGTTCCAGGGGAAAACTAACTGGCTTAGGCTGTCACGTTTCTTTGCTGTTTGGCAAACAACTGCTGGAAGACATGTCCCCCAGAATGTCCCTGCTTAAGTCGCTGGTGAGCAAACAGAATCAACTCTTCAATCAGTGCTTACCCCTATTGGCGACAGACCTCCTACTGGTAGCCGCACCCTACCTGATGCAGCGCTTTGGCACACCTCGTTTTGTCGATGAAGCGATCAAGGCAAACTTCAATCGGCAGAAAGCAGCAGCAGGTGGGGTATGGTGCGTTCAGATCAATCCAGACGGCAGCGCAAAGGACATCTTGTATAGTGCTGAGAAGTGTGGGCTTCAAGGCTCACAGCGGATGCCATCCTTGTCTGGATCGAATCGGTGACGGTCAGGCAGCAGCACAGCGAAATTCTGACTGTCAACATCCGCGCAGTCTAGATCGGGTGGTTCTGAGGCAATACAGAAGTCAGGGTAATCGCCTCATTGTTGATACTCATTCGGCTTCAACCATAACTAATGCTGTCACAAAGGCAATTTGCTGTTGGGCATCCGCATCCGTCACGACCCAGCCTGAACAGTAGTCCCACCGTGTTAAAGCAATTTCAATCTCTTGTTGTAAGGAGACGGCTGAATCTCTCAAATTCACTTCGACTGTTACCAATTTTGTAATCATGGCATTTCTTATACAAGATACGGTCGTAAAACGTTAGTGAATACAAGGTTCCTGAGAAGACTGTCTGAGCAGTTGTACATCGGCAGGACAAACTCCGACTAGCCAGCGACCGTCCTCTGCTTCGCACAGCAATCGCCCAGTTACCCAATCAACAGCAATCACGGTCAGTTCTTGTGCCGAGTAGTCCTGCTGAATTTTTCTATCAGCGCCGATATAACAAACCCTATCCCCTTTGTTCAATTGCATAGCTCAAGTTGACGAAGAAGTTGGATTAGTCGAGTTAACCTCACCTTAACCGCTGCTTGCTCAGGAATAGTCTGCCGAAGAGCAGAGGTAAGCTACGGCTTACCACAGTACTAATTGCCTCAAGCTGTTGTGCTGGCGACATTGAGCAATTTCTTTATACTGAGCTTGCGGTTTATTAAGGTTCGACCAATCTCTAGCTTGAGGACTCGACTGCTAGCGTGCTCATCCTTAAGCTTCGGGTAGTTAGCGGTAGAGGTAGCATCCTACTAGCTTCCCTCTGCAAGCCAATTACAAGCACTAGGGTGCTTCAATGCCACCTACGTTTGCAATCTGACCATCATGGTGTATTTTCAAATACCTCTGCACACTCTAGATCTATCCTCTAGAGTGTTTTCCTGCTGGTGCTGGGGCAGGCTGGAGCAGATTGGAGCGGTGCAACCAGACGAAGACAGCCAGCGCGATCAGCAGAGACAAAACAAGCTTCATAGGGATAGTTCAAGAGGGAAAGGCGATCGGCTTTGATGAAACGGCTAGAAATGCAGTCCCTGATCGCCAGTCGCAGTATACCCAAGATAGTAGTGGTAATATCGAAGGCACTTTGTGTGGATCTACCTCTACTAGCCACTGAAGGCGATCGCCATCGTCACTCAATACAAGCGCACCAGTGCAAAGCTTGGGCGAAAAGCCGACATAAGCTTTAGCAATGCTTAAGCCGATCGCCCCTCAGCGCTTTATATGGTTCAATCGTTCTATTCGCACTTATGACAATCACGCTCTGCCCTGGTCTGCACTAGGGCTTTTTGATGGGGAGGCGATCGCTGTAGGGGATACAGACAGAATATGCACCTACAAAAAACAGCCCCCTCTGTGGAGCGGGAGCTGCTAAGGGAGCGAGCATTGGACAATTGTCAAAATTCTAAATGAATCGCTCTATTTTTCCTGTTTAGACGGTTACATCAGCTGAGAAAAGGGCGATCGGCTTGATAATCCAGTCCAAAAGTGGTGCAACCTCGATCGCCTAGTTGCACTGTGCCCAGTATGGTAGCGGCAATAGCAAAGGCATTTTGCAGGATCTATCTCTGCCGCTCTGCAAGGCGATCGACAGCGTCACTCAATACATTTAGCAATGCTTAAGCTAATTGAGCCTCAGCACTTCACAGGGTTCAATTATTCTATTCGCGCTCCTGCCACCACACTCGGCCCTGGTCTACCCAGGGTTCTTTAATGGGAAGGCGATCGACAGCAAAGCCACCAGCATGTTCTAACCCGCACTGAACTGACTTAGGCGGTTATAGAGCGTTATCCAGTCATAGAGCGTTTGAGACACGCAAATTTCGACTTGTGCTCCAACAGGTTTTCTCAAGATATGACCGTCTTGCAGATGTGAACCGTTGATGGTTTGTTGCAGATGGTAGACGAGCGCATCCGCAAGTAGCGGAGTGGTTTTGGCTAAAGCAATGAAGTCGGCGCGCATAGTTCTGGTGACCGTCAATAGCAGGCATTGAATCGCTTGGTCATACTTTGCCCCAGTTAAACGTCGAACATCAGCCAAGTGGCTGAGAGTGCTTTAGACTTCATGGAAGTGGCAAGCACTTTTAAGCTTGGCTCATTAGCAGCGCTAAGAGCAATCCATCAGCATCAGTTGCTCGTATACAAGAACACCGCAAAATCGGGTGTAGAGAGGGAAGCCTATCTCGTCGTTGGAGATAGAGCGATCGCCCTTCCAAATTTTGCCGCACCTTACCTGATGCCGCGCTTTGGCACACCTAGCTTTGTCGATGGAGCGATCAAGGCGAACCCCGATCGGCAGAAGGCACCGGCAGCGTAAGGGAAATTCTATACGGAGCCGAGAAATGCAGCGATCAAGGTTCGCATGAATCTCTCAGCTTCACTTCGGCTGTCACAAGTTTCGCAATCATGGCATTTCTTATACAAGATAACGTGAGTGGATACAGGGTTCCTGGACGGAGCGGTTGAGCAGTTGTACATCGGCAGGACAAACTCCGACTAGCCAGCGACCGTTCTCTGCTTCGCACACTAAGCGCCCAGTCGCCCAATCGGCAGCAATCACGGTCAATTGCTGTGCTGAGTAGTCTTGTTGAATTTTTCTATCAGCGCCGACGTAATAAACTTTATCCCCTTTAGCCAATTGCATCGCTCAAGCTCGTGAAGGAGGCAGATTAGTTAACTTAACCCCACCTTAATTACTTATTGAGCAGGAGTAGTCTTCCGAAAAGTAGAAGTTGTGATCTTACCGAGCGCTGAAGTTGAGCGCCATTTAGCATGAATTGAAGTAACAGATGAGTCAAAATCTGCTCTGATGGTAATAGTCTTGATAACATAATTTCGATGAGGCTGATGACACATTCAAGAGTCCAAGTTCTAACTCAGGTAACGGCTCGCTCTGGCAGAGAGGCAGAATTAAGAGAGCTACTTCTACAAGTGGTGGCACAGCGGTGTCAGAAGCAAGGCTGCATCCGCTCTGACCTGCTTTCGCATCATGTCCGTGCAACCGATTTTATTCTCATCGAAGAGTGGGAACTAGAAGTGCGCTTGCGGTCTACCTTTAATACAGTCTCTCTGGAACGGCTCTTTGAGCAAGGAGTAGCGTTAATTGCTAAACCTCCCCGTGTGGATTGGTATGAGCTGATTGAGACGCAGACCGGCACCAGCGAATCTGCATCACTTCACCTTGATTCTGCTGTTGAGGAGTAATAATACTGTCAACCCTGGAAGTCCGATGGGTTTTACCAGGAGCGGTTCTTGAGAAACTCTGCCAGAGGTTTGAGCAGGACAACTGTTTTGAATCAAGAATGATACAGTGTTGGTTCTGAAGCTTGTGGTCAAGAAGATACGGTTGAACAACCGCTTAGGCGAGTGCTGGAGGCAGTCCGAGCGGCAACAGATTTTCTGTCGCTTAAGGCAAAACATGCCTAGAGTCATCCCAAGGGTCTGGCAAGGGTGAAAGATAACGAAACGTTGACCACCCGAGGCAAAATTCATCCTTAAAGTGGAAGGATCTGTAGATCGAGAGCGATAAGCTGCAAGACTGTTCAATGAATTTGAGTCAGGAGTAGCATATGGCTGACAAAAAGAAAAATGGGAAAAAGAAATCTGATAAACACTCTGGAAAAAGTATTGTTGGAGCAGTTGATGCAGTGAAGGATGTAGTTGAACAAGTACCATCCTCTGTAGCTGGAGCAGTTGATACTACGGTTGATACAGTGAAGGATGTGGGTAGTAATGCTACCCACAATGTTGCCAGTGTTGTTGAAGATGTGAGCGAAACTGCACAAGCTGTGATTGAGAAGGGTCATCCAGGGCAGAAATCGGATAAGAAGGGTAAGAAGAAAGACAAGAAGGACGGCAAGAAAAATAAGAATAAGAAGAAGTAGCGATAGTACTTTAGGGGTTGTATCGCAAAAATAAGTTGATAGTAAGGTGGGGAGACTAGGTCTTTGCAGCAAGCTTTTCCATGTCTACCCCAGCTCTGTTGGTAGTGTCGCAAGAATGGTAGGTTAGGGAGGTCAATTTTCTCTCTTCTCAACCGAAATGGCTGCTCCCTCCCTGTACCCTACGGGAAGCAAGCTACAAATGGCGGCGCTTTTTGCCCGAAATCATCCTACTGAACGTGCGGTGGTACTGTCGCTACGCCTTATCCTACCGGAATTTAGAGGAAATGATGCAGGAACGAGGGGTGAAGGTAGATCACTCGACGATCAATCGTTGGGTGCTGAAGTATGCGCCAGAACTGGATAAACAGATTCGATCTCATCTGAAGGCGACAAACGACTCGTGGAGAACCGACGAGACGTACATCAAAATCAAGG
>NZ_JACXWX010000086.1 GCF_014764505.1 Phormidium tenue FACHB-886
ATCCATCATTTTTTGTCCTGCAATCAGCAGCAAACCCTCTGTGGTCAACAAACATTCACAGCACCAGAGATCCTGCTCGATCGCGTCGGGGAGATTGCCGTCGATCGCGAAGATGTTGAATCCCTTCTCTTTTGGGTTGTTTCTTCCAACAAACAATCCGAACTTGCCATCCTCCGCCATTGGCTTGTAACTGCCTTGAATGACGAACTGGCGCGGCTCCAGTGTGCGATCGCCCATTCGATTACCTGCACCAACCAGCGTGAAATGTCCGCGATGGTCAGGATAAGCAATCCAGTTTAGGGAACGATCGCGCCACTGGTCAGAATTGGTTAGCAGCCACAACAAAAGCTTTTGATCTCGAATTCCAGCCAACGGAAGGCGATCGCCAGACTCTTGAACGACCGCTGCGCTGTGAGGTTTGATGCTCAGAACGCCATTGATGCAGCCGATCGCACTATACATAGGTGAGCCATCGGGTAGCGATCGCAGTTGTGGCGCTGATTTTGGTTTGGGATTGCTGGATGGGCTTTTAGGAGCTGCAGCAGATGGAGTGGTGATGATTTTCTTTTTTGTCACGGCTGTTGGTGTGGCAATCGGGCGCTGAGTGGCGATTGGCTTGTTCATTGCTGCGTGTCCCCACTGCCGCCTTGATCTGCTGAATCAGTCGTATCAGGAATCCACTCCAAAATCTCTCCGGGCTGAATCCTGTAAGTTTCACAAATTCTATTAAGAACGTCTGCGTTCGGGATACGGCTAGAGTCGCTTACTAGGTCGTATGCCGTGCTTTGTGCTACCTGTACATCCTTGCGGAAACGATAGACGGTTATGCCTCGCTTCTCAATAAATGCCTTGATCGTGTTCCGAACGGTCATTCCGGGTCTCATTTCCGCGCATCTTCCTTAAATCTACATGGGGTGTGCATAGATCAATATTACTCATTTATGGTAGTACGACAAATCGGTACTACTTATAAGTGGTAGCATTATCCATCAAGGATCAGTATTACTCATTTATAGACAATACCGATTTATCGGACTATAACTAGAGGTATCACCGGATAGGCAAATCGGACAGCACCGGAAAGCAGTCATGCCAGACCGGATAGGCGACACCGGAAAGCATCGGAAAGGATTTTCAACATGGAGGTTTTAACCGCGCAGGCAGAAGTCAATCCAGGGATGACGATTGCGGATCTATGGATCGAGGCAAAAATTCTCTGCCCTCGCCTGCCAGCAAAAAGTCAGTTTTACCAATGGCTAAGAATTTGTTGGATACATGACCCGCAACCGCGAGGAGGATGCAAATTGCCCAGCAAGTATACGCAGCGCCACCTTAACCGAATAGTCAAGCTCTACCAGTTCAAGCAGCAAGTCGGAAGCTTAAAAGCAGCACAACAAAAGCTTCTTGAAGAGATGAAAGAACAACCAGAACTTTATTTTGAGGACTCAAACAATGGCTAACTACGATCGTCAGATTCAGGAAATTGAGCAAAAGATGCAACCGAATGGCAATCAATCCGCTGCACAGCCCAAACAGCCCCAAGCCAAGCGTCCTAATCCATCGCCCGATCGTGCTGCCGCCCAGGTGAAGCAAGTGCGCCAAGAGTCTCAAGGTGCGATCGCTGTCGCCTCTCAAGGGATAGTTGGCAGTGCAGCGCAATCTGTGCAAAAGCTAGACCAGCAATTAAGCGACTTTGAAGATCGATATGTTGCGACCGTTCAACAGCGCATCGCTGAAGTCCCTGCCCGGATTGAAGCAAAACTTGCTGCAGCGCTTGCGTGGGGACAGGAAGGAATCAACCCGCTGGACTCTGTTGCAGCAGAAATTGAAGCCTGGGAAGTGCCCGACATCTCTTTACCAGCAGAGCAGTTTCTATTTGGTGCCAAGACGGCATCTCCACTGCCAGCATCGGAACTGCTCAAATAGCCATCAAATAGCCGATCGCCTGCCTGAGAAACAATGCGATCGGCTCTAACTCCCTCCACTACAACATTTCAGGAGCTTTTCAATTATGACCTACACACACAACCCCGACGAAAATCCGTTTGTTTTTCAGGCTGATGTGATTGCCTTCAACGCGCTCGATAACTGGGGAGAAGAATTGCCTGCGATCGCCGCTGGAGATGCCCGAAACTATGACTCCCCCTACCGCTCGCAAGAAGATACCTATTCGCCAGATGCTGATTGGGTTCCCCGTTGGCATGGTGCATCTGGCGAGGCTTGCACGATCGACATCGAGCGATTGTTTGAAGAGTGGGAGGCTTAAATGTACCAATTTTCTTTCCTCCTGCTCGAGACATTGCTGATCGGACTCGTCAGTGTTTTGTCTGTCCGTTGGGATTATGCGCGTCTTCAGAGCGCTGAACACCGCCAGCAGCAAGCCGATCGCGTTCGCCTGATGCAGGAGCAATGAATCATGTGGAATCCCTTCAAACGCAACGATGTAATCAGAATTCAGATTGTTTCTGGTGAGCCTACCCAAATCGAATGGACTCCGGAGGAACTTGCCGAGATGGATGCTGAATTCGATGAATACAACGCCCGCTTAGACGCAGAAATGGCAGAGCATCGGGCAGAGCTGGAGCGCATTGGCAACGGCGATTACGATCTCGATTTTGATTTTGACTAATGAACCATTGGGCGATCGCGCTACTTCGATCGCCCGTTCCACATTCGCCGTACTGCATTGAACACTGAAGGATATTGACCTATGCCATTCAACCTCTTCAAGCCTAAAGAAGCTGCGGGCAGCACTGACGATCGGGCGATGTCGCAGCTTGCCAATGCTGACACCGTTCGCACCACTGAAACCATTACTAAATTTGTCCCTGCCACTGCGGGGCAAGTGTCTGCTGCTGAAGCCCAACTCCGCCGCAGGCAGGAGCAGCAGAAGCATTTTTTCAAACTCTTGGACATCAAGGCGCAGCACAGCAAACTGGACACCGAAGCGAACGCAAAATTGTTTGATTACTTGACGAAAGAGGCACAGGAAGTTACCCAGCGCCGCCTTGCCCGTTATCCATTGAAGCTGGCAATTCAGCAATCACGTTTGGCGATCGGCACCGCTGAAAGCAAACTGGCTACCGCCTCTCGTCAAATTGACGCTCAGCTTGCAGAGCAGATGAGAGCAGCACAGGAAGACGCTAAGAACCTGCTCAAGGGAGGCAAGAAGAAATGAACTTCTTTGACCAACCCCAGCGCCGCGATATTGACAGCGATCGCATTGCTCAGCAGTACCAGTTCAAACTACCTCACTATTTGTGTTGGGCGATCGGCGGCTTTACTGGTGCGAGGCTTTTGGGTTACGTCAGCATCATTTTCCCGCAATTTCTACCGCTGTTGTGGTTTCCTGCCGCCATTAGCGCCGTGATTGCCACGGTCACAGGCATCCGCATCAAAGACAACATCAAACGGGGTGAGCAGGCAATCGGCAATATGGAGAGCAATGCCTTGATGTTGGCTGTGCTGCTCTGTCTGCTCCCTATCGTCAGCTATCAGCTCGAAAACCGTCCTCAGCTACAGACTTCTAGCCATGAACAAGCAACAATTACAGCAGTTCGCCCTTAGTGCCCTGCAATCAAAATCATTCTGGTTTTGGCTGTCCACTGTGGCTGCTGCAACCTTGGCAGTCGCACCTGTAGCTGGCAAGTGGAATCGTCAGCACACCGAGCTAGGTTTTGCGGGCAGTGCGATCGCCCTCACTACGATGGCGTTAACGCAAGACCATGTAAAGCGGCAAGTGTCCCTAGTTAAAGTGAGAAATCGTATGGATCACCAATTCGACGTTGACGAAATGGTTCACATGGTCAACCGGGTCAGAGCTATTCAGCAAGCCGACTTGCAGCGTTTGATGGGAGCTAGCAACACCCAAGATTTTGTGAACCAAATGATGGCGGCAGGGCAACAGCAATTCGTCCTCAACGAAGCAGGAGCCGCAGCGCTGCCAGCACAGACCGTCACTCCTTTAATGGAAGCCTTGGCGCAGTACGGCGTTTTTGCACGGGAAGTAGAGCAGAAGAAAAGTCCGTACTATACTCGCCATGTCTTAGAACTAATCCCTGATGAGAAGGGCAAAGTCGGCAAGGTGAAAGACGTTGAAGGCTTGAGTCGTGAGGTTCAGATGCTACTCAAGACCGTCGCAGAGCCGATCGTCAGTGTTTCTCAATCAGGGCTGCTCGTTGACATTCCCTTACCGGAGGACCAGCGCAAGCCGATCGTCGCAGAGACGCTGTTGGGTGGCTATGGCGATTGCTCTCACACCGATGATTGCGTTCTATCCCTTGGCGTGAACGTTGAGGGCAAGTTAACGGTGCTTAATCTCTCTGACCCTTCCACGCCTGCTGCCCTGGTGGGCGGATCGACAGGGAGCGGCAAGACAGAATTCCTGAAGACGCTGCTACTGTCGGCTGTGCTGTGGTATCCACCTGAAGTGTTGGCATTGGCGATCGCTGATCCTAAGCGAGTCAGCTTTAACCAGTTTGCCGATTACGCCGGAATGGTCGCGCCGATCGCTAAAACTCCCGATGATACTGCATTACTAGTCTCCACGCTGGTCGGAGAGATGCAGCGGCGATATGAACTGTTTGAAGCTGCTGAAGTCAGCGATATCAAGCAATACAACGCCAATGGCGGACAACTTGCCCGCATACTGTTTCTGATCGATGAATATGCAGAATTGGGAGAACAGTGTGATGATGAGCAGTTCAAGGCGATCGAGTCAGGATTAAAGCGCCTCACTCAGAAGGCGAGAGCCGCAGGAATTCATCTGGTGTTAGCTACTCAGAAGCCGATCGCCAAGTCTCCTCAGCAGCCGCGCGGCTTAGATACTGTGCTGCGCTCTAACCTGCCTGTGAGCATTGCCCTGAAGGTTCGTAACTCCTCTGACTCTGGCGTGGTATTGGGTGAGCCTGGAGCAGAGAAGCTGCTAGGCAAGGGCGATATGTTCGCCAACTTGGGCAGTCAGCCGGAACGGATGCAAGCACCTTTGATTAGTGGACAGACCACTATCAAGGAGGCGATCGCCCGTCGAGGCACATCGACACCAACCGTTATTAGTCAACCTACAGATCCACGGCAGTCGTTAGAAAACCTGCTGAAACTAGATGCTGATTCCCCATTTGAATCAACAGATTTAGATTCTTTTGACGGTATCTCCGATGAGATGCTAGAGGCGATCGTCAAGGATGAAAGCGTAGGTGAGTCTGTCTTATCAAAGGCTGCTCAAGCAATCCTTGATAAGTATGTTGAAAAGGGTTCCTATGGAGAGTGGATCGACGCTCGCTGGGTGCAGCGTAATGTGAGAGCTAAGGCAGTTCAAGGATTGAGTGCTGAACAGATTCGCCTAACATTCTTGGAATTGTCACGCTCAAAAAAAGGAGAGATTGATGATCCAGAAAACCCTGAAATGTGGTACTTCGACCCGCAAGCGTGACAGCGTGACAAAAACGTGACAAACGACTAAAGCCCAATAGAATCAAGCGTGACAGCCCAGTGTGACAAAAGCCCAGTCGAGCGTGACAGCGTGACAAAAAAGCGTGACAGCGTGACAAACCGTGACAGATTTGTCACGCTCAATCTTTTCTAAAAAAATAGCAGGAGTTCCTTCAATGTCTATGCAGGTTTTCAATGCGATCGCTGCCAATCTTAGGCGGCAATTTCCATCACTTTCAGATGCGATGATATTGCAAAAAGCGACTGAGATTTATCAGTCCTGGATGCAAGCATCGATCGAAGCGGCAAAGGTTCAAAGACAGCCCACATTTGAAGAACGTCAGGAATCAATTCGGCGCATGAGAGAAGCGCAAAATGAAATAGCAAAGCGGCGTGGATGGGATTTGTTTGGAGGTGGCAATTGAACCGCGCAGAAGCTAAACGCCTGCTCCAAGCTCGCTATCAATGGCGATGGGGAAGAGGCGATCATCTGTTGTTTTTTGACGGCGATCAATTTGTGTTTGGGTTGGCGGTTTGCACTAAGTCAAATCAGAAGGATCTACCTCGATCGGTTGCGAGGCGGGTGAAGGATCTGTGCCGGTGAAGCGGACTTCGTGTTCAGAGTCTTTTGGATGAGGGTTGAGAAATGCGAGGCAGGTGAAGGATTTGTTTAGGTCGTTTCAGTACGGCACTACCTGATGATCTTCAGATGTGAGCAGATTTAAGAATCGAGGATGGATAAACAACTTTTCTCGACCAGACTTAAATTCTCTAAGAACGCCAGCATCTACTAAGCCTTTCAAGTAGGTAGATGCCGTCTGCCGCTGAGCTATATCAGCTTCTACAACACTTGCAATGCGGCAGTAAGGCTGCGTAAAAATGACTTCGATTAACTCTCGACTATAGATTTTGGGAAGAGAGGACTTTACATGACTAGCGGTGATTTTCATCAAGTCTCGAATAGCGCGAATTTTCTCAGTTGTCCATCGGGCTGTGTCTTGAATCGCGTCAAGCATAAAGAAAACCCAATTTTCCCATGCTCCTTGAGTAGTGACGTTCTGTAAATACTGATAGTAGTCAGCTTTGCGCCGAATGACGTAGCGGCTGAGGTAGAGAACAGGTGTGTCTAAAAGCCCTTGGTCAATCAAGAAGAGTAGATTAAGGATTCGACCTGTACGCCCGTTTCCATCCGTAAATGGATGAATAGCTTCAAACTGGTAGTGCATAACAGCCATGCGAATCAAAGGGTCAATTTCTACTGCCCCATGAATAAACTGCTCCCAGTTTGCCAATTTGTCTCGTAAGAGTTGCTCTCCTTCTGGAGGAGTGTAAATAATCTGCCGACTCGCTCCACTAACCAAGGCGGTACCAGGGACTTTTCGAATATTCATCGTAGAGCCTTTGATCGTTGAGCACACATCAATGGCGGTGGCAGTGACAAGCGGACGCTCCTGAATTGCCCGAAATCCCTGCGATAAAGCCATTCCATAACGCAGGGCTTCTTTGGTTGCCGGGTCAGCTTGTGACTCAGAAATCTGCGCGAATTGAAACAGGCGATCGGCTGTTGTCACGATATTTTCAATTGCAGAACTTGCTTGCGCTTCCAAAATTGGGATTGTGTTGATTAATACCGCTTGATTCGGTATTAACTCTCCTGACTGCTTCAGTTCCGCTAAAGCCGCGCGGGCACCAATACAGGCTTTCAGGATGGGACGAGTTTCAAGATCGACAGGTGGCGGCAGCAGAGGTAGGTCGTTGTAAGGCAGAGTGGGAGAAAAATGAACCATATTGATTTGTCGTCACAATCGACATATCCCAAAAACCTGTCGACATATTATGATTTTTTAGACACATTTGTCTAACTTCACAGGAGCTACAAACGTAGAAAAATTAAGGCGTTCGGGGTAGTGCGCTCAGCTTAATACAGACGGTAGCCCAGCGTAACGATCGGTTGCAAGGCGGATGAGGGAGTAGTGCTGGTGAAGTCAGCAGACCTTAGACAGAAGCTTTGCAAGACGTTTCCCCAATATCGGCGGATCGTTGACCCAATCACCAGTAATGGCACTTATAGGCTCAGCAACCTGCCAAATCTTCGATCGCAAGCGCTGCACTGTTGCCGCCGCCTCTGAAGGTTTGAGATTGAGATGACCTTGAACGATCGGCAGTGGACAGGCTGGAGAGACGATCAGGAGTTCGAGGTGGTGTTAGGAACACTAACGATGCTTCTAGGCTGGGTTGAGCAGTTTTTGAGCTAGGCAAGACAAGCACAAGCTTCACAGCTATTTAACTTTATTCTCTTGCCAGATAGCACGCTGATTCCATTCCTTTGGAAAGCCCATTTTGCTAGTTGGAACTACATGTTCAGTAAGCAGATTTTTAAGGCGCAGTCGCAGATGGTGATATGGCGATATCACATCCATGAAGTACACAAGAATTACAAGTGTATTGTAAAGTTTACGTGAATTTAGAACTAACTCTTCGACTAGCTGCTTCGGTTTGCGCTTGGGCTGTTTTGGAATGACTGTAAACTGCCGATTCCAAAGTCGAGAATGATGAGCACAAATATTACGGACTATTAGAAGGTGCTGCAACCAAGACGCTAGTACCTCATCGTCTACCCCATAGGGGCTAGCAATTGCGCGTCGCGTTAATTTCGGCTGAAGGCTACTATACCATTTAGATAGCGTTCCAAGAGACATAACTTCGCACACTGCCCAAACAGGTGGAAGCTGCTCGCTATAAGTGTCTTTTAAGTGTCGAATAAATGTCTCTTTTGATTGGTCGACTTCAGATGTGAGCCTGTTCAGATTCTTCTGCCAGTGTTTGGCGTCGAACAGATTTTGATCAAGATGAGCATGAGGACCATGTGAGTGCCCAAGCTGATAAACCCACTGCGACCGAATTGAAACCTCTATGCGCTCAACAACATCTAAAACCAGCAAACGGAGTTCCCGATCAAAGATGTAGAAATTTAGAACGTCTTTGAAATGAGTATTTGGCTTGAATTGGTGAGTTGCGTGATCTGCCTCGAAGGGTAACCAGTAGGCAGCGAGGCGGTAGTAGTTAAGATGTTGTAGGTAGAACCTAGCTTCGTCAACATCATCAATAATCATCCCTCGCTGCTGAAGTAACGCCACTTGTTCTGAGTGCGTAGTTGCGGGCTTATTAAAGGCTCGCTTCATCGGGTACCCCGTAAAAAGAGGAACCCGCCAGTTTGAGGATAAGCTTTCGCACATAGCCTTGGCGGGTTTTATTGCTACAATCTTCACACGATTTACAGGTATTGTCAAATTGTGACGTTAGTAGCTTTGTTGTTGACTGGGCACTTTAGAGTGCTTTGCCATGACCCCTCTCTTCAAGTGCCTGATCGCCCCTCCGCCCAAACGGCAGCGCAAAAAAAATCTATATGGAGCCGAGAAGTGCGGCGATCTCAGTTCGTCTGAGCTTTAGCAACGCTTATTAGGTATTTAGCGCCAAATCGCAACACCAGAGACAGCGAAGCGGCTTGTTTGTTGAATAGTGTTCTTTGTGAAAGGGATAGAAAAAGGCTGTACGTGAATTGTTAGATATTTTTGTACAACTTTTTAAGCCTATATTTCGTTAATCAAAAAAAGTCGGTCGGTTCAAATCCATCAGAAATAAATCATGTCAAGCGATCGCCTAGTCGCAGTGTGCCTACAGCAGTCGTGGCAATAGCAACGGCAATTCATGTGAGATTTTCTCTGCCCTGTAAAGGCGATCGCTGTAGATGACACAGGCAGGATATGCACCCAAAAAAACAGCCCCCCCGGTCAAGTTGGGACTGTTACGACGGACGTAGATTAAGCTTGCAGCCGAGATTCTAAGATGAATTGCTCTACTTTCGGTGTCTAGAGGATTACAAACCTAAAAAAGGGCGATCGATTCACTGAACCATCAGGGCACATCTTTGATCGCCCGGTCCAGTATGCCCACTGCTGCTGCTTCGATCTCATGAAGTGCGGAGCTAGAACCGCCTTAAATGGCTGAAAGGCTGATCGCTGAGCGATCGGAGGGTGCGGGCAACCATTTTGCTGGTGATAGCAAAAAGCCACTGCAGGAATTTCCACAGCGGCTTTTTACCCGTAGAAGGTGAAAAGTGCGATCGGCATTTGTTTATTCTGCTGGCTCTGCCGGAGGCTGCTCTGAAATTTCTTTTAGATCGCCTTGGTGAGGTTCATCAGACTGGGAACCTAAGTCCTCCGATTTAGCAGAGCCGTACTTCTTCTCCCATCGTGCCAGCAAAATTTCTTTAAGTCTTTGACGATCGGCTAAAGTACTTGAGTTTCTATCACCAAATATCCAACTCACGCTGATTCCTCCATGTGTTGAGTTAAGGCGCATTTTAGCTCGATGAGGCTGCGCTAGGGTCAATCATTGAACTTCACTCCCAAGTCAACGCCTAGTGCAGCCTCAATTTTACGCAGGTTCTCAATGGATAGTGTCCCCTTCAGCGTCTCCTTCTCCACGTCATACCAGTAGGTACGAGATACTCCTACCTCGTCACAAAGCTGCTCTAAGGACTTGTCAGAGGCAAGCCGCGATCGCTTGATTGCCTCACCCAGTCCCGGAATCTCGATCTCTCTAATCTGCCGTATCCGCACTTTGGCTTGAACCATAAAACCTCCCTATAAGAGTAAACCGTTAACTGATAGTTCAAATATACACTACAAACTAGTAGTTGACACACTATAAACTAGTAGTGTACATTTATAGACATGGGACAGGAACCCATCCGGGCGGGCAACCCCGGTGACTAAACGCCCCAGAGGGGAGGCTAGGGTCACAAAAAGCGGGTAATGCAGCCGCCCACTCCGATGGGCGATCGTCGCAAGCCGATATCAATGCAGAGCGCTCGCCACACCGTAGTTTTTTTGGAGTCCTTCCGATGCAAGCTTTTCTAACCGTTGCCGCTGAGTTCGTTGCTGTCGCTGGTTTCGCGCTGTTCGCTGTCCGGTTCGCTATCGGTCTAATCGATCGCCACTCCCACACTGCGGTGGAGGTGGTGCCCGATGTGCAGATCGACGGGGACGAGCTAGCCGCTGAACTGGCGCAGATTGCCGCCGAGGTTCTTGCCGAGTCTGCACCCACGCCGATCGCTGATGCGGTCGTGCCCTTTGCCCGACGCCCGATCGACCTGACGCAGTTGAGCATCCGGCGGTTGAAGGCGATCGCCAGTGCTACCAAACTGCCCCGCTACAACCAGGACACCAAAGCCCGGTTAGCTGAACGGCTGCTGTCTGAAGTCCCTGTCTGGACGCTGCGGGAGGCGATCGCCGTCTAAAACTCTGACCTGAGCAGGTCGGTAAACTGCTCACAAGTCCAATTCAGAGGGCGCTGACTCAACGACCAAGAATCATCAGCGCCCTGACCGCAAACACAGTCATAGGAGATTTTATCGCAATGCCGAGAATTAGAGTTCGAGTCCAACAACTAGCCGACCGCGCCAGCCTAATTTTTCTGTCCGATCGCATTGCCCTACTGGTTGAGACGCTGAAGCGCAAAGGCAAAAACGGCAGACTGGCTAGAACAAAGTGCGCTTACTTCGGCTTCAACAGCCACAGTGAGGCGATCGACTTCACCAACCAGATCCGCAGCCGCTTTCCCAAGGCACGGATCGAGGTCCGGCAAGCCAAGCGGTTGAACTGCCAGTGGGAAGTCAAAGTTGCCCACGACTGCATTGAGGAGCTAGCTTGGCAGATTTTGTTTCAGGGTGTCAGCACAGGTCAGCGAGTGAGCCAGCACGTCATCGACTTCCAGCGCCGTCAACAGCTACAACAAGCAGCAGCACGGAGAGCAGCGACGATCGCATCTGCTCCACTGCAAGGTCGAAGCAACCGAACGTTGGTAGCTGATGGCAGTGGGTTGATGGTCGGGATTGATTAGGGTGCGATTGGCTGGCAAGGTGGGTATATAAATCCGCCTTGCCAATGTCCAAACTTCTACACGGATTTACTCAAAGCTAGTATTTATCGATTTTGCTTAAAGGTGTGTGGAAGTAGTAACGGCAGTGTACAAAACTGTAAACACTGAATGTCTAAAATCAGTGTGTCAATTAATTTGAGTCGGGGTGTGTCGATCTAACTTTTGAACTGCAAAGAGCAAAGGACAAAAATGAATTTAAGTCTTCTAGATCGCATTCTAATTGGCTTGGGCGATTCCAAGCGCTTCTTTGATGACTGCGAGTTGACGATCGAGCCAGAGCCTAAATACGGTGGTTTTGCAGTAGTAGTTAATTGCCCGACGTGGGAACTCTTCGACGATCTGCCAGGTCGGGGAGGGCATCGTTTGCGGGAGTCTATTTTAGCTATAGGAACAGAGGCGCTTGAGAGCATAATCTACAGATCTCATACTGGCGCAGAGTACATAACTATGGTCGATCTAACGCCGTTCTACCGGAACTGGCAGCGTTAGCACATCCTCACCCATCGCAGGTTTAGAGCCAGTTGCAGTCGTTACAGGCATAACCAGCGCAACCCCTCCGGCAGACGATCGGAGGGGTTTTTGCTTGCTGATTCGGCAGATCGTGAAGTGGCGCTAAATCTTATATAAAGGTTCTTTCACTGGGACTGACTCCCCTAATCTCACCTGTAAGTTGGGAGGTACACCTTTGCCCTTTTCATGAAACAAGTAGTCATCATTAGCGCAATCGCTTTAACCCTCTCCTCAGCATTCATCTCACCCTCATACGCTCAAGCTGTTCGCCCACCTGCCGTTAACACAGAAAACCCTGCGCCAAGAGAACGATCGGATGGATACGAAGTGATATCTGACCAAGACTGGAGAGACACAGATCCAGACCTCCCGTGGTCAACCCCCGTAATTGTTAGAGATGATTTTAACGGCGATTACTTAGCGGTATTTGATCGTAACTTCGTCGATCGGCGTCGTACTGAAGACGGCGTGATTAGCAACTGGAGCCGGGACTATGTCAGAGTCTTTGTCTACCACAAACAGCGGCGATGTGGAGCAATACCTCTATTCTGCGATACCCGATCGACTGATACGTTTGAGGCTAGCCAACTCCAAATCAAAGTAGGTGAGCGGGTTCTCACTCTAGAAGGCGAGAATGGCAACTTTCCAATATCAGATGAAGTTGCATCTGCGTTGGCTAGTGCTCCTGCTGGCGGTGCCAGAATCCGCATCAGTTTAGAAGAAAGCGGAGCAGCGATCGTCAACGACATCGGTGAGGAAACGGTAGCAGCTTGGCGCGTTGTGTATGGTGAGGGCAGTCGATCGGCAGTGCGGTAAGACGTTGCTGATTAAATGAGAAGGCGATTGGCGATTTAGAATCCTAGATCGCCTTTTCTCTTTTTATGAAGCCTTGCCAAACTATACGTAAAGGCATTTCCGAACGGGGCGAATAAAGGCGATCGTCTGGTTAGCTTGGAAGAGTAGCTATGCCCCACCGCCATGAATCTAGAACAGAAGATCAAATGCGCAATTGCCTTTATCTTCGCCTGCGTTTTTTTGGCTCGATCTGGAGAGTCTACGACACCTACTACGGTGAACATGCAAGTGAGTTTGCCGATCAGGTGGAGCAGCCTCTTGAAGAAGAATGTGGAGCTGCTAGATTGCGGCAAAACCAAATGTTTGACATTGCGCTGGAAAAACAACAAGGGGTCATTAACGGAACGGTTACAGACTCAGAAGCCGACGAAGCTACGGCGGCATCTAATCAGGCGCTTGAAGAGGTGCGGCGATTGTGCAAGTACTAGCGCTGTTGTTACAACCCTGCATTGCGGTGGACGATCGCCTCTTATGATTTGCCAAAACACTTGGTCAGTGTAGCTTTAAGCCAATCGAGTAACCTGCGTTACCTTCTCCAGTTACATCAATTGGGGCTTAGGGGAGATCTACAACTAAAAGCAAAACTTTAAGCTTTGAATACTGAAAACCTCTCAAGCTTTCTTAAAGCTATGGAAGGCTTCTCTGTGTTTGCCACGGCATGGTTATTTATACAGGGTTAATAACCTCAGCCCACCCCTGAGGTTTTTTATTGATTGCCTTTATCGTCCACCTTCTGATCGCTCCGACCGTCCAGCCTCTCCGATTCTGGAGGGGCTTTTTTCTGCTGCTGCACTTTACAGCGGAGCCGCTAAAAACAGCCCTGCGTTTTTTAGAGGTTTGTGCCGTCGATCGCAGTCCAACTGATTAGTCCTACCTATCGAACTGGATTAGTGCTGGACTAGTGCCCTACTTTTTAACCTGTCGGTTAAAAACCTTGCAGCAGTTGACTTCTAGAAACACAGAGGGATGATTTTAGCCCACAATTGCTTGCACTTCTGCGATATTCGCAACTAATCAAGACGCTGAAATCTGCTATACACGGCGTTTTGTATTTAGCCAAAAGCTTGTTGGACTAAATCACTGGACTAAATGCCTTTTTTTGTGCTGCACTAGTGCCCGACTAGTAAAGAGTTAGCCATAATTATTTGTTATCAGTCAAGCACTAGCGCAGGGGAAGTATGGCAACTGATAAGCCATCAATCACTGTTTATGTTACCGACGAAGTAAAAGCAGCGCTGGAAGACTACCGATCGCAGCACCAACTTCGATCGCTTTCGTCCACCGTTGAAGATGTCTTGAAACAGTTCTTCAATGTGGGGAAAGAGCAGCTTGTCACCCAGTCCGACCTGGAGGCGCTGTCAACTGAACTGGCAGAACTGCAGCAACGAGTCACGCAGATCGAATCTGTTCCAACTATTGCGACTGCCACCACCGACACGATCGCGCCTCATCTGACAGCGGTTGAAGCATACGACATCGCACGGTCAAGAGGTTACACCAGTAAGCTGGCATCTTTTCTTCGGTTGTCACCTCGGCATTGCTGGAAAGAATACGGGCTTGTTCGCTATCCCGGTCACCAAGGCAAGCAAGGGCAGTTACTCTTTGCTGACGCACGATTGCGCTAAACCGTCTGTGGTGTGCTTTTGCAGGGAGGATCGATCACTCAACCTGATAGTAGTCGGCATGATGGAATAGACGATCGGATGGGTTGGGGATTCTAGTATTGAGAAAAGACTGTCTTTGCCGGGATATCCGGCTTTTCTTAATACTCATGAGCAGATCAAAAACGTTTGAACAAGTTGTCGATGCGATCCAAGGAGTAGCTGACCAGCGTTGTGATAGCGCTACCTCTCGCCTGAACGCAGTTAAGCTCGATCGCAAAGCAATTGAAGCCGCCCTGATACTTGCCACTGGTGGCATCCGTAGAGACAACTACGACTTGACTCCGGAGCAGGAGAAGAGAATCGCACTGCGAGCAGTGCACTCAGCGCAAATGGCAAACAACGGCAAAGCCAAGCAGCGAGGCTAAACCGATGTTTAAGGGTAATTTTGAGCAACTTGCTCAGCAGATCGCAGACGACTTTGAGACACGGCGGAAGCTGCCATTTTTCTACTTTGTTCATGCGTCATTCCAGCTCGATCGAGAGCTGCTGAAGAAAATCTTGCAGAAGCATTTTTTTAATTTCAAGCCTGACTCCACGCTGCAAATTGGTGAGGAAGCAGTCAATGGTTTTCTGCGGCAGGCAATCCTGCATCAAACCGAAATTGCTAAAGTTCAGCAAGAACAGCGAGATAGAGCACGGGCATCTGAAGCGGCAAAGGCTAATGCAACCACCACTAAAGAGTTTTTCAGAGGAACGATCGCCCAACTTGCCGAGGAGATCGCAGATTACTTTGATCCACAGCAGCCGTTTTTCGCTGCTGCTCCGAAAGGTTTCCAGCTCGATCGAGCGGTGCTTTTGGAAGTGCTGAAAGAATATTTCATGCGTAGTAGTGACGTTCAGCAAGTCAACAGAGGTTTGGCAAACCGTTTCCTGCTGCAGGCGATTAACAGGCAGCAGGAAAGAGGCAGGATGGCGCAGCAGTCACCTTGGGGCGGTCGAGTTCGAATCATTGGGAGCTAGTTTTATGAACAACGATCAAATTAAAAAGCGCATCATTGCAGCAGTTCAACGAATCTTAGACGATGCCTTGCCATCCAATCAGGAAGGCGATCGCACTGATGAGGCTGCTGCCGACCAGTGGAATCTGGACGCAGACACACAGCGAGCCTATGACGAACTGAAGACAGAGCTAAGCGGACTGTGGCAAACCGATCGGAGGGTGGGCTAATGACTGCAGCAAAAACAGCGCCAGTAGCAACAGAAACAGATTTGCTAAAGCGCTTGGAGAACCTTGAAGCTGAGCTTGAGCATGCCTTCGACCAGATCGGCAGACTGAAGCGATCGGCTCCGCTGGGGTTTGGATTTGGCAAAGTCGTTCAACTTTGGGTTGTGCCCGATGCCAGCAATGGCAGGCTTTCCTTCTGCCTCGACAAAACAGGTAGGCAATCATTGCCATTCACCAGCTTGGCGGGAACCCTACGATTGGCAAACTTCCCAGATCGAGGGAATTTAGGGGCAACTTTAGAACTGAACTGTTCGAGCTTCATCGTGCAACTTGAAAGCAGCTATCCAGTGGATGCCATCATTCGCCAGCTAGCGATCGCACCACCGCAGCGGCATCGCGTCGTCAGCTTGTCGATTGACAACAGCCGATCGGCAGTGACGCTAGAAATCCAATAGAAGTTTGTTTCGATCCCATAGCTCACCTCCCACGATCGCCGGGAGGTTTCTTTTTATCAGGTGAACAGGATGGCACGACGATCGAGATGGCAGCACTTAAAACCAGACATTGAGCGGGCGTTTAGCGAAGGCAAAAGCCCCAAAGAAGCCTCTCTGATGTTTCCTCAAGTGCCGAGGCAGACTATCTCTGACTGGCATTCTCCATTCCGGCAAGATTCCGGCAATCAGTCAACAGAGGGCGAGATCGAGGCAGAGCAAGGCGATCGAGTGGTCGATCTGTCTACTCTCCCCCCTGGTGCCGAACGAGAGATCTATTGGCTTAAGCGCCAACTGCGGCAGCACATCACACAGCCGACCGCTGCCACCGTGCCAGCAGTGCAAGCCTGCAATGCCTATTTGAGGGCGATCGAACTAGAGCAGCGACTAGAGGCAGTTTTTGCCAGTGGCGAAGCAGAGGAAGCGATCGACGAGGCAGGGCTAAGACGAGAGGCTGAAATATTTTTGCAGGCGAGAGCAGCGACGTTGTGAGGCACTGTTAAACCGAGTTTAGATCAGCAGACAAGGACATCTGAATCAGTAACCTTACTATCTCAGATGACTCGCAAAGATACTGAAGTTCGGCGGCAAGCTCATCCGGTGAAAGGCGGCTTCCATCAGCGCTTTCAATTCGATCGATGAGCGATTGCATGTGCTGCAGTCGTTTTTGTGCCTCGTCAAACAGGTTGCTTGAATAGTTCGTTTGCTTCATTCGTCTTCAAAACTTTTCAAAAAATCGAGTGCAGTGAAGCGATCGCGCCTCATTTGCCCTAGCAGCTTATTGACCTCCCGCATCTGTGCCGATCGCATCCCGTGCTTTAGCGCGTTTTGACTGCTTCGCTGCTTTCCTTCCGGTGTCGTCGCTCCGGTCGATTGCTGCCACGGTTGCCACTGGCGAATCAGTTCCGACTGCTTCTGTCGCGCTTCTGGGGTCCATCTCGGCATAGGGTGAAGCCTCTAGATCTAACTGCTGCTGCCCTTCAACTTTTAACTGGTTGACCTGGCGATCGACGTAATTTTTGATGAACTGCGTCGGCTTTTTGGGATTCTTCAGCTCATTCAACGCCAGTAGGGTTTGGCGGCATTGATTCTGACTTTTCAAAGCAACATGCAGCAGAGCGATCGCATTCTCCGACTGCGCGTTTGTGAGCATACTACTACCCAAGGCAGTCAACTGGTTAAAGATCGTTTGCAGCGTCAGCGATTGGCTGTAAAGCATCCCTTCGAGATTGCTTAGATCGCCTGCCTTAACTGCCTCCACCTGCTCCAAAATTTCACCCACTCGCTCTGCTGGATTGGTGCCCGCTTTGCCATGCGATCTCACAAACGCCATTGCGTGAGAAGCTCCAGCTTCAGGAGAAAGATCAGCGTTTAAGACTTTGCCATCTTGTGCGATCGGCTGCTGCTGCTGCTGGAAAGTGGCTAGCTGCTTTTTGCGCTCTTGGTGGGCGACCAGCTTTTCAATTTGATTCAAATCCATTGGTGAAGAGATACGGAGGACGATCGTCTCCTTAATTTTATTGCAGCCTTCAGAAGGCGAGGCGTTTCAAACGGAAGGGCGATCGCCCATACAGCGTCGGTTTGAAACCGGAGGTGCGATCGTCTATAACCTCGCTTTGGTCGAGGTTTACCTATCTACTCTGTGACCCCCATCGACCTGCGCCCCGCACCAACTTTGGAGGTTTTGCGGTGAATTTTGTGACCCCGACGATCGCCATCACCACCACATCGCTGCACGATTTTTAAGGGTTGACCCTGAAAAATGCGCTACCACTCATCCCCACCGCTGGAGTGTCCAGGCGTAACAGCAGAGAAGCAGAAACATCACAGCATAGGCAGCTATTTCTTCCAGTGTCGCTGTTCTAGAGGTCATTGCGTCTAAAGCGTCGATCGGCACGTCCATTGGGTGTTCCTTTGGTTGGTGGAAAAGGGCAATAGGTCTTTAGGTAAGGCAGTTAGTAAGGCAAAGTAAGGCAGAAGTAAGGCAGTTTTCTAGGGTGCCTTACCACTGAAACTCTTTATCCTTGAGGTTTTCAGAACTTTGGTAAGGCAGGTAAGGCAGTTTTAGAGAAAAATTGAAAATAAAAAACAACAAGCAAATTCATTGATCGCATATTGTACTGGTGTCTAATGAAACTTCCCCTAGAAACAGATAATCCTCTAGAAGCTGAGGGTTAACCTGCTCGGAGGCAGCTAGTACACCGACGCTAATGGGCAAGTCAAAGCTAGGTCCTTCTTTTCGCAGGTCAGCGGGCGTGAGGTTAACTACTATCTTGCGCATTGGGAAGGCGTAGCCCGCATTTTTGAGTGCAGTCTTGACTCGCTCTCGGCTTTCCTGTACGGCGGCAT
Organism: Phormidium tenue FACHB-886; assembly: GCF_014764505.1. Taxonomy (GTDB): domain Bacteria; phylum Cyanobacteriota; class Cyanobacteriia; order Elainellales; family Elainellaceae; genus FACHB-886. The sequence goes on from NZ_JACXWX010000086.1 coordinate 18,408, forward strand.
CAGGTAAACCCACGACTACAATTCCTGGCAATCCACCGGCAATGTCAATTTCAACTCCAACTTTTACTGCATCAATGCCGATGAGCGATGCACTCCAGACCTTAGCAAGCATGACAACCTTCGCGAATGCTACTTTGTAGCATGCCCATCAGTCCTGATGCAGTAACGATATAACGTTTCGATTGGTTCATTGATTAAGAACCAAAGCCCGGCTGGTAGAGCTATAGCTGCCGTCTGGCGCTCGCTATGGGCATGTGGAAGCGTGTCCACAACGCTGTCTCTGCCTTCAGCTTCTACCCAACGTGGCGGTTGCGCTAGTATCTACCCGTTTTAGAAGAAGCGGGTTCTAACTACCTTAACTACGACATCGTCATTATTTGCCGACCAAAATCCACCCGTGTTGCCCTCACCCACAAATCAGGAAACGACAGGCTCGCTGCCCAAGTCTAAATCTCTCCGTCACCTCTACTGATATAACGGTGATGCAAATAGCCGACTCAACTACCAACTGCTAACCAAGGCGCAACATCGATCGTGCCAGAGATGCTGTAAGCATTGACCGAAACAGGTTCGCCGAAGTTAGCATTTGCCCCATTGCTCCCGGTTATGGACCAAAATCTTAAGAAATTGACAGTTACTATAGCAATCAAAATAATTGCATGAGAAAGTTAACACCCTGATCGGCTAACAAAACACTGAAAACCATGGCGAAATTTCAGGTTGGGTGAAGCGTGGGTGCAACCCAACAGACAAAAGCTAGGGCTGGGTTAAACTACGTGAAACCCAACCGGTTCAGCAAGATTTGTCGGTCAATTAGGCTAGCGATCAACAGCAGCTTCACCTTGCTTCAGGTGTAATCAAGCATCAGGACTGGATGAAGATTAGTCTTGATACTGTTGGTGCTAAAAATACTGTTGGTGCTAAAAGCTAGCTTTTGCAAGTCTAGAAACTAGAGCTTACTACTGTCACGATTTGTTTTTTAGATTGCGGTCAACTCCGCTATATTGGCGTTCCCATGAAAATAGGCTGCCTGAATCTACTGAAACAGGGAACTAAGGTTAAGAGAATTAGTTCAATGATTTATTCAAGCCAGTTTATACTTCCTATTGTTGTGACTATATCATCACCAATAGCACAGCAAATAATTATGCCGCACTATATCTGTGCTCTATAAGCTAGATGTTGAGATATTGTTAATACCTACATTGACTTACTCTCTTCAGCTTCATATCCTGGTGTTTCAGGAGCTTATTTTGCGACTCGTTAATTCGATCGCTAGCACAATACTGAAATAAACTGCCTTAGCGTTCTGCCAACACTGGCAGAACTTTCTCACCAAATAGGTCAATGAACTGTTCTTGTTCTCGGTTGACGTTGTGCAAGATCAATTCATCGAAGCCCAGCTCAATGTCCTGCCGGAGCCATTCAATGTGGCGCTGGGGGTCAGCTGAGATGCGAATATGTCCGTGTAGCTCCTCCGGTCTCACAAATTCCCCAGCAGCATCAAACTGCTCAGGTGTCCGCAGTTCTGCCATCACCACATTTTTGAAGATGTTGTTTCGCCATTGTTCGTGAGCTTTCTGCAAAGCAGCTTCTTCAGTGCGATCGAACGATAGCTGCACTTTCAGAATCATCGGTTTGCCTTCTCCACCACCCCGCCGAAAGGCATCAACTACAGCCTTCAGCTCCTCAGGTGGGCGAGAGGTTGTGATCAGTCCGTCTGCCCAGCTTCCCAGCCATTCGGCAGTCTTTGCTGTGATGCCAGCCCCAATGATGCGCGGAGGAACTTCTGGACGGCTGTAAAGCTTTGCGTCTTCAACACAAACTAGCCCTCTATGGGTAACAGTTTCACCTGCCCACAATGCCCGCATGATATCTACGCATTCTTTGAGGCGGACGTTGCGCTCGTCCTTACACAACCACTTTTCTCCGGTGATGCGTTCGTTAAGCGCTTGACCGCTGCCTACTGTAATCCAGAAGCGATTTGGAAACATTTCTGCCAGGGTAGCAGCGGCTTGGGCGATGATCGCCGGATGATATCGCTGCCCTGGTGCATTAACAACGCGGAAGTCGAGGTTAGAAGCTGCTTGCATGGCGGCACCCAGCCAGGACCAGGCAAATCCACTTTGCCCTTGCTGTTCACCCCAGGGATGGAAGTGGTCGGAAGAAAGCGCTAGACCGAATCCAGCAGCTTCCGCTCTTTGAACCCATGTCAACAGTTCGCTTGGCTTGAACTGCTCATGCGAAGCGTGATACCCAATCCTTGCCATAAGCAACTTTACTCAATCGCTATCGTCAAGTTTTGCCCAATAGGTGTCGGTGCTTCAACTCTCTAAAGTGGAGTGTGATCGAATTGACTTTTCTATCCGATGGGAGTTTTATAACGCTTGACAGCGTAGCTAGAGTTAGAAGCTCTCATGTTCTTCTGGGCTTCCGTAGTAAGGCTTCCGTAGTAAGGCTTCCGTAATAAGGCTTCTGTAATAAAAAAGCTCCCAAACCGTTGTTCACAGCCAGAGAGCTTCAAGCACTCATCGCAAATCTGAGTCAAGTAAAACGATCGTCCAACCGAGGACTGCGAAGTTGTCAGTGTGCAGGACTCGATCGCAATGTTTAATCAATTCTGGTTAGAAGATGGTTCTTACCCGCTCTCCCTTAGAATTGCAGCAAATGGAAATTTTGTGGATTTCATTTTGTTAATTATTCTATGAGCGAAACCTCAGATACGATCTTCGGCAAGATTATTCGGCGCGAGATTCCTGCTGATATTGTCTATGAAGACAATCTTTGCCTCGCCTTCCGCGATGTCAATCCTCAAGCACCAGTGCATGTACTGGTGATTCCAAAACAACCGATCGCCAAACTCTCGGATGCTGATTCCCAAGACCACGCCCTCATGGGTCATTTGTTGCTAACTGTTAAGCGAGTAGCTGAGCAATTAGGGCTAGAGAATGGCTACCGTTTAGTGATCAATACAGGTGAAGACGGTGGGCAAACGGTCTACCACCTGCACTTACATATTCTGGGAGGTCGGCAAATGAGCTGGCCGCCCGGCTGACGTCTTCTAAGCTTTTAGTTGTCCTAAAGACTGGGCAGCTTCATCTGCCCAGATTCGCAGAGCGTATTTCTGTGGAATCTGGGCAGTTTTGTATGCAATGCGGAGTTGGCGAGTTTGAAGGTGCTAGGAGATCGGCAATCGATCTCCTAAAGCAGTCTAGCTCTCTCCAAAGATTGAGAAAAAGTAAAAACTGAGAAATCTGCTTTACAAATTGCAACATTCTCATTTACATTACTTTTAGGAGCGAAACGCTCTGTATCATCTTCAAATTGATTCACAAGCACTCATCATTGATATGACAACAACACTACAGCAGCGCGAAAGCGCCAACCTGTGGGAGCGGTTCTGCAGCTGGATCACCAGCACTGACAACCGCCTGTACAT
>NZ_JACXWX010000087.1 GCF_014764505.1 Phormidium tenue FACHB-886
CTCCGTAGGGAACTGGGTAAGACAAGCCGTCGAAGCGGATCTGTCCCTTCTTGACGATGATGGGCTCACACTCAGGCGTTGCGGTCGCGGGGGACACTAATTTGAGCCTCTCCAAACTCACCTTTAATCGTCTTCTTGCTGTGCCCATTGCGGCGGTTACGAGCTGGCTTGTCTTCGCGCTCAGGCTCCGCCTGTTGCTCTTCGAGATGCGTTTTCATTTCCGCATTCAAGCAGCGTTCCACCAAAGCAGCCGTGAGCTGTTTAAGAATTCCTCCGTCCCCCAACAGGTCTTCGGGGTTCTGATAGCCTTTGAGCAGTTCATCAAGGAGTTCAGGTCGAAAAGTCATAGTCCGAGTGTCTTGGGTCTAGTCGTTCATTAGATCTCATTTCCTGACCTTTGACACACTTCAATTTACAATCCCGATAAACCCATGCCGTAAGAGAAGACTGACAATCGAACGTTAAATCATCGGACTCGTCAAAAGTGGAAACTGCTGCTGAACTTTGCCGACTATGAAGCCGTGAACGTGTCAAGTAGGTTTGCGGCTTGTGTTCTCGAAATAGAAGCTAATTCTTTCCACTACAAATCATTCATCTTGTTCGTCAAGATGCTCTTTCCGTTGTTTGTAACGATTCTTTTTGTATTTGAATGTTCGTCAAAGTAGATTTAACTGACTATCCGAGTTGTCAATTCAATTCATATTTTTTGTTATACTGCATTGTCTCAAGAGTCTTTGCAAAGGTGCATGGCTTATTCGCTCTTGGCAGTCTTGTTTCAGATTAGACGAAGTTTCAAGCTCATGCTTCACTGTCTCACTTTGACTTCATTCTCTTATCTTCATTCATGCTTGTGTCATGGGCTGAGCAAGATCCGGATTCCACGGCTCATTGTGCAACAGTATCGCCCAACACCGCACTAACAACTTGCGAGCCACTGCCACAATCGCTGTTTTCTTCCGCGTCTTCTGTCCGCCGCAAATCCGGCATACGTCGCCGCTGCCCACTCGTTGTAGCGCAGCATTGCCCAGGCTACTTCCACTAACGCTGTGCGCAATAATCGTGATCCTCGTTTGGTGATCTTGCCCAACCGATTCGTTTGCCCCGACTGATGTTGTTGTGGAATCAATCCTGCATATGCAGCGACTTGGCGCACACTCTCAAATCGCTTTGGCTCATCCAGACAGGTCACTATCACTTCTGCCGTCCTGCGTCCAACTCCGGGAATCGTCTGTAACAGCTGCACCCGCTCCTCCTGCTTTGCTAATGCTTCCAATTGCCGCTCGATCGAAGCAAGGTGCTCCCACAGAGGCATCGAGCATCGTCAACTCCAGGTCGAGTTCTCCCCGCCACAAGTTGCTCACATCACATTCCCCTAGTGTTCGCCTGTGTTGGCTTAACTCCTCAATCCCCTGCACTGTCCAGGCACGGTGCCCCTGTGGCATCTTCACCCCTTGCGGGTCGAACCAGGCTCGAATGCTGTTCTGCACTCGATTGATCCGTCCCACCACCACCTTACGGTACTTCACCAGGTGGCGGTACTGCCGGGTTTCTGGTGCAGGCACATACACCGGATTAATCTGCTCTAAAGCAGCTAACTTTGCCAGCTTCAGGGCATCGTCCTTGTCAGTTTTGCGCTTGACGTTTTTCCAGCGCCACGCCTCCTGAGACGGGTCCGCCACCAATACCTCATAGCCCTGCTTGACACACAGATCATGCACCCATCCCGTGATTGAGCAAGTTTCCATCACGACTAGCTGGGGACGCATCCGCTTTAGCAAACCTTCAAACTTGATGCGATAGGTTTTGATCGTTTCAAACTCCGTTGTATTGGTCTCGGTATCGAACAGACAAGACACACAGTTAAATTTGCCCAAGTCGATTGCCAGAATCTTCATGCTATCCTCCAAGAAGTGAGAGGGTGAGGTTTGGTTGTCTCTACTCTCTCACGGCTTACATAGATTCTTTAGACTGTTTAAGCTACTTGTGAGGGCAGTATTTCCAAGTCACTTGTGAGATGCAAATGCTGATTTGCTGTTGTGAATTAAGCGAGGACTTTATGGCTGACCACAAACTAATTCTTCACCCCCAAAATGCCAATGTTGGAATCACGAACTTTGATTGTTTCGTCAGTGATTTATGTTCTATTGGTCTAATTACAGGCGATAGTAAAGAGCCAAGTAAAGGTTACTTTCAGACAGGTAGTCGTTTTCTAGAGCTAGTTGATTTTATACAAATTCGTCGTGCCCTCCTACTTAAGGAGGGCGGCGTGCAAGAGGTAGTTGATAACTACAAAATGTGTTTCGTGCAGTTGATCGACTATGGCAAAGAAATTAAGTTTCATGGCATGAACCAATATACTGACAGTTACTATCCTTGTTGTCCAGTCTGTGGTTTGGAAAGTGATAAGGCTGTCGATGTATTGTCAGCATGGTGGGATAATCAAGAGACATATCGGTGGTTATGTCAACAATGCGGACAATTTTGGTGTGTTTATGATCTAAATTGGCGAGGAGAAATGGCGTTTGTCCGCTGTGCAATTGATATTTGGCACATTCATCCTAATGAGGCACTTCCCAGTCAAGAATTGCTTGAGTTTCTACATCACAAAACGGGAGGAGCATGGAAGTATTTCTACTACCGATTTTGAAGTAGAGAGCAGCCTAACAGCCCCGTTGCACACCGATCGCATAAAGCGCGTCACGCTTCCTGACTGGGATCAGCAACGAGTACCGCATGACCCATCGCCACACACAGATCATGTACCCATCCTGTAATGAAGCAGGTTTCCATGACCACTAGCTGCGACTGTGTTCGGTGCAGCACGCCCTCGACTTCCCATCGATAGGTCCTGAATGTCTCATACTCACTGCTGTTACTCTCGGTATCAAACAAGCACGAGACGCAATTGAATTTGCCCAAGTCGATTTCCAGAATCTTCATGCTATCCTCCAAGAAGTGAGAGGGGAAGATGTCACTGTCTCTACTCTCTCATGGCTTACATAGATTCTTTAAACCATTTGAAATAAACTTTGGGAGAAACTCCGCCACCAAAGGTTTGCTAAAGAAATACCCTTGGATAGCATCACAATTAATCGATTGCAGAAAATTCCATTGTTCTAATGTCTCTACACCTTCGGCAATGACTTCTAAATTCAGACCATGTCCCAGTGCTACGATCGCTTGTGCCATAGCCGCATCTTTAGAATCAGTAGTCAGGTCTTTGATGAACTCTCGGGCTATTTTGAGACTATGCAATGGGAACTGCTTTAGGGTTGCCAATGAGGAATAACCCGTACCAAAATCATCAATTGAAATATGCACGCCCATCTTCTGTAATTCTTTCAGTACTGAAATCGTCACCGGAAGATTTTGCATGGCGATCGTCTCAGTGATTTCTATTTCTAAATACTGCGGGTCAAGTCCCGTTTCCACTAAAACCTGAGCGATAGAGCTTGTTAGATTCCGTTGAAACTGTCGACCTGAAAGATTCACGGCAATACGAACAGGAGGTAATCCTGCCATCTGCCACGCTCGGTTTTGGGCACAGGCAGTTCGAAGCACCCACTCGCCAATGGCATTAATTTGCCCGTTCTCTTCAGCGATTCCGATAAATTGATTGGGAGAAACCAGCCCACGCTGAGGATGATTCCAGCGAACCAGAGCCTCCAGCGCTACAATTTCTCCCGTTTGTAGATTTACCTGGGGTTGATAGTGCAACAAAAATTCTCCTCGGTCGAGGGCTTTGTAGAGGTCATTGATCAACATCAATTGATCAAATGCCTGAACATTCATATCAGAAGAATAAAGCTGAAAGCTGTTTTTTCCCTGCTGCTTGGCTTGATACATGGCAGTATCTGCATTCTTAAGCAACGTCTCGGCATCTTTGCCATCGTAAGGAGCAAGGGCAATCCCAATGCTGGCTGTAATGTGCAAATCTTGCTGATTAAACTCAAACGGAGCCTCAAGTGTTTTGAGAATTCTTTGAGCAATTTTAGTGATATCTTCTGCCGAATTAATGTGTGGCAAAATCAGCGTGAATTCATCGCCTCCCCAGCGGGCGATCGTGTCACCTTGCTTCAGGCAGCCGGCGATACGACGAGCCACTTGTTGCAGCAGTTGATCCCCAATAGCATGCCCTAATGTGTCATTGATTGATTTAAACCGATCTAAGTCCAAAAACATCACCGCCAGCATTTCTCGATGCTGATGAACCTGCTCCAGTGCCAAGGCAAGACGCTCATCAAACAACAAGCGGTTGGGTAATTCTGTCAGTCGATCGTGAGAGGCTTGATACCGAATTGTATCTTCTACCCGTCTTTGCATCATCGCCATATACAAATGAGTTGCCAATGCTTGTGCCAGCCTAATCTCCTCTTGCTTCCAACTGTAAATCATTCTTTGTTCTACTTGTTGCCACACTCCTAAGGGATTGTGGGTATCAGTATTACATTTGTCCTGTTCGTGCCAGTTTGCCAATAGAGCTTCTGAGTCAATCTCTCCACGAAAGATGCTCAAACAGCCAATATATTGCTGCTGGTATTGCAACGGCACAATTAAGATCGCCCGGATGGAAGTGACTGCAAACGCAGAGGCTAAAGGTTGAAATTGCGCATCTTGATAGCAGTCATGAATTCCGTAAGAATGCTCGAAATGAGAGACAGCATTTTTCTGATTGATTAGACAGCAAACAGGCACAGTAACAGTTAAAAGGGATTGCGACGGACGCACATAAACAATGGATTCATAAAAATCTTTAGATATCGTGAAAGAGCTAACAATAGTGGTCATTGCCTGCTGCCAGAATTGGCTCTCCTCTAGCTGAGATAGAGCAGGCTGCTTTCCTGATAGGTAAAGTTGAGCTGCTTGCCCCGTAGAATCTGCGGTGATGTAAAGCCGACCTCCGATACCCCCTAAAGCCTGAACAGTTTCATCTAGCACAGCCTGTCGAATTGTAGCTGCGTCATTGGGCGAGTGAAGCAGACGACTAATGCGGTTAATAGTCGCTTCGTACTGTACTTGTTGATAAGTTTGACTGAGGAGGTTAGCTTGAGCAATGGCAATGCCAACGTGGGTTGAAAGCTGTTTGAGCAATTCAATCTCCCAGGGTTGCCATTGACGAGGTTGTCCACACTGGTGAACAATCATCAATCCCCACAGCTCTTCTTTATGCAGAATGGGCACAACTAACTTTGATTTCACTCCCAACTGCTGCAGCGTTTTTAGCAGACAAGGAGATATTTCATCATGTTCAATATCTGTGATAGCCCGCACCCGTCCTTGCCGATACAGTTGGTGGCAGCTCAAAGGAAAAATCTCTTCTGGTAGAGCCGAATCCAAAAGCGGTAAGTATCCAGGGGCAATCGCTTCGTTGGTTATAGTTCCGGTGCCATTGCGATTGACCCGATAGGTCAACACCCGATCGGCTTGCAGAAACTGCCGAACTTCTGAAACAGTGGTGTTGAGAATCTGGTGGAGATCCAGCGATTGCCGAATCCGTTGGGAGATCTCGCTGATCAAGTGCTCTCGTTCAACCTGCTGCCGCAATACTGCTTCGGTTTGTTGGCGGTGAAAAATTTCATCCTGCGCCTGCTGATATAGCTCCGATTGACTGATAGCAATTGCCGCTTGAGTTGCCAGTTGTTTCAGCAGATCAATCTCATCGAGCTGCCAGCTGCGCGGTCCGCCGCACTGCTGTGCAACAAGCAATCCCCATAGTTTTTCTTCATTAACAATTGGAACTGCCAAATTGGCTCGAACTTGAAATCCTTCTAGCAACTCTCTATGGCAGGACGTCAGATTTGCTGTGTAGATATCTGCAACTGCCTGAACCCGTCCCTGTTGATAAAGGTGGATGTATGCCTCTGCAAAGTAGCTGTCGTAAATAACAGTGCCAGTGATGGGACGCCAGCTTGAACCGACTGATTCAACCACAACGCAGCCACTTCCATCAGATTTTAGCTGATAAATCAGAACGCGATCGCACTGAAGAAACTGGCGAACTTCTGATACTGTAGTGTTGAGAATTTCTTCAGGATGAAGCGAGCGATGAATACGCTGAGCCATTTGCACAACTAGACATTCGCGTTCTGATTGCTGTCTCAGCATTTCCTCTAATTGCTTGCGCGCGGTGATGTCGTTGCGAATGGCAATGTATTGATAAGGCTTACTGTCATTGTTGAGGAATGGCACAATGGTGGTATCTACCCAATAGAACGTACCATCTTTAGCTCGATTCTTGATTTCACCTCGCCAAGTCTGCCCTTGAGCAATGGTTTCCCACATCTGTTGAAAGAATGCTTTTGGGTGGTAGCCAGAGTTGATGATGTGGTGATTTTGTCCGATCAGCTCTGATTGGGAATATTGGGAGATTTTGCAGAACTTGTCATTGACGTAAGTAATTGTACCTTTTGAATCGGTGACTGCCACAATAGAAGACTGACCCAGCGCAAATTGAATATCTGTCAGCTCCTTCAACGACTGTTGCAGCGATGTCTCTGCCCATTGCCGATCGGTTAAATTTCGTCGCAGCTCCAACAGATGGATAACCTGCCGGCTGAGGGTTTCAAGCGTTTCAAGCTGTCTAGCATTCAACTGACGAGGCACTTGATCAATGACACAAAGTGTTCCCAAACAATAGCCATCCGGCGTTACAAGAGGCACTCCTGCATAAAATCGCATGTGAGGTGCATTTTTAACCATCGGGCTATTGGAAAACCGTTCGTCTACCTGTGCATCTTCCACGATTAACGATTTCTCATACAAAACCGTATAGTCGCAAAGTGCTGAGTTACGAGGTGTTTCTGAGCCTGCCAGCCCGACTTTTGATTTGAACCACTGGCGATCGCGATCAGTCAGGCTAATTAGGGCGATAGGGGTATTACAAATTTGAGCAGCCAGTTGAGTCAAATCATCAAATGCAGGTTCAGCATCAGTATCCAAAATTTGGTACTGATAAAGAGCTTTTAACCTTGCCAACTCATATTCAAGTACTAAAGCACGCATTTTTTAGATTCCTAACTGATCAATCGCCCAACTAAATATACCCAAGTTGGATTTGAGTGAGTTCTAAGTAGAAAAATACTATATTTTCAAACAAGAATTTGCTTATTTATTTTGTGTTGCTATGGCTTGCTAGCAATATTTATATAAATCTTAAACAAATGGCTTGAGCGGTAGTTGGATGGTGAAACATGTTTGTGCATTTTCACTCTCAGCGGCGATCGATCCTCCCAGATAATTCATTAACTGTTTTACCAGGGTTAGCCCCAAACCTGTGCCCCCCTGTTTCCAACGATCGCTACCAGGAATTCTATAGAACCTTTCAAAAATCCGAGGCAGTTCTTCAGACGGAATTTGCACACCAGCATTACTAACTTGAATCTGCACAGATTCTAGATTAGATGAAACATTGATCGAGACAGTCTCGTGGGGCGGTGTATATTTACAGGCATTATGCAAAAGCTCTGTCAGAACACGATGCAAACCGGCAGAATTAGACATCAGTAGCGGCAGATCAGGTGCAATCTGAAGCTCCAGAGCAAGCTGTTGTTGCTGAAACCGCTCTTTGAAGGGTTGAAGCAAATCAATTAGCCAATCTTTCAGATCGATCGCGTCTAGAGGCAGGGGTTGCTTATCCGATTCCAGACGTTGTAAGTCCAGCAAATCGTTTATTAGAGTAATGCTCTGTTCGCACTCGGACTGCAAGATTTTCAGATGGATCGGCATATTAGAGTAAGCAGAATTTTGCAGAGAATTCTGCCCACGATTTAATGTTTCTTCAGCTAAAAAATGTTCCAGTAAGTGAATAGATAGTCGCATATTAGACAGGGGCGATCGTAGATCATGGGTCACTCGATTTATAAAATCATCTTTCACTTGATTGAGTCGCTTCAGCTCTTCTACTTGTATTTGGGCGGTCTGAAATAGGCTTGATTGATGCAAAGCAATCGCGCACTGGTTTGCCACCTGTTGGACTAAATTAATCTCAAAATTTGTCAATCTTCTTGACATTTCTTGAATAATCCATAGACTTCCCCAATTTTTATCGCCATTTGCAATGGAACAGGCAAATAGTGTGAATTTTTCTTGAGATGAACTGGAGGTAAAACAGAGCTGTAGATACTGTCCTGCCTGTAGGCATTGAGTAATTTGTTGATTGTGGTTTAATGAAATGACCCTCGTTTGACAGCCTGAAATAGCCCCTAGCAGTGAGGAATCGGCGCCGAATAGCTGTTGCTCATCACCCAACGACAGCACAGCATAGCAATTTGCCTCTAATGCCAGCGCCAACTCTTGCACAGCAGTCTTGACAATGTGGGCTTCATCCAGAGAGGCTCGAATGGTTTCGCTGATTCGGCGCAGGGTAGACTCAAGCGCTAAAGCTTGTTGAAGCTCTATAATTCGCTCTTGCATCTGCTCGACCAGATCGATATCGCCCTTTGGATTGGAAGGGGATAGATGCTGGGAACAAGTTTGAGGAAACGAATTTGGCATGGCAGTTAACATCTTGCTATCCATTAATTCATGAAGGGCTAGAATCAGCGAACTTGTGTAAAATTATTTAACGTGTTAGGAGAATTTCTTCGAGTAATAGGCGATCGCCCAGCGAAATTGCTGCAAACAGAACGGCTCTAACTGGCTCCGCAACCTCCAGTTTTCCATCTGCAGTAAAGCTAAAATCCTGACTGGGGATTAACCCCTGGTTTTGCAATTGCTCACTTGCCACCTGTTGTGCCACTTCCACCAAGTTGAGTTCTGGTTCTAGATGCTCGCGGTGGCGCAAAACCCATTGAGCTGTTTCTGGCTCTTGCTCTGCTACCTGGTAAATTGCCTGCAGCAATACATCCCGGATGTAGCTGGGGCTAGGTAGAGCGGTCAGAAATTTCTTGAGTGAGCCGATCGCTTCCAGGTTTCGGGTTTTGAACACCTCCACAGCAACTCTTTGAAACGCATCATAGTTTTGCGGTCTTCTAGCCACATCAGACACTCCTTCACCCGAGCGAGACAGTGGATGAACGAAATAATCAGCTCTGGTGCTTGTACAGCCAGGAAACAGAACCTGTTGGGATGGGTCGAGGTCTAGAGATATTGCTTCTGAAGCAGAAAATTCAGACACAGGGCTGTTGTAACACTGATAAGTGAGCGAATTGACCTGCTTAACCGCTCAAGCGCATGGGGCCGGCGGTACTTCAGGTCGATGAGTTGAAGTTAGATTGAGAATGTGAAAATTTTGTGACGGTCAGCCGAACTCGTGCCTAATCTTGCCAATCAAGGATTGCTCGAATCTGGGCAATCAGAGCAGGTATTTTGAAGGGTTTAGTAATGATGCCTGCGATACCCAACGCTGCTAAGGGTTGGTGTTCTGTGGGGCTTGCTTTGGCAGTCAGCAGAATGACTGGAATCGATCGGCTCGTGGGATTTTCCTGCAAGCGCTTAAAAGTAGCAGGTCCATCCAGGTCAGGCATCATTACATCGAGCAAGATGGCGTCGAGTTGCTCTGTCTGAGCAAGTCCCAAGCCCTCGATACCAGAAGCTGCCGTTAACACTTCCCATCCAGCCGCCGCTTCAAGGCTAAACTGGATGATCCTGCGGGCTCCGTCTTCGTCGTCAATCAGCAGAATCCGTTTTGGCATGGGGTTCTCGGTCTTGCGCTATCAAGGGTAGCGTAAAGTGAAAGCTGCTGCCTTGATCTAGAACACTCTCTGCCCAAATATTGCCGCCATGCTGTTGCACAATGCTGCGACAAATCGCTAATCCTAAACCTGTCCCTCCTTTTTTGCGGGAGTCAGAGGCATCGACCTGCTGGAACCGCTCAAAAATACTCTCTAGCTTGCTTGCAGGAATACCACGCCCTTGGTCACGAACACTAATGAGGACATGGGGAGACATGGGGGCTGAGGGCTTTTCTGCACGCCTATGCTCCGCTTGCTCCTCTGTATAGACCTTGGCAGTCAGCCAAATGGTGCTGTCGTTTGGCGAGAACTTGAGCGCATTGCTTAACAGGTTAGTCAGGACTTGCAGGATGCGATCGCCATCAACATCCAAACCAACAGACAACGGTTCAACCGATAGAGTGACGGCTGAGTGATTGGCAGCAAGCTGCATGAAATCCACAGCACGAGTCATCAACTGGGCTAAATCCCAATGCTGCCGTTCTAAGCGCATCTTGCCCGACTCTAGGCGTTCTAGATCGAGAATGTCGTTGACCAGCCGGGTAAGACGATCGGCTTCAGTTGCGGCGATGCTGATTGTTTCTTGTCCCCGTTCTGAGTCAGGTTGAATTAGCCCTGTCGATAGTAATTCCAATGCACCGCTAATCGAGGTTAGTGGAGTCCGCAGTTCGTGGCTGACAATCGAGAGGAACTCAGCTTTCATCTGCTCCAGATTGTGGCGTTCGGTGATGTCTTCGCCGATGCTAATTGTGCCAATGGGCTGCCCTTCTGCGTTTCTCACTAGAGTATTGCTCCAAGCGATCATGCGCTCCTCGCCGAGCTTGGTCACAATTGAGTTGTGGTAGTGGGGATGAAACTTTTTCTCCAGCACCTGCTGAAAACCTATTTTGACAGCAGGTTTTTGACTAGGAGGCAGGAAGTGATTAAACCAGGATTTGCCTAACACCTCCTCTTGGGTGTATCCGGTGAGCTGTAGGAAGAAGGGATTGACGTACTCGACATTGCCATCCTGGTCCAACCCGACAACGATGAGTTGCACATTGTCTAGTAAAAAGCGCCAGCGCCGATCTGCTTCTACTAAAATTGCTTCAGCTCGTTTGCGATCGCTGATGTCTCGTCCTTCTGCAATCAGTAACTCCACCTGACCTGCTTCATCCAGGACTGGCTTAACAGAGAAATCGAACGTTGCGTAGTGGCTATTGCCTCTTGGCACTGTCACCTCGGAACGGTAGAATTCGCCTGATGCGGCTTGAGCGATCGCTGCCTTTGCGATTTTTTGGTTTTCAACCGAAGCTGACCAAGACGGAAACTCCCAAAGTGGACGCCCGATAACAACTTCCCGCTCAACCTGGGCAAAGTCAAGAGGGGACTGATTGATCTCCAATAGGGTGCCTTGAGTCGTCAGTAAAGCAATAAACTGAAACGTTTGTTCAAAGATGGCACGGAACTTCTGTTCACTCTTCTGCAGTGCCATTTCTGCCAGTTTGCGAGCCGTAATTTCAACGATAATTACTCCGACTCCAACGGTTTGAGCACTACTATCGCTGCCCAGAACTGGGAAGTAAGAAGCTAACCAATACGGTGTTACTCCAGGTTGGCTCGGCACTTGGGCAGCAATCTCCAGATTGAGAATCGGCTGACCTGTCGTTAGAACCTGCTGAAGCAGGGGATTAACAATAGGAGCTAGTTCTGGCAATAGCTCTGCTACTGACTTGCCAAGGTGAGCTTCTACTGAATGCCCATTAATGGCCGCCAGAACTTCGTTGATTTGCACGAATCGCGACTCTCGATCGTGAATACAAAGCCCGATCGCCGCTGAAGATGCGGCATTAAAGAAATTATTCAAGAGGTTATTGGTTTTCTGAAGCTCAGCCGTTCGTTCTGCTACGCGTTGTTCTAGTTCTAACTTAGATTGAAGCAGAACAATTTCAGCTTGCTTACGCTCAGTAATATCAGTAAATGTGCCAACCCACTCACGAATACTGCCATCTAAATTTTTAACTGGAACTCCTCGTACCTTAAAGTCTCGATAGTTACCCTCTTTTGCCCGCAGGCGGTACTCAAAATTGCAGGTAATTTGGGCAGCGACAGCTTGTTTCCAAAGCTCAACAGCGCGATCGCGATCATCAGGATGTAAATAATCTATCCAGCCCCACTGCTGTAGGTTATTCCAAGCCTGTCCCGTGAGCTCAGACCAAGCCGGGGAGACGCTAGTGGTATTTCCATCCGCATCCGTTGTCCAAACAATTTGAAAGGTAGCGGTGACCAGAGAGCGGTACCGTTCTTCGCTATTCCGAATTATTTCCTCTGCCCGTTTCTGCTCAGTGATATCTCGGGTCACTGCTAAAACTAGAGGGTTTGCTTCATTAGGGATCTGTAGAGGCACCGCATGCGACTCTAGCCACCGTCGGGTTCCCTTCAGGGCAATGATCTCAAATTTGAGTGTTGCAGTCTTTCCTTGTGCGACTTGTTGCGTAAACTCCAAAAACGCCTGCTGATGAGCCGGTTCGACTAAGGGACAGACACACTGACCCAGCACCTGTTCTAGACTATCGGCTTCAATCATCGCTAGTCCAGCAGGATTCATGTTGTGCAGAATACCATCGGCAGTGACAACCTTGATGCATTCTGGTTCAGCCTCAAAAATGGCACGAAATTGCTGTTCGCTTTGCTTCAATGCAATTTCTAACCGCTTGCGCTCGTCAATACTCATTAACGTTCCAGTCATGCGGACTGGCTGGCCGACTTCGTCATAAAAGGCTTGCCCTCTACCCTCTACCCAATGGACGCTGCCGTCCGTCCATATGATGCGATATTCATGTTTATATGTGCTGTGCTCTTGGATAGCAGTTTGCACGGCTTGTGTTAACCCTGCTCGATCGTCTGGGTGCAAGCGAGCATCAAATGTTTCATACCGGCCATCAAACGTACCGGGAGCTAATCCTAGCAATCGTTCATGTTCTGGTGTCCAAACAATCTCTCCTGTTGCCAGATTCCAGTTCCACATTCCCATGTCGGCAGCTTGCATTGCCAGCCGCAGTTGCTCCTCTGCCTGCAGGCGGCGATCGCTCAATTGCTGAATTTTGTATTGACTATTCCTTAATTTTGAGATTAAAAAACTGACCAGAGAACTAACGAATACAGACAGGGCTAACCGCAGAAAATTGCCTGGAGCAGTAATTGCAAACGAGTGAATGGGTTGTAGAAAAAAGTAGCTAATAGACAGGACGGAGAGAACGTTTGCTACCAGTCCTGGTTTCGCACCGCCCGCCCAAGTCGCAATTGCAACCGCTGCATAGAACAAGGCAAATGACACTGAGGACATCAGTGGATAGAGTACCTGCGTTAGAACAGCTGCTACAAAAATAGATAGCACCGCAACAGCGTAGGGGTTAATTCGTTGCATTTTGCCCAACATGCCTGCTTAATTCTCCAGACCCCGTAATTTCTTCACAACCATTCCAGGTTATTTGCGAACGACCAGTAATCAATGACAAGCCTAGCTAACGTTCATCTTCACCCAGCGACTTAAAAGCTCATTCCAGCATAATCTTAACCAAGAAAATAAGGGGGTATAGCGCTACGCGCCTACGGTAGGACAAACCTTTTTGTGTAAAAGCCCCACTACGCGGCAGGGCTGATTCATGTTAAGGAGGGAAAATACCCAGCATGGGTGGCAATCGGTCGAAATCCTGACTGAGCAAATCAATGGCTTTGACAATTGAGAGATAGCCATGAGCACGAAATAAGCTCATCGCCAAGTGCCGCACAATTGCCATCAGACTGGCGGGTGCTGATTGCTAGATCGAAGCGGCATCTTTCTGGAGCGCTACGTCTTTGACCCAATCCAGAGACTAAACACAATCCCGGTGACTTAAGGTTGCTCAATCAGCGGCTGCACCGCTCCAATTTCACTCTCTTTGCCATTCTCAAAGAGATGTTGAGCGACAACTAAGCCTTGACGTAACTGAACCACGGACACGACATAGTTTCTCAAATCTATTTCAGTGCTCTTCCAAATACTTGACAAAACTAATAGAGTTAGTTTTTACTAATTCCATTAGTTTTTTTTAGCCCTTCAGTATGCCTCGCCCCAAAGGTCAATCTTTAACAGAGAAAGATATTGTTAATGCCGCGATCGTTTTACTGGAACGGGAAGGTGAGGCATCTTTAGGGGTTAATCATGTTGCCAGAGAACTCGGTATTCAGCCACCATCCATCTACAATCACATCGCTGGGAATGAGGCATTACGTTTGGCTGTGGCTGTAGAGGGCTACCGGCAAGTATCACAATTTGTCATGCAGCAAGTCGTAGAAGTTGAAGAACCGTTACTCGCCTTAAAGACAGTTGCCTATGCATTACGCAGCTTTGCCAAAACCCACCCCAAGCTCTATCACATGACAACAGCCAATCCATTCCGACTGGATCATCCAGAATTTGCCCAGCTTCTAAATGCTGCAGTTGAGTTTTACGCAGGCCTGCTGAGACCGTTTGACCTCTCAGCTGATGATGTTGTTCATACCGTCCGCATTCTTCAAGCGTCCATTCACGGGTTTATTCAGGCAGAGCAAGTGGGCTTATTTGTTTTATCACAGTCGGTTGATGAAAGCTATGAACGTATGATTAACACCTTATTGAATGGGTTAGTACAACAGCAGATAAACGATCGTCGTTCAAAACACAAATCTGATCCCCAATCAATGCAGCCATTATGAATTCTAATGATCTGGCATTTACACCCGCACTGAAACAGGCTCAACTCATTCGCAATAAAGAAATTTCACCGCTTGAACTAACCCAGCTTTACCTCGATTGAATTCAAACGTTTGACGCTTCCTTAAACAGCTTTTTCACCATCATGGCAGAGCAAGCCATTGCAGAAGCAAAAGCCAAAACGGAACAATTAGCAGTATCCCAGCCTGATCTCTCCTCATTGCCAGCGTTTTTTGGAGTTCCGATTGCCATCAAAGATTTTGCACCAGTGGCAGGAGTCCCCTGTACCTACGGCATTCACCTGCTGAAAAACCGAGTTGCAACAGAAGATGCAGGTTTGGTAACTCGTATTCGGCAAGCAGGCTTCACTATCCTTGGCAAAACAGCGACCTCTGAAATTGGCACATCTCCCTATACTGAGTCAAGAGGGTTTCTGCCTACCCGCAATCCCTGGAATTTAGACTATACGCCCGGTGGCTCTAGTGGCGGCTCAGCAGCAGCAGTGGCAGCGGGGCTTTGTGCAGTCGCTCAAGGTGGAGATGCGGGAGGCTTTGTACGGATTCCAGCAGCCTGCTGTGGCTTAGTTGGTATCAAAGCATCCAGAGGACGAATTTCATCAGCGCCTTTGGGTGAAAAATTGGGGGGTTTGGCGTAGAAGGAACCATTGCCCGCACGGTTGCTGATGCTGCCGCTTTGCTGGATGTGATGTCTGGTTATGTCTTGGGCGATCCTTACTGGCTGCCAACTCCTGCAACGTCATTTTTAGAGGCAACAAAGCAAACTCCTGCAAATTTGCGTATTGGATTTGCTACCACAATACAGCCCGTCGGAACTGCCCATCCAGCTTGTGCCCAAGTGGTAGAGGAAACGGTGCGGCTATTAGAAGACTTGGGACACCCAAGCGAGCCGATTGATCTAGATTTTTCGGAACTGGTTGACCCGCTGCAAACCATTTGGCAAGCTGCGGTTGATGTTGGGGTTCCACGTATTTTTTTAGGCAAATTGAATCGGTTATTGTTGCAGCGATCGCGCTCTCGTCCCAGTGGGGCTTATCCCCAAGCCATGATGAAACTGCAGGCGATCGCCCGACGACTATTGCCGACCTTAATAAAATTGATGTGCTGGTGCTACCTGTCGTGATGCATCCCACCCTTCGAGTCGGGGAATGGGCAAAACTCAGAGCCGCTAAGGAACTGGAGAACATCATTCGCTGGATTGCACCCTGTCCACCGTTTAATGTCACTGGGCAACCTGCGATCGCCATTCCAGCAGGCTTGACACCGGATGGTTTACCGCTGGGTGTTCAACTCGTAGGTCGTCCTGGTGATGAAATCACTATCATTGCATTAGCAGCTCAGGTTGAGGCAGAAACTTCCTGGAATCAACGTCGTCCTCTTTTGCACTGGTAGGAACAGAAAGCAGTTGAAAAATAAATTAATGACCACAATTGGACACAGAAGCACACAGCCTGTTAGCAGTTTGTAGCGAATCTCCAGTTGATAAATTTAGTGAGTTCCACTCACCAAACGACAAGAAAACTTGTCAGCGTTAGCGTATATCGACTAGTGTAAAGATTTTTCTTTTTCTTTTCGCCTCTTCCTCTTCAATATCCTCATCCGCAAGCTTCCCCTGCCAAATATAGCCCTACGAATTCGCGTAAGCTAAGGCTTCAATGTAGGTGAGAGATCAAAGAAAGCCAAACTTTAAAGGCTTACATCAGATTCAAGTCCGTATGGAAATATTGTTAGGTTGTTCTCCCAAGCCATGCTTGAGGACATCAAATACAGGTTCAATCAGGGCTATCTACTCGTCTGAAATCTACTATAAAGTTTTATTAAAACTGCCTAAACAATAAGATACACCTAGAGAGACGAAAAAACCTGTCAAGAGAGGCAAGCAAATCTGCTGCTTTTCGCGTAAAGTCGTTAATGGTTGTTACTCAAAGGCTCTGTATTTCAGTCTATGCGGTTACTCATCAAACGATGGATTGAAAGGTCAATCATTGCAATAGTGATCGGCATTAGCTCAGGAATGCTGCCTGCTCAAGCGCAATCCGATCAACAAGTTCGATCGCTGGTCGAGGCATTACGTCAGGCGGCTCCTCAAACGGGCAATCCCAATGATGGGTTATATAGCGACTGGCAGGTTCAACCACAAAATATTCCGCGATGGTCTGAAGCTTGTATTGGCAGAACGCTTTCTCCCCAGGAGTTTGAAGCAGATTTAGATACTGCACGCAACGTTCTAGTTTGTGTGATGCGGGATGTATTGCAGGAAGAGTATCGTAATAGTGGCAATGATGAGGCGATCGCAGTCCGTCGTGCCGCAGCTTGGTGGATGACGGGTGATCCGTCCCGATATAATACTGCTGAGACAGCAGTCTATACTCAAAAGGTTCTCAGCTTCTATCAACAGCAGCCTGGAACATCCTCGGCAACAGTTCAACCGAATTCAACCAATCAATCTGGCAGTCAACCTGGAGATAGCCGCGCGCCCTCTCAAGGCACCCCTTACGATCGCTATATGCGAGCAGGATACGCCGCCGTGGAACAGAAGGACTACGAAGCTGCACTGTTGCACTTTCAACGGGCATTGGATGAACGTCCGAATGACACCTATGCACAACGGGCAATTCAAAACGTGGAAAGCTATCGCAATCAGTCTGGTCAAGGAGGAGCGCAATAACGTTATGAACCAACGGATAAGGCGGAGGCTGCACCTGGTAGCAATGATGACAATGGCTACTACGGCTGGATTGTGGCTGTGGTCTTCTAGAGTAAAGGCAGCCGAAGAATGGGTCGAGGTGACGGTAAATGCGGTAGGGGATCGATTCCTGGTGGATCAGAATTCTATTGAGCGATCAGAAAATACCATTCGCTATTGGGAATATCGGCAGTTTAAGCAGGCAAACAATGCGTTCTTAGACTTCGAAGTAGAGCAACCTGTTTATGGCGTGATGATTTATCGATCGCTAGATTGTACCTCCGGGGTTGAACGCACCCGGCGCTTAGTGATTTTTGATCAGAATAGGCAAGTGATTCAGCGCGTCAATTATGACGACAATGGCGGTCTTACTCAGCCAATGGCAGGAAGCAGTGCGGCGGCTGTCGTCCGCTATGTCTGCACTCAGCAACAGACTCAACAACAGACTCAACAATAGTTTTATAGTCAACAGTGGTTAGGCTATCTTTTTAATCCATATGAAATAATTATTTCGGTTCTATTCCTTTTAGCAGCTGTGCTACAAATAATACTTGAGGATAGGTGAATTGCTGATCGAGAACCAAGGCTATGCAACTCATCCGAAAATTTCATACCCAAACTCTGCCTGAGCGACGGCATCTTCTCTCTCTACCCCTTTCATCTACCCTTTCCTTACTGTGTTCATCGCTTTGTATCCGCTCAGTATTCGCCTTGTCCCTTTAAAGGAATGAAAATCCATCCCTGGTTTTATCGATCGCTCGACCAATCTTATGATCTTGTTCAACGCGGTTGTTCAAATCCTTCGTTTGCCTTCACTTGGTTGCTCATTTTATGGCGACGTGCGCTGCATTTAACAGAAGGATGGAGAACTAACGGGTGAAAGCTATAAGCAGTGCTTGTCAACCTGCTGGGAATCGGCGCGTGGATAGCTTATGAGCAAGTCTCCACTCAGTTTTTCACCAGCTTGATAGCGTTGCCGTAGCTACACTATGATCTTTATCCTCCTCATACTCGCATTGCTCCAGGGATGACGCGATCGGCTGGAGATTTCGTTTTGTTGCGAGCACAGGAGGATCTCTATCCAAAACTCCTTGGGAATTAGTTAGCATTGTGGGTGCTCTCTTCTTACATTCGAGTCGGCAGCAGCTGATGGACAACACTCAGGCTTTCTGTTCCGGTTCATGAGTCTACTAGTAGACTATTCAAACAAAGGTTAGCCATGACACAGGACAATAATCGAGGTACAACGATACGTTACCTCCTCATTGCATCGGGCGTACTCGTGGTTGGAGGGTTAACCCTGTCTATTCTCAATTCCTCCTGCCAACCTTCTTTACAGACACGATCTCTATAGAATCCACTGAGTTGCTGATGCAGCTTCATGTCAAAAAACCGCTGCCGGACTAGAAGGTGTTGGCGTCTCCATTGAAACAGGCGATGCGATCGCTGGGGCAGTCCACGCTCGTGAGACAAGAGGGTATGAGCGAGAAGGGTTTATTATTCAAAAGTATCAAGAACTACCCGAGTATTTTGGATACCACTTTGCAGTGGGATCCTGGATAGCAGGAGACACTCCAGCGGGTTTAATCTTACGAGGGGATACCAACCCCATTACCGGGCGACATTGTTTAATCGTTCCCCATATTGTCAGCGATAGTGTTCTGATTGCGTAAATGAGCTGAGAAATGAAAGTACAAACCCATGATGTCAAGAGCATTCCGATTCTGAGCAGCGACTGGAGTGTAGAAGAATTTATTCCCGATGAAGTTACTATTCCAGACGTTGAGTCCTCAACTCAGTCCGGATTCTTGGATTTACTCGGACGAGATGTATTCTCAGAAGGAGATAGCCAGCCTCTTTACGAGCATCTTTTGGAGCGAAGTTCAGAGTTCTCGGCGGAATTCATGACGATGATGGACTTTTGGCTTAAGGACGAGCTCCGACACTACCGAGCATTACGTCAGATCTATCACAGGGTGTCAGGACTCTCTCTCGACGCGATCGACCAACAAAATCAAGCTCGGGTGCATGAGCTAGAGCCTATCTCATTCCTAATTGAGAACGAATTCACCATCCTGGTCGGTCTAATGTTTGACGAGATGGGATCAGTTTGGTCCTATCGCCGCGACATTACTGAGTTCTATCGCCACTACGGCAGTGGCTTTGCCCGCGTGGGGCATTGGGTTACACAGGATGAAGGGCGGCATTTTAGTAATGCCGCAACCCTAATCCAATATCTTCATTTAGACAAAATCCATCAGATCGAATCTCTACTACAGAAGATCAATCAGATGGAGTCTTGTCTACCTTATTATCCCAAAACGTTCTTTCTCGATCACGCCCAAGAGCGGCACCGGTTTCCTCAGAATTTCAATGACCAGGTGATTCGGAGAGTTCTCTCTCGCTTTCAATAAACTTTTCGACTTTTTCGTGTAGGAACGAATCGCACAGTGTGGGGTTCTTTCGTGGTGCCATTTGAGGAAAGTTCTCAAGCTGAATGCATGTCGCTTCAATAATTAATTGCTCCTAACGCTTTAAGGGTCGCCCTTTGAGCCATAGTCAACCCGGTTGCGCCTTGAATATTCATGCCTTCATACAGGCGATCGATCGTCAACGTTTCGATACAGCGTCCTGTTTGCACGTCCCACAGCTTGATAGTGCGATCGTCACTACTGCTAAACAGGATTTGACCATTGGAGCTAAAGACGACTGAACGGACCCAACCGCTATGCTCATCCAGAATGTGGAGGCAATGCCCCGTTTGCAGATCCCATAGTCGAATCGTTTGATCATCACTGCCACTTGCCAAGAATCGACTGTCGGGACCAATGGCAACCGTCCAGACGGATCCTGTATGCCCCTGCAGAACCTTCAAATATTCTCCGGTTTGCACATTCCAGAATCGAATGGTTTGGTCATGGCTACCGCTTATCAAACGTTGACCATTAGGATCAAATGCCAGTGTGAAAACAGCTCCCGTATGTTCCTGCAAAACCGTCAAACATTCTCCAGTCCGCACATCCCACAGGCGAATGGTGGTATCAGAACTGCCACTTGCCAACCATTCACCACCTGGGTCAAACGCGGAAGTTTTACTGTTACCAAAGACAATTGCGGCAACACCGTTCTGGTGCCCGCGTAATACCTGCAAACAGTGATACGTTTGCACATCCCATAGTTGCACGGTGCTATCATAACTACTGCTTGCCAAAATTTGTCCTCCGGGACTAAACAAAACGGCCCACACTGCCCCGTTGTGCGCTGTCCATCGATCGAAGCGCTCAGTTTGAATATTCAATAGAGCGATCGACTCATCATGTCGATTGATCGCCAGCATTTGACCATCGGGACTAAAGCTAACGTTGCTGAATGATGAAATCCGACGTGACGGCATGGGAAACGTTTTGTAGGGGTGAAGCGATGACCGATTGCCTTCTGGTTGCACACACCACACCTGAATCGTTTCAGTCTGACCGCTACTGGCAAGCAGTTGTCCATCCAAACTGAGGCTCAGGGAGTGAACCCCACCCGTGTATCCACGCAACGTTTTCAGGTTTCGTCCACTCTGTAAATGCCAGAGCCGCACCGTTTGGTCTTCTCCTGCGCTGACCAGCCATTGATTGTCGGCACTGATAGCCAGCCCGTAAACATCGTGGGTATGACCCTCAAGAACATGAATGGGTTGCCCGTCTTGCACATTCCAAAGACGCAGAGTGCCATCACGGCTACCGCTCACCAAAAGACGACCATCCGGGCTAAAGGCGATGTCCCAAACAAAATCGGCATGTCCTTGCAGCAACTTAAAAGCGGGTTTTGGATGCCGATCGTGGGACAGATGATTGTTCCACAATCGAATCGACCCATCCCGGCATGCGCTGGCGATCTGTTGACCATCCGGACTGTAGCACACACACCGAACCCCGCTGGTATGCCCCTGCAAGACACTCAGGCAGTTCTCATTGCTCGCATCCCAAATCCGAATGGTTGTATCATTACTGCTACTGACTAAGGTTTGCTGATCCGGCGAGAAATGGACAGAATAAACACTCTGGGTGTGTCCTTTCAAAACCCGGAGACACTGCCCTTGCAGATTCCATAGGCGCACCGTTTTGTCTTCACTGCCGCTCGCTAATTGCTGACCATCAGGACTAAAACTGACTGACCAAATACGGTTGTGTCGCAAAAACTTATAAAGGATAAACGATCGGTATCGTTTGCATTCCCTTAAGCAGCAATTCCAAAGATTGCTTCAATAAATTTCACTTGAGATACAATAT
>NZ_JACXWX010000088.1 GCF_014764505.1 Phormidium tenue FACHB-886
CATCTGTTGCACCTCGTGGAAAAATTAATGCTTCCCTTCAGCATAATGGAGATGCCCTCAATTAGTCGGTTGGGTATTTTTACTCATTACATAAGTGGGATGCACCCAAGTACGTAGTTGCCTTGGTGCAGGTCAGCGTGAATTATGCCCCAAGTGTCGCGCGTCTGATGAAGACTAGGCATAAACTCTTGAACTTGAATAGCAGCCTTTTGGAACACTTGGTAATCATCCAGTGAAATCATGCCGTTTTGCACCAACATGCCAAGTTGAGACGTTTGTCTGACGACAATTACTTTTTGCCTTAGCGTCAATTATACGTAGGACCGATCGGGACTTCTAGCAAGGGTTTGAGCATTTGTTCTAGTTGTCGTTTTACCCAAAAGTAATTGTCGTCAGACAGACGTTGCAGCTTTTAGCTGCTCTACATTATGAGTGGGGCGAGAAAAGCCAACTGGCAACAACCAGCTGCTTGAATGCTGGTGCAATTGCGCCATTAGTACACCCAACTGTCGAATTTGCTGTGCCGTCGGTTCATCATTGAGATGTTCACCTTCTACCCACTGCAATAACGAACAGGATATTGAAGCCCCCAATTCTGCCCCAGCAATGCTCGCTACCCATTCACCCAAACGAGTCTGCACGGGTTGAGGTACTGTCAACTTGGTGCCCTGAGCGATCGCATTCAGCCATAGCAATTCAGACTGAATGGCTAATGGTGCTCTCCAAACCGCTTGCGAATCTTCGCCAGCAGCCTCAATACCAGCATGAAGGCGAAGCAAAAACTTGTCTTTTGTGGGTGTCTCAACTCGAAATGTTGTGTTTTGGCTTTGTCCCAAGAATGTCAGTTGAACATTCGGCAAATCGTAATGGGTCAGAGCAGCTTGAGCAATTGCTTCATCAATAACCATGTCTGGACTATTCACAACCTTTTACTGCTTTGAAACGGGGTGGAGCACAACGGCTTGCTTGAGCGGCTGCAATTACCCCTGAGAGGAACTAGAGACTTTTATCAGCGCGCCATCTCGCTTGTTAGCCAGCCGCGCCAATAGCGTGCCGCATGTGGATAAACGGATCTTCGACGCCGGTCACCTCGAACCCAAGTCGTTCATACAAGCGTTGGGCACGCGAATTGGCAGGGACGACCGAGAGTGTCACGGGAAGCCCGCGATCAATACCTTGTTGGATGACATGTTGAACCACGGCGCTGCCAATGCCTTTGCCCTGCATCTCTGGAACGAGCTGCAGCTCAACGATGTGCAGAGAATCAGGTGTTGCTTCAAGCCACAATCCCCCAACTGCCCGCCCATGAATATCGATGATCGACACGGCGCACGTGCCAAAGCGCCGATCGAAGTCGCTTCGCTGCCATGCGTCATCCCAGCCCCAAGTGTTGTCGATCACCTCGCGCATCGTGGTGCGGTGCAACGCGTAGAGGAACTCACGATCCGATTCCGATGCTGAACGAAGCCTCCATTCCATTGTGTCGCTCGTTTAATCCGTCTAGCTAACGGCAAAGGTGAGCAGCAGCAGATAGTCCAAATACAATACTAAGATTTCAAAACTGTTCGCTCCACCGCCGTGTTGGGCTGCGCTTGTTACACCATATTTGTATTTTTCACCTCTGCTTCTCTGCCCTTATTTGCTTACCCGCTTGCGGTCTTAAACTCATGACATCTGCTTGGCTTAAGGTCATTGCTACAATGTTACCTGTGTTGTCTTTTTCAAAGAAAATACTCGTATTTACGGCTTTAGCAAAGAACTCTAGCTCTGATGTGGGGAAGAACTGTAACGGCAGTTGCTGTCCACATTGTAGGAACACATTCCCATTCTGGTTGATTACTTTGAACTGCAATCCAGATTTTGTCAGATATAATCCTGAGTAGAGTTCAGTTTGCGACAGAGTCATAATTGATTTTTCTCTGGGAAATACATTGGGCCAGTCATACTCAAGGGCGATCGATCGCATGATTTCTTGCATCAGCTCAATTTCTTCCGAGTTGAGCATGATAACAGCACCTCTTCCCAAGTGTGGGTAAACTCGCATTAATGATACAAATCCTTTGTTCCTGCCACTGTGGAAGAAGTAAAACCCATTCCCAATTCCACCCCCTGCAAAGAATCCTAATCCTACAAATAATCCATTCCATAATCCTATAAATGATTCATCCGCTTCTTGGGTTTGCTCGGGCTGTTGAGGACGCAGCATTTCTTCTACCGTCTCTTTACTCCAGACGGCGGAAGTCAACCCACGCAATACTCGCATCAGTTCAACTCCGACTTTGGCTAAATCTGATGCCGTTGTCCACAAACCTGCTGCTGCCATCTCAGGATAAATATGATGCTTGCCTGCAAGTGGAACACCAGAGGACGGGTGAGCTGTTGCTGCTCTTGTTAACCAATCGTTTGGAGGCGGCTGTTGGTAGGTGCTATTGGTCATGCCTAATGGGTCTAGCACCAATTCCCGCATGATTTCTGGAAACGGTTTACCTAGTACATCAACCAGTACCTGTTGAGCAATGGTTGTGCCACCACCTGAATAGCGATGATGTAACCCAGGAATGATATTGACCTCCACTTTATCGGTATTGGCAGGAGGTTCGCCATTGAGGACCTGAACCGTAGTTGGTAATAGCTCTGAGTTTCGATAGCCAGGAAAGCCATGCACAGTTAAGCCAGCAGTATGACTCAACAACTGGCGCAGGGTGATTCGCGGTTGCCAATCTGCAAGATTAGGCACACGCCATGAGGTGAGATAGGTGTTAACATCCTCATCAAGATTAAGCTGCCCCTCCTGCACAAGACGCATTACCGCTAAGGCAAAAACAGGTTTGCTGATTGAGGCGGCTTGAAACAACGTGTCTGGTGTAACTTTATTGGATGTTCCGGTCTCACGCATCCCAAATCCACACACCCATTCAATTTCAAAATCATTAATAACCGCAATACTTGCACCAGGGGTGTGATAATGCGCCAATCGCTCGGAAAGAGTTTTTGGCGGACCGAATTTCCCTTCCAAGGCTGTTGCTGGCAAAAGATTACTAATGACACGCTCAATGGGTTGCTCAACAGATTGCAGCATTGGCCTCCCCCTTTTTCCTGTTCTAGGTTTGTCAGTTTTATTTATTTTACTGAAACTTAAAAATCACCGAAGATCCCTAATCGTTTGCATTCCCTTAAGCAACAACTCCCAATATTGCTTCAATAAACTTGGCTTGAGAGACCCTATCCCCTTGTTTGATTCCTTTTACTTGCCCTTTGCGAATCATATTCATTGCCTCAATTCCGCTCAACGTTCTTCTTGCCGTATTGAACGTCTTGAACCCCATCATTGATTTCACAATTCGCTTAATGTTCCGATGGTCTTGCTCAACGAGCTTGTTGAAATATTTGCTTTGCCGCGCCGCATACAACTTAAACAGAACACATGTTCTGGTTTGCACTCCATAACAGCTATGTGCTTGCAATGCCAAATTCTGCTGGTGGATGATGAGACCGATGCTTGCGAGTTTCAGGCGTTTTTGTTGAAACAGAATGGAGCGAGAGTAGCAGCCGTCGCTTCTGGATTTGAAGCACTGCAAGCCCTTGATTAGTTCATTCCAGATGTGCTGGTGAGTGATGTGGGCAAGTCCAAACATGGATGGCTACACGCTAATCCAACAGACTCATTTCAACTCGACCTCACCCGTTCCTGTTGGCGGTCTACCTGCTGGTGCTGAGGTAATGTTACAAGAACGGTGGTGCCGACATCCACTTCACTCGTGATCGCAATTCGCCCCCCATGCAAGTCCAAACATCGCTTGACCATGGTTAACCCGAGGCCCGTACCCGGAATCGTGCCGACGTTGTCTGCTCGCTGAAAAGGTTTGAATAAATGCGCTTGGGTAGCTGGGGGAATACCAATTCCCGTGTCTCGCACTTGGAAAATAACCTCTTCCGCAATACAAGAGAGATCGAAATGAATTGGGCTACCCGGGGGAGAATACTTGATGGCGTTGGAAATCAAATTGGTCAGAATGTGCCCGAGAAGCTTTGGGTCCAAGTAAGTATTCTCACACTGACCCTGATGACTAAATACAATGCGATGATCAGAACCTGCGCTGTACTGAAGTTGTTCCACCAATTTTCGACAGAACTCCTCTAAATCTAAGGGGGCAGGCTCAAACTTTAAGCTGCCGCTCTCGACACAACCCACAGCCAACAAATCGTTCAACAAATGGTCCATCGATCGAACCGATTGTTGAATCATGTACAAAAACTCGCGGCGGCGGTCTTCCGTCAGTCGGTGATGCTCATGCTCCAGTAACTGAGCACAACTCAAAATCGACGTCATCGGACTCCTCAGTTCATGGGCGGCCATTGACCAGAACCGGGATTTCAGCTCACTTAACTCTTTTTCTTTCTCTAAAGCGACCCGAATGGCGGTCTCGGATAAGCGACGGCGAAGGGCAATCTCGATCGCTACCTGTAAGTCTCGCTCATCAAACGGTTTTACAATGTACCCAAACGGTTCGGTCACCTTGGCTCGTTGCAAGGTGGCATCATCGGCATACGCGGTGAGATAAATGACCGGTGTATCAAAGTCAGCTCGAATCTGTTCTGCTGCTTC
This sequence comes from Phormidium tenue FACHB-886, assembly GCF_014764505.1. Lineage (GTDB taxonomy): Bacteria > Cyanobacteriota > Cyanobacteriia > Elainellales > Elainellaceae > FACHB-886. Next base: position 4,607 of record NZ_JACXWX010000088.1, read on the forward strand.
AATGCCATCCATTGGTCCTTTGAGCCGGATGTCCATCAACACTAAATCCGGTCGTAATTCTGCAACCTTCTCAAGGGCGGCTTCTCCCGAGGCAACGGAGGCAGGTACGAGATAGCCCAGCTTCTTTAAGCGCTTTTCGATGTCTCGAGCTACGACTCGTTCATCCTCAACCACTAAAATCCGTTCAGCTGCCATCGGTTATGCCTTCCCCGTACTTTCTAATTCTGAAAATGTAATTGTGAAGGTCGTGCCTGACGTTTCAGTCTCATCGCGATCGATCATGCCCTCGAGTTGCTCAGTGAAGATGCAGACCAACTCCAAGCCGAGGGACTCGGTATTGCGAAAATCGAGGTTTGGCGGAAAGCCAATGCCATTATCTTGAACGGTTAAGGTAAATCGAGCATCTGACGTAGGGAGAATCTTAACCCGAATTTCATTGGTTGTGTCTGGGACTGGAAAGGCATGTTTCAAGGCGTTGGACACGAGTTCATTAATAATCAATCCACAGGGAATGGCGGTGTCAATAGTGAGCCAGACGCCTGCTGCTTCAGTTCGTAACGTGGCCGTTTGGGAGCTTGCTGCATAAGATCGCAGCAGATTATCCGCTAGGTCCCGAACGTAGTCATCAAAGTTGATTTTGAGTAGGTCGCTCGATTGATGTAGTTTCTCATGAATCAGCGCCATCGAACGGATACGATTTTGACTGTCTTTGAACAGCGCCAGCACCTGTTCATCCTTGATGTAGTCTGATTGCAGTCTCAAGACGCTGGAGATCACCTGGAGATTATTCTTGACCCGGTGATGAATTTCTTTCAGAAGAGCTTCTTTTTCTTTGAGCGAGAGCTTCAGTTGCTCTTCAGTGCACTTGCGCTCCTGCAGTTCGGTCTGAGCTTGCTGATACAACTCTGATTGTTGAATCGCGATCGCCATATGGATAGCGAGTTGCTTTAGAAGATTCACTTCAAATGGCTGCCAATGCCTAGGTCCAACGCAGTGATACGCACACAGCAAGCCCCATAAATGGTTTCCTTGCAGAATTGGGACCACTAAGCTGGCACGAACATCATAGAGAACCAGAATATCGATGTGACACTGAGTTAACCCAGCAGTGTAAATATCGTCACAAACTTGAGTCCGGCCTGCTTTATAGGCTTGAGCATAATTCTGGGCAAAGCAGGTATCTCGAATGCTGCTGTTGAGCGCCGGTCTCCAGCCGTCCTCCACCGACTCGACCATAACCGTGCCTGTCCAATCGGGATGAAACTGATAGATAATCACTCGGTCAGTTTTGAGGAATTGTCGGACCTCTTCAACACTCCGTTGCAGAATGTCACTGAGATTTAAAGACTCCCGAATGTGGAGTGCCATGGCGGCGAGAATCTGGCTGCATTGTAACTGCTCCAGCAAACCTGTGGGGTTCTCTAGCAGCTGAAGGTCAAACTCTGACCGTTGGGCTTGAACAGATTCTGCAACGTCAACCTGCTGAATTGAGCGCTGCAAATGTTTCACTGCGCTGCGCATCTCATTGAGATCGAGCGTTTCGAGAAAACTTGTTGGTGAGACCAGCCCCAACAGCTCTCCCTGGTCTCCGTACACTCCAAATCGCTGCACTTTGGCTTGCTGCATCCGCCAATACGCCACTAATACCGATTCGGAGGCTAGAAATTCTAGGAATGGAGCACTCATGACTGCCTGGGCTTGGATCTGCGATAAATCGAGTCCTAAGCTCCAGAGCTGAAGTACATGCCGCTCTAGAATCAGTCCCACCGAGTGAGCATCATTTTGTGTACCGTCAGTTAGCACAACGCAATCCACATTCTCTTCAACCATTCGTTGGGCGACCTCGAGAACGGATGTGGTAGCAGGTGCTTGGACCACGGGTGGAGAAACGACCTCGGCTAATAACTTGGATTTCAGTAATTCGTCAAGCTGTAAGGACTGGCGAATACTAGCTGGGGTAATGATGCCGAGCCATTGCTTTTGCTCGTCTACCACAGGAAGATGCTGAATCTGGTGCTGACGCAGTTGAGCGAGAGCAGTAAAAACGGTTTGACCGTCTGATTTCGGTAGAGTAATCACCGGTCGCTGCAGCAGGTCGGCCATTTTGACTCGGGTCAAATCTTGTCCAGAGACGATCACCCGGAGTGCGTCTCGTTCGGTGAATATACCTAGTAGCTGTGTCCCCTCCACAATTAGCAGCCCACTGGCACGGGCTTCGCTCATCAAAATGGTATTGAGCGAGAGTTCCAAACCCGGCAGAACGCAACTACTCTGCGCTTTGCTCATCATCGTCATCGCGTCACTGAGAGACGTAGCCGGAGACACGGTGAGCGGACGTTGATCAAGGGCAGGTTCTAGAAATGCAAGTGGGTCCGATGAGTATTGGGGATGCATGGAAGCACTAGATTAGCGAGTGACAGACGCTGACATTGTTGGCGAACTGTTTCTTCATGTCTACACTACCTACCCATTCTATCGTTATCTGATTTACAAAAATCAATCTAGTGGGAGTAGATTCCCCGCCGCCCTGCGGCGAAGGGCTGTGTCGCAAAAACTGGTGGGTGGTAAGGTAGATAGTCCTAACCTTGCCTTTTCTTCCTCCGATGTCTACTCCTGCTCTGTTTAAGTGGCGGCACTTTTTGCCAGAGCTCATCCTGCTCAACGTGCGGTGGTACTGTCGCTACGCCTTATCCTACCGGGATTTAGAGGAGATGATGCGCTCTTCGAGGGGTAGAAGTGAATCACTCGACGATCAATCGCTCTTGTGTTGAAGTATACGCCAGAACGGGACAACCGCACTCGATCGCACTTGAAGCCCACGAATGATTCCTGGCGCGTAGACAAAACTTATATCAAGGTCAAGGGAGTGTGGAAATATTGGTATGGCACCGTGGATTCGAAGGGGAATACCCTTGACTTTATGCTGAGTGTGCTCGCGGGATGGTAAGGCAGCCGCACGATTCTTTCGCAAAGTACTCAAAGCTCAGCACACGCAGCCTCCCCGAGTCATTACAGTGGATAAGAATGCCGCTTACCCAGTAGCGATAGAGATACTTAAGCAAGAGGAGACAATTGGCAAAGAAACCGAATTAAGGCAAAGCAAATATTTGAACAAGCTCGTTGAGCAAGATCATCGGAACATTAAGCGAATTGTGAAATCAATGATGGGGTTCAAGACGTTCAATACGGGAAGAAGAACGTTGAGCGGAATTGAGGCAACGAATATGATTCGCAAAGGGCAAGTAAAAGGAATCAAACGAGGGGATAGTGTCTCTCAAGCCAAGTTTATTAAAGCAATATTGGGAGTTGTTGCTTAAGGGAATGCAAACGATGCCGATCGTTTGTCCTTAAACAGTTCTTGCAACACAACCGTGTATTGTCAGGCACGACTTGAGCGGCGATCGGTGAGGCACAGGTCATTGCACTCAAGATGCTGCTTATCAAAACCCATGCTTTCAGATGCGATCGATTCATGTGGCTACCTTAGTTCTGGAGTTGCGATCGATGGGGCAGGCGGTGTTTGGTGCGATCGCTCAAATCAGGATACAAGAAGCGACGGCGTCAGAGTCGGCAAAATAGGTAAGTTAGCTTTGCTCTATCAGTTGGCCAGCAGTACTTTAGTTGAAACCGCATACCGACTTTAGTTCGAGTCAAGCTTCGATTCTAGATGGACTGATTCACCCATGAGTCGATCACACAGAATTGTCAACTTCAAGTTGACGACAAATAAGTTTCGATTGCCTACATTAAGGTCAAGGCGATGGAGACGCGAATGAATACTGAATACTACAACGACATCATTATCGGCAGTGGTAAAGCAGGCAAAACGCTAGCACCCGCGCTGATAGCTGATGGAGTATCATGCAGCAGATGGATTTTGGCAGTGCAGAGATTATGTAAGATCAGATGCTTCACACTGTTCTGTGCGATGGTGTTTTAGATCATTTCGCTATGGCTGAAGAGTTAAATCTACTTCTCCTAAAAAAGTGAACTCGGTGTAGACGCTCGGATTCTTCTATATAGTAACGTTCGATTGTGAATTAAAGTAATTTATATTTTTCGCTATTTTAGCATCCTTAACAACTAAATTCAGTCAAAAAACAATTAGAAAATCGAGGTAGAACCAATGTCTCAAACGCTACACGCTCAATTTTCTATCGCTGCAATGGATGTATACCGCCAGCAGCAAAGACTTGATCAAATCCACTCTGATCGCGACTCGGCAAAACGTAGCCGCAACAGAGGCGTGTTCCTGTCTCAGCGGGGATGGCAGAAGTTGATTCAGGCTGGAGTGTTGTACAACGAATGTGGGGAGCGCTATACCTATGAGCAGTTGAGTGAACAATCGCTGCTGGATATGCGGACTATCAGTCGATTGTTAAGCTGCGAGGTAAAGGTTGACAAGAGGACGCTAAAAACATTTTTCCGTGCTTTTAACCTGTCGTTGGAAGCGGGCGACTATACTTCGTTCCAGCAGGATGAAGTGAACGATGTGAAGCTTGATACATCAGCTCACGCAACTTTGATTGTACCCAGGGTTGAGTTTGACCAACTCGTTGAAGAACTACGCCAATTAAAGCAGCGCATAAGAGATTACCATCAACTGCTGCAGCGGTTGAATTTCAACGAAATCTATCTCAACCAGCATTTGGAATCATAGCCTGCTCGCTGAAATTGCACGTTTCTTTAACGAAGAGGTGTTTCATATGGGTAAGTTGAATCAATTGGACATCCATCCCAACATCGGCACGTACCTGTCCGAACTGCTGCATTCGATCGGCTTAGAGCATTATTTCACGGTTCCCGGTGATTATAATCTGGTTCTACTCGACCAGATGTTGAAGAATCCCAATTTGCAGATGATCAATTGCTGCAACGAACTCAATGCTGGGTATGCAGCTGATGGGTATGCCCGTGCTAGGGGAGTAGCGGCAGTCGTGATTACGTTCACGGTTGGGGGCTTGAGTTTGGTAAATGCGATCGCGGGTGCCTACGCTGAAGATTTACCTGTGATTGTGATTTCCGGCGGACCCAACTCCAACGATCGCGCTCAGCATCATCTGATTCATCATTCCATTGGCAACTATGACTTCGACCAGTCATATCGCATCTTTCGAGAGGTCACGGCTGAAGCAGTCGTCATCCGTCACGTTGAGGATGCCCACCGCCTCCTGCATCGCGCTTTAGAAACCGCTATTCAGAAACGCAAGCCCGTTTACATTGAGATTGCCTGTAATCTGGTCACGGCTCCGATTCCTCAATCTGTGCCGCTCCAGCTCAAACGTCAGGTTAAGAGCAATCCTGCCGCACTTAAAGCAGCGGTTGCAGCGGTTGCCGCTAAGCTGAATCAGGCAGTCAAACCCGCTTTAGTCGCTGGGGTCAAATTGCGATCATTTGAGGCGATCGATGCCTTTCGTAAACTGGCTGACTGTTCCGAATACGCCGTTGCTACCATGCCAAATGCAAAAGGCATGTTTCCCGAAACGCACCCCCAATACATTGGCTGCTACTGGGGTCAGGTTAGTAGTCCTGGCTGTGCCGAAATCATTGAATCCTGCGATGCCTACCTCTTTGCTGGACCAATTTTTAATGATTACACCACCGTAGGCTGGTCTTCTCTGATCAATTCCGAAAAGCAAATTGAAGTGCAGCCAGACCGGGTAATCCTGTCTGGACAGGAATATACTCAGGTCGATATCCAAGAATTTCTCGCGGCTCTGGCTCATGAAATTCAGCCTAATCATACCGCTTTGAAGGCGTTTAAGCGGATTCACGAACCGTCATTGCCACCTCAAGCCCTGAAAAATAAGGCTCCTCTGACTACACAAGCCATCCGGGAACAGGTTCAATCCATCCTGACAAAGCATTCAGCGCTACTCGTAGAAACAGGGGATTCTTGGTTTAACGGGCAGAAAATCACGTTGCCAGAGGGCTGCCTTTACGAATTTCAGATGCAGTATGGCTCAATTGGTTGGGCAGTTGGCGCTTTGCTAGGTTATGCGATCGGGCTGGGTCAGCAGAAACGCGCAATCGCCCTGATTGGGGATGGTTCCTTTCAACTCACCGCCCAGGAAGTTTCTACCATGATTCGCTATGAGCTGAATCCAATTATTTTCCTGATTAACAACGGCGGCTACACGATCGAAGTTGAGATTCACGACGGTCCGTACAACACCATCAAAAATTGGGACTATGCCGGTCTAGTACAAGTTTTTGATGCGGGTGAGGGCAAAGGCTGGAGCTGTCGAGTGCAGACGATCGGCGAACTAACGGATGCCATTCGCCAAGCTCAAGCGCATCCAGGATTGGCTTTGATTGAGTGCGTCATCGATCGAGATGATTGCACCAAAGAATTGCTGGAATGGGGCAGCCGAGTCGCTGCCGCGAACAGTCGTCTTTCTCAACTTTAAACACTAGTGTTGTAAACCCTCAATTTTGCAACATGGGGTTTGCGGGCTTCACTCCAAGAAGGGCTGGAACCCCTTCACCCGGTACAAACTTTCGCTTTGCTGTACTAGAAAACACATCACATACAAAATACAAAACCATGCTTGAAACAACTTTAAATATCAACCCATCTCTCTCCCATTCCCAAAGTTTTGACATTCTCCACAATCCTCATTTGAACAAGTCCACTGCTTTCACTGCAGCAGAACGCGAAGCACTGGGCTTAGTCGGACTTGTGCCAGAGGGGCTGGAAAGTGAAGAAACCCAACTCCAACGGGTAATGCGGCAGCTCGGACATAAAACGACGGATCTAGACCAATACATCTATCTTTCCGCCCTACAGGACAACGATGAAACCCTGTACTACAAAACGCTGATGTCCGATCCAGCCCACTTCATCCCCCTGGTTTATACGCCAACTGTAGGGGAAGCCTGCCAAAAGTTTGGTCATATTTTGCGGCGGCCAAAAGGACTTTACCTCTCGATCACGCGTCGGGGGCAGATTAAGCAGATTCTGCAACATTGGTCTGAGCGAGATGTGCGCTTTATTGTCGTCACGGACGGTGAACGAATTCTAGGTTTAGGAGATCTGGGTGTCAACGGTATGGGCATTCCAATTGGCAAGCTATCCCTTTACACCGCTTGCGCGGGTGTGCCACCTCAATATACTCTGCCGATCACCCTGGATGTTGGCACCAACAACGAAAGCCTGCTGAGCGATCCGCTTTACCTGGGCTTGCGCCAGCCTCGTGTCCGTGGGGAGGAGTACGATGCCTTTATTGAGGAATTTGTGATGGCAGTTCAAGAGGTCTTTCCGGGTTGCTGCATCCAGTTCGAAGACTTTGCCAACATTCATGCGATTCCAATTCTGGCGCGTTATCGCGATCGCGTTTGCTGCTTCAATGATGACATTCAGGGAACCGCAGCGGTAGCAGTGGCAGGGATTCTGGCGGCACTCCGCCTGACGGGTAGAAAGTTGTCTGAGCAAACTTTCCTGTTTCTGGGAGCAGGTTCGGCAGGTACAGGCATTGCAGATTTGTTGGCCCAAGTCATGACGGAAGAAGGACTCTCGATAGAACAGGCTCGTGCCCGCTGCTGGCTATTTGACCGCAAAGGATTGCTTCAGTCTAGCCGTACTGACCTGGCTGATTTTAAGAAACCCTTCGCCCATCCCCATGCTCCCGTTGATGACTTTGCTGCCGCGATCGCTTATCTCAAACCCACCGCAATTATTGGGGTAAGTGCTTTGGCAAAAGCCTTTAACCAGCAGGTAATTGAGACAATGGCACGGGTGAATCAGCGTCCGATTATCTTTCCCTACTCGAACCCCACTTCTCGCTCGGAATGTACCGCAGAAGAGGCGTACAAGTGGTCGGAAGGGCGAGCCGTATTTGCCAGCGGCAGCCCCTTTCCACCGGTGAAGTATGGCAACCAGACTTTTGTTCCTGGGCAAGGCAACAACGTTTACATCTTTCCAGCCATGGGGATGGCGATCTACGCCACTCAGGCAAAGCAAGTCACAGATGAGATGTTTATCACGGCAGCAAAAGCTCTAGCAGAGCAGGTATCACCCTCTGATTTGGCAATGGGGCTAGTTTATCCGCCGCAGTCAGACATCCTCAAGACATCGCTACACATTGCCGAGAAGGTTGCTGAAGTCATCTTTGCGAGAAATTTGGCAAGGGTGCCAAGACCAAGCAATCTAAGAGCTTTCATTGAATCAGAAGCCTACAAACCTGAATACAAAAGCCTGGTCTAAAGCTTTTGTTCAGCAGGGATTTATGAGTGTCACTTTTCGTCGGGAATTCATTCAAAACAATGAGCATGACTAGTCAAAAATCATCTCGCGTGTGGCTGATTACGGGCAGTTCAACAGGTTTTGGTCGCGCTTTAGCTGAAGCCGCTCTGGCTCAGGGCGATCGCGTCATTGCAACGGCTCGTGATATCAGCAAAATTCAAGATTTGGAGCAACAATATCCGCAGACGGCAAAAGCAGTTCGTTTAGATGTCACCGATCGGACAACGATTCAAATGGCTGTGCGAAGTAGTTTAGCGGCCTTTGACAGAATTGATGTGCTGGTAAATAACGCAGGGTATGGATTGATGGGCGCCATTGAGGAAGTGAGCGAGCAGCAGATCCGCGATCAGTTTGAAACCAATTTCTTTGGTCTTTTGAATGTAACTCGTGCCCTCATTCCCACGTTTAAGAAGCAGGGCTCTGGTCACATCTTGAACCTCTCTTCAGTAGGCGGACGAACCACTCTGCCAATGCTGGGACTATATCATGCCTCTAAATTTGCAGTGGAAGGGCTTTCAGAAACTCTCGCGCAAGAGCTGCAATCCTTTGGCATCAAAGTGACGATCGTTGAGCCAGGCAGCTTTGAGACTGACTTTGCAAACCGATCGCTAGTTATAGCACAGCTAATGTCAGAGTACGACCCCTTGCGAGAGCAAATGGTCAAGTTTTCCCTAGAGAATCCTCGCGGTCATGTACGCACTGGCGTTGAGGCGATGTTAAAAGTGGTGGAATTGCCTGACCCACCGCTTCATTTAGCGATTGGACCCAACGCGCTGCCGCTGCTCATCCAAAAACTTTCCTCAGATATTGAAGAATATCAGCACTTTAAGGATATTTGGCAGGGTTCCGCTGCTAACGCAGGCGAGCCTTGAAAGTGGCATAGCCTCAGCCAGTAGTTGTAGGTGATTTTAAGCCATTAATCAGCGTGGGTACTGCCCATCGATCGCCAGAATGCTTGATATACAAGCTTGATAAGCAATGCTTTAAACTTCAGCATAACTAATCAATCTTGACTAGTCATGAGCTGATTAAGGCTGAAAACTAATAGGTACATCTAATCTGCCATCAGCAATTTCAGTAGACCCACCACCAGGATCGACTATGACTGCAATTCGGATTGAGACGGACAGCCTTGGTAAAGTCGAGGTTCCTAGCGACAAACTCTGGGGAGCACAAACGCAACGATCGCTCGAACATTTTAGCATCGGAGACGACCTAATTCCACGCGAGATGATTGCGGCTTATGCAGTGCTGAAGCAAGCAGCAGCGATCGTGAATCATCAAGCTGGGCGCTTGGGTGATGAACAGAAAAATCTAATTTGCCAAACCTGTGATGAGATATTGGCAGGACAACATCGCGACCAGTTCCCCCTGCATGTTTGGATGACCGGCAGCGGCACACAATTTAACATGAATATCAATGAAGTGATTTCCAACCGCTGCTGTCAACTAGCGGGAAATCCATTAGGCAGTAAAACGCCTGTGCATCCCAATGATCATGTGAATATGTCGCAATCATCGAATGATTCTTTTCCTTCTGCAATGTACATTGCGGCAGCACAAAGAGTGAATGATAAGTTGATTCCAGCAGTTAAAGAACTCCGTGATGCTTTGAATAGTAAAGCAGAAGCCTGGAGAGATATTGTTAAGATCGGTCGAACTCATCTTCAGGATGCAACTCCACTCACGTTAGGGCAGGAATTTTCGGGCTATGTGGGATTGTTGGAGGATGACCTCGATCGCTTAACCAACAGCTTGAAAGGTGTGTATCGGCTGGCGCTAGGAGGAACCGCAGTTGGAACAGGCATTAACTCAACGCCTGAGTTTGCAGTAGCCGTAGCAGCGGAAATTGCTCAGCTCACTGGGCTACCCTTTGTCACTGCTCCTAACAAATTTACGGTGCAGGGTAGCCATGATGCCCTGGTAATGCTTAGCAGTACGCTTAAGACTTTGGCAACCTCCCTATACAAGATTGCCAATGATATTCGTTTATTGAGCTGTGGACCTCGCTGTGGTTTTCACGAACTCGATGTTCCTGCCAACGAACCAGGCTCATCGATCATGCCGGGAAAGGTGAATCCCACTCAGTGTGAAGCGCTAGCAATGATTGCAGTACAAGTGATAGCAAATGATGTAGCGGTGACGTTGGGTGGAGCGAGTGGCTATCTAGAGATGAATGTCTATAAGCCCGTAATCATTCACAATGTTCTGCACTCGATTCGGATTCTCAGCGATGGCTGTCACAACTTTAGCCGGTTTCTGGTGACAGGAATGCAGCCCAACCAGAAGCAAATTGATGCTTTTGTAGAGCGATCGCTAATGTTAGTGACAGCCCTCAGCCCCATCATCGGTTACGACAAAGCCTCGCAAGTCGCACACTATGCCCTCGACCATGAGCTGACGTTAAAAGAAGCCGCTCTAAAGCTGGGCTACATTTCCGCTGATGAGTTCGATCGGGTCGTTGATCCCGCAAAGATGGTTCATCCTTACGTTGCGAAGTCGTAATTAAGCGAAAAGAATTGCTCTAAACCTGAATGATAAAGGAGTAGAAATCATGAGCTACGAAACTGAGCTGAAGGGTAAGCGCGGCATTGAACTTCTCCATGATCCGTCACTGAACAAATCCACTGCCTACACGGAAGCGGAACGGCAGGCATTAGGACTGGTGGGACTGGTACCCGACGTCACTGAATCAGAAGAGCTGCAATTGCGTCGTGTCATGCAGCAACTCGGCAACAAGAACACTGATCTTGAGCGCTACATCTACCTGATGAATTTGCTCGACCATGATGAGACGCTGTTCTACCGCACGATTATGTCGGATCCAACACGGTTTTTACCAATTGTATATGACCCGACCATTGGGGAAGCCTGCCTCAAGTTTGGGCATATCTTCCGGGGTCCCAGAGGTATGTATCTGTCGATCGAGCGCCGAGGACAGGTGAAAGACATCCTCCGCAACTGGCCCGTCCAGGATGTGAGAGTTATTTGCGTCACAAACGGAGGGCGCATTCTGGGATTGGGCGATCTGGGCGCTAACGGTATGGGCATTCCGATCGGCAAACTCCAGCTCTATACCGCAACCGCTGGAGTTCCACCCGCAGGGCTACTGCCCATCTACCTGGATGCCGGAACCAACAACGAACAGTATCTAAACGATCCGCTATACCTGGGCTTGCGTAAAACGCGCCCATCTACAGAGGAACTATACAGCTTCGTGGATGAATTTGTTGATGCCGTGCAAGAAGTGTTTCCCAAGTGCTGTATCCACTTTGAAGACTGGACGGGTGTAGATGCAGTGCATCTGCTGAAACGTTATCGAGACAAGGTGTCTTGCTATAACGACGATGTGCAGGGTACTGCAGGTATTACACTCGCTGGCATGATCAACGCCACCAAGCTAAAGGGAACGCAGCTCAAAGATGAGAAGTACCTGTTTCTGGGTGCCGGCTCGGCGGCGATCGGTCTGGCAAATCTGCTCTGCACTGCGTTAGTGGCACAGGGCATGACGCTGAAGGAAGCCCAGTCGCGGGTGTACATGTTCGACATCAACGGGCTGCTAGAACCGACGCGCACTGATCTGGTAGATTTTCAGCAGCCTTATGCCCACCCACATGCACCAACCAGAGATTTTGTAGCTGCGATCAAGAGTATCAAGCCAACGACGATTATCGGAGTTAGTACCATTGGCGGCGCCTTCACTCAGCAGGTGGTTGAAACCATGTCACAGCTCAACGATCGCCCGGTGATCATGGCGCTATCGAACCCAACTGAACATGCAGAATGTACCCCCGAACAAGCCTACCGCTGGTCAAAGGGCAAAGCAATTTATGCCGCTGGGGTGCAGTTTCCACCCGTTCAATTAAACGGTCAGACTTTCCTGCCAGGGCAAGCTAACAACTTCTATATTTTCCCGGCGATCGGTTTAGCCATTTACGCCACAGAAGCGAAGCGTGTGACTGATGAAATGTTCATTGAGGCAGCAGCAGCCGTTGCAGCTCAGGTGCCGGAGAATTTGCTGAAGCAGGGACTGATCTACCCACTACAGTCGAACATCCTGGAAATAGAGATTCAGACAGCGGTACGGGTTACCAAGCTGGTGTTTGATAGCGGACTGGCACGGGTCGATCGTCCGGCTGACATTGAGGCATTCATTCGTCAGCACATCTACAAGCCAACGTATAAGCCACTCATCTGAGGGTTTGTAGGACAAGCTACGCTACCGGTTTATGCCGTTGCTTTCATCAACTCTGCTATTGGCTTTAATGATGATTGCCACCTTACCAGCCGCAATCGCGCTAATTAGCCATTAAACAATATCTGCTGTAAGTGCTGATTTATGAACAATCTGGAATTCACCGCAATTATTGCTATCGCTTCTATTCTGGCTGGCTTGCTGGGGGCTTTAACTGGCTTAGGCGGGGGAGTCATCGTGGTCCCACTTTTGACGCTGGGACTTGGTGTAGATCTGCGTTATGCAATCGGTTCTGCCTTAGTGTCTGTGATTGCTACCTCGTCTGGAGCAGCGATCGCCTATGTGCGAGAAGGATACAGCAATATCCGAGTGGGTATGTTCTTAGAAGTTGCGACAACATTTGGAGCCATTACAGGAGCACTCATTGCGGCGACCGCTTCTACCAGGGTCATTGCGATTCTATTCGGCGTGGTGATGTTGGTATCAACTTATCTTAGCAATCGACCCCATCACACACAAACTGTTAATCATCCAGCCGATCCCTTGGCGGTTCGCTTAAAGCTAGATAGCAGCTACCCAACTGCAGAAGGAGCACAGCCCTATCACGTTCAGCACGTTCCAGGTGGGTTTGCCGTGATGCTGGTTGCTGGAGCGCTCTCTGGTTTGCTCGGCATCGGGTCTGGGGCGCTCAAGGTGCTGGCAATGGATCAGGTGATGCAGCTCCCGTTCAAAGTGTCTACGACCACCAGCAATTTTATGATTGGCGTGACGGCTGCTGCCAGTGCTGGCATTTATTTTAGCCGAGGGTATATCGATCCAGGTTTATGTATGCCTGTGCTGCTAGGCGTATTGGTAGGAGCATGGTGTGGAGCCAAAGTGTTAGTGCGAGCGAAAGTCAACGTGCTGCGCTTCATTTTTAGCATTGCCATTCTCGTGGTCGGGATTGAGATGATCTACAACGGCATTACCGGAGAGATTTAGTATGACCAGAACTCGCCGATGGACAGACCAACAGGTTGAAATTACCATCAGTACCCTTTTACGAATTGGGGTTACTCTCGCAGCAGCGATCGTAGTGATAGGAGGAATTCTCTACCTGACTCATCATGGCAATGAGATCCCCGACGATCACATCTTTCGAGGAGAGCCGGCTGACCTCCGCCAGGTTCCTGGCATTCTTAAAGAAGTGCTGGCATTGCAGGGACAAGGCATCATTCAGCTTGGTATTTTGCTGTTAATTTTGACTCCGGTTGCACGAGTTGCATTTTCAGTATTTGCATTTTGGCAACAGCGCGATCGACTTTATATCACCGTCACGTTGATTGTGCTGTTGATTCTCGTTCACGGTCTTTTGACAACCGGATAGTTCGTCAGTTTGAGCGGCAACTAATTGATATTCGCTAAGCGAGCGTGAGACTTTTAGTTTCTACCAGTGTCGTGATTGATAATACTTGCTGCCAAACACCTGCTTTGCGCCAGCGGTAGATCGGCTCGCAACCGTTGACCAAGAGCGTAGTCCTCTGGCAGCTTCCGCCGCGGTGCTCCTGTGCAGTCAATCCATAAAATGTCATTGAAGATGAGGCGATGTTCTTTATTCGATCATCCAACTTTCGGCGTTTGAGGCGGCAATATCGGTTGGAGCTGTTTCCATTATTGATTGCTCAGGTCTTTTATTCCTCTAGTTTAGCGTTCTAAGTATTGATTAACTTGCCTAACATTCATTCACACAATATAGGATAAATTCTACGCTGTGGTTAGTCTTTCAATGAGCCAGTAGGATTCCGGCTGTCTTTCAAGATATATTCACAAATTTTTGGAGGAGTTCTCATGCGACCTCACAAACCATTCATTTCTATCCTCCCTCATAAATCAGACAATGCAGCGGATGGTTTAGAGAATACATTAGACAGACCATCGTTCTTCAAGCAGTTTAACAAGAAGCCTATCTTGATTGGTTCAGGCGTTACGATCGCTATTGTTTTAGGTGTTATGGGCTATCGCTGGTGGTCTTATACTTCAACACATGAATCAACCGATGATGCTTATGTAACGGACTATATTCATCCTGTAAGCAGCCGGATTGCCGGAACTGTTGTCCAAGTAAACGTGAATGATAATCAAGAGGTTCAACGCGGGCAGTTGCTAATTGAGCTCGATCCGAAAGATTATCAGGTTGTTGTGCAGAAAGCACAAGCTTCGTTAGAGAATGCCAGACGGCAAGCCAGCGCCGCCCAAGCAACTATTAACCTGGCATCGCAAACGGCTCAAGCCAATACAACCGAGGCACAAGGGGCAGTAGGAAACGCGATCGCCAGCATCTCTAGTGCCCAAGCAACTGTGAGCCAAGCGCAAGCAGAAATCACGACGGCGCAGGATCAGTTCAGCAAAGCTCAGGCGCAAGAAGCTAACGCTAAAATCACCTACCAACGCTACGAGCAGCTTTACCAAACAGGGGCAATCCCTAAGCAACAGCGAGATGATGCTCTAACCGCTTACCAAGTTGCTCAGGCAGAAACGAAGACAGCACAGCAGGGAATTGTGGACGCAAAAGCAAAGTATCAATCCGCCCTCGATGGAATTGATCAAGCCAGAGCCAATTTAGTCGATTCGCAGGGTAAAGTGCAACAGGCACAAGCCACTGGACAGCAGACTGAAGTTAACCGCAGTCAGTATGAGGCAGCACAGGCGCAAATTGCCAATGCTGCTGCCAATCTCAAACAAGCTCAACTGAATTTGTCTTATACCTTAATTAAAGCACCGGTTTCAGGCAGGATTGGCAATAAAACCGTTCAAGTGGGTCAACGGATTCAACCGGATCAACCGCTGCTTGCTGTCGTAGGTGACGAGAGTTGGATCGTTGCTAACTTTAACGAAACACAGGTCGGCAAGATACAGCCTGGAGAAGCGGTCGATATCCGTATAGATGCCTTTCCTGGAAAAATCTTTAAAGGCGTGGTTAATAGTCAATCGCCTGCATCGGGTTCAGATTTCTCCTTGTTGCCTCCTGATAACGCCACTGGAGATTTCACAAAAGTGGTACAGCGAATTCCAGTCAAAATTACCTTCGATCGCAATAGCATTCAAGGCTATGAAAACCGTATTACATCAGGAATGTCAGTTGAAGTGACGGTCAGCACAGGAAATCATTGAACCTTTGAGAAAGCACCAATGGAAAGACGAAACTCCTCTAGAAGACGCATTCCGGCTGCTTGACTGACAAAACTAAGAAGCTGGAAAGCTAGTCAGGACAGTGAACTCACGATTAAAAGACTGCTCATGTTGTCGCAGAGATGCAATTGCAGGTTGCGGGTC
>NZ_JACXWX010000089.1 GCF_014764505.1 Phormidium tenue FACHB-886
AGCATAGCCGCTTCAAAACCACTGCTGCACAGCGAGCGGGATTAGCGACACGATCCTGGAATTGGCATGACATTGCCATCTATCCCACATTAATTTGAGGCACTATCATTGGATGCATAAATTGCGTAGGGCTGTTCTCTCCTATCAGAGACGTTGCGCGAACGAAAACATCTCTGCTAATTCATAGAAGCGCGATCGTACTTCTACAACAAATTGTTTGCACTGAACAGTCGAATGCTGGAGACAAGACTAGATGAGCAAGTGGTGTCTGAATGCATGGTTTTTGCTGGGCAGTGCCGTAGGAATATTGAGTTGTTCTCAACCGATCGCTGCTCAAGTGATCCCAGACAACACGTTGCCTGCGGCAGAGCGATCGCAGGTGACAGGCAATGCTAATGCTCAGATTGATGGCGGAGCAAGACGAGGTGGCAACTTGTTCCATAGCTTCAGTCAGTTCTCTGTGCCCACTGGTGGTTCTGCTCACTTCAACAATGCCGCTGATGTGCAGAACATCTTCAGCCGCGTTACAGGTGGAGCAGCCTCAGATATTGATGGCTCGATTCGGGCAAATGGCACAGCCAATCTGTTTTTGCTCAACCCCAACGGCATTCTGTTTGGTTCCAATGCGTCACTCGATATTGGTGGTTCCTTTATTGCCAGCACTGCCGGCAGCATTAACTTTGCCGATCGGTTTCAGTACAGCGCCACAAACCCTCAAACGGCATCACTGTTGACCGTTAGCGTTCCCGTTGGCTTGCAGATGGGAGCCAATCCGGGGCGAATTGAAGTGCAGGGAAATGGATACAATTTATCTGTTTCACCCCCTCTTACCTCCCCTCGTATTATCAGAAGTAATAGCCCAGGAGGGTTGCAGGTGCCAATTGGTCAATCCCTCGTCTTAGTTGCAGGGGGGATAAACATTAATGGTGGTGTCCTAACAGCGGAGCAAGGACGAGTTGAGTTAGGAAGTGTACGTACTGGACAAGTCAGTCTTGATGACGGCTTTGCCTTGAGCTACTCAGGAGTGAAAGATTTTGGCAATATTCATTTATCTCAACAGTCCTTGGCTGACGCAAGTGGAAGTGGCTCAATTCAGGTGCAGGGGCATCAAGTTTCGCTAACAGATGGCTCACTGCTATTTGTTGAAAATCAGGGAACTCAAGTAGGAGGGAGTATCAGAGTGAATGCTGTCCAGGGTCTAGAACTGAGCGGAACCAGCCCCGATGGTGGAATACGAGGTGGGCTAGATAGCCAAGCTGTGGGTGTTGGAAGCGGGGCAGATGTTGCAGTTTTAACTCGGCAGTTGGCTCTTCGGGATGGGGCACAGATTGCTGCGATTTCCTTCAGTTCTGGTAAATCAGGTGATGTAACTACGCGAGCCTCTGATTCAATACAAGTCATCGGAGTTTCATCCATTAATCCTTCTATAGTCAGTGGCATCGGTAGTAGTGCTTTTAGCTCTGGAGCGGCAGGAGATGTTGCTTTATCAACACAGCAATTAACACTCCTCAATGGAGGAAGCATAGCATCAATAATGTATGGAAGTGGTCGCGGCGGAGATATAACAGTCAATGCTCTTGACTTCATCAGAGGGATTGGACAGAGCAGCCTTTCTGTTCCCGGTAGTATAACTTCTGTTACTCTAGGTGCCGGAGATGCAGGTCAAGTCATAGTCAATACTGGAAGACTAGTGATTCAGGATGGAGGAGCTGTTGCGTCTTCAACCGTAGCAACTGGTCGCGCAGGCAGTCTCATCATTAATGCCAGAGAGTCTGTGGAAGTCAATGGTCGCCCCTCAGGTCTTGGACTTCCCAGTTATGTGGGTTCGGCTGCCTCTATTGTGCCTGAAGCCCAACAGCAAGCTTTCGGACTGCCTGACAGACCCACTGGGAGTTCGGGCAACCTAACCATTAACACGCCCCGTTTAAGCATCAGTAATGGTGCAACCGTCACTGTCAACAACGAGGGAACTGGAAATGCTGGCACATTAGAGGTGAATGCCAACTCCATTTCTCTAGATAGCAACGGTTCAATTACTGCAGCTACCACCTCTGGGGAAGGAGGCAACATTGGACTCAACGTGCGAAATGCTCTGCTGCTGCAGAACAATAGCCAAATTACAACCTCAGCGGGTGGTAATGGTGGCAACATTCGAATTAACACAGGTGCGATCGCTACCGTTCCCACTGCAAACAGCGACATTCGCGCCAATTCCGTTAACGCTCGGGGTGGTAACATCTCGATTAACACCTCTAGCATCTTTGGTATCGAGCCGCGCCCGCAAGACACACCTTTGAGCAACATCACCGCAACTGGTGCAACTTCTGCCCTGAGTGGAACGATCGATGTCAACACCGCAGGCATTGACCCGACTGCTGGATTATTGGACTTACCTGCGGACTTAGAAGACGCCTCCAGCTTGATTGCTCAAGGCTGTCCTGCCGACGAGGGCAACTCCTTCATTATCAGTGGTCACGGGGGCTTGCCGCCCACACCAGAACAGCAGCTTGACGATGATGCGAGATGGAGCGATCGACGGCGGTTGGTCGTGACTGGGAGCAGAGGACACGGAGACACGGGAACACGAGAACGCGGAGAATCTGTCACAAATTCTCTCCGCGTCTCCGCGTCTCCCCCGTCTCCCCTCGCTTATGCCTCAATTACCGAAGCTACCGGATGGCAGGTTACCTCTGCTGGAGAGAGCGTTCTGGTTGCCAACCCATCTAGCCCGGTTGAGCAGAATTCATTGAGTTATCTGATCATCTGCCCGAGACACTAAGGAACGGTTCGAGCTAACGATAACTTGTTTAACTTATTTAACTTATTCAACTTATCTAAGTTACCTGGTCTAATTCTGCAAAACTTGGGATGATGGACTGGCTTAAAAAATCCAGACACCATTAACATCATTAGCTGGAGAGGGTCCAAACGAGCAGATGAACGAGGGGCACCGGGGCAGGCGAACCAATCAGGGAGTGTTCGTCATCCAAAGACTCTTCTTTAATAAAGAATGGCGGCGGTTCCTGCAGTGTGTTCTATTAGGATTGCTCATCGCCATTAGTCTTCATGCGGGGATCGCAGTTGGATTACAAGAGACTGGCAAGAGGGCAGAGAATCCAGAGCAAATCAAGATTGCATCACAGTCTCTGCCGTCTTCTACGATTTCTCCGCCTGCCCAGCTCGTCCAGCAAGCAGAAGCACACTACCAGGCAGGGCAGCTTCCAGAGGCGATCGCCCTTTGGCAACTGGCTGCAACCCAATATGAGACAGAAGGCGATCGGCTCAATCAAGCGCTAGTTCTCAGTTTTCTTGCCACCGCTTTAGCAGACCAGGGACAGTGGATGCAGGCTAACGAGGCAATTGCTCAAGCGACTTTGCTGCTAAGTGCCCCAAGCTTGGCATCCAGCCCAGACTCATCCGTTCTCGCTCAAGTTCTCACCGTTCAAGGGGAGCTACAGTTCACTCAAGGTCAAGCGTCAGCAGCATTAGAAACCTGGCAACAGGCTGAGACAGCTTACCGCCAAACAAATGACACCAGCGGTATCTTGGGCAGCCAGATTAACCAGGCAAGAGCATTACAGTCAGAGGGACTTTACAGACGAGCTACCACACTGCTCATCCAGGTAGAACAAGCCCTGCAAAACCAGCCCGATTCGCTACTCAAGGTGGCTGGATTACGAAATCTGGGCAAGATGCTGCGCTTAGTTGGCAATCTAGAGCAATCTCGGCTGGTCTTGGAACAGAGTTTAGCGATCGCGCTCAAACTCCGAGACGATAACCCTGAATCTGCGCCCGATTTCAGCGGCATTCTGCTCAACTTGGGCAACACGACCCGTGTTCAAGGAGAAACCGATACTGCACTGGTCTTCTACCAACAGGCAGCTACCGCAGCTCCCTCGCTCACCGCAAAAACCCAAGCTCAACTGGTTCAGTTCAGTTTGCTGGTGGAAGCCAATCGACTGGCAGAGGCACAGCGTCTGCTGCCAGAAATTCAATCCCAGATTGCTGAGTTGCCCCCGAGTCGTCCCGTGGTCTATGCCCGCATCAATCTGGCTCAAAGTTTAATCAGAATGAGGGGTAAAGAGACAAACGGAGCAGAGGAAAGCTCTTTCGATCTGCTAAACAGCTCAGCCCAAGAACTCGCTGCTGCGGTTGAGCAAATTCGCAGCATGGGCGATCGGCGGGCTGAATCTTATGCTCTTGGCACTTTAGGCAACCTGTATGAATCGACCCAGCAATGGGACAGCGCTAAAACCCTAACGCGACAAGCACTCAGTTTAGCTCGGTCGATTAATGCACGCGATATTGCCTATCAATGGCAGTGGCAGCTTGGACGAATTTTCTGTCAAGATACGCAGCCCTGCACTGCCGCTGGAGTGCAAAATGCAACGGCTGTCTATGCGGAAGCAGTTAAAATCTTGCAATCTCTCCGCCGTGATTTGGTGGCGATCAATCAAGATGTACAGTTCTCGTTTCGAGAGAGCGTCGAACCCGTTTACCGACAGTTTGTGGAGCTGCTGTTGCAGTCTGAAGAGAATGCACCGAGTCAGGAAAACCTGAAACAAGCGCGTGAGGTGATCGAAGCCCTGCAGTTAGCGGAACTCGATAATTTCTTTCGGGAAGCCTGTGTCAATACTCGCCCCGTCGAAATTGACCAAGTTGATCCGCAAGCTGCTGTCATTTATCCGATCATTTTGCCTACCCAGTTCGCGGTAATTCTGGCGTTGCCCAACCAACCATTGCACTATCACAAGAGCCTGCTGGCTCAAACCGAAGTAGAGCGCATCCTCACCCAACTCCGTCAATCGCTGAGACCCACTGCGTTTGTAGAAGATTGGTTGCCCGTTGCTCAACAGGTTTACGATTTACTCCTGCGTCCGGTGGAAGCTGAACTAGCAACAAGCAGGATCAAAACCCTCGTGTTTGTACCTGATGGCTTGCTGCGAAGTGTGCCGATGGCAGTTCTTCATGACGGTCAGCATTATCTGATTGAGGGCTATGCAGTTGTCCTCACCCCGGGTTTACACCTGCTGCAACCCCAACCGATCGAACGGCTGCAATTACAAGGGCTGCTGGCAGGATTGAGCCAAGCTCGCGAAAACTTTCCCGCATTGCCGAACGTGATAGTTGAAATTAATCAAATCAAAACAGAAATTCCGGCTCAGGTACTACTGGACCAGTCATTTACGAATCAAGCCTTTCAAACTCAAGTTGATTCTACTCGGTCGTCAATCGTTCATCTGGCAACACATGGTCAGTTTAGCTCGAAGGCTGAAGATACCTTTGTGCTGACATGGGACGGACGCATCAATGTAAACCAATTGGATCAATTGCTGCGGGCTAGAGAAGAAGATCTTAACCCAATTGAGCTGCTGGTGCTGAGCGCTTGCCAGACAGCAACGGGCGATAAACGAGCGGCGTTGGGAATGGCAGGCGTAGCGGTGCGATCGGGGGCACGCAGTACTCTTGCTTCTTTGTGGTCTGTCAGCGATCGCTCTACTGCAGCGCTGATGATTGAGTTTTACCGGGAGCTAGATCAAGCGGGAATGACAAAAGCCGAAGCCCTGCGTCGTGCTCAGATTGATTTACTGCATCAAGACGATTACACTTCTCCTTACTACTGGTCACCGTTTGTTCTTCTAGGAAATTGGCTTTAAAACCTTCGTAAAAACCTCACTTTAAAAACCTGTGTTTTACATCAAATCTCTATTCCGCCATACCTCCATTGTCCTAGCTGCAGAACTGGCGATCGCGTTTAATCTGGCTGTCGCCATTGCGCCTAGCACAGCAATAGCATTGCATGATAATGGAAAACTTTCAGTTTCACAGCAGGCACGCAAGCAAAACGTTCCCCCTCCGCGTGAGAATCCAGGTAGCTCAGCCGCTGGAGGGCGGCGCAAGCTAGGCGCCTGTCCTCAAGATGCTGGAACGGTGACACCCAGTTCATCATTAACTGCCCTTAGCCCCACGACTAAACCCGGCTTGACATTGGCAGCACATCCAACCTTTCTGGTACATGTACCCAGAACCAGTACTGAAACCGCAGAATTTAGCCTCCGCAATCAAATGGATCAGGGTGTTTATCGAACCACGATCGCCTTAACGAATACTCCCGATATCATCAGCATCACTTTACCAGACCAAATTTCACCTTTAGAGGTTGGCAAACAATATATCTGGTCGTTTGCCATTATTTGTAACCCGGACGATCGCCTTGCTGATGAATTTGTCACAGGTACTGTAGAACGAACTGAGCTTAATCCAACTCGCTTAGCTCAAATTGAGCAAACATCTGACAGGCAGCGGATTGCCTTATACCAGCAGAATGGCATTTGGTATGACGCCCTCGCCCTTCTGTTTGAGTTGAAGCGCAACCAGCCCACTGATCCAGCCATCAGCGCAGCTTGGCATGAGTTTTTGCGATCTGGCGGAGTGGATACAATGATCAATACCAGCTCAGCCAGATCAAGATAGCCAGCGTTGAGCAATCGCATTAACCTATGTGGACAATTCTAAAACAGCAAACTCGGCGATGGCGCGGCGTCTTGGTCACCGTTCCCAGCATCGCCGGAGGATTGCTGATTTTGCGATTTGCAGGAGCGTTCCAGTTCATGGAACTAGTAGCGCTAGACCAGATGTTTCGCCTGCGTCCCTTTGAACCTGCTGATTCACGGATTGTCCTCGTTACCATAGATGAGTCAGACATCAAGCAACTCGGACAGTGGCCGATGTCTGATGCAGTGCTGGCGAAGTTAATTTCATCCATCAAACAACAGCAGCCAAGAGCGATTGGGCTGGATATTTTTCGAGATTTACCTATAGAACCAGGTCACCAAGAGTTGATCAACATTTTCAACTCTACCCCCAGTTTGATTGGAATTGAGAAGGTGATTAAAACAGCACAGGGTGAAGTGATTGAACCCCCTTTAGCTTTAGAGCAGCGTAATCAAGTCAGCTCCGCCGATCTACTCTTAGATACTGACGGCAGAATTCGCCGCAGTTTGCTGTACCTAACCAATAAGGAAGGGCGATCGATTGCGACCCTAGGAGCACAACTGGCCTTTGTGTATCTCAAAGGAGAGGGAATTAAGCTTCAAACAATTAACTCCGATAAAGGTCAGTTCCGGTTAGGTCGAGCCACATTCACTTTCTTACAGCCGAATGATGGCGGTTATGTCGGTGTTGATGCGGGTGGATATCAAATTCTGTCAAATTTCCCCAAATTCTCAAACCATTTTCGCACCCTCTCCATAACGGACGTGTTACAGGGTCATGTTCCTCAAAACCTAATGTACGATCGCATTGTTTTAATTGGACTCACGGCAGAGAGCCTCGAAGACAAGTTTTTCACCTCCTACACCACCGACCGAATTGCATCACCCGCAGGTGTCGAAGTTCATGCCCTATTAACCAGTCAATTGCTCAGCGCTGCTTTGGATGGTCGCCCTCTATTGAAGGTCTGGACAGAGCCACTGGAATGGTTGTGGATTATCCTTTGGTCTACGATCGGAGCCGTCATTGGTTGGGTATCTCCCTCGCCTCGCCAGACGGCACTTAGAACCGTTTTATGGGGAATTGCTCTTTTAGGCAGTGCATACGGGCTGTTTCTAGCAGGCTGGTGGATTATTATCGTTCCCTGCCTGCTGGGACTGGCAGGATCCGCGATTACCAGCAGTGGCTATCTACTATGGGGAAATCTCAAAGAGTATGCCCGCACCCTAGAACAGAAGGTGGAAGAACGGACTCTAAAACTAGAGCAAGAAATTGTTGAACGAAAACAGGCAGAAGATACCCTGAGTCAACAAAAACAACTCCTACAAACGATCGTAGATCATATTCCTGTAATGATTACGCTCTATAATGCCCAGGGAGAAGTCGAATTTGTGAATCATCAGGTTGAACAGATCTTGGGATGGACAACAGCAGATCTGCACCATATCGATTTGATTGCTGAATGTAGTTCTGATTCGGAACAGCGGCAACAGACTTTAGACCATATGTTAGCTGCAACTGGCACCTGGTTAGACCTTAAAATCCGAACAAAAGACGATCGTCTGGTAAACACCACATGGGCAAATGTTCAACTCGCAAACTGCTTGTTCGTTGGCATTGGGCAGGATATAAGCGATCGTAAACGAGCTGAAGAAGCCTCCATTCTGGATGAACGCAATCGGATGGCGCGTGAAATCCACGATACGCTAGCCCAAGCGTTTACAGGTATTCTGCTGCATGTCGGCGCTGCAGCCGAGCAGATCACCAAAAAACCAGCATCGGCACAAACCCATTTGGAAACAGTGGATGAACTAGCGCGGACAGGACTGGCTGAAGCTCGGCGATCGGTAGCGGCACTACGCCCTAAACTATTGGAGGAGGGGGACTTATTTAGTGCCCTCGAACACTTAACCCTTCAAATGAGATCGTCTACAGATACACATCTCACTTGTGACATTATCGGGACTACCTACGCTTTACCTGCAGATGTGGAAAATCATCTACTCCGCATTGGACAAGAAGCATTAACGAACGCCGTTAAATATGCTCACGCCACTGAAATTCACGTTGAACTCATTTGTGAGGAGTCACAGTGTCTACTACGAATCAAAGACAACGGGCAGGGATTTGACGTTGACCAAATCCCCTCAGGTAAAGGATTCGGATTATTGGGGATGAGTGAGCGAGTAGAGCAAATTCACGGTGAGCTAGTCATCCACAGCCAACTGGGGCAAGGCACAGAAGTCGTTGTGATAGTGAATCGGGGGTAGATCTCAATATCTCCCAATTCTGCAAGATCACTCCAGGCAATCGGAAACAGGATGCCTACCTGCACTGAATTGCAGCAGCCAGTTGCCTGCCAAAGAAGAGGTAAACTGCTGGCAGTAACATTAGACTCGTTGGGAAATAGCGAGAAAAATCGCTGAAACGCTTATCTAGACTCTGCTTTAAAGATTTTGACCGAAAATCGTTGGAATGTTTACCTGGGAGGACTTTCGGAGCTTTTCAGTCTTACTAAACAGAGCGACAAATGGTTGACATAGAAGAGTAGCGATTTCAGCTAAATGTGATGAAACTGAAGGATGTTCGCCACCTCTTACCCGATGCTCAAGAAGCATTGCGATATCGTGTAGTGAATGCTGTGGAAAATGGCATGAGCAAAGCAGAAGTAGCACGGGTCTTCCAGGTTTCGCGCACCGTCTTGCACCAGTGGACAGAAGCGATCGATGAACAAGGGGCGAAAGCTTTGCAGGCGAAAAAGCGAGGGCGATGCCGCTCGTCTCGTCCAGCACCCCATCAAGCAGCAACGACCGTGCGCTTGCTCACCTAGAAGTGTCCAGACCCATTGGGTTTACCCTCAAACCCTTGTAGCAGGAAGAATCCTGTAATGTCACGAAAGCTCAGCTTGTAGCGCAAGCGACACAGCAGCATTTGGAACACGATATCGGTGGGAAGCTCGATGAAGTTGAAGGGGTACCGATGCGTTCATTGAAGATGCGATGGTACTCCTTGCAGCGAAACACAGCGTCGCCCAAGTCAGTAGTGCGTTGTAGTTGGGCGGCGTGGGTAGAGCCGCAGTGAGGGCAATTCATGGAAAGGGGATGCGATAGGAGACCGAGCGCAGCCACTAGTCTATCAAAGAGAGGCTTCTACCCTCAATTGGGTAGAGCGCAGCCACTAGTCTATCAAAGAGAGGCTTCTACCCTCAATTGGGTAGCGAGATCGGACAGTTTTGATTAGTGAGTTGTTGAAGGATGATTCGCTAGTGTTACTTTGCGGGCTGTTGCAGTTTTGCTACCCAAACCGCATATAACCCTGAACTTAAGTTCATATGTAGACCAATACCTGGGATCGACAATGATTAATCATTTTGTTGCTCACAAAATAAACCTGGGATCGATGACAAATTCTCGTTCATTCCATAAATTGAGGCTATGTAAACGCATAGAGTATTAGAAAAAAAGCGCTTTTCTAAGTGATATTGCTTCTCTCTTTAAGGGTTAAGCATGAACCAAAATATTTCTGCTGAATCGGCTGGCGATCATCAGTTATTAGCGGTATCTCCTTCCGAACGAGATCATCGGCAGGGTTCACTCAATGCACAAGTTGTACTTATTGAGTATGGAGATTATCTGAGTATGGGGATTATCAATGTCCGCAAAGTGGAGAAATTTATACCCTGATTAACGCAATTCAAGAACTGCTTAACATCAGCTTCAAAGAGAATTATTTATGCTTTGTGTTTCAACATTTTCCTCAACCTCAACTCTGTCTCCAATCTCAGAAGGTAGCTGCCGCCGCAGAAGCAGCTGGGGCACAGGGGCAGTTTTGACAGATGTCAGAGGTGCTGTGGGAGCATCGCCAGGATTTAGGCGATGGCTATTTAGTGGAATATGCTAACAATTTGGGACTATATATTACTCAGTTTCTCTGAGATATTACTAGAGAAGTGTATAGCGATCGTATCGAGGAGAATATTGAAAGTGGAAGACGCAGTGGCGTAACCCGCACACCAGCTTTATTTACCAATAGCATTCGTTATCAAGATGTGTTGAAATTTGAGCTATTATTAAACGCAGTTATTGAATCCGGAGGTCTGGTGTAATAGGGTTTATCTATAGTCATCATTAGCATTAAGCAGTCGCTCGATCCAAATGTTGAAATTGTATAGTCAATCTAAGTATGATACGTCTAGGTACCTCAGATTGCTGAGGGTTGATCGTTTTATCACTTAAAATGTAGCCTCTTGACGGCAGACCCGAGTTTTTCCTCTACATTAGGGTCATACAAACAACGACTTACACATTTCTAGACCAGACGAATTCAGAAATGTATAAGTCTCCAGAACAATGTATCAGCAGGTTAGATTAACACACCAGAAGAAGTGGTGAATATTGGGCCAAGGCTGAGTTCAGGCGCTTCCAGTTGTGCGCCAAGCAATCAATGCGCTTAGTAACAAAGTTACCGCGCAATAACAAAATGAAGCCATTGCAGATAACCGAGAAGTGGAATGTCATGACTCAATACGATTATATTGTCATTGGTGCAGGTTCGGCAGGCTGCGTCGTCGCTAACCGCCTCACAGAAAACAGTGACACGACCCTGTTACTACTCGAAGCAGGCAACCCCGATACGAAACCAGAGATTCAGATCCCAGCAGAGTGTATCAATCTACTGGGATCTGAAGTGGACTGGGGCTATTTTACTGAACCCGAACCCTACCTGAATAACCGCAAAATCTTTTCTTCTCGTGGCAAAGTCTTGGGTGGCAGCAGTTCGATTAATTTCATGTTTTATGTTCGCGGCAATCGTCAAAATTATGACCACTGGCAGTCATTGGGAAATCCTGGTTGGAGTTACCAGGATGTCTTGCCTTATTTCAAAAAATGTGAGAACCAGCAACGCGGTGCCTCTGAGTTTCACGGGGTTGATGGAGAGTTGAGCGTGACCGATCCGATTTCCCCTACTGTCGTATCCCAACGCTTTATAGATGCAGCGGTGGCACTCGGCTATGACTACAATCCTGATTTCAACGGGATACAACAGGAAGGGGTGGGATTCTATCAGTTGACGGTCAAGGATGGTAAACGACACAGTGCTGCAGCTGCCTTCCTTGTGCCTATTCTCCAGCGTCACAATTTGACCGTAACCACTGGCGCATTGGTGACTCGATTATTGTTTGAGGGAACTCGCGCCGTTGGGGTGGAATATCTGCACGAGGGAATGCTACACCAAGTCAGGGTCAACAGGGAAGTGATTTTAAGTGCGGGTGCATTTGATTCGCCCAAGCTGCTGATGCTCTCCGGTATTGGTGATGCTGCACAATTGCAAGCATTGGGGATTTCTGTCGTCGTCAATTTGCCAGGTGTCGGTCAAAACCTGCAAGACCACCTTCTCATTTCTGTGGCATACCAGGCAACTCAGGATTTACACTTTGCCAGCACCAGTAGTGTCGGGGAAGCTGGATTATTTTTGCATAGTGAGGGTAATTCAGAGATCGCACCCGATTTACAGTTTTTCTTCGGTCCCATTGTGTTGGCACCGCCTGGTTATGCTCACTCTGGTTTAGGATTCACGGGTGTAGTTGCTTTGAACCGTCTGCAAAACGCTGGTAGTGTCAGCTTACGTTCATCTGATCCTAAAGAGCCACCCATGTTTCGGATAAACTATCTGCAAAGTGAAACCGATGTGCAAAAGGCAGTGGCTGCGATTAAATTAATGCGCCAATTGCTTCACAGCAGCTTCTTTGATGAGTTTCGCGGTGCAGAAATCGCTCCGGGTGCTGAGATTCAGAGTGATGAAGCACTCGTTGCTTATGTCCGAAACACTGCTAGCACGCTGTGGCATCCGGTCGGCACTTGCAAAATGGGCACTGACCCCATGGCAGTTGTAGATCCCGAACTACGGGTACATGGGGTTGAGGGATTGCGGGTTGTGGATGCCTCCATCATGCCAACCATCACAGCTGGAAATACAAACGCACCGACCATCATGATTGGTGAGAAGGGAGCGGATTTCATTAAAGCGGAGAGGGGGAGAAAGGGGGAGACGCGGAGAGGGAGGGACGCGGAGACGCGGAGATATGAACCTGTGTAGAAATTTCCTGTGTCTCAATATCCCTATATCTTTTCTGTGTCGGTTTTATCCTCCCACTTAGGTACATGTTTCAATATCTCGCTAAGAAGAGTATGATGGCACCGATCCACACACCATTTGAACGGCATTCCACCGCTGCCGAGGTCGTAGAAGGAATCAATCTCATTGGAAAGCGGGCGATCGTCGCTGGAGCAGCATTAGGCATCGGCATTGAGACGGCGCGGGCATTGGGCTCGTACAGGTGTTGAGGCAACCTCGGAGCAGGGTGCGGCAACCTCAGTTCTGCTGGCGTCCTCTCCGCTGTTGGAAGGAATTGGCGGGCGCTACTTTGAGGACTGCAACGAAGCCTCCATCGCCACACGCGGCAACGACTATATGAGCGGTGTTGCCCCCTACGCGCTCAATCCGAACAACGCCGACTGCCTCTGCGAAGAATCGTTGCGCTTGCTCACCTGACCTGTTGTTTTTAAAGATGACATGGAGAGGGAGACGCAGGGACGCGGCGAAGGTTTGTGACGAACTCCTCACATCCCTGTGTCTCCCCATCTCACTCTCTCCGCGTCCTTAAACAAATCACTTACTAATAGGAGCACTCCCATGACACAACCTCTCTGGTTCTTTGGCACTCACCTCACGATCGTTGCCGATCACACCACAACTGGAGGTAAATACGACCTGATCGAGGGCTACTTCCCACCTGGCACCCAACCTCCTCCTCATCGCCACACGCGCTATTCCGAACAACTTTATGTGCTGGAAGGGGAGTTTACGGTCTGGGCGGGTGCAAACAAGATGGTGCTAAGCCCTGGTGAAAGCTACCTGATTTCTCCAGGTATACCTCATGTGGTTGCTGTGCTCAGCGATAAACCAGCCCGTGGGTTGGTCGTTGCTGCACCCAGTGCCTTTGCTCGGCTGATCGCAGCCGTGGGGACAGTGGATAAGACAGAACCACCGGACATGGCGCTGTTTGGACGTATTTCTGCTGAGATTGGCGACGAATTGCTGGGTGCACCTGGAGATTTACCTCCCGCATGAAGCGATGTTGGCTCAAGGACAGCAAGATCGCAAAACTCTGCAGCCATCGATATCTCTTACAAAGATTTTGGAGCTCCTATATGACCAGCAACACCACAAGCAACATGCAAATGCAGAGCTGGAAACACAGCGGTAGCGAGGCTGTAGAGAATGGTGCGATTCTCGACTACGATCGCTTCGTCGCGCACACTAACACTGTCTTTGAGGAACTGCGTGACGTTCGCCTAGCCACAGAAGAGGATGTTGCCAAGGTAATTTACCAGGCGGCAACCGATGGCACGAATCGTTTGCGCTATGTTGCAACGGAAGACATTAGCGCTATCAAAATGCTATCCAAAACTTGGAGCTAAAGATGAAACTCATCTCTGTCAACGTGGGACTTCCGCGTGAAGTTACCTGGAAAGGAAAAACCGTTAGCACTGGAATTTTTAAAGAGCCAGTCAGCGGACGAGTGATAGTGCGAGCGCTCAATTTGGACGGGGATGGGCAGGCAGATCTCACCGTTCATGGCGGAGCAGATAAAGCAATTTATGTCTATCCCTTTGAACATTATGACTACTGGCAGAATGAATTGCCTGATACAGAGTTAACACCGGGTATCTTTGGTGAAAACTTCACAACTATTGGACTGAAAGAAGAAGAACTGAACATCGGCGATCGCTTTCAAATTGGCGCTGTCAAGTTGATGGTGACCCAACCTCGCCTACCTTGCTACAAACTAGGAGTTCGGTTTGGGCGACCCGATATGGTAAAGCGATTTCTCGCCAGTCGTCGTACTGGATTTTATTTCCGCGTTTTGCAAGAGGGCGAAGTCGGCGCTGGGGACAATCTGGAGCTGGTAAACCGGGACGATAACAACGTCAAAGTTACCGATATCACGCACCTTTATGTGCGTGAGCAAGACAATCCAGAGTTACTTCACCGTGCTGCTCAGTTAGAAGCGTTACCCGAGAGTTGGCGTGACTACTTTCAAGAGCAAAGCCGTCGTCAGGGTAAATCTTAATAAAAACCAATATTTGCAGGAGACCTAGTGTTTATCAATTACATTTCACTTATGCTGATTAACCTAGCATCTGGACTTACTTTGTTAGCTGGCTATCTGTACTTTGGTCTTGGTACTTCAAATCAGAGACGCTGGATTCCAGGGTTTGGTGTAGTTGGTGTGATTGCCCTAGCCACTGGGTTACACATGACGTTGACCTGGACCGTTTTTGGTAGTTTTAATATTGCCTTTGGTGAAACAACGGTTCTGTTTGGCATTCTATTTGTCGGAACTGCACTAACTCTAGCAATGGGTTGGGAGTTATTTTCTCTAGGTATTTATGGATTCTTTGCAGGGCTTGTATCACTTCTCATTGGCGTTCGCATCATTAATCTGGGACTAACGCAGCTTCCTCTGCTGGCAGGAACTGGATTCATTCTCGTTGGCTTAGGCGGGTTTTTTTCTGCGCCAACCCTTTATTTCAAAGAGACCCATTTCCTGCGAACTATTGGAGGGGTTGTACTAATTGTGGCAGCTCTCATCTTTGCCTACATTGGATTGACTGCCTACTGGGTACATCTTGCCAACTTCTCGACATGGCAACCTCTACCCGGCTAGTCACGGTAAAACTACCATCAGTTGTGGTGCAAATGAAAAGGAGTTCAATCATGCAAAACATTACTCTTGATACCATTACTCAAGCTGTCATTGATCATGGCGATCGCGGTAAATCTCACCCACGACTGTATGAAATTTACACAAGCCTGGTTCGACATTTGCACGAGTTTGTGCGTGAGGTAAATCTGACTGAGTCAGAGTTGCAGCAAGGACGTGATTTTCTCAACCAGGCAAGTCATCACACTCAGGAGATCCCCTCCGGAGAGATCCATCTGTTAACGGATCTACTAGGGATCTCAGAGTTGGTAGAACTACTGCACGATGTCCATCGCGGTACAGAAGGCAATTTAGAAGGACCGTTGTATGTGCCGAATGTACCAGAACGACAGATGGGCGATCGCTTGGGTATTGATGCAGAAGGAGACATACTTTTTCTGTCAGGCAGGGTTTTAGACTTAGATGGTCAGCCGATCGCCAATGCTGTGATGGATGTTTGGCAACCCAATTCCAAGGGATTGTATGACATTCAAGATCCATCTCAGCCACCGGGAAACTTTCGGGGACGTTTCACAACAGATGCCAGCGGCAAGTATACGTTTGAAACGGTGGTACCACTCGGTTACAAGGTGCCAGCCAGTGGTCCATCTGGTGAGTTGCTAAGATTGCTAGGACGACATCCCTGGCGATCGGCTCACATCCATTTCAAAGTCAGTGCCCCGAAGTATACTTCGTTGACCACTCAAATTTTTATTGCTGGCGATCCTCACCTGGATTCGGATACAACCTTTTCAGTTCGATCAGCGATCATTCAATTACACAAGCACGAAGCACCAGACGAAAAGGTGCACAATCAAAGTAAACCATTTTACGCAAGTGAGTTTGATTTTGTGCTGAAATCCGTTACTCCAGCGACAGATCATCAAGCAATGGCTAAACATTATGACTACATCACCAACTGAGAATAACCCACTCATTGGTATGTGGAAGTTAATCTCTGCCGCTGCTATTCATGCTGATGGAACGGTAATTCCAGATGTATATGGTACTTATCCCGTTGGTTACATTACGTATACATCAGACGGTCACATGATGGTAATGTTTTCTAGGAGCGATCGCTCAGCGCTGAGTCAGGAGATCCGATCGCCGCTGACGTCCCAGATGCAATCTCTACCTGTTGAAGAGCTAGCTCAAGCATTCACAACATTCAATGCATATGCTGGAACTTACACACTGAGCGGAAATACAGTGACACACCAGATCGAGATTGCATCGATTCCTAACCGGGTTGGTACAGCGTTAGTTCGTACATTTACTTTGCGTGAGAGCCAAGTGACTTTGAGAACGTTACCAGTCTTAAGTGATGGTGTTGAAACAGTTTTTGAGTTGGTGTGGGAACGCATGTAATTTTTCAATGTTCATTCACGCAAATACTTCAATTTCACCTTATTAAACAAGGAGTAATCTCATGACTACCTATCGCACCGTTTCGATCGATGGTTTGGATATCTTTTATCGGGAAGCTGGCTCTCGTGATAATCCAACCATTTTGCCGCTGCACGGTTTTCCAACCTCCTCTCACATGTTCCGCAACCTGATTCCTGCACTTGCCGATAAATTCCATCTCGTTGCACCAGATTACCCAGGTTATGGCAGCAGTTCCATGCCAACTGTGGATGAATTTGATTACACGTTTGATCATTTGGCTGAGATCGTGGAAAAGTTCATTGCCGCGATCGATCTCAAGAAATACAGCCTTTATGTGATGGATTATGGTGCACCTGTTGGCTATCGGATTGCAGCTAAATATCCAGAGCGAGTGCAAGCTCTCATTGTGCAAAACGGGAATGCCTACGAAGAGGGATTGCGGGAGTTTTGGGACCCCATTAAGGCATATTGGCAAGATCGCTCTCCTGAGAATGCGGACAAGCTCAAATATCTTGTCACCCTGGAAGCCACGAAATGGCAATATACTAACGGCGTCCGCAATCCCGAAGCAATTAGCCCGGATACCTGGACGATGGATCAACATTTCCTCGATCGCCCTGGAAACGCTGAGATTCAACTGGCGCTGCTATATAGCTATGGCACCAATCCACCACTTTATCCCCAATGGCAGGAGTATTTCCGCCAATATCAGCCACCGACTCTAATTGTCTGGGGTAAGAACGACTATATCTTCCCTGCCGAAGGCGCTTATCCCTACCAGCGTGACTTAAAAGACGTTGAGTTTCATCTACTCGATACCGGGCATTTTGCGTTGGAAGAAGATGGAGATGCGATCGCAAACTATATTTCTCAATTCCTCGCATCACGACTGCAACCCGTTCTTGCCTGAGGAGGATGCGGAGACACGGAGGTGTGTAATTAGGTGGAAATTCCTTGTGTCCTAAAGTCGCCGTGTCCCTCCGTCTCTGCGTCTTCTTGGTCAACAACATTTTAGAGGGGTTACAAATGAAGATTTTTGTTGCCGGAGCAACAGGAGCAATCGGGCGTCCGCTACTCAACCAATTACTTGCGAGAGGGCACAATGTTGTAGCTCTGACTCGCTCCTTAGAAAGAGCACAGTCGTTAGTGGCACAGGGAATAGAACCTGCGATCGCAGATGTATTCAACGCAGATTCAGTTAAAGCAGCTATCACCCGCGCTCAACCGGAAGTGGTGATTGAACAACTCACTGCCTTACCCAAAACTTACACCCGTGAGTCAATGAGTGCCGCTGCTGCCTTCAACACTCGCATCCGTTTAGAAGGTGGTGCCAATGTGCTGGCAGCCGCGCAAGCAGCGGGTGTGCGGCGTTATCTGAGGCAGTCGATCGCATTCTGGGGAATTCCCGGTGCTGGATTGGCAGATGAGGAAACTCCGTTATCGCTTGATGCCTCACCTGCTGTTGCCGCAGATGCTCGCATCGTGGCTGAGATCGAACGTCGCTTACTTGAAACGCCTGATCTGGAAGGAATCGCTTTACGCTATGGCTTCTTCTATGGACCTGGCACCTGGTTCAATCCTGATGGTGATGTGGCGCAACAGGTGCGGCAGCAACAGTTTCCTATTGTGGGCAACGGTGAAGGGGTTTGGTCCTGGTTACACATTGAGGATGCGGCGATCGCCACAGTCGCGGCAGCAGAGCAAGGCAATCCTGGTGTTTATTTGATTACCGACGATCGTCCTTTGCCAGTGCGCGAGTGGCTCCCTGCGTTTGCTCAATGGTTGAATGCTCCACCACCGCCGCAGGTATCAGTTGAGGATACTCTGAAAAGGGATGGTGGTGCAGATGCTGTTTACTACGGGACTCAGATGCGAGGCGTATCTAATGCCAAGGCAAAACGTGAACTGGATTTTCAGCCGCGATCGCTGGAATGGCTAGTTGAAACTGCCGTTACTTCCGTTAGCTAACCTTCTAGCATCCCAAGGAAATGATTCATGAAAGTTGCTCAATATGGAACCGCGAGCAGCCTTCGCTGTGCCGTAGGCATCGTAGTTTTTCATGCGGTTCCCTCAGAGCTGCGCTCTGCGCTAAACGCACATGAACTGCATAGCTTAGCCCATGCCCAAATTCCAATTCCCTTCTCTCTGCTTCAGCTTGTGTTTATTAGCATTGTGATCTAGTTGACTCCAACTATTGCTGCCGCTTTGTTATGGACACCGTTCTACCGCATTGGTGGCTGGTTGTTACTCAGCTCAATGGTTGGAGCAGTTCTTTTTGGAATCTACAACCATTTCATCGTAATAAATCCCGATTATGTTTCTCAAGTTTCTTTTGCAGGTTGGGGTTTACTCTTTCAACTCACAGCAATTCTCACCTTAATTATTGATGGACTTGGAAGTTAGATTGGCTATTGGGCAGTAAATCTCAATGTCTTGAATCAAGTGAGCGTTGAAGAATGAGGACAGCAGGACATCATGACAACTCAAAATGTAACCATCCAAGCCTTCTCAGGAGGCAGTTTTAACGCCTATCTAGCAGCACCGAGTACTCAGCCGCGTGCAGGGCTTGTGTTGATTCAAGAAATTCTTGGGGTCAACAATAATATGCGGCAGACTGCCGATGAGTATGCTAAAGAAGGTTATTTGGTGCTCGTACCAGATTTGTATTGGCGACTGGAACCCAATATACAACTTGATCCTGAAGATAAAAACCAGTGGACTCAAGCCTTTGAGCTACTCAAAGCATTTGATCTGGATAGCGGTATAGAAGACCTGAAAGCAAGTCTATCTTTTTTGAGGCAGTATCCCAGTAGCACAGGCAAAGTTGGTAGTTTGGGCTTTTGTTTGGGTGGCAAACTGGCTTATTTCATGGCAACACGTACTGACGCAGATGCCAATGTGAGTTATTACGGGGTTGACATTGACAAGAATTTAGCAGAGGCGACAAAAATTCAGAAGCCGCTGATCTTGCATATGGGTGGAAATGACGAGTACGTGTCTCCAAACGCCCAAATGACTATTCAACAAGGACTAAAAGACAATCCTCTGGTCACAGTCTATCGCTATGAAGGCGTGAGTCACGGATTTAGTCGCGTGAATAGTTCCGCTTATCGCAAAGAAGCCGCAGAACTAGCACGCGATCGCACGTTAGCGTTCTTGAAACAGCATCTAGAGGGTGTTATGCACTTTGAAGTGGTAACTCAGCAAATCGCTTAAGCATCAAGATGGCAAAGGCAACCAGATGGAAACCAACCAACGTTTGTGCTAAGCGCTC
>NZ_JACXWX010000009.1 GCF_014764505.1 Phormidium tenue FACHB-886
ATTTTTAAGTGAGAGGGGCGCGGAGCGCCCCTCTCACTTAAAAATCATCCCCCTGTTAAGCAATGCCCTAAATTAAATTGCCTCGATCCTGAGCTGATAGGTCATTTCCGATTGTGCACCAATCCCCTGCTTCAGGGTGCCGCTGATCGGGACAGTGTGTTTGGCGTTGGGGCTGGCAACAAGGGGAATGTGGCGATCCGCTACGGCTAAACCATGGGTAGGATCATACCCACGCCATCCGGCTCCGGGTAGGTAGGCTTCTGCCCAAGCATGCAGATGTCGATCGGTACTGTCGAGGTCGCCCTCCTGATAGCCGCTGACAAAGCGGGCAGCAATACCCATTGCCCGACAGACTTCCATAAAGAGAACGGCATAGTCGCGGCAAGAGCCTTGTTTAGTGCGCCAGGTAATGCCAGCGGGCAGCGCTGCGCCGGTTTCGCGTAGCAGGTAGCCGCACTCGCTGTAGATCGTTTGGTTGAGCTTGGACAAGAAGTCGATCGTATTGCCCTGGCTGGCTTGCCAGAGGTCTTGAGCTAGTTCGATCGCCACCGGATCGATCGCCACTGGATCGCTCGTCCTTTGTCCGCCCAAGTAAGGCTGGAGCTGACCGAGCAGCGAGGCGGAATAGTCGATTGGCAGGTTGATTGCCCATGGCTCTAGCAGATAAACAAACGGATTTTCGCAAAGCGTCTCGACTTGCGAACAGGCGTTGACCGTCAAGGTAGCGAGCGGCTCATCGGTGAACCAGGCTTTAACGACTGCATTCCCATCCAAATCCACGTTCTCCGAGAGCTGTTTAGGCGGCGGATCGAGTGTTAGTGAGAAGGCGTGCAGTTTTTGGTTGACATCACAACGGGGACGCAGCCGCAAGAAATGAGGAGCCAGCGTCACAGGACGATCGTAGATGTAGGTGGTGGTGTGGGTGATTTGGTAACGCACAAGCAATAAGGGCAAGCGGTTTTCTCAGGATACTAGCGCAACCCAGGGGTAGGAAAAGCCCATTGAGAGGCATATCAGGCGGCAACCCGCCTTCGAGATTACGGTTCGCCCCCATTCAGCCAATCGTCCCTCTGCTTAAACTAAAAACATTGGAGTGAGCTGAAGAGATTCAAAGCTAGCTACAAGTGATTCCAAGCAACTTCTGGCGATAAACGATTGTTTATCTCTCCTCAATCCTTTAACCGTCCAGGCGATTGTTCGGTAAACCCGCCTTCATCAGATGAGCAAAGGTACACAGTATATAAATAGCTCGGCAACGCAGAATGCCGATCTGTTCCATCGGGCGGATGGGGAATCTCCCCAGGCTTTAGGTTCCAGGCTTGGAGGCAAATGCAGCCTCTCAAGGTTGGTCACTGTAGTTGGTTATCACTGAAGTCTATGCAGACTTAATATTGCAGGCTTGATCGAATCCAGATCAATTAAATCCAGACATTGAGCGACGTTAGAACCGGAGTGATTTTAGGTTATGGCAAAAGTTGTTGGAATAGACTTAGGAACGACCAACTCGTGTGTGGCAGTGATGGAAGGCGGCAAGCCAACTGTCATCGCTAACGCCGAGGGGTTCCGCACAACGCCGTCTGTGGTGGCATACGCCAAGAATGGCGATCGGCTCGTGGGGCAGATTGCTAAGCGGCAGGCAGTGATGAACCCAGAAAACACCTTCTACTCGGTGAAGCGGTTCATTGGTCGTAGATTTGATGAAATAACTCACGAAGCAACTGAAGTTTCTTACAAAGTTCTGAAT
Organism: Phormidium tenue FACHB-886; assembly: GCF_014764505.1. Taxonomy (GTDB): domain Bacteria; phylum Cyanobacteriota; class Cyanobacteriia; order Elainellales; family Elainellaceae; genus FACHB-886. Next base: position 1,745 of record NZ_JACXWX010000009.1, read on the forward strand.
GCGGGCGGCAACGTCAAGATTGATAGCCCTGCTCAAGGCAAGCAGTTTGCTCCAGAAGAAATTTCAGCGCAGGTGCTGCGGAAGCTGAAGGAAGATGCCAGCAAATACCTGGGCGAGGATGTGACACAGGCCGTCATTACAGTGCCCGCCTACTTCAATGACTCACAGCGTCAAGCCACCAAAGACGCAGGCAAGATTGCTGGTCTGGAAGTGCTGCGGATCATCAACGAGCCAACGGCTGCATCACTGGCTTACGGTCTCGATAAGAAGAGCAACGAAACCGTTCTGGTATTTGACCTGGGTGGTGGTACGTTTGACGTCTCCGTGCTGGAAGTGGGCGACGGCGTGTTTGAAGTGCTGTCCACCTCTGGCGACACTCACTTGGGGGGTGACGACTTCGACAAGAAGATCGTAGACTTCCTGGCAGAAGAGTTTCGCAAAGTAGAAGGCATTGAACTCCGCAAAGACAAGCAGGCACTGCAGCGCCTCACCGAAGCCGCTGAGAAGGCCAAAATCGAGCTCTCTAGTGTGACGCAAGCTGAGATCAACCTGCCCTTCATCACAGCAACGCAGGATGGGCCAAAGCACCTCGACACCACGCTCACTCGCGCCAAGTTTGAGGAGCTATGCTCTGACTTGATCGATCGCTGCCGCATTCCCGTAGAGAATGCGCTCCGCGATGCCAAGAAAGACAAGAACAGCATTGATGAAGTGGTGCTGGTTGGTGGTTCCACCCGGATTCCGGCAATCCAAGAGCTAGTGCGACGGGCGCTGAAAGACCCTAACCAGACTGTGAACCCTGATGAAGTGGTAGCAGTGGGTGCGGCGATTCAGGCAGGCGTTTTGGCAGGCGAAGTCAAAGACATTCTGCTGCTAGATGTGACCCCGTTGACCCTCGGTGTGGAAACGCTGGGTGGTGTGATGACCCCGCTCATTACCCGCAACACGACGATCCCGACCAAGAAATCGGAAGTATTCTCCACGGCGGCAGATGGCCAAACCAACGTAGAGATCCGTGTGCTGCAAGGCGAGCGCCAGATGGCGAACGACAACAAAGAGCTGGGTGTTTTCCGGCTGGATGGCATTCCCTCTGCGCCGCGTGGCGTTCCTCAAATTGAAGTGGTGTTTGACATCGATGCTAACGGTATCCTGAACGTAACGGCGAAAGACAAGGGCACAGGCAAAGCCCAGTCGATCAGCATCACAGGCGCTTCGACGCTGCCTAAAGATGAAGTCGATCGCATGGTGCGGGAAGCTGAAAACAACGCCTCGGCAGACCAAGAGCGCCGCGAAAGAATCGATCTGAAGAACCAGGCAGATTCCCTTGCTTACCAAGCTGAGAAGCAAATCAGCGAACTGGGTGACAAGGTAACTGAGAGCCAGAAGAGTGAGGTAGAGGGACTGATTAAGAACCTCCGAGATGCTGTTACTCAAGAAGACTTCGACAAGATCAAGTCGCTGACCACTGAGCTTCAGCAAGCGCTCTACACGATCGGCAGCAGCATCTACCAAGGTGCAGGTGGCGGCACACCTGATCCAGGTGCAGGCGGCACAGATGCCGGCACTCCACCAAGCGGTGGCGATGATGTGATCGACGCTGAGTTCTCAGAAGACAAGTAAGCCAGAGGCTTAGCATTCTGGCAAAAGCTGTCAGCGCAGTGCTAACCCAATAGAGAAGCTAAGGCTGGGCGATCGCCCAGCCTTTTTTGTTTGAGTTTAGTTTGAGCCGGATCGCTACAAGAATTGAGCCATCGAAACGCCACTCAGAATTTATGGCGTGTTTTCCCATTCTCGCGTTAGCGATCGGTAGTTAAACTGAGCTGCTGCCGGATGACAGGCAGCACAGGAAGACACTGTAATCGGTTGAGAAAACTCTACTTTGGGATGTAGCGCTTTGAAGTAACGGGACTGCCGCAAACGGTAGGGAACCTCTTCGCCTGGGTTGAGCGGTCGAGAATAGGTAGAGATGTATTGCCAAGCGACTTGCAGCGATAGACTGCTCAAGGGCGTGATTTGCACCCCGTAGTGCGAGGAATCAGGCATAATCTCTGCCCAAGTTCTGGTCGGCATCACGGCAGGTGGCAAAGCAACATGGCAAGTGGCACAGTTCTCTAAATAGAGCTGCTGCCCAAGCTGGTAGCGTTCAGGCACAGGGTCCGTGGTTTCTACTGGCGCTGTTTGAGCAGGTGCTGCTTGAGTGGGTGCCGTTTGAGCAGGCACCTGAGATTGGGACAGGGGTTGGGGAAGTGCAGCTTGCGACCAGCCCCAACCTAAAACTCCGCTGCACAAGAGCAGCACCAGTATCAGCACCACTGGCGAACGATGCCTCGATCGCCGCCCTCGAAAAGAGGAGCGCTTGTCGGACACAATTTTTGATCGAGACTGCATACTTCACTACTCTGTCTTGAGACACTCAATACGCTTGCATAAATATCAGGGCATAACGAGCGGTCGATCGAGTTTAGACAATCGAATTTAGAAATTGGTGTAATGGCTTCAGGCTTGATCTCAAAAAGCCAATTGCCTCCCTGCTGTTATCCCTCAGTCAGTTTGTCACGGAATTAGCACAATTGGGTAGCCATGCTACATCCGAATCGGAACGTTTAGTTTTATGGTTGGAGAACAAAACTGGCATAGATGAACCCTGTCTCGATGCTCAGGTGGATAAGGGTAGACTCGGTCATTCTGTTGAGTCCCCCGACGGAGTGAGGCGGTTTGATATCCTGTTGCTTAATTTATTTACATAAACGGCAATCTAACTAAATAGTGTTTCTGTAGCAATCGTGCAGAAACAGGATGCTAATGCTGCTTTAGTTTTTGAAAGACGAAAGGAGACTGCTTGAATGGATTGTAGCCACGTTCAGTTCCGCGTGCAGGATGGCACGGCTGGAGAACCAGGGTTCAGCGATGCCGATTTACAACAGCTGCAAGCGCTCTTTCGGCAAACTGCCTTTTGGGCACAAGATCGCCGCCTCCAAGATTGGGCAGTGGCAATCCAAAATAGTAAGCCAGTTGTTAGCGTTTGGGAGGGCGATCGCTTGATTGGCTTTGCCCGTGCTACTTCTGACGGTATCTATCGCGCCACTCTCTGGGATGTGGTAATTCATCCCGACTATCAGGGAGCCGGACTGGGGAGAAAGCTAGTCGAAACAGTGTTGATGCATCCCTGTGTAAACCGTGTGGAGCGGGTCTACTTGATGACTACCAACCAGCAGCACTTCTATGAACGAATTGGCTTTGAATGCAATTCCACGACAACAATGGTGTTATTCAATCAACCCGTGTCTCAGGAGGGGCTGGCGCTCAGCGCAGATACACGCTCAGTTTAAGGCGTCGTATCAGATTAGGGAGTCTGTATCAGAAGCTGTCAGAAAACAAGCGGGTGGAAGCTAGTGCTAACAACTCGGCAGAGTGAAGCGCATAAGCAAAGTAAATATTTGAGAAGTTCTAGAGGCTCTACAGTCGTTCCACAGTTTCCTTATTCAGGAAATTCAGGGAGCAAGTGCAGAGCCTTTTATCTTTTCAAGCTCGTCTTAGCAAATGTAACCAAACCTAAATATTGTTATACAGGTAGCATCGAAACACGCTGTAACCAGAGTTTCTGCAGAGCTACCCCTGCAGTAGATTGCTATGATTCCTGTTAGCATCCTGGCGATCGGCAATAAATTTAAACAGTTTTAATGGAAACTCTTTCGATGCATCGCCAGTCTTTAGCGATTGCATGGGCTTGAAAAAATCAGTCTCTTTCGCTACGAAACCTGATTTTCTCAGGCGTTCCCTTATTGAGCATCCTTTCATATGGCACCTACTGTACTCGACCCTGCTTATGAAGTTTTGGCAAAAGAACTTGCCTACGTGTTTGACAATCCTGCCTTTAGCGCTCAGGTCGGCGCAGGTTTAGCGCTGGCAGGCTATCAGATCGACCAAACATTTGTCGATCCCACAACTGGCTTTCAGGCAGTGGGGCTGACCTCGACACGGGACAACAAGCCGCCTGTTTTAGTTTTTCGGGGGGGAGACGAAGCAATTGACAACACTGCCAATGCTGACCCTAACGGCGTGGCGTTTAATCAATTCACTGCCAATAAAGCAGCAATCAGTGCCTGGTTGACCAAAGTAGGCACAGCCACCGTGAAGCCAGACGTCGTGGGGCACAGTTTGGGTGGGGCACTGACGCAGCTCACTGCCGCTGAGTTCACCAATGCAGTTGGTAACGTGGTGACTTTCAACTCTCCCGGCGTTAACAACACCACAGTCGCCCAATTTCAGCAGGCAAGCGGCGGCACGAAGAATGTCACCCACTATATCGTGCAGGGCGATGTCGTTAGCCTTGCGGGACAGGGTTTTATATCGGGTACGGTGGTTCTGCAAGCCTACACCGATCCAGCCATCAACCCGATCACGGTGCTAGACAAGCATCGCGTCCCCCGTCTGCTGACCACTCCTCCCGCTGGATATCAACAAACCACCCTCACAACACAGCAGTTGAGCGATCCAAAGTTCAACTTCAACAACGACTCTGACTATGCTGAGTTTTTGGCAGCCTACAAAGCGGTTCAACCCCAAATCCAACCTTCTCTCACCTCCAGGCAGGGCGTTGAGGCGCTGCGGGTGACACCGGGCACTTCATTTGGCGGGCTAATCCTGGCAGCGCGGACGGAGCTAGCCCCCGATAAAAACAACCTACTGGTGGGGGATGACCAAGCCAATACTGCCGATGGTGCAGGCGGCAATGACACGATCAACGGCAATGGCGGTGATGATGTGCTGCGTGGCGGCGTGGGCAGGGATGTGATTAATGCTGGCGCAGGCAAGGACTCCCTATTCGGCGACAGCGGCAGAGACAGCCTGATTGGCGGCAAGGACAGCGATGTGCTGACAGGCGGCGACAACAACGATGTGTTGACAGGCGCTGAGGCGATCGATCGCCTTTCCGGACGCAATGAAATTGACACCTTCACGGGTGGCAGCGGGCGAGATTTGTTTGTGCTGGGGTCGAAGAAAGTCTTCTATAACGATGGACGGCGAGCGACTGCAGGCACAAGCGATTATGGGCTGGTGACTGACCTGAAGCGACGTGAAGGCGATCGAATTCAGCTGGTGGGAGAACTGGATGACTATGTACTGCAGCGGACAACGGGCAGTTTGCCGAGAGGCGTGGGAATTTATCTCAAGTCTTCCGGAGAAAATGAGCTGATTGGAGTTGTGCGAAACACGTTAAACGTTTCCGTGGTTGAGGATGCGGTTAAGTTTGTCTCTTAAGCCGAGCTTTGAGAGGATGGCTGAAAAAGCTATTTTCAACCGTCAAGGTGCTCGCTCTCTCCCCTGAGAAAGGCGGAGCCCAGAAAAAGGGCTTGAGCTAAGCAGTTCCTCCTTTCATAGGTAGGGGCGATCTCCAACCTCAAAGCGTCAACCACTCGCTCGTTGCTGGCTAGAAGCCAGCAACGAGCTTTTAGAATCTCCTCCTACTGCTCATGGAGGCAAAGTCTTTGAATATATGCCTTCGATACTCGGTGTATGTATGGCGCTACGCGTTTAAATTGAAATCTCTTTTGTGTAGAAGCTCTGCGACACAGGGCTTTTACACAAAAACTTGTCCTGACGTATACGCATAGCGCTATATATGTAAAAGCTCCGCTGCATAGAGCTTTATTTATCGATCGCTTTATTTCTCAATATTAGGTGCGATACCCTCTACCGCATCGCCACGAGAAACTTGAATCAGCGCCTGTGCCGGTGTGCCGATACATTGCATCATTGCATCGGCACACCGTTTTTTGGGCTTGACGCACTACACTTTAATACCGCCGCCGCAAGAACTGCGCCAACTTTCCAAAACTTATGTAATATTTAAGTCCTAAACTTTCGCTGTAGAATCTTTTTCCGCTATATATAGCGTTTAGGTTGGCGAAGTTTGGTGCAGTCAGGCGATCGCCGATCTGCTAAACCCCCTTATCGCTAGCGAGTTTCCTACTGTGAATCCGCCGTTGTCTTCTCGTCAGTTAAATCAATTAGTCATTCTGGGTTTGCTGATTCCGGTCAGTGCGAGTGGTCTACTAGGAGCCTTGCAATATTACTCTTGGGGCGGCACGGTCACGCCTATGTCGTCTGGCAGCTCGATTGTGACTGAAACCGCCAAAGCTCTTGACGCTACTACCTTTGATAAATTGGCAAACCGCCTGAGCGGTAGGCCCCAGCTCTCCCCCTTACCCAGGCCCCAAGAAACCTGGGAGTGCGAAGTGGTTGTGGTGGGTGGTACGTTGGGCGGCGTGTCGGCAGCTTCGCAGGCAATGCAGTCAGGCGCAAAAACCTGTTTGATTGAGCTATCGCCTTGGCTGGGTGGGCAAATCAGCAGCCAAGGGGTATCTGCGCTTGACGAATCGATGTCAATGCGGCTCAGCGGTAGCTTTTCGGCAAGCTGGACGGCATTCAAGCAGCTCGTCCGCGATCAGCTAGTGACGCTACCCGTCTGGACGGGCTTACCCTCTCCACAACGAGCAGGAGATTTAAATAGCTGCTGGGTAGGGACGCTCTGTTTTCCGCCCAAGGCAGGCGCGAGTGCTTCAGAACAACTGCTGAAAGCTGCATCTGAGCGAGCGCCTGACAGCCGCTGGCAAACCTCAACCGCTTTCAAAGGAGCAGAGTTTGACCCAACGGGGAAAGAAATTACGGCAGTGTATGCCGTCCGTCGATCGCCCCGGGATCCAGACTATGTGCCTCAAGGTCGCCTCTCCCAAGAGCTACCGTCTTGGTATTCCTGGTCGTCCGATCCAGTGTTTGAGAAAGTGCCGATTCGGATACAGCCGCCGCGCGGCAGGCGGATGGTTGTTGTCGATGCCACCGACACCGGAGAAGTCGTGGGTTGGGCGGGGATACCCTATCGGTTAGGTTCAGAAGCGCAGACCACCACTAGCGAACTGTATGCCTCGCGACAAGACAACCCAGACTGTACACAGGCGTTTACCTTCCCATTTGCGATGGCGATTTTGGACGATCGAGGCTATAGCCGCAACCTCTTGTCCAAAATTCAGCCTGATTACCCCAGAAGCGAGCATCAGCTTGAATATGACCTGGAAGGCTTTCCCATGTTTGATGGAGCAAGCCTGTTCAAATATCGCCGCATAGTTAGCACCCAACAAGACGATCCCCGCGTTGGTGCGCCTACTGCAGGTGACATCACCATGATCAACTGGAACCGAGGCAACGACTGGGGATTTATGGATCCGCCGCTCATTCTCAACGAAAAGAAGATTGCTGAGTCGGGGCAGCACAAAAATTGGATGGGCGGTTTGTCGATAAGCGCATTGCGCCACGCCGAAGAACACGCGATGCTGTTTGGCGAGTGGCTGATGAAAACGCAAGCCACCTCCAGCGAACCCCTCACCTATCTGACAGGGGTAGATGCTCCAATGGGTACTGTTTCTGGCTTAAGCATCATGCCTTATATCCGAGAAGGGCGGCGCATCTTAGGACGACCTGCCTACGGGCAAAATCAACTGATGCTGCAAGAATCTGATCTGCGGCTTGATATGCCTGGTGGGCGGGATTTTAGCCCTTCTGCCGTTGCCCTAACGCACTACAGCATTGATATGCACGGCTGTCGCTATCGCAAATCTATGATTACCGGCGAAGCTAGCAGTGCGCCGCTTAGCGATGAAAGCTTAATTCGTCCTATTCAAATTCCTTTGGAGGCGCTAATTCCCCAAGGCGTAGACAACCTTTTAATTGGCGGCAAAGGAATCGCTGCCACTCACATTGTCAATGCATCAACGCGTGTCCACTATGGCGAGTGGGCAATTGGCGGTGCGGCAGGCGCAACGGCGGGTTGGCTAGTAGCTCAGGATCAGCCGAACCAGCCGGAGCTGTTGCCGCCTGATATTTTATCAAAGAAGCTAACCGCAACGCTTCAGGAGCATCTGCTGGCGCAGGGGCTGAGCTTGAGTTGGTAAATGAATATTCAGCATGAACGCCTGTTTGATCGCAAATCTCACAGGCGCTTTCCAAGTTTGTAAATGCTTTGTGCGAGCAAACTTGGATTTTTGGTGTTGCACTGCAGGCAACACTCAAGAAGCTGTTCATCGAAATTTAGCCGATCGCCTCACCACACCAGAATTTTCTCGCTTCAGACATTACATTGTTTAAAGTTTTTCAACTGTTTTTAGAAGTGGGTAAAAGCGCTGCTGTAAACTGGATTTCGATTGGAGAACGTTATGATTCGGTTGCTTTGGATGGGCTGTAGTGAAGGGTTTCTCTATCGTAGGGTTTGCTATCTTCGATAGTTATGGTGCGATGGTTGCTCTTTTCCAACTGCTCATTCTTCGATCGATGACATCACGACTCTTAACATCTCTCGTTTGGAGCCGCTATATCAATGTCTCATTCAGTCAAAATCTACGACACCTGCATCGGCTGCACCCAGTGCGTCCGGGCTTGTCCTACTGACGTTTTAGAGATGGTTCCTTGGGATGGCTGCAAAGCAGGTCAGATCGCATCGTCGCCGCGCACAGAAGATTGTGTCGGCTGCAAGCGCTGCGAAACGGCCTGCCCCACAGACTTCCTCAGCATCCGGGTCTATCTGAGCAATGCAGAAACCACCCGCAGTATGGGTCTGGCTTATTAACATACACATACGCCTTTCATATTCTGCGTTACTAGATACGTCTCGCTTTAAAATTTAGAGGGGTTCCACCCTCTTTTTTTATGGCTGTTTAGGCGATCGCAAAACTGCTTCAACCTGCTGGGTTACATCTACATACCACTCCCTAAGGACATCACCGTGGATTTCTGGACTCGCACCAGCGGCACCTGGATCAACATTGCAACTGTGCTGATGGGGACAGGGCTGGGGCTGCTGTTGCGCGGTCGGTTGCCGCTGCGAATGCAGCAGATTATTACCCAAGGCGTGGGGCTAATTACGCTTTACATTGGCTTCAGCATGGCAAGCGAGTTTGGCAAGGTGCAGGCGGGGCAAGTTCCCGGGGTGATTGTAGGGCTGCTGGCGATCGTCTTGGGCGGCTTGCTGGGCGAATGGGCACAAATTGAAGAGCAGTTGACCCGCGTGGGCAACTGGTTGAAACAACGCTTCAAGGGCAAAGGCAGCTTCACTGAAGGATTTGTGGCAGCTAGCCTGCTGTTTTGCGTCGGGCCACTCACCTTGATTGGCAGCATCAACAATGGGCTGGTCGGCGACAACACGCTGCTGGCGCTGAAAGCCGCTATGGACGGGCTAGCGTCGATCGCCCTTACCAGCAGCTACGGCATTGGGGCTGGTTTCTCAGTGCTGCCCATTTTGTTTTATCAAGGCGGACTCTCGCTGGCTGCCGGACTGTTAGCCCAAACCTTACCCGATCCTGCTGCCTCACCGCAGGTGCTGCTAGTCACGGGAGTTGGTGGACTGATGATCGTGGGGCTGGGGTTCAACCTGCTGCAAATGGGGCAAATTAGGGTCGCTTCATTTTTACCAGCGCTGCTGCTGTCGCCTGTGCTATACGCCATTGCTGCATTTCTCAGCTAGCGCGGTCTGTTAGCTAGCGGTCCGTTAGCTAGCGGTCTGTTGACTCGCCTCACGAACTCCTCCGGCAAAGCTCTAAACCTGCTGTTTCAAAAATCAACGCAGGTGTAAAGCGCCACCTTTCCCTAGCCAATCCATTGCTGGCACAAAAACACGGTGATAGAGTAATCTTGCTAGCAAGGCAGCCCACACAGCCACCCAATTGAACTTGCTGCCTCACTCAATAAGAAACTGTGTAGGCTAATAAAAGTAGGCTAATTAAATAAAGTATGACAACGACTCCTGGAACACCGACGCGCGTTCTAATTGTGGAAGACGATCCCATGATGCAGCTGGGGCTGGAGCAATCGTTGTCGAGTGCTCCTGGCATTATTGTCGTGGGGCAAGCAGAAGATGGCTATCTGGCAGTTACAGAAGCCAAGCGATTGCAGCCTGATGTCATCGTTATGGATATTGGTTTGCCTCGCCAAGATGGAATTGCTGCGACACAGCAGATCAAAGCAGTGCTACCAGAGGTGCATGTAGTAATGCTTACATCTCACACCACTGAGCATGAGGTAATTGGGGCACTGGCAAGCGGAGCCGATGCCTACTGCGTCAAAGGCACGAGCGTCGATCGGCTGCTCACCGCGATCGAGGCTGCCAGAGAGGGAGCAAGCTACCTCGATCCGCAGGTAGCCCGGCAGGTCATGGATCAGCTAAAGCCCTCAACAGCGGCTGAGCCTAATATTGTGGGTCAGCTCTCGCAACGGGAGCTAGAGGTGCTGAAGCTGATGGTGGAAGGGTTGAGCAATCCAGAGATCGCTGCCATCCTATATCTCAGTCCTAACACGGTGAAAACCCACGTGCGGGGCATTATGAATAAGCTGGCGGTAGACGATCGGGTTCAGGCTGCGGTGGTAGCACTTAGGGCAGGGTTGGTATAGCGCTGAACTTGTTTCCGTCAGAACATTCTGCTAGTAGAGGAACTCTTTTCAAGCGATTATATTAAGTTTCATAACAGCAAACAAATTTTCTATAGTGCTGCCTAACTGATTTCTTCTTTAAAAACGCTATATATAGCGTTAGAAGCAGAACCAGCTCCGTAGAACTTGAAGGCGGTCAAATCTTTTACCTGCCGACACAGCGAATTGTCACTGTCCTCCCTCTCTGGTCAGACAGACAAACTTTTGTCAGGTGACTACAATTTATTATTATCTGGCAACAAGCAATCCAGCCTAAATCTGCTCTTTTTGACCTGTTTAACTAAAACAACGCCATGTTGTTTTTTCTTGGTTGAAAGAACAGGGTGCTTTGTTTTAGCAAGGAATTGTTAAGAAGTTGTTGGGAGGAAATGCTTAGCCCGTCCGCTGAGCCGAATGTGTCAGCGTTGAGCAAAACTTGCTCAAGCGAAACCAACCATAGTGTTTTATCTGTTTTTCTGAATCTTTGTTCGTCTTTATCTTTGTGCTGTAACCATCCCTGTGTTGTACCCGTTGCTGTATTGTGTTCGATTTCCCCTTTAGGTTGAGCCGATTCTCTGAACAACTGTTTTAGTCATTCTTGCCTAGGCAATCAGTCGTGCCCTGAGCTTGGCAAAATTCTCTGGCAAACTACTTAGGTTGACAGCCTGAAACCTCAAGGGTGTTTGCATCCACATCACCTGTCGTGAATTGCCCCTAGCGCCGCCTTCAGTATGGCTGCGTGATTGAGTTTCGAGATGAGCGAGAAAACCCCCAATAATTTTAAGGCAACCCTAGCTGAACCCCCAGTTACGCCACGCCTTTCATCAATAAACTGCCAGAAGAACTGCTAACCAACGCATTCTCTCCACTAGATGAGCGATATGACTACTTTTGACGATATATACCAGTTTTTCCGCAATCCTCCTCCGTTCTATCTTAATAAGGAATTGGCGGTTTGCTACGTGCTAGCCGTTCTTTTACGCCGCGATTCCTATGGCACTGAGCTAATTAATCTCCTGGAGAACGAATATCCGAACTATCGCCTGTCGGATACCGTGCTTTACAGCGCGCTGAAGTTTCTGGAAGATGCCAACGCCATCACCGGCTACTGGAAAAAAGTCGAGGGGCGGGGGCGTCCTCGCCGCATGTATCAAATTTGCCCTGAGTGGCAACAGCAGGCGCAAGAGCTAGCCCGCCTGTGGCAAGGCTACGTAGGAATGCCGGTTCAGGCATCTTCTCGGTAATTGCCAGCGGTGGATCAGCCAAATTTTTGTCGATAGCCTGAGTGCAAGGCTGCCGACATTGGCTTGTCTAAGTCAGGAGCGATAGATTTAAAGAGGTGTAGTGAGCTTGGCTCACTACACCTTTGTACTTTGTACTTTTGTGCTTTGTACTTTTGTAAAATGGGTTTTTACAAATTCTGCTCGGCACAGCGAGCTACATCATCCCGCAGGGCAACGCTGCCGATCGTCTGAGCAAATTTTGCGCGATGATCAGATCAGACACGATCAGTTCGATTTTTAGCGCTCATGCAAACTCCAATTCTTTCATCCACAGCGCTGCTGACGGTTTTAATGTCAGTGGGTCTCGTCTTTTTTATCCGGGCTTCTACAAAAGATCGGATTCAGGTTGCCAAGCTAGTGACGCCGCAGCAGGGAGAACCGCTGCTAGAACAAATTCAGCAGTATTTCACGCAGCGATCGTACCGGATCGCTGCGGTGGATGAAGCCAAAAATCAGGTGACCTTTGAAGGCTTTGTTCGCCCCAGCGTATTTTTGGCGATCTTTTTGAGTCTGCTAGCGGCAGTCGGTCTGCTGTGCTTGGCATTGGTTCTGTCGTTTGCCTTACCCAGCGCTACTCCTGTACTGCCTGCGCTTGCCCTGCTCTCGCCGCTTGCCGGTTTGTTTTACTGGAAGAAATCTGGACGCCCAGAGCAGGTTTTGCTGCAGGTCGAGACGGGTGAGGCAGCTCCTAGCGTGTTAACTGTTACGGCACACCGCGATGAGCTAGCAGAACTGCAGCGATCGCTAAATTTAAAGCCGTTAGAGGAATAAAGAAACTCTTGGACAGCCAGCAAGACATTTAGACGCGCCTCACACAAACCTTGTTCTAGCTGCCTGCGTTTGCGAGAGCTGGGCTTCCAGTGCCTGCCAGTCTGCCTGCTCGATCTGCTGAACCAGCTGATCAAGCTGCTGGCGATAGGAATAGAGCGTCTGCAGCAGCGCCTGCTGGTTGTATTTCGCCATCATCACTCCCAGCTCTGGGTTGCCGCCTCCCACCCGGCTAGTATCGCGAAAACCAGAGCTAGCTAGATTTTCAGCTAGCTGTAGCACAGCAGGATCAGCTTCTGTGAGGCAGGTGGCGATCAGGCTGGCGCTTACCATAACGGGTAGATGCGAGATCCAGGCGACGGCGCGATCGTGAGCAGCGGGTTCACAGAAATAGAGGCGGCAGTGCAGCGATCGCACCAGTTCTGCTACTGTTTCCACCACAGCAGGCGGCGTAGAAGCGATTGGGGTCAGCACGTATGCTTTGTCGGTAAACAGTCCGGTAAGCGCTGCATCCAAGCCGCTTTCTGCCGTACCTGCCATGGGGTGTCCGCCTACAAAGTTTTGCCAGCGAGGGGCTATTGTCTCTACCACAGAGGCTTTTACTGAACCAACATCGGTTAAAACTGTGCTGGATGGCAGATACGGCAGCAGCCGATCAACGGTGGATTGGAGCGCGCCCAGCGGCGTACACAGAAATACGACTTCCGCGGCTGCCATCAGCTTCAGGTCAGTGCTAGCCTCATCCACAATTCTTCTAGCGACCGCCTGCTCACAGGTTTCTGGTTTGCGGCTAACGCCCAGAATTGTGTGTCCTAGCTGGCGGAAGTCGATCGCCAATGATCCGCCAATCAACCCTAGTCCAACGATGCCAATCTTCATGCTGGTAGCCTCGCGTCTTCATTAGACGCTACTGATTTTAGATTTTTACGTGAAAGCTGTCCTTTAGCGCAAAAATTTAGAGTGTTCTTCCCTACTGATTTCCCCTTCTGATTCCTATGAGCGTTGTGGTTTTTGGCAGTATTAACCTAGATTTGGTGGCACGATCGCCCCGTATTCCTGCTCCGGGTGAAACCCTAACCGGACGCAGCTTTGAAACCATTCCGGGGGGAAAGGGCGCAAATCAAGCAGTAGCAGTGGCGCGGCTAGAAGTGCCAACCCAGATGGTTGGGCGGGTGGGCGGCGATGCCTTTGGGCAAGGGCTGCTGCAGGGGCTACGGCAAAGCGGCGTGGGGTGCGATCGCATCCAGATTGATGCATCTACTCACTCTGGCGTGGCGCTAATTACCGTAGATGATGCGAGCGAAAATACAATTATTGTGATTCCGGGTGCCAATGGTGCTGTCGATGCAGCGGATGTCGATCGTCTCCAGGAAATTTTGCCGCAAACCAGCGTGCTGCTGCTGCAGCTGGAGATCCCGCTGCCGATGGTGCTTGCTGCTGCCAGCGCTGCCAAAGCCGCAGGGGTAACGGTGATTTTTGATCCGGCTCCGGCACAGCCGGACTTGCCCGCTGAACTTTATCCGCTGATTGACATTGCTACACCCAACCAAATAGAAGCAGGGCAGCTTGCCGGATTCCCAGTCAGCGATTTTGAGTCTGCTTCGCAGGCGGCAGTGGTGCTGCATCAGCGCGGCATTCGTACCGTGATCGTCAAACTGGGGAAACAGGGAGCACTCTGCCTGACCCAAACTGAGCAAGACACTGAAACGTTTCAGATCCCTAGCTTTCCGGTGCAGGCCGTAGATACGGTGGCAGCGGGGGATGCCTTTAATGGCGGGCTGGCAGCAGCGATCGCGTCCGGCATGCCGCTACGGCAGGCAACTACCCAGGCGGCAGCAGTTGCTGCGCTTTCGGTCACCAAACCCGGTGCTCAGCCCTCTTTGCCCACCCAGGCAGAACTGTCCACTTTTCTTGCCGAATTTTCCCCGAAACCAACCTAGCCCCTTGCAGGCAAATTTTACTCCAATCGCAAAATGGAGTATCGGCAGCGCTGCGCCCTGGAATTTGGGCTTACGTGTCTTCTAGCTCAAATGCTGCCACAATCTGGTTCACGTTGATGCTGGCTCTGGTGCGCGAGGTGGGGGCGATCAGCACATCCTGCTGCAGCACGTCCGTGCGGAGCAGGTTAGTATCTAGCAACGTTACATCTAGCCAAATTGTGCCGTCAGCCGCTTGCTGAACATCATCAATACATTGAATTCCAATAATTGTATTGCTGACGGTGAGCAGACCAAAGTACCAAGAATCACTCATCATGCGCGTCACAAACCAGCTCGGCAACAGCTTTTGTGCCGCTTCAATTCGAGCATGTAGCTCTAGCTCATCTGGCTCTAGTTCTGTTGACGTTGCGATCGCTTCATCTCCATTGCCCTGACTCATCGCCATACCCCTCCCTCAAAGCCTGGTTTAGACTTTACCATTCTGGAGGTACTTCAGTGGCGATGGAACAAGATTTTTTGGGACTTGCCTACGCATTCAGCCTCTAGCCCCATTGATCGCTGCTGTTTGTTGCAATAGACGATCGATCTGCTGTCGAATTTTGTTGATGTGAAACTGCTGGCTGGCTTCATGCTGCGCGGCTTGAGCGATCACCGCACGCTCTTCTGTATGCTGGCAGCAATCGTTAATGAGTTGGGCTAGCTTAGAGGCATCACCGGGTGCTACGAGCCATCCTGTTTTACCATGCTTTACTAATTCCATGGCTCCCCCTGCGGCTGCGGCTGCGATCGGAGTGCCAGATAGCATAGCTTCCACAATCACTCGTCCGAATGGCTCTGGAGCAGTTGACGTATGCACCACTAAATCGCAAGCAGCCATTAGCTGAGGCACGTCTGAGCGAAACCCCAAAAATCGCACCCGGTCTTCTAAACCTGATTGCTTAACCTGCTGATGCAGTTGTGCTACATATGCTTGTTCACCAAACAAGGCATCTCCAACCAAAACAGCCACTACATCTTTTGGGCAGGATTTGAGTGCATCAATTAGAATATGCTGCGCCTTCCAGGGTGAGAGGCGGCTGAAATGCCCAACTACAAAGCAGTTTTCAAGCCCTAGCTGCTGTCTCAGGTCCGATCGACCCGCTTGGGCAGCTTTATAAATTTCTGGTTCAAATCCGTTGTAGACAACTTCGGTAAGCTGAGGGTTGCCGCCCGCCGCAATGAAGGCTGCCTGGGTTGCGTTGGAGTTGGTTATGACTAGCGATGCCAATCGATTAGCAAGCGTGACAATAATTCGTTGATTAGCAGGACTGAAGTGATCCGCTGAAAGAATATCGTGCAGGTGATAGACCAGTGGTTTACGGCTCAATAAGCTGGCGATCGCTCCTACAACCAGCGCTTTCTGGGTGTTTGCATAGATTAGATCAAACTGCGAACTCAACCGTGAAATTTTAGCGATTAACGGCAAGAGCTGACTGAAACTACTCAGTCCCTGCAGGAAGTTGCTTTCTTTGCGAATTTGAATTGCCTGAGTTGTGAAAACTTCTACAGGAATCTTGTGTTGTTCTAGGAGCAAGCGAAAGCTACCTTCTGCCAGCAATCCCACGAGACAGCAGTCCCGATAAGGCAGGGCTACATCAAGTAGACAAAGCTCGGCACCACCTGGCTTGCCGCTTTGATCAATGAATAAAACCTTTGGACGATTCAGAGAACTCATTAGAAGTAATTAAAAGAGCGGGTGAAAGGCAACCTGGAATATGGCTTCCTTGCATTCCTTGCGTTTCACATCCTCGTCAAGCTATCTTCGTTCCCAATGCAAGAAGCTGTCGGCTAGCCTCTAACCAAGTATTGTGCATAACGCTAGGGCGCGCTGCTGCTGCCATCGCCTGCAGCATTTGAGGTTTTAGAGCAGTGTTCAGCGCTTGAGCCAATTCATTGACATCTCGTGGGTCTTGCAGCAGCAGACCATTCTTGCCAGGTTCAATCAAATCAGAAGATCCGGCAAATTTGGACGTGACCACGGGGAGCCCGGATGCAAGCGATTCTCCTATCACAAGTGCCCAGCCTTCATACGTGGTAGGCATGATGAATAAATCAGCCGCTTGATAGTAGCTAGCGACCGGGCGCAGACCTAAAAACAACACCTGTTTCTCTAAACCTAACTTCTGCACCAGCGGCAGGTAAGGCGTGGGATCGGCTTTACCCACCGTCACCAGCTTTACCTCTGGATTGCCCAGCTCTGCCATTGCCATCAAGATTTGCGCTAATCCTTTGCGGTGAAACTCGTTGGCAACCATCAGCAAGACAGGCGTACTTTCAGTGAAGCCCCATTCTTGCCGCCGCTTCGCTCGCATGGCAGGGTCAGGACGAAAGGTTTCCAGATCGACCCCCCAGGGGACAGCCCAAATCCGGTCAGGGTCAACCCCATAGTACTGGATCGCTTCCTGCCGGACTGCGCGCGAGCAGGCTTGAAACACCCCCCGATGTTTCCGAGCAATTTGGCCCTGCATCGCGATAGTAGCTCGGTGGAAAGGATAGACCCGCTTCGCCAGCCGCCGCCACGAAAAAGATTTTTCTTCTAATATGGAAATATCTAGCCAAGCAGCATGTACCGTATGAAAGGTGAGGAGATCGCAAGTAGAGGTGCTGTTGCCATGCCCATGAACAAAATCAAATTTGCTGCTGGCTAAGCGACGAGCCATGGCATCGGGTAAGGTCAATGTCTGTAGCCAAGCCGGCTTATTAGGCGCATAGATTTTCTCAAAAGCAAACTGAGCTTCATAGGCTCGATCCCATTCTGTGGTGAACACAGTCACGTCATGCCCTAAGGCTTTGTAGCCGTGGGCAAGCTGGACAGCAACACGGGGAGTACCGCCAAGCTGATTAAATTGATCTACAGTAATGGCAATATGCATACAGCGTTTCTAGATAAGTTGTGACGAAGGGCTGGGTTTATGGATTAGTGAATCTGGAGCCTCTTGAGCTGAACTGCGGGGTGAAAGGCAAGAGCCGTACAGCAATTCATGAACAAAATTACAGAACTTTGCGCCTACCACTTCGTAGTCAAAGAACCTGCGGGCAACCTGAAGAGCTTGCTCTGATTTCTGTTCCACTTCGCTCCAACTCAGTTGGTCAACCCATTCTGCGCAGCGATCGAGAAACTCTGGACTAGAAGGGTGCTGCGGCGGCAGTGCCCAGCCTGCAGAGGCAGCATAATCGTAGAACCCCGGAATTGGACTCATTGCCACTGGAACACCGCAGCCCAAATATTCTGGTAGTTTGGTTGTCAAACGAAAGCAGCCTAGTTTTCCAGGAAACTGCGTAACAAAGCCGATATTCATCACGTTGATGGCGTCTACAACTTCAGCCTCTGGAATGCGCCCGGTGAACACGACCCGCGATCGCAGCGCTTCGGGAATAGCAGCTTCCAAACGGGATCTACCATCCCCGTCACCGACGATCAAAACCGACACATCCTGACGCTTAATACGCTTTATCATCTCAACAAGTTCGTAGCCGTAGCAGTAGGACTTAGGATGAACCCAGATTAAACTGCCCACAACCCCACAAACTAAGTGATCAGCAGGGATGCCCAGCTTTGCGCGAATTTCTAGACGTTTTGCATCGGTGTAGGGATAAAAAATACTTAAATCAACACCGCCTTCAACGGTTGCAGCTCGCTTTGCACCTAATTTTAAGGCAGCTCCAGTCAGGTAAGGCGTCCAGCCGATGTAGCCCGCGCAGCTTTGATAAAGCAGCCGTTCGTAAATCTCAAAGGACTGCCCCCAAAGATATCCTTTCGTATCATGGAAGAATCCACCGATTGGATCACCAGAAGAAACAATGAAGGGCTGCTGTCGCTGCCGAGCGGCTCGAATCAAATTAATGCCGCTCGCAATGCCAGTGCTCTCCTGGTAGATCAAATCCCAGCGATCGGAATTGATCAACTTCCAAACTGCTTTGGCAGAAGTTAGACGAGAAACAGAGCGATCAAGGTCGTAATAGGTTACGTCAGCATGCAGGCGGCGAGCAAGGCGGCGCATCCGCAACCCGTGTAAATCGCCCTTACCGCCAGTATTGATACATAAAACCTTTTTCGAGCTCATAGGTGTTTTACTTACTTAAGTTTTGATACCTGAAAAAGCAGATGCTTACGTCTTGAATCCATAGGCATGCTGGTGCAAGTAATACTTGCGTGCTGCCATGCCTATGCCTAAGAACCCCCAGATAACTGCACCAGACACCCCCAGAATGATTGGACCAAACAGCATCATAAAGGCACCGGTCAACGAGATAGCTCGCGCTGTGGCAGCAAAAGAATCGATCGAGCTCTCACGCCCTTGAAATAGCTGAAGCAGCAACAAACCATAGCCACCGGTGTACAACAGTGTGCCAAGCCAACCTAGAGAGAATAGAATGACCAGAAATGCGCTGTCGAGCGGACGACCAAAATCACGAATATTGCCGATACCATCCCCCCACACGTTCATCACTGCTAAACCAATCAATTGGGTGTAAGTACGGCTGCGCTCTTGACCGCTGCCATCATCATCCTTGAAGAGTTCAAACAAACTCTCTACACGAGCTTGAATCACCTCTGAGAATGGTTCGATCGTAATTAGCGGAATCACTAAGAGGCCGAGTATCGCAAAGGTGAGGAGAAATCTGAGCTGTAGACTAGATTTTAGTGAAGAGAAGAGCAATGCCACGCCAACAAACCAACCTCCCCAAGCTGTGCGAGCAAGAGACAGTAAAAAAGCCAAATAGCCTGCGCCAGAAGCAGGCAGGCGCAAAACTCCTTGATAACTAAACAGCAGCAATAACCCTGCCATCATCACCACTGCAAAATCTAGTGGACCGTTCATGGTACTCCAGACTCGGATCTGCATGGGTTCTGGTCTACCAAAACTATCAACCAATCCTGCTGCTGACAAATTGAGCAGCCAGAAGCGATCCCATTCTGGGGCAACTAAATACTGATAGATGCCATAGCTTCCAGTAATCAGCACTCCCCAGACGAATGTATTCTGTATGGCTTGACGATAATGCAGGTAGTTACGCCAGTTCAAGAACAGATAACAACTTAGTAAGACCGGAACGAGCCAATCTAAGAGCGCAACTGTGACCGCACTTGGAGAACCCTGAATCAGCCCTAGTAAAAATCCATAAAAAATACCTGCAAAGGCAAAAATAAAAGGCAAACCGCCCTGCCGGTATAGCGTTGGTAACTGAAGCAAGATAGAGGGCAGAATCAGCAACGTCACCAAAAAAGGAGATAACAGAATTGGGCTAGGGTTGGTAAATCCGCTTTGATAGTCTACTAAGCGTCTAACCAGCGGCGATAGAAACCAGAGCCACCAGCTAAAGCAAACATAGAGAACTGGCTGTTTGAGATACAGAAAGAAGCCAACAACAAATGCACCTGCTGGAAATACATAATTCATGATTCCAGCTGCTGTCTGTATACCGATAAAGCTGAGCCCTATAAATCCACAAACAGCTGCCCAACATAGAACCCGCTGATTCTGCCGATCGACTTGCAAAGCTTGTTTGAGAAACGTCTGCATTGGGCTGTATCAAATTCTGTGGCTTCTGTACTTGATCTCTTAAAGAAAGATCAGCTGTATCCAAACTTCGGA
The DNA here is from genome assembly GCF_014764505.1 of Phormidium tenue FACHB-886. Taxonomy (GTDB): domain Bacteria; phylum Cyanobacteriota; class Cyanobacteriia; order Elainellales; family Elainellaceae; genus FACHB-886. The sequence goes on from NZ_JACXWX010000009.1 coordinate 21,827, forward strand.
CTGAGCATCAAGAGACTGTAGGTGTCTCAGCAGGAATGGAGCTAGTTTGTGCAAAATTGTGCTGCATCTGGTGGTATTTCCAGAGCTTGCCGCGTTGTTCCAATAGCTCTTGGTATTTGCCTTGTTCAACGATTCGACCCTGCTCCAGTACGATAATCTTGTCGGCTCTGACAATCGTCGAGAGTCGGTGAGCAATGGCAATAACCGTTCTACCTACAGACAGCTTTTCAAGTGATTCCTGGATAAGACGCTCTGACTCAGAATCAAGTGCACTCGTTGCTTCATCCAATATTAGAATCTCTGGATCGCGCAGTAGAGCACGTGCAATCGCAATACGCTGGCGCTGCCCACCAGAGAGCCGCACACCCCGATCGCCCAATTCAGTTTCAAATCCTTCAGGCAAATCCTTGATAAAATCTAAGGCATTTGCCAGACGAGAGGCTTCCATAATGGCGGTGTCAGTCGCGCCTTCAGAGCCGTAGGCGATATTATCTCGTACCGTGGTATTGAAGATAAACGTATCCTGACTGACGATCGCCATTTTGCGTCGTAGCGTATGGATATCAAAATCTCTCAAGTCAGCGCCATCCAGCAAAATCTTTCCTGCAGTTGGGTCATAGAACCGAGGAACTAAGTCAGCCAGCGTCGTTTTTCCAGCCCCAGACGCCCCAACGAGCGCTACTATTTCGCCTTTGCAAATGCTTAGGTTGATATTGTGCAGGATGAGCGTGGCAGAGTCATATCCAAAATCAACTGAAGCAAACTCAATGCTGTGATTAAACTGCTCCAGAGGCACACTGCCGTTATGAAAATAAGGCTTGTCGTCTTCGCGCAATAGAGCTTTGATATTTTCTAAAGAGCCGTGAAAGTTAAAGATTTGAGCAATATTGCCGTTGATCTCATGAATCGCTGGAACCAGACGAAACAGAACAAAGATAAACGTTAATAACGAAGCTGCTTGTAGGCTACCGTTGGCAACAAATACGGTAATACCCACCACAATCATGCCCACTAGAATTGTGGTTGCTAACCCTTCTGCTAGAGGACGAATAACCGTCCAGAGCATAACAGTCCGTTTGGCGGTTTTGACCGTTGCTGTACTCGCCTCATAGTAGCGGCGGCGTTCAAAATCCTGGGTAGAAAATGCCTGAACTGTACGAATGCCGTTGATAAACTCAACTGCGATCGATGTAAATCTTCCGTTGGCTTTAGAAACTTCAAAGCTCGGCTCTCGTACTCGTTTACTAAGATTGGAAAGCCCAACCGCTAATAGTCCGAACAAAAGAATTGAAACAATAGACAACTGCCAGGAGATCTGCACCATCACCATTGTGTAAACAAGCAGAACAAGTCCTTTGGTGATGACATAGCTACCGTAATTCAGCACCTGTTTGAGCTGATTCAATTCCAACGTTAGGCTATTGATGATTTCGCCGGAGCGGGCTTTGCCAAAGTATTCCAAGCTAAGCGACTGGAGCTGCTCAAAAACACGTCGCCGCAGTCGATCGATCAAATGAAGCTGGGCAAACTCCATGTAAATGAACATCAAGTAGCTAAATCCTGCCCGCAGCCAGGTGGTTATTAGAATTAGAGCAGAAGCGCGATAGAGGCGGCTCTCCTCTGAAGTATTAACTCCTAAAATCCAAATATCAAACCACTCAAAACCTGTCCGAAAGGGTTCAGCGCCAGGGCTAATCAGGCTTTGTAGGAATGCCAGCAGAAACCCAATGCCAAAGCCTTCAAAAGCAGCGGCAAGTAAAGGAAACACAATTGCCAGTATCGCCGTCCTTGGGAAATACTGCAGCTCCCGCAGAATGAGAGAGTTATCGTTCCAAAACTTTGTCCCTCTCAAGAGACGCCGAGCCAAAGAAAATTTGATGAACATAGAAGCTATGGCAATTTTTGATGTGCTTTACTAACCTTTTGTTTAAGCGCAAAGCGCCCTGCAGACGATAGCGATGGCAGCCCTAGAATGCGCCAAATCCTGAGATTACTTTGGGAATCGTCAGCAGCAGCAGCTTCAAATCCTTCTGAATCGACCAAGATTCCAGATAGGTCAAATCCAGCTGGTTCACAGCCTCCAAATCCAGCAGGGTCGATCGGGCCTGCACCTGCCACGCACCTGTAATACCCGGTAGTGCATTTAGCCGGCGCTGGCTCTCGCCTGTTATTCGTACTGCATCATACAGCGCCCAAGGACGTGGACCTACCAGGCTCATTTCCCCATGCAACACATTGAATAATTGCGGTAGCTCATCCAAACTATACTTCCGCAGCCAGCGCCCAATTGGCGTGACGCGTGGATCATCTACCCGCTTGTGCAATCCGTTCTGGCTGCCCATCACCTGATGATGTAGATTTTCAGCATTAGCAACCATCGTCCGGAACTTCGTAATCCGGAACAGCTTGCCGCGTTCGCCGACCCGCCACTGCTGGAAGAGAATCGGGTCGTTTGAGGTAAGGCGAATCAGCAGCGCAATCAACAGCAGCAACGGACTGAGCAACACCAGCAGCAGAGCTGCTGCTAGCCAATCCACCGTTCGCTTTAATACCCAGCTAACCCCCTTTACTCTTTGAGGTAGTCCTGCTGCAGAGGGCAATTTTAAGAAAACTGGCTTTCCCGCTTGGTGGCAGGCATCCGCCCATAGTTTTATCTCAGACTCTCTCAGATTCGGGTCCAGAAAAACAGCTTGTACAGAAGACCGATTCAAACAACTTCTCAACCAAACCGTGTTGCTCAAGGCAGGCAACCGCATTGAAGGAGTGCGGGCATAGCTTACCCAAAGCTTGCCATTCCGCCATTTCACCGTGCAGGTTCTAGCCAGATCTGCAGCGGCTGTTTCGGGAGGATCTAGGATCAGTATCTTGGACGTAGTCAGCAGAACACTGGGTGCAATCATATGTAATGTAATGAGTAACAACAGATGAATGACGTATCAACTAAGATTCAAAATTCAAGAACAACTCATCTACGATCGATTCGCAGCGTGATGTGCTTGTTATTCTCTTCTAAAGGCTGAACTTGTAAGAACAATTGAGAATCAATTGTTCTGGTAGAGTTTGTAGAAGAAAGCTTTGCTCCATTCACTACAACACCCAATAGGTTTAGTGGATTTAGCGCTGCAATTGCCTGCGCTAAATCCACTCGCGTAACTTGATGCAAGCGTGCTACCAGCAAAACGCCACTACACAAAGAACCAATTTGCATCGCATCTACTAAACCTACCGGAGGCGCGTCCAGCAGGATCAGGTCATAATGTTCAGCAAAATTTGCCATCACATCTCGGAAGCGCTGGGAGCTTAGTAGCCGCATCGGATCTTGAACAGCTGTCCCTGCCGTTAGTACATCAACCGGGGCATCGACCACTGTTAAATGATGGATAGACTCTTCTGGCATCTTGGCTTGTTCAATTGCCGTCGCTAATCCCTGCTGATTGTTTAACCCTAATACTTGATGGATCGCAGGCTGCCGCAGATTGGCATCCACAATCAATACACGCTGGTGCAACCGCGCCGCACTAAATGCCAACCCCAACACTAACGCTGTTTTCCCCTCTTCCGGCAGCGCCGAAGTTACCATCAACGATTTCAATGGTTTGTCGGAATTTTGAAACTGGATATTTTTGTAGATCAAATCCAGTGATTCGCGTAGCGAAGGATGCATTAACGTCTGCACAATAGAGCCAGAAGACCCAAATGGCGATCGAGGCATTCTTCGCTTAGGCAGTGCTCCTAGAATTGGCACTTCAACCTGCTTTTCCAAATCGTTGAGGCTGCGAAACACATTGTCTAGCGACTCACGCACAAAAGCAGCGATCGCTCCCAAAAAAATGCCAACTACAGCGCCTATCAGCAAATTTTGTAGAGGTCGGGGGCTAGTTTTTTCACCAAGCTGTGGTGCTTCAACAATTTCCCAATTGAAGCCGCCCTTCGCCAGATCCGCCATTAGTTTTTGCCGATCTTCTAATAGCTGCTCCAGAATTGTTCGCTGAATTTCTACTTCTGGTTGAAGGCGATCGTACTGGTCAATCAAATTTGGAAAGCGGTTAAGCTCCTCTCGAAGTTGTGTCTCTGACTGGGTAAGGCTCTCGCTGCGAGCCGCAAGGCTCGCAAGCGACATTTGGGCTTCCGCCAAGTTCTGCGCCAACGTTAGATCAGTTGCGCCTAGCTGCCCACTCCGCAGAATTGATTCGCCTGATCCGTCTGCCTGCCCGCCAGCGCTGCCCAGTACGCGCCCCACCTCTTGGTTTAGCAAGTCTAGCTGGTTCTGACGACGTTGCACCAACGATTGAACACGTGGACTAGTGTCTGTGTAGGTGACTTGGTTTGTCGCTAATTCCAGCTCGGTTTTTTGTAGTTCATTGAGCAGTTCCTGATAGCGACTAGACTGACTTAACCGCGAGGCAATTAAAGCAGCTTGCGGAGACAGGGCAATCTGCTGCTGTAAGGTAGCATAGCGGGCTTCAACATCGCGATACTCGGTCAGCACTTCTCGCTGTGCTTCAGTAACGTTGTTCAACGCTTCAGCTAGCGCCGTTGCCTGCTGTTCCGGATCGATCAAGTTTTGAGCTTGGCGGAACTGCTTCAACTGGCCCTGTGATTTTGCAAGCTCCTGACGTACCATATCGAGCTGCTCGTTAATTAGAGACAAACCCTTACCAAGGCGCAGTTCTTGCTGTTCTAAGTTGTAGTCTTGGTAGATTGACTGAATAGTTTCCAGCATTCGCTGAGTTTTGACCGGATCATTATCGGTGTAGATCACCTCAAAGATCTTTGTTTCAACACTTCCTTCCTCTAGCTGTTGTAATGAGAGCTTTTCCCGCACTTCTTTAAGTGTCAAGTCTGGATATTCCTCTCGCAGTAACCCAATTGCCTGATTCATGAACTGATAGCTCCGCATTAGGTTTAGCTGCGTTGCGTAATCAATCTCATTTTGGCGATCGGATTGGAAAGATTGTGCATCTCCTTCCTGCTGCAAGCTAGGCTGTCCGGTCTCGTAATTTGGTTCTACCAGAAGCTGCATCGAGCTACGATAGGTTGGCTTAGCAAAAAGGGTCGCAAGGGCTGCAGCAACAAGTACTAGTACGAAGGTGCCAGTAAACCAAAGGCTACGGCGGAGCAGCAATGTCAACAGCTGCCCATAGCCAAAGTCAGGGTTAGATGCAGATTTTAAATAATCTTCAGCCACAGATACCTCATTAAAACTCAATGCCAACGCTAGGAAACATTTCCGTAAAATCTGTATTCACAAAAACCTCTCCGTTAAGCGGTGCAGAAGCGCGACCAATTCCAGCCTCTGCCAGCACCTGCTCAACTCGCCGAAAAAACACCTCCTCCGTAAAGTTGTTCAAGGCATGGTCTCGAATCTTATGGTAGTCCCAAGCCGTTTGGCTCGCTTCTAGCAGGGCTACCTGCACCGAGTCCGGCGTCTGGCGGCTGAAGAAGACACCTGTAACACCGGGAATTTGTGTATCTAAGACACCCCCTTTACCAAACGCAATCACAGGCGTACCGCTAAAGTTAGCTTCAATGGGCACTAGCCCGTAGTCTTCTAGGGCTGTGACCACCACTCCCTTGGCTTGGGACATTAAACTGGCCCGTTCGCCATCGCTAACATGACCCAGGAACTTGATATTTTCTAGCGCGAGTGCCTCTAATCGCTTGCGCTCGGGTCCATCGCCCGTAATTAGAAGCGACCAGCCCAGCCAGTTAAATGCCTCAATCACTACATCAATTCGCTTGTAGCTTAGCAAGCGCGATGAGACTAAGTAAAAGTCTTGTTTATGATCGGAAAATGTGAAGCGGCTGTTATCGATCGGGTAATTAATCGTTATTGCTTGCTTTCCATAAATTGTTTGAATTCGCTTTGCAACTGTTGTGGAATTTGCAATATAAAGATCTGGCTCCTGGGCATATTGAATATCTAATCTTTTTAAATGCTTGAAAATACTCCTAATCATTGGATAAACCGATTGATATTCTCGGTATCCTCTTAGATAAACTTTAGTATCCCATAAGAAGCGTGTCACATTATGGCAAAAGCAAACATGAATTGCTCCAGGTCGCTTTTGGACTGCCTTAGCAAAGCTCGAGGAGCTACTCAGAATTACATCGTAGCCCTGTAAATCGATTGCTCGAAAGGCAGGATAGTAGAGCGGAGCCAGTAAGCGAAAATATTTGCTGGAACCAGGAATGCCCTGTAACTTTGTGGTGTGAACAGGGCGATCGCCTAAATCAATTGTTTCTGCCGGATCATAGAGGGAGGTAAACACATCTGCATCTGGAAATCGCTTACAAAGCAGCTCAAATACACGTTCCGCGCCACCCCGCTGTGTAAGATAATCATGAACTAAAGCAACTTTCATGGCTTTCCTAAAACTCTTGTTGAACATCCTCCACTTAACACCAGCAAACCCGAAACAAACACGTCCAAGCTTACTAGTTGCAGTTGGCTCAGCACCTCAAGGACATACAAAAACGTCCAGCTTAAGTCGCTTAAAATCCTCAAGTAGAATCAACTGAATAAACAACAGCGCAACAGCTATTAGAGCCAGTTCACTGGCATAGCTATCGCCATCTGCTCCTTATTGGAGCAAACAGTTCCTCTACAAGCAAGATCAATAGGAGGATCAATAATCTTGCTGCTCACGCTTATCACCCTAAAAAACCTAGCTCCTTCCCCATCAGATCAACTACGTAAGATGCACCAGGAAGTAGCAATTCGATGTCAACATGCAAGAAGTATTGCATGAATAACCTTAAAGAACCATCGGTCTTCATGAAGCTGTTGTAAAGCTCCGTAAATTTACTGTAAGACAATATAATACGGTCTGTATTATGAAGGGGTACAAGAGGCTTTTTAAGTGAAACAGCAGGTTAAACGGTGCATTTTTGCAACTTGATTGATTCATAACGTCGTTTAACCTAAAGCGCCACGATTGTGTAGCATGTTGGCTGCTTTCGCTGAGTGAAGAAGTTATGCATGCTTTTAGTTTAAAGGTTGCTTGCAATCTGTTAAGAGAGCAATTCGTGCTGCTTTCTCTAGCTTTAAAACTTCCAGTAAAACTAGAGGGCAAAGGCTGGACCCCAACAGAAGGGTGTAAAAACGAGTAGCAGAAACAGCTCCAGGAAAAGGGAGAAGAGCATGAGGGGCTAAAGTTACGACACAAATAGCCTGATGAACATGACAAACTCTACTCATTTAAGGGTCAAGTAATCGATCTCTTGCGTCAATTTGCGCCAATACAGTTGTGCTAAGGAGCTACACCATCCCAAAGGCTTGATGAGTCTTGATATGGATCTTGATATGGATGGTGAGGAGGTTGATTGGGAGCAAACACCTGAACCAACCCGATCGTCTTGTGGGATCACTATTGCACAATTCATCTGTCCCTACAGACCCGCAGCCCTGTTGCGCCTTCAAATAGGCTGAGCGTAATTTTTATGAGCAAATTTGGTTTTCCTACAACCACTGCCTAATTGTCACCCTTGATACAGTAGGAATTTTCAAAGATGTGCGTGGCAGTCAGGCGCACAAGTGGACTAGCTTGTCTCTATGCCCATAGATTGATTCCACTTTTCGTAAAGATGGCTACACTTCAGCCCACAGGTTGATCCAGCTTCTCATTTATTCGAGATAAAACTAGAGGTGCAGGTTGACGAGGAGATTTCAGGGAGAATCTGACTCATAAACTCTAGATGCTTGGTAATAGAGGGGGCTAGAAAGTTTTTTGCTTTAGGCTTGCTCTCCCTACCGCTTTAGCGTTTATTCTTCAGATTTCACGCTGTACCCTCTTTCGATTTAACAGCAGTTGCCCTTCCGCTCAATAGCTAACTAGTTGCAGGCAGCTACCCTAATGAGATCGTTGCTAGCAAAAAAGGGGGCGAAATTAGCGTTCGCTTGCCTTGTTGATTCTGGTGCAAACATCAGGGAGCAAGGGAGAGTAAAGCGCTAACGCAGCTCAATGCCAGCTTAGCAATGCGGAGGAGCTGAGTGGAGGGATTGCAAAGCAAGCGGAGGAACTGGTTAAGGAGCTAGTCAGAAGAAGCCAAAGCGCAATTGATATGAGACTGGTAAGGTTCAGCTAAAGTTCAGCGAGCAGCTGAATATGAGTTGGTTACTGTGCAAATCTCTTCAATTAGCTGCCGAGCTTTGGAGTCCCAAAGCTTGAGGCTCTTGCAGTTCCTTCACTTGAAAAGCTCAGAGGTTGGTATGCAAACCTGCAAATACAAAGTAAATAGATTCGGAGGATGAATAGGATGAATTTCAGCCACTTTAAATCTTTGATTGCTCGCTCGGTGCGTTTTCTAACGATCGCCTTTGCCTGCAGCCTGTTAATCTTCTCCAATGCCTTCCCTGCTTTTGCAACAATTAGCACGACCCCAAGCGATCCCACTGAAGGCGATGCTCACTTAGACGAAATCCAGAGGAAGTCTGAAGCGCTCCTTAAGAAAGACCCTCTTAACCTACAGGAAACCCAAACGGAAGCCAATAAGGGGCTCAATGAGGTTCAGGGTGATGCAGACATTAACGGCCAGAACCGCCCTAGCAACTCCCGTCAGGCCCAATCTGCTGCTGAGCAGGTAGAGAGAGCTTTAGAAAAGGTGACGGGTAGAGACTAATCAAACCTAGTCAGCTTAACCTTCCTTCTTAACTAGTCTGAGCGCACAATATCCCTGACCCAGCGTGGTCGGGGCTTTTTATGCGTAAAATCTCAGCCTGCAAACTCTCTGCGGCAGGTAGAGTTCCACACAGCTAAAAGAACATGCATAGGGTTTCAGAAGTTGAGCTAATTAGAAGGACTTGCTACGAAACAGCACACTCAAAATTGTAGTGCTATGGAACAATTCTTCTAATTCTGGTCTAAATTTTGTATAGTATTGATCAATAAAACCCCCAAACAAACCTGCTTGGGGGCTGGAGTTCCTGAAAATCGTCACTGGCTTAGATCATGACAAGATGGGCGGTAGTTTAGCAAGAGGGGTGACACCCATCAAATCAAAGTAGTGAATTTAGTTTTCCTGGTTGCTGCTAGCCCGTTCTAAGCTGTCTTCCTGGCTTTCTTCAATCCCAGCTTGAATCCTTGAGGAGAGCTCTGCTTCTACCTTCGGAGTTATTGTGTGCCGCGCCGTACGCAACAACAAGCCAATCACGCGAGGGATTGGGAAGCTCTATGAATAGGCTGTTTATTTTCTCAGTGAACACACAATCCGTACTTCCGAAGAAAATTGATAGAGCAGTTGCTTCGCATCTAGCAAAACTTGCACAAATTCAACAGACCCAAGCTACTGATCCTAAAGACTCTGTAGCTGTGCTGCATACTCGTTTATGACTAGAAAAATTGCTTTATGGTCGCTGTGGGTTGGCTTTGTCACCTATGCCTTTCTATTTGCACCCCCCAATCAACCCAACACTTTGCAGCTAATCCAAGACCTCTCAACGGGCAACTGGCAGGGGGTTAATCCTTTAGTGGTGGCGCTATTTAACATTATGGGCGTGCTGCCGCTGCTGTATGCTACTGTCATTTATCTTGATGGTAGGGGGCAGAAGCTTCCTGCTTGGACCTTTTCAGGGCTTTCGTTTGGAGTTGGGATTTTTGCGCTCCTACCCTACATGGCATTACGTCAGCCCAATCCCAGCTTTGTAGGAGAAAAGAACTGGTGGCTGAAGTTGATTGATTCCTGGTGGTTTGGTGGTGCGGTAGCCGTTGGCGCGATCGGACTCTTGAGCTTTGGCATCAGCCAAGGAAATTGGAGTGATTTTGTGCAGCAATGGCAAACCAGCCGGTTCATCCATGTCATGAGCCTCGATTTCTGTTTACTCTGCCTGTTGTTTCCAGTGCTGCTGCCCGATGACATGGCGCGGCGGGGCTTAAAAGAGCAATGGATTTTCTGGGCAGTGACGCTGCTGCCGCTGATTGGGGCGCTAGCCTACGTAACGTTTCGCCCACCGATTCAGAAAGAGTAGAAGCTCAGGAAAATTAGCAGCAGTGCCCCTGGGTTGCTCTAATGCTTGTGGTGAAGACTAAACTTCTTAAATGCTGCGCTCCCTATAGCATTTAAGAAGTTTCACAATAGTGATACATGCGCACTGACCACTCGCCAGCCCTCTGGGGTTCGTATCCAAGTTTGGCTCTGCCGCCCAACTTTTTCAGTTGTTTGCCGTCGAAATTCAGTGTTTGCCGTCGCAAAGTCTTTGCCGTAGGTTGTGATTACTGTATTGCTGAGGGTGCGTTCTAAGCCTTGAGGCGATCGAGCGTTCCGAAAGGCGGCGATCGCCTCGTACCCATACAAATTCTCTGTCACGCCATAGCGAATCGTCAGCGGGCTATCCCAGAACAGCTTGTCTAGCACTGCAACATCGTTATTGACGAGGGCTGCTTCGTAACGCTCAAACGCTGCCGTTACTTCTGCCACCACTTCAGGAAGATTGATATCCATCGATCGCCTCACTCAGAATTCAGTCTTAATACATTTTTCAATTCTGCTACTCATAGCGTTTTGCACTTGCAGGAAGGGCGCGCTTAGCTGTGTAGCGCATAGAGCGGAATTCCTAAAAAACACTGTATTTCACATCATTGAAAGCTACAGCAGTTTCCAGTTGCATGAGGTATTAATTTTTTGCTATGTGCTGCCCAGTGCACAGCAAAAAACCTTTATTTGAGCGCGAAGCGCTCCATAACCTTAACTTTTGAAGAAACAATTCCTAAATGCCGTATATACCACTACAAAAGCTTTGCCTTGACGCTACGTATGCTGTACACAAATCGAATCAAAACAATCAATAGGCAGTCGATAAACTTTAAAGTAAATCATTTAAATACTTAATCAAAGACAGCTAATGACTCAAGGATTACAAAATTCTTTAAATTTCACGATTAACGGTGAAGCTGTTCATCTCAAAAACATCTCCCCAACCCAAACGCTCTTGCAGTATTTGCAGCAAAACCACTGCACCGGCACAAAAGAAGGCTGCGGCGATGGAGATTGTGGAGCCTGTACGGTTACCCTAATGGCTCAAAATGCAGAGGGTCGACCCCACTACCAGGCGATCAATAGCTGTCTTGTGCCGCTGGCTGCTTTAGCGGGGCGAGAAGTTATTACAGTTGAAGGGCTAGGGCAGACAAGACAGAGTGAAGAACTGCATCCTGTGCAGACAGCAATGATCCAAACGGGCGGCTCGCAGTGCGGCTACTGTACGCCGGGTTTTATTATGAGCATGTTTGCCGCATACTATGACGGCAAGGTAGATGATGCCGCTGTGGAAGGCAATCTCTGCCGTTGCACGGGCTATCTGTCAATCCGACGAGCGGCTCAGCTCCTGACGCAATCCATTTCATCTGAGGTGAGCGTTGACCCAAACCAACAAGACCTATTTGCTAAGAAGCTGAACGAATGTTGTTCCACCCTCGATCGCCTCAGCTACAGTGGCAACCAGCAGCAGTTCTATCGCCCCACACAGCTCAGTGAAGTTTTGGAGTTGCTCGAGCAGCATCCGGATGCTGTTTTGGTGGCTGGAGCGACCGATCTAGGCTTGGAAATGAGCCACCACCGCCAGTCCTTTCCAGTGATGGTTTCCCTAGAAGCAGTTGCCCAATTAAAGCAGATTGAGCAAACTTCTGAGTCAGTGACGATCGGTGCAGGCATTTCACTCAGCCAGATCGAAACAGATTTGCACGGCATCTTTCCCAGCCTAGACCAAATGCTGTATTACTTTGCAGCACGGCAGATTCGCAACCGTGCGACTTTGGGTGGCAACATCGGCACGGCTTCCCCAATTGGCGATCTACCACCTGTGCTGCTGTCGCTCGATGCCGAACTGCACCTTGTAAGCAAAAGCGGCGAACGCTTCCTTCCGCTCGCTGATTTCTTCAAAGGCTACCGTCAAACGGCTCTGCAGCCTGGTGAAGTAATTGTATCCGTCAGAATTCCTAAAGCACAAAATATAACCCGTCACCTCAGCCAAGCCTACAAAGTCGGCAAACGCGGTACCGATGATATCAGCATCGTTTCGGCAGCCTTTGCGATCGAGCTAGACCAGAACAATCAAATTCTTCAAGCACGTTTAGCTTATGGCGGTGTGGCAGCTATTCCAGCACGAGCAATTGCCGTTGAACAACTGTTGATCGGTCAACCTTGGAGCATCGAAACAGTGCAGCAGGTCAAGCCAGTCCTACGAGAATTTTTTACGCCTCTGACCGATGTACGAGGCAGCGCAGACTACCGCAGGCAGCTAGTCGCGAATCTATTTGAGAAGTTTTTTGTAGAAGCTCAAGTAAATTAAACTGCACATCAGCTTGAATTAGCTTGAGAATGTTTCTTCGAAGTTAAATCACATAATGTATCAATAACAGAGAATATTGGGAGAGCAAATCGATGGGCGCTGTGGAGAAACGCAAGCATCATGAAAGCGCGAAAGGGCATGTTACCGGCAAAGCGATCTATACTGATGAACAACGTCCGCCGTTGGGAATGCTGTCGGTCTATCCAGTACTCTCTCCTCATGCCAGGGCCAAGATTACCCGAATTGACACAACTGGTGTCACCGCAATAGATGGATTTGTGACAGTTTTGACAGCTGCCGATGTTCCTGCCATCAATGACACAGGGGTGATTATTCATGACGAAATTCTGTTTCCCACGCAGGAGGTTAGCTACTGGGGGCAGGCAATCGTCTGGACGGTTGGCGAGACTGAAACAGCCGCTCGCTTGGCAGCCGAAAAAATTGTAGTGGAGTATGAGCCGCTAGCCCCAGTGCGAACAATCAAAGAAGCGATCGCCGTCGATAGTTTCCACGGTCAGCTCCAGCGAATGCAGCGAGGCAACCCAGCAACAGCATTAGAGCAGGCAGATCAGGTCATCTCTGGTGAAGTGGAGATGAATGGACAAGATCACTTCTATCTGGAAACTCAAACGAGCTGGGTCATCCCAGATGATGAAGGGAACTTTCAGGTTTACGCTTCAACTCAGCACCCTACTGAAACACAGATTGTGGTGGCGCGAATTTTGGGCATTTCCACCAACCACGTTATTGTCACCTGCTTAAGAATGGGCGGTGGTTTCGGCGGCAAAGAATCCCAGTCCAATCCTTTTGCCGCAGTCGCGGCGGTTGCTGCTCACAAAACAGGACGCCCGGTGCGTGTCAAGCTGCATCGCCACCAGGATATGATTTTGACGGGCAAACGCCATGGTTTCTTAGGACACTATAAGGTGGGCTTCACGGCAGAGGGGAAAATTACAGCGCTGGAGGTTGATCTATATGCTGACGGCGGCTGGAGTTTAGACCTCTCTCCGCCCGTGCTGCTTCGCGCCATGCTGCACGTAGACAACGCTTACTACATTCCGCATATAGCCGTGCAGGGGCGCATCGCCAAAACAAATAAGGTTTCAAATACTGCCTTTCGGGGCTTTGGTGGACCGCAAGGCATGGTGGTTATCGAGGAGATTATTGATCGGGTTGCCCGTACTCTCAGTTTGCCGCCCGAAGTGGTGCGAGAGCGAAACTTCTATCACGGCACAGGCGAAACTAACACTACTCACTACGGGCAGGAAATCTACGACAACCGCCTTAATCGAGTTTGGGCTGAAGCCAAAGCCAACGCTGGCTTCGCTCAACGCCGAGTGGCGATCGCCCGATTTAACCAGGCTCACGCTTACCAAAAAAGAGGAATCGCCATTACGCCTGTGAAATTCGGGATTTCGTTCAACAAAACACAATACAACCAAGCAGGGGCGTTAGTGCTGATCTACACCGATGGCAGCATTCAGCTGAATCACGGCGGCACTGAAATGGGGCAAGGGCTCCACACCAAACTGCTACAAGTTGCTTCAAAGGCACTTGGTGTCAAGACTGAGCGCTTCCGAATGATGCACACTAGCACCGACAAAGTGCCCAACACTTCGGCAACGGCTGCCTCTAGCGGCTCCGACCTCAACGGGCAGGCAATCAGAAATGCCTGTGAAATCCTCAAGTCACGGTTAGCGCCAGTTGCCGCTAAGCTACTTCAGCTAGACACACCCGAAGACCTAGTATTTGAAACAGATTGGATCTACTGCCGCACCTATCCTAAAGCCCGAGTCGCGTTTGAAGCAGTAGTGAAACAAGCCTACGACGATCGCATTAGTCTATCTGCCACAGGTTTCTACCGCACGCCCAATATCTACTGGAACACCGAAACTAACCAGGGTAGACCTTTCTATTACTATGCCTATGGTGCAGCTGTCAGCGAAGTTGAAGTGGATGGCTTTACTGGAACTTTCAAACTTCGTCGGGTCGATATCGTCCATGATGTAGGAGAGTCTCTCAATCCGCTGCTCGATCAGGGACAGATAGAGGGGGGATTCGTTCAAGGAATGGGTTGGTTAACGATGGAAGAATTAGTTTGGGATGAGCAGGGCAGGCTTCGGACGTATGCTCCCAGCACCTACAAAATTCCCACAGTTGGCGAAGTTCCAGAACAGTTCAATGTTCAGTTTCTAGAACGAGCGGCTCAAGATGGGGTAATTTATGGCAGCAAAGCGGTGGGTGAGCCACCACTGATGTTAGCAATCTCAGTGCGAGAAGCCATACGAGATGCGATCGCCGCCTTCGGGCAAGCCAATAGCATTCTGTTAGCCTCTCCAGCCACACCAGAGGCAACGCTCAATGCGATTGAATCTGTTCGCAATGGTATAGTCCCTGGTACAACCAATGGTGCACATCATCAGGCACAGACATCTGTCAAGGAACCCAGTCAACCTCAACTGACTTCTGTTCGTACCGATTCTTCCACTTCTTCAGCGCTTTAGCCTAAAATGCGAACTTGCCGCTGCGATGAGAGGCAAGCCCGCGTTAGCTCAAGTTCTGCAAGCTACAGCATTGCAGGGGCAGCACCCGACAAATCTAAGTCAGGCATTTCATTAAGCGTCGGAGCCACTGAACAATTCCAGCCAAAGGCTTTATCAAACGGACGCACTCCGTTTGATAGGCTAGAGGCCTTTTCATCATCCAGCAAATTGCTCTCAATCAAAGTTTGCAGCTTTATCCGAAAGTCTGGATATGCAGCCTGTGTTTTTGTGTCTGTATAAGTTACCCGCATAGAACGATCAGTCAGACCTTTAGCTAGATCGTTGAGCGACGGAACCTCGTAGACCCAGCCCGATTGGTCGTAAGCGTCGATTAGCAACCGTACCAGCAGCAGCTTGAACAGATTATCTTCAAACGAGCCTCGGCTCTGCTGAAACTTACGATACGTCCCAGTAACGTAGTTAAAATGCACAAATCCCCATTCTTGCTCATGTCGACCAACCAATTCACGGGGTGTGGAGTACTGCGGCCAGAAGGTAATATCGCAGGTATGTTGCTCCCCTGCCACTAACTCATCATGTCCTCGGTGTTGCCAAGGCTTGAAGCTACGTGCCCAGCCAACATCGAGCATCATTTCCCAAGTGCCGACTAAATAGTCAATTCCCCGTGCCTCAAACCACGAATCCCAGGCTTTACTCACCCCCAAGCAAGCCAACTGCTGCGCTGCACAAGTTTCGTAATGAGACTTAAGAAAATCTTTTTCAGAAATGAACAGATCAACATCATGCCAAAGGGCATGGGCTGTCCGTACGGCATTGATACCCCGCACCATTTGCATCCAGCAGTTGTTGTGGGCGTTCTTATGAAAGCGGGTAAATAGCTTTTCCAAAGGTTTTTGAGGAACCATGCGGATGGGCGTTGGATAATCTTTCGCCCACAGGTTCAGACGATCGGCAAAGCCCGAGGTCAGCCGATTGTCAGGGATAATCAACGTTTCAACTAGATGTTCAGCATTCTGGCGAGCGCAAACCTCTAAGGCAATTTTGAGAAAGAATGGCAGGTCGCCAGGCGTCAAAATCAACAGGCTATATCCTGGAATAGGAGCCACCTGTGTCTTTTCCCACTCAGAATATAACAGCTTCCAAAAATCTGCTTTAATCATCCCCATCTCTCATGCCTCAATGAATACTAACGATAATTTTTACCAGGGACTGCTTGCAGCACACCAGACAGTAGACTCTATAAAGAGTGCCGAAAGCGATTCATATCACACTCTTGGTAGCTCAAAGTTAAATGAACAGAAACTCGTCAACTTTGAATCCCACTTCTTGCTAATAGCAGGTAATAAGTGTATTCACAAAACTTCTTATAGAAGCTCTCTGCATAAAACAAACGCTAACTAAAAATCTCTCTCCATTAGCACTTGGGGATGCAACCTTTTCAACTTAACTTCACTATCAATTTTGCCCAGAGCAAGCTGACTTTTTAGACCACTACATCAAGGCTTTACACGATGCTCATCAATCCAGCAATCTTCTACGAAGAGATTGTAAAATCGCTATCGATCGCCGAGCTTTATCTGATAGGGTAAACGTACGCTACATCCTAAAATCAATCAAAAAATAGAGCGTTCAAAATCAAGAATAACATTCTCTCTTAAATTTATTCCATGGAGGTTTCGTTAATTTATCAAAGCTCTTAAAAGGTCCATTCCCTAATTAAAAATTAATGCTTCCTTAAACCAGTTTTTACTAATTTATGGGTCGACTAAAGCAAAATCTTTCCACTTCATACTAGCCTCACAGCTAGTTCTAATTCCGCTAATTTTCGACAAAGCCGAACTGTAGCGTTTGCATAATCTAGCTCAGCACCCGTAATCTGATAAGTGTTCACGGTAAAACTTGCTGTGAATCAAGACATCAGGGTTAAGTTGCATCTGCATTGCACGTTTAGCACATAAGTGTTTACGCCGTTTTACAACTATATAACCTTATAGCCTTCTAGCTAAGAGCCTATCCAAAACCCTCGAGCGTAATTGATACATCTCAGATAGGGTGGGTAATGCTTACCCTACAAAATGAGTTTCCAAGTAAGCTCTAGTTTCAGGGTTAATCGGTGAACTGCTCTATAGCTAGGTTTCAACTCTACATTTGAGCAAAACTTGCCCCTGCTGCTCAGATCACCTAGTTTACTGCTGTTTGGCAGTTCTGCACTGTCATCCCTCATGCAAGTCTAGTCTTTTACCTAAATTTTATAGAGTTACGTAGCTTCAACTAAAAGCGGTATTGGACTTTTGGCTACTCAGGGTTTGAATCTTCTATACACTTCTGAATCTCAAACGAAGATGGTTTACCTCTCCTCTGAAAATGTGGCTTCTAGCAACAAAGCCTTTGGCTTCAGTCCAGTTGTTTCAGCTGTCTGTGTTCCCAACGAAACAGTCTTTAATGTTCCCTTTAATAAACCTCTAATTACTCATCGCGAACTAGAGTGCATTAGCGAGGCAATCGCTAATGGACAGCTCTCTGGTGATGGTGCGTTCACCAAGCGCTGTCAGGCATGGTTTCAGCAACAGATTGGCTGTTACGGCGCATTGATGACCCATTCCTGCACAGCAGCCCTGGAAATGGCAGCACTCTTGGCGGATATTCAGCCTGGAGACGAGGTGATTATGCCGTCCTACACCTTCGTCTCAACCGCCAATGCATTTGTGCTGCGGGGAGCTGTGCCGGTCTTCGTTGATATTCGTCCAGATACGCTGAACCTTGATGAGACTAAGATAGAAGCGGCTATTACATCTCGTACTAAGGCGATCGCACCCGTTCATTATGCAGGCGTAAGCTGCAACATGGAGGTAATAAAGGCAATTGCCGATAAATATCACCTATTTATTATTGAAGATGCCGCTCAAGCAATCCAAGCCAGTTATAAAGGAAAGCCCGTCGGCAGCATGGGACATTTGGCAGCGCTCAGCTTTCACCAGACTAAGAATATCGTTTCAGGTGAGGGTGGCGCACTGCTGATTAATGATCCACAGCTAATGGAGCGTGCCG
Source organism: Phormidium tenue FACHB-886 (assembly GCF_014764505.1). Classification (GTDB taxonomy): domain Bacteria; phylum Cyanobacteriota; class Cyanobacteriia; order Elainellales; family Elainellaceae; genus FACHB-886. The sequence continues at coordinate 39,662 of NZ_JACXWX010000009.1, forward strand.
AAATCATCCGCGAGAAGGGAACGAACCGCAGCAAATACTTTCGAGGTGAAGTAGACAAGTACACCTGGGTCGATGTGGGTTCGTCTTTCTTACCCAGTGATATTATTTCTGCACTGCTGTGGGCACAGCTTGAGCAAGCCGACTACATCCAACAGCGGCGGCACGAGATTTGGCAGCATTATCACGAAGCATTTGCAGAACTGGAAGCTCTGCAAATTGTGCGCCGCCCGATTATTCCAGCAGACTGTCAGCACAATGCTCATATCTACTATTTGCTGCTGCAAGATCTGGAAACGCGCACAGCAATGCTGGCTTACCTCAAGTCCAGGGGAGTGCAGGCAACTTTTCACTATGTGCCGCTGCACAGTGCTCCAGCAGGGATGCAGTACGGGCGCACTGCGGGCAGCATGACAGTAACAGACGATTTGAGCGATCGCTTACTCAGGTTGCCACTTGGAGCGGGAACAACACTTCATGAAGCGGAGTATGTTATCTCAGTCGTCAATGACTTTTTGCAAGCATAGCGCTCTGCTCTGTTGAAACACTGAAATTTGAGCTGTTGCTGGAGCCTGGAGAAAAACAGGCTCCAATTTTGTTTGCGGGTATCAGCGCTGCTTCTGAGTTTAACTAGTCACAACTGGCGTTTGTTGAGCCAAACGATTTTTGAGATCTGCCATCAGGTCATCCTGGTTGCGATGTGCCTCCCAAACTCCAGAATGGCTGCGATCGATATTCCAGTCACCCTGCATAAAATTGGCATCTTCTGATAAAGTGCCGCTATAACGAATAGCTCGATGAGTGCCGGTCAGATATTGCTTTGTAAATCGAATGCTGCGCCCGATTAGCTCTCCAGTAATTTGGGCTTCTCCTAGTAGGTTATCGTCCAGAATTCTGCCGCTAAATGAATTGCCGCCCTGTACCAAAGTTGCTTCAAAGCGTGTCGGCGATCCATCTTGCCAGTAGGTTCCTAACCAAGTTCCACTTAGATCTGCTGCCATTAAATCCTCCTAAGAGAAAGGGGATGTGCTTTAGATAGACTAGACACAGCGTCAATTTTTGAGAACAAGATTCTTCCGTCTCAAAAGATTGACAACAGAGGTAAAATGTCCTCTAGCTTCCTTTATCCATCCAGGCTAAACATTGCTGCATCTGCTGATGCATCGTATCCCGATCGCTATGGAAGCGGCGACCGTGACCGGGCAGCACCCATTCAAAAGAGTAGTCTGCTAGCTTGTGCATGGATCTTACCAATTCATCCCAGGAGTACCAGCAGGCAGTGCGGAAGGCAAAAAGATGGTTGAGATCGGGCGACCAGGCCAGATGATCGCCTGTGAAGAGGAACTGCTCAGCGTACAGTAGAACGGTATGTCCTTTAGTATGACCGGGAACAGGAATGATCAGCAGGTCAGGCGCTAGCTGTACAGGGTCAGTGCCAGAGAGTTTAATTTCTACGTTGCGAGTGCTGCCATTAATTTCGTCAGCATGGAGGATGCGATCGCAGCCAAAATGCTGCTGAAATTTTTGGTGATCTGCGACATCATCCCGATGAGTCAAATATAGATAACGAACGCCGCCCAATCCCTCAATTCGCTTGACCAAAGGAGGCGCGAACCGGGGTGAGTCGACCAAGACGTTTCCGTTGTCCCGACGGATGAGGTAACTTGCTGCTCCAAAAGAGTTTTCAGCATGATAGCCGCAGTGATAAACGCGATCGGCAATTGGGATCGGAAAAGTTTCTTGCGCCCGTTTAATATCTGTTGGCTTTTCGACAGTGCCAATGGAAGCAGTTGGACAAGAGAGCAAAGCCTGCATTGCGTGTAACCGCTCGGCTGGATCAGTTGGCTGGTGATAGACGGCAGATTGATCGCCCACGTCACAAAAGACCTCAGGAGCCATCCAGCGGCAGGTATCACAGTCGATGCAGGTGTGATCGACATAAAAATCACCGTCTACGTTTTCTGGTCGTCGCTGCTTAAGGCTTGCCATTGCCACCTCCCCAAAACAATTTTGCTAAAGGTTGATTTCCTGGATTTCTTCCAGGGTAGCAACTGGCTCTGAGCGATTGCCTCCCTGATTGCGCTGGCACCGTGGCGCAAAGGAGCAGGTGTCACAGGTAGGTGAAGATAAAGCAACTTGGGGAAAGGACTCTGCATAGGTTTGATAGCGATCTAGGTAGTTTGTCAGCCGGCAGAGCAGTCCATCAAGGTCTTGAGCAATTTGCTGATGTCGTTCTTGGGTATAGGTGAACGTGAGCGATTGCGGCTGAGGCGCGTGTCCAGATTTTGCCTGGACAAACCAGTAGGTCATCGAAATTTGCTCAGGAAAGTAAGTGCTCGTTTCTGCCAGCAGAAAAAGATAAAGGCAGGTTTGCCAGTGCTGAGCAAGTTGGTGAGAAGTTTGGGGACGAGCATAAGTTTTCCAGTCAAGGATTTGAGCTTGCTGCTCGTTGAGAATCAGCAGATCGTAGATTGCAGTTAGTAAATAGCCGTTGAGCTTTAGAGTGCGACGGTGTTCGCTTTGGCGAAAGACGGTTGGATCGCCTTGAAAGAGGGCTGGAGCAGCTTGGGCAATCGCCTCGATCGCCTGATAGAGCAACTCCTCCTCAGGGTCATTAGCCTGAGTGGCTTCTAGTAAACCCAGTTCGCGCTGCTGCATCAGCAGATGGAAGCGATTGCCCCAATTTAAGCGGGCTTGCTGCTCGGCGGCGATCGGCAAATTGAGCTGATCTATATAGAGATGCTGAAATTTGCGAGGACAGGCAGCAAACAGGTTAAGCAATCCTTGCGACAGGTGAAGCATAAGAGCAACGTAAATTTCGTTACTCTGAAGCCTACTTCACTTTCGTCAAGACGAATACATTTCCTTCATTACCTCGCCCAATTCGCATGTCGTCATCTAAGTAAGTAATGTCCAGCCAGCCCCGCTGTTCTCGGTTAGTGATGCTGAAGTCGATCGCCCAAAACTTTTCGCCTGCCTCGATCTGTTGGACAAAGGCATCGGGTGATTGGTAGCCCACCAGCCGCTGTAAGCCAATGATCGAGCGTTCAAAGTTGACCTTGACTCGACGTTCAGAGGTTGGCTCCAATGTGGCTGCGACGCTAATTAGCCCCTCAAGATAAGGAAAACCGTAAATCTCCGCGATATTGTAGATGCGAGCAGCTTCGAGGTGCACATATTGATAGATTTGCCCGAGCTTCAAGAACGGGAAGCGATCAATACCCAAGAGTTCTTGACTACTGGTATAAAGCAATCGCCAGTTGCCGTTTAGCCGATCGATCGCTTCTAGCGGACGGGGCGTCGGGTTGTGATCTTCTAATTGAGCGATGGCGACCAGCACCGCTTGACGCTCGGCTTCAGTTGCCAACAGCCCCCGATTTTTACCGGCGATCGCTTCTAATAAGCCTGTCTTAGCCAGCATTTTTGCTCATCTCCACATACACTAGAAATAGACTGTAAAGATAAAAACTGTGAAGCAGGGATACAGAAGAATCCGTTTTGGAACTTTCTGCTGTACTTCCCCGACTTTGAAGCTTGACACAAAGAGAAAAGTGAGATACCACTATTCGGTGTCAGCTACTCAAAGTTAGCCCCATAGCAAAGCAACTAAGCTAGCGGGGTAATCTGAGTGGAGGTTATGCCTGCACAGCTCATTGACAGGTTCGATCGTTCATTTTTCAGACTAAACATGCACAATCCTGCACTATACGAAATTCCCCGAAATCAAGCGGCTCCCGTCATTCCGCCGCAGCGGGATGCTTCTATTCTAGATTGGTTGGAAGGAACGGGTCGTTTGTTAGAGCGCGACTCTGGCGTATTTGACTACCGCGATGATGAAGCAGAGATCAATGACCTGATGGGAAGTGAAGATAATTCGTTTGAGCCAGATGATGACGACGATGATTCTCTTGAGTTAGATGATTGATCTTCACAAATTCTTCATATAGAATTTGCTCGGAATGGCTGAAATAAGTTGGGTAAGTTGAGCTATCATTTGCTCCAATTTAAGTCACAGCTTTTTAAAACGGCTACTTTCCGAATTAGGGTTCTATGCCCTTGTAGTGTGTGGTGTGGAGTGGAGTGGGTTAACGTGGATGCCAAATTGATTCCCGATCGACCGGTTGGCTTGACAGGCAACCTTTTGTTTCTAACACTGAGCGCTGGACTCAGTATTGCAGCTCTGGTGCTGGACTGGTTTGCAGAGCGCTCGCTGTTATCTGGGGTGAACCTGGCGCTGCCGCTGGTGATGTCTGGGCTGCTAGCAGCCGGTGCAGGTCAATGGGTTGTGCCCATTCTGCGCCAGCTTAAGGCAGGGCAGATAATTCGGCAGGATGGACCACAGGCTCACCTGAAGAAGGCAGGAACGCCAACGATGGGTGGAGTCTTCTTTATTCCGGTGGCAGTCGCAGTCGCGCTGCTGTGGACGCAGTTCTCCCCCAATGTTGTGGCGGTTTCGGCGCTAACCTTAGCCTATGGGGCGATCGGCTGGCTGGACGATTGGCAGATTTTGCGGCGTAAGTCGAACAAAGGCATTTCCCCCCGCATGAAGCTAGCCCTTCAGATCTTATTTAGCGTTCTGTTCTGTGGCTGGTTGTACTTTACGCAGTCTGTTGAGATTACAACGCTGATTCTACCGTTTGGCTTAGTGTTGCCGTTGGGTGTGTTGTTCTGGCTGCTAGCTGGCTTTGTCCTGGTAGCAGAAAGTAATGCAACTAATTTGACAGATGGGCTAGATGGTCTGGCAGGTGGAACGGCAGCGATCGCACTGCTGGGTTTAGGAGCGCTTGTTGCGCCCACTGCTCCAGAGCTAATGATTTTCTGTGCCTGCTTGAGTGGCAGCTGTCTTGGTTTTCTAGCTCACAACCACAATCCTGCGCGGGTTTTCATGGGCGATACAGGCTCGTTGGCGCTAGGGGGTGCTTTGGCGGCAGTGGCACTGCTTAGCCATTCGCTGTTTGGTCTACTGATCTTGAGCGGTGTTTTCCTGGCAGAAACGCTATCGGTAATTGCTCAGGTTGCCTACTATAAGGCAACGAAAGATGGCAATGGCATTGGCAAACGTTTGTTTAAGATGGCTCCGCTCCACCACCATTTTGAGCTAACGGGCTGGTCAGAGACTCAAGTTGTTTCCCGGTTTTACTTAATTGGGGGTTTGCTGGCTGTGGCTGGGTTGCTAATTCGCTAAAGCAGCAAGCTCTTTCACAAATTGACAGACCAACTCCCTGGTTTTAGAAAATAATTCTTGTAAAAAGAGGTTGGATGATATCCAACCTCTTTTTTGCGAAATTTGACGCTGAATGCTTAAAGAGACTTTTCCTTGCCTGTTTCTTCTGGATTAGGCGAAATCTTGAGGACGGGGAGGCGATCGCCCCGAAAGAGCTCCTCACTAGCTTGACCAAGCTCTGTGAGCAATTCTGCTGCAGCTTTACCACCGATCAAAATTAGCAAAACGGGAGCCGTACTAAGACTTAGGAGAATATCTGTTGGAAATTTAGAGCTAGCCATTACTGAAGTATCAACTTAAATAATTCCTCTTTCACTTTAAAGTTCAAATTCTAAAATGGGTGGCATTAGCGCTTTAAAGTACTTCCGTCATACAGGCTGCATCCATCTCGCAACAGCCATCAGCACTAAGTTTTTGCAGGTTGCCTCCGAAATGTTTGCAATTCCCTGTTGCAGCGGTAAGAAGTTGGAGAATGAAGGTAAAGCTTTATAACCTTGTGCTAAAAGATCGTTAAAATGGCGTGAGTCGTTTAGGGTGCGAGTATCCTATAGGCGATCGAGTTGATTCAGGCATTCGAGCAATCGCGATCGAGCAGTTCGATAAATAGAGTTCAACTAATCATTCGTTTAATTCGTCAATCAATTCAGTCAGTCTTAGATTGAGTCGGTTTTAGATTGAGTCGGTCTAGCCAATCTAGACAATCAGCATCTCCATCCTTTAGTGAGCTGAACCGTTACGGTTGCACATGTCAAACGCGGAACATCCCCCTTCTCATCGTGCCTCTACCTTGCGCCAGTGGGTAGCTCAGCTTCTTGAACCGCACGGAATGCAGTTCAAGCTGCGGCTGCGTGGCAATACGCTACATTTACTGTGTCAAGCGTCTCCCTGCCCCGATCGCCTGCTAACGCTGCTGTGGCTGCTTCCCCAGCTTCAGCAAACCAACCTAAATAGTCTGATTCCGGTTGACCAACCTCCGGTGTATCAGCTTCAGCTTTATGGCAGTCTGCCTCATGCTCCCCGACCAGACTGGACTGCCTCAGTTTACTTAAACCAGCTCGATCGCCACCTAGAGAACGTCAAACACCGAGTAAGGCAAAGCGACCCGGCACTGATCCACGATGGAGAACAAGCCGAGGCTGTATTGCCCTCCGCAAGTTCAGCGCTTGCCCTGTCTAACCGCAACTTGGCGCAGCAGGGACAAGAAACGGCGATCGCCAGCTACCTGAGCGAAGCTCTTAGCGATCTAGGGGTTGGGGTGCGAGTTAGCGCCAAGACCATTGCCTATAGACCGCCCGCGGCAGTACAGCTAAGCGTCGTTCCGCCCTCAGCGATGACAACCAAGCGGCTGTGGGTTGCCTGTGAAGCTGCCTATAGCCCTGATCCGGCACTAGTTTCAGAACCCATTACGCGCCGTCTGCGAGATCTGGAGATCGCCGGATATCGAGATGCGGTGATTCTGTTCCAAGTGGCAGGTGAAGCCCAGCCTGATTGGAAGCTGCGAGTTGACTTGACTCCCCCCAGCGATATGCTCAAAGAATGGGCGCGCTGGGGTGATGTAGAAGCAATTCGCCGCTTCTTAAATCAAACTGGCGAACCTCAAAACCTGCAAATTACAACTGCGTCTCTCAAAGAGTCGACGCTCCACCTCTTTTGCTCTACTTTTTCTGTTCCCCATCCTGAGATTCCCAACCAAGCCCAAGCACGCCACTGGGTGATTGAGCTTCTAGAAATGTTGGCTCCTCAAGGTATTCAGGCAGTGGCGCTGTATGGACATGTGGCTCAGGGCACATCCCAAACCACTGATCTACCTGCTTGGGTAGAGTGGGTGCAACTGCCTGCTGCAGTGCATCCGGCGCTGTCAGAATCGGCTTTGGATCTGGCACAGCAGGGAGATTGGGAAGCGATTGCCTTTTTGCTGCATCGGCTGCTGAATGCCAATTTGGAAGAGTATTTGCGGACGGGCGGCATCCGCCTACAGCTTCTGCCGAAGCAGGATTTGCTGCATGTGATGAGCGAAGCTGTGATTTGCCCAGAGCAGCGGCAAGTAGGTCCAACGATCGCTAAATTCTTGCGCCAGCTCAAGCTATCTCATCTAGCAGGGGTGCGGATTTATGGACGACGCGCCGGACAAAAGCTGCCGCTCTGGAGCTATGGCGTTGATTTTGCTACACGCGATCGGCTGGTGCCAGAAGCTACGCCAGAATTTGCTGCGACGGACGCTTTGGTAGGCGACCTGATCCCAACCGCTGACGAGCCAGTCCTACGCCCCGATCTGACTTCAGCAGATGTGCAAGCTGTTTGGCAGCGCTGGCAGCAGCGCGTGGTTCACGGCTTAGAGCAGACGTTAGTTCGCTCGCATCTCTTTGTGCCAAATCCTGGGACTCAGGCGCTGGTCACGACGACAGCTGAGCAGAACGGCTATCGCGATCGCTATCAGAGCATGAAGCTGGCAGCCGTTTGGGGAGCGGTTGGAATTCTGCTGACGCTGCAAACTAACTGGTTGGTCAGTCAGGCATTGCGCAATTTGACACCATCAGAAGCAAAAACGGCTCAGACGGCACCCACTCCAGCAGAACCGACAGATTTATCTGCGCCCGTGTTATCTTCTACGCTGCCGCCAGATTTGCCTGCGCCCGCTGTTTTCCAACCCCCGCCGTCTCCAGAAGCAAAGACAGATGAACCTCAGATTTTCAATTCGGAAGGGTTCACTCGCAGGGAGGGCACCGATCAGCAAGCCGAGCCTGCAGTCGATCGCGCCACCCCTCTTCCTAGCCCTGCTGCAAATCCCGCTGCCGTGGGTGCATCTGCTCCTGTTGCACTACCTTATACGCCAACTACCCCAGCAGAAACCCAAATTACCGCAGAGATTCTGGCAGAATCATCCCTGCCTAGCTTTAACAGCCACCAGTTTGATGACAAGTTAAAGCTTTACTATCGGTTCTTGGAAGAGAACGGCAAACCACCAGACATCTTAGTTTTGGGCAGCTCTAGAGCGCTGCGGGGCATTGATCCAGTAGCGCTGAAGCAGGCGATCGCTGAGCTAGGCTACACCGATGTGACCATTTTTAACTTCGGTATCAATGGGGCAACGGCACAGGTCGCCGATCTGGTGCTGCAGCAGATGCTCACGCCTGACCAGCTACCGCGTCTGATTCTATGGGCGGACGGAGCTAGAGCCTTCAACAGCGGGGCAACAGATGTGACCTATAACGGGATCGTTGCTTCAGAAGGCTATCAACAGCTCTTGGCAGGCACATTTCCCATCCCTCATGCTGCCGATCAAGCTGCCCCTCAGCGGGTTGCCAGCGGTCTCAATACAACCTTGACTAGCAGCTACGAATCGCTCGATCGCTGGCTAAGCAATCAGCTAGCCCAACTTTCGGGAACCTATGAAGAGCGCGATCGCCTCAAGCATTCCCTGCAGCAAGGTTTTACCCAGCTTGTGCCCTTGCCTGCAGAAGCAGTTCCGGGAAATAATCAGCCGCTTGCCACTCCATCAGCCGCCCAGCCGTTGGTGAACCCGGATGGCTTTTTGTCACTGGCAGCGCAGTTTAACCCTGCAACCTACTACCAGAAGTATGCCAGGGTGATAGGGCAGTATGACAGCGACTATGAAGACTTCCAGATTGCGGGACGGCAGGCAGCAGCATTGCAATCGCTTTTGCAATATACTCAATCCCACAATGTGCCTGTAGTATTTGTCAATCTACCTCTGACAGAAGACTATCTCGATCCGTTTCGCCGCCAGCACGAGCAGACTTTCAAAGACTTCATGGTTGAGCTGTCTCTACAGCAGCCCAGTTTAACATTCCGCGATTTGGGCGATCTCTGGACAACGCAGTACAGCTATTTTTCTGACCCTAGCCACTTGAATCGCTATGGTGCTTATGCCGTGTCGGAGCGGCTGGCGCAAGACCCGCTGATTCCCTGGGCTGGCAAAAAGCCCAAGCAGTAATCGCTCTCAATCGTTAGATTCTGGTGCCAGTGATGCCGAAAACCGGCTAAATACCACCCGATCGCGCTTCCAGGTCGGATACCAGTAGAGATCTTGAGCAACCTCGTGGGGATGAAGCTGGTCTTGCTCCGGGAAGCAAACTACCCCAATATTATTTCGCCCCACTACTTCTTTCCCCTCCTGCAGCCAGCGATTTTGCCAGAGGCGGTTGAACTGAGTCAGGAAGCGATCGATCCACCGCTTCGGACGCGCAGCTGGCTTGAGCCACTGAACGCCACGTCGAAACACTTGAGCAGGCTGACGATCCAGCCAGTGGACGCGATAGCGCCAGTCCGGTGGAGCAGATTGGGTAAACCAGCCCCAAACTGCCGAACGGCGAATCACTTTGTCGCCAGAGCGGGGAGGACGACGGCTCCCTTGAGGTTTCTCCGATGAGCCTTTTGGCTGCACCCAGCCAACCCAGTCTTGGTCAAGTTCGGGCAGCAGTGATTTAAGTTTGGTGTGGACTATCCGCGTCTTTGCCTCTGAATTTTTGATGGCACTGGAAGTAAGCTGAATCAGCATCTGGGAGGCAATATTGGCATGGGGGTCAGTCTGCAAATCGTCGTGTGACCAATACTCTAGGCGCACCGCGGAGCCATAGTGAATATCACCAGAGAGGATAATGATGCAATCGCGGCACTCAAACAGCACCGACAGTAGTTTGGCAAACGCCACCTTGTTAATATTCCAGGCATCTCCAACATCGTTCTTGAACGTTGTGCCCTGCTGCAAATTCCAATGTTGAATCCAGTCAATCAAACGGAGGCTAATTAGATTCGTGGGAGCGACCACAAAGGTAGCAACAATTCTGCTATCAGTACCGGGTGTCTGTGGGCGATCGGTTTGAGTGAGCGGCCAACGGATCTGGAGATCAAACGCAGACGGACTCAGCAGCATTGGTGGTGCCTGCGGAGAAGCTTCACCCGCCGGATAGCCACGCCAAGTCCGCGTATCCAGCACCACCACCTCATGACAGCTGCCGCGAACGATATAGTGCCACTGCAGCGATTGGCAATCCTCAGTTGAAGAGGTTCCGCTAGCGGGCGCTAGCACCCACACTTCCCCGTCTAGCCGCAGTTCTGGCAATCCTGTGACAGGATTTTGAGGCGGCAAGCCGAGGCATTGGGCGATCGTTTTACCTGCAGCCAGGTTAGTTCCACCCGAAGCCACCCAGTCTGCCGTTGCCTGTAGCAGCTTTTCGCCCACCTGCCCTGGCTCAAACTGGTCGGGTGTATTGCCCCAAGCCTGAAACAGCGCATAGGCAAGCAAGCCATTTTGCACAACCCGCTGACCCATCGGCTTGCCCAGCACTTGCAAACACCATGCCTGATTCAGATTCCAGTCATCGCTAATATCATGATCGTCAAAGATCATGTAGGTGGAAACATTGGCAAGCGCCCGCCGCACCTTCCACAGGGTGTAAACAAACTCTTCGAGGGGACCAGCTTCTTTATCCCAATATTTGGCTTGCGCTGCAGTACCATTAATTTCTGCCACGGTGGGCAGGGTTGTCCACAATACAGGCGACCAAACAAACAGATAGATGGCAGCATACTCGCCCAGGCTAAAAAGATGAGAGCGATCGCACTCTGGCTTTCCGTGCAGCCCTGCCGTAAAGCCTGCCCACTCCTCGGCAACAACGCTTCGATGTCCGGCTCTTAGCCGGCTTGCCGTTAAGTCTACTCCTGCGTAGGATGCAGTGGGCAGCGCCTCCGACCAGCCCAGCAGCGTTTCGCTTGCGTCAGTAAGCTGCCACAGCAAGGCATCAGCGACATCGTCGCCATAAACCTGATCGCCTGTCAAAAAGAGCTGGTGAGGGCGATCGTCTGCCGATTCAGCGTTTTGTTCAATCAACTCATCCAGAATAGGCAAGGTGTCTGCTTCGCCACCATGAGGCTTGCGGCAGGAACCATGAACTATTTTGAGGCTGCTGAGGCGGGCTGGCGGCAGTGAGAAGGTCGGCAAGCCGTGGTTGAAATAGCTAATCGGCACAGCCGGAAAAGCAAGCGAATGCAGCGCTTGCTGCAGGGGGATTGGCGATTCTGCCGCATCCGTTTGAACCATCAGATCGTAGGCATAAACTTGCCCAGGCTGCAGCTTCTCACTCGCTTTGCTGCTGGCTGTGACCGCAACCACATGTAGAAATTGACCTAGCGCAACCGTAGTCCGACTCCCGCTTAACACTGCCTGCAGCATAATGCTGTCTGCCCGGGTTTCATGAACCTGAAGCGTCACCGTACCAGGATGTTTCAGCGCTAGCCAAACGGTAACAGCATCGGGTTCAACGCGTCGCAAAATGGGTCCTGCCAGAATCAGGGGAAGCTGAGCGAGGCGATCGCTCAAAGGAGTCCATGTCATAGGTTCAATAGAAATTCTGCCACTGCTTTGAGATTGTTTGAAGAATCAATTTTCGGCTCTTTTCAAACAAGGCGTCTAGATTCCTCAATTTAGCATCGTGTTAACGCGCCGACCCTCCATAGGTTAATTTTATGGCACGGTAGTTAAATCGAAAGTCAGTCAAACAATCGCCTCTCTTCATTACGCTACAATGCAACGGGAGGTTGAACATGGCTGACTTGATTCTGTTTTGGCATCGACGCGATCTACGAACTGTAGATAATATTGGGCTGGTAGCTGCCCGCCAACGAACTCCCAAAGTGGTTGGTGTATTTTGCCTTGATCCAGGCATCCTCGACAATGGCGATGTTGCCCCTGCCAGAGTAAATTATCTAATTGGCAGCCTGCAAGCGTTACAAGCAGACTATGCCAAGGCAGGTAGCCAGTTGCTTATCCTCAAAGGTAATCCAGCCGCACAATTACCGTCGATCGCCACTGCTCTTCAGGCAACAGCTGTATTTTTGAATCGAGACGTAGAGCCCTATGCGCGGGAGCGCGATCGCGCCGTTGCCGAAGCCTTGCGCCAAGCCGGAATCACCGTTGAAGCTTTCTGGGATCAGTTGCTCCATGCACCTAAAGAGATTGTCACTGGAGCGGGCAGTCCCTATACGGTTTACACTCCCTTCTGGCGCAACTGGAGCAGCAGAGGAAAAGCACAACCTGTACCCAGCCTGCAGGGGGCTGAGCCACTGACTGCAGCTGAACAGAACGCAGCTGCAGTCGCTGGGGCAGTCGCTCTACCTTCTGCCAAAGACTTAGGCTTTGTCTGGGAGCATCCCTTGCTGCTGTCACCCGGAACTGAAGCCGCCCAAGCGCAGCTAGAGGAGTTTTGCAGCCGTACCATCACTGAGTATGGAGAACAGCGCAACTTTCCTGCCGTTGCCGGAACTTCTCATCTCAGCGCTGCTCACAAGTTTGGCACGATCGGTATCCGCACGGTTTGGCAAGCCACTCAAGCTGCCCAAGCCGATAGCCGCAGCGATGAAGCCCGCGAAAATATCCGGGTTTGGCAGCAGGAGCTAGCCTGGCGCGAGTTTTATCAGCACTGCATGTACTTTTTCCCAGAATTAGCCACGGGTCCCTATCGGCAACAGCTCAAAAATTTTCCGTGGGAAGATAACGAAGCATACTTTCAAGCCTGGTGCGATGGGCAGACGGGCTACCCAATCGTCGATGCTGCTATGCGCCAGCTCAACGAAAGCGGCTGGATGCACAACCGTTGCCGCATGATCGTGGCTAATTTCCTGACTAAAGATTTGATCGTCAACTGGCAGTGGGGCGAGAACTATTTCATGCAGAAGCTCTATGATGGCGATCTCTCTGCCAACAATGGCGGCTGGCAGTGGAGTGCCTCTAGCGGCATGGATCCCAAGCCTCTACGTATCTTTAATCCTGCCAGCCAAGCCCAAAAGTTTGACCCAGAAGCAGAATATATTCGTGAGTGGCTGCCAGAACTGCGGAGTATAGAGACTGAACACCTGGTGACTGGCAAAATCCCTTCAGGAGAACGCGATCGCTGCGGCTACCCTGCCCCAATTGTCGATCACAACAAACGACAGGCACTGTTCAAAATACTATATCAGCAGCAAAAGCAGTAAAAAAACTGGAAGCTGTGGAAAGTGCAGCCCACAGCAATAAACGTATGTGTTTGCAAAGCGCTATGAAACACCGCTTTTAAGCAAACATAGTCCGATTCATCAGCATTGAATGAGTTGGCAAAGTAATATGACGATCGCTGTCTATCCGCAGCCAGCCTTCTTCCTGGAGCTGGCTCAGCAAGCGAGTTACAGTAACGCGAGTTGTGCCGATCGCATTGGCTAACTGCTGATGAGTGAGCCGCACACTTAGCCGACTGCCATTCGATACGGGCTGACCCACTTCTTGCACCAGCAGCAGCAGCAGATGCCGCAGTCGATCTTCTACCCGTCGATAGCCTATCATCGCCAGTATTGCCTCACTTTGCTGCAGGCGACGCAGCAGATGCCGAAAAATTCCTTGCGTTAATAGCGGGGACTGTTCTACCTCAGCCATCTTGAGACGCATCAAGTCCACATCTGTTAGCGCCACAGCCTGATATGGACGAATCAGCGCCAGCGGCAAACCAAACGGCATCGAAGGACAAGCCAACCCCAGCAGCGCTTCATCACCGCTGTCGTAGAGCGTCCCAAGCTGCACTACTCCCCGACAAACCACCAACACCTCATCGGGCAGCATCCGAATCGCTTGTCCACTCCGATAAGGCTGCAAACTTCGACCTTGGTAAAGCTCCTCCAATAGTTGACGCAGTTCAGGCTGAGGCTTCGCAGCCAAGGCAGAAGAGTGGAGCATACAGCAGACCTAGCTAACATCCGACCATCAGCATAGTTGCCCCATCTAAAGAGCGGGTAATTGAAAGATTGTCAGGAAGTTAAGGTTATGGACAGGTCTTCGCCTAATTCTTTAAGCTGCGAATCGCTTCTAACATGCCTCTGGCTTTGTTTAGCGTCTCTTCGTATTCGCGCTCAGGGTCAGAATCTGCGACGAGTCCAGCTCCAGCTTGAACGTTGACCGTGTGGGTACCATCAGGCTGGCTGCGAACGACCATGGTACGAATGGCGATCGCCGTGTTCAATTGTCCCTCAAAATCATAGTAGCCGTATGCACCGGAGTATACACCGCGCCGACAAGGTTCGAGATCGTGGATAATTTCCATTGCTCGAATTTTGGGTGCGCCGCTGACAGTTCCAGCCGGAAAGCAGGCTTTCAGAAGCTCCCAAGCCGTTTTGCCGTCAGCCAGTTTGCCGACTACATTGCTAACAATATGCATCACATGCGAATAGCGCTCGATCACCATCAGCTCGTCTACTATGACCGTGCCGCTAGCGCAAACCCGCCCCAAGTCGTTGCGCCCCAAATCCACCAGCATCACATGTTCGGCAATTTCTTTGGGGTCTTGCAGCAGGTCTTCGGCATAAGCGGCATCATCAGGCAGAGTTTTCCCTCGCGGACGGGTTCCCGCAATGGGGCGCACTGTCGCAACCTTCGAGCCACTTCCATCCAGCGCCAAATCTGCCTTTACCATTACCTCCGGACTGGAGCCAATGATCTGCCAGTCGGGAAAGTGGAAGTATGCCATGTAGGGCGATGGGTTGATTAGCCGCAGCGATCGATACAGCGCAAACGGATCGCCCTGGTACTCCGTTGAGAGCCGCTGCGAAATCACTACCTGGAAGATATCGCCTGCTCGAATATGCGCTTTGGCTCGCTCCACATTGGCACAATACTGCTCTTTGGTGGTGTTGCTGGTATAGCCAATTGCCCGCCGCTCGTCTTGGGGTTCTCCCTTGCGAACGGGTGTCCATTGCAGCAGCGTGTCTTGTCCTGAGAGGGGCAGCTGCAGCTTATTGACGAGCTGCCGGACGCGATCGCAGGCTTGCTGATATGCCTCCTCCAGATTGGTTTGGGGGTGGCGCAGATCGGCATAGGCGATCGCCCAAATTTTGCGCTGCACCTGGTCGAAAATCAGCAGATGGTCAATCTGCATCCACAATCCGTCGGGTAGATCGGTTTCAGCCAGCGGATAGATTGGCACACGAGGTTCAATCCAGTTGATTAGCTCATAGCCCCAGAAGCCAAACAGCCCACCAATTCCGGGCGGCAGCAGCGGCAGCTTTACAGGCTGGTAGGGAGCGAGGCAAGTTGCTAGCGCCTGAAACGGATCGCCCTCAAACTCATGACTCGAGCCATCTCGATAGGTTTGCGTTGTGCGATCGCCTCTTGTCTCCAAAATCCACAGCGGGTCGCAGCCCAGAAAGCTGTAGCGTCCGATCTTCTCCCCCCCTTCCACCGACTCCAGCAAAAAGCTGTAGGGTTGTCCAGCGCAAACCTTAAACCAAGCAGAGACAGGAGTATCTAGGTCGGCAACCCATTCTTGATACACCGGCACAAAGTTTCCCTGCTGCGCCAAGGCTTTGAACTGGTCAAAATCGGGGAAGATCATGAATTCACCCTAACTCCTGCTGCCTAGTAAAGTTCATCAAGTTTACCATTCCTGATAGCAACTCCGTTGGTAAAGCTCCACACCACCCGTTCTAAAAAATCAAGCGCACAGCCCGACTGTGGAGCTGTCACGAGCAGAGCTTTCACAAAGCATAAAAGAGTAGATCTACTGAAACCGGATTTCTGCCTAAAAGGCTGTGCTCGTCCAAAACTAAAACTGCAACAGTTTGATTGCTCACCCAGGGCAAAATCTCCTAAGCTAATGTCCAAGCGATAAAGCCCCCTTCACCCGATTGCAGGATGAAAATGTCAGGAAATTTAGAGATGATTTGTATATAAAGCTAATGGATTTGGCTTAGACTGTCAGAGGGGTGAGGTCAGTGGTCTCTACAGCAATAGCGCTACACTCGCTGACCTGAATAAAGTAAAAATACTGTGGGCTTATGGGTCTGTGTTGCATAGGTTTAGGAAAGATCAAACAATCCCATTGTTGATCTAGTCCATGACTCAGCTTCAACAGGCTAATTGAAAAGGCTAACTAAAAAGCTAAACGCACCGCAACTCTACAGTCCAACTTTCGAATCCCTTGTCCTCTACACAAGCTGACAGTCTAAACTACTCGTAGGTAAGACTATTTAGGCAAACTGAATTGCAGCTCGATCTAGGTCAAGTCCCTTCACCCCGCCATAGACTGCCCCAACTCCCCCTCCATCACTTAGTTCATACAAACTTAAACTCATGAGAGATTTCGTTTTAGATGCCCCAACTGCCAACCGCTACACCTACTTTGTGGCGCACTACGGCAAAGAGTTTCAGTATCAAACTGCTGTACTACACGTCCGGCACGATTTCACCGACTCCATCCAGGATCTACACATCCGCATCCGCGATCGCATCAACGGTGTTCTGGGAGAAGAAACTCCCTCTTGTTATCACATCTTGGCGCTAGCCGCTCCCGAAGCGATCCCGGTGTAACGGTAATTAATCAATAAATCCGCTATTGAAAACACAATAGGCAAGCTGTTGAAAACAAAGGCAGGGCGCTAAGCACCCTGCCCTTTTCATCATTTATAAAGCAAGACTTATGTAACATCGCGTCTCTAGCCTTCAGCCGGCTGGGACGGGCGACTAATCTGTAGAGCATCCTTGGCAGAAAGCCCATCTCCCTGAGCACCGAAATACCAGAGCGCTGCTGCTGCTTCTGCCCGCGTTACCGCCTTTTGAGGTTGAAACAGGGTGGTGTAGCCAAAGGCACGGCGGATGTTGGCGAGATCACCGTTTTGGTAGTCTGCTAGCACGGCTCTCAGGGCTTTGGGGTCAATTTTTGGCGCATCTTGGAAGCCCCAGGTTTGTTGCACCGCGTCCAAATTTGCTGTTGGCAAAGAGCGGCGGATGTCCACGGGGACTTTCCACAAGATCATTTCTTCGCGAGTTAGGGGGGCATCCGGACGAAAAGCTTTGGCAGGTTCGCCCGATAGCGAGCTGGAAATTAAGCCTGCATTAGCTAATCCTTGAATGGCGCCAAAGTCAGGGTCGCTGGTTGGTACATCTGTAAAGGCAGGCGTTTCAGAAGCTGCCCCCAGTCGAATTTGGCGAGAAGGCTGGCTAGCGTAGATCAAATTATTGGCAGCGACTAGCCAACGGGCGTATTCGCGGCGCGTGATGGGCTGGTTTGGCTTGAACAACTGGCTGCTGGAGCTGGATGGATTGGCATTAGGCTGACTACTGGGACTAGGCGATTCTCCTGCAGAGGAGCTGCGTCCCTGCAGCGGTAAGGCACCTAGATTTGCCAAATCGGTCACGTATTGCTGAAGCTCACTGGGAGCCTGATTCAAGTCCTTAAAAGGTAGTGATGCCATTACGGCAGTCGGCGGCTTGGCCACCCAATCAGCAGGGGGAGTTGGTCCAACAAATTCAGGATCGCCCGGCTGAACACCAGAAGAGCCCGCAGAAGCAGTCGGAGCGGCAGGGGAGGCGGAAGCGATCGCCCCATCTTCCTGAAACTGATAGCGAATCGTAAACTCAGTCGAATCAGCGGCAGAAGCCGTGGCGATCGCCATACGCAAGCCATCCCGCTGAGCTGTGATTCCAACCGTTGGGCTGGCGGGTGTCAACTGCCAACCCTCTGCCCTCAATCTATCCTGATAGAACCGTTGCACTTGCGCAGGGCTGTCTGTGGTAGACCAACGCGTTTCAGTGGCTGGCGCAGCATCTCCTGCAGAAGGCTGTGTAGCTGAAGTTAGGTTTACTCCAATGAGCTGGGCATTGGGATAGCGCGGAATTTCACCCGGAAAGTTAGCAGGGAGCTGAGCAGTGGGGCTAGCGCTAATTGAATTACTCGGTGGGCTGGCAGCCACGCTAGGGGAGGGCGAACTCTCAAACGCCACCGGGTTAGTCGCCAAACGCGGATCTGCTGCCAGCGATCGCTCTAAGTTTGCCGCCCAAGGGCTATTGCTGCAAGCACCCAACGGCAAGACCACACCCACTGTTAATCCAATCAACCAAACCGACGATCGCATCAATCTCACCTGCTCAACCTCAGACCAATTTCAATTCAGTCAAAGTCTTGGCGTACTGACCTCTCTCCCTACGCTACCGCAAATCTACTGAAGATTGTCGGCATTTATTTTGAGGAGCAGTTTGTCAAAGCAGCTGGTCTTGAGCAACCGAAGTGGTTTGGTGAAATCGCCAGGTTAAAACAAATGCCTGCACCAGCAGCCCGATCGCCAAACCCCACCATAGCCCCACGCCGCCCAACCCCAGCGAGAAGCCCAGCCCATAGCTAATGCTTAGCCCAATGCCCCAGTAGGAAAGCAAGCCAATTAGCATCGGCACTCTGGTATCTTGCAGTCCACGCAGTGCCCCAACGGACGTTGCCTGAACCCCGTCTGCAAGCTGAAAAAGCGCGGCGATACTCAGCAGCACCTTGGCAAGATCGACCACCGCGCCATTTTCGGGATTGTTCACATCTAGATACAGTGCAATGATCGTCTGTGGCGCTAGCCAAAACAGAATGCTCATCAAACCCATAAAGGCTGCCCCTAGCCCAATTGCCACATATCCAGCTAGTCTTGCCCCTTTTGGATCTCGCTGCCCCATCAGCTGTCCCACACGAATCGTAGCGGCAAAAGAAATACCTAACGGAATCATGAACGTCATGGCAGCCGTCTGCAATGCAATCTGATGTGCCGCCAGCGGTACAGTCCCCAAAAACCCCATGAGAAAGGTTGCAATGGCAAACAGCCCTGCCTCAACCGCAACCAAGCCACCGATCGGCAAGCCAATCCCAATTAAGTCTTGAAAGACGCGCGCATCAAAGCGCTGCAAGTTGCCAAACACCTGATAGCTACGGAGGCTCTGCTGCCAGAAGATGTACAGGACGATCGCCAAAAACATCCCCCACAGCGATAGAGCACTAGCTACCCCAATCCCGACAATGCCCAGTGCAGGCAGCCCCAGTTTGCCAAACATCAGCGTGTAGTTGGCAACGACATTAAATGCCGTTCCACCAACGATAATTACCATCACCGAGCGTGGCTGCGATACAGCAGCCACAAAGCTCCGCAGCACTGCAAATCCTAGCGCAGGCAGCAACCCAGGTGCGATCGCCCGAAGATACATTCCCGCTAGCCGCACATTTTCTGGCGCTTGCCCCAGCCAAGGCAAGATCATCTCACCGTTCCAAATTAGCAGCGTCAGCGGCACCCCTAGCAATATCGCCAACCACAGCCCCTGACGCACAACACGGCTCACTTCTTTAGAATCACCCGCGCCAAATGCAGCCGCTACCAAAGGACTGACCGCTGCCACAATACTGGAAGACACATGCAGCAGCGAAGTAAAGAAAGTCGCACCCAGCGCACCCGCCGCCAGAACCTGTTGCCCCAATAGCCCCATCATCACTGTATCCACAAAACCTGTAGCAGCTTGAGCAACCTGCGCGCTGGCTAAAGGAACTGCCAGAAACAGCATGGCTTTAATTTCGGTGGTGAGTTTGGGCTTGAAGGTAGACGGCATGGGAAGAGAGCTATGCCCCGACAAATGGCTAAACTAACGTTTGAGCGTACCAGAATGGACGATCGCTGCACCTCATCCATCAGGGTAGTCCTGCGGAGTCTTGGCTTATCGAAAGATATTTTCAATAATTATTGACAGTAATTCCTAATAAAGCTACTATCAATGACATAGTGTTCTCCTCTCAAAGGATCGGTAGGTGGAACGCGAAAGGCAGGTAAATTAAGTGCCTCAAGCGTTCCTCCCTTTTTTATGAGAGTCTAGAGGGAACGCCAGAACGCCCGAAAATGCCTTCAAGAGTACAGCTGCAGGGCTGCAAGGTTGGAAGAGTATTGTCAATAACGAAAGGATAGCGATCGTCTCCTCACATTGGTTTATCTAGGCGCGTAGATCCCTGTTGTTTTGAGAGAGTCACTGTTTTGAGAGAGCCACGACTATTCAGCAACACCTGAATGATGGCTTTATTAAGCTAGAGCTTTAGGTTAACGTTAAGCAACTTCCTGCGAAAAGAGTAGTACTTGAATAATTCCAAGAAATAGTTTCAAGATTGGTTACAAATTTGGTTATGAATCCAGTGCAATTTAGTTCCGCTAATCGTTGCAATGAATCAGCTCTTTATAGCGTCTTTTGTAACTGGGTTGTATTCCAAGGTGGTTCGATCCCAGTTGCCTAGATTGGCAGCTGCCTCATAGGTGCTTTGCAGAAATTCCAGCACCATTGCATCTGCATTATCAGCTTGCTGCACTCTTTCATAGGGCAGGATAAATTCTTGCATGTCGGGGCTGTAAAAGCCTTCTTTCGGTTGAATGGGGTAGTCTTTAAACCCCTCGGGGGTTGGATAAGCATATGCATAAAATAGGGCTTCGACAGAGCTGCTCCCAAACCAAAATCCACAGCTGCTTACCTCATGTGAGTATGCTTCTCGTGTTACCCAATCTGCCATGTTGGGCACTCCTCCTGGATGTTCTGGTGCGCGTCGTCCAGAGAAGCGAGTCACCGCCAGATCAAAGCTACCCCAAAAGAAATGGACAGGGCTACACTTGCCAGCATAACGAGAGCGAAAGATCGTCATAAGGCGATCGGCTTGCACCAAAATTTGCCAGAACCGCTGAGCGTACTCCCGATCGTAGGCAGCGTGCTGTTCGTCCTGTTCAAAGGGAATTGGTTCAGTAACCTCTTGAGGTATCGTCCAGATCTGAACTTCGATGCCGATCTCCTTCAGAGTATCCATCACCGCCCGATAAAAGTCAGCTACGGAGCGGGGAGCGAGCGCAATGGTTTTCACTGTGCCATCATCTGTCTCGATCAGGAGTTGGTGATGCAAAAAATCAAAGGTGATCTGAAAGCTACGCGCTCCATATGGGATTGTGGAAGTTGTGAGTCCGCGTGGCGTGACATACAGCGTTGAGTGCCACCAATGATTGACTTTGGGAGCCAAGGCTAACCGAATTTTGCCAATGATCTGAGTCCACAGGTGCAAAGTCTTGTAGGTCTCTTGCCAGGCTGCCACAGGCAACGGTGGCCAGATCGCATCGTTTAAAGAATGGTGTGTGGAAGTAACCATGATGAAGCTCTCTTTCAAAAATTGGGATAGCCATAGCCGGTTTCGATCAGCAGACGCACCACAGCCGATCGAGATTCACTAATGGGCTGCTTCAATAGTAGGACGATCTGAGGCGAGTACTCTCCAATTTTCGACACACAGGCTGAAGGAGAGCCTGAAATCACAAGCCGCGCATTGTGAGCCTCCTTAGCAATGCGCGGCTCCTCGCACATTGACTCAAATCTCTCGAATTGCTGACATCTGCTTGAATCTGCTTGTTTCGTTCAGTATGCCATTGTACAAGACAGCAAAAGTTGCTCTTGCTTGCGAAAGGAGCGCAAGACAATGATCAACGCCAAGTCAAACGGTAAAGCTGCCTTAATCACAGGTGCAAACAAAGGGCTTGGATTTGTTCTGATCAACAATGCAGGGGGATGCTGGATGGTGATTGGTCAATCAGCAACGCCAGTTCTATTTCGAGTGATGTTCTTCGTAAGACCTTTGATACTAACTTTTTTGCTCTAGTTAAAGTCACTCAGGCGTTGTTGCCGCTCATTTTCAGAAGTAAGAGCGGTCGGATTGTCAATGTGGCAAGTATCGAAGGCTCACTGACTCTTCATACTGATCCAGCTTCGCCAATTTATGACTCCAAACCCTTTGCTTATGATGCATCTAAAGCTACCGTCAATTCATTCACCGTTCATCTCGCTCATGAATTGCGAGATACAGCCGTGAAGGTAAACAGCGTCCATCCTGGCTGGGTCAAAACAGAATTAGGAGGGAAAGGCGCACTGATAGACATTACCGAAGGAGCACAAACAGGGATGCAATTGGCAACTCTGCCTGATGATGCAACTGCTGGTTTTTTTCACCTTGGTCAGACGATCCCATGGTAGTTTAGGAAACCGATTAGTATTGCTCCTAGAGGTTGCTACTCTATGTCTAATCTGAAGCCAGAGCATCAAAACGTTTACCTCAAGAACGCTGTTACGGGTGCAACTCCGAATCCTGTGATGCCCGACACTGATGCAATTGACGAAGAATTTATTGAGGCTGCCAATCAAATTTGAGTAACGCAGTTGAATTGATTCCAGTTCTCATTGGTGTTCATCAATCAGCGATCGCACCTGATAATCCAGCGCTCGTTGCTCCACCAATCACCATCTGCCGCCGAGTGATTTTCGTAGCAGTTTGGCTGGGATTGTCCTTAATGAATTCGTTGCAATTCAAGTTTATTGGCATCTTTTCAAACGTTTAATCAACGTGTGATGGTTGCTATGCACTCTCCTACGTTTCCTCTAGAAAGTCTTGTATTCTGTTGCGATCTAGCAGAAATATCTGGTCATGCCAGGTGGAAGTGTGGGACTGACAAACTGTAAAGAGAAGTTGAGTGCTTAAGCGAGTCATGGAATGTCCCTTATATAGCCACCTCAAATCCCATCGTCCTGGGAAAACAAGCAAAGGAAGCCCACGCTACTTCTGTCCTGCTTGCCAAACAAAGCTTTACTGAAACCTTTGATACTCCGTACTACCGCCGTCAAATCACCCTTGAAGAGATTCGCCTGGTTCTACAAACTCATAGTGGAAGCAGCAGTTTACGTGGCATTAGTCGTATTACTGGATTAGGATATGAAACGGCTGTCAGAGTGATTGAGGCATGAAACGGCTGTCAGAGTGATTGAGGCAGCTAGTCAGAAGGCACAACTGATTCACAATCAAGAACTCAACGATGTGGATACAGACTCTATTGATGGCAACAGACGGAGGTGACAGTGCGATTGGTTGTCAGCTACTTCAACTGAATTTGACAGCATTCTCAGTTGAAAACAACAGCAGCGCAACGGGCTGGGCTAACAGCTATTGTTGGTCCTGGGCAGATTTAGTTGCTTATCCCACGCTTCTTTAGAGCACAACCTCCAGTCTCTGCTGTCACCTGTCGAGCTGTTATCTCGCTAGTCAGCAGAAGTTTAGCCCGATCGATCCGTATCTGATTTGATATTCTCGGAGCGTAATGCTTACTTCAGCATGAAACACTCGATTGAGATAGTAAGGGTTTAACGCTGCGAGTTATGACAACTGCTTAAGGCTGATATCGTCCCCGTAGTGTTCTTGCAATGTGTTGCATTGGATTGTGCGATCGCTTCACCTACCGTCTTATCGTTTTAGCTGCTGTTGAACGCCGCAAAAAGGTTGCTTCTTCCGCACACGGCACGTTACGCCATGGGACTTACACAGTGCAACTTACACAATGGCAGCTCTGGTCAATTTTATGGCGCGATCGGTCAACTTTAGATTGAGTTTGCCAAATATCTTTAGGTTATAGAGCAAACCGCAATGCTTCTGACACAACAAACCACCTAAAGAATTCCACCATGACAGCTACATCATTCAACCAGGCACAAGCATTCGGCTCACAGCAATTTGAGGAGATCAACAATCCAGCTACAGGCGATCACATGATGATCCTGCAGTCGAGCCAAACCAACCAGGGTTATGCCAAAATCCAGTTCAATTTGCCTCCCGGTGCAAAGGGCAGCCCATTGCATTACCACACCCGCATGAGCGAAACTTTCACCGTCGTTGAAGGCGAATTAGAAATGGAAGTAGGAGGGAAAAAAATTGGCGCATCTTGAGAGCAGGTGAGCAAGTTCATGTTCCAGCAGGAATGCACCACAGTTTTCGTAATACCTCCAGCAATCCGGTAACGTTCATTAGCGAAAACCAACCCGCAGAAGGATTCGAGAAATTTATCCGAGGTATGTTTGGGTTAGCGATCGATGGAAAAGTGAACGCAGATGGGATGCCGAAGAATCTGCTGTATGTCGCACTCTTGTTGCAGAAAGGAGACATTGTTCTCGTCGATATACCGTTCGTTTTGCAAGCGTTACTGATCAACACGCTAGCTCAAATTGCCCGAGTTACTGGAAGCGAACGATCGCTGCATAAATACTGGAACCGTCAGAAGTAAGGGTTTGGCACTTCATTTGCAATGAAATCCGAATGTTGAGCTACTGCTAATTACACTCCAGGGAAAAACATTCTATGACTCATACACACCCAGTTAAAACAACAGGAATTTTGCTAATTCTGCTGATTGTATTTCTAAACATTCCTTACACGTTACTAATTCAAACCTTTGAGTATGATGACATTCTCCGCCAACCCGTTGATGCTGTTCTCACCAAATTTCATGCAGGAGGAGCCTCGCTGATTCTTACCTGGTTTGCATTCGGGTTATCCGCATTACTATTTATTCCTGTCAGTGTTCTTCTTCATCAACTTCTAGCACGTGACACTGCTCGCTATCTGTCGATTGCTACTGTTGCGGGCATCCTATCGGGCATTCTGCAATCCATTGGGTTGATGCGCTGGGTGTTTGTCATTCCAGTTCTGGCAAACCTCTACACCGATCCAGCAAGCAGTCCAGCGACCCGTGAAGCGGTGGCTGTGGTGTATCAAGCCGTTCACCAATATGGTGGGGTTGTGCTGGGGGAATATCTGGGGCAAACTCTGCTGATTATTTGGACACTGGGCGTCAGTATTGCCATGCTGAAATCATCGTTGTTCAGGTCCTGGATGTCCTGGTTTGGGCTAATAACATTGCCGTTGCTGCTGCTAGGACAGACTGAACTGTTGAAAACCGTGCTACCCGCTATCCCCGTGTTGGAATTCACCCCAATCGGCTTCATACTGTGGCAGCTGTGGCTGCTAATAATCGGAATCTCTTTGCTGCGATCGCCCGTTGGCGGTTCCCAAAGGAAGCAACGCCAAACCAACAAGTCATTATCGATTCTGCTTTAGTTGAACGATGACACCAGCGGTTAAATTCCTTAGTGTTGTGGGCGCAGAGCGCGCCCACAACACTAAGGAATTTAACCGCCATGATGGTTCGTATGATGAGGCGATCGAGAACTTAACTAGCTTGCCGTTGCAACTAGCCCACCGTTGGCGTAAATGGTCTGTGCTGTGATCCATTTTGCTGCCGGAGAAGCGAGAAAGCGCACCACGGGCACAATATCTGTGGGTTCACCAATATCCCCATTAATACTCATGCTTTTCAGCCAAGCAATATTCTCGTCTGTTTCAGCAGGGTAGAAGAAGGAAGTTTTCAAGGGCCCTGGCGCAATGCAATTGACTGTAATGCCACGTCCGCCAATCTCTTTAGCAAGTGATTTAGTGAAATGCTCGACTGGGCTTTTGCTGCCAGCATAGCCGCCATAGGTGGGTGCAGTAACCGCAACAACCGTCGTAATCATGTTGAGAATCCGCCCTTGATCTGCCATCCGCGTGCTTGCTTCTCGCATCAGGAAAAATGGAATTTTTGCATTGATCTGAAACAGCCGGTCAAATTCATCCTCAGAGAAATCAGCGATCGGTTTACGAACAATCATCCCCGCTGTATTCACAAGAATATCCCACTGACCGAAATGCTCAAAAGCGATGTCCACTAGCCGTTTCACTTCACTCACTTGGGTCAAGTCACCTTGATGAGTAATAGCTTGTCCACCGCTTTCAGTGATGCCTTGAGCCACACTCGTTGCTTCGTCTTGCTTGGCAGCACTGTTGTAATGAATCACAATTTTCGCGCCATCGGCTGCCAACGCTTCTGCAAAAAGTTTACCTAAGTTTGCAGAGGCACCTGTGATAATGGCAACTTTTCCATCTAAAACACCAGACATACATTTCTCCTCAAGATCGTGAGCTTTAAGCCAAGTTGCTCACTAGAAATTGCTGTAATTGATGAATTACATGGTCTGCGTTTTGCAGTGAAAAAGCTTTCGGTTTTCCATCATGCCTTTTGTTTTTTTATCTTCTTTGGCTGAACTTAAGGTTAAATTAATGAAGCCTTGCGCCTTCAACATTTGGTTTGACTATGTTCACGATTTCTACAGCAGGTGCTAAAGTTCTCTTAACCTCCGGCAAGAAATAGCAGGATAAGATTTGATCGGATTTCGCAAACTGAACTGATTGTCTGGACGTATCTGAACGTACAGGAGGGCTGTGTGCTAATTGATTCGCAGGGTCGAAAAATTTTGCCCAACCGCGATCGGGGAGCATTGCACTACCATCTGCTGATCGATCAACAAGGGACAGGATTGCACCACGCTGCTCATTTACCTCCGGACAACTTTGGTGAACATGAGCACAAAGCGCATCAAATTACCGTTCCATTCGGTGAAACCTTTGCTCTATCAACCTGGCACTCCGACGCGGGAAATCACAAACAAAATACGGTGAAAGCCGGACAGTGCTACGTTGTGCCATCTGAGCAACCGCACGGACTCATCCTTAATCGCCCCAGTGAGTTAGTCAATTTTTATCTCACGCCCAGCTTCATTACGGAGGCATTGCCAGAGTCTGCTCAGGGAGGATCGCTAGAATTGGGCAATCTGCATATTTCTGAAGACCCGTTTATTCGGCAACTTGCCGCAGCTGTGCGAACCGATCGATTGCTGCATGGAGTTGCCAACAAACTCCTGGTCGAGTCGGCAACGAATGTACTGGCATTTCACTTAGTTAATCAATACGCAACTGCAGATATAAAGCTGAAGCATCCCGGTCAGCTATCTGCCTTCCATCTTGCCAGAGTCAGGGAGTTCATCGAAGCCGAAAGCACAAATAACATTACGATCGCAAATATAGCGAGGGTTACCGGCTACAGTGCTGTTCATTTCTCGCGCATGTTTAAGCAAGCAACTGGGCAATCGCCTTATCAATATCTAACAAACTACCGCATCACTCGCGCCAAAACACTGCTGCAAACCACAGAACTCTCGATCGCCGAGGTAGCTTATCAAGTCGGCTTTGGCAGCCACGCCCATTTCAGCACCCAGTTTCGGCGGGTAACAGGGGTATCGCCGCAAGCATACCGTACTCAAGTTTCGAATAATTGCCAGTAGCTCAGATAACGTAGACAGGCAACAGCTACAAAAACAAGAAATGACCCCTCTTGCCAGCTTTCGTAGGAGAGGAGCCATTTCTTGAATTAGAGCGACGCAAAGTAAGGTTTTACACCTTCAAGCCGATTCCTTCATAACGAGGTACACTCGTCTTTTCCAACATACGGCGACCGTCGATCACCAGCGGGGGATTCTCCAATCCTGCTAGCAGTTCTGGGATCTGCTGGAAGTGCTGCCAGCGCGTCATGACCAGAATGGCATCAACGCCTGCGATCGCCTCTTTCAGATCATCGCGGAAATCGACCGAGTTGCCAAACACCTTCTCAGCCTCGTGGCGGGCGATCGGGTCGTAGGAAGTGACGATCGCCTTCTCGTTCAGCAGCGTTTGCGCGACAGGAATTGCCGGAGATTCCCGGATGTCATCAGTTCCTGGCTTGAATGCCATACCGAGGACAGCAACCTTGGCGCCTTCAAGATTGGGAAGATGCTTTTTCAGCATTTCGATCATCTTATCCGGCTGGTTGGCGTTCACTTCGATCACCGATTCCAACAACTTCATGGGGCTACCGGCATTGTTGCCGTAAGCAATCAGTGCCTTCACGTCTTTGGGGAAGCAGCTCCCGCCAAAACCGCAGCCCGCCGCCAGATAGGTCACCATAGAGGGGAAAACCCGCTCTCCGTTTTCCAAGATGGGAGTGAAGCGCTTGTCGAGGTGAACCCCGTGCATTGCCTCCACTACGTCTACTCCAACAGTGGCACAGAGATTTCCGATCTCATTGGAGAAAGAGATTAGCGTTGCCAGCAGTGAGTTAGCAGTGTATTTGATCATCTCTGCCGTGCGAGTATTGGTGCGGATTTTGTCCACGCCTTCAAAAATCGCATAAAGTTCAGCGAGGGCATCCTGGCTGCGCTCGTCAATGCCACCTAACACAATGCGATCGGGATACATGAAGTCGGGAATTGCCTCACCTTCTTTGAGAAATTCCGGGTTCATGCCGACACCAAAATCAGCGCCCGCTTTTTTGCCAGAGGCTTGTTCCAAGATGGGTAGGACAACCCCATCCGATGTGCCCGGTACAACCGTGCTTTTCACTACCACAACGTGATAAGCGTCTTTGTCTTTGAGAACCGTACCAATCTGCTCTGATACCAGCTTGATATACTTCAGATCGATCTCATTGCCATCAAAGGGGGTACCCACAGCGATCAGAGAAATCTCTGTATCCATCACTGCCTGACGTAAATCAGTTGTTGCAACAATGTTCGTACCAATGTTCTGTTGCAGCAGTTCTTCCAACCCGGCTTCGTAGATCGGCGGAATCCCTTTGTTGATCTTGTCTACTTTAGTTTGATCAACGTCTACGCAGATCACCTGATGCCCTTTAGCAGCAAGGCAAACGCCCGATACCAAGCCCACATAACCCGTTCCAACTACTGATACCTTCATTCTATGCATCCTCCGCTACTTGATTGTCTTGATACCAAATCATGGCACGGCGCAAGCCTTCATCTGGCGTGATACAGGGGTCATAGCCCAAATCATTCCGCGCTTTGGTAATGATCGGGCAGCGACGATTAGGGTTATCCACCAGATATGCCTTGTCTTCGCTGACCTGCCGCACCACCTTGCCGGTGTAGCCAAATAGCTCTTGAGAAAGTTCTACAATCTTGTCGGCAAGCGTTGCCATGGAAATTTCTGGCGTTTCGATGCCGATGTTGTATGCCTCGCCTTGGCGACCCACTACGAGAATCTTGTAGTATCCAACAATCGCATCAGCAATATAGCAGAAGGTACGAGTCGGTGATCCATCAGAGAGCATCACAATATCCCGACCCGATAGCACATCTCGCACAAAGTCAGGTAAAACGCGGCGATCGGTAATCTTCAAACCAGGACCATAGTTGTTGAACGGACGAGCGATTTTAATCGGCAGGTCATACTGTTCAGCAAAATTGACGCAGAGTGTTTCACCGTAGCGCTTCGATTCGTCGTAGCAGGCGCGAGGTCCGGTGCAGGACACGTTGCCGCGATAGGTCTCTGGGGTCGGAATATTTTCGGGCGTTGGATCGCCGTAAATTTCGCTAGTGGAATAGAACAGAAAGCCTTCTACGGGTTTGCCTGCTGCCTTGTTTTGCTTGCAATATTCCAGCAGCGTCCGCAAGCCGTTCACATTGGCATCCATCGTTTCGATCGGATACTTGCGGTAGAAGGTGGGTGAGGCGATCGACGCAGCGTGGATGATGAACTGAAAGTCGTCAATATCTTCCGGCAGGGGATGCGTGATATCGTGCTTCTTCAGCACCAGATTAGCGTCGCCTTCTAGGTTGGTGAGCCAGTCGGGAATACCGCGGATATAGTTGTCATACACGGTGAGGGCGATCGGCTCTAGTCCGGAAATTTTGTTCCAGTACAGCACCGACTGCACCAGGTAATAGCCTAAAAATCCGGCTCCTCCAATGATCAGCAGCTTTTTGCCGGACATCTGGGTAAATTCGGACTGCAGATTGCCACAGATGTACTGCAAATCAGCATCAATTACGTCTTGTGCGGTTTTCATGAATTTCCTTACTTTGAATAATTGCTCGAAAGTATGGGAGATATTTCCCAAGCGACGTGCTTATCACATCTCCTGGAAAACAGCTCAAAAGCATGGGGCAACATTTTTGCTAATTCGAGATATGTTTTGTCTATCTTGAATCGCTCCTATTTAGACTGCTGCCGGAACCTTCACGGGAAAGAAAGCATCCTGCTCAGCGCGGAGCTTATGGGCGATCGTGTCGGTGGGCAATTCTACGTCGTCGTAGGTCAAGGCTTGATCTTTAGGAACATCGCGCTTCAGGCGACAGCCCTCAGCAATGCCCATTGGCAGCAGGTTTTCGGCGCGGACCGTCTCGTAGTTCTCACACTGCCCATAGGTCATATACCAGCCCAAACCATCTAGCGTTTCACCCGCTTTCAGGTCAACCTTGGCGGTTGTCATTACATCCACCACTGGCGCACCTTGCGGCGCAATGATCACATCATTGAACAAAACGACCCGCGCCACGGATAGCGGCACTTCAAAGATTGTCAGGTGATACGGCACGTAGAAGCTATACAGTGGGCCTTCACCCAGCTTGCCGTAGTTGAGGTAGTGCGCCTGATGCTTGTCATGGGCTTCCGCAAAGACATAGACACCGGGGCTGGGCTGGGCACCAACCACATATTCGACAATGCCGCCAAGCGATCGCATCTGGTCGATGTCATACATGCCCGTCATTTGATCGACATGCCCTCGGAATTCATGCCCAATCATGCCCCGCTGAGCCACCTTCATGCCTGTCGCGTTCGCAACGATCGCCTGCTCAAACGAGATCTTCGTGCCGTCTGCGAAGCTCGTCACCATGTGCGGCGTTTGCCCCCACTGCTTGGCAAAGCCAGCTTGCGTGGTGGGGTTGCGATAGCGGTCTTGCAGCCCTTTGATGTTGCCGCAAAGCAGAGGAGTTAAGCCGATGCTTTTGACAAAGCGATATAGATTAAGTTCGACACCAGGCTGGTCACCATCACAGCCTGTGAGGATAACGCCTGCGCGATCGGCGTGAGTTTTGAGGATAGGTCCAACCGTGCCGTCGAGTTCGGCGTTCATCAGCACCATATGCTTGCG
This sequence comes from Phormidium tenue FACHB-886, assembly GCF_014764505.1. Lineage (GTDB taxonomy): Bacteria > Cyanobacteriota > Cyanobacteriia > Elainellales > Elainellaceae > FACHB-886. Next base: position 70,356 of record NZ_JACXWX010000009.1, read on the forward strand.
GTGCTCGATCGCCATCATCGTTACTTTTGCGCCATACTCCACATGACCCGTCGCTTCAACGAGGCACTCAATGCTTTCTGATTGGCAAACGACGGCAGGGTCGTCAGTAATGGCATATTGACGCTGGGCGATCGCGTCTTCTAGTTCGGCGGCAGTTTTGACAACGCGCACCTCGTTTACGCCTGCCTGAGCATAGGTTTCCCGTGCTGCTTCCAGGGTACGGTTGCAAACCACAGCCGGATACATCCCAGGCATGTAGTTAACCGTCTGATTAATTAGTCCTTTGCTCATGAAGCCTGCGCCGAACACTCCGAACTTAACCGGGTTACCTGCTTCGGCTCTAGCTTTCAAGGCAGTATCTACGATTTGCATGAATCAACTCCTAACGGCTGGAATGGCTTTGCGAATGGGGGAAGGAGACGAACTGCCTCTCTTCTATGCAGGCGTGGGAACTGGCTGGAAAGATTCCCAGGCTAAATCTTTCTCGGAAATGACACTAACAGGCATTGCCCACTGGATGCCAAACGCCGGATCGTCGTAGCGGAAACCCCGCTCGCATCCTGGCGTGTAGAACTCACCGACTTGATAGATAACCTCTGCTCCATCGGTGAGCGCCTGATAGCCGTGGGCAAATAGTTCGGGAATATACAGCGCTCTGCGGTTCTCAGCGGTCAGCTCGACGCTGACGTATTGCATATAGGTAGGCGAGTCAGGACGCATGTCCACGATCACATCGTAGATTGCCCCTTTAATGCAGCGGATGAACTTGGTTTCGCAGGCAGGAGCCACCTGATAGTGCATACCCCGCAGGGTACCGGCTTTGTAGTTGAACGAAAGATTGGCTTGGGCAACGATCGGCTTTAAACCATGTTCCTCAAACTCTTTGGCGCAAAAGGCTCTGGCGAAGCCACCGCGATCGTCAGCGCGGACTTCCATATCGATGATGTATGCGCCTTTTAGTTTGGTTTCCGTGAATTGCATTCAAATTGCTCCAGATGAACCAGTGGATTGAACTTGGGAACAGCGATTGATTTTTGAAGTTAGAGGGCGTGGAGCCTCACGCCCCTAAACCATTCCATCCTCTGTCCTTCGTTGCCTGAACTTCCTCCTACCAGACCTTCCATGGCGCTTTATTGCTTTGCCACAGTCCTTCCAGGTAGTTCTTATCCCGCAGAGTATCCATCGGCTGCCAGAAGCCATCGTGTCTGTAGGCAGCAAGCTGACCGTCGTGGGCAATTTTTTGCAGGGGTTCATGTTCCCACATGGTGCTATCGTCGGCGATGTAGTCGATTGCCTCGGGTTCTAGCACGAAGTAGCCGCCATTAATCCAGGCTCCGTCGCCTTCGGGTTTTTCGTGGAAGGTATCGATCTTGGTTTGCCCTTGTCCCAGAGAAATCGCGCCAAAACGTCCGGGTGGCTGAACTGCTGTTAGGGTAGCTAGTGTGCCCTGAGATTTGTGAAACTCGATTAACTGAGCGACATTAACACTGCTAACTCCATCTCCGTAGGTGAAGCAGAACGTGCCGCTGCCGATGTGTTCTCTGACGCGCTTGAGCCGTCCGCCGGTCATTGTGTCTTCGCCTGTGTCAACCAGCGTGACGCGCCAGGGTTCTGCATTTCCGGCATGGATATTCATCTGGTTGAAGCGCATGTCAAATGTGACATCGGACATGCGGAGGAAGTAGTTGGCGAAGAATTCTTTGATAACGTATCCTTTGTAGCCACAGCAAATGATGAAATCATTTACGCCATGAGCAGAGTACGTCTTCATGATGTGCCACAAAATTGGTTGCCCGCCAATTTCGACCATCGGTTTTGGCTTGATAGCGGTTTCTTCGCTGATCCGTGTCCCTAGTCCACCCGCCAAAATAACTGCTTTCATGCACCTACCTCAATATGCCACCTAAAGAGTTTGCAATCGGAACCAAACGTGATCAATTGACTCCAGCCAAAACTGCTCATAGAGTTCCCTGGAATCCTGTGATTACAACAGTTTTTTGTACTCAAAAATGAGTTTATTTCAATCATTCTGCTGGTTTTTTTGAGAAGCTTTGTCGAGCAAAAAACTGGCAAAGTTTATTTGTATAAATTCCATGAGCGAACCTTATTCTGCTTAAAGAAGCCAAACTTTTTGAAGATGAATTCTCTAACATAATTAATGGCTGCAGCCCTGCGATCCAAGAAGTTAATACTTGCTTTGGATGGTCTTTATACAACTCAAGCCTTTCACTTAACCAGCACAAAATCTAGAACTCCAGCCCCGAGCCTGCATTTTGTTTTACGCATTCGGGAATTTAATTTTTGACCTAAAGAGAGACTAACAAGAAGACTAAAAGTAAGCTGTAAAGGCAGGGTGAATAAACGGATTTCCTCTATGAAAACTGCATGAAAGATTTTCAAATCTCCAGAAAACTACAGAGACAGATACGCAGCAGTTCAGGCTTTTCGCCGTATCGGCTATTCAAAGCTGAGTTGTTGCCGTCCGGAATTTTGAGGCTGCACTAAAATGGAACGAGCCTTTGTCTTTTCCTAAAACGCTATGGCGAGGTTCAGTCGCGGGTTAATCAGCGGGTTGCTTAGCATGGCGATTGCCATCGGATTTCAGCCCAGTCGTTTAAACGCGCAGCCCCGACAGCCTCCATCCACCCAGCCTTCAGCTGAAAATTCGCCGTTACTGCCTGCGATAGCTCTGGCGATCGCGATTACAGGATTGGGGGGATTTCTCTATTGGCGATCACGCCGTTCAACATTGGCACAGTCTATCGAGCGCTATCAGGCAGAATTCCTGCTCGAGCCCCCAATAGCATCCCCAAAAGCCGATGAAGAGGTGCTCGCAGAAACACTTCCAATTCCAGAATTGCCAAGTGAGGAGCCACCCCTTTCAAACGCTCCTTCCGTAACTGACTTGGAGAAATTGTTTCAGCAGGACATTTCCCCGTCCCCGACCTCCCCCGCACCCGCCCCATTAGAAGAACCCGTTTCAGCCGAAGGAATGCCCATGTCAGACGAAACAACTGCCGATCGCTATACAACGTTGATTGAAGAAATTATCACTGCCACTTTGAAGGGACAGATTCGCTCGAAGGAGATTGTTTATCAGCGATTGACCCAGGAGATTGAACCCGGATCAGGCGAGATTTTCGATCGCTGTTTGTCTCAGCGCCTGAGCTTAACGCAGGCGCAAGCGAACGATTCTTCTGACGAACTCAAGCAAGCCAAGGCAACGCGAATTCTCCGGGCGCTCCATACCCTCCAAGGGGAGTGGGAGCGCTACCAAAAAGACCAGCAGCGCACCGATGAAGTTGCTTCAGCCGCGCAGGCGATCTTGTCTGCAGAAGCAAGTCAGCGCTTCCTCACCTGGGTCAACCTTAGCGATCCCAACCAGCCCCACAGCCTGACGCTAGACCACTTAGAGCATCTGGCGATCGACCTGAATCGACTAACGTCCGCCAGTCCCTTTCCTGACCCGGAAATCCAGCAGCTGACTACAGGTATTAAAAAGGGGCTGGAGTCTTGGCGATCCTTAGAGGGACACCTGATCGAATGGATGTATGAACCTGTAAGCAGCTTAGGCGTTGAGGCGACTCCGAAGCAGCGCGGACCTTGGGCACTTTGGGCAACCCATAGCAAAAGCCCCCTGCTGCTGCAATTGTTCCAAACGCTCGCCCAAAACGAGCCTGTAGGGGAACTGGTGCGGCGGCAGTCGTTTAACCTTAGCGAATGGGTGGAGCTGTCGGTGACACTGCAGCTTGTGCAGCGAGGCTTGGTGAACTGGTTTGCCAAGCAGCCCTATGGCTCTAAATGGGGGGTGCAGGCATCGATCGGGACTTACCTGACCTTTGCAGCCGTTTGGAGCGAATTGGCGCGTGGCTTAGAGGGGGCAGTGCTGGATAGCAATCGGCAACAGCTTACACAGGGGTGCTTTCAGGTGCTGATTCAAGTTCTTAGAGCTTTTGCCCGCCACCCCTATTTCCCGCTTTATGGTGGCATATTTGCCTTATTTTCTAGTAGCCATCTGCAAGACATGCTGGAGTATCTAAACCAGCCCTTGCAGTATGTGGAGGGCACTCAGGAAAAAGCCCGCATCCTAACCCTGCTAGGCTACTCCCAGCGAGCCGTTGGGCAGTTCGATCGAGCTATCCAATTCCACGAACAGGCACTAGAAATTGCCCGAGCTGAGCAAGACCAAGCCTGCGAAATTGCAAACCTTAACCACCTCAGCCGTACTTTTGCCGCCCGTAAGCAATATGCTGAAGCGATTCGCTACAGCCAGCAGGCGCTGGTACTAGCGCGGCAGATCGGCATCCGGGTTGGCGAAGCCCATGCCTTAACGAATTATGGCTACAGCGAGGTACAGTCTGCCTATCAGCTAGAGCGAATGGAGCCGGAAACGTATGAGATGGCGATCGGCTTTTTGAAGCAAGGACTTAGCCTGTCGGAGAAGCTAGAAGATCGCCAATGCCTAGCGCTCTGCAACTATAGCTTGGGTGTTGCCCACACGCTGATTGAGCAGTATCAGCCTGCAGTAGGCTATCTAACGGCTGGGCTAAAGTCGGCGCAGGAGTCGGGCGATTTATACCTGCAGGGGTTAAATTTGGCTTACCTGGCAGAAGCGTTTTATCGGCTGGGCGATCGGATGCAGGCAATTTACGCTGCTTGCCTTGGCCTGTACCAGCTAGAGCAGATTCGGGCAACCGAATGGCGGCAGCCTGCAGGACTGCTGCAAATTCTGCAGGGGCAGTTAGGTGCAAAGGGACTTAAAGATGTGATCGCCCAGCACCGTTCAACGATCATCGCTCAGATTGGCGTAGATGGATACGATCACGTCTTACACCTGTTGGAACTGTGAGAACACTCCCTACACCGAGCTAGGAATTTTTGAGAGAAACGCTTCGCGTTTCTCTCAAAAATTCCTAGCTCACTTAAGGAATCCCCAGCCTGAGGCACTCTAGTAATGGTTGCCGACCTTGCGGTGATGTACCGCGGTCAGCCCATTGATTTTAGACACACGCCCTCCATCAATGGTGCTGTACACAATCCAGTGGTCTGTGCACTCCATACGGCTGACAACCTGACATTCTAAGTAAGCCAGCGCCTCTGCCAAAATCGGCGAACCGTTTGCAGCAGGATAGGTTTTCACATCGGCAAAGCGATCGGCTCCCGGCGCAAACCGCTTCAAGAAGTGCTTCATCAGCGGCTGATAGTTGCCTTCTTCTAGCACATTGAGAATAAATCGATCTCCCACATGCATCAGTGATTCAATCGCCCGGTCTTTTGCAACGGCGATCGTAATACCTAACGGTTTGAGGCTGGCTTGCGACACCCAGGAGGCAAGCATACCGCTAGAAATATCCCCTTTCTTGGCAGTGATAATATACAAGCCACCGCTCAGCCGACCCAAGGCTTTATCCAGCTCGTTGTCTAGTGCTTTCATTTGCTTGACAGCACGAGCGCGGGTGAGCCACTGCCCCAAGTCAGTGCCAGCTTCTTCAGCAAGCTGAAACGTAGCTTCAGAAGGCGTTTCTTTGATTAGAATTGGCGCAAAGCCTTCGCGGACACCAATCGCCTGAAGCTGATTGCGGAGCGGATACACCGACTCATCATCTCCGCCGCCCGCCTCAAACAAGCCAACAGCCTGCTTCGAAGTTGCTGCCGCCAGAATTGTTCCCAGTGCCGCTCCCGTTTTGCTGGCGAATTCCCCAGACTGGGGCGGCATTCCAATCACGATACCAGCAGCAAGGCTGACCATTTCGCTGATTTCATGGGGTTCGGCGTATTTTAGATCCAGCAGCTCCACTGCTACGCCCGTTTTGGTGATGCCTTGAGCAATCGACTGGACAAGGCGATCGCTATAGCCATATTCGCTGGTGTAGAACAGCGCCACAGTGGTTTCCGCTTTAGCCTGGGCTTGGCTCCACTCCCGGTAGCGCCCTACCAATTCAGTTATGTTGTAGTGCAGCAAAGGACCGTGACCTGTGGCGATCGTATGAATTTCTGGAAGTTCTCGCATTCGCTTCAAAGCTGCCAGCACCGATCGGGCGTTTGGACCCATCAGGCAGTCGTAATAAAGCTTGTAGTCTGCCTCTAACAGCTCTAGATCTTCATCGTAGGTATGGTCATCACAATAGTGCATGCCAAACACATCGCAAGTGAACAGAAGCCCTGTTTTGTGGTCGTAGGTCAAAATCGTGTCAGGCCAGTGCAGGTTGGGAGCTGAGACAAATTCCAGCTCATGCCCGTTGCCTAGATCGAGGCGATCGCCGTTCTTCACCACTAGTTTTTGGTAAGGCTGATGCACCATTTCGTCTAGGAACTGCATTGCTACCTTAGAGCCAACCACGGTAATCTGCGGGGCGCGTTGCAGCACGTCTTTAATCAAGCCGCTGTGGTCGGGTTCGGTATGGCTGACGATTAGATAGTCAATTTCAGTGGGATCGATCAGGTCGAGCAGCTTTTCAAGATAGATCTGGCGAAACTTTTCGTGAGAGGTGTCTACGAGGGCTGTTTTTTCGCCACGAATTAAGAAAGAGTTATAGGTCGTGCCATTTTCTAGCTCAAATTCAATATCAAAGCGATCGCGATCCCAATCCAGCGATCGAATGGTAGTGGTGTCGGCAGCAATGTCTTGAACCTGTAAGGTTAGCCGTTGTTTAGAGCGTTCTGCGAGGGCGACCATTGCTCACTCTCCTTAAAATTCTGTAATAGCGTTTTGGTTATGTCTCATTATGGCGTCAGGAAAGCCTTGTTTGTAAAGTTCTAATAAGCAAAGTTACTTATTAGATAAACTTATTGTTTACGCCGCACAAGTGTAGCTAAAGCAATCACTTTAGATTCAACCAAATCCTAGCGGCTTGTCCGATTTCAATTTACTTAACCGGAATCGTACTGCTCAATCTAATAGCTCCACTACTCCTGTGCGTCCATCAATCCTCACCTGCTGCCCAGACTGCAGACGTTGCATAGCATGACTTACATTCATCACCGCTGGAATGCCATACTCGCGCGCCACGATCGCCCCATGCGACAGCTGCCCGCCTACTTCGGTGATTAGCCCGCCCGCCTGAGCCAGCAGCGGCGCCCAGCCGGAATCGGCATAAGGAACGACCAGAATCGTATTGCGGTTAACCGCAGGAAAGGTTTGCAGGCTTTGCAAAATTACAACCTGTCCTTCAGCTTGCCCCGGACTCGCACCAATGCCTTTCAGCTGCCGGAAAAGGTTGCTTCCGATTTGCGATGGCAAACGAGAGGCAGACTGACGGGGTGGATCGTTGCCATAGACAAGCTGGGGCGGGGTGAGCTGACGGTCTTTCTCTAGCTGTAAGCGGCGGCTAGCGATCGTTTCAGCCAGTGAACGCTTGAAGGCAGGATCGGGTGCTTCAATCAACTGTTTGATTTCTGCAAACTCCAGGAAAAAAATGTCTCCAGTTTCAGCAAGCAGCCCTGCTTCGATCCAGTTTCTTTCGAGCGCCACAAAGCTCCAGCGCAGTTCGGCTAACAGCTTGCTATAGAGGGCAGTCACCTGTCCCTTCAAATCTAGCCGCCGCTGCACCTGCCGCGCCTTCCAGGCAGACGATCGCACCGGCAGCGGAGACATTTGCGGCGGATTGAGCAAAAATTGGCTAAAGAGAGACTGCGGCACCCGTGGATCTTCTTGCCAAGTGGGCACAGCAATATCTGTACCGACTTCGCTCAAATAGCCGAACTCTGCCAAGAAGCGATCGAATGCTTCTGTTAGCCCATCCAACGGCTGACTAGGATCTTGCTCAGGAGCAACTGCGCGGGCTTCAGCAGCAAGAGCTTGCAGCGATCGCACCGAAGCAACTTCCGGCAGATAGCTGTTATCCAGCTCGGTTTCTTCAACCGCAAAAATAGCCTGCCGCAGTGCTGCACTCAAAGGAGCCAGAATGCTGTAGTAAGTCGTGCGTTGCAGCAGCGCCAAAATTTGCTGAATGCGGTTCAGAAGCTCGGCGGGGGTTAGCGAGTCGAGTGGCTGCGCGCTGAGGCTGGCAAAATCTGGATCAAAATGCTGCTGCCGCTCCTGCTCAAAGTCTTTCTCTAGCCGCAGCTCACGCTTTAACAGCCGCACCAGCCCAGGCGTATTTTGCAGCGTCGATAAAATGGGCGGCTTGCTGAACTTAGCTCCGCGGGTCAAAAATTCCAGGCTCTCTGGCGGTAGCCCCATGCGGCGGAAGAGTTGTCCCAGCAGCGAGGCATTAAAGTAGGCGGCGGAGTGGTGCAGTGTGGCAGTTTCATTGAAGTCTAACCCGCTGGCACGATCGTTCAGCACGATCGTAAAAAGTTCACCCCATACCCCACAGGTCAACGGTCGATTGATCGACCAGGTCAGCGGATGGATGTATCCTGGAATCACCTCGGCGGCAATTTTGCGCGTCCAGATCGGCAACAGCGTGGTAATAGGTCGTGCCTGCAGCAGCCAAAGATGCTGCCCGTCATAGCTCCATTCAAGATCCTGCGGCACGCCGTGATACCGCTGCTCCAGATGCCGCGCCAAATATGCCACCTGTTGAATTAAGCGCGGCGGCAGATCACCTGTGCCCTCCGAAGGAAATGCGATCGCCTCAGGCAACAGCCAGTCAGGCTGCCCTGCTGTTGCTGCTGCCTGCTCTCCTTCGGCAATCCAAACGCGATACTGTTCAGGGGTTACCTGCCCTGATACCACCTGCGTCGCCATACCTGGAAGGGCTTCAATCACAACGGCGTCGCCCTGGCGTTCAATGGGATCTCGGCTGAAAGCGACTCCCGAAAAAACACCTTTGACCTGAATCTGTACGACCACTGCCATCCCAGTTTCGGCGAGACCTCTGTCTTGGCGGTAGCGGCTAGCAGAATCCAGATGGTAGGAGGCTTGGCAGCGCAGAATAGCTTGCTCTAGGGCTGGCTGACTGGTGAGGTTGAGGATCGAGTCATATTGTCCGGCGGCAGATGCCGTTTCTGAGTCTTCCCCAATTGCTGACGATCGAACGACCAGAGGAATTTCGGAGCTGGGATGCAGCAGGTCAATCAGCACTGCCGGATCGTCTCCGGGCGGCAGCACCCAGCCCACCGGAACCGGATAGCCCCAGTGCCGAAGCTGGGCAAGGTTCGCGGCCTTTTGCCCTACTTTTTGCGGATCGAGCGGTTTGTCTAGCGAGATGAGGGCACGATCGCCTCGAAAAAATCGAAACATTTTGCGAGAGCTGCGGCTAGCGGTTTCGGTAGGCAAGTCTAGATCATCAGGCATCTTTTGGTAAATCCAGGCAAGCAGCAGACTGAGAATAAGGGTTGCACCGATCCGATCGCCCTCATTGGGATGTCGGAGAGCAGTGACGATCGGCAGCAGCACCAGCACGCCTAGCTTACCTGATTGCCGCTCCCGCAGCAGCGTAAAGCCGATGCCGCTGATCAGGCACACTAGCCCAGAAGTGAGCCAGTCATGAGTCACAAAGCCCCAAACTACATTAGTCGTTCCGGCACCCTTGCCAAACCAGTAGCGTCCCATGACTAGGGCAATCAGCGCCACCACTTCCCAAACAGGGTCAGCAGGAAAGAAATAGCGCGCCAGCAGCACCGCAGCAATGCCTTTAAACGCTTCCGACAGCACTGCTAGCACCCCAACCCAGCGCCCACCATGGTAGAAAGCAGCAGAAACGCTAATGTTACCCGTACCGATCTGGGACAACTGTTGCCCAGTCGATCGGCGCACTAACCAGCCAATCAGCGGCAAACCACCCAAGAGCGGACACACCACAAAAATCAGCAGTACCCCAAGAACCTGTTCTAGTGTCATATCCACGCATCAAAACGAGAGGGGATTACTGCCCTGCCAGCGAGATTACATCTCTTTAGCTCGATTAAGTTTTTACAACATTAAGTTTTTACAGTCCGCTGCTGCTGCAGGTAGGCAAAGACACTCTTGTCGCCAATGTCATCTGGGATCGCTTGCACTGCCTTCCGCAGCGCAAAAATTAGAAACAGAACTGCCCAGCTCGCCAACAGGACTTTTTCCACAGCGATCGGCAAAATTTCTGCCATGTGCCCCAGCAGCAGCAGCGGTACAATCGGCACAAGCAGCTTCGTTTCCAGACGATTGAAACAAAACGCTTCCTTAAAAAAGATTCCGTTTAGAGCCGCAAACAAACAGCCAACTCCTAGCAACGTTAAAGGCTGCTGGTACACCGTCAGCACAAACGGCTCAGGGCTGAAGTGCGCCACTGCCAGCGAAGCAACCGCCCCAACTGCCCAGAAAACCTGAAGCGCCCGATGCAGCGCCACCATATAAATGTGAATCATCAGCAAGCTGACTGCCAGCGCCAAGGCAAACCCCGTATAAAGCGGCGAGAGCAGCCCTAACACCGTTGGCGTTTCCCCTTGCCACAGCAGCAGCGCGGTAGCGATCGCAAAACAGAGTGCCGCTACCAACAAACCCGCCCGATACACGATCACCCCTTGGCGATCAGTTGGGGTAATCGTAAACTCACCAAACTGCCCCTGGTAAATCTCGATTGGCTGCACAGATCCTTCACTCATGGCTCTTGCTCCTGCTTCACTTCCTAAAGAATACCGCTGAGAACAGAGGTTTGGGTTCCTCCAGCTTTTCCCTTCCAAATAAGAAATCTCTCATCCGTTATCCTTCAAAACCACCTTCACCGGGTCACTCCAGTTCAAGCGCATCTGAAAATGAGCATCACCGCCATTGATCGCAATTTCTACCCAGCCGTGGCTGCCCACTAGCGCCACCGGATTGCCTACCTCCACGTCGCTATAAACTCGACAGCCAGGCAGTGTCAGACGATTCACCTGAACTGACCACTGTTTACCCCAAACGACTTCACCTGGAATGTTTGTAATAACGTTGCCAAAGCGATCGATGTGCTGGATGTTGCCGATATAACCAGTTGGCGTAGTGGCATAAGCGGGAATAGGCAACTTGGCAAGGGTGTTGGGGTCGATCGCCTCTCCCAGTTTTGCCAGCGGAACGCCGCTAGCCAGATGTGCGCCTGCCGGCGCAAAGATATCGCGGCCGTGGAAGGTGCTGCTGGGTTCGGCAGCCCGCCAGTATTGCGTATGGGTTAGCTCCACCACCTGAACAATCGAACGGGATTGCACCAACCCGGTAAATAAACCATTGTCAGGTCCGACCAAAAATCCGTCTGCCAGCTCCACAGCGATCGCCCGACGATTGCCACCTACCCCCGGATCAACCACTGCCACATGGACAGTGCCAATGGGGAAATAGGGGTAGGCGTTGATTAAGTTAAATTGGGCGGCTGTGATGTTTTGCGGTGAAATCTCGTGGGTCAAATCCACCACCCTAATTGCAGGATTGATCTGAGCAATCACCCCTTTCATAACAGCAACATAAACATCGTTTGAACCAAAATCACTCAGGAGCGTGATCAGGTGATTGCCAGATGTAGCCGAAGACATAGTGGAGCCTAGAAGGCAAAGTTGAATTTCTTCATAGTAATCAACTCATCCCGTTTTTAAATCAAAGGGGCAAAACCCCGCAGGAGCGCCCTGCCAAAGCCCTGCCAAAATTTCGGCAGGTTTAGGGAAAATTTGGTGAGTTTGTATCGCTTTTTTGCTTCACAGTTGACAGGTCAGCTCCAGACCTCTAGGATTGCAGAGTCTAGAATGAGTATCATTATCATTTTTAGAATGATGTTTAAAAGGGGCTTTTAGTCCTTGAGGTTGGTGATCCTCCCTTGCTCCCTTGGAAAGGGGGAGCCGAGCTGCTCAAAGTCCCCTTTTCTGGGCTTTGCCTTCTCGACTTGCCTTCTTGAAGAGTAGGGGATTTAGGGGGATCGAATCACTTAACAGTTGAGAAAAGTCTCTCAAACATTTTCTTAAAAGCTGTTTCCCGCAGCCGAAGCGCACAAGACTCGTTGCACCCGAGCAAAACTTACTTCCAGAAGGTTGAGCATGTCTTCTAATTTTCTTAAGCGTCGATTTGCTGAACAGCGCTCTGTCAAACCATACGCTGCCAAATGGCAATTGCAGCTAGCGATCGCTGCTCTCCTAACCGGATTAGCAGGCTGTGCCTCCACAACCACAGCCCCTACTCCTGCATCGTCTGCCGCAGAGACAGCTGACAGTAAGCCTCTAGTTGTTGCTACCACGCCAGTACTCTGCGACTTAACCAAACAGATCGCCGCCAGCACGATTGATCTAAAATGCCTCATCCCAACCGATGCCGACCCCCACGTTTACCAAACCAGCCCAGAAGACAGTAAGGCGATCGAAACTGCCCAGCTGGTGCTTTATGCAGGCTACAACTTCGAGCCAGGTCTAATCAAAGTTATTGAAGCCAGCTCCAATACAGCCCCCAAGGTTGCAGTCGATGAACTAGCAGTTCCCCAGCCGCTGCAGGGTGAAGAAGGACATGACCACGAAGCCGCAGCAGGTGAAGAACACGACCATGAAGGAGCTGATCCACACGTTTGGCACAATGCCCAAAATGGTATCCGCATCACTGAAGTGATTAACGAGAACCTGACCAAGCTGCAGCCGAATCAAGCCATACTCTATGCCGACAACACTGAAAAATTGACAACCGAACTCGCACAGATTGATAGTTGGATCAAAACTCAGATCGCCACGATTCCTGCTTCATCTCGAAAACTAGTTACTACTCATGATGCGCTAGGCTACTATGCCAACGCCTACAACATTCCGATCGAAGGTGCATTGAGCGGCATCACCACCGACGAAAAGCCAACTGCTGCACGGGTCAAAGAGCTAGTCGATGAAGTGGAAGCATCCGGCGTTCCCACTATTTTTGCTGAATCGACGATTAACCCAAACTTAATTGAAACAGTCGCTAAAGAATCGAACGTGAAAGTCTCAGATCAAGAGCTGTATGCCGACACGCTAGGCGCACCAGGTTCAGCGGGCGATACCTATCAGAAAATGCTAATTGCCAACACCGAAGCAATCGTCAAAGGATTGGGCGGTCAGCTCACCCCGTTCCAATAGAATCTTGCAGGATATAGCACCGCGCGCTTGAATGAAGTTAGCTTATTTTTTTGAAGCTGTCTGGCTTTAAGACAGGTGGCGTTAAAGTATAAGCTACCCCGCAAACAGCGATCGCACCTATTGAGAGGGAAGAAATGCAAAACCCAGCTTGGTTAGATTGGATTGCCGGAGGGCTGGCGATCGCCATTCTCTTGGGTGGCTTGTTTTTGCTGCTCAAAGGCGTTTCGGCGATGGGACAGAAGAAGCAATGAATCAAAAGTGATGAATCAGAAGCAATGAACTGCTTCGATCTCGCTGTCTGTCAGACCATAGAGTTGATACACTAGCTGGTCGATCGCCTCATCGATTGCCGCATCAGGTCGATCGAGTGCAAGCTGTTGATCGACGCAGCCGATCAACTTCTGATAGGTCTGGCGCATCTCTAAATGATTGAGCGAATCATGAAGCGGCATAGGTAGCTGCCGGAGCTGTGGTGAGCCCACGCGCAAATAGCCACCCTGTAGCTGATTCCCAGCAAACTGTCTGGAAAAATAGAGCTGAATCAGTCGGCTATTGAGAATTCCCAGCAGACATCTCAGATCCAGCGCCGCGATCGCTCGAATCAGCGTGGTCGATTTGCCCGCCCAGATTGTACCTGCAGCATCCAATGCGCATTCCAGCGATCGCGTCATTCCCGCCACAATAATCTTGGGCTGGATTGCCTGCGAATAGCGCTTGGGTGGCAGCTGATCGATCACCGCGATCGGAATAATCGGATGCCGGTAAGATTGCCCCAAATAGCGCATGGGCTTTTCTCCCCACAGCAGGCGATAGCGATCGATCGTGCCGCTATTCACCAGTTTCACGCCTACAGCAGTCGCAGAATCCTGGATAAAAGGCTGCATGGCATAAGCCTCTGCTACCGTTGCTGCTCCCGTAACATTGGCGAACGAGGCTAACTTAGGAAGCTGGCTCAAACGGTTGAGCAAGTCGAACTGGTGCGGTTGCTGGGTCAATAGCCAGGGAGCTGCAGAGCAAGGTACTTTCAGGCTGTAGGCAGAGCAAACTCGCTCCAAGCTCTCCATCTGCTCATACCAGATCCTGTGGTGTGTAATATCAGCTTGCCTTCTTCTTTGTGCAACATACACCAGGGGATAGACCAGAGCCGAGAATGCTGACGCTCTGGAGTAATCCCGTAAAGCCAGCAGCGTTGTCTGCTGCGTGAGGAGCGATCGAGCTGCTGCCGCATAGTTTGCCGATGCTAGCTTATTTGGAACAACTAAACTTGTGAACCCATCAGGTTTACAAAGCGCTAGCGCTTTTTCAATAAAAATACAAAACAAATCCCAGTTGCCGATCGCCGTTTTGTAATGAGTGATGCAATAGCTACGCCACTTTGGTAAATATGCTGTCATCCACTCTGAATCAATATACGGAGGATTACCGATGACCACATCAAAGCAAGCTTCATTGGCATCATCGAGAATAGTATTCTTGCAAACAATATTTTCACTTAGATCGCAAGCCGATGCCAGCAACTCACCTTCTAAACGCTGCAGATCTAAACACAGCTTTGTCACCAGAACAGCATCTGGATCAATATCTATTCCGTATATGTGATCTTGAAGAATACGCGATCGCTCTGCAAGCGTCAGGCTCCATTTACCAGTTTCGTTTTGCTGAATTGGCTGCGTCCAGGGTTCCAAATGCTGCAGATATATCTGAAGATACCAATCCATCAGAAGTTGGTATGCCGACAGTAAAAAAATGCCGCCACCACAAGCCGGATCAAGAATCTTTAGCTGCAGCGGACTATTTTCTGCCTCCAACCGTCGCTTCAGCGTGTTCTGCAAGATGTAATCAACGATCGCCTCAGGCGTGTAATAGCTACCTCTAGCTTTACGAGTGTCTGTTGGATCACCGCTCAGAAGGCACTCATAAACCTGACCTAAGCAAGCGATCGGCAGTGGTGCATCTTGGGCTTGCTCTAGATGCAATAGGCTATGAATCAGCTGACGAAGACAACCATCTGAAGCAGGAGCGATTGTCCATCTCTGCTGCCACGGATGATTGCAGCCCACAAGCTGCCGCCAAAGCTGATGCAGCCGCTCAAATAAACAGCAGGCTTCGCTGAGCGATTGCAGATTACCAGCCAATAGAATAGCGCGCTGTTCGCCAAGATAAAGCGCTAGAACCGCAACGATAACAGTCTGAGTAATGGAATAACACTGGTTAATAGCAAGGTCAGGATATTGATGGGTCAGATCATTGATGATCGCCTTTTGCCACCCCCTAATTAGCTTTAGCAGCGATTGGCTCATTGAGAATTTGGGCTGGCAGCGGTAGGCTGTGGCTCAATCGCATCGGTTGGCTCGATGCAGTCGGGGCTATCGTTGCGAGGATTATTCACAGTGGTGCTAACGGGATAGGTGAGCATCGCTTCGTCCGAATAAGGACGCAGCAGCGACTGCAGACGATCTCCTTTTTGCACCGCCGGATCAAGCCATTGCTCATAGTCTTGCGGCTCTAGAATGACGGGCATTCGATCGTGAATCGACTGCATTAGAGCATTGGCGGCTGTCGTGATGATGGTGCAAGACTCAATCTCGCTGCCATCAGGGCTTTGCCAATGTTCCCACAGTCCAGCAAACGCAAACGGCTGGCGATCGTCTAGCCCAAACCAATAAGGCTGCTTCTTGTCTTTAATCCGCTGCCATTCATAAAACCCATCGGCTGGAATTAAACAGCGACGGTATTTGAGCGCCGACCGAAAAGAGGGTTTTTCTGCTACGGTTTCCGCTCTGGCATTGATTAGCCGCGCTCCCATCGTCGGATCTTTTGACCAAGAGGGAATTAACCCCCAGTGCAGATGCGTGAACTGGCGATCGTTTTGGGCAGCCCGCACCACAGCAACAGGCTGAGTCGGTGCAATGTTGTAGCGGGGGGCTAAGAACGGTGACTCTTCAAGCTCGAAATGCTCAGCGATTGCCTCCGCAGACTGGGTGAGAGTGAATCTACCGCACATGCAACTTCCTCCTTTTTAGAAATCAACGCCGCGCTTTAGATCAACACCTTTCTCCGCATAGTGTTTGTGGCTAAACACCTCCGAATGGACGCTCGCCAGATCGAAATACGCTGGCGGATGTTTGCAGCGTCCTGTAATAATCACCTCTGTATCCCGAGGTTTTCGCAGCAAAGCTTGGACGATCGGCTCTTCGGGCAACAGCTCCAAATCTACCGTCGGGTTTAGCTCATCCAAAATAATTGTTTTATATAGTCCAGAAGCGATCGCTGCCTTTGCCAGCTCCCAGCCCCGTTCTGCTTCCACATAATCTATTTCCTGCTGCTGCCCCCGCCAGACGATCGCATCCCGTCCACAGCGTTGATGATCTACCAGGCTGGGATAGCTCTGGTGAAGCGCTGCGATTGCTGCATCCTCGGTGTAGCCTGCACCGCCCTTGAGCCACTGCAAAATCAAAACTCGGTGCGATTTATCCTGGCTGATCCCCTTGCCGATCGCCTGTAGCGCTTTGCCAAGGGCGCTGGTCGATTTGCCCTTGCCTGCCCCCGTGTAGATTTCGATCCCCTCGATGCCATGGGCCATTGCGTTGGGATGGTGCTGCGGCTTCATCTCAGAGTGCAGATCGGCAATCTCCAGCAACGACGGTGGCGCACCCCGCCCAGTCGCAATGATTTCTAGTTCCTCCGGTTTGTGCTTCAGCGTTTTTACAACTTCGTCGGCAGGCAGCAAGCCCAGATCCAGCACCGGGTTAATTTCATCCAGCACCACAACCGAATACAGCCCAGAAGCAATCGCCCCTTTTGCCACATCCCAACCGCGCTGAGCCTCCAGCCGATCAAAGCGAGTAATCTCTTCAGCGCTAAAAAACTCGGCTCTTCCTGTGCGAACTTGATCGATCAGATGCGGGAAGCTGCGCCTGAGCGCCTCGATCGCTGCATCCTCGTCATACGTCCGTCCGGGTCCTTTCAAAAAACGCAGCAGCAGCACCCGTGTTTGAAAACCCGTTTGAATGCCCAAGCCGATCGATCGCAGTACCACTCCCAGCGCCGCCTGCGACTTCCCTTTACCTGCGCCGTCGTAGACGTGAATTTGTCCGATCAATCGCTCAGTACGAGTCTGAGCCGTGCGAATACCGATCCCAGTCCTTATCATGGCTGTTAGAGGAGAGTGTCTGGACTTACTATGTTAGTGAATTGTGCCAATTGCTGAGCGAACCGTCGTTAGCGTGCTCAACTGCCCAAATCGTATCGCCATCTTACGTTAGTTGCCGCTACTTATAGCGTTAGCCTGAAAAATAATTGCGATTCTCCTCCTATCCCTGGCATCCAATCTCGCCAGCTTGACTAAAATAATTAGGCAGACTGCCCTACTCCCCCCACTCCCTCATGTTTTTCGATGACCTGCCCAATTTCTTGCCCTTCCGCACCGTAGCGCTGCAAACCCTCTTTATCTTTATGTCTGTGGCGATCGAGGCAGCAGCGTTTCAGCGCCATCTGAAGCTAGATCCTAGCGAAAGCGTTTATTTTGCAGCAGCACTCAACCTGTTTTGTGTGGTAGTAGGCTGGCTGGCGTTCTTCATATTATTTAATGTATTGAGTGTACTGCCGGGGAATGGGCTGGCACCGCTAATCAACTTCATCTTTTTTGATAATTGGTCAAGCGAGACGGCAACAGCGTTGATCCTAAGCTGCTTTGTCATCTTCTTTGCCAGTATTGCCATCAAGGAACTGGGACTGTTGGGGATGCGCTATCTGATACTGGCAGATGCGCCGAAGCTAAAATCCGTCGAGCCAGCACCTAGCACTACGCCTGATGACGCTACGCCTGCCAATAATAATATTCCAGTATTTGTCCGAACCGAGCGTCCAGAACGGACTGAACTGCGGGCAGAACTCCGGGCAATTTTGTTCGCTAATGCCTGGAGCTATAGCGCTATCCTGGTGGCGCTGCTGGTTCGGCAAGCCTTTCTCTAACCCACCTCATTAAATTTGCGCCCCCATAGCTGTGGATATCATCGGTAAACTTATTGACACCATCATCAAGCAGATCAGGGCGATCAAACCCTTTTCCTGGCAGGTGTCGTTGCTGCTCAGCTTGTTTTCCTGGTTCACCTATCTGCTGGTTCGTGATCCAGCGGTGAAGCAGTTTGTTTCGCTGTTTGCCTGGTTCTTCTTGATCGTGGGAGTAGATTGGTGGCTGATCAAGAAAGAGTTTACGATTCCAGGCATCGGGTTCAAATTCTATTACGGTCCTTGGGTGACAGGTGCACTTGCCGTCTGCGCGCTCTGGAGTAATCGCTGGGGGATTCAAGATATTGAGGGAGCGCTGATTAGCTATCCCCTGTTTTCAGTGTTTTTTGCAGCTATTCCTCGTTTTCTAAAGCCGGGATTCAATCTCAAAACGCCAGATAACGATACCCGCAAGGATTTGGTGGTGTTGGTTCTGTTAGGGATCTTATTCAGCGGTTGGTTTCGCTTTCACTTTGTGCTGCAGGACTATTTGCAAAACTATCCCAGTGTTGCCGCAGACAACATCGATCGCAGTGCCTTTGTGACGCGGTTCAACCCTAACAACATTCCGCCGACAAACGGAGTCAAAATTCTTAACTCTGCAGAGTCCATCATCCGCAACGAGCTAGCCAAGCGATCGTGGCAAGACGGACAGCGCTGGCTGACTAGCTTGTCTAGCCAAGCCTCTACGCTGGCACAGCAGGTAATCACAACTGCCTACCAGGAAACACCCACTTTGCCAGAACAAACGCTTTGGCGCTTTAATGCCCAATTTTCGCGCAGCCTTCCAACGAACTTGCTCCAGCTACAGGCTTTCTGGACGGGTCCTAGTTCCCAAGGGAATGGCTATCTGCTGCAAAAATCTTGTGCAATCAGCGAAGCCACAGTTCAGCCATTTGTGCCGGGAACCACTCCCCCCCCAACCCCGCCGCTACCTACGCCCGTCGCCTATCAGATGGACTGCGGCGCCATCGAGTCTTCTGCACCCGGCGTCAACATTAAAGAGCCAGAGTCACTCGCCGAGCAGACGGGCAACCTCCTGGAGCGGCTGCTGGATGCGATCGTTAACCTATTTCGGGGAATTGTGAATGCACTGGGACGGCTGTTAGGAGTTGGGCGTGGAGAAGGGTAAACTAACCGCGCAGCCCGCTTATTGCAGCCCGGTTGTAAACTCTTACTGCGTCCACCCTGATTGGAGGTTGAACTATGAATGTCAAGCGCGTCATAGTGGTGGCTGCCAATGTGTTCCGCGAAGTGATACGCGATCGCGTCCTCTGGCTAATTGGCTTTTTTGCAGTGGTCTTGCTAGGAGCGGCAGTCCTGCTGCCAGAGATTTCGGGCGGCAGCAGCGGCAAAATTTTGCTGGATGTGGGATTGGCAGCCATTAGCCTTCTGGGATTGACAATAGCCATTTTCATCGGCACCGGCTTGATTAACAAAGAAATCGAGAAACGGACGGTTTACGTGATGATCGCCAAACCTGTCAGTCCGGCAGAGTTTATCGTGGGCAAACACTGGGGGCTGTCGGCAGTGCTGGCGGTGCTAGTAGCCGCAATGATGGCAATCAATCTAGCGGTATTGGCGGCTGCCCAGGTGGCTTACCCGCTGGAGAGTTTACTGCTAGCGGCAGTGTTTCAATTTATAGAGCTATCGCTGATGGTAGCGATAGCTCTACTGTTTGGCGTGTTTACCAATGTATTTCTGGCTATGCTGCTCAGCTTAGGGGTTTACCTGATGGGGCACTTTAGCCGCGATCTGCTGACGCTCAGCGATGCCGCAAAAATTCCAACGCTTCAGCCAGTTTCGCAGGCGCTTTACCTGCTTTTACCGGATCTGGCTCGGCTGGATCTAAAGAACCAAGCCGTTTACGGGCTATCGCTACTACCTTCCCCCCTAGAATTACTAGGTAATCTTGTCTATGCACTAATCTACACCGCGCTAATGCTGGCGATCGCGGTGCTAATTTTTTCAAGGCGGCAGTTCTAATGCCAGCTATTCTAATCCAGCTATTGAGTAACGATCGGCGGCAGCCCTTTAGGCGATTGAGCAGGCAGAGGCTCAGCGGGAACAAGGGGTGCTGGAGCAGGCGCGATCGGCTCTAGGGGAGGCAGAGGTGGAATTGGGGCAGGCTCACTGGCAGCAGCAGGCGGTGCGGTATTGATTACATCCCCTTTTGGAGCTGAGAGAGGAGTATCTGCCTTGGGAAGAGGCTCAATTGGGGTAGCGCCGGGAGCTAAGTCTGGCAGCGACTGCGAGTCATAGACTGAATCAGATGAAGGAGGTGGGGAATACGGCTTTACCTCTAGCGGCTGCACAGGAGGTGCGCTGTAATAGGGCGTGTTGTAATAGTCAGGAACTGGTGCCGATCGATAAACAGGTTCTTCGACTTTTGGCTCGGTGGGAAAGAGATTGGGGACTTCTTCAATAGGCCAGCCTCCCTCAGGGGGAAAAGACTGTTCGCGGCTGAAGAGACTAGGAGCCGATCGCGGCGTATTTGCTCCTGCTTCTCTGGACTGAGGAACTGACTGATAGCGCAGCGCTAGCCCAGTTCCAGCTCCCAGACCCAGCCCAACCAGGGCAGTGATAACCAGCGCCATCGGCAGCTTGCGCTTAGGCGATGGCTCAACAAAGTCGCGAGTGCGACTTTTTGAGGTGGGCAAGGAAGGCAAAAGCAGCGATTTAGGGGCAACGGGCACAGTTGCTTGTGTCGTTTGGGGAGATGGGACTGCGGATGCAGGGAGTTCTGGTGCTGGCAGAACGGGCAGCACATCGGGCGCGTCGTCGGCTTTAGGTGCGGCTTTATCCGATTGCTCAGCATCTAATTGCTCAGTATCTAATTGCTTAGCATTTAACTGCTCAGTCGGAGGTTCAGAAGGCTCTTTTGGCAAAGCTGCTTCAGCCTCTGAGGAGGTTGGGGCATTTGCACTGGCATTCTCAGTAGGTTGGGGCGAGGGTTCGGGCGAAAGCTGCAGCCAGTCGCTTAGCTTCAGCGGCTCTTGTCCAGCGATCGGCTGCAACACTACTACAGGTAGCCCTTCTTCCTCAAAACAATCCAACACTCGCACCGTCTCCCGGTACGAAAGCGATCGTGCCCCTTCGATAAACTGCTGCCGCACTGCAGCAAAATCTGCACGCTGCCGCACGACCGGGTTTAGCGTTTGCAGCACCACGGGCTGATTCAGCAGCGTGTGAGTCGCCTTATAGCTCACTCCAAAATCGCTTTGGTGCAAGCGCGCCTGGATGACGTATTTGCTTCCTTGAAGCGTAGCTCCAGCCGTCAAAGTCATGGGCGATCGTGCATCTGGAAAACATCTCATATGGTAGCAGGGTTTGGCAAAGAGGAAGAATTCACTCCTTTACGCTGGTTAACGTTCTAAATGTGCTGTTGAGTGTTGCAATGCACTTAGAACAGACCTCACTCTGCTGGGTAAACACATCAACAGCTACCCTTTAACCCTTCAACACAACTTCCAGCGCGCTATACCCCAAAACTTAAACAGTTGGGCGATGATGGAAATAAAAGATAACAGCGTCAGCGGAGATCAGGGTATGCCCGATCAACTTGTTGTTTTGGCTTCGATTGCAGGAATTGTGCTGGTGGGGCTAGCCTTTACGGCGATTGATCTAGTTAAAGATGCGGGTCGTTTAATTGCGCTGGGGCTGCTGGCATTTCTGGCTATCCTGTTGCTCAATCGCACTCTACCTACCAATGAACCCTATTCCTCTGACACGTATTCTTCGCCTGACGCCTATTCATCCAACGATCCGGCAAACACTTATCCACGCAATACCTATCCACCCGGTACTTACCCACCCGGCACCTATCCCCCCGGAACGACTCCCTCTCAGCCTTTCACATCAGACGATCCGGCTGCACCTAACCAAACCCCTTCGTCCTCGTTCAGCCTAGATAACGCGCTGGATAGCCTCTCTAGATTCGGGCAGTCTGTGTTCACCCGGATCGATGAGTTCGTCTATGGCGAACCTTATGCCGTTAATCAGCAGCCCCAACCGCTCCAGCCAGACCCCGCTTCACAGCAACCAGCCCAGCCCGCCGAAGCGGGCTATCAGATTCGACCTGATGGTGTACCTAGCCGCGTAAGTACTCCGGTTGAATCAGCCCCCGCCGCAAGACCCACCTCAACTACACGCGGACGTCCGGTTCCGGCGCTGTGGTAAAATCGCAGCCCTACTAGATGTGTCTGGATGTAATAAAGATGATTACTGCCAGGACAGTTTCTTGGGGTTGCCTGAAGTTGGCAGCAGAGGCAAAAAACTCTACCCCACTGTAGAAAGGCCATGCCCCTGAATCAGCACGGCCAAATTCAGCACTGCCAAATGTTGATGTGCGAGTGAGACAAGCTTCGCCCATCCCACTCACATACTTGCAGAAGTCTTAAGTGTCATAATTTTTGTAACGGGTTGTTACTGAGGCAGAGGAAGGATTTTAATGGGTGCGGCAAATGAAATTGTGATCATCGGCGGTGGCGTAATTGGGTTGGCGATCGCTGTTGACTTAAAGCTGCGGGGCACTTCTGTGACGGTTCTGAGCCGCGACTCTTCCCAGGCTGCCTCTCATGCTGCCGCTGGTATGCTGGCTCCCAGAGCCGAAAAGCTTACTCCTCCCATGCTGGACTTATGCCTGCAAAGTTTGGCGCTATATCCGGAGTGGATCAGCAAGCTAGAAGACTTGAGCGGCATATCGGCAGGCTACTGGGCATGTGGAATTCTAGCGCCCGTCTATGCGCCAGTCGCCAATCCACCGCAGTCCTCCGATCCCACCCCCCAGCTATGGCTGGATCAAACGGCAATCCGCCAGGCGCAACCCGGGCTCAGCGAAGCCGTCAGCGGCGGCTGGTGGTTCCCCGAAGAGGGACAGGTAGACAACCGGCTGCTGGTACAAGCCTTGAGACTGGCAGCTGAAAGCCTGGGAGTAGACATTCAAGAAGGCATTGCCGTTACAGATATTTGCCAGCAACAAGGGCAAGTGACTCGGCTAAAAACAACAGCAGGCGATCGCACTGCAGCCCACTATGTTCTGGCAACTGGCGCTTGGTCGCAGGCACTCTTGCCCGTGCCCGTCCAGCCGCACAAAGGACAAATGCTGTCGGTGCAAGTGCCGCAGCCTTCGATCGAACTACCGCTTCAGCGCGTCCTCTATGGCGAAGAAACTTATATCGTCCCTCGCCGCGATGGAAAAATCGTGATTGGAGCAACCAGCGAAGCCGTTGGTTTTACCCCCTACAATACCCCCGCCGGACTGCAAACGCTGCTAAATGCAGCAATTCGCCTTTACCCCGCCTTGGGCAATATGCCAATCCACGAATGCTGGTGGGGCTTCCGACCCGCTACCCCAGATGAACTGCCTATCCTGGGCGCTAGCCTCTGCGAAAACCTCACCCTCGCCACCGGGCACTACCGGAACGGCATCTTGCTTGCCCCCATCACCGCAAAGCTGATCGGCGATCGCATCTGCAGCTCCCAAGCCAACCCCCTCCTCACCGCCTTCTCCTGGCAACGATTTCACACTTCCACACCCTCACATCCTTACTCCTCCACACCCCCCATGCTTCAATACTCCTCCCCGGTTGAAACTCCACCTCCCAACACCCCTTTCCTTGACTCCGATCGCCTGACGATCGCCGGTCGTCCCTTCCGCTCTCGCCTCATGACAGGTACAGGCAAATATCGCAATTTTGAGCAAATGCAGCAAAGCGTAGCAGCAAGCGGCTGCGAGATTGTCACAGTTGCCGTGCGGCGGGTACAAACCAATGCTCCCGGGCATGAAGGGCTGGCGGAGGCGATTGACTGGGGCAAGATCTGGATGCTGCCCAACACTGCAGGCTGCCAAACCGCAGAGGATGCCATTCGGGTGGCGCGACTGGGACGAGAAATGGCAAAGCTGCTGGGACAAGAAGACAACAACTTCGTCAAGCTAGAAGTCATCCCAGATGCTAAATATCTGCTGCCAGACCCGATCGGCACACTAGAGGCGGCTGAAAAGCTTGTGAAAGAAGGCTTCGCCGTCTTGCCCTATATCAATGCTGACCCGCTGCTAGCAAAGCGCTTGGAAGAAGTGGGCTGCGCCACGGTGATGCCGCTGGGTTCGCCGATCGGCTCTGGGCAGGGTATCAAAAATACGGCGAACATCCAGATTATTATTGAGAATGCCAAAGTGCCTGTTGTGGTAGATGCCGGAATTGGAACACCCAGTGAGGCAGCGCAGGCAATGGAAATGGGCGCTGATGCGCTGCTCGTTAATACGGCAATTGCCCAAGCGCAAGATCCTGCCGCTATGGCAAAGGCGATGGGGCTAGCAACCACAGCCGGACGCTTGGCTTATTTAGCAGGGCGAATTCCGGTGAAGGACTATGCCAGCGCTAGTTCCCCGCTGACAGGCACGATCACAAGCTAGGGGTGTGGTTAGGATAGGGAAATTTCTGTGGGGACACTCCACCCCACAAGAATTCCTTCAGCGTAAGGACGGCTATCTCTGAAACTCAATCTGAGAGCGATCAAAAAAACACCCCCGTATGGGGGTGTATCAACCAGCTAACTTGGAATAGAAGCCAACCTGAGCTTTTACAACTTGAAGGGAATTAAACGTCAGGCTAGGGCTCTAGCTAAAAGATTTATTGCTCGTTTCTGTATCTATTGTTACTGTTTAGCGCCTCAATTGTCAACTTGCTCACTATTGCGCTTCAAAAAACTTAGCCTTGAAGCGCTCATCCTTTAAGTTCAGAAGCGTGACAGTGATCGCTTTTCTTTGTACTATCCCTAAGAAACCTGTTCTTTGAGCTTGCCGTGAACCTTCTTCTTAAAGCCTATGAATATGCTGCTAGCAATGCAGAGGATCTGCTCGCCGCATTGCAACAACATGTGCTGCTTGTTTTAGTTCCTCTAGCGATCGGGCTACTGGTGGGGCTACCGCTGGGGCTTTGGAGTGCCCGATCGCGGATTGCCTCAACGGTATTAATCAACAGCTTCAATGCGCTACGCGTCATCCCTAGCCTGGCGGTGCTGTTCTTAGCAATTCCCTACTTTGGGCTAAGCTTTCAGTCGGCAGTCATTGCTCTTACGCTTTTGGTGATGCCGCCAATTCTGATCAATACCGATGTAGCATTCCGGACGATCGATCCCATGGTGCGTGAGGCTGCTTTTGGCATGGGCATGGATGCTAAGCAGGTGCTCCAGCAGATAGAAATTCCGCTGGCGCTGCCCGTTGTGGTGACTGGTATCAAAACTGCTTTAGTCGAAGTGATTGCCAGTGCCACCCTCGCCGCCTTCATTGGAGCAGGGGGGTTGGGCACGTTTATTGTGCGGGGGTTTTCGCTGTACGATAATGCGATTTTGCTGGTGGGTGCAATTCCGGTGGCGCTGCTGGCGCTAACTGCTGAGATCAGCCTCAGTTTGGTGCAGCGCTGGGTGCAGCCGCCGCGTGCAGTTTCATGAAGCGTCGAGGCGGTCAGAGCTTTTGCTAACCTAGCCTGCAACTTTCAACTTTTGAGGCGTCGATCGCCTCCGTTGCAGCCGACGGGCTGGGTTTGCTGCCCACTCCAGCGCCAGCAGTGCGCCATTAATGGCAAGAGCTAGTAAGGAAACAACAATCGCACCCGCCCAAATTTTGTCGTAGCGTCCGGCTTGGGCGATCCCATCAAACAGCAGCGTTCCCAGTCCGCCTGCACCGAATTTGGCACCGATTGTTGCAATGGCGATCGCCACAATTGCAGCAACTCGCAGGCTTGCCAGAAAGATTGGCAGAATCAGCGGCACTTGCACCTGCCACCAGCGCTGCCAAGGATTCATGCCCATTCCTCTGGCAGCCTCAATCACCGCTGGCGGAATTGACTGCAGCCCTACAACCAGACCCCGTACCAAAATCACCTGCGTATAAAGCACCATTGCCACAATTACCGATTGCTGGTTTAGCCCAAACAGTGGCACCAGCAGAATAATCAGCGCTAAACTCGGCACCGTGTAGAGAACGCCCAAGAATCCTAGCAAGGGCACGTTCAGCCAACGGAAGCGAGACACCAGCAGTGCTAGCGGCAGCGCCAGCAACACCGCCAGCAGCAGCGTTGTGCTTGTCATCTGCAGGTGTTCCAGCAGAAGATTCCAAACGATCCCGGGGTTTTTGAAGATATAGCTCATGGCGCGATCGGCTTGTGCAGCATTAGAGCAGGTGCGCCTACGGTAACAGAAGTTGAGAGCTGACTCAACCCCTGCCGAGGATGAGCTTCACTGCTGTTGACTAAGGCGTATGAGCCAAGCGGGTTGTGCTGGGGCTGACAACTACTGGGCTGCCGCAGGCAGCGGTGGAGCGGCGGGTTCTGGAAGAGAGTCTGCGGGCACAACAACCGGCGGCGGCTCTGAAATTGGCGCGGCGGGAGGAGCTGGCTCCTCGACCGGAGGTGCTTCAGGTTCTGGTTCGGAGACGGCTTCTGGAGGTGCAGCCGCTGCAGGTGGGGGTGGTTCAGCAGGAGCTGGCTCATTGGAAGCGGGGGCAGGTTCTGAATAGCTCGATCCACCGCTGTAAGAATCGCTGTAGCCGCTGTTGTAGGAATCGTCGGAATAGCTGTCACCGTCGCTCCAATTGCTCTCACCGCTATCATCGCGGCTGGGGCTGGTTGCCGCATAAACTCGACCCGGGTTGACTGGCTGCGCTTTGATCGTGCCTTCCCGATTATCTAGCTCAGGCAACTCTGGAAATTTTTCAACGGGGATATCATCAATCAAGTCAATCATATAGTCGTACCAAGTCAGCGCTGCCGTGCTGCTGGCTCCATAAGTGGGGCTACTGTCATCGTTGCCCAGCCACACTCCCGTCACAAGCTGTGGTACGTAGCCCACAAACCAGAGATCGCGTCGTTTTTCAGAGGTTCCCGTTTTGCCTGCCACAGCGCGATCCGGTAGGGCAGCATTGCCGCCTGTGCCTCCCTGCACCACCCCTTCCAGCATCCAGGTCATAATCGAAGCGCTATCTGCATCGATCGCCCGGACTGGCTTAAACTTTGCCTGATAGATAACCTTGCCAAAGCGGTTAAGGATGCGTGTTACGCCATGCACCTCAATGTGATTGCCTTTATTTGCTAGCGTTCCGTAGGCGCTGGTCAGCTCTAGCAGGTTGACTTCTGAGCTGCCTAATGCCAGCGAGTATGCGGGCAGCAGCTTTGATTTGATGCCCATCTGCTTCGATAGCTTAACAACTGGGTCAAAGCCAACATCTACCAGCACTTTTACTGCCACAATGTTGATCGAAGACCGCAGCGCGTCCTGCATTGAGACAGCCCCCCGGTAGGACTTGCCATAGTTGTGCGGCTCATAGCCATCTACCACATATTTGGCGTCAACGTAGCCACGGTAGGGAGAGAAGCCAGCCGCGATCGCCGCCGAATATACGAATGCTTTGAACGTAGAGCCAGGCTGACGCTGCGCCTGCGTTGCCCGATTGAACTGGCTCTTTTCAAAATCATCGCCGCCGACCAAAGCTTTG
The DNA here is from genome assembly GCF_014764505.1 of Phormidium tenue FACHB-886. Classification (GTDB taxonomy): domain Bacteria; phylum Cyanobacteriota; class Cyanobacteriia; order Elainellales; family Elainellaceae; genus FACHB-886. Next base: position 97,834 of record NZ_JACXWX010000009.1, read on the forward strand.
ATCTCACCGTTGCGAGGATCGATCGACACCAGCGCTGCCTGCTCAAACGCTTCGCCCGGTCCATAATTGGCAATTGCATCTTTAACGACTTCCTGGGCATGCTGCTGCCACTTCAGGTTTAACGTCGTTTCGACGGTCAAGCCACCTGCTTCCAGCTCATCTTTAGAAATTAAGCTAGGCAACTGCTGCTGAATATAGGACGTGAAGTAGGGCACTGGGCTAGTGGCATTTTTGGGCGCACCAGGCTTGAGGGTGAGTGGCTCTGCCATGGCAGCATCTGCCTCAGATTGAGTGATCGACCCCACATCCACCATCCGCCGCAGCACAATGTCACGCCGCTCTTTCGCTAAATCAGGATTCACCAGCGGCGAATAGGCGCTTGGAGCAGGAGCCATGCCCGCAATCATCGCCATCTCACTCAGGGTGAGCTTGTTGACAGGTTTGCTAAAGAAGATCCAGGCGGCATCTGCCACGCCATATGCCCCTGACCCCAGATACACAAGGTTAAGATACTGCTCCAGAATCTGCTTCTTGTCTAGCTCTTTTTCCATCTTCTGAGCCAGCATTGCCTCTCGCAGCTTGCGACCGAGGGTGCGCTCTTGATCCAGAAAGACAACCCGTGCGAGCTGTTGGGTGACAGTACTGCCGCCTTCCTTCACCTGCCCCGACAGCAAGTTAGATAAGGACGCCCGAACAATCGCCGCATAATCTATGCCGTGGTGCTGGTAAAAGCTTTGATCTTCTGAAGCGAGAAAAGCATCGGGTAGATGGGGCGGCATCTGCGAAATTGAGACTTTTTGGCGCGTCGCCGGACCAATTTGCTGCAGGACCGTGCCGTCAGAAGATTTAATCGTTAACGACCCTGCTCGGTTATAGGTGAGGACATCACGCATGTCGGGCAGGTCTTTCTCGAGCACTGTTGCGGTTTGGAAACCTGCGATCGCCACGCCGCCTGCCCCCAAACCCAGACCAACAATTCCCCAGGCCCACCACCGTTGATACAGCGGGTATCGAGACGGCGGATTACCATCCCCACGATGTCGCGCCTGCAGTCTCTTCTGGGGTTTGCTTACTACCTCTTTTACTTTTTCCAAGATGGGCAGCTCAGCAGGATTGGCATTTCTCGATCGCAATCGCTTCGAGTTGGGCTTGCCTTGTCGATTTGACATGGCTTTCAGCTTGGCAAGAAAATCTGTCACGTTAATTCCTCACAAACCACACAAGCAAAGTGCCGATCGCCTCTGAAAACACGATGACTCTGTAAAATTCGTTGAAGCAGACTGTTCACTGCCTCAAACGATTGCTCTACAAAGTGTTGTTCAGATCCCCAACCCATTTCTTTCCTTCCTAACGATCGTCACCCAGACAGAATAAGTTAGCTTTTGGTAGTGCAATCAGAATGAAACTTTTGCCTCAGAGCAAAGTTAGCTCTTGAGCGTCCTTCTGACTGTTTTGCTGATTGTTCTGGTTGGGCAGCTTCAGCATTTTGCTAGCGTTAGATTTAGTTTATCCTCACCTTCATTTAACTTCATCTAAACTTAGTCTTTTTCAAGACAAAGTACAAGCGGTAGAACTTGAAAGGGGGCGATCGGCAATAGAAAGTGAGCGGTGCAATTTTAGACGGCTTTTAGTTCTAAAACTCTCACTTTCGCGTTCCAAAAATTCTTTTTAAGCAATAGCAGGGAATGAACGTTGAGTGTCACCGAAGCTAGCAATAGATTTTGTAGCAAGTTTAACAGAAAGCAGATTAAGGTTTGTACGGGCACCTGCAAGGCAAACAGGGCAGCGTCACACGCCCGCATGCCCTAATGCCAGAGCCGTTACCAGCATCCCCAGAACCAGAAATGGCTGGGCGCTCGCCTGATATTTCACATCATTCTTGATTGGGTCGCGCAGGAAATACATATCCTGAAATGTGATTTGTGGAACGATCAGAAAGATCAGCAGCACGGCATAAAGGTTTTGGTGAACCGACATGAGATAAGCCGCCACACCCGATTGAAACACATCAATCATCAAGACGCAGATCCAGGCAGCTGTGCCAATGCCAAACATGACCGGCAAAGACTTTAGCCCTAGCTGCCGATCGCCTTCTACGCTCTTAAAGTCATTCACTACGGCAATTCCCAAGCCAGCCAGGCTGTAGAACAGCGTCAGTATGACGATCGTCCAGTTTAGATCGCCAAACAAAGCATGTCCTGTCCACCAAGGCAGGGCAATGTAGCTTGCGCCTAACGCATAATTGCCCAGCCAGCCGTTCTGCTTAAGCTTTAGCGGCGGGGCGGAATAGATGTATGCCAGGAAAGAACCGCCAATCGCCAGTGCCGTAATGGTAGGGAAGGAATGGCCCGCCCAGCGATCTAAGGCAGCAGCGACGGCGATGCCAGCAACAAGCAGTCCCAAAATCTGAGTTGCTACCTGCGGAACCGTAATTGCCCCAGAGGGGATGGGGCGATAGGGTTCATTGATTGCGTCGATTTCTCGATCGTAGAAGTCATTGAGCGTCTGGGTGTAGCCCGTTAGCAACGGACCCGCTAGCAGCATACAGGCAGCCGAAACGAGCACATTTTCCAACGTCCAGCTGTAGTGCCCCGAAGAAGCCGCACCACAAACCACACCCCAGATTAGCGGGATCCAGGTAATGGGCTTCATCAGCTGCAGGCGAATCTTCCAAATAGAAGTTTCCCCAGGCTGTGCACCCTTCATGCCCAATAGCTGCCTGGCTCTGGCGCTGCGTTCATTCGCGCTAGAGCCTGACGACGAAGTAGGCACATCAGTTTCTGGAAGAGAGGGGGGCGTAGACTCAGGCATAACGATTTAATCAACTAGAACCGCTTTCTAGCCTATCGCCAATTGCAGGGGGTTTTCAAATGAGCCAACGATCTTCAAGACTTTCTGGAGGCTGTAGCGCTACCCCCCAGAACAAGCCAAAACCTATCGCTTGCTAGATAGCTGTGGATTATTGGCAAATTGGGGCAGATCGAGCGGCGGCATTTCATCGGCAAGGCTGCGGCGTTGATTTTCTTGCATCAGCCAACGGGTCGCCCAAAGCCCGCCCAACAGAATCATCAGCAGTAGCTGCCAAGGCGCTGAGAACAGCGCCACAATTGCAGCTACTACAGCACCGAAGATGATGACCGCATTGATTACAAGCATTAACAGATCCATCGATTCACCTCTGGATTGTGAACTAAGGTGAGCTGCTCTCCAAAAGCTCCTGAAGTTCCTCCAGAAGATTCTGTTGAGCAAAATGCAAAACAGGCTAATTCCAACCTATTAAGCAAAAATACTTAGTTGTTTAGCAACGTATTGAAACAATAAGCATGACTTTACCATACTTAATAAAACGTCGAGATCCTCCTTTTGACTTCTTAAAAGTTCGCCAAACGACTGATTTGACAGGATATTTAGGAGCTGATTCAATCCACAGTAATCTAAATTCAGCTCTAAAGCACCCAAGCAACTCTGTTAAGTTTTAGTATCAGTTTTACGCGTAAACCCGGAGAAGCACTTATTCCAGTTTCTACAAAGCGCTAATTGCTCAGATCAACCTCGTCTTAATTGCACGATCGCCCCATCTTCGGCTACAGCCACTCTGAGAGCCAAAGACGCAGCTCATACAGCCTGCAAGACGGCACTTTGGCGATCGGGTTCCTGCCGATCGCCAACAATTAAGTACCTAAGCCCACCGAAGAGATTGAGCTGTGCCTGCTAGAACGAAATGATTAGATAGCTTTCTTGAAACTTTGCACCGGTGACAGGCTTGCCGCGTAGCTCTGACGGCAGCAGAATATTGCGGCGCTGATCGCCTGCTTCAACGGTGACCTCAGGACCAGACTGCGTCAGCTTCACCTGCTTCTTATCAAAACCAGGTAGGAAGAGCGACACTTTGCGTCCAGCGACATCGATTGCAATAGGCTGCGGCGACTGGCTGGGTTGGTTCAGAGCGGGCACTGCCTGCATCAAGGGCTGCCAGTCTTCTGCGGCTTTAGAAGGAATAGCAAAAGCAGGCAGCGGTGCAAACTCACTTTGAATAGTCCCTGCGTCTGCCTGGTTGACCAAAACTCCAGCGATCGTTAAGCCAACCTGCTGAGCGCTGCCCCAAAGATATTTAGCAGTGGCGATCGCTTCAGCAGCGCTACTGGTAACCAAGTAAGCTGCCATCCGGTTAGGATCTGCAACTGCAGCTTTGCCTTGCTCCAGCAAATTGGTGGCTTGGTTAGCAGCAGGCTGGTTGAAAATATCGCCGCTTGTCCAGTTCACATTCAGCACCGCAGCGGCGAGCGGCTGCAGAAACGGCGACACCGTTTTACCTAAATCTGATTCGGCAAATACCTGCCGGAAGCGGCGAATATACCAGCTCAAAATTTCTGGCGCACCAAGCATCCGCAGCGTAGCGATGTCACCCGTGCCGTCGTAAAGGATGACATCATAGCTAGCGCTGTCATTAAATTCGCGAATGGCATTTAGCGCCAGTGCCGTATCCATTCCCGGCAGAACGCCCAATTCCTGCCCATAGACTGCCTTGAAGAAAGGGGTTCGCAAATACTGCGCTTCCTGCCGCTTCAGCTCTTCCCAGCTCCGCTCTAGCAAGGCCGTAGTTTGCAGCTGCACGACCTGCAGATTAGGGGCTAGGGTTTGCGGCTCAGGGCTGGGTGTAAACCCCACCTGCAGCGACCAAGCCGGGCTGGCATCTTGCCCGATCAGCAGAACTCGCTTGCCCTGTGCCGCATATTGCTTGGCAAAGGCAACCGCCATCGTGGTGCGACCCGTGCCGCCCTTCCCCAAAAACGTCAGTACTTGCGCCATGTCTTCAGTGTCCTACCTAGACGATCCAGTGTTGTGCGGCTGGTTGCCATGCTAGAGAAGCAGCTCAGTAGCATTCCCGCAAAGAGATAACTCTTGCAATACCACAGCCGCATCCATCAGCTTGATTTTAGCGATCGCTTCTGGCACTGTCCTCACGCATTTGGGCTAGCCTGAAAGAAACATCTAGGCATCAGCCGCACAGCGCCGCAGTCTTAGGCTTTGCAGTCTTAGGCTTTAAAACATTAGGCAGGCTCTATCTCGTCTTCAAAGAACCAGGTAGAAAACTTGTCGTCAAACTTGACCACAACCCCTACACCGCTACCATCTGTCATTCTGAACCCTTGGATTTCACCAATTTTGCCAAGGCGATTGACAACTTCCTGGGGGGAACGATCGCGCAAACGCCGCACACGCACTTTCTGACCTATTGCTATTTCCATCTCCGCTCCACAAACTGACACAAAACGGGTGAACCATGAACCAGTGTATCAGTGTCTTGCACAGCATTAAGCTATTGTGGAGGCTGATTTGAGTGCGCTTAGGCTTTACCGCCTTGGAGCCTGTACTGAAGTTAAACGACAGATTGCATATGCTGGCTAAACGGATTTTGCCTTGTCTGGATGTAAAAGCAGGGCGCGTGGTTAAAGGAATTAATTTTGTGAATCTGCGGGACGCTGGCGATCCTGTGGAGCTGGCGCAGGTGTACAACGAAGCTGGCGCAGATGAGCTGGTATTTTTAGACATCACTGCCACCCACGAAGACCGGGACATTATCTATGATGTGGTTTATCGCACGGCAGAGCAGGTATTTATTCCGCTGACAGTGGGTGGCGGTATCCAATCCCTAGACACAATCAAAAAACTACTGCGAGCTGGAGCCGACAAGGTTAGCCTCAATTCGGCTGCTGTACGTGATCCAGATTTTGTCAACCGGGCTAGCGATCGCTTTGGCAATCAGTGCATTGTGGTGGCAATCGACGCACGCCGCCGCCCCCAAGCCGATCCGGGCGATTCTTCAGGCTGGGATGTCTATGTGCGGGGTGGACGAGAGAATACCGGGCTGGATGCGATCGCTTGGGCAAAAGAAGTAGAGCAACGCGGCGCGGGGGAGCTGCTGATTACCAGTATGGATGCAGACGGAACGCAGGCAGGCTATGACCTGGAGCTAACGCAAACGATCGCTGAACAGGTGCAAATCCCGGTGATCGCCTCTGGCGGAGCGGGCACTTGCCAGCACATCCACGCCGCCTTGACCGAGGGCAAAGCCGAAGCCGCTCTGCTCGCGTCGCTGCTGCACTATGGGCAGCTCACCGTGGCAGAAATCAAGCAATACCTGGGCGATCATCAGGTTCCAGTCCGCCAGATCAGCCATGAATGACAACTCCCTGAGACTGCTGTTTCTGTCCACCCCCGTGGGCGCACTGGGTTCAGGGCTGGGCGGCGGCGTTGAGCTAACGCTGCACAACATCGCTCAGGAATTGCTTAACCGGGGGCATCACCTCAAAATTTTGGCTCCTGCCGGGTCTGACCTCGGCAGTCTGCCGATTGCCGCCATTCCAGGTCGCTTACAGCTCACTGCCCAGACGCAAGGGCGCGATGCGCCGATCACGTTACCGCCGGATGCGGTGCTGGCAAATCTGTGGGAAGTGGCGCGGCAGTGGCAGCCAGACTATGATCTGCTGCTGAACTTTGCCTATGACTGGCTGCCGTTTTATTTAACGCCGTTTTTCGATCGCCCTGTGGCGCACCTTGTCAGCATGGGATCGCTCACCAATGCCATGGATCAGGTGATTCAGCAAACCCTCGATCGGTTTCCGGGAACGATCGCCGTTCACAGCCACGCTCAAGCCGCCACGTTTGGCTTTGGCGATCGCTGCGTCTGCCTGGGTAATGGGCTGGATTTGTCGCTCTACAGCTTCCAGCCGCAGCCGCAAAACACGTTGGGCTGGATCGGGCGGATTGCGCCAGAGAAGGGCATTGAAGATGCGATTGCCGCTGCACAGCAGGCAGACATACCCTTAAAAATATGGGGAGCTATGCCTGATCCGAATTACTGGCAGGCAGTATGTAATGCCTATCCCAATGCTCAGTTCAGCTACGAAGGCTTTTTGTCTACCTCCCAGCTTCAGGCAGAGCTGGGGCAATGTCGGGCGCTGTTGATGACTCCCAAGTGGGTGGAAGCCTTTGGCAATGTAGCGATCGAAGCGCTTGCTTGCGGGGTTCCGGTGATTGCCTATCGGCGAGGAGGACCTTCCGAGATCGTTAGCCAGGGTGAAACAGGTTGGCTGGTGGAACCCGATAGCGTCTCAGGCTTGGTCAAAGCGATCGCCCAGATTGAAAAGATCGATCGCCAAACCTGCCGTCAGCAAGTCGAGGCGATCTATTCCATGCAGGCAATGGGCGATCGGGTGGAGGGTTGGCTACGGCAGACTTTAAAGAGCGCAGCAGAGACAAGCTAACTTTTCCAGCAGCATTAAAGTCGCGACTTTATTGAGTCAATGCGGTTGATAATAGGGCTGCTGATAATAGGGAGTCTGCTAACTCCATCGCTCCAGCAATTTGCTGGAAGTCGTTGGCTGAAATCTCCAGCATCCCAAAGCGGAACACATAGCCCCAGGATTTCTTATTCCTGATGAAAGACAACGTTTCGATCAGGGGTTTAATTGATGCAGGCTGAGCTGGAATGAAATCGATATTACGGCGATAGGGCACAAAGCCATCCCCCAAATCGCAGGGATAAGGATCGCCAGGCAAAACTTTGCCAATCGCTGTAAAAGCCTGTACCATCTCGCTGCCGTCCATTTTCGTCCGGGGTGAATAGTAGACGAGCCAGTCACCTACTGCCATGCGGTTTAAAGGGGAACGCTTACCCCGACAGAGTTGACAGAACCCACCTTCTATTCCCGCCAAAACGTGATCGCTGGAGGCAACTCCAACCCAATATCGGCACAGCTGCCGATCTACAGCTTGTGGCAAATCAGCTTGAGCAGAGGTAGAAACAGGCTTCATTGGGCGATGCTCCTGAGGAAACGACCTAGATGCGTTAAGGCAGTTGTTAAATGGGTTTACTAATTCTCAAAAAGGTTTGCTAGATACAATACAGCCCTTTGTGCTTCTGTGAGATATGGAGCAATATAAAATTCAGAATAAATTCCAGAAGCAATATAAAATCCAAAAGTCGGTCGCTGGCATTTCTCTAACTCATGCCTCTCTGCAAACCCCCTTCGCCGCTCCAACCGGGCGATCTGCTACGCGTAGTTGCCCCCAGCGGCGCACTCCGGGAGCTAGAAGCTTTTCAAAAAGGCATAGCGCTTTGGCGATCGCAGGGCTACCAGGTTGAGCTGAGCACTGGCTATGACGATCGCTGGGGCTATTTGGCAGGAACTGACCAAAAGCGGCGATTGCAGCTTGCCGCTGCGCTGGCTGATCCAGCCTGTCGGGGTGTTCTTTGCGCGAGAGGCGGCTACGGCGGAGCACGATTGCTGGAAGACTGGCGCTGGGCTGACTTGCCCGAACCTAAGTGGCTGATTGGCTTCTCTGATATCACGAGTTTGCTGTGGAGCCTCAGCCAGCAAGGAGTTTCAGGCGTTCATGCACCGCTGCTGACCACAATCGCCGCCGAGCCAGACTGGTCATTGCAGCGCTTGTTTGACTGGGTAGCGGGTCGAGCGATCGCGCCACTGCAGGGCGAAGGCTGGGGGGGTGGCACGACGAGCGGCATCCTGATGCCTGCCAATCTAACTGTGGCAACTCATCTGCTGCACACAGAAGCACAGCCTAGCCTAGACAGCGTAATTCTTGCGTTTGAAGATGTCTCGGAAGCGCCGTACCGGATCGACCGGATGCTGACGCAATGGCGCATGACAGGAGCATTTAAGCAAGTACGGGGAATTGCACTCGGTCGGTTTAGCCAGTGCGAACCGCCGCCAACAATTCCTAGCTTTACAGTCGAAGAAGTGCTGCGCGATCGCCTGTCCGACTTAGGAGTGCCGATCGTCTCGGCACTCCCATTTGGACATGATGGTGTCAATGCTGCCCTGCCTGTAGGCGTGATGGCAGAGCTAGACGGCAACAGCGGCACGTTGAAGCTCATTTGAGGCTCATTTGAGGCTGCCAAACGCTGCTACACTAAACCTTCTTCTGCTAGCCGCTTCAGCGAGATCCGAGCTGATTCAGAGACGTGCGAGTGGCTATCTTTTTCTAGGTATTTGAGGGCAGAAACGCTTTTGGGCGTAGGCAAATGGCCCAGCGCTTCAGCGAGACGCTGCCGCACCAGCCAATCGTCTGACTGGGCAAAGCGCAAAATGTGATCGACTGCGCTGACATCTTTGATTTCACCAATCGCGGCGATCGCTGCCTGATGTAGCACCACTTCTTTGCTGTCCAATGCCTCAACCAGCACATCATGGGCGCGGGGGTCTTTCAGATTTCCCAGGGCGACAGCAGCACTAAAGCGCACCAGCCAGTCTGTGTCCTCGTAGAAGGCGCGAGCTAGCGGCTCAAAGGCACGGGGATCTTCTAGGTATCCCAGTGCGCCTGCTGCATCTGCTCGAATGCCGTAATCCGGGTCGGTTTCTAGCAGCGTCGTCAAGATGGGATAGCAGGCTTCAGTGGGTTTCAGCCCCAGCGCAAACACCGCCATCGATCGAATCTGTAAATTCTCGTCGTTCAGCACTTTTCTAATCAACGGTACAGCATCTTCGGCGGGCACGTTCCGCAGCGAAGCCAGCGCCACCATCCGATCGCGAGAGTTTTCGCTGTCCAACTGGCTAGAAATTTGCTCTAGGGTAGGCTCAGTCATAAATTAAAGAGTGTTGCGTTTTCTTAACTTAGATTATAAGGAGGCAGGAGGGAGCAGCACCGTTCGGATTTCCTCCCGCCCGTGCTTCATGACCCCAAGCAGATCCCCAATCCTCTCGCCGTCTTCACCAGCGTCCCATCTGCATCCACTGCGTTGTACTGCACGATCGCCTCAGTGATCGGTACACTGACCACCTGCCGATTTTGCCAGGTGACAATCCGGTCAAATTTTCCTTCGGCGATCAGGTCTACGGCAGCCACGCCAAAGGCAGACGCCAGCAGCCGATCGAGCGGCGAAGGAATGCCGCCGCGCTGGACATGTCCCAGCGTTGTCACGCGAGTTTCTGCACCGCTAAGTGCAGAAATCCGATCGGCTAAGTAGTGCCCGATCCCCTCTAGCCGCACTTGCCCATGAGATTTAGCTTTGGTAACAGGTTCTCCCGATTCGGTTTTAACGGCTTCTGCGACCACCATTAAGCAGAAGTTTTTGCCCCGCGCTTGGCGTTCGCGGATTTTGGCGCAGATCGTTTCAAGGCTGTAGGGAATTTCGGGAATCAGAATAATATCGGCTCCACCTGCAATCCCCGCAGAAATGGCAATATGCCCGGCATCACGTCCCATTACCTCCAGAATCATCACCCGCGAGTGGCTAGCTGCCGTGAAGTGGAGCCGATCGAGCGCTTCCGTGGCAATATTCACTGCCGTATCGAAGCCCACCGAGCGCTCAGTGATGCCCATATCGTTGTCGATCGTTTTAGGAATGCCGACCAGATTCCAGCCACCCTGCTGTGCTAGCTGTCGCAGGATTGCCATACTGCCATCGCCTCCGATGCCAATAATCGCCTCCAGCCCCAGGAGATGATAGCCTTCAGTAATCTCGCTAGAGCGATCGACTAGCTCGCCGTCTGGCATAGGATAAGCAAACGGATTGCCTTTGTTGGTAGTGCCTAAGATGGTGCCGCCTGCGGTCAGGAGGCGATCGGTTTGGTGAAAATCCAGCATCATCACATCCAGCGGACGCGCCATTAGCCCCTGTGTTGCTCGACAGATGCCTACCACCTCCCAGCCATAGGTACAAACTGCCCGATGCACCACCGATCGAAGCACTGCATTGAGGCCGGCGCAGTCGCCGCCGCTGGTCAAAATTCCAATCCGCTTTTGTTCTCCCATCCAATCCTCTCCCTGCTGTGGTAGCCAAAGCTACAAAATTTGTGTATCGCTATTATGGGGGTAGAGCAATTGGGGCGATCGACCTTTGTACGGATTCTCAATCTCCTGAAAGTTTTCTACGCTACATCTTGTAGATTCATTTCTGTACTTCGCCTAAAATTAAGCCCTCTTCCCACAAATGGCTCTCTAAGATAGGAATGAGTGAGCCAAATACGATGACCGCCAACCTAACGGGGAGGAAAGCATGACTGAATTAGAACAACCGTTAGACCTGGATCATGAATATGCGCTTGACCGAGACAGCACCACCCTGTCGCGCCATGTTCTGCACCAGCTCCAGAGTTTTTCGGCAGAAGCCCAAGATCTAAGTGCGTTGATGAATCGGATCGGCTTGGCTGCCAAGCTGATTGCTCGCCGCTTGACTAGAGCGGGCTTGGTTGAAGATGCCTTGGGTTTCACTGGACGAACGAACGTCCAAGGTGAATCCGTTAAGAAGATGGATGTCTATGCCAACCAGGTTTTTATCTCTGCTTTCAAAGAGAGCGGATTGGTTTGCCAGCTGGCATCCGAAGAAATGGAAAAGCCCTACTACATTCCTGAGAACTGCCCGATTGGTCGCTATACGCTCCTGTACGACCCGATTGACGGCTCTTCCAACGTAGACATCAACCTCAACGTTGGCTCTATCTTCTCAATCCGCCGACAGGAAAGCACCGAATTTGATGGCGATGGGCAGGATTTGCTGCAAAACGGATACAAACAAATCGCCGCTGGCTATGTGCTGTATGGTCCCAGCACAATCCTGGTGTATTCGATCGGCAAAGGCGTCCATGCCTTCACGCTCGATCCCAGCCTGGGCGAATTCATTCTTTCTAGTGAAAACATTCGCATTCCAGAGCATGGACCGATCTACAGCATCAACGAAGGCAACTTCTGGCAGTGCGAAGAATCCATTCGGAACTACATCCGCTACGTCCATCGGCACGAAGGCTATACTGCTCGCTACAGCGGTGCCTTAGTCGGCGACTTCCACCGAATTTTGCAGCAAGGTGGTGTTTTCCTGTACCCAGGATCGCTCAAGTCGCCGGAAGGCAAGCTGCGCCTGCTTTACGAGTCGGCTCCTTTGGCATATTTGATAGAACAAGCCGGGGGACGCGCCAGCACTGGAGTGCAAAATATTCTAGATGTCGTTCCCGATCGTCTGCACAGCCGTACGCCGCTATTCATTGGCAGCAAAGAGGATGTTGCCCTCGTCGAGTCCTTTATCCAGGAGGAAAGGCGAGAGCGCGAAGAAAAGCTGCTTGCGTCTAAAGGTTAATTTACACGCTGCCGTGTCGCTGCTTTAAATTCAGGCAAGGACGATCGTCCAAGGTAAGGCTCGATACAATCCCTAGCGCTACCCTTGATACCATTTCAGAGTTCTCAGGTTTTAGTGATTGCCTCCCTCCCCCAACTCCTTCACTCTCTCAACCTATGATTACGCTACTCGAAAATCCCCTGCGCGTTGGTCTTCAACAAGACCGAGTTCCAGAACCTCAAATTTTGGTCATTTTTGGGGCATCTGGCGATCTGACCCAGCGTAAGCTTGTCCCAGCCCTCTACCAGATGAAGCTGGAGCGCCGCCTGCCGCCAGAATTGACGATCGTAGGTGTGGCTCGCCGCGAATGGAGCGATGACTTCTTCCGTGAGCACATGCGCGAAGGCGTTGAGCAGTATGGCGGCGGACTGGGCAAGCAAGAAATTTGGGATGACTTTGCCAGAGGCTTGTTCTACTGCTCTGGCGACATTGACAACGCCGACAGCTACCAAAAGCTAAAAGTGCTGCTAGAAGAGCTAGATGCGAAGCGGGGAACCCGTGGCAATCGCGTCTTTTATCTGGCGGTAGCTCCTCGCTTTTTCCCAGAAGCGATCATGCAGCTGGGAGCCGCACAGATGCTGACCGAACCCGATAAGCAGCGCCTCGTGATCGAAAAGCCGTTTGGTAAAGACCTGACTTCTGCCCAGTCGCTCAATCAGGTGGTCAGCAAAACCTGCTCGGAAACCCAGGTTTATCGCATCGATCACTACCTTGGCAAAGAAACGGTGCAAAACCTGATGGTGTTCCGCTTTGCCAACGCCATCTTTGAGCCGCTGTGGAATCGGCAGTTTGTCGATCATATTCAGATTACGGTGGCAGAAACGGTGGGGCTAGAAGGACGGGCAGGCTATTACGAAACCTCTGGTGCCCTGCGCGACATGGTGCAGAACCACTTAATGCAATTGTTTACCCTGACGGCAATGGAGCCGCCCAACTCGCTGGGAGCCGACAGCATCCGCAACGAGAAGGTGAAAGTGCTGCAGGCAACCCACCTAGCCGACGTAGAGCGAATCGATTTCTCTGCCGTGCGCGGACAGTACACCGCAGGCTGGCGCGACAACAAAAACGTACCAGGATACCGTGAAGAAGAAGGGGCTAGCCCCACTTCTACCACACCCACCTATGCAGGACTGAAGCTGTTTGTGGATAACTGGCGCTGGAAGGGCGTTCCTTTCTATCTCCGCACCGGCAAGCGAATGCCCAAGAAAGTCTCCGAGATCGCCATTCAGTTTCGGGAAGTGCCTTTTTTGATGTTCCAATCTGCTTCCCGGCAAGCCAACCCTAACGTGCTGGCACTACGGATTCAGCCTGATGAAGGCATCTCAATGCGGTTTGAAGTGAAGACCCCCGGAACTTCTCTCCGAACGCGATCAGTTGAGATGGCTTTCCGCTACGACACCGCCTTTGGGCAGGCCAACACAGATGCCTATGCTCGTCTCCTCGTAGACTGCATGCTGGGCGACCAGACCCTATTCACACGCGGCGACGAAGTAGAAGCCTCTTGGCGCATCCTGACTCCCTTGCTCTCTGCTTGGGACGCACCCGCTCCGCCCGAAGTCATTCCCCTTTACGAAGCCGGAACCTGGGGACCGATCGAAGCCGAACTGCTGCTCAACCGAGATGGGCGCCGCTGGCGCAGACTCTAAAGTGGAGGAATGAGAAATGCATTAGATCGTAAGCACTAAGCGCTTTTACACTCAATCTATTCCTCACCTCTCATCCTTCATCCCTCATCATCACACCCTTTCTTCCAGCTATGACTACTACACCTCTAGTTACCTTACAGAAGCCCAAAGATATTTCTCTCAGCGAAATTGAAGCAGAGCTCAACCAGATTTGGCATGCCCAGAATAGCGATAAGGGCGGACCTGCAGCGATTCGGGCTTCTACGTTTAGCATGGTGGTCTATGAGCCGGAAGAGTTTCAGCAGCTTTTGGCAATTCTCGGCTTTTATGAGGGTCCGATCGACGGCATCCATGGACCTGCTACCAAGCAAGCTGTGATGGAGGCCCAAAAAGACTTCGGGCTGCTAATGACGGGCCGCGTAGACACAGAAACGCTAGCGCGGCTGCGAGAGGAAGTGGCGCAACAGCCTGCCGATCGCCTCAAGCTCAATAATATGAACGCCAGAGGCTACAACTTAAGCGATGCGATCGCGGTGCAAAACCCCTGCCGTATCATCACGCTCTGCCCAATTTTGGGAGAAGACGAAGGCGTGACCGCAGAAGTCTCTGCCTATTGCCCCATCCAAAAAACCACCTCGAACGGTAGCTTGATCTGCTGCGAATACATTACGCTGCGTGGTACAAAGAGCGCCCTAAACCGGGTTGGTAATACGGTTTCATCGCTGCTGATTCCGGGCTTGCCGAAGTTTGTCTGGTGGAAGGCCACGCCTAACCCAGAGCAGGAGCTATTCAAAAAGCTGGTTGAAAGCTGCAACTGCCTGATTTTGGATTCATCCTACTTCAGCGATCCAGAATCAGAGTTTCTGAAGATGCAGGAGCTAATCGAAACCGACAACTATGTGGCAGACCTCAACTGGCATAGACTATCGGCATGGCAAGAGCTGACCGCATCTGCCTTCGACCCGCCAGAGCGTCGGGCTGACCTAGTTGAAGTCGATCGGGTGACCATCGACTACGAAAAAGGCAATGCGGCACAGGCGCTAATGTTCTTGGGCTGGCTGGCAAGCCGCCTCAACTGGGAGCCTAACACTTACATCGAGACGGGCGGCGACTACGACCTGATGCATTTTAACTTCACAAGCACTAACGGACGGCGGATTGACGCCGAGCTAGCAGCCATTCCGATCGCCGATGCAGGCGAAATTATCGGCGATCTGATTGGCATCCGCCTTGCCTCTACCAACCTGCAAGCCGACTGCTGCACCATCCTCTGCTCGGAAGCCACAGGCTGTATGCGAATGGAAGCAGGCGGCAGTGCCCAAGGTGCCAGAACCGAGCAGGTAACAGCAACGAACGATCAAAAAGCCGAGTTTCTGCTGGCGCAACAGCTCCAGCGCTGGGGACGCGATCCGCTGTATGAGGAGAGCTTGGCAGTCGTTGCTAAGATGTTGAGCCTGCCGAAGCAATAAGCCAAAGTGCTATAACAGGACACACCTTTTTGTGTAAAAACCCCCCGTAGCGGGGTTTTTACACAAAAAGAACTGTAATCCAGGTGTGTAGCGCCATAATGACACTGTGAGCTAGACCTCAAGGTTAGTGGCACAAGCGATCGTTTGCATCATAGTGAACGGCAAAAAACGGTAACGTAGCAGAAGATGTATTCTACTTTGTTCTTCACGAGCTGCTATGTCCACCTACGAACTTCTGCTGCGCAACTGCCGCCTGCTGCAACCCACCGAGCCATCCGCCTTGGTTGATATTGCGATCGCCAACGGCAAAATTGCTGCGATTGCTCCTCAGCTTGCCGCCTCTGCCCAGTTGGAGATTGACGTGCAGGAGAAGCTGGTGAGTCCGCCGTTTGTAGAGTCACATGTGCATTTGGATTCTGCCTTAACCGTGGGAGAACCCCGCTGGAATCAGAGCGGCACTTTGTTTGAAGGGATTGAAATTTGGCGCGATCGAAAGCAAACCCTGTCGCTGGAAGATGTGAAGCAGCGGGCAATCGAGACGCTGAAGCAGCAGGCGATGCAGGGGGTGCTGTTTGTGCGGAGCCATGCTGATGTCAGCGAGGAGAATTTGATCGCGCTCAAAGGCTTGCTAGAAGTCCGCGAAGCGGTAAAGGATTGGACGACTTTGCAGGTGGTAGCGTTTCCGCAAGATGGCATTTATGGCAGCCCTAAAAATGAAGCCCTGATCGAAGAGGCGATGCGGCTAGGGGCAGACGTAATTGGTGGCATTCCTCACTATGAGCTGACCCGTGAAGATGGCGTGCGATCGGTTCATCGCATTTTTGAGCTAGCCAAGCAGTACGATCGCTTAATTGACATTCACTGCGATGAGATCGACGACGATAATTCCCGGTTTTTAGAAGTGGTAACTGCCTGCGCAATTCGATCGGGGATGGGGGCGCAGGTGTCTGCAAGCCACACAACGGCATTTGGCTCCTATAACAACGCTTATGCCTTGAAACTGTTGGGTTTCCTGCGCCGAACCCCGATCAACTTCATTGTTAATCCGCTGATTAACATCACATTGCAGGGACGCACCGACACTTATCCCAAGCGGCGAGGCGTGACGCGGGTGAAGGAGCTATGGCAGCAGGGCACAAATATTAGCTTAGGTCACGATTGCGTTCAAGATCCGTGGTATTCACTGGGTACGGGCAATATGCTAGACGTGGCATTTATGCTGCTGCATGTGTCGCAAATGACCGGACTGAAAGAGATCGATGCCTGTTATGACATGATTACCTGGAACGGTGCAAAAACATTAAATGTGGAAGACCAATATGGGATTGAGGTGGGTAAACCTGCAAGTTTGATCGTGTTGGATGCCAGCGATCGGTATGATGCGATCCGTCGTCGCGCTACGGTTCGCTATGTGATCTCACAGGGGAAACTCCTAGCCTCTACCGAGCTTCCCCAAATGCATTGGCAAGAGAAGATTTAGCATCACCAAATTTTTGCCATCTGCAATACAAAACCAGGTAATCCCGGATCACCACTGACCGTTTCAGGTCGTTCGATCAAAAACCGCAGTAAAGCGCTATTTTGCATATACTTCTGCATCTTTTTTTGTAGTCCTGCTAGGGTATCGCTGAAAGGACGAAGCTCAATCACAAAGTCGGGACAGATGGGCGCGAAGGAGGCTTGTTGCTCGTCACTTAAGGTAGCCCAGTGATCGAGTTTAATCACCATCAGCGATCGCCAAAGCTATTTCAATCCGACTTAGATCGCTGCTTTCATCTGGAGTTGCCAGCACGCTTAACCTCCCCCCCATCAGCTCTAGCATTGCTTGCACAGATAACAAATTTAGCCCTGCCGAGGGAAACAAAGCCGGTTTTAACGGTTGACCCGTTTTAAGCTGGTCAAGGTAGTCGATCGGCTCACTCCAAAATTCCGCAGGGCGCTGATCCTCAATCCAAATTAGGGCTGTCTCATCCGTAATTTGCGTAGTCAGCCGAATGCGGCCTTCTTGCATCAAACCGATCGAAGTATCCAGCAGATTGAGCAATACCTGCCGCAGCCAGCGCGAATCTGCGAAAACGTAAACCTCCAGATCAGTCTGCTCGATCGTCAGCCGCAAGTTGCGGTTTTTCGCCTGAAGCTGAACAAATTGCTCCACTTCCGCAAGCGTTTCTGCCAAAGGCACCGGCTGTAGCTGCGGCGGTTCCATACCATAAGATGTCTTAGACAGCAAAATCAGCCGATCGAGTACTCCCAACATTTTCTCGGCGGCGGTTTGCGCTTGAGCCACAAACTCTCGCTCCTCCTCTGGACTCTCACACAGATCTGACAGAATTAATTGATGTAGACTGATCACCGTATTAATCGGCGATCGCAGCTCATGAGACGATCGCCCCAAGAAACCAGCTTTAAACTGTGCCATTTCGGTCACCATCTGGTAAGCAAGCTGGCTCGGCCCAAAAGTTTTGGCTGCAGCGATCGATTGCTCAACGGGGGCGATCGGCGGAGCAGAATGAACCGGCTCGCCCAAAGCAGCCTTGCCCAAAGCGCTATTTTGAGAACGCCCAACCCACCAACCCAACCCCGCACCCACGCCAAGCCCCAAAATCAAAGTTGCTAAATTCATGCTACTCCGCCAAAACGCTCACCTATACGTGTTTAACCGATGTTTCTGCCAAGATCCACCCCAAGCAGATATTTGAGAAGCGATAAATGTCTTGCACTTGCCCAGATGCCCCTGTCTACACCTACTCAGAAGATTTCGACCTGATTTTGATTCAAAGTTCACTTAATCCGGGAATCTTAGGAGCGTTTCGGCTCACGCTTGCAACCCCTCACACATCTCCTGCATCATTTGAAGGATTCGCCAAAATAAACTTACGAACGATGGCTACTTCACCCGGAAATTCATAAACTTTAGAGGCATTATTTGGCAGGGCGGGCGCAATCCACTCTGCAGAAATCGTTTTCGGATACGCTCTTAAAATCCCAAACTTAGAGAATTATGACTGCATCTCCCCCGTCTCGCACCTTTGATTTCGTAGGCTTTGGCGATGAAGTTCCTGGTATTTTAGCGTTGGTTTCTGCCGCCAGAGAATATCGCCGCCGCACAGGGACTTTTGCCAAAAGTGTGGTGATGCTAAAGGGCAATGCTCAAGAGGGAATTGGGGGGCATTTGGTGCGGGGGCGACTTGCATATGTCGATCGCAGCAGCATCCCCATCGCGACGCGCAATGCCCTGCGTCTTGACGACTTTGGCGATCCACCAGCGATCTACAAAGAATTTCTGCAGCGAGCAGGTGTGAAGAAGGTAGCGCTCGATCCAGGCAACGCCAACTCCGCGCTGCGTAGCATGATGGGTGAAGCGGGGGTAAACATTCTCAGCAATGTCAAGATAAAGGCAGTTCGCAAAGATGGGCAAAGGCTGGCTGGGCTAGAACTCACTAATGGCGCAATACTGCTGGGGCAACAGTTTGTAGATTCCACTGTAAATGCTGAACTCGCCCAGCTTGCAGGCGTCAAAAAGCTACCCGGATATGCCGGACTAGGGCTGCCCAACGCCGAGCTTGCCGTGACGCTAATGTTTGAAACACAGGGCATTAGCCCCCAAATGCTCCAAGAAATTGAGTTAGCTTACCTGAAGCGCTACGCCAATCCCAACGATACCGAAGCCCAACAATGGATCAACACTGCTGCACAAGGGGATGCCTCCCTTGCTCAGTACCTCCGCAACTCCCTAACGCGCGGCTATGGTCAACTCAATAAGATGGATGTCGGTACTGATTACATCGATGTCTATAGTCGAGCGCTATCGATCGCCTATCACTCCTTCCGGGGCAAAAAGCACTACCTGCCGGAAAGCGGCGTTGTGTTTGACAATGCCAACATTGCCGTGCTGCCGGGAAACCGGATGATCTGGAACTGTCTCTTGTTCTATGTCAATGCAGCAGAAGCCGAAGCGCTAGCTCGTAATGGGGCAAAGCCAACGCCTGCCATGATAGAAGAAATAAAATACGTTGATCGCTGGTTCAAGAGCCTAGGCGCAACGGTCGTTAAAGCAGCACCAGAGCTCTATATCCGCCATGCCGGAAACATCGTGGGAGCCGTAGATCCGCTGAGCGGGGCACAAATGATCGCCGGTGGTGTTCCTGCTGCAGAGGCGATCGGCACATTTGGCTATGCATTTGACATTCGTGGCGGCGTTAAAGGTTTATGGGAGCGAGCGGCAGAAGTGGGAGTGAAAAAATTTGCGTTTAAGTCGCCTCTGCTAAATGTAGGGATGCGCCATGCCTTGATCAAGGCTGTACCCAATCTGGCGGTCATTAGTCCTGCCTCTGGATTTAGCGGCAGTGCCAGCGCCGTGGGCAGAATTGTGGAATTCAATGCGGCAGTGGCTCAAGGTGTGGGGATCGCTGCTGCCATCGCCCAGCTCAGCGGCAGAAATTTAGCAGACATTGCCAACGAAGAAGTGCGGGCAGTGCTGCAGCAGCTAGGCAAGCTACCCAAAATCTACGGCAGGTATGACGCGAACGAAACCTCTAGCATGAGTGAATTCGAGCAGCGCATGTTCGATGTTAAGTTGGCAATTCCACTGGGATTTGAGGAACTGTTTGCCTAGGACGATCGCGGCACTACAATATATCCGGTTTTACAGCATTCCTCTGCCGTCTCTGCACCCAACACCCAGTTTCGCGCTGTTCCCCAATACCACCAGTGGGCCGCCACGAAGGCGCACAGCAAGCTATCTAGCTGATCTTCAACCGCTTTCAGCCCTGCACCTGTTTGGGGGATATCTGGCAGGGTTGTGGAGAATTGCAAGCGGGGTTTCAGGGTTGGCAAGATAGTGGAAATATAATGGCGCAGCTTCAGCAGTTCACTGCGACGATCGGCAAGCTTGCCTTTTTTATATTTGAGGATTTGCGACAGCCCAAATAGCTGAATGGTCGCCGGATGTGGAAAGACTTCGATCTGGAAGCGGCAGGCTAGGCGGGGTTGAATGGCTGGCGCATGAGCAAAGCCCCGCCTTTCCAAGCTCAAGCCGAAGCCAACCGTGCGATCGGCAAAAGGCAGACTCAGGTTAGCAGGATAGCAACCAGCATGATACCGCCCAAAGTGCTGGTGGGTGAGACGATCGGGCAACCGCATTCCAGTCGCGTTAGGAATCAGCGTGGGGGCATCGACTGCAACTCCTGCAGGCTCAGCCTCACCGGTCTTGTTTATTGTCCAGGCATCTACCCATGTCAAAACATCGTCTATGGCTTCTAGACGACGCAAATCAAGCAGTTTTAGAGAATCACCCTGCCAAGCCAAACAGCACAAACCGCTAGGCTGCGATCGCCATCCCAGGTCAACCCCCAAAAACTTCATAGATTTAATTGAGCCGCAAAACCTACGCAATAGGCGTATAGCCGCGCCACATACCAACCAAAATACCCTGAACGTCTACCTGAGCAGCGGGCGCTTCGATCGGTTGATAGTTGGGATTTGCAGGCTTCAGGGTAACCTGGCTACCCTTCCGGTGATAATACTTTAAGGTGTAGCCTTCACCACTGACCCGTGCAGCCACAATTGCTCCATTCCGCACGGCTTTCTGGTCTTGAATCGGACGCATCAGCACAATGTCGCCGTTGTCAATTAAGGCTCCAATCATGCTATCGCCCCGAACGCGCAGAGCATAATCTCCAGGCTTCAGCGCGGAGCTAGAGAAGTCTAGCTGTTCTACAGAATCGGTGAAGGACTCTACCACAGAACCAGCGGCGATCGTTCCCATAATTGGAACACCTTGCGGCTTGAGGATACGAAGGGTGCGCGCCCTTCCTTCTGTCCAGTCGATGTAGCCTTTATTGCGGAGGTGTTCTAGCCGACTTTGAATGGGAGCGGGCGATCGTAGCCCCATAGCCCGCATCATTTGGCGAATTGATGGAGAGTGCTGGTTGTCTTTGATATATTGAACCAGCCAATCGTAGAGCTGTTGTTGGACTTCAGTTAAGGTTTCCATAGAACAAATTCAACTTGAGTAGAGCAAGCAATACCGCTTGGGCAAAGTGTGAACGGGCAATTTAAATCAAAGTCGATCGGACTCATTTGATGCAGACAGCTCAACCCGACAGATTGGGCAAAACGTTGAAAGACTCGCAGAAATTTTGTTAGCAAAAATTTTGAACTTTATTTTGAGCAAAATTTTTGGCAACCAATCAAACAGAATGTAAAAAAATCATAGAACATTCTAAGAACATTTGTACCAAACTATTTATGAAGTTGTCTAGGTTTTTGTGACACTTTACGTAAGCTCAGGTCTTGCCCCTTTGTTTTTTCCATCCAAGCACTGCTGAAATTTGCTTGCGGTTCTAGGACAACTGAGTAAAACGTTAATAGGAACAGGAGTAGAAGTTAGTAGAACAGGCTAAATCACGAAGTCGGCACCTGTAATGGTGTTTGCATTGAGTCTTTGCAGCTCTGCTAGAGTACTACCACGAAACTGAACCAAGGCATTGCGTCCGCGTTGGGTAATTTCTAAATTAGAGAAATTCAATCTTCTATCAAGTCCTAGCTTATCTTCTCGATCGCGAAAATCTTGGATCAGCGCAGTTCCCTGCCGATCGAGTTGAAACAAGTCCTTGCCCCGCTCGCCCACCAGCCGATTTTTGCCCTTGCCACCGCTGAGGATATCGCTGCCTTCGCCGCCCACCAATCGATCGTCGCCCACCTCGCCTTGGAGCCTGTCTTTGCCCTGCCGTCCAACCAGAGTATCGTTGCCTTTGCCGCCCAACAGCCGATCGTCGCCCAAATCCCCCACTAAATAATCATTAGCTGCCCCGCCGCTGAGCCGATCGCGACCCGTACCGCCAAACAAGGCATCGTATCCAGCGGCTCCTGTAAGCGTATCGTTGCCTGCAAAGCCATAGAGGTTTTCAGATACAGCTGTGCCCCGCAGCCGATCGTTACCCTCAGTTCCTTCCTGCTTGACAAGAAACGAATCCAATACCGCGCCGTCTGCCTGAACAAAGCCCGCCCCGCTGCTGAAGTTACCGGGCGCAGCCATAGGAATCGCAGTTGTTTGCAGTGCCGTCAGCAGCTGAGCGGGTGTGCGGCTACGGCGTCCACCCGCTCGCTGCAGCATCAATGCTGCAACAGCTGCCGCATGGGGAGCCGCCGCTGAAGTCCCTGGAAAAGAGCTGAAGTCTAGCACTAGGTTGGAGCTGGTTACCGCCGTGGAGACGCGATCGGGCGCAACAATTTCTGGCTTTTGGCGTATTTCTGCAGCGGCTAGGCGATTGCCCTGCTTATCAAACAGGATCTGGGTACCGCCAAAGCTGGAGAAAGGTTCTAGTTGGGGCGTTGTGCCGCCATACGCAGGTGTCGTGCTAAAGGAGGCAGCACCCACAGCGATCGCTCCTTTGGAGTTGGGATGTCCAATGATCGTGGAGCCGCCTGTAGCACTGGACGAATCGTTCACGTATTGGTATTTAACACCATCGTCAATTGCAAAGTAGCTGACCCATTTAATCAGACCAGGCACAGGGCTAGTAGAATTCACCCGACGGGCAATCATCAGGTAAACCGTTTGCTGCTGGGTGGTGCTGTACTCAAGCTGACGGAGGGGAATCTCGGCTGCTGGAGAAGCGATAAAGGTCTCTGCAATTAGATTGCCGCCTGCATCCGGCAGTTGCGGCGTTCCAACAAGAAAAAACTCTAAATCGTTGGACACCTGTCCGCTGGGTTGATCCCAGCCCAAAATCAAGTTGATCTCCGGCTGAGATCCATAGAGTAAATCGTTAGCGCTAGCAGCCGGAAGCTGGATATCCTGAAATAAATCAACGCCGCTGCCTGAATCAAAATTGTGCGCTTCGTAGGTATTACCCCGGTAGGTGAACGTTGTTCCCGCCCGAAACGCACTTTCATAAGAGCGATTGCCGTCATTTCCGGCAGCCGAAAAGTAGGTCACTCCCTGAGCAGTAGCAGCTTCGATCGCCTGCGCTACTGCCCCATCCTGAAAGATGAGCGTATTTGAAGTACCCAGATCGTCAACAATGATGTCGGCTCCTGCCTCCACTAGCGATCGCACGGCATTTGCAAGACTGACTTCAGTGCTGTCTGCGCTATGAAATAACAGCTCTGCACCAGGTGCAACATCGTGCACAATTTGCAGCATGGCGCGTCCTTCGTCAGTGCGAAAGCTGAGATTATCTTGCAATACGCGCACGGGCTTTTTGTAGCCGTTGGGGTTGCGCCGTCCAGGAAGTTCGCCATTGGCTACGTCTACCGCGGCTCCAGCCTGGGCATTGTAGCTATTGGAAATAACGCCAATTTTGATGCCCGATCCATCCAGCTGAAATTGCTCACGCGCAATATTCGATCGCATCGCGCGATCGCCCTCGCTGGTCACTTTGCCAACCATGCCTCACACCATCAAAGCAGCCTCACCATTCTGACCTAAAACTAACGATAGGCACGCCAAAAGCCATCTCATCAAATTTACATCGACCGCTGCTTTCAGGAACCGGGTTTCAGGTCAGGTCTGCTGGCTGTTGTTTCATCACTCTTGCTAATATCTGCCGGGTTCTCTGCCGCACTCAAAGCGGTTGTCTCTGGCGTGTCTTTGTAGGCAGTCTGATGCAGCTCAGTACAAAAAGCCTGCAGCTCTGCCCGCAGCGTTGCCATCTCAGTTAGGCAGCTCTGACGAGAAGATTGCAGCAATTGCTGAATTTGTGGCGATCGGGCTTGGCGGATGAGCGAAAGCTCAATGAGCTGGTTTTTGACTTCAGCCTGCAGCATAGTAATGCAGTTTGCCAACTCTTGCATGAGCTGTATCTGCTGCTGGTGTTGATAGAGTTGCAGTTCTCGACTTTCAGAGCGAACCTGCTGCATCTGCTGCTGGATGATGTGGCGGAGCGTGGCAGCAGTAGTAGTTAGATAGATGTGGAAATCGCTTAGCTCTTGCGAGAGCTGCTCTGCCATCAGAGCACGATCCGCAGTATGCAGGGACAGCAGTTCTGCTGTTTGCTGTCGGAGGCGTTGTGTGACATCGAAAAGGCGTTGCATCAAGCGATTTGTCTGCATCTGTGGCTGGGCGCTGGCTTGCTCTAGAGAGGGTCGAGTTTCTGGCTGGAGCTGCGCCTGAAACATTGGCAGATTCTGGGGCAGATTGTAGCGCGGGGCAATCACTTTCACGTAGCGACTTTGCTGAAAGCGATCGAGGATTTGACGGACATAGCGCTGTTGGTCAGTTAAGGCTTGCCGTCGCTGCTGCCAGGATTGTTGAAGAGACATGGCGGATAGGTGGGGGAGCGGAAGAACAGGGAGCTAGAGAGCTAGAGACAGTTTGATAGGAAGGATTAATAGGGGGTGATAGAGCCTACAAGAGTCTACATAAATAAAGGGGAGAGGGCATAGGGGGGTTGGGCTGTCTTAGCACCTAGAGATAAACCACATTTGATAAATCTGTTTTCACTGAATAGCTTAGAGATCAGCCACCATAATGCTCACCGAAGGATCGCGGAACTCCCTAGTTAGGAAAAGATTGGCCTACGGAAAACTACGGACGGCAGTGACCTCTCATCGAGCTGAAACGGTGTAAAAGTTTAAATTTAGCCCTCATTTTCTATTTCCTTGGCTCAATGGAGCCGTCCGATCGCAAACTTTGCTTTCACAACCCTGTATTTTCCCGCCCCTGTGGGGGAATATTGACCTCGGAAGCCTTGCGGGTTTGCCCCAGCAAGGCAGAAGGCGTTTAGATCAACTGACTACCATGCCCAGAACTCCTAGCGAATTTGCAGTCCACATTCTGATGGAAGGTGGACACCGAGAAGAGGTGCGTTTTCCCACTATTCAAGATTTTCAGAAGTGGTATAGTGGCGAGCTTGTGCCGAAAGCTAGCTCCAATGACTTTATCAATGTGCCAATCAAGAATATTCAGGGCGAATACATGGTGCTGCGTCCATCACGGGTACTGGCACTGCGGGTAGAGCCGGTCTTCTATGGCAGCATCGATCGAGATTATTAAGCTGAACGAAAGGGGTTAACTAAACCACCCGATTCTGTGAGATACATTCGGCATACCAGTTTGCACTCGCCTTGGGGATACGCTGCTGCGTCTCAAAATCTGTTCGGACAATGCCAAACCGACGATCGTATCCCCACGACCACTCAAAATTGTCTAGCAGGCTCCAGACAAAATAGCCCTTCAGCGGATAGCCTTCACTGACTGCCCGATGAGCAGACTGCAGGTATTGCCGCATGTATAGAATGCGATCGCTATCGGTTACTTTGCCTTCTGCATCGGCTTCATCTTCAACGGCACAGCCATTTTCGCTGATGAAGATTGGCAAGTCGGGCAATCCCAGCGTTTCGCTGATGTGCCGCACTCCCCAATACAGGCACTCTGGCTGGAAGAATAGCCAGGGCATATTTAATTTGGGATGGGTTTTGGCAAAGTTCACGACCTCAAAGCCTGCTTCAGTATCGGCTGCCCGTACGTATGTGCCAGAGTAAATATTGAAGCCCAGCTCATCCAGTGGTTGATGGATGATGGCTAGATCGCCGTCTTGCACGACTGGAGCCGCTGCCCCATCTTGCTGAAAACTAACATCATATGCACCCGTCAGCGCTGGCAGCAAAATGCCGCCGTTGTAGCCGAAGTTTCGAAAGGCGCGTTGGGCAGCGGCGATGTCAGCAGGAGATTCTATAAGTGGTACGGGCACAGTAAAATTATCGACTAATGCCACTGAGCAAGGCTGCGGCGAAGCAGCGCGAATTGCTTGACAGCCCAGCCCATGTGCCAATAAAGCATGGTGACAAGTTTGCCATACCTCGCTTTGGCTGCTAACTCGGCAGCCTGGTGCATGGACAGGTTGGCTAGATGCGGCATAGCCAAGGTGGGTGAAGCAAGTGATTTCGTTGATCGTCATCCAGTGGGAGATGCGATCGCCCAACCGACTGACCACCGCCGTTGCATAGTCTGCAAAATCAACTGCCATCTGCCGATTCAACCAGGAACCATACAGGTCTTCCAGTGCCTGTGGGCTATCCCAATGAAACAGCGTGGCATGGGGCGTAATGCCGTGTTGCAGCAGGCAATCGACCAAGCGGCGGTAGAAGTCGATGCCCTGCTCGTTCACAGCCCCCCTTCCTTCTGGCAACACCCGTGACCAAGCAATACTGAAGCGATAGTGCTTGATGCCCAGATCTGCCATCAGCTTCACGTCTTCCGGATAGCGATGGTAGTGATCGCAGGCGATCGCCCCTGTGTCGCCGTTTAGTACTCGTCCCGGTGTAGCGCTGAAGGTGTCCCAAACGCTGGGTAATCTTCCATCTTCGGCAGCAGCTCCTTCAATTTGATAGGCAGCAGTTGCCGTGCCCCAATAAAAGCCTTCTGGAAATTGGTAGCTAGTTTTGCTCATGAGAATTTCAAACTAATCTTGCTTATCTTCTCATGTCGCTCTCAGGTGTTCTCCAGCATAGCCTCAGCGACAAGCCAGACATTAATAACTAGTCGAATGGTAAACCAGCGAAAGAGCCATGAACCAAATGTCAAGGTATCTTAACGCTCAAACGGGTTCAGCTGCATAAGTCTGCAATACCGAAACGATAAGTAGGTATGTGGCGTTCAAGAGGACAGAGTCATGCTGGCACCCTGGAAATACCTAATCGTTAAAACCACCTTCTGGATTGCTGCGGAAGTCCTTCTTAATGTGACTGGGCTTGACAATTTAGCAGACTATAGCGAATTCATGGAGCAACAGTTTGAGGCAGTTTCCCGCCAGCCGCTGATGGTGCAGTTCCGTTATTACAGCGTCCCTGAAGCTGCCTCTCCGCTAGCCTAATGGTAAAGCCTGTCCAAATTTTAGCTGTACAAATGTTTGAAACAGATGTTTGAACAAATTAGGAGGACACAGGGAACTGCGCCCTCCTGATCGGATGAGAGCCACTTGCCACTTAATACACCTGTGGCACGAAAAATTGCTCATTCCGCGGTGGACGGACGTAATCTTCGGCGGGTGCTCTGGGCGGTAGCTCGATCGGCGGCGGTGTTATGTCCTCATAGGGAATTTTGCTGAGAATGTGGCTGATGCAGTTGAGGCGGGCGCGTTTTTTGTCATCTGCAGCGATCGTGAACCAAGGCGCTTCCGGGATGTTGGTGTGGGCAAACATTTCGTCTTTGGCTTTGGAAAACTCTACCCAGCGTGCGCGGGACTGCAAATCCATTGGGCTGAGCTTCCAGCGTTTAGCCGGATCTTTGGTACGAGCTTGGAAGCGCTTTTCTTGTTCCTCATCGCTAACTGAGAACCAATACTTCAGCAGTAAGATGCCCGATCGCACCAGCATTCGCTCGAATTCTGGACAAGACACAAAGAACTCGCGGTATTGCTCTTCGGTACAGAAGCCCATTACCCGCTCTACGCCTGCCCGGTTATACCAACTCCGATCGAACAGCACCAGTTCTCCGGCGGCAGGCAGATGTGCCACATAGCGCTGAAAATACCACTGGGTTTTCTCGCGGTCGGAAGGCGTTCCTAGCGCTACCACGCGGCAACCCCGAGGGTTGAGAGGTTCAATGATTCGCTGAATTGTGCCACCTTTACCGGCTGCATCCCGTCCTTCAAAGAGCAAAATGGCACGGTAGCCCACGGCTTTGATCCAATACTGCATTTTTACTAGCTCAATTTGCAGCTTGGCAAGCTCTGCTTCGTAAAATTCATTTGACAGTTTCTGATGTGGTTCGGCATCATCACCCTCGTCATTGCCGTCAAACACCTCTGGATCCACCTTAGCTTTGTGAGCCTTACTTGCCT
Source organism: Phormidium tenue FACHB-886 (assembly GCF_014764505.1). Lineage (GTDB taxonomy): Bacteria > Cyanobacteriota > Cyanobacteriia > Elainellales > Elainellaceae > FACHB-886. The sequence goes on from NZ_JACXWX010000009.1 coordinate 125,852, forward strand.
TTGCCAGCTGTGCCGAATCGATCGGCTGTTTGTGTTTTTTCTTCTGATTTTCTTCTTTGTGTTTGTCTTTCTTTTTCTTTTTCTCTGCGTCTGTCAGAGTTTCGTGGGTTGCGGGAGTGGCGATTGGATCTTTTGCCATGAAGCGTTCTCCTGCGCCGAGCTGAAGGGATTAGAATATTTTAACTTTTCCTGGTTAGGATAATTTATTATTCCGATCGCCGTCTTTCTGACCTCAATATTGTGATCACTAGCCACAATCCCATCAGGCTAGCGACAGCAAAGAAGATATTGCCGATGAGCTGAATTTGCGGGGTTTGCTGCCCGGTCGATAAAATTGCCGCGCCAATAATCAGCGCTCCGACCACAGTGCTAGAAGAACGTCGGTTGGCGGCTTTGTCGATGGTTCGGCGCAGCGCGTTTAGATCCTGAATATTGAGATTAAACCGCAGCGTTTCAGAGGTGAGACGGTTCAGCAGAAAACCAAGCTGACGGGGCGAGTCCAGCGAGAGCTGTTTGAACTCTAGCGCCGTCCGCAGCACCGATCGCAGCGGGTCTTCTCCCACCAGCTGCCGCCGGAATAGATCGCTCATCAACGGACGAATCTCATCCACCGTATTAATCGAGGGATCAAATTTGCGTCCAGTTCCCTCTAAATTGGCGATCGATTTGGTCAATAATCCAATATTGCTGGGTAGCTTCAGGTTATTCAACCGGGCTGCTTCCAAAACTTGCCCAAAGGCTTCGCCTACGTTGAGGCTTGCCAAACTGATGTCAGAGTATTGCTGCAGCAGGCGATTGTAATCTGACTGGAGCCGCAGCAGATTGATGGGTTGGCTGAGATCCATCGGCTCTGCGAGCTGTAAAGTGAGTTGGGCGCAGCGCTCAGGGTCGGCATCAATAATAGCAAGGACTAGCTCCACCATAATTGATTGAGTGCGGCGATCGAGAACTCCCATCATGCCGCAGTCTAAAATACCGACTCGCCCATCGTGGAGATAGAATAAATTGCCGGGATGCGGATCGGCATGAAAGAAGCCATCCAGCAGATATTGCTGAAGAAATGCTCGAAAGATTAACGTGGTGAATGCATGGCGCTCTGCTTCCGGATCGTTGTCATAGTTCTCCCCGGTAACTTTGGCATTTAGAACTGGCACACCATCCAACCATTCCAGCACCAATAGCCGTTTAGTCGAAAGGATCACCTCTGGAACCACAATTTGAGCAGGGTTAAACCAGCGGCTGTTTGCCAGGTTAAGCCGGAGGCGATCGGTATATTCCGCTTCTTGTGTAAACGTCAATTCAGTTTGCAGAGAATTGCCAAATTCATCGGCAAGCGCCACGATGTTGTATCGTTTGCCAAAATTGGTAGTAGACAGCAGCGCGGCAATTTGCTTAAACAGGGCAATGTCACGAGCAACGATCGGCTCAATGCCCGGACGCTGAATTTTGACTGCAACCTGCCGTCCGTCCTTCAGCATTGCCTTGTGGGTTTGGGCAATTGAGCCGGCCGCGATCGCCTCATAGCTGATGCTCTCAAAGTAGGTTTCCAGCGGTTGGGGTAGATCTTGGCGGATCTGCGTCTCGATCGCTGCCCAGTCTACAGGCGGCACGTTGGACTGAAGATGGCTGAGTGCATCAATGTAAGAGGACGGCAGCAGATCGGGTCGCGTACTCAAGAGCTGCCCCAGCTTGACGTAGACAGGTCCCAAATCTTTCAAGATATTGCAGAGAACTTCGGGTGCCGGCAGCTCCGGTTCATCGCTTTTGCCGATCGTCAAGAGCTGGCGCATAAAATCCCAGCCGTGACGAATCAATACTTCAATAATTTCGCGCTGGCGAACGACGGGCGTGAGCAGAGGACGCATAGGGGGAAAAAAGAAGTAAAGAGAAATGCACCGAATGCATCCTTCCATCCTAGATAAAAAAACAGTGGCGCTGTAACACACCACTGTATCCAACCACTTCAACCTCTAGGAAAACCTGATAAATCTATCTAAAAGAATAGGTTTAATCGATGAAACCCATCAACATTTCGCCGTCGTCGATCTCGTTAGAAGCGATCGGACGACCGCCGGGCAGCGTCGAAGATTCCATTAGCTTGGGGTTGCTAGCGACGACTGGACGACCTGCAAAATCTTCTCGGATGACAAGGTCACTGGCAAAAATTGGACGGCTGCCCACATACTCCATGACCTGCAGGTGGCTTGCCATAATGGGACGATTGTTTAAGAAGGTAGCATAAATATCCAAATGGCTGCTGCCAATGGGACGAACGCCAGCCAGCTCGATGGAAGCAGGTGCCTGCGGCTCGCTGCGGAGCGCTAAGCCTGCCGGTTCAGCCTTTGTCTGTCCATTTGCTTGACCATTTGGAGCAGGCTTATCTGATAGTTCCAGCTTGTTAGTTTTGGTCGCTTCACCGTTGCCTGCGCTTTTTTCTTGGTCTGCCATTGCTTCCTCCTGTTCAACTGCCGTAATCCATTGTCCCTTTCGGGCTGTGCCTTAACTGATGCCGTCTCTCTGCTCTGCGTTTTATGTCGCCAGCTCTAGATTGTAAGATTCCCTACTTTAATGTCTGGGTCTGCAGCTCTGTACCTGAGAGAGTGTTATCTTTCATTAAATTACATTTCTAAGAAATAGGGAATATTAAATAAAGTCAGCACCTGAGCAGTATTATAGGCGGAAACAGGTAGCTCCACGCAGCAAATTCGGGCAGCTGGCGATAGGGATTTCTTAAGGCTGATATTTAAGTTCGTGAAGCTAAGCTGCGCGAGGGTTCAGCATACCAGGCTTAATCTGCTGCACGGCTGAAGCTTGCCAGACGATCGCTTAACTTCGACGGCTAGCTTTTGCTTTTGCAGGTTTTGCTTTTGGAGTTGGTTCGGCGGCTGGTGTAGGCAAGTGATTCAGCCGAGAATGGGCGGCTTGCGCCAATAGAGAATCGGCAAAGGCGATCGCATCTGGGTTGGTTTTGCCACCCGCAAGCTGCGCCAGCTCTTCCCGACGCTGGCGATCGTCTAGCGAAAGCACCCGCACAACGGTTCGCACGTCTTCTGGGAGGGCTGCACCATTGCCGTTTTCCAGGTTTACTTTGCCGCGTCCCTTTTTGCCGCCTGCCGGGTCAATTACTTCTTTGTTGACGCGATAGTGAGCATCTGCCATAGCTGCAATGATCGGCTGGTGAGTCACGCAAAGCACCTGATGGCGGCGGCTGAGCTGGTGCAGCTTATCAGCGATCGCCTGCGCCACCCGTCCAGAAACGCCCACATCAATTTCATCGAAGACCATCGTGCCGACAGAATCAACCTGAGAGAAACAGGCTTTTAGCGCCAGTAGGAAGCGGCTCATCTCACCGCCAGAGGCAATCTCAGTTAGCGGCTGGAGCGGCTCACCGGGGTTGGGGCTAAACAAAAAGCTGATGCGATCGGCTCCAGTAGCCGTGGGGGCGATCGGGGTCATGCCCACTTTGAACTGCACTTTGTCCATTGCTAGCGGCTTCAGCTCTTGGACGAGTAGAGCTTCTAGTGATTGGGCCGCCTTTTGCCGCATCTGAGTCAAGCGTTCACAAGCTTGCGTTAGCTCTGCCAGGCAATTCTGATAGCTCTTCTCTAGTACCTCCAGCGATTGTCCGCTGCCGCTTAGCTCTTCCAGGTCTTGCTGGATGCGCCGGCTATGGGCGATCACTTCTGCCAGAGTGGGTCCATATTTGCGGCAGATCTGCTTGAGCTGGATGATCCGCTCCTCAATTTCCTGGAGCCGATCGGGGTCGGTTTCGAGGCTATCGCCGTAGTTATTAATCTGTCGTCCAGCTTCCTCAACTTGCGCTAGTGCGCCCGAAACCAGATCGAGGACGGGCTGGAGCTCGGCATCATAGCGCAGCATGTCCGTTAGCACAGACTCTGCCTGACCCAGCAGATCGGCACAGGCATCGGAGCCGCGATCGTTTTGGTACAGCGCCTGATAAACCTGGTAGCTTTGCTGCTGTAGCTCAACGCTGTGGCTGAGCCGCTGCCGCTCTTGTTCGAGCAGATCGAGTTCGTCGGGTTCGCCCAGATTAGCAGCACTCAGCTCTTTTGCCTGGTATTCAAAGATATCGAGCTGCTGGAGGCGCTGTTGCTCAAACTGTCGGCGTTTTTCCAAAGCTTTCAGCGCCTGCTGGGTTGCCATATGGACATCACTGACGACTTCTCGCTGTTCGATCAGGTCTGCACCGCCGAAGGCATCGAGCCACTCGCGCTGGAGGGTAGGCTGACCCAGCAGCATAGTTTGCCCTTGGGCAGTAATTTCTAGAAGGCGATCGCGCAGCTGCTCCATCTGCTGCTTGTTGACCAAGACGCCGTTAATCCTAGAGCGGCTACGGACACTGCCTTTACCTGCCGTTAGCTCGCGGGTACAGATCAGCGACATATCATCGACCAGCTCGATCTGCTGTTCGCCGAGCCAGTTAATCAACGCTGGATCAAGGTCAAACGTGGCTTCGATCGAGGCGCGATCGGCTCCAGTGCGGATGGCGCGGCTGTTGACTTTGCCACCCAATGCGGCATCCAGGGCATCCAGCACAATGGATTTGCCAGCTCCCGTTTCACCCGTCAGCACGTTTAGCCCTGTGCCCAGCTCAAGCTCCAGGCGATCGACCAGGGCAAAATTTTCAATTTGAAGGGAGATCAGCATGAGGCGACTTAGCGTGACCGGGAACTACCTATCAGTTTAGTGGGTGTTGCAGAGTCTTACATGGGAATCGAACGGAGGGTTTAATAATTGCCCAAATGCAAGTTTTTCTCTGCAATTGCCCTAAACTCCTCTACTGCAGCAGACTTCGCTGTTACAATACTTCACATATCTGGTTGACCTGTCCTCCTCATATGTAATCTGCGGAAATCAATACCTGCGCGATCGGGTTTCTCCGCCTTTGAGAAGGGGAATGTATCAAGAAGTAAAGATACAGTGATTGCAGGACAATTATTTTACTCTGGTCGTTCTATGTTCTGAATTGGTCTGGATCTAGATTGGTTCGTCTCTCCTCCACCCCCGTTACTCCACCATGCCAACTTTGACTTCCGAGCAGATCGAAGATTTACTATCGACTCGCGGTGTTGTGGTCGATAGCGAGCCGCATCCTGTTCCCGAGGAGCATCTTAAATCCGTGCAGACGGAAGCTCAAGCCGTGGCGCTTCGCTATGACCCGGTGGCAATTGCGGCTCTCTATCGTCGCCGTCTGCTGCAAGTGTGGGGACGCATTTTCAACGTTTTTTGGACATTTCTGCTATTTGTTTCCTCACTTTGGTGGGACAAACAAACCGGACGGATTGAGCAGAACCAGGGAAAGCGAGCCGCGAAGCTGCGGGAGATTTTGACACGTTTAGGTCCTGCCTATATCAAGATCGGTCAGGCGCTCTCGACCCGTCCTGACCTTGTGCCGCCTAGCTATCTGGATGAGCTAACACGGCTGCAAGACCAATTGCCGCCTTTTCCCAACGAAGTTGCGTTTCGGTTTATTCAAGAAGAACTGGGCGATCGCCCCGATAAAGTGTATGCCGAGCTGTCTGCCCAACCGATCGCAGCTGCATCACTAGGGCAGGTTTACAAAGGTAAGCTGAAAAGTGGTGAAACGGTTGCTGTGAAAGTACAGCGTCCGGGGTTGGCCGAGCAGATTACGCTGGATCTTTATATTCTGCGGCAAATTGCTTCATGGGCAGCCGACAACGTCAAGCGGGTCCGCAGTGATTTAGTGGGCATCATGGACGAGTTCGGCACTCGCATCTTTGAAGAAATGGACTACACGCAGGAGGGGCACAACGCCGAACGGTTTGCCCAGCTCTATGGTCACTTGCCTGACATCTACGTGCCGCGCATTTATTGGCAATACACGCAGCGACGTGTTTTGACGATGGAATGGATTACCGGCACAAAGCTAACGAATCCACAGGAGATTCGCGCTCAAGGCAATGATGCCTCGTATCTGATTGAAGTCGGTGTTCAGTGTTCGCTGCGGCAGCTCTTGGAGCATGGCTTCTTCCACGCCGATCCGCATCCGGGCAATCTGCTGGTCACGCCGGATGGTAAGCTGGCATACCTCGACTTTGGCATGATGAGCGAAATTCAGCCTTATCAGCGCTATGGACTGATCGAGGCGATCGTGCATTTGGTAAATCGGGACTTCGAAGGCTTGGCACATGACTATGTACGGCTAGAATTTCTAACCCCTGATACAAATTTGGAGCCAATTGTCCCAGCGTTGGCAAATGTGTTCGGTAGCGCGTTGGGCGCTAGCGTGGCGGAGCTAAACTTCAAGAGCATGACCGATCAGCTCTCGCAGGTGATGTACGAGTTTCCCTTCCGGGTGCCTGCCTACTATGCGCTGATCATTCGATCGCTTGTGACGCTAGAAGGGATTGCCATCAACGTCGATCCTAACTTCAAAGTGCTAAGCAAAGCTTATCCTTACGTAGCGAAGCGGCTGTTGACTGACCCATCCCCTCAGCTTCGCCACTCGCTACAGAATTTGCTATTTAAAGACGGCAGCTTTCGCTGGAACCGATTGGAGAACCTGCTACGGAACGCGCAGAGCAACCCAGACTATGACATTAATCAGGTAGTTGAACAAACAACAGACTTTCTACTGTCGGAGCGGGGCGAATTCATTCGCGAGTATCTGGTTGAGGGAATCGTTCAAGGGATTGATGACTTTGGTAGAACTGCAGCCGAGCAAGTGACCCACAACTTACAAAACTTGGGTCACTGGCTGGGCTGGAGCGGCGGACTAAACGGCAAAAACAGTAAGACCGTCGCTCCTCAAGTGGTACCTGCTCAGCCCAGCAACCTAGATCACATTCTACGAATCCTCACGCTCTTGCGGGAAACTCCCGGCTTTGACGCAATGCAGCTCATCCCGATCGTTCCAAAGATTCTGACAAATCCCGAAACGCCCCGACTAGGGCAGCAAATTATAGGCGGGTTAGCGCAACGAGCAGCAGCTAGGCTAATTCGAGAAGCACTCCTACGTAACGAACCAGCTTTGCGGGATAGTGCTTTGCAGACTGATGCTTCGCAAAATGGAGCTTCGCAAAATGGAGCTTCGCAGAACGGACGGCAATCTAGAAGAGAGACAATACCATCCCTTCCAGCCGCTTCAGTTCGCTAATTTTGACCTATAGCTTTTGACCTATAGTTACTGCTACAGCAGTTAGGACAAACACATTTGAGTGGGCGTGCGGTGCACGCCCACTCAAATGTTTTAGCTGTAGCGATAGCTATAGAATTAACTTTAGAATTAACTTTCCTGTCGGCTGGGCACACTTACAGCCGAATCAGTAGGCAGCGATCGAGCCGGTGGCACGTAGGGAAAGTCTGTTCGTAGATCGCTAGCCGCTGGCACTTTATTTTGTAGAAGCGTATTGAAGAATGTTGTGTAGGCAACTGTACCAAAGTTGTCCTGCAGCCTGCGCCCATTGATGCCAGCAAACCCAAAGCTTGCAGGCAACTGTGGATTGAACGGTAGCATGTCTGGAAATAGCCAGTTTGCTACCATTTCTCCGTATTCTTGGGGGCGATCGCTGCTGTTAGCTGCTGTACAAACTTTAACGACCAGATCGATCGTCGGTTGGGCAAAATTAGCGTAATCAGTGTTTGGATCGGTCGAGTTATACAGCAGTGACCTTTCAGCATTATCGTTAAAGGTGGCGGCAAAGTTAGGCTTTCCGCAGCGATTGACCTGCGTCCAATGTCCGTGATCGTTAGCGCAAACCGTGGCATAAAAACTGAATGGCAGCGTTGAAATCATGGCTAGCGGTAGTTCTGCGACGATCGCTAATACGTTGGTGGCGCCAGTCGTGCTGTTGCCTGTGCTAAAGCTATCTGGAGCCCACTGGTTATCCTGAATAATTTTGTCTAGAAACACACGAGCCGCTACCGCATCCAGCGTGAAGGGATCCCCTGCTAAGCCAATCCAAACGCGACCCACATCAGGAACCGGTATCATTTCCTCCATGACGCCGCTGCCTAGTTCTCGTCCGGTTGCATGAGCGTCTTGGGCTTCGTCCCCGCTGATAATGTGTAACGTCCAGTTTTGCGGAGCCGTTTCGCCCTGAAATAAGAACCGGAAGATTACATCTGCTTTAGCATCTCCGTTGGTATCAAAGCGAAATTCGTAAGCGGTCTCTGGTCGAAATGTGGTTGCCTGCAGCTTGCCGGTAAAGGGCGAGGGTACGCCAGCCAAAGGGCTAATATTCATAATTGCCACCACTTTTGCCGGGTCGGAGGCGTGGAATAAATAGATATCAGTGATATTGATGCGGCTGTCTTCGCGTGATTCGGGTGAATCAAAATGATGGCTCATGCGATTTCCTCAAACAAAATCTTACAGATCCAAGCTGGAGCAACTATAAAAGCTGAAGCAACTATAAAAGACAGGTGCCAGTGCAGTCTTTCAATTTCTTGCAAACTGTTTAAAGTTTTGCCTGCTCAAACCCCATTCAAGCTCAAAGCAAATCTCGATACGCCTTGGGAGTTGTACCTGTGAGCCGCCGGAATACCGTTGAAAAGTGACTTTGACTAGAAAATCCTAACAGGTAGCTAATTTCATAAATGGGGAACTGGGTTTGCGTTAAGAGTTGTTTGGCGCGTTCAATTCTCCGCTGAAGCAAGTATTGATGGGGAGACAGCCCGATCGATTGCTTGAATGCACGAGCAAATCGATAAGAGCTGAGATTGAGCATCTGCGCGATCGATTCCAGTGATAGATCCTGTTCAAGATTGCTTTCGATGTAGTCGATCACCTGCTGCCGTATATGCGGAGGGAACCCTGACGATGAACCGACTGTAACTGGATTAGGTTTCAATTGAGCTGTAGAGTATGTCTTCAGTAAATGAATGGCTAAGAAGGTGGTCAGCGAATCGATGTATAGCTGGCTCGGCACACCCATTTGTAGTTCATGCCGCAGGGCTCTACCAAACTGACGGATCAAAGGGTCGATTGCTGTCCAATGCTCGATGATTTCAATACTATTACCTATCATCAATTCCTCAGCCACAGTTGCAATAAATGCAGGCTGAATACACAGGATGATCAATTCCGAGGTTCGCTGCCAGCGCGTTTCATAGGCTAAGCTGGCTGGCATAATTGCAACATGATCGCCTTGAACATGTTGGTATTTTTGTTGTCCAGATGCAGTTTGCCAGGATGCCCGGATCGATGTGTGCCCAAACGGAATTGATACTTTGAGCGTTGCGTTCTTGGATTCAATGAATTGGTTAGTGCCAATCCGCGCATGAACCACGCTAGTGCTATCCCAACTTAGCGTCTTGTCGTAGAAAATGTGTTGAGCCAGTGCGCCTTTGGCTGCAAAAAAAGATTGTCTCATCTCATTGCTGGGAGTTCCGGTAGTGCTACTTTAGATGTTCTCACATAGAGTTTTGAGCGTTTGGCGCAACCAAATGTTTGCAGTATCTTTGTCTACTAACCTGCTCCAGAGCATTGATACTGTCCATGGCTCGGTAGCGACGGGTAGCTCAAACAATTCTAGGTGATGCAGCTTCGCCAGACGCGTAGCAATTCGGCGCGGCAGGGCTGCAACTAGATCACTGCTGGCAACCAGAGCAGGCAGCGCCAGCATGTGCGGCAAGGTCACCACAATGCGGCGCTGTAAGTTGTGTTGAGCTAAGGCTCGATCGATTTCTCCGCTCGCGTCTCGCCGCAGTGTTACCAGGGCATGGGGTAGAGCGGCAAACGCTTCTAGCGCGATCGCCCCTTTAACAACTGCAGGATGCCCTTGTCGCGCCACCCCAACAAACTGTTCTTGAAACAATGCCATGCTGTTTGTCTGTTGGGGCAGATTGGGAAACACGCCCAGCGCCACATCGATCGCACCTTGCTCCAAAAGTGTATCCACACTATCTTTCTCGTAGCCAATCAGCCGACAGCTTAACCCGGGTGCGTGGTGCCGACAGAACTCAAGAAACGATGGAATGACAACATAGCAAGTGTAGTCTGGACTGCCGATCGTAAAACTCTGCTCAGATGTGGTTGGATCAAACGCTTTAGACTCCAGCGTTTGCCGAATTTGCTGCAGCGCTGCCAAAATACCAGGCGCAATCTCTAATGCTTTGCTGGTTGGCTGCATTTCTTTGCCAATCCGGATAAACAACTCATCGCCGAGTACAGTTCTCAACCGTCCCAAAGCTGCACTCATGGCAGGTTGCCCCAGGTAGAGCCGCTGTGCAGCAAGGGTGACGCTATGTTCCTCAAATAGTGCCTCAAACGCCACGAGCAGGTTTAAGTCGATCGTCGCTAGATCAATCGATTTCATTAATTACAATTATGCTTTTAATCAATTTTCTTAATTAATGCGATACTCCTAGATTACCAGTAAGGGATGCGCAAGTTTTGACAGAGACAGTTTTGACAGAGACAGTTAGAAGACGCAAGACTACGGCTGAATTGAGCAATTCCTACCTTGTTGATTCCTAATTGATGGAGCGCTGTTGCGATTGTCCATCGCTATGCCCAATCTCACTCTAGAAAGGTACATTTAAACCCTTCAAAGACAACCGGAAAACCTTCTCCCTCCGGAGCAGCACACATCAAGCCAACCTGCAAAGTTTCAGCCTCACTCAGGTATGCCAGCCGCAATAGGCTGTAGTCTTCTCCGTTCAGTGAATAAGATATTTCCACGGCTTCGGCGTTTCGTTTCATTCGTAGGAAGCAAGAGGAAGGATTTTGCAGGAGCGGCACAACTGACCAATCGGAATAATTGCGGGTAACGACTGCACTTGCCTGCTGAATACCTTCAACAAATTCGATCCCACACTTGATCCAGGTCGTTTCATCCTGACGAAGCATCAACCCTGCCTGGTCATACAGCGTTTGGTACTGTCCAGTCACTTTTACTTCAGCAATGAAATTCCCTGTAACTTGCTCGTAGTAGAAGTTGCCGCTATCGCGAATGAAGCCATAGTGAGTCTTGCGCCAAAAATCTGTCTTGGCTCCGGCTGTTACCCGAATGCGATCGCCCTGCACTTCCCAAACTGGGGGAGTGTTGTACCATTGCATAGCTGTCTCCTCTCAATCCAGTTGAATCAGCATTTCTTCCTCCAGGCTCAGAACTCGATTAATCGAAATCTGTCGCCCACTCCGGGTGGCGCAAATGTTCAAAGAGCCGATCGATCTGAGTCGGAACGACACGGGTTAAGGACAGTTCTGGAATCTTATCTTCCGCAAAGAAAGCAGCCGCCTCTGTTTCATGGCTATCTGTCGGTGCCCCCCCAATAATCTCACACTGAAAAAATAGCTTATAGATATGATGCCGTAGAGGCGGATGACCATGACGCGGATGATTCCTGTCATAAACTGCCAGCAATTTCACCACGCGGGTTTGATAACCCGCCTCTTCTTCCACTTCTCGAACGATCGCCAAGCTAGGCGATTCTCCGACATCTACCCAGCCCCCTGGCAGTGTCCAGCAGTTGTCTTCTCGCTCTTTGACTAAGAGAATTTGATCGTCATGAAAGACTGCTGCTCGTACATCTACTTTGGGCGTCGCATATCCTTCTTCTTGCTTAAACAGATCAACGACCTGTGAGGGTTCCAGTATGCTGCGGCTTGCCATGATCTCAGCCGCAATCTCACGAATTTGGTGGTAGCGCTCAATGTCGTAGGGATTGTCACAATAGGTTAGCCCGTTTTGCGCGATCGCCTGAAGCCGTTGGCTCCATTCCAGCCATTCTTGACTCATACTGTTCTCCACAAAATTCGCACGTCAATTCCTCGCATTCCTGCCCGTTGAGCTGCTTCTAGCCCACCGTCACTATCTTCGTAAACAATGCACTGGTCAGGGGAGACACCCATTCTTTTTGCTGCTAGCAAAAACAAATCTGGCGCAGGTTTGCCTGCTGTGACATCCTCAAGCGTAACGATCGTCTCAAACAGCGATCCCAGCTTAATCGCATTCAGCGTTGCTTCCACGACCGATCGCTGTCCATTAGAGGCGACTGCCATTGGAACGTTGCCATAGTTGGCGCGGGCGATTGCTGCTACTGCTTGTACTTCTTGCACTTGGTGGATTAAGTCTGAAAAGTGCTGCTGCCGCTCTGCATCCACAATGTTCTGATCGAGCCTGTAGCCAAAATGCTGGTTAAACGCTTGAATAAATTCTGCCGCTGTTAGCCCTGTGCGTTCGTGATACCAGGCTTGCGGTAGCTCTGCCCCAAATTTACTAAAGGCTGCTGTCCAAGTCTGGAAGTGGACGGGTAAGGTATCGGCGATCGTTCCGTCGCAGTCAAAGATCAGGGCGCTGTAGGGCGGAACTGGTGCAATTAACGGATTAAGGGGCTGATTCAGAGTTTGTGCTTCTGAAATGGCGGATTTACACTGCATCAATTTACCTCGATAAACAGATTAGGCTTTAATAGCTCTATGCTAATTTGTTTGTTAAGTAAACAAACTAAGTTGAAAAAAGTTTCTGATGCCGCTCCAATTTGAACATGCTGCAACCAATCCAGGGTTGCTGAAGCAGATTAATACTGCACGGCTGCTAGAACTTCTGCGCTGCCATGCCCCCATTGCTCGCGCTGAGCTGGCGCGGCTCACTGGGTTAACCCGCTCAACTGTAACGGTGATCACGGCTGAGCTAATTGCTCAGGGGCTGGTACGAGAAAGCGGTGAACTTTCTATGAGCCGCGGTGGCGGTCGTCCGGGGGTGGGGCTGATGCTCAACCCCAATGGTGCGTTTTTTATTGGAGCAGCGATCGAAACGGAGCATTTGACGGTCGTGAAGCTCAACCTTGCCGCTCAGATTGTCGAGCGGATTCAAGAGCCTTTGCAGGCAGGCGAGCTCACGCAGGTGCTAAAGCAATTAGTGCAGTTAATCAACCGGATTCAGCAAGTCGATCCCTCTAGTAATGCTCGGCTGAAAGGGGTAGGGCTATCGATTCAGGGGGTATTGAATCTGGATGGCGTGCTGATTCGTGCCCCATTTCTTAATTGGGCGGGTGGCGATCTACGAGGCTATCTGCAGTCACAGCTAGAGTTGCCGCTGTTTGCAGATAATGATGCGAATGCTGCAGCGCTGGCAGAAGTCTATTTGGGCAACGCCATGCAAAGCGCTAGCTTGCTCTATATTCTGATTAATCAAGGCATTGGCAGTGGCATCATCATCCAAAATCGTGTGTTCCGAGGAGCCTATGGCACTGCCGGTGAGATTAGCGCTTTAATGAGCGATCCGCCGGGTCAAGATGATTTGGATCGATGGACACATGCGATCGGTAAGGATGCTTTGTTAAAGCGGTATCAGGAGCGCAGCGGCACAGCGACAACTTTACCTGAATTGGTGGCGCAGTTAGAGCAAGGAGAAGCGATCGCGCTGGCGGTGGTGCAGGAGTGGGCAAAAATTTTAGGCAGAGGATTAGTTAGCGCTGCTAGCCTGCTGAATCCTGAGCGGATCGTGCTGGGAGGTCCGCTGACCGTGCTATTTCCCTACGTCAAAGATGCGCTGGTTGCTCGATTACGAGATGGCATGCCCCGACAGGGTGAACTGGGATTCTTTAGCAACCCAAGAGCGAGGTTTGAGGCTTCCAATTTTGGTGAGGATGCTTCTGCAGTTGGAGGAGCGGTGCTGGCGTATCAGTCGCTGTTTCGAGTCCCCGATCTAGTCCTGTAATGGTGTTGAAACAGATAGCGCTACATTCGTTACAGAATCCGCTGCCGCGACCCGCTACAACGAAGAATAAGTCGATTGTGATTTAGACCTACGGCTTTGGCTACAACCCTGTGAATACTGTGAGTACTGATGCCCAGGGGTGACCTATCCCATCGCAGGCGCCACCTATTGCAGTCCTTTAATTTTGCTCCCTACCCAATCTGTTCTATAAGCGAGATAATTGAGAGCTACGGCGATCGCCACGCTACACCACGAGCGATCGAGTTAGATCAACTCCTCCCTCAGTTCCATTGAAAACAACTGCTATGGCATCACTGAAAACTGCGACAGGATCAGCGTTTCTTCTGCAAACTCAGCTCGAAAGCTACTACCAGGAAGTTAAAGCCATCATTTTGGCGCGGCAAAACCCCATTACAGGCTTGCTGCCCGCCAGCACTGCCGTCACAGCCCACGGCGACTACACCGATGCCTGGGTGCGGGATAACGTCTACAGCATTTTGGCAGTGTGGGGGTTGGCGATCGCCTATCGCAAGCTAGATGCCGACCAAGGGCGCACCTACGAGCTAGAGCATAGCGTTATCAAACTGATGCGGGGCTTGCTGTTTGCCATGATGCGGCAGGCGCACAAGGTCGAAAGATTTAAGGCAACGCAACATCCCTTAGATGGGCTGCACGCCAAATACGACACGCAGACGGGCGATGTGGTAGTGGATGACGATAAGTGGGGGCATTTGCAGCTTGATGCCACCTCCCTGTATCTGCTGATGCTGGCGCAGATGACGGCTTCTGGGTTGCAGATCATCTACACGATCGACGAAGTCAACTTTGTGCAAAACCTGGTGTATTACATCGGTCGCGCCTATCGCACGCCCGATTTTGGCATCTGGGAGCGGGGCAACAAAATTAACCACGGCAATGCCGAACTCAACGCTAGCTCGGTGGGCATGGCAAAAGCGGCGTTAGAGGCGATCAACGGCATCGATCTGTTTGGGGTGCAGGGCAGTCAGGCTTCGGTGGTGCATGTGCTGCTCGATGAGATCGCCCGGACGCGAACCACGCTGCAATCCTTCTTGCCGCGTGAGTCTAGCTCTAAAGAGGTGGATGCCGCGCTGCTAAGTGTGATCGGCTATCCCGCCTTTGCCGTAGATGATAGTGCGTTGGTAGAGCGAACCCGCGAGAAGATTATCAGCAAGCTGCAGGGCAAATATGGCTGCAAGCGCTTCTTGCGCGACGGACACCAAACGGCGATCGAAGATAGCACTCGCCTGCACTACGAGCCATGGGAGCTAAAGCAGTTTGAGCATATTGAATGCGAGTGGCCCCTCTTCTTTACGTACCTGATGCTGGATGCGCTGTTTCGGGGCAACCGCGACCAAGCCGATGAGTACTATCAGCGGCTCCAGCCTTTGCTAATTGAGAAGGATGGCTTCAAGCTACTGCCAGAGCTGTACTACGTGCCGCTAGAGCATTTGGAGGCTGAACGCGCCAACCCTTCTAGCCAGCCGCGCTTACCCAACGAAAACGTGCCGCTCGTTTGGGCGCAGAGCTTATACATTCTGGGACAGCTCATCCGCGATCGTTTGATTGCGGTGGGCGACGTCGATCCGTTGGGACGGCATTTGCGTTTGGGGGGTCGCCAATTGCCGCTCGTCCAGATTGCCTTGCTCTCGGAAGACGAGGCACTGCAGTCCGAACTGGCAACTTACGGCATCGATACCCAAACGCCAGCGCAGATCGCGCCCCTGCAGGTTCGCAGTTCTAAAGAGCTTTCGGCGGTTTATCACCAGATCGGGCGCAACGACAAACTCAAGCTAACGGGTCGCCCGATCCGTCGTTTGCGCAGCCTCACAACTTCCCGTATTTTTCGGATTCGCGGCGAGGCGCATGTGTTTCTGCCGTCTTTTCTCGATCAGCAGCAGTTTTATCTAACGCTCGACTATCACTTTCTGGTCGATCAAATTCGCGGAGAACTCGTCTACATCCAGCGTCACTGGTATCACCTGGGACGACCGACCATGGCTCTGCTGTTGACACACGATATGTTTGAGAGCGGACGCGTTGAGTCGGGCGAATCGCCCTTGCTGAAGCTGCTGACAGAGCTAAAAGACGGCTCCTGCAACGGGGTGACGGTCAAACTGGGACGGCTCAACCAGCTAATGCTGACGGCTGGCGTTGAGCGGATCGATTTTGTGCATGACTTCCAGTTCTCAGACGTGCCCGTACAAAGTGCCGCCGCCCAGCGCCAATACCTAACGACTACGGCCGACTGTACGCTGCCGCTCAGCAACACACAAGAATTTCTGCTGGAATACGAAACCAACCTGTCGCAGATTCTCGATCGCCTGCGGCAGTCCTGCAATCTCTATGAGCAGGTCGCTCTCCTGCAAACCCTCAGCCAGCTCAAAGGCACAGGCTTTGATACGGGCTTGGGCGGTGCAGGCAACCCTGTGACTATTACCGATCTGCTCAACGAAATCTACGACAAAGCCAGCCATCTCCAGCTCTGGACAGTGATTCGGCAGACGGCAGGCTTGCTGAACAAATCGGATATTGGCTTGGCGGATGCAGTTGCCACGATTCTGATTCAGGGCAAGCAGATCGCTGTGGGCAAAGCCTACAGCGAGGCCTCGGTGATTAGCACGCCGCTAACGCCGCCCGATATTATGCAAAAGATTCAGGAGTTTTGCGGTGGCGACGTGCGGGAATATCCCCTGACGCAGGAAATCATCCTTTATCTCAGCGTTTTGATCAAAACAGACCCGCCGTTGTTTAAGGGCTTGCTCACGCTACGGGTCAGCTACTTAATTTTGTTGATCACCAGCGAGCTGGCGCGCGAGCTGCAGGTCACCCAGGACGAAGCCTACGAACACCTGATGCGGTTGAGTCCCTACGAAATTCGATCGCGCCTGCGGCAGGTGCTCGCCGCCTACGCCGACCTCAACCAAAGCCTGTTTCGGCAGGAGTCGCTGCAGGTCAGCCGCCACCAGCCGATCGCTTGGGTCGTTTCGCCGGAAGCACAGCAGCAAGAGGCACAAGCCGCCAACCTTAACTGGCTGCAACAGCGCCAGCGTGACGGCACGATCAATCGGGTTCCCCAAGGTTTTTATCCCAACGTTTGGCAGGTGATGGAACACTGCAAAGGGCTGGTAATCGGGGACAAGCTCGATCGCCGCAACCGGCTAGAAAGCCAACTTTTGCTGGCAGAGATGACCCCCGGAGAAAAAAACTTTGCCCTGCGGATTGAGCATCTGCTTAACAAAATACAAGCGCCAGAATACCGTCAGGTGAATGTGGAAGCGTTAATGGAACTCGCTGCAATTACCCAGGAAAACCCCAATCTACAAATTGAAGGCTATCTGGTTCTAGATGTTTTAATTGGTCATGCCGTCCGCCTTGCCTGGCTCGATCAATACCCGGAAAGCGCCGATCGATACGACGCATTCAAAGGGGCAGCGTGGCGAGCGTTTTACGGGTCTTCGCCTTCGGTTTGTGCAAGGGCAATTGCCAGAGCGCTGAAGTTTTTGCTGGAGCTGGGGCAGGCGACCGATGAAGGGGAAGATATCAAAGTAAAGTAAACGCAACAAGCCATGAAAAAACCTCCCGAATTGGGAGGTCGTTCCCTGCCATGAACAAGTAAGTTAACGTCACTGTTAAGAAAATAAGCAAGTGGTATGACAACCATGTGAAGCCGAGCTAGCAATGCAATGAAGAATCGCCGCACTTTCCCATAGAACTCGTTGAGCCACAGGCTGTCAAAATGGTGGCAACTGTGAGAACATCTAGGCTGAAGTTGGTACAGGTGAAATTTGTAGGCGATCGCCAAATCAGACAGTATGGCAGTGATTGCATTTGTGAATCAGAAGGGCGGATGTGCCAAGTCCACGACGGCAGTGCATTTTGCCTATTGGCTGACCTATGTAGCTCAGCAAACAACTCAAAAAATCGTACTTGTCGATGCCGATGCCCAAGGCTCAAGCTCTTTGTGGCTGGAGTCTTTGGCAGACAAAATTCCCTATGAAATTGCCCAAACTGCAGAAGTGCTAAAGGCAACCGTTCCAGAACTCACCCAGCGCTACAAGCATATTGTGGTCGATGGACCTGCTGGACTCTCTGAAGCAACGCAAGCCATCATCGCTCAGGCAGATCTCGCCATTGTTCCTTGCCAGCCCACCGGAGTTGATCTCCGCTCTGCTGCAGATGCAGTTCGGCTGATCCAGCAGGTACAGTCCGTCCGCAATGGCGCACCCAAAGCAGCTATTTTTCTGTCTCGTGCGGTCAAAGGCACGAGGCTAAAAGAAGAAACGATCGCCCAGCTAGAGCAAATTGGGGTGCCGATCCTCAGCACGGTGATCCATCAACGTCAGGCGATCGCGGATACCTTTGGGCAAGAAGCCACCATTTGGGAGCTGTTGGGCAAAGCCGCCACTGAAGCTGCTGAAGAAATGGAGCAGCTCTTTCAGGAGATTTTGGCTACTGCTGAAGCCGCCCGCCTGTAGTTCCTCAACCTGCTGCCAGAAATTGATTCTTCTACGTAAAAACTGGGAACACTTTATGAAGTGTTTGTAGATTCAGCAGCAGGATGGGTGCAATTATGAATCCCAACTTCAAAATCGCTCTGGCGATCGCCTTTGGTTTGGCTTGTCTAGGAACCCCGAGCGCTGTCCACGCCGCTCAAAGTACAGTCGCCCAAGCTGCGCCTCCTCAACTCGTGCAGCCCACGTCTGAAGAAACGCTTGAAGCAGCAGAGGCAGCTTATGAAAGCGGTAGAGCAGAGCTAGAGGTTGGTAATGCCGCCGAAGCGATCGCTAGCTTTGATGAAGCCATTCGCCTCCGTCCAGATTATGCCGAAGCTTACCTATACCGAGGCATTGCCTATGCTGCTCGAGGTGAAAGACCGCTGGCGATCGCGGACCTTGACCAAGCGATTCAGCTTAACCCTGACGCAGCCGATGCCTACCTCAACCGAGGGCTGATCTACAGCGCTCAAGGAAATTTGCCGCAAGCCACCGCTGACTTTAACCAAGCCATTGCGCTCGATCCCAAGAACGCTGCTGCCTATGTGCATCGCGGCGCTGTCCGCGCTCAGTTAGGCAGTCTAGACCAGGCAATTGTAGATTTCGATCGAGCGCTCGACCTGGATAATGACCTCAGTAGCGCTTATTTCAACCGGGGCAGCGTCTACTATCTCAAAGGCGATCAGCAAGCCGCACTGGCAGACCTGAGTGAAGCGATCGATCGCAACCCGGATGCAGCAGTTGCCTATTACCATCGTGGCTTTGTACATGCAGCACTGGCAATGCCTCAGGCGGCAGAAGCAGACTTCAGCAGCGCCATCCAACGTCGGCCGGACTACGCCAAAGCTCATCTCGGACGCGCCATCATTCGCGAGGAGTCGGGCGATCTGTCTGGGGCAATTGCCGATTTAGACCAGGTAATCGTGCTCCAACCCGATGCAGAAGCTTACCAGGTAAGAGGCAGACTGTACCTTAAGGCTGGAGACAACGACGGAGCGATTGATGATGCCAATCAAGCGCTGCAGCTGCAGGCAGACAGTGCAGAGGCATACAGGATTAGAGCAGCCGCTCAGCTTGCTCTGGGCGATCCCAACAGCGCAGAGCAGGACTTCTCCAGAGCGTTAGAGTTGAATCCAAATGACACGGAAGCGCTTGAGCAGCGGGGTGAGGTGCGGTTGAAACTGGGCGATCGCAACGGCGCAATGGCAGACTTTAATCAGCTCATCCAGCTAGACAGACAAAATGTGGATGCCTACGTCGATCGGGGCCGGCTGCGGGCGGAAGTGGGAGCGACGCAAGCTGCAATGGAAGACTTTCAAACTGCTGCTAAGCTGTATCGCCAACAGAGCAATGCCGAAGGCTATCGAAACTTGCTGCAAGAGATGGAAGGCATGGAATAGCGACATCACAGCCCATCAGCGATCGCAGTAGCCTTGTTGTAGGCTGCTCGCAGTTCAGTGACGCTATGGGGTTGAAATTTGGGGATGTCATGTTCTAAAAGGTAGATCCCACCTCTGTAGAAAGTTACACTTCATTGCAGAATGAAACAGATGGCAATGGATGTATGTTACTTTCAAAGCCGTTAAGTAACTTTGCAGAGTTCTGGAAAGAGGGAGAATACTTTGATCGCTAATTCTCAGTCGCTGCCAAATGCTTCCTTCCGTGAAGACCTGAGTGACTACGTTGCTCACCTCCAGCTTCATATGGCTTTACAAGCTCGCAATTTGGTTCCTACCCTAACCAAGACAGCCGACAGCCGGGAACAACTCCTCCACCAAACCCAGGCAGATTTTGAGAAATTCATTTCTCGTCAGGCTCGCTAAATAGCACAGCTTGTGCCCAAAGCGTATAAAATATAACCGTATTAAGCTTAATTTCAACCTCATAAAGCTAGAGCAATCGCTCTGGCTTTTTTGTTTGCATTTGCCTAAAGGTAGCTCTCTAAAATCAAAGCAAGATAGCTCGGGGAAACAAAACTGCCTCCCTCGCCGCCTGAACTGCTAAACCGCTGCCGCTACTGGGGCAGGCTCATAGAGGTACTCGAACCAGTTCCCTTCAGGGTCGCGCCCATAAAAAGACGCCGTGCCGTCCCGATGTTCATGAATTTGCGTCAGGTGGACGCCTTCAGCCTTGAGGCGCTCGTAGGCAGCTTCTACTTCAGCACGATCGCTAAAAATAAATCCAAAGTGAGGACCAGATTGGCTGTACTGAGGGCTCAATAACGCTAGCCCGTCTTCTCCGGCTTTGAGGTACGCCCAGTCAGCATCTTTCCACACCAGATCCATGCCCAAGTTTTGATAGAACTGAGCCGCTCTCTCCAGATCCTGGACACAGATGGCAACATGACCAATACGCTTGAGTTTCATGGTTCTACTAAGTTCTCTTCAATTTGAGCTACGCCTACGCTTCTCATTTTAGACCAGTCCTTCTGGGATTCGCGGGGAGCAGCAATTCACGATAAGCTGAAAAGTGCATTCCCCTTATCGCATTGCCTGCTGCTGGAGTTACTGATGATTCGATTCCGTTTTCCATTTCTTGCTGTGGCGATCGCAACCTGTAGTATCTGGCTGTGCAGCACTCTCTTTGCCCCGGCAGCGCTGGCGCTTACGCAAATTCGGCTGTTTGATTTGTCCTATCATGACTGTCCAGCAGAGCTGGCAGAAGGCGCTATTACCCCAGGTGGAACCAGCATGGCGGCAAATTGCTTTATCGTCGCAGGCAAAGCTGAGAACAAATCCGGTAAACCTGTTCTCAATGCCGATATTTTTGGGCGCATCTACGATGCCAACAATAATTCCATCATGGAAAACCGGACGCGCTTGGGCTCGATCGAAGAAGTCCCGCCTGGCGTTAGCGATTTTGAGCTAAGAATTAGCGTTCCTGCCAATCAGCCAACTCCTCTGAAGCTGGAGCAGTTTAAGGCGGCTGGCTTTACGGGCCTTGTCCGGCGCTAAAGCCTTGGCTGTTGTCTGCAATTATTCTGCAAATACTCTGCAAATACCTAGTCGGTAAACACCCGATCTCCTACTGCACGCTCCAGCCCAGCCTGACCGAATAGCGCTTCTAGGGCAATCGCCTGCGCGGCTGGCATTTGTCCGTAGGTAAAGACATAGGACACATAGGCAGGTAAATGGGGCAGCAGTGCCTCCAGCGCATAGGGGCTGCCGTAAAGCATTACAGCTTCGAGCTGACCACTTTCGATTAGGGCGTTGAGCCGATCCCAAGCGAGGGGTGTTAGTCCGGCGGTGCCCCGGAACGGCGTGCTGCGCACGAAAAGCTGCAGGAGCGTGGGAATGGGAGTCGCAGATAACGCATTCGGGGTATGACGATCGACAAGCTGTAGGCTATAGCCGCGTTCTCTGGGTATGGTGATCGCAGGTGCTTGGCGAGAAAGAAAAGGACTGTTGAGCAGGTCATCGACCAGGAGTAGATTGCAACGATTCTGCTGTGGCTGCGTGAGGCGATTGGGCTGAGGGTGGTGAACCCGCAGGGAGTCTCGCAGAATGGCAGCGGCAGTCGCGATCGTGGCAGGCTGGGCGAGCGGTGTCAGGTCAACCGGGGGAGGGGATAGCTGCTCCCAGACATGTGGAGAGGTTTGGACGCTTAAGGCGCTGACTCTGCGTTTTGCCTGCCAAATCCGCTCAAGGGACGCCTGGATCGTCTCGATTGGGATGCGCCCGTTTTCTACAGCCGCACAAATTGCCTGAATCGCGCCTTCTGGATCGATCGGCATCATCAGCACATCGGCTCCCGCCTCGATCGCCAGCACAGGCGCTTCGTTCGCTCCATAGCGCTGTGTAATGGCACCCATGACCAGCGCATCCGTCACAATCAAGCCCTCAAAACCCAGACGCTGGCGCAATTCGCCTGTGAGAATGGCATGGGAAAAGGTGGCAGGCTGTTCGGCATCCAGGGCAGGAATTTGTAAATGTGCTGACATCACAGCATCTGCGCCTTGAGCGATCGCCGCCACAAACGGCACTAGCTCTACTTGGTTAAGGCGAGCCCGATCGTGTGGAATCACGGGCAGTTCGAGGTGAGAGTCTGCGGCAGTGTCGCCATGGCCCGGAAAATGTTTGACGGCATTCAGCACTGGATGCCGCTGCATCCCCTGCAGAAAGGCAGCCGTGAGCTGACTGACGATTGTGGGTGTTTCGCCCCAGGCCCGCACGTTGATTACCGGATTGTCTGGGTTATTGTTGATATCGACCACCGGCGCTAGCACCCAGTTGATGCCGATCGCCAAGGCTTCTTGGGCAGTCATTGCGCCCATTTGCTTGGCATAGGCAACCGCCTGCGGCAGATTGTGACGAGCGATCGCCCCCAGTGCCAGAGGCGGCGGGAACCAAGTCGCTCCGGCAAACCGCTGTCCCACACCTTCTTCAATATCGGCACAGAGAAACAGCGGCACATCTGCCCAGGCTTGTAGCTGCTGTGTCTTCAGCGCCACTTCTGCCGCACTGCCGCCCAGCAGAATAACACCACCCACGCCAAGTTCCTGCACCCAGCGATGCAGGACTGCCGCTGGGGGTTCCCAGTCTGGATAGAGAATCTGCTGGTCAAACAAATGCCCAGAGGCTCGTACCACAATGAGCTGGGCAACCTGCTGGGCAAGCGAGAGGGTTTCCCAATCTGGCAAGGGAGAACCGACGGCGGCGATCGTCATCTTTCCTCGGCGCTGGGGGAGTCTGCTTCAAATGCTTCATCTTCAAATGCTTCATCATCTAGCGCTTCATCCAGCTCCACATCTGCCAGCGAGCTGTCTCCTTCGGGGATGTCTTTCCGCTCTTGGCTCAGACGGTTGATCAGCGATAGCACCTTGGTCCCGCGTTCGATCGACCGATCCTCCAGGAAAATGACTTCGGGGGTGCGGCGCAGCCGCAGTCGCTGCCCTAGTTCACCCCGCACATAGCCTGTGGCCGACTTTAGGCCTGCCATTGTGGCAGCTCTGGCCTCGTCACTGCCGTAGATACTGACAAAAATTTTGGCATGCTGCAGATCGCCCGATACTTCCACATCGGTAACACTGACCATACCCATACCCACCCGATCGTCTTTGATGCCACTAAGCAACAACTGGCTGACTTCTCGCCTGATCAGCTCTCCAACTCGTGCCACTCTGCGTCCCGTTGCCATTGCATTCCTCTCTTGCTCACAACACAAACTTTTCGGTTCGGCTTGAGCGGTCGTCTCAAACCTATGATGCGCCTGTCATACCGCTTTCAGCCCCAACATCGCCTGCAGCGTGAAGTTGATGAACAGCAAGGCAGCCACTAGCACCGCTACAGCTGCGATCGCCGTCGAAGGGCGCTTAAACAGCGGCAACAGCGGACTGAAGGCGAAGAAAAATATGCCCAAAGTAAAGCTGATGAAATAACGGGGATACCGAGAAACGTTGTTAATGAACTCTTGCATGGATATTTACTCAAAAACGCTGGATAAAAGGCGATCGTAGGCAGTACATTAATATTATGAACAAAATATTGGGCTGCAATGAGGGGCATTCCCTGAGTTTTACAGCTTCGCTAGAGCGGAGGTCACTTTTCCACTCAAACGCTGAAGCTGTCTAGCGGGGCATGATCCTTCCTCCTTGCACCTTCTCGCCTGCGCCTTTCCCATTGTACGAGTTTCGTTGTACAGGTTCAGCCTCTCTATCTAATCCCTGACTGCCGCCCATGTTCGTCCTCGCGCCTCAAACAACCCCGCCACGCCCTTTCCTGAAATGGGCAGGTGGCAAAGGACAGCTAATTTCTCAATATCAGTCGT
The DNA here is from genome assembly GCF_014764505.1 of Phormidium tenue FACHB-886. Lineage (GTDB taxonomy): Bacteria > Cyanobacteriota > Cyanobacteriia > Elainellales > Elainellaceae > FACHB-886. The sequence continues at coordinate 149,781 of NZ_JACXWX010000009.1, forward strand.
TTTTTCCTAAGCAGATAGACCGATATTATGAACCCTTTTTGGGCGGCGGAGCAATTTTTTTCTACCTGTTGCCAGCCCGTGCCGTCCTCACCGACATCAATCCTGAATTAGTCAACGTCTACTGCTGCGTCCGTGATGCCGTAGAAGCCCTGATTGAGCAGCTTGCCAAGCATCAGCGATCGCATAGCCCTGACTATTATTACAAAATTCGTTCCACAAGGGAGGGCACTCAGGTAGAAAAAGCAGCCCGATTCATTTACCTCAACAAAACCTGCTTTAACGGGCTGTATCGGGAAAACTCCAAAGGGGAGTTTAATGTCCCCATCGGTAGATACAAAGATCCTAAAATCTGCTGCCCTGAGTTGTTGCGATCGGCGTCAGCATCTTTAAGTAACTGCATGATTGCTGTGCAATCCTTTGATGCCATCCTGGACTCTGCTAAAACATCCCGTGATTTTGTCTATTTTGATCCACCCTATCATCCAGTCAGCATCACGAGTCGGTTCACTGCATACAGCCGCTACTCATTCTATGCTGATGATCAAATTAAACTCCGAAATACATTCGTAACCCTTGCAGAGCGCGGTGTCCAGGTCATGCTATCCAATTCTGACTGCCCTTTTGTACGCGATCTCTATCAAGGATTTAATATTCATCCGATCGAAGCTACTAGAGCCATCAACTCTAATATTCAAAAGCGGGGCAAAATTACCGAAGTGCTAATAACTTCTTATTGAACCGCTTGAACATCAAGCACTAAGGGCAGACACAGGTTGCACTTTGCGCAAAGTTGCAATCTGTGTCTGCCCTCAAAATGCTCTTAACACATTACGAAGCACACCTTAAGAAACCAAGTTGTCCCCTTTTCTGAGGAGTTCCTTCAGGAACCAACGGTGTTTTTGGTGAACTTGAACTAGCCGCGTGTAGAGATCTGCTGTGCCAATATCGCCTGCTTCGTTGGCAACTTCAGCGTCTTGATGCATTTCTTTGATGATCAGCTCATGCGTAGTGATCGCTTCTTCCACCATAGAGCGCACAGACAACTCACCTGTAGAAGGCTGAACCGTAGCAGTGGGTAAGTAGTCTGCAGGGTCAGCGATTGGTCTGCCATCCAACATCAAGCTACGTTCTGCAAGCTCATCGATCATGGCAAACACTTCATTAGCCTGCTCCTCAAACAAGAGATGCAGATCGCGGAACAGAGGACCAAACGTGAGCCAGTGATACTTCTTGTAGTTGAGATAAGCAACAAGGGCATTGGCTTGCTCCCGCTGTAGAGTGTCTACAACGTTCGTGGTTCTGGTGGGTAGGATTGCAGTCATGCTATCTCCTATGAATTACTCTACTAAAAGATTACTAGGGGGCGAGAAAATTGCAACTGTCTAACAATAAAGCTTTCCTAACGGGCTGCAAGATCTTTAAAGACTAATCTCACAGTTCCCTATAGCCATTCTCACTCGCGTGAAGTACCGGTTTTTGTTATGTGTCGCGCACGACAAAAATACTCTTTGTCTGAGCGCGAAGCACTATATCAGACATTCACATCATGCTGCTATTGAACTCAGAACCTCTTTGGGGCATGCCGAGCATGCCCCAAATGCCTGCTCCAAGCGCTGTAGCGATCTATGCCTAGCCGCGCAACTGCTGATAGCGACGATTCACTTCTTGCCAGTTGACAACGTTCCACCAAGCATTGAGATATTCAGGGCGGCGGTTCTGGTACTTGAGATAGTAAGCGTGCTCCCAAACATCGTTACCCAAAATGGGTAGGTGACCTGCTGTAATTGGGCTGTCTTGGTTAGGTGTTGAAGTAATTTGCAGCTTGCGATCGCCATCCAGCACCAGCCATACCCAGCCGCTGCCAAACTGCTTCACGCCTGCTTCAACAAACTTCTGCTTAAACTGATCTGCGCTACCAAACGTCGAGTCGATCGCTTCGGCAAGTTCGCCTGTCAGCTCACCCCCATTCGGACTCATGATCTCCCAAAACATCGTGTGGTTATAATGTCCACCACCGTTATTGCGAACGGTAGCACGGATGTCTTCAGGAATGGTGTTGAGGTTAGTAATTAAGTTTGCTAACGGCTGATTTTGCAATTCAGGATGCTTTTCAAGTGCACCATTAAGGTTGTTGACGTAAGCAGCATGGTGCTTATCGTGGTGGAGCTGCATCGTTTGGGTATCGATGTAAGGTTCTAGTGCAGCATAGTCATAAGGTAATGGCGCTAGCGTATGAGCCATGATCGTTTCTCCTGAGAATAGTTTGCAGTAAGTCAAGAATCTTTTTGCGTAGAATTGCGCTTCGGCTAAGGGCTTGCAATGCACTTCAAAATTTGGAGGATTCAAAGCTGCATTTCTAAAGCCCCATTCTTCAAGCCAGAAGTCGCTTTTCTGGAGGCACTCTACCGAGTACCGGCTCTCAAAAGGCGAGAGAGGAAATCAAGATTGATAGGGAGTGCGTTTCATTTCCATGCCTTAATCATAATCATTATGACTTCAACTTTCAACCCGAATGGGAAAGTTTCTTGAGAAGCAAAAGCAAGGAAGGTCCGCGTGCGATCGCCCATAGCAAGAAGGGCTGTCGCTTTCCAGGGTTAATGTGATCTAGGAATAAAAATCAAATCTATCTAAAGGCTGAACGCTGGACGGTGCTGCTGCCAGGGTCTTGCTGCTTCAAGCTGGGCAGCAAGGCGGATCAGCGTGGCTTCATCTGCAGGGCGACCCACAAGCTGCACCCCCAGTGGCAAACCTTCTGGCGTAAATGTGCCTGTCGGCACGGCAATCGCAGGCTGCCCGGTTGTATTAGCCAGTGGGCAGGGTGCAATCCAATGGATAATGTTCTCGAGCGTTTCGGCAGGGCTAAGCGTTGCCCATTCGCCAACCCGAATCGCCGGACGAAGATACGTGGGCAACAGCAGGGCATCGTAGCGATCGAAGAAAGCCACGATGCGGCGGCTGATTGCCTGAAGGCTCCAAACCGCTTTTTGGTAATCGCCGCTCAAGTCAGTCTGTTCATAAAGCCATTGGTTCATCGGCTGTAGCGCTTGTGGGGGTAGCCCCGTCGCGCTGACGCCTGTTCGCCAAACTCGCTTAAACGGTTCGACCATTTCGGACAGATCGCCTGGAAAATCAGCTTCGACTTGATGCCCCAGAGATTCCAGCAGTCTGGCAGTCTCTAAAACGGCTTGCCCACAAAAGGAATCTGCTTCACCAATGGGTGAAATGCTGGTACTAAAGGCAATCCGGAGGGGTTGAGTCTCCTGAAGCGATCGCCTCACCACCTCCACAAATGTGGGGTCAGGGTTGGGCAACCAGTATGGATCGCCCGTGATGTAGCCAGACATGACATCGAGCAAAGCAGCAGCATCAGCAACCGTGCGGGCAATTGTGCCATTGGTCGCCAGCCCATTCAAAACATCTCCAAGTGGCGCATAGGAGACTCGCCCCCGAGATGGCTTAATACCGACTAACCCACAGCAAAACGCAGGCCCGCGCACAGAACCACCGCCGTCTGACCCTTGTGCTACCGCTGAGAAACCTGCTGCTACTGATGCGGCTGCGCCACCGCTCGACCCACCCGCCGTGTAGTCTAGGTTCCACGGATTGCGGCAGGGCGGAAAAGCCTCCGTTTCGGTGTAGGGCAGCGAACCCGCTTCAGAGGTTGCAGTCTTACCCAGAATTACAAATCCGGCGGCTTTAAGTCGGGCGACAAAACCCTCGTCATACGCAGCAATGTTGTTTAGCATAACTTTGCTGCCATAGGTACAGCGTACCCCTGCAACGGCAGCAAGGTCTTTGATCGAGATCGGCACACCCCAAAAAGGCGGCAGATTTTCTCTGCCGCCAATTAAAGCTTCTGTTTTGGCTTGGGCATCGGCTAGGGCAAGGTCAGCCGTGACGGTATAAAAGCTACCTAGCTGTGAATCAAGCCGCTGAATCCGCTCGAGGAAAAGCTGCGTCAGTTCTAAGGGCGAAATCTGCTTGCTGCGAATGAGCTGTGCTTGCTCTAGGGCAGAGGTAAACGCCAAATCAACTGGGTTCATGGCAGCCGTCCTCAATGAGTGTGCTTACGCGATCGCCAAGCTTCGGTTCCTTCTGGGAACTTTAATAGCAACGCGTTCCTTCTAGGCAAGCCATATTATAGATTAGCTGCAGGGGCAGGTGGCAAGCCAGCAGGGGGGCGAGGCGGCAGTTGCGCTTGGGACTGCTGCGCCTGCTGAGGGAGCGGACGAGAACCGTTTGCAGGCTGAGCTGCCGGACGCTGAGCAGCAGTCTGACGGGATTGAAAAGCGCACTCTACAACAACTTTAACGTTGCAGCCAATGGTTCCTTTCGCAACGTAGGGGAGTCCGCCTTCACCGCTGGTGTTCACACCAAACTCTAACGTTACTTTTTGCACGTCTGCCAGAGCAGCATCTCGAAAGGCGTTGAGCGTGTATTTAGTATAGGTGCGAATGGTGCTTTGAATTTGCTCAAAGTTGCGGGCAATTTGGACGCTAGCAGAGTCGCCCCAGCCTTTGCCACCCCCCCGCGTTTTTTCTTCAGCTTCTTCAACGACTTCTGGAACCTCTACCTCGTCTTCGGCCTCAATGTAGATGATCGTCTCTTCATCGATTTGAACAGCTTGTAGTTTAGGCATAGAAATGACCCTGAGTGGTGATTGACTACAGCAGTTTATGCCTGCAGTCCTATAGTGTTAGCTTTTGGCAGCAGCTCGCACTGCCGAAATTTGCATTATTGTGTCTGTCTATTTTGCGTACAGGCACAATAATGCAAAGGCTGAAGATTGAGCACAGAGCATGATAGATATGCTTCGAGAACTGCAACTTCGCTTTCCGGATAGCCTCAATCAGGCCGGAGCAGCAGCCTTTTCTTTCTTGTCTTTAGCTTTTTCTGACTTGGTTGCTTCTGGGCGAGCACTCTTATCCAACTCAACCACCTCAAAAGGGTTCTTCTCAGCTTCTACCAATTCTTCTTCATCAAGCTTGACAATATCCAAATCAATATCCAAAACAGTCATTCTCAGTCCCGCTTTGGGTATGTTGCCGTTGCTGGAGATGTAGGGATTTGGCTCTACGCTGCCCGTACAAATAATTAACGATCCCTTTTTTAGATAAGGCAGCTTACGCCAAGCATAAGATTTTTCCCAAATGCTGAGGCTAACGGTAAAAGAGCCCTCCCGATCGCGGGGCTTACGCACATACAGAGTCGCCTTAGCCACCTGCGCCCGATCGCCGTCTCGCAGCTCGACCGTTTCAATTTGTGCATCGGCTGCTAAATTGCCGCTGACGATCCATTTATTTAGACCTGCACTTGACATGAGTAGATCCACTCCTGCATTGACTAGTAATTTCTTTAGCCAGCATTCCCGTGGGTGGAGCAGATCTATCTATAGCGCTGGAACTAACTACCAGCTTGGAAACCGAAAGATGTAGAGCGACACAGTACTGCGGTAAAAGCGCAAAATTTTAGCCGTGTACAGCACGGCTAAAATCACGTGATCGAATTTATGTCAGGTTAATTTAGGATGCGTCTGAGGTCTGGAATCCGGGATATGACCAAGTAATCTAATAGCAAGACAGCAATCAGCGAAATTCCAACTAGCGGAAACGCCACCCCCAACACTGCCACAATTGCTACTGGCACCTTCCAAGACTGCCTATAACTTGGCAAAGGCGGCGCACCCAGCCGATCGACAGGACGACGTTGCCACCACATGATCGCACCACTTACAGATAGCAGCACAATCACCACACAAGCGAACAGCATCAAAAGCTGATTAGGTAACCCAAAGTATTTGCCCATATGAATTGCAGCACCCATCTCAACTGCCTTTGGAACCAGACCATAATCCTGCCAGCGAACATCTGCTAATATCTTGCCGCTGTAGCGATCGATGTGCAGGGTTGTTTCCTGAGTGGGGTCATTTGGGAATGCAGAGACTGTATAAACACCCATTTCCCCTTCGGGAAAGCTAACGCTAAAACCAGCAGGCGCGCCGTTGGCTTTTGCCAAGCCAATGACCGAATCCAGCGTCACTGCACTTGGGGTTATCTCGTCTGTGCTACTGCTGCTGTGCCCTTGATGCTGTCCGTGCTGTCCGTGCCCACCTGACTGCGGCATCGGCATCTGCTCTACTGCCCAAGGCACGACCTGCCCTCCGTGCTGATTGAGCGAACCCGTGAGGACAGTGGATTGGGGAATGTTGTCCCACATCTGCGCCGGAAAGTGACCCCAAACTTTAGCAAATGTATCGCCCCAGAAGCCCGACCAAGGCAATCCGGTCAAAATCAAAAACCCAATGAGCAGCACCGCGTAGAAGCCCGGAACCGCATGGAGATCGCGCCAAAAGACACGCCGATTATTGCTGTTTAATCGCGGCAGCAGCGTCCCCCACACTGAGAACTCCCGGCGGGGCAACCAGAGATATAGTCCCGTGATCAGCAGCACCAGTCCCCAGCAGGCAGCTAGCTCTACTAAATAATCGCCTAGCCTACCCAGCATTAGCTTACCATGAATCTTGCGAACCACCGCCTGCAGATTGCGCTCTTCATCGAGATCGCCTAAGACCTGTCCTGTGTGCGGATTTACATAGACCAGTAAATTTCTTTCGTCTGCAGTTGTTAGCGTTATTTCTGAGCTGCGATCGTCAGCCGCATTTGGGATGAATTTAGTGATGCTGGCATTGGGATAAGCTTGTTCAGCTGCCTGTAGCTGCTGAGTATATGACACGCTTGCGCCCGTAGGCTGCACTATGAGCAAATTGCGATACATTAGCGTATCCAACTGCGGCTTAAACAGATAGATACTGCCCGTGATCGCCAAGATAACCATAAACGGAATCACGAACAGTCCTGCATAAAAATGCCAGCGCCAGACCGATCGATAGAAGCGGTTTGCTGGAGATTCACTGATTACAGGGGACTCTTGAACAAGGCTGGTAGAATTTCCCATAGGGTCAACTGGCAGAGGATTCCAGTCGCTTACTATGGCGGATGATGAAATGAAATGTCAAAAGACAGGTTGTCTTTATTACAGCTCTAAGCTGCGCCATAAATACCAAGAGGCGATCGATCGGTAAGGCTTCCAGGCTTGTCCGAATTTTTCTATTGTTTTTTTATCGGGTAGTTCTGGTAGTTCATATATCCGTCGAATTCCTACTCGAACTCCTAAATCGTCCACAGGCAGTACATCCAAACGGCGCATCCGAAAGATCAACAGCATTTGCACCGTCCAGCGTCCAATTCCTTTAATCTGAGTCAGCAGGCGAATAATGGCTTCATCATCCATTGCTTCCAACTCAGCGAGTGTGGGTAATCCAATTTGGATTCTTTCGGCTAAGTTTTTGATGTATAGCACCTTAGATCGGGACAGCCCCACACCACGAAGCTGATCGTCTGGCGTATTGAGAATCATTTCTGCCGTCAGCACAGCAGTATCTGGATGTAGCTGAAGAAAGCGGCGATGAATGGCGGCAGCAGCTTTGCCAGACAGTTGCTGATAAATAATTGAACGAGCCAGAGAATTGAATAGATCGGTTGGCTCTGCTTCTTGCTGTAGGGCACATTCACCAACGCGATCGATAACGGCTCCCAAGATAGGGTCGGCTTGCTTGAGGGTAGCGATGGCGATTGAGTAGTCCATGCTTCTATTTTATGCTCTGTTTCCAGAACTGCTGTACTTCTGCCGCGGATTTAGAGAAGAACTCAGCTTTAAATAAATTTGTAGCTTGTTCAAGTAGGAACTGCTGTAAACAGCAGTTCCTACAACAGGTTGAATGATGGCATGTAAAGTTCTGTAAAGTCTTGCACAATATAATCTTTGAGCGCAGATAGCTATATATCGGTTCACAAGGCAGCATTCATCAGCCTATCCCTCAGTGAATCGCAAAACAGTCTTCTAAATATCATTAAGGAACAGCAACATGGCTATCTACGGCACAGACGCTAGCGAGACACTGTATGGTACAGCCGCTTCCGATATTTCTATCTTTGCCTATGCAGGAAATGATACCGTTTATGGTCTCGGTGGAGACGATATTATTGATGCTGGTTTGGGCGACGATTGGGTAGATGGCGGTTTAGGTAACGATACTATTTTAGGACGCGATGGTGTTGATGTCCTCTGGGGTGATAAAGGCGACGACGCCCTTTGGGGAGAATCTGGAGACGATCGTCTTTACGGTGAAAGCGGTAACGATGCATTAGTAGGTGGTTTGGGCAACGATCTCCTGGTTGGCGGTGAGGGCAACGACCAGCTAAACGGATATGGCTACGGTGTAACTAACGACTCGCAGATTGATAACCTAACTGGCGGTGCAGGCGCAGATCACTTTATCTTAGGCGGTAGCTGGGGTGTTTCTTACCTGGAAACGGGCGATGGCTATGCCGTGATCAAAGATTGGGATGCTATTAAAGATTGGATCGATGTAAAGGGTACTGCCAGCCAATACCAACTTCAATTCAAATCAGTGAGCGGCATTGGTTCCAACGCTAAAGATACCGAAGTCTACTTCATTGACGGAAACGGCAACAAAGATCGGATCGGCATTGTTCAAGACTCGATCAATGTCAGCATCTCCCGCGACTTCAAATTTGTTGCATAGATTTTGTTGCATAAATTTTGTTGCATAGATATAGGTGTAAGCGGGTCTAGGCAGTGCCTAGACCCGCTTATTGAGATTGACACAACATATGCATTAGTCTTGAAACACCGACAGCCACAATAGCCCGTCTTATGGTTGCTACCTCTTGTCTCGAAGTCACCTGGGAGAAACTCCCTGATGATTTTGTCCTGTCCAATGAGTGATCCACCCTACACCCAGAACTCGTTCATATCCTTCTCAACTATCGGTATTCCACCCACAACCAGCCGTTTTGCCCTTGCTACTGATAACCCATGCCTTCTGGCTAGCTGCCTCAATTACACTGACAGGCGTTTCATATCCCAGTCCAGTAATACGACTAATGCCACGTCAACTGCTGCCTCCACTGTGAGTTTGTAGAACCAGGCGAATCTCTTCAGGGGTGATTTGACGGCGGTAGTACGGAGTATCAAAGGTTTTAGTAAAGCTTTGTTGGCAAGCAGGACAGCAGTAGCGTGGGCTTCCTTTGCTTGTTTTCCCAAGACGATGGGGTTTGAGGTGCTACAGAAGGGACATTCCATCACTCGCTTAAGCACTCAACTTCTCTTTACAGTTTGTCAGTCCTACACTTCCACCTAGCATGACCGGAAATTTGTTTAGATGCTTCATTGTATAGTGCGCGCTTAGTGCAAGCCAGAAAACCTTGATTAGCTGAGGTATGGGGAACTAATTGTCAGGTTACCCTATCGTTTAAAAGTGCCTCTAGCGATCGGCTCTCCCAGTTTAGGAATTGCCGCCCCTGATCTTTAGCCAAACCAACTAGGTAAACGGCTGGGTAAACTGATAAGACAGCCACTGAATACAAGGAAAAGGAAACGATGAACCGGGCTTGGAAACGAATAGGTTGGATGATACTAGGAATTGCGGTTAGCGTTGTAATTATCACCCAGCCGCCGCTTAGCGCAGAAGTAACATCTGTAGTGTCCAACGGGAACTGGTGCGCTTGGATACATTAAGCAACACGCTCGTTAGCCGTCGATGTGCGATTGTTAACTGCGGATTACCCCTGCCGTCTACTACAATGCAGCAGAGTAATTCCAGAGGCGAGTCAGATGTCAGGCAATCTTTACATCGCGGCGATCGAGTCTGGCAGCGGCAAGTCATTGGTGCTGCTGGGCTTGATGGAGCTGCTTTCCAAGCGAATCGGCAAAGTTGGTTTTTTTCGTCCGGTGATTCATGCAGCCGACGAGCCAGATAACGACATTGCCCTGATCCGCAGCCGCTACCCGCTAGAGATTGACTACGATACCCAGTATGCCATAACCCGTGAGCAGGCGCGATCGCTGGTGGCCGCAGGACAGTACGACGAACTGCTAAAGCGAATCATTGAGAAGTATAAGGCGATCGAGAAACAGTGCGATTTTGTAGTTTGTGAGGGAATTGACGCGGCTGATTTGGGATCAGCTTTTGTCGATAATTTTGATACCCGAGTGGCTCATGCCTTGTCGGCTCCGGTGCTGATGGTGAGCAACGGCAAAAATAAAACGGTAGAAGCAACCATCGACACGCTCAAAACCGATCGAGAAGCTTTTTTAGAAGCCGGATGCACGATCGCCACAACCGTGGTGAATCGAGTCGATCCAAACTTAGTAGAACCACTGCGGAACCAGCTTCAACTACACTCGACAGCGGCTGATCCGATCTTCGTTTTGCCCGAAACCGCTTCACTCAGCAAGCCCACGATCGCAGAAATAACAAACGCCCTCAATGCCAAACTGGTCTATGGCGATCGTAAGTGGCTAAAGCGGGAGGTACTAAGCTTTAAGGCGGCAGCAATGCAGGTTCCCAACTTTTTGGAGCATCTGCAGGAGGGATGTTTGGTGATTACACCAGGCGATCGGGCGGATGTGGTGTTGGGCTGTCTTGCCAGCACTTTTTCAGAAAGCTATCCCACCGTGGCAGGGTTAGTGCTGACGGGTGGCATCGAGCTGGCGCCCTCAGTCGCCACGTTGATTGAGGGATTAAATCGCCCTACTTTTCCAATTTTTAGCGTCAACACCGATACTTACGAAACCACAACACAGGTGAATCTGGTACAGGCGGTGATTGCGCCAGATAACGATCGCAAAATTGCTGCAGCGCTGGGTCTATTCGAGTCCAACATTGAGACAGGCAAGATCGAAGCGCAAATTTCGGTGTCGCGTCCAGATCATTTAACTCCGTTGATGTTTGAGTATGAGCTGATCGAACGCGCCAGAGCTAATAAGCAGCACATTGTTCTGCCAGAAGGAGAGGATGAGCGCATCCTGAGAGCAGCAGAAATCCTATTGCAGCGCGGCGTGGTGGATCTAACACTGCTGGGCAACGAACAGGCGATCCGCGAACAGATTGCCGCCTTAGGATTGACCCTTGACGGCATTCCCATCCTTGACCCGCTGCGATCGGACTGGCACGCCGACTATGCTGCCACCTACTACGAGCTACGAAAACACAAAGGCATCACCGAAGAGTTTGCTCAAGACCAACTGCACGATGTGAGCTACTTCGGGACGATGATGGTTTACAAAGGTGCGGCAGACGGCATGGTTTCTGGAGCGCTTCACACCACCGCGCATACAATTCGCCCCGCCCTAGAATTCATCCGCACTCAGCCCAATTGCTCGATCGTCTCCAGCGTCTTCCTGATGGGCTTAGACGATCGCATCTTGGTGTATGGCGACTGCGCCGTTAATCCAAATCCTGACCCGCAGCAGCTTGCCGATATTGCGATTAGCTCTGCCGCCACAGCGGAAATGTTTGGCATTAAACCTTTGGTGGCAATGCTGTCCTACTCCACAGGGGAATCGGGCAGAGGTGAAGATGTAGACAAGGTGAAAGCGGCAACCGACCTTGCCCGCCACCAGCGTCCCGATCTGCAAATCGAAGGGCCGATCCAGTACGATGCGGCGATCGACGAAAGCGTTGCAAAAACCAAGCTACCCAACAGCAGCGTCGCCGGACATGCCACCGTGTTTATCTTCCCCGATCTCAACACGGGCAACAACACCTACAAAGCCGTACAGCGATCGGCAAATGCAGTGGCGATCGGTCCAATTCTGCAAGGCTTACGCAAGCCCGTGAACGATTTGAGTCGTGGCTGCACGGTAACAGATATTGTGAATACGGTGGCTATTACTGCTATCCAGGCACAGGCGGTTCAAGGGTAGTAGGCTGGATCGCTAAGCAGTAGATGATGCGTTGTATGGACCCAGTTGGGCTCAGTTTGAAACCCTAAGCTGCGATAGAAGCGATCGGCAACGGCAGTATCAGTTCGCAGGGTTAGGAGCCGATGGTGTGGTCTGGCTGCTTGAATAATTTGACAGACCAACTGCCGCCCAATGCCCTGCCGCCGCCAAGCCGTTGCGATATATAAGTGCCGCAGCCTTCCAATGTGTGGATCGCAGAAGTAGGGGTCTTGGTTTAGCCCACCTACGCCGATTGCTTTGCTTTGGGCTGAGGCAAGAAACAGCACTTCCCCGGGTTGATCGAAGCAATTTAATCGATCGTTATACTCCTGAATCAATCTTTGAACAAGCCGGAATCCTTGAGACAGGCTCTCTTCAAGCAGGTGAGCCAGCATCCCTTCATCCAGTGCTGATATAGGACTGATTTCAACTTGATCCATACTTGAAATAGTAGCCTCACCAATGGGGCAAGCCCAACTTAATCTATGCGCAATCTTGCGATCGCCAGCTCATGAACCAGTTGATGCTTAAGCAATTTTTTGGGAGTCTGTGGGACAGCCTGACGCAGCCGATTCAAGATTGGCTGCTTGCCCATCCCTATGGCAACTGGCTTTTAATGCACCCGCTATGGGCGATCGGGCTGGTGTTGATTGTGCTGCTGCTGCTGTCGGGGCTGTTTGGGGCGATCGCCCAGCTCACTCAGCGTCTTTGGATCGCGTTGCTGCAGTTCCCAGTGTTGCTAACTCGCTGGATTTTTGTGGGCACGTTTCAGCTAGGTAGGGCGATCTTTCAGCTAAAGCCTGCTCCAGCACCTACTGCAGATACACAGCAGCAGCGTTTGGCAGAAATTCTCGATCGGCTGGAGGTTTTGAAGCAGGAGCAGGATGAGCTATTGCAGGAAGTGAAGCAGATTTTAGCGGTGAAGGAGATCGTGTAAGGGCGCTGTGTGCCCTTGGCTGAGAAGCGCCACGGCAGAGAGCCTCAAGCCTGTGATGCTTAGATCGAGCATGTTCGAGGTTAGATTGCTGCCTCATCAGCAGCAATCAACGGTTAAGGAAAGCAAAGTGTCAAAGTTTGGCAATTAAAGCTTGGCAAAGAGCTGCTTTCCTTTCAGTTCAGCCGCCACTCTTGTAACATTTGCACCATGGTGTTTGGCAGCTTCGGTGCGTTCATCGGGGAGCCCCGTAGGCGTACCGTCCTCAGCATGAGCGCGCCCATACGGTGCCCACTGTAACCCCCCTTGTGGGTATCCAGGTGTGTTTTTAGGCAACGGGACGATAACCATCCCCAGTTCAGCGAAGTTGTTTAGCAATGCCACCATTGTGACTTCGCAACCGCCACCCGCACTTCCGAACCCACCGCCCGAAGCAAACACAGCACCGACTTTTCCAACCATGCTGTCTTGCATCCACAGTCCACCGCAAACTTCATCGATGAATTTTTTAACTCGCCAGTCTGGGCTGCCCATGTGCACCGGAGAACCCACAATTACAGCATCGCTAGACACCATATCTTCAGGAGTCACCTCTCCAGCAGTTTTAACGATTACTTCGCTACTAGGAACAGACTGAGCGCCGGATGCGATCGCCTCTGCCATCTTTTTCGTACTGCCGTAGCTCGTCTCGTAAATGACCAATACCTTAACCATGTTGGGAAGTTGAAAGAAAATAGCTTTGCTAAAAATTTACCGCACGAGTTCTGTAAAAGTAATTGACGTAAGGTTCATTTAATACTGCTTCTGATATTGCAGTAACTAAACAAAAATCTTACCTGCATATTCATAGATCGCTGAATTCTAGAAGACGGTGTTTTTGGCTGCTTTATGACTCCGCTGGCAGCTGAGATCCAATAAAGGCGGACTCACTGAGTCTATGCATAACAACAAAAAGTCAAGGTAATTGTGATTTTTAAACCGGCTGAACTGTTTTAGGATTCTTTTTGATATACCAGCTATTAACGAGAGCAAAGATAGGGGTTACATCCTATCGAACTCACTTGTGATAATTTTGAAATTCGATTAGCGTGTGAACTACCTCGAAATTTTTAGTTTGTTGGTGCAACAACACTGTCATCAAATTAAAAACTCACAGATGCATTAAGGAAGTCACTATGCCAATCCAAGAACAAAGCACAATGCAAACGAAACTATTGGGAAACTCTGACCTCCACATCACCCCAATAGGCTATGGAGCTTGGGCGATCGGCGGTGGAGATTGGGAATTTGGTTGGGGTCCTCAAGAAGATCAAGATTCGATGGCTGCCATTCATCGCTCATTAGATTTAGGTGCCAATTGGATCGATACAGCAGCCGTTTACGGATTAGGACATTCCGAAGAGATTGTGGGGAGGGTGCTGAAGGAACGATCAGAGCGTCCCTATGTTTTTACCAAATGTTCGCTGATCTGGAACGAAAACCGCCAAATAGGTCGCAGCTTAAAGGCAGATTCCCTTCGTCAAGAACTATCTGAAGCTTGTTGATCTGCTGCGACAGATTGGGCAGGCACATGGGCGATCGCCCGGAGAAACTGCCATTGCTTGGACGCTGCGCCATCCGGCAGTGACGGCGGCAATCGTGGGAGGACGCAACGCCAAACAGGTTGAAGGAACGATCGGCGCGGCTGAATTTCGCCTTAGCAAAGACGAGTTACAGCAAATAGATACATTTCTGCGGGAGCATCCCTAACGGAGATGGACTAAAAGCGCCCTGTCATCGTAACAACAGGGCGCGGAAGAGCTTATGCCTGAGATTTATGTTTTTAGAGAGTCTTTGTTTGAAGCTGGGGAATTGTATGGCGTTGATTGAGTAGGGGAGCCAGAGTCTTCTGACTTAGCAGGTCTTGGTTCTGGCTGCTTGGGAGGACGGGGAGAACTAGGAAAAGAGATCCGATCGGGTTCGGGCTGTTCAGAAGTCATTACATGTCTCCTAAATTTGTTTGGTAAAGAATTTAATTTTGCTTAATCACAAGAGAATCTTGTACCCAGAGTAGAATGTTCGATCGGTCTCTACCTTAGCCTTTTGATAGATCCAGCCTCTTGAACTATTAACTTTTCAGGTATACAGCAAACTTGCTTCAGTTAAAGATCGCCGCTCTTGCACCGCTTGTATAAGAATCACGGTGAATACAGAAGGCTTTTGTTGGTGTGCCAACAAAAGCTTCGTACTGTCCACAGCCGTAGCTATTGGTCAGTATCTTCTAGCTCGATCGGAACAGGATGAACTTGCCAAATATCTTGAGAATACTCGTGAATCGTTCGATCGCCTGAGAAATATCCCATCCGCGCTGCGCTGAGAATGGATTTGCGCGTCCAGCTTTCTTGATCGCGGTAGACATGGCTGACCTGCTTCTGGCAATCAATGTATGCCTGATAATCTGCCAGCAGCAGATATTCATCTCGGTACAGCAGCGAATCCACCAGTGGCTTGAACAGAGATTGATCGCCGTTCGAGAAATAACCCGATGCGATTAGGTTGATCGCTTCCTTTAAAGCAAGGTTTTCATTGTAGTAATCAATCGGACGATACCCCTGATTTTTAACCTGCATTACCTGTTCAGCCGATAGCCCAAACAGAAAGAAGTTCTCTGCCCCAATGGCATCTCGAATTTCGATGTTTGCACCGTCTAAGGTGCCGATCGTGAGTGCACCATTCATAGCAAACTTCATGTTGCTTGTGCCGGATGCTTCTTTGCCAGCGGTTGAAATCTGCTCGGATAGATCGGCTGCGGGGTAAAGCCGCTGTGCCATTGACACACCATAGTTGGGTAGAAAAACAACTTTGAGACGATCGCCCATTGCCGGATCTTGGTTAACTACCGACGCCACTGCGTTAATCAGCTTGATCATCAGTTTTGCCATAGCATATCCGGGGGCAGCTTTTCCGGCAAAAATCACCGTTCGCGGTACTATTTCGATCTCTGGGTGCTGCCGTAAATAATTATATAAAGTAATCACATGCAGCACGTTTAGATGCTGGCGTTTGTATTCGTGAAAGCGCTTCACCTGGATATCAAACAGAGAATTTGAATTTACTGAAATTCCAGTAGTCTGCAGAATGAATTCTGCTAAATCCTGCTTATTGTCCTGTTTGATTTGCTGCCAATCTTGCCGAAATTCTGGATCATCAACCCAAGCTTCCAATTGCTTAATCTGATCCAGGTTTTTAATCCAACCTTTGCCAATTTTGTTGCTAATCAGCAGTGCTAGCTTAGGATTTCCTAAGAGAATCCAGCGGCGATGCGTCACACCGTTGGTTTTGTTGTTAAATCTCTCGGGGAACAGCTCATAAAAGTCGTGAAAGAGCTGCTGTTTGATCGACTCAGTATGCAGGGCAGCAACCCCGTTAATAGAGTGGCTGCCAACACAGGCAAGATTGCCCATGCGGATTTTCTTTTCTGCGCCTTCTTCAATTAATGAAAGACGAGCAATGCGATCGCCATCAGCGGGATACTGAATACGGATTTCATCTAAAAACCGTCGATTGATCTCAAAGATAATCTCTAGGTGACGGGGCAGCAGCCGACCAAATAAATTCATTCCCCAGCGTTCCAAGGCTTCTGGCAGAATGGTGTGATTGGTGAAGGCAAAGGTGCGCTGCGTGATCTCCCAGGCTTTTTCCCAGCAGAACTGATGCACATCTACTAATAAGCGCATCAGCTCTGCAATGCCGATCGCCGGATGCGTATCGTTAATTTGGATCGCCACTTTGTTGGGAAAGGCATCAAACGATTGATGTTGCCTGAGATACGTCCGAATAATATCTTGCAAAGAGCAAGACACAAAGAAGTACTGTTGCTCTAACCTTAGCTGTTTGCCTTGTTCGTTGTTGTCATTTGGATATAATACCTTGGTGATATTTTCTGAATAAGTTTTATCGGCAACTGCATTGGTGTAGTCGCCGTTGTTGAAAATTTGGAAGTTGAAGTCGTCGCTGGCTCTTGCGCTCCACAGGCGCAGCGTATTAACGGTGTTGCTGCTGTAGCCGGAAACTGGAATATCGTAAGGGATTCCTAATACAGTTCGGGCGGGTATCCAACGAATTTGGTAGCGACCGTTTTCATCTGTGTAAGACTCGGTATACCCACCCAGTTTTACTTCAACTGTGTAGTCAGGGCGTGCTATTTCCCAGGGGTTGCCAAACCGTAGCCACCGATCGGGTTTTTCGATCTGCCAGCCGTCCTGGATACCCTGCTGGAAAATGCCAAACTCATAGCGAATTCCGTAGCCAATTGCTGGAATTTCTAGCGTGGAGAGGCAGTCTAAGAAACAAGCGGCTAACCGTCCTAAGCCACCATTTCCTAAGCCGGGTTCATCTTCCTGCTCTAAAACATCGCGCAGGTTAAATCCAAACTCTTGCATGATCTGCCCGGCTGTTTCAAACAGACCTACGTTGATCAAATTTTTGCCAAGCTGTCGCCCAATAAGATACTCTGCGGAGAAATAGCAGACGACCTTTACATCTGGTTTTAAGTAGGCTTGCTCGGCGGTTTTGAGCCAGCGCTGCAGTAGCCGATCGCGGACTGTATACGCGAGTGCCATGTAGTAGTCATACGCCTGCGCCCAGTTTTGATTTTTGGCTAGTAGATAGTACAAGTTGTCTAGAATCGCTCGTTTTAGCGTTTCTCTATCCATGCCGGTGCGATCGTCTTGTATCTGCACTTGAGCTGGCTGAGTGCGATGGGCAAAGGTTGCAAGCTGGGGTGTGCAGATTTGATCGGATTCCAAACGGGCGGTATTCATGGATTCACCTTATGTGCAGAGGCGGGTTAAAGATTTTTCAGGCTGAGGTACTTTTCTGGTGCGTTGGGGCGAAGCGATTGTTTTTATGCCAGCTTGATGGGTGGTTTATCTTTTTTGCTGAGGATGGTTGGGTTATTTTGTTGAGGTATGCGCTTCGCAGGATAGCAGGAGTGCTGGAATGGTTCTTCCATCGGAATAGGTGAGCTGCATTTAGGTTGATTGTGAGAATGCATACAGCTGTGGTTTAAGAAATTTGGGTGTTTGTTTCCGAGCCGTGGGGGTGTTGGGTTTCCTGAGAAGCGCGGTAAGTTTGATGAATGGGCTTGCTTAATCTGTGAAAAACAAAGCTGTGAAAGAAACAAAGCCGCGCTTCGCGCGGCTTTGTTTCTTGGTTTGCGGTAGAGAATTGATTGTTCTATCGCTATAGTGATATAGCGCTACGCGCATAGGTGAGGATAAGTTCTGTGCAAAAGATTTCAATTTGAGCGCGTAGCGCGATAAAAGCTAGGAAGGTTGGGTTTATTGCGTCCGCCGCAGTAGAGCGATCATTTCTGGATCGCCTCTTTCTTGAGCAAGGGCTAAGGCACTTTTGCCTTGGTAAGCTACTCGCGCATCTGCTCCGTAGCTTAGTAGGAGCCGCACCATTTCGCGATTGCCAGATTCGACTGCTCGGTATAGGACGGGAACGCCTGTTGTTCGGGCATTAAGGGCTGCTTCACCCTGCAACAATAGTCTTACGAGTTCTACGTTTCCTGCTTCGACTGCTCTTGCGAGCGGTGCTACTCCTGATCCAGGATAAAGATTGGGGGATGCACCGGCATTGATCAGTATTCTGGTCATTTCCGCGTTTCCTGCTTCAACTGCTCGCGCTAGGGCAGTGTATCCAGCAGCGGTCGCTACATCTACGTTTGCGCCTTCGCTGACCAATAGCCTCACCATCTCTACGTTCCCTCGTTCAGCCGCTAGCGTTATCGGATATCCGGAGGTGCGATCGCCGACATTGGGGCTGGCTCCGCTGGCTAGCAATGTTTCTACTCTGGCAATATCGCCGCTAGCGACGGCATCGATCAATCGTTGGGGAGAAGCAGCAAGAATTTGGGCTTGAGCAATGTTGGCAACTACCAGAGGGGAAGGTGGAGGAGAAAGCGGAGGCGGCACTGCCTGACTTCCAGATGCTGTCGCTTGCAGCTTGCTACAGGCTGTTGCAAATAAGGTGCCAACGAGAAGCGCTGTAAATAGACGGCTTACCATAGTTCTACCTTAGGGAATGAGTGATCAAAACTCGGGCGACTGCATTTGCTGCCCAAAGTTGTGTATCAAAGCACCCTATTCATGATGATAGTGAATCCATTCCTTCCTGTCGCGTTTTTTAGCTGTTGTCATTATCGTCATTATGCTTAGGACATTTTTTTGGCAGGCTTCGCACGCCAAAAAAGTCCCTGTCCTCAATGCTGTAGTAATGGCTATAGCTGTCACTATAGTCACTAAGAAATTTGCGGTTGCTATGTTCGTACTCTATTAAGCGCAATGGAAAAGGCGCGGGCTTTTGCCTGCGCCTTTGGCACTTCTTATTAGCAGTGCGATTTCATAAACTGGGCGATCGCTTATGCATCATCTAGTGCTGCAATTCCCGGTAGCACTTTGCCTTCCAGCAGCTCTAGGCTTGCGCCACCGCCTGTGGAAATGTGGCTCATCTGGTCTGCTACACCCACTTTCTCAACGGCTGCTACTGAGTCGCCACCGCCGATGATGGTTACGGCTCCGGTTTTGGTAATCTCTGCCAGCGAGCGGGCGATCGCCTCTGTTCCCTTGGCAAACTTGTCAAACTCAAATACGCCCATGGGACCGTTCCAGATCACGGTTTTGCAATCTGCCAGCGCATCCTGAAATACTTTCACTGAGTCAGGTCCAATATCCAGCCCCATCCAGCCATCGGGGATGTTTTCTACGCTGACGGTTTGGGCATTGGCATCGGCTGAAAAGTTGTCTGCCACTACCACATCCGTTGGCAGCAATAGCGCTACACCTTTCTGTTTTGCCTTGACTTCTAGCGTCTTTGCTAGCTCCACAAACTCGTCTTCTACAAGCGATTTGCCGACGCTCAAGCCGCGAGCTCTGTAGAAGGTGAAGATCATGCCGCCGCCAATTAGCAGTTTGTCTACCTTTTCCAGCAGGGTTTCGATCACCGTAATCTTACTGGATACCTTTGAGCCACCGATAATTGCGGCTAAGGGGCGCTGCGGTTCTTCGATTGCCCCCTGCAGATACTGCAGCTCTTTCTCGATCAGGTAGCCAGCTACGGAGGGCTTCAGGTAGTGGGCGACCCCTTCAGTGGAAGCATGAGCGCGGTGAGCTGTGCCAAACGCATCATTTACGTAGAGATCAGCGATCGACGCAAGCTGCTTGGCAAATTCAGGTGCGTTTTTCTCTTCTTCGGGGTGAAAGCGAACGTTTTCCAGCAGCAGCACATCGCCGTCTTTCAGTTCGTCCACTTTGGCCGCTACTTCATCGCCAACGCAGTTGTCCGTCTTGACGACGGGCTTGCCCAACAGCTCTGACAGCCGATTGGCTACAGGGGTTAGCCGGAACTTATCTGCCACCCGCGCTGCAAAATTATCCCCCTTGGGACGACCAAAGTGGCTGCTCAAGATCACCTTAGCGCCATTAGAAGTGAGATATTGGATCGTCGGCAAAGCTGCCCGAATCCGTGTATCGTCGGTGATATTGCCTTGGTCATCAAGCGGCACATTGAAGTCTGCGCGGACGAGCGCCTTTTTGCCTGACAAGTCGGCTGCCGATAAGCTTGCTACGCTTTTTTTAGACACTGGAATCCCCCTGCGTGAGTCTCTACTGTGAATTAAAAACTATAGATTGAAAGAAGCTACTGCTGTTTTGGCGGGCTGTTGCTCAAACACTTGCATAAGCTGTTAGGTATTCTTACCTATTAAGCATTGTAAAGCGTCTGTGCAAATTACAAAAGCCTATCTTGCTTGAAGCAGCAGCCAGGCAAAGATTTCTAAAAAAATCTGTAGCCTCCCCCTCCGACGCTTAGATTGGGTGGAAAGTGAGAAGGGAGATTTGCATAGCCTTATGCAGTCTTTGGGGAGTGTAGCCGATCGCCTTTCTCCCACATTTCTCATCTCTTTCCTGATCCCCATCCTCAGCAACCTGATCCCCGCCCTCATTCTACAGGAGTCTATGTCCCCACGAGGTAGCGATGTTTAAAACAGTTTTGTTTCCCGTTGACAATAGCCGCGAGTCCGGCGAAGCCGTTGAAACAGTTGCCCATGTAGTCAAGGCCTACAACAGTCGTTTAGTGCTGCTCTCGGTTGTGGAATCGCCCGCCGAAGCCTCTAGCGATATGACTTCTCCTGAAACGATCGCCAAACTCCTAGAAAGCGTTAAGTCTCTCTTCTCTGGCATGGGCATCGAAGCAGAAGTGATCGAGCGCGAAGGAAAGCCTGCCTTCACTATCTGTGATGTGGCAGACGAAATTGGCGCAAATTTAGTCATTATGGGCTGCCGAGGGCTAGGATTAACCGAAGAAGGCGCACATGAGAGCGTTACCAATCGGGTAATTAATCTCTCTCCTTGTCCAGTATTGGTGGTGCCCTAGCGAGGGCAAACTGCATTAAAAAGGCGCTAAAGCTACAGGCTGCAAGTCCTGTTTACAGAAGATTGGGATAAAGCATGAGTTGGCGTGAAGGCAGATATCTGCTTCAAGGGATGACATTAGCGCTCGCGTTTTTGGCGGCAGTCGGCACGGTCGGCGGTGTATTGTTTATTGTGTTTGTGGCACTTGCACCGGGCAGCATTGGCGTATCTCTGCGAGACAACATTGGCAGCCTCAGCTATCTGCAGGGGCAACTCATGCTGGCAGCCGCCCTCCAGACAATCGGCTGGGGCTTTTTGCCACACATCCAGTTCGTACAACCACACTTGGCCCGGTGGATGACGATCGTCATGGGAACGGCAACCCTGTTTTTGTTGGCGCTGGTGTTGTTTTCGCTCTAGAACTTGCAATTTGCCAAAGCAGGAAAGGTTCCAGCAACTGCTGGAACCTTTCCTGCTTTGGATTAGCATGCTGTTTGGGCAGCGCGTTCGCTAGCTATATTTTATGGATCGCCAAGCTGTCCCCGCTTATGGGGCTAGGGGCGATAAACCTGAGCTGGTAGCCCTTGCTGTTGCAATTCTTGAACACGCGCTTCGGCGGCGGCTTCGTTGCTAAATGCACCCGTTTGGACGATCGCCCCACCAGAGGGCAAGTTTCGCACGTAGGCATCAGGAACAGTCTGCCGCGCTTCTTGCAGGCTAGAATCGCCGCTGTAGTCTGTGCCGACATAGTAATAGCTATCGGCAGAGCTAGCTGCGGGAGCGCTTGCTACCTGTGGAATGGTTTCAGCAGCGGTTTCGGGCGGCGGCACGTCGATCGGTCGAGAAGCTGTCGAGCTGGGGGCTGTCGTAGGAACTGTGGGAGCAGGTGCCGCTGGACTCTCTACCGGAGATGGCGCTGGAGAAGGACTGTAGGCAGGCGGGCTATACGACGGCGGCGTGTAAGGTGGCGGCGTGTAGGCAGGTGGCGTGTAGGCGGGCGGCTGCTCTATAACAGGCTGAGATTGCACAGGTACCGTTGGGAGGTCAGGCTGCGACGATGGCGCAGCGTTCTCGCCTGAAGTGGCAGGCTGGCTTTGCTCATTCGTCTGCCCATCCGCAGGTGCTTGTGGGCTTGCCTGCGCTACGGGACGATTCTGCCGTGCTGCATTCGGCTTTGCTGATCCGGGCAAGGTGCTGAGCGTATTGAGATTGACATCTCGAAATTCTTCGGCAGAAAGATCGGGCGAAGGCGGAGCCGAATCGATCGGCGTAGTTGGAACGCGCATCAGCGGGCTACTAGACGGGCTAGCAGGCTGAGAAGATTGATCCGAAGTTGCATTGCTGTCAGCAGTAGGAGCAGGCGCAAACAACGCAGTTAACGTTGCAGGATTCATGATTAAAAATCCTAGAGTAGCGCTAGACAGCAACAGCAGCAGCATGGAGCCGATACCCAACGGCGTTAACAGCACATCTAACAGATCGGCTCTACGGCGGGCACGCAGCGGTGCTTCTTCTTCAATGCTTTTGAGCAGCTCTTCTGAAGATGCCAAGTAGTCTTCAGGCGAGTGGGACTCCCTTTGTTCGTATGCGAGCTTCTGCAGCGTGGCGCTGGGTGCAAAAGCTGAGAGATCAGGCTGCTGAGCATAACTGGCAATGCCGCCTATGCTGGGCGGCTCCTCCAGTGGAACAGAGCGGGCAAGCGGGGCGTCTGCTGCTAGAAACGGCTCAACCATTGGAGCTGTTTCTGCCTGGGAAGGTTTGATCGAAATTTCCGGCTTTGTTCTTGCTGGTTCAGGCGCTGCTAGACGCTGCTCGGCAATTGTACCACCCAAAATGGCTTTGACTGGGTTTTCGATGTTGGCACTATTGCCAATCGGCAGGTCGCCAGTACCATCAAACTCTTTGAAGGAAGGAAGCTCAATTTCAGCTCGCGATCGGCGTGAGGAGGAACGATTGTCTAACCCGCTCAAACGCAACTGTGCTGCCGATCGCTTAAAGCCATCCACCTGCAGGCGACGCTGACGCCGATAGCGCACCAGTTCTTCCTCTAGCTGCACATCCAGATTATCTAACGCTGCTCTCAGTACAGGATGAGGCAACGCAATGTCGGGAGAGGGAGTAAAGGGTTCTATCGAAGGCGATGGGCGCATTACAGCACTCCTAGGAATTGACGATTCAAGGAAAATAAATCTAGATTGAAGCCTATTTCAAAGACCCAACTTGGCAGGTGAGTAATGCTGACCTTGTCCAACTTTGAGCAATGAGAATTGCGTTTTTGGATGGGCTCCTTGATACAAGCTTGAACGTAATGAATACGGATTGTAGCAGTTAAAGGGGTGATCCCGGCGGCTCCCGGCAACTTAGGTGACGCTATAAATGGGGGTAAAAGCAACACTTATTAAGCTTCTACCGCCATATGTAGCATCAATGAAAGATTTTAGCAAAACTCCACTGGCACATAATAGCTAATTTTTGGAGAAATCCTGCAAAAGACGATTTATGGCGTAAATCTTAATGCAAACTCGTGGCTTGGGATCGCCATTTTTCGGCATCACCAATTTCAAATACAGAATTTCTCATGTGAAAAACATTCCACACAAATTCATACTCGGATTAACCAATGTCGTGGTAAAACAAAGTAACTTTTGCAGCGCATTGCGCTTGAATTGAATCAATCAACTGTCTGTTGCGCTATGTAGCGCTTTCAGACGGCTGCAGAAGTCTGCATTCATTTCACCAATCCTCTCACAGATTTTTTCCATGGCGCTGCAATCGCTACATCAGGTCTTGGGTGTCTTAGACCGCCAGGATAGCTGGAAAGGAAGACGGCAGTTCCAGCAGCTTTTGGCATGTTGGGCTGATGTAGTGGGTGCGGCGGTGGCAGGGCAAACTCGCCCGATCGCCATTCAGCGCAAAGTTTTACAGGTTGCAACTTCTAGCCCCGCTTGGGCGCAAAATCTCACGTTTGAGCGTCATCGGATTGTGGCAAAGCTCAACAATCGCTTGAAGCTTGACCTCATTGATATCCGGTTTTCTAGCGCTCACTGGCACACCAGCATTACTGCCCCTGACCCTGCTGACGCAATGGTTCTATGGCGCGATCATCCAAGCCGTTTGGCTGACAATGCTTTGCCGCTGCGTCGGGCTGTGCCGCCAGACCCACAGACCGCCTTCCGAGATTGGGCAAGGACGGTGCGATCGCGGAGCCAGTCGCTGCCGCTCTGCCCACACTGCGATTGCCCCACGCCATCCGGAGAACTTCAGCGCTGGGGGAAGTGTAGTTTATGTGCAGCGAAGGGTTTTCGGTGAAGTGAGAAAGGAGGCAAAGGAGGCATGAGAGCACGTTTTGGATTTGTAATAGTTCAAATCAGCACTTAGATTCTAAAATTCAGGACTGAGTACGGCAGGGTATCCTGATTGCCCGGCGACCCAAGCTTAGTCTCCTTACGCTTCTCACGTTCCATCGCTCTGTTTACCAAAAACAATCCGCGCTACCTTCCGCTGTTCTCCTTCATCCCTCATTCCTCGCCAACATGTCTTTCCTTTCCATTGTTTTCGGTCTCTTTCTGGTCAGTACGCTTGGGCTGTTCTGGTCCATAGAGAGACGATCGCTGCGCCTGTGGACTTTACTAGTCGCCAGCTTGGTGTTTTATAGCTCTTTGCAAATTCAGTATGTGCCACTGCTGCTAGGCATGACGGTGGTGACGTTCTTTCTGGGCAAGGCAATCGGCGCACCAATGGATTGGCGGGTCTCTAATGAGGAGTGGCAATATGCCCAGCAGGATTGGGATCAGCGGCGGCTGAAGCTGCTAGGCGTGGGAATTGGGCTAATTTTGCTGCTGTTGATCGGCTTTAAGTATGTGCCGTTTCTACTGGAATCAGTGGGCATGGTATCGCGGCAAGAGGCGATCGTTCAAGATGCCGATTGGATTCGGGAGCATCTGATCGCACCGTTGGGTATCAGCTTTTTTAGCTTTGAGTGCATTGCCTATCTGGTGGATGTCTACCGGGGAGCGCCTGCAACCCATGATTTCCTCAAGTTTTCTGCCTACAAGCTGTTCTTCCCAAAGCTGATTTCCGGACCGATCACCCGCTTTCACCCGTTTGCAACTCAGATACAAACGCTGCGGTTTCCGCTGCCGGTGCAGATCACAGAAGGGCTATGGCTAATTGCCTGTGGGGCAATCAAAAAGCTGCTGCTGGCAGACCATCTAGGAACTGTCGTAAATTTGATCTACGGCAGTGCTGAAAGAGCAGGCAGTGGCGATCTATGGCTGGCAACGTTTGCTTATGGCTTACAGCTTTACCTCGATTTCAGTGGCTATGTAGATGTGGCACGGGGTAGTGCAATGCTGCTGGGGTTTGATCTGCCGCAAAACTTTTATTTCCCCTATCTCTGCACCAACATTGCCGATTTCTGGCGGCGATGGCACATGACGTTGGGCGATTGGCTGCGGAATTATTTGTATTTTCCGCTGGGCGGGTCACGGCAGGGCTTGTGGCGAACTTGCCTGAATCTGATGGTCGTGATGCTGCTAGCGGGAATTTGGCACGGTGCAGATTGGGGGTTTGTAGTGTGGGGTGGGCTGCACGGCTTGGCGCTAGCGGTTCATCGGCTGATGGAGACGGCATCAAAGCGCTGGGCAGGACTGCGATCGGCTTGGCAATCTATTCCGGGAATCGTGCTGGCTTGGCTGCTAACACAGTTCATGGTGTTCACATCCTGGATTTTCTTCCGCTTGCCAAACTTAAACGAATCTGGCTTAGTGATGCAGCGCTTGTTTGGACAGGTTGCCGATGTCCAGTTTGCCCAAAAGGTGTATGTCGAAACATTGCAGATCGATCGCCTCCACCTGACGCTGCTGCTCTGGCTGATTGTGGGTGGCATGTTTGCTGCCTATGCTATTCAGCGGGGGTTAAAGCTGCACCTCAACTGGATTGTGAAGCTGCTGCTCGTACCGCTTTGCCTCTTCGCTGCGTGGCTGCTTGCCCCCAATGAAGCTCCACCCTATATCTATTTCGATTTTTAGAGGGGGCTCTAGCCGCTCTAAAGCGATCGCCCCCCAACTCCCATCATCTGCGGGTGGAGTGGCAAAGTAGCAAGCCCATAAGCAGTGCGGCTACAGTTTGGAATGCAGTTATCCGGTGATGTGCGATAAGTGTCTTGAGTGATGGTGGCATTGGGTAACTTTTGCCGCAGCCAGCGGGCGATCGCTCCCAAGGAAGCCGTGCCGCCCGTGCAGATTACCTGGTTGACTTCCATCACCGATAGATTGGCTTGGGCAAGAAGGCTATTTAATTCGCGGTTAAGGCGCTGAATATAAGGAAGCAAGACCTGACTGCCCACATCCTGTCGCAAAAAAGGCTGCTGCCAGTCGCCTAAGCGCACAGTAAACTGGCTTTTTTGCTGAAACATTAGCTTCAGGGTGCGGGCAGCCTGCTGCAGTGCCTGTCCTGTTGGGGTAGTGTTAAGACGTTGCCGCAGCCGCTCGCGGTTGAGCGGATCAGGTTCGCCTGCTTTCGGCAGCGTTAGATCCGCAAAAGGAGCCAGCCAAAGGGCCGTGGGGTCTAAAGTTGCTGCTAGCGCCGGGTAAATCAGCTGACACAAAATATCTTGGTCGATCGCTGTTCCGGCATAAGGCAGGGATCGGATGAGAAAATCAGCCGCAGTCAGGTGAGCCGGATCAGCCGCTATGCTAACGATCGCCAGTTCAGTGACGCTGGCTCCAGCACTGAGAATGACTGTATTCCCCTGCTGAGTGTCTAGCTGTAAGTCAAGCTGTTGTCCTGTAGGTCGGCGCCCGTCGCTGCTGCATAGGGTAGAAAGCAGGGCGGCAATTGCTTCTTCAACAAAGTGGATTTGCTGAGGTTTCGTGATAAGCTGCGTTCCCAACAGGGCAGTAGAGAGATTGCGGCGATACGCCTCTGTTGCAGCCGTCGGGCAGGTAAGGATGACCCCCGATAGCGTTTCCACTGCAGTCTGCCACTCAGCTGGCTCTAGTCCCAAGGCTTTGGGGCTCAGCCGATTCTCCCGATGCTCTGGAAAGAAGCCTCCATCAACGATCGCTGGACTCAGCAGCGAGAGCAGTCCTTGGGTCGCTTGGACAAGCTGCTGTAAAGGAATTGAGCGCGAGTCTGACCAGGGAATTATAGGCTCCCATCCCTCTGCTACTTTATAAGGCACACCAAGGTGGAGGAAGGGCTTCCAGTCTTGCAAGGCAAGATCATCAATGGAGGCGATCGCGGGTAAGCGGAGCTTACGACCTGCTATGGAGCCATCTGATGCCGTTTGCGGATCAGCCCAGTAGATCGGGTAAAGCTGACAGCGCTGCTGGTGTAGTAAAACAGCAGAAATGCCAGTTGTCCCCAGGTCAATGCCCAAATACCAATCGTGATGCTGCGCAATCGCAGGGACGGCAGGCGGCAAAAGATCGGTTTGGGAAGGAGCGGTGTTTGGCGAAGATACAGCGCTCGTACCAGCCGGAGTTGCCTTAATGGACTGAGTGCCCGATCGGCTGGGTGCAGCAAAGCTTGTCTCTAAAGCCGTCTCTAGCTCGGTGTTGAGATTGGCATCTTCACTGTCTACATCGAGAAAGGGGTCGTCTTCCAGGAGGGCTTCAAGCGACGGAGTGGCTGCCAGCAGATTAAACTCTTCTACTACTGGTGCATCCTCAATGCCGCCTATGAAATCCTTGCCCGCCGCGTAGTCTAAATTTTTTTTTTTGGGCTGGAGGCTGGAGCAGGTGGCTCAGCAGCCTGAGATTCAGGGCGGGCATCCCCAAATACTTCTTCAATCGATAGGTTAGAGCGCTCCTTTGCTTCAGGCTTTGGCACGTCACCAGCACTTTGGCTTAGCTGATCCTGCGGCTGGGACTCTGGCAAGGTTTCAAAAAGACTATCCAAACCTTCTAGCGTGAAGGCGTTGCTATCTGATGCAATCTCAGGCTCAGCTTCTAGGGTGGGTTCGGTCGGGGTAGGTGGAGCAGGTTGATCCAGCGGCAAATCTTCTGTGAAGAGTAGTGCTTCTAGGGTCTCGTGTGCTGCATCCGACTGGTGCTCGGCATCCGCCGCTGGGACAAACAAGTCATCAATTGATGCACCTGCAGCGCTTGATGCCAAGGGTTCAGCCTGCTCATGGGCTTGCTTGGGGGTAGTTTGCTCTAAATTAGATAAATCTACTGCCAGCTGCTGGAGGGTCATTTCGTCAATCTCCAATTCTGCGATCGGCAGCGGCGGTGGGGTTTCCAACGCAAGCAAATCTTCGCCTGCTTCGGCTGGCTCAAAGATATCTTCGCTGAAGCCTTCCGAGTCTACAAGGCGATCGGCATCGCTAGCAACCGGAATCAAGTCGGTGAGGCTGCGAATCTTGTCCAATCGCGCCTGAGTATTGGCGGAGATGGTCAAGTTTTCAGTGCCTGCTATTTCTGGCACGTCCCAAAATAAATCGGTATCGTCAACCGCTTCTGGGGCTTCTGTCGATCCCTCGTCTGCAGTTCCGCTTGCTGAGGCAATTGCCGTTTCTGCTTCTGGCTCAGCGGCAAACGCAGCCCGAAATTCGCTCAGCAAAAGGTTCTCCGTTGCCTGTGGTAAATCCTGCGGCAGCGAATTAGTTGGAGAGGACGCTTCTGGCAAGAAATTAGCGTCTGCCGTTTCTATAGGCTGAGCAACTGAAGGATCATCTAAGCCTTCAAACAGATCCTCTGAAGCTGAGCGATCTGAATCGCCGTGACGATGGGGCAATTCTTCTGGCGTTTCATCTGCTCCAGTTTCACTGAGCTGCCTGTCTTCCATTCCCGAAAACAGACTGCCAAAAGCAACATCAGCCTCTGCAGGCTGGAGCGATACTTCTACTGGCGATTCGGGTGCTAGCTCGATCGTCCACTCCCCTGCACTTGGGTTGGCTGCATTAGGCGAATCGCCAAACAAGCTTTGATAGAACTCATCCTCATAGAGGCTATCGGGCGATTCCACCAAGGGTGGCTCCACAGCTTGCAGCTCAGTGGGTACGGGTTGATCTACCGTGGCGGATTGCTCAACGATCGCCGCATCGGCATTGACTCTAGCTTCTGCCCCCAGTTGGTTTAGCAAATCCAGCGCTGAGTCTAGATCCTCCACCTCTGGAGAATAGGCATTTGCATCAACCTGCAGTTGAGTGCTGTCATTGTCTATGCTTTCATCCACCGGATGTTGGGATGGGAACGTTGAGGTTGGCTCGGTTTGGAAGATTGTCAAATCTTCCTCATCCTCTGGAGCTTCCAGCTCAATCGGTACGGTGGACAGGTCTAGCCGCTGCAGCTCCTGGCTTAGTGCTGTCAAGCTACCGGGTGTGGCATCCAGCGTAAAAGGCTGCAGTTGCCAGCGGGTGTCGATCGGGGTAGCAGGTTTTTCGGGCTGTTCTCCTGCATCTAGCGCGTTTAGCTCCTCCAGCAACCGAGCAATTTCGGCATCCGTTTT
The DNA here is from genome assembly GCF_014764505.1 of Phormidium tenue FACHB-886. Taxonomy (GTDB): domain Bacteria; phylum Cyanobacteriota; class Cyanobacteriia; order Elainellales; family Elainellaceae; genus FACHB-886. The sequence continues at coordinate 179,373 of NZ_JACXWX010000009.1, forward strand.
TTCGGTGGCGTTCGCTATCGCCGCAGGCAACCCTGGAGTAGTTGGCTGCACCGCGGACTGCAGATAGGAAGAAGCTTCTCGCCCCACCTGCTCTGCCAAACGAGCCACCATCGCTGCTACTACTGCTTCACCCTGCTGACCCAGGCTATGAATGCGGTTTAGCCCTTGCTCTAGTGAATCTTGATAGCTCTGAAGATTGCTTTGCAGCGACTCAAAAATTACCCGCAGCGTTGCATCTAGTTTCAGCAGAAGCTGATCAGACTGAGTTTGCACTCGCTGAATCTGCTCTAGACGTTGAGCCGGACTGAAAACAGCACCCGCTTCTGAGTTTGCTAAATTTGCCGAATTGTTGACATGAGACAAAGCCGCATCGTTTGGGCCGGAATGACTCAAATCCGCGTTACCCAGAAGCCGTTGATCATCTGTAGACAGGCTAGCAACCATCTGCACAACCTGCTCCCGCAGGTTTTCTTGCATCTGCGCCATTGCCGATTGCAAAAACTCCATCAACAGCTGCGAGTTAGCCGCGTTACCTTGAGGCGGCAGTGCGTATTGCTGTCGCTGTGCCTCTAGCTGCCGCACCTCATGCGTGAGTGCCTCTCGCTGCTGCCGCAACAGCTCCACATCCGAGCGCATCGGCTGGAGCATATTCACCCGTAGGTAATTCATTTCCTGCAGCACAGACTGCAAAACCTGCTGCGCCGACTCTGCGGCGGGCTGTCCGCTCGGCAGCAAAGAAGCCTGGGCTGGCGAGGCTTCCTCAGGGGAAACCACAGGCGATCGCAGTTCGGCTAGATAGGTGCGGGCTTGCTCTAAAACCTGTCGTTGCCGCATGGCATCCGTAGACATGACCCAGGGCAGACGTGGCGTTGTTTTCTGAAGCACCTCGTCAATGTCGTGAATGAGCGCTTGGATCGGGTCGATTTGAGACACGGTTAGAGTCCTGCGTAAAAAATGAGGGACGGCAGCTTGGGGGAGAGGGATAGCGCCAGCGTCAGTTTGCCGGGTTGCAGCTTGATCTATCTTGATCCTAGCGCTGCAGTTAAGGACGGGTAAGAGAATTTAGGGCATGCCCCTTTCTAGATTCCCCAAAAATAACTTGAAACTTCAAAGTTCCTAGATTTACAGTCCCTAGTTATATCTTGCTTCAGCAGATTTGCTGCAACAAATTTATTAGCGTTCATGTCACTAGATTAGTTCGAGCAGGGACTAAGCAAAATACTGAAGGGCAAATACTGAAGACTGCTCTATCAACTTCTATGCGGCGAGCTGCAGCCAACCTGAACTTTATCCGCAGCAAGGGCAGTTCTCCAACAGAGAATTGCGCTGATTGCATTCTGGTGCTCTTTACGAATCGAAAAGCGTGAAGCAAGATAAAGCAGCCGAATTCAAGCCGACTCCTACCAAAGTTCGCTACTCTGTTTGAGAGATTAATTTTGACTGGGCAGGGCATGGGCGAACACACGCAAGCTTCTGGTTCGATCTCCCTTTCCACTTCTCCTAATCCCCAGACACGCGGTTGAAACGATGGCACGAATCCCTTCTATTTCAGTAAAAAAGTCGCCAATGGCACTGCAACGCTGGGTGCAGAACCCAGCGGCAATTTCGGCGATTGCTTCATTAGGTGTTCATGCCTTCTTGTTTGCTGTGCTGCCTGTGTTGCCTGGTGCAGCACTTCGGGGAAGAGAGGCGGAAATTAAAGAGCCTGTCAACCTTGTAGAACTAACGCCAGAGGAGCAAAGCCGCCTGCCGGATATCTCCACTGCCCCCCCAGAGCTACCGCCGATCGCCCAGCAGCCCCTGCCTGACGAAGCTGCCCCCTTCAGCCTCACCCCACTGCCCAACCAAACCACACCCCCGGCGCTGCCGCCGTTTCTAACACAGACGCCGTTCATGCCACCGCCGATCATTTTTGCCCAGCCTGAACCAGTTGCGCCTGCCCGTCCTGCTGTACCAGCCGCACCGCCTGCTGCAACTCCCAAACCTTCTACACCAGCTACCCCTGCTCCTGAGGCGACTGCCACACCGCCTGCCGCATCTGAGTCGCCCACGCCGTCTCCTGGAATGACGACAGATAATCTGCCGTTTAATCCCTCTGCATCACCGGACCAAGCTGCTGTAGAGCAGCCTTCACCCTCAGTAGACGAAATTCGCCAAGCCCAACGTCAAGCCCAAGTCGATCGAATCCGGGTGCGGCGCGAACAGCTAGCTGCCCTTAATCCGGATGAGACAGGGATTGGAGATAGTGCAGTATTGGGCAACATGAGCACTTGGTCTGACGCGGTTGGCAAGTGGCTCAATGATGATGAGAAGTTTAGACAATTGAACTTTAAGGAACCGATCGAGATTGCCGGAACCTATCCCGAAGCTGCATGCTCGTTGCAGGCAGATCGAGCGGTTTGGGTCGGCGTTTTGGTAAATGCCGACGGCAAAGCGATCAATGAGACGGGCAACCGGCCACAGCTTGTGCAAGGTTCTGGCTACGGCATCTTCAATCAACAGGCGATCGAAGCAGCGGCTGCCCATACATACCAGCCAACCGGCGAAAAAGAAGCGTACTTGGTGCAGGTCAACTACGAATACAGTCAAGAGAGCTGTCCGGCTGCACCAGCTCAGCCACGCCCGAACAACGAGGCACAGGGATAACACAGGGTAATAGGAGAGTCTAGCCGTATACCTGGGACCAAGTCGTGGTTAGGAAAACAACCACAACTGCGATTGCCAGCAGCATCTGGATTAAATTGCCTAACAGTGTTCCCACTACAATCCCAACGCCTGCCCGAATTGCCAGCTTCCAATCTTTGCGATAGAGGTATTCCCCAACGATAGCCCCCACTAAAGGTCCCAACAGCAGCCCCAGCAGCGGTCCACCAATCGGCAGGGCAGGTAAAAGTCCCAGTACTCCCACTAGCAAGCCCACGATTGCCCCAATCTGCCCCCAGTGGCTGGCTCCAGCTTGCTTAGCTCCCCAGTAGGTGGCTAGAAAGTCAATGCCCACACTCAGCAGCAGCACCACAATTGCGGCTGTAAGAGGAACAGCGAGACCGGCAAACCCCTGGGTAACTCCCCAAACTACGATCGCCCCTAAAACAAGGCTGCTGCCGGGAAGCCCCGGCACAACTGCGCCGATTACGCCAATGACCATGACGACGACCAAAGTCCAGTACAGTGCGAGCATAGGTAGAGTTCCTGACTAAATTTATGGGCTGCTAGGCGAAGGCTGAACAGTGTTAACGCTCTGGCTCAAGGTATTTTCTAGCTTATCGGCAATTCCTGCGATCCAGTTTTCATCTTGCTGAGTATAGCTGCGGGGAGCATTTGCGCCCAAAATCAAAACGCCTTGAGTGCCGATCGGCTGGCAAATCACACCTTGAGTATTTTCTGGCAAATAGTTAAATTCAATCCGCCCCGGATAGAGATCAAGCTTGACCAGGTAGACTGGTTTTTGGCTAGACAAAACACGTTGAACGATTGTGCCAGGCTTGATCTCCGGATAGCTGCCCTCAGCAGTTTTGACTAAAATGCCGCGCCGCAGCAACACTCGTCCTTGATACCAAACGATGATTGACCGCGTGACGGTGTTTGTAAGCAGCAGGTGTGATGCCCAAGCCAGCTCGGTTTGCAGCGCTTCGGGCAAGTCAGCCGCTAGCTCAAAGCCTTCAGTCCCGACTAAATTGACCGCATCGGGGGGTTTGGGCTGAATCCGCTGCCACAGCAGCCCCGTCAGAATCAGCAGCGCACTTAAAATAATGCCCAAAGCATCCGATCGCGCCTGAGAAGCGGCAAGGGCGGGCGTTAGCAGTCGATTGATTAGCAGGAGCGTCCCGGCAATCACCCCAACGACGATCGGCAGCTGCCGGAGAACTTCATTTTGATCAGGTTTAGCCATATTAGAAACGAGCTAGGTACTATAGCTACTGACCCCTATTTTTTGGCGATCGCGCTGAAGTACCCGTGCAAGATATATTTGGTGGGCTGCTTTCTCTCTTCCTCAATCCTACACCCCAGCTAGAAGCCTTACGGACGGCAAATTGGTCAACCTGGCTCGATCCCTCGATCGTGCAAGTGCTGGCAACTCCCGTCCCTGACCCCACTGCCGAAGCTGTAATTCAGCAGCATTTAGCAGGGCTGCAGGCGCTTGGCACACCCAACAGCAATCAGGCAGTTTGGATTCAAATCGGCAAACTGACTCTGGCAGAACATCAGGGCATGACCCCCCTGCCAGCCGCCTCGCTCACTAAAATTGCCACTACACTGGCAGCACTAACGACTTGGGGACCCGATCACCAGTTTGAAACGCTGGTTAGTACAAATGGCACCCTGCAGAATGGCGTTCTGACCGGCGATCTGGTTGTGAGCGGCGAAGGCGATCCGTTTTTTGTTTGGGAGGAGGCGATCGCCCTCGGCAATGCCCTCAACCGAGCAGGTATCCGGGAGGTGACGGGCAACTTGGTGATCAAAGGCAACTTCACCATGAACTACGAATTTGATCCCCAAACCTCCGGCAATTTGCTAAAGCAGGGGCTAAATGCCGACACCTGGGCAGGGGAAGTTGAGGCTCAATTCGATCGGCTGCCGCCCGGTACACCCCGCCCCCAAGTCTTGATCAACGGGGCAGTGCAGGTAGCTGCCCCTACGGGCAGCCTCAAACCTGTGGTTCGTCATCAGTCAATGCCGCTTGCCACCATCCTCAAGTCGATGAATATCTACAGCAACAACCCGATGTCGGAAATGCTGGCAAATTCTTTAGGTGGGGCACAAGCCGTTGCAGATAAAGCCGCCATCGCTGCCGATGTACCACGAGACGAAATTCAGATCAATCGCGGCTCTGGTCTAGGGATGGACAACCGAATTTCTCCGAGAGCCGTCGTAGCGATGTTGATGGCTATTCAACAGCAGCTCCAGTCGCACCAGCTGACGATCGCCGACCTCTTCCCCATTGCTGGCAAAGATGGCGGTACGCTGGCAGGACGACGCACCCCTGACTCTGCTGTAGTCAAAACTGGAACCCTCAATGAGGTCAGCGCTTTTGCAGGCGTTCTGCCCACCCGCGATCGGGGCTTGGTGTGGTTTGCCATCATCAATCTAGGCGCAGGCAACATCGGCGATTATCACAACCAGCAAGACTTGCTCCTGCAAAACCTCCAAACTGTTTGGGGCAAGCCCACCACACTTCCCCTGTCCGTGAAGCCTAAAGATAGCAGCCGCAATCCAATCAACTGGCTGGGGGCAGGCGAGCGGAATCAAATTGTTTGGCCGAATGAAGGATAATATCTCCTCACGCCGCTGCTCTATCTGGCGAGCTAACCCTCTCCTAACCAATTGTCAAACCTTGTTGCAAAGCTAAAGTCTTTTTTTTCAGTTGCGATACGGTTTGGATAGGCGCTTATGAGGGTTACTACAATGGCATTTCAGAAGATATTGGCGGCGATCGATTACTCTCCCCTCAGTCAATCTGTATTTGATCAAGCTTTGGAGCTTGCTCGTACCAACCAAGCCCAGCTCATGCTATTTCATTGCCTGACGGCAGATACGGTGATAGTATCTCCACCGTTTGCAGGTGAATTTGGTGTATCTCCGCAGTTTGTGAATCAGGCGTACCAGGCTGAGTTTATTCGCCTCGATCAACAAGTGCAGCAAACTCAATCGCTGTTGCGGCGGTTTTTTGAAACGGCAACTCAGCAAGGGGTGGTCACAGAATGTGGTTATCGGATTGTTGAACCCGGACAAGGGCTTTGCCAGATCGCCCAGCAGTGGGGTGCTGATTTGCTCATGCTAGGACGGCGCGGGCGCAGGGGTTTACGAGAAGCACTCTTGGGTAGCGTCAGCAACTATGTGTTGCACAATGCTCCTTGTGCGGTGCTAGTAATTCAGGCAAACTGCAGTCCCACGGAGAAAAAACAGGCGATTGCTACAGCTAGCCGTTAGCGCTCTTCGAAGCAGAACTGACGCAGATTTTCCGCGCCCTAGTGTACTTCTGGGTACTTATGGCTAGAGTACTCATGGAGGGGTGGGCAAAATTGCACGACCCCTCCATCTGAGAATGGAGATCTAGCCAAATACTGCCAGCCAGATTGGGATCATCACCAGCAGTAGCCCAGTAGACAGCACAATGCTGCTGGCAATTAGCTCACGATCTAACTCATATTCTTCTGCCAAAATTAAGCCTGCAAAAGCAGACGGCATACCCGCCATCAAAACTAGCGCTAGCCGTGCGGCGTCCATTACGCCCAACGCTGTCACCAGCAACCCTACTAAGCCAGGCAGAACCACTACTTTGAGCACTGCCGGGATGATCGCCAGCCTCAAACTTTTCCAGCCGTGCAGCTGGCTGATCCGCATGCCCATTAGCAGCAACGCCGCTGGAATCACAACTCCCACAGAAGCTTGCAAGCCTGACTCAGCCAGTGCTGGCAGGGCGATCGGCTGTGTCGTTGAGCCAACGACAAACGCCCACAGCGAGGGCACAGTTAACACATCTCGAACCTGCTTCCACCAGTGGTGCTTTTGCAGGCTGCGGCCATAAAAGCTCGCTAGAAACACGCCTACTCCATAAGTTCCCACCACGTTGTGGGCAACGCTGTAAAACACTAGCCAGCTGGCATAAGCTTGATCGACAAAGGTGGGGGCGATCGCCAAACCCACGAAACCCGTATTACCTATAATTGCAGCCAAGATAAAGCTACCCCGCCGCGCTCGACTTTCCCATAGGTCAGCCGTTTCGGCTGTTAACCCTAGCGCTGTCTCGATCGCATTCTCAACAGCATCAGGGGGCGAAGCAGGCTCAGCAGCGGAAGGTTCTGAACTGGCATAGCGGACTGCCTGCAAGCCAAGCCAAGCCAACAGCAGCCCTACCACTAAAGCGGCGATTACCACTGCTGGCGCTAACCCCACCTGTGCCGAAAAGTGAGTCTGTCGTGCCAGCGCCAGGATTTCTAAAGGAACGCCCACCCAATACAAGCCCCGTCCCAGCAAACGCGGGAGCGATTCGGGAAGGAAGCGCAGCAGCAGAAAGCCCAGCCCTGTCCACAAGAAAAGAGGAAAATAAGCCTGCACCAAAGAATCCGCCATGTTTAACAGTCTAGGAGAGAAAGAAGCTGGGCGAGCAAGTCTCTGGCACTGACGCTAGTTTCAATTTAGAACGATTCTAGAACGATTCGATCGACTCGATTCGCCAGCCGTCGTCCTGACGAACTAGGTAATAGCGCACCCGCAAACTTTCAGGGCTAGCAGAGGGATTGTCTAACTTACCGCCCGTGAAAGACTCAATTTTCTCTGTCACCGTCGCTTCTATGGTTGCTTGGGTAGGGCTGCTGGCGGCGGGGGAGGGGGAAGCGCTGCCGGACTCAGTGGGTGAACTAGAATCAGTCGGCGAGCCAGAATCGGCAGTGGGTGAACTGGAAGTGGGTGAACTAGAATCAGTCGGCGAGCCAGAATCGGCAGTGGAACTGGTAGATGAAGCATCAGTAGCGCCGTTCGTCTCCACAGAGGTCACTTCTAGGTTGGAGTGTTCGTAGGTTAAATACGAGTTGGCGTTCTTAATTTGTTCGGCATCGTCTCTCCATTGAGACAGCAGCGGTTCTGCCAGAATTGTATCTAGTTGAGCAATATTATGGCTTTCGCCCAATGCGGCTGCTTTTGCCGACAGCCACTCTTCAATGATGGTTTTGGCTTCTGCTTCGGTTAGCGGTCCTGTAGGCACGGCAGGTCTGCCCTGCTGAGTAAGCTGAGAGAACCCTGTTTCGGCCTGGGCGGCAACGACAGGCTGAGACGAATTGCCACCACCAAACAGTTTGCTCGCCAAGAAACCTAAAAGAACTAATCCCAAAATGCCTGCGGCTGCCAGCATCAGCAGACGATCGAGCCGCATTTGCCGACTTCGCCGGTTCGACGACGGCGGATCAGCAGGAACCACCGTAAGCGGCGGCTGAGAAGAGCGGTCATCCCATTGCTCAGCAGGCATAGCAAATCCATTGGAGGCAGAACGCTCTGCCGCTGGGAAATCATCACCCGTTCCATTGGAATATCTCGTCGGCTCGTCTGCTACTGCAATAGGTGAAGTGTAAGGAACTGAGCGCCGCAGGTCTGACACAGGCACAGTCGGCAGGGGTGCTTTTTCCTGAATGGGCGAACGCAATCGGGCAGATGCCAGCGATGAGCTACTCCAAGTGGGTGGGGCTTCTGGCTCGTTCGGCAGCTCTTCCAGATAAACCTGCACGTCCTCATCAGCGAAATATTCTTTTAGCGAGGGCTGCTTGCGCGACAGGTCTCGAAAGTGAGGAAAAACCTCATTTTGCAGCCATCGCTCACTGTAGAGGCAAAGACCGGGTAATTGATCCGGCGAACCCTGAGAATGGTCGTGGATAAATGCCAGCGATTCAAATTCCTGGCTCAGCTCCAGCGCTCGACTTGCTTCTTCCGTTTGCCCCAGCAGCAGCGCACAAACCGCCTGCTCTAGATGGACATCTTGCTTGGTTCCCAGCCGCAGTAGCATCAGTTTGGCACGACGAATCAAAGAAGGCTGCCGCTCGGCAAAGCCACGGGCAATTAGCGCATAGACTGCTAAATAAGCTGCTACCGCCGAAGGACGACGCGCTTCTGCCTCAAATAAGCTTTGCTGTTCGGCTGCGGTCAGATAGCCACGTAGCTGCTGGATAAACCGCAGGAAATCATCAACCCCCAGTCCAGATTGATCGTCCCCATTGCCATCAATGCCGCCACGATCGTGCAGCATATCCTCCAGCAGCGCCAGTCCTTGACGACGGACATCCTCCCGCCCGCCCGGCATGGCAAACAGCTCTAGAATTCGATAAGGGCGCAGTTTGTAGAGATCTGCCTGCATTTCGCCGCGCAAGCCCGCAAACAGCCCTTCCCGCAACAACAGCTGCTGTCCGGTTTCCAACGATTCTGCTGCATTTTCGTATTGCCCCTGCTGCCATTGCTCTCGTCCTAGTTCCAAACAAGCCAGTGCTACGGTCAGCACAATGTCTGCCAAAACAATGTCAGGATCGCCAAATTCACCGCCTCTAAGGCTAAGATTGCCACCGCTGAGGTAGGGACGACCCAGCCGCAGCACCAGCTCATACTCACCCAGATCCAGCAAAATCAGCAGTGCGCCAACAAACTGCGATTCTGCAATTTCGATGCTCGATGAATCAATTTCATCGTCAACCGCATAAGTTGTGTACTGCCCTTCTAGCTCAGATGGCTTGCCCACCTCCATCAGGTCGTAAGACTTCGCCATTAGGCTGGCATCGTAGCTCAATCGCTGCTCTGGATCTGCTAGAACAGCGTAAGCATCATCTAGAAGTTGGTTGCGCGAACTGATGGCTGCCTCCGAAAACTCCCGCCGTGGTAGCTGTTGAGTTCGATCGCGGTGAGCCTGCAACACCTGCTCAGCAGTTGCTTGAGTGGGTAATCCTAATATTCGGTAATAGTCCAACGGAATTCGCACGATCCCTCTTCCCCCGCAACTCAAATCAATCACACAACCAAAGCCAGTCAGCAGTCAATTCCTCACGCTGCCCATCGAAAGACGATCGCTAGCCACTCAAATGAGTCATTTATTCTATCAGTAGTCGCTAGAAGCACCCCTATAGCCTAGACAAAAAGATGTCAACACTTACAATTTTTCTACACCAGCGCTTGCAGCTAAGACAACCCAGCAGCCCGACTTAGCAAGCAGTTTGGCTTTTAGATGCTGGGCTTTGCTCGCCCGCTAGACCCCAATAAAGGGCAGGAGAGTAATATGCTTCCACCAAACTTTACACTAGGTTATACTTCGGGCGCTGAAAGGAATGCAACTTTTGAGTCTGTTTCCAGTCTCAATCCAGAACGTATTAGCGAATGAGCAGTAAGGTGGCTGGCAGTTGCTCGAAGCAATCTGCTTAGAGCATAGTGAATATTAGCTGATCTACGCGGCATTCCTGCCAAACGATCGCGATCGCTTAATCTTATGTCACCGTTTGCAGCAGATTTTAGGATGAACTGTCTCAGCTTTGAGCGCAGCAAGCAGTCAGCAAATTGCAGCTTAAAGGCTTGAAGGAATAGTTCCAGGGCAATATTATGCCGATCCTAGAATCTCGGCTCAACTTAAATGAGAGCAAGATGTCAATCAAAACTTAAACAGTTTTCCTCACAACATACACAGTTCCTCTCTAACGAAATTGCCAAAATCCAGTCTGCAAGTTTTTGTATCAAAGTATAACAATTTCAGTAGGTGGAAGCGGTAACGCTTCTAAGTGCATTGCTAGCGGCTGGCTGTTAACACCGCTGATACTGCCTCTTCGTCTCCCTTCCCCTTGGTTGCCGACTGGGTTATCTTGGTAAAAATTGAAGAAGATTTAGCCGGTAAGGACATTGCACATCCATGAGCCAAGAACGGACAATTCCAACGCTGCCCACCCTCAACTCCATCACGCGGGACGAAGGGTTGATGCTGTACGAAGACATGGTTCTGGGACGCACCTTTGAGGACAAATGCGCCGAAATGTACTATCGCGGCAAGATGTTTGGCTTTGTGCACCTCTACAACGGGCAAGAAGCCGTCTCTACAGGTGTGATCCAAGCGATGCGTCCCGGTGAAGACTACGTGTGCAGTACCTACCGCGATCACGTCCACGCCCTCAGCGCTGGAGTTCCGGCACGAGAAGTGATGGCAGAACTGTTTGGCAAGGTGACAGGCTGCAGCAAAGGGCGGGGCGGCTCAATGCACCTATTCTCAGCGGAACACCGGCTGCTAGGGGGCTATGCGTTCATTGGTGAAGGAATTCCGGTGGCGCTAGGGGCTGCCTTCCAAAGCAAATATCGCCGTGAAGCGATGGGCGATGCTTCAGCCGATCAGGTTACGGTGTCCTTCTTCGGCGATGGCACAACCAACAACGGTCAATTTTTTGAGTGCCTCAACATGGCAGCCCTTTGGAAACTGCCCATCCTATTTGTGGTTGAAAACAACAAATGGGCGATCGGTATGGCGCACGAACGCGCTACCTCACAGCCAGAGATTTTTAAGAAAGCCGGTGTTTTTGGCATGCCTGGTGTAGAGGTAGACGGCATGGATGTGTTGGCAGTGCGCACGGTGGCTCAAGAAGCAGTTGCCCGCGCTCGTGCCGGAGAAGGTCCTACGCTAATTGAATGCCTCACCTACCGCTTCCGGGGGCACTCCCTGGCTGACCCAGATGAACTCCGCTCGAAAGCTGAAAAAGAAGAGTGGCTGGCTCGTGACCCAATCAAAAAGTTGGCAACCTACCTGCTTGACAAACAACTTGCCGATGAGACTGACCTAAAAGCGATCGATCGCCGGATTCAGGAAGTGGTCAATGATGCGATTAAGTTTGCTCAAGACAGCCCTGAGCCAGACCCCGCTGATCTCTACCGCTACGTCTTTGCAGAAGACTAGGTAAGCTAAAGGAGGGATAGCGTCCCTCCTTCTACAAAAATTGCCTTATGCCGGACTCCATTCTGTATCGGGAAGAAGCTTATGTGCTGCTGGAGCCAGACCAGCCAGAACAGCTTCTCACCCCTGTCGAATTGCTGGACAAACTTAAAACGGTGCTAGCTACCCGTCAAGACGATCTGCCCAGCGATCTGCAAAAGTTTTCTGATCTAGATGCCCAAGCTCAACATCTGATGGAAACAAGCTGCGAACTGGACATGGAACCAGGGCAGTTTTTACAGTGGTATGTAGTGCGGCTAGAAAAGTAGGCTAAATACTGTTAGCTAGCAGGCAACTCTCAGCTAGTAAGCCGGAAACATTGCCTGATAAGCCAGATAAACCGCCTCTAGGAACTGATCAGAAGCCAGCCCTTCGGGAACCGCTTCTAGGTGGACGATTGATCTTACCTGTCGGGCGAGCTTCAGGCTCAGCTCGCTCTTGGCTTTAGGCTCCATGAACGGGCGGCGCTGCAAATATTCCCGAATCACAGCAAAATCATCTGGCTGTAGCTGGGTTAGATCGGTGAGCTGGGGAAGTTCTGTTGCCAGACGCTGGGCAGCATCAGAAACCGCAACCTGGGTTTGGGTTTGGGGGCGTTCTTCCTGAACAACCAGTGTCCCGGCGACCCAATCGCCAATCCGTTTTTCGCGTTTGCCGAAAAAGATCAGGAATGCACCGATAAACAGTGAGTCATCGATCGGTCGCAGCAAAGAGCGGAGGGCTGCCTGAGTCAACTGTACAGGTCTGCCATCGTCACGGATTACGCGAATTTTAGCAATTCGCTTTCCGGGCGTTTGCCCCTGCCAGCGGACTTCAAAAAAGATGAAGTAGCCTGCAAAGATCAAGAAGCTGCCGAGAAGGGCAACGGCTCCTAGCCAGGTAGGAGTGCTGCTGTAATCACTCCCCGTCTGTTCCAAATAGCTCAGAAGCTGATTGGCAAAGACTCCCAAAATAAACCAAAAGCCCGCCAGCGCCAGAAACAGCACTGTATAGTCGATCAGCAAAGCCAAAGCTCGACTACCAATGCCTGCTAGCAGTAGCTCTAGCTCAACGCTTTCGGGAGTAAGAATTTTAACGCGGTTAAACAAACGCATGGATTTGGCGAATTAAATGCTGCTTGAATGCTTTAAGCGGTTCAAGCGGTCTACTCCCGGAGCTGCAGCCCTAAGCCTTCTCGACGGCTACGCAAATCATAATAAATTGCCGCAGAGACAGACTGCCACAGTGGTACAGTCAAGATATTTGAAGCGAAGCTAATTAAATAAGTCACAAGCACGGCGAGAATAGAGGCGGCAGTAGCAGCATCGCCCTCAGGAAATGCCACAGTTACCGCTGCTTGCACCACCGTCACGAGAACTTGCACCACAAACAGTAACGGTAGCGTGATCAGAAACGTGATCGTTAGCACCAGAAAGACACGCCATGCATTGCGTTGGGTGAGCTTCCAGCTGCGACCGATCGTTTCCACACCCCCCGTCTCCGGTTCAACAGAGAGCGGTACATAAGCGATCGACAAGCGAGCGCTCAACCAGCTCAGCACAGTAATAAATAAAACCAGCAGAACCAGACCACCCAGCACCAGCGGCACCCACAATCCTGGATTGCTGAGGGCTTCGGTAAAAACCGCCTCAGGGTTAGCGCTTTGAGCTGCTGCTGCACCGCCGAGCATGACGAACACAGCCACGAAGAAAATAATGATTGCAAAGTAGCAAACAGTCGCAACTCCGCCAAAGATCAGCGAAACCAATAGCCCCGTTAGCAGGAACCACCATTTACGAGACTGGGTAAAACGTCTTGCTTGCTGCGGTGTTTCTGGTTTATTTGCCAATTCTGCAAACGCCAAACGAGTAATCGCGGCTGTTCCTGCTGAGTACCTTGCAAGACAGTACAGCAGCAGCACAATCCAAGCGGGGATGAGTAACGCTAGCAGTGCATAGTAATTTTGAACTGTTGCAAAGAAGATCACCAGCGCGATCGCCACTGCGATCGGCAACAACATCCACAGCGTTGCCAAAAACGCAACTCCAAAATATTGTCCAAAGTGTGAGCTATACAGCCGTAGCCCAGCGCTTACCACATTCCCAACGCTAAGCGGTTGCCCAGCTTGCGAATAGCCAGATGTCATATATATTGCTCCAACTCACTTTAAATAAATGCTGCGTTATGGATGCTGTGTTTTTAGACTCTATGTGGTTAGCCCTAAGGTTTCACCTTAGATTCTGAATCCACTTCATCATTCCCAATTCTTCAAGCCAAACTGAATAAATTCCGCCAATGTGCCGCTATCCTAAGCTAGGCTCGATTGAGATTGCCAGTAAACGCAAGAAGACATGAATATTCAACGCTGGGTAGCACGAAGAGAGCAAAGCTGGAAGCAGCTAGAAGCCCTGCTACAAAAAGCCGAAAAGCAGGGAATTCGATCGCTTAAAGCTTCAGAAATTCAAGCTTTGGCAAGTCTCTATCGCTCTGTATCGGCTGACTTAGCGCGTGCCCGCACCCAGCAGGTGGGTAATTTGATCACGCAGAACCTACAGACTTTGGCATCGCGCAGTTACGCTCAAATTTATCAGGGGTCGCAGCGACAGGAATGGAAAGCAGTTTGGCGGTTTTGCCGCTGGGGGTTTCCGGCAGCGGTGCAGCGGTCACGTGGCTACATTGCCTTAGCGATCGCCCTGCTGGTGGGAGCAGGCGGCATAAGCTGGTGGCTAGCATGGCATGACCCCACTTATTTAGCGCTGGTCGTACCAGAGGCGCTAATTTCGCAGGTGCGCGATCGCCAAGAGCTATGGATCGGGTCGATTGTTGGGATTGAACCGTTTGCCTCTGCCAACATTATGGTGAACAATATCCGCGTTTCATTTGGGGCACTGGCAGGTGGCATTGTGGGAGGGCTGGGAACCACGGTAATCATGTTAGTCAATGGCGTATCGCTAGGGGCGATCGGCGCTCTGGTAGGGCAAAATAATTTGGCATATCCGTTTTGGGCATTTGTGTTTCCCCATGGTGCGCTAGAGCTGCCTGCTATCTTTTTCTCGGCCGCGGCTGGCTTTTTGCTGGCGAGGGCGATCGTGTTTCCGGGACAGTATCGTCGGGTGGATGCCTTGAAGCAATACGGACAGCAGGCAGCCCAGCTTATGTTTGGTGTTGTGCCAATGCTGGTAATCGCTGGAACAATTGAGGGATTTTTCTCACCGAATCCAGCTATTCCCGATGTTGTGAAATACGCGGTAGGAACGAGTCTATTTGTGGGATTAGTGTTGTATTTACGGCAGCGGCAACCCTATTAAGCTGTTTAAAAAACAAATTTTAAGTATGTTTTTATAAACCTATTAAAGCCGCTTAGACTCATCAACATCAAAGCAATCTAAAGCTGGGATCGTAGTGATTTTACTGATCCCCTACCGTTAATCGACAGAATTGCTCTTGTCAGCCCCAGCTAAAGCTGACATAATTACGCAAGCCATTTTGGTCTTAATTCTAGTTAATTAATTCCATCTCTCTATATTTAGAGCGATTCGAAGAAGCTTAAATTTGTCTTAAATAGAAGCATAAACTTCAAAGCATTTCGATTTTTTTGAGGGTCACCCCTTGTGTTTCTCAGAAAAATTGCTTTGCAAAAATCACGATGTTTCTCGTCGATTAATGGCTTTGGTTTGAGCAGGTTTATGCTTCGATTGCCCACTTTTTATAATCAGCTACTGATAGAGGTTATCAATGCGAACGGTCTACCAGATCTGCTGCCCGAACTGCGGCAGTCCTGCTGAGCGTCACTATATTCATACGCACAGCCTAGTACAAACACAATGTCCTGCCTGTGATTATTTCATCGTGACTTGTGCGGATACAGGCAAAGTTATTGAAGCTTACGCACCCGGGCTATGGGTGCAACCCAGCGCGATCACAAGCTCCCCTGTAAGACACAAGGCTGGAGCCAGTTCACACTAGATGAAACGTCTTGTCATCACTTAGGTTTCGCTCCATCCAGCAGGCATTGTGCCTGCTTTTTTAGTGCTGCTGCCTTACTAGCAGATGTAGTGCTATGCGCCTAAATTGCGATCTTTTACACAAAAAGGTTTGTTCAGATATGCGCGTAGCGCTATAGCTGCATATAGCGCGTAATTAGCCTCAAACAAAAAGCGTAGTGTTCAAAACTACGCTTTTCGTGTCTCCATTTTTAGGAAAAACTTGGTCAGCCTGACAACGCTGATCTACTCGTAGATCCAAGGGGTGATCGTGGGCTGCCAGCTTACCAATTCCTCATCTTTAAACCAGAGGCTAATCTCTTGCTGAGCTGTTTCTGGCGCATCAGAACCGTGAATGATGTTCCGCCCAATATTAACGCCGTAGTCTCCCCGAATGGTACCAACTTCTGCATTTAAGGGGTTAGTAGCACCGATCAGCTTTCGGGCAGAGGCAATAACGCCATCGCCCTCCCACACCATCGCCACAACTGGACCAGAGGTGATGAATTCAACTAATCCTGCAAAAAAAGGTCTCTCTCGGTGAACGCCGTAGTGCTGCTCTGCCAATTCCCGGCTGACCTGCATCAACTTCAAGCCCACCAGGGTAAAGCCCTTGGTTTCAAAGCGGCGAATAATATCACCCACGAGTGCCCGCTGTACGCCGTCGGGTTTCACTGCTAAAAATGTCCGTTCCAAAGATGACTCCTAGTATTGACTAACGCGGTTCAATCCCAGATTACCTTAGAAGGTTCCTCAGAGCCGTGTTTTGTCGAAGACTGACAGCCTTTTTGCACCCAAGTTAAGACAGATTCTGGTTTGCAAGCTAGATAAAACAGGGCTTGCAAACCAGAGCGAGAGCTATTGCCCTTTGCGGATTTCTCGCGCCATAGTGCGAAAGGCATCTAGGCTGCTGTCTGCCCGCCGCCGTTCCAGATTAAGCTGTTCTGGTGCAGTGGTTGGTTGAGCATCGATCGGCAGTTTACCCTCTGCTTTCAGCTTCTCCATCGCCAGGGAGGAGATAGTCCGCACTGATGCGTTATCGGTGCCAACTTTTAGCTTTGAAAAGGTTCTGCGAACCGATTTAGCTGAGCGCATGTACTCCAAGTTGCCGTAAGTTCTGGCTTCGTCTGCTTCCAAAAAGAAAGCAGCGGCTCTTGCTGCAGGCGAAGCGGGAATTTCTTTTTGCTTTGCGGCTGGCTTCACGTCTTCAACGTCGGCTTTGGGCTTTGAGCGAAATAAGTTGCTGATGAATCCGGTCACTGAGGTCTCCTGAACGCTTAGACGTAACAGTAACATTATCATGAGAAATATAAAGTTTTATCAAGTATCTGAGTTATTTTTCTACAGAACTGGTCACTATACCTGTACATTTCAGGGCTGTTCTTAGCCATTTCTTTAAAGTCAAGCAGGTATTAATCAATAAGTTTAAACTTTACTGAACCAAAAATTTATTCCTGCAGGCAGCACGCTAGAACAGTCATAGTCATTGGAGTTCAGTTACCGTGAATACGATCTACAGTCCAGTTTCTGCCACCCTACAGCAAACCCTCGATCGGGTTGCAGCTCAAGCTGCCGATCGTAAAGACGAGGTGGTGCAACTGTTGAATGATGAGCAGCCTGCTAAGAGCCGCTTGGTAAACAAGATTTACCAGCATTGCATGTGGTGGGAAGGCTGCTACTACTGTCAAGATGAGGCGCAGCGCTGGTATCAGGTAAAGTGTTTTAGGTAGGGGTTTCAGAATCGCTGCGGGTGGCACAAAGTAGCCCAAAGCGGATCAACCCTCGCTGATAGCCCCGCTGCATTAGCCCCAGCGACAAAGCCGCTTGAATTGTGCTCCAACCCGATCGCAGCAGTCCTACAACTGCTGCAGGAGACAAGGCTGAATCGATCACTACATTCCAAAAGGGCGCAACTGCCCTAGACCAGTCTGCCGTGCGGATCTGCTGAAAGCCGATGTTTTGGGTGATCGCCTCATATTCCGGCAGCGAGATCACATAGGGCAAACAATAAACCCGATAGATCTTTGCCAGATGCTCTTGCTCATCTGGGGTGAGGGAAGGCGCAGCAGGAGCAGTCGGACGGTGACACCAGGTCACAAAGATAAATGTACCGCCCGGCTTCAGGACGCGATAGCACTCCTGCAGAAATTTCTGCTTGTCTGGCATGTGTTCGCCGCTCTCCAACGACCACACTAGATCAAACGATCGATCGGCAAACGGCATCTGCAGCGCATCCGCCACTTGAAACGTAGCGCGATCGCTCAACCCTGCCGCCTCTGCCCGCGCGATTGCTCGGTCTGCCTGCACGGGACTTAATGTAATTCCCGTTACAGCCGCGTTAAATTTCTCTGCAAGATACAGCGAGCTGCCGCCAATTCCACAGCCCACATCCAGGATGCGATCGGCAGCTTGCACGTCTGCCCACTTCAGCAGCTCCTCAATCAGGTCGATCTGCGCTTGCCGCCGTTCTTTCGGCACTTCGCCCGCTGCCCCATAGTAGCCATGGTGCATATGCTCTCCCCAAACTTGCTCCCATAGACCGGAAGAGGCATCGTAAAACTGCTGAATTTGCTGCTGGAGAGATGAGGGCATAGGAAGGGGAGATAAAAGGACGAAAAGTGAATCTATTTATTACCAGCGAGAAGTTCTTTGCTCGCTGCAAAATTATCAGGAAGAGCAGACTCAATCAGGACAGAAAACAAGGCGGCACTCCCGCCTTGCGATCGCAGTCTGTATTCTGGTATCTGTTGCTTTTGTTATTTAAGTTACGGATTTTGAGGGCATCTATTTATGCAGCCTGAATGGATTAAAGAGCCGGGTGTAGAAGATCCGCCACCGCGATCGCCTGCCTCTAAGCCCACCCTGGCAGGAGAAATTCAGCAGGGATGGGGTTATGTGCTGTTTGTTTGGAACTTGTCCAAACGAATTCGTAGCTGGCGAAATCGGATTCGCTTTATTGTAGGACTGATTCTGTGGAAACCAATTCTACCCGAAGATGAATAGCTTAAGAGGAACTGCAAAGCACAACAGAGGATGACCCATGGTGTATTACGATGCCAGCCAGTTTGAGTTTGTCCGCAATTTAGAAGCGCATTGGCAAACGATGCGGCAAGAACTCGATCGGCTGAAGCCCAAAGATTTTGTGGCGTATCCAGAGCGATACCTGCTGGACAAGCACACAGGCTGGGATGTATTCGGCTTGTATTTTGTCGGGGTCAAGATCGACATTAACTGCGAACTGTGTCCACAGACCGCAAAACTTGTGAAGGCAGTTCCGGGAATGACCACGGCAGGTTTTTCCAGTTTGGCTGCAGGAGCGCATATTGTGCCGCACAGCGGCAGACCAAGCGGGGTGCTGCGCTGTCATATGGGGTTAGATGTGCCAGAACGCTGTGCCCTGCGGGTGGGCAAGGAGATCAAAACCTGGAAAGAAGGACAATGTTTAGTGTTTGATGACACCTCTGAGCATGAAGCCTGGAACTTAAGCAATCGGCCCCGCACTGTCTTGCTGTTGGACTTTAAAGTGCCGCCTGGATTTGTGTTTGCTCGGAGTAATTAAATAAAGTGTTTCCCTAAACGCCGTTATAAAGTACATAGGAAACAGCTACAAAATACACTCCCTCAACATGACAGTTGCTCGAACGATCTGCTTAGGTTTCATTGGGATGATTGCCTTCGGTACGCTGCTGCTGCTGCTGCCGATCGCGAATGCAGCAGGCACATGGGGAGATTTGATTACGGCGCTGTTTACCTCTACCTCAGCGGTTTGCGTGACGGGCTTAGTCGTCGTCGATCCAGGCACCTATTTTTCGTTTGTCGGGCAGGTGTTTATTTTGCTGCTGGTTCAGATTGGGGGACTGGGTTACATGACAGTCACTACCTTTCTGCTGCTGCTGCTGGGACGAAAATTTGGGCTGCGTGAGAAAATAGCCATTCAGCAATCGCTGGATCGCCAAGGCATGTCGGGCGTGGTGCCGTTGATCAAGTCGATCGTTGCCGTCACGTTGTTTTTTGAGCTGACGGGCGCATTTTTGATGCTTCCGGTGTTTACACCGCAGTTTGGCTTTGCCAAAGGGCTGTGGTTCAGCCTGTTCCACAGCGTCAGCGCATTTAATAATGCCGGGTTTGGGCTACTCCGCGACAACATGATTGGCTATGCGACTTCTGTGCCGATCAACCTGGTCATCCCCCTCCTGATTATTTTTGGTGGGATTGGCTATCAGGTGATTATGGAGATGTATTTTTGGCTGCGCAATCGCATCACAGGCAGCCGCGAACGGATTGTCTTTTCGCTCAATTTCAAAATCGCCGTCCGCACTTCTATTTTCTTGCTGATTGCTGGAACGATCGCCTTTCTCGCAATTGAATATGAGAATCCAGACACGTTTCAGTCGTTTAGCTTCGGTGAAAAGGTTCTGCTAGCCTGGTTCCAAGCCGTTGTGCCGCGCACAGCAGGGTTCAACTCGATCGACTACGGCAAGATGACGGATGCAGGCTTATTTTTGACCATCGCTTTGATGTTTATTGGGGCGAGTCCGGGCGGAACAGGGGGCGGCATCAAAACAACAACGCTGCGGGTGCTTTCGAGCTGCACTAAAACTGTTCTGCAGAATAAAGAAGAAGTGCTTTGCTACCAGCGCCAAATTCCAATGATCTTGGTAATCAAAGCGGTTGGGGTAGTGTTTGGCTCAGTGACGGCAGTGGCGATCGCCACAACGCTGATTGCCGTCAGCGATCCACAGATTAGTTTCATTCAAATTTTGTTTGAGGTGGTTTCTGCATTTGCCACAGTTGGGCTTTCTACGGGCATCACAGCCAGTGTTTCAATCGCAGGCAAGCTGGTGTTGGCTGCGATGATGTTTGTGGGTCGGGTGGGGGTGCTGCTGTTAATGTCGGCAATTTTGGGCGATCCAAAGCCTACCACGCTCAATTACCCCGAGGAGAATTTGCTGGTTGGGTGAAGGAGCTTGTCTATTTCTCACAGACCGGAGAAACTAGAGCTACTGACGTTTTAGGCTTTGTGCCGTGACTGTAACTTCGCCACTCTCTTCGCTAAGCTTTTTCAAAAATTTGCGGGCAAACAATCGGCAGTTTGCGGTAGTTGGGCTGGGGCGGTTTGGGCGAGCAGTAAGCCAAACTTTGCACCATTTAGGCTATGAAGTGCTCGGTATTGATTGTGATGAGAAGCGCGTTGCGCAGTCTTTAACTGACCAAATCGTTTCTCATGCGCTCCAGCTTGACTCCACCGAGCCTTCGGCGCTGCGCGAAGCGGGCTTGTTTGAGTTTGATACTGTGATCGTGGCGATCGGCAACTTTGTGCAGGAAAGCACCGTGACGACGCTCAACCTCAAAGAGGGTGGCGTGCGCTATGTGGTTGCCAAAGCTTCTTCTGAGATTCACGGCAAGCTGCTGAAGCGAGTAGGAGCCGATCACGTCGTGTTTCCGGAGCATGAAATGGGCTGCGCCTTAGCCCGATCGCTGACTAAACCAGGAATCCTCGATCGCTTTGAGCTTGACCCAGACAACAGCATTGTGGAAGTAGTGGTTCCGGAAACCTTTGCAGGGAGAACAATCGTTGATCTCGATCTGCGAAAGCGCTACGGCTTAAATCTGCTGGCAGTTTGCACAGGCGACAAGTTTGAAATTAATCCTTCCCCGATAATGCGGCTGCAGCAGGGCTGGCTGATGGTCCTCATTGGCGACAACAAAGGAATTGACCAGCTTCCGGTATAAGATGCAATTCTCATGATGCAGCGTGTGATTGGGTTAATCAGCGGCACTTCAGTAGATGGTGTAGACGCTGCGCTGGTAGAAATTTCTGGCTCCACCCACGACCTTGCCGTTCGGCTGCTGGCTGGCGAAACCTATCACTATCCGGCAGAACTGCGATCGCAAATTCTGTCGGTTTGCAGCGGCGCACCGCTGGCAATGGCAGAGTTTGCCCAGCTTGATGATGCAATTGCCCAAGTGTTTGCCCAAGCGGCGATCGCCATTCAAGCCGGACAACCGCCCGCCGAGCTGATTGGCTCTCATGGGCAAACCGTCTTTCATCGTCCCCCTGCTGCTAGTTTGGGCTACAGCCTGCAGCTGGGGCGTGGCGCTCTCATCGCTGAGTTGACGGGTCTACCAACCGTCAGCAATTTTCGGACGGCAGATATTGCGGCTGGAGGGCAGGGCGCGCCGCTGGTTCCGCCCATAGATGCCTGCCTCTTGCGCCATCCTGGCCGCAATCGCTGTGTCCAGAACCTTGGTGGAATTGGCAACGTCACCTATCTACCCGCTAGCTCCTCTAAAGTTTTGGGTTGGGATACTGGACCTGCAAATGCGCTGTTGGATTTGGCAGTGCAGCGCTTATCCGGGGGAACGCTAACCTTCGATCGCAATGGCGAATGGGCAGCCCAAGGCACCCCCTGTCAACCGCTGGTGACACACTGGCTTCAGCAAGATTTCTTTCAACAGCCTCCACCCAAATCAACTGGGCGGGAGCTGTTTAGCCCTGCTTATCTGGAGCAGTGCCTAGCAGATGCTGCCCCCTACTCTCTTAGCACAGCTGATTTGCTGGCAACCCTAACGGAGCTCACGGCTGCCTCAATCGCCCACAGCTACCAGTTTCTGCCCCGCCTGCCCGATGAAGTGCTACTCTGCGGCGGCGGCAGTCGTAATCTCTACCTGAAACAGCGCATTCAGATCAACCTAGAATCTACGCGAGTTCAAACCACCGACGAGGCAGGGCTAAACTCTGACTACAAAGAGGCGATCGCCTTTGCTGTGCTAGCTTATTGGCGAATGCTCGGGATCCCTGGTAATCTCCCGGAAGTAACAGGGGCAAAGCAGCTTGCCCTTCTAGGGGAAATTCACCTGGTAGTCAAATCTACGCAAGATTAAGATGCAGGAGCAAGTGAAGAAGTGTAATATTTAGCGCTTTGTGCTGCGGGGAACACGGCTGCCTGAGGGCAACCCCAACAGCTAAACGCTGCGATTGCTCTGAAGATTAGCAGGACTACACGGGGCGAAATGATAAGGACAAGTGTTGTGCCGCACACGTTTCTACTGGAATCAGGGCGTTGGACGCTGCAAGGGAGCTGGCTGGATCGGGATGCGATGCCAGTAACAGTCAAAGGTAAAATCCTGGTGGCTTGGAGCCGCGATGATTGGTTCACAATGGTCACAAAGCTCATCTTTCCCAGCAGCAACCGCGACGAAATTTCATTTCAGTATCGCGGACGCTTCAACACAGGCGAACGTCAATATACCTTTGTTCTCCAGCACAGCCTGTTAGGGCGAGTGGAAGGGGAAGGCTGGATTGCCCCCGAATCGATTGTGCAGCGCTACTGGGTGCTGGGCGATCGGCAACGTCGCACTGGCTTTGAGACGCTGCACCAGCTTTCTAGCGGGCAGTACTGTCTCTCCAGCAGCATTATGGCAGGGCACTATCTGGCAAGCACAATGGAGGCGATCGTAGAGCGGCAGCCACAATAGAACCAGAATTGCCTGCATCCAATCTTCCTTTAAGTCCGTATCGTACTCGTACCAATTGGCAAAGGTTCGATATGGCTTCAGACAACAACAATAGCTTTGACACTGCCCAAAACCTTGGTGTGCTAAGCAGAACCCGATCGATCTCTGGCTCTCTTGACCGTGAGAATAGAACCGATTTCCTTAAATTTCGAGTCACGAGTCGCAGCAGCCTGCGGGGTGTGTTGGACCGGCTGAGCAACAACGCCAGCTTCACCCTGTTTAACGGCAGTCGCCAGCAGATCGCTTCCTCCAACAATCCGGGTCGGCAGTCTGAGTCAATCACCACCCCTCTGAAGCGGGGCTCCTATTTCTTGCAGGTCAATCGCCAGCGTGGACAGACTGACTACAGGCTCAGGCTCTCTAGCAGCCCGCTTGCGGCGCCAACCCCAAGCACTGCCAAATTTGTGGGGCTGGCAGAGAACAACGCACTCGCGTTCTTCAATTCTGATAGCTTGTCGAACGTGACCCGGGTCAATGTATCGGGGCTACAGTCTGGGGAAAACCTACTGGGCATTGATTTTCGTCCAGCTACGGGGCAGCTGTTTGGCGTGGGCAGCACGAGCCGTCTCTATAGCATCAACACCCAGACAGGTGCAGCTACACAAGTTGGCACAGGGCAGTTTGCCGTTCCGCTGAATGGCACCAGCTTTGGTATTGATTTCAACCCAACGGTTGACCGACTCCGCATTGTCAGCAACACAGGACAAAACCTGCGCCTCAACCCTGACACAGGTGCAGTGGTAGACGCAAACCCGGCTCTGGAGGGAGTGCAGGCAGATGGTAACCTGAACGGGGCAACGACCTCGATCGACGCGACTGCCTACAGCAACAGCTTCGCGGGTGCAACGACAACCACTCAGTACACCCTCAATGCCACGACCGATCAGCTATTCATCCAGAATCCGCCTAATGCGGGTACTCAAACACTGGTAGGTGCGCTGGGAGTTGACTTCAGCCCCAACAGTGGCTTCGATATCGTCTCCGCCAATAGCACCAATACGGCATTTGCCACCAGCAATTCGTCGCTGTACTCCATCAACCTGACGACGGGTGCAGCAACGCTGGTAGGCAACGTCCGGGATATTGCTACGCCAATTAACTTGAGAGGATTGGCAACCAGAGCGTAGTCGTTCGCTGGAGCAGGTGTTGTGTAGAGCCACACTTATGTACACTCTGTACAACACCTGCTCTATTCGTAATCTTGCTGAATCCGACCCACGCCCGTACCGGGATAGTAGTTTGCCAGAATCTGCTGGTAGGTGTAACCCTGCTCCGCCAAACCTAAAGCACCTAACTGGCTCATGCCTTTACCCTGAAAAGCGTCCGCCACAATATCATCTGAGGCTGCGTAAAGCGATTCCACAACGCCGCCCCGGTAGCTGACAAACTCTCCAGCGGTTACGTCAACGGCTTTGTTCGTCGCTTCGGCTTCTTTTTCAACGCCGCTGTAAACCTGGAAGTATTCATCGTCGCCTAGTTGATAAAGCGAGTTAACGGGTTTGAAATAATAGGTGAGGGCATAAGAGCGAGCAGCGACTGCCTGCGCCTTGAGCGCTTCTGGAGGCCAACTGGGGGGAACTTCGCTGGCAACCACGCTGTAGAGGTACTGCCGTAAATCCACTACATTCACTCCCCACAGATGGCTCTCGTTGGCAGCAAGCATCAGTCTTCCTCGGTAAGTACGGCTGCCTAACGTGAATACAGACCCCAGAGCTGGCTCAATCCAGACGGGTGAAGTTACTTCGTAACCACCTACCAAAATCGTCTGCCCGTCGGCAGAAGCAGTATAGGGCGTGTTGGCGGAGAGCGTTCCTATATGCTGCTGATCGCGATCGATCAAATCAGCCGCTGCAGAAACGCTGAGGGTTAGGCTGGGGACTGCTTTGGCGATCGCGACCTGCATAGCAATTAGCGAATCCACCGATGCCAAGGAGGATTCAAACGCTGCTTTTGCCTGCTGGTTCATTGCCTGCTGCTCTGCAGTCAGCGAGGGCTGTGGTTCTGGCGCTGGGCTGGCGCTGGCAGAAGGAGAAGCGCTAGGTGTAGGGGATACCGAAGGGGAAGCACTAGGCGTGGGTACAGGGACGGATTTCGAGGCGATCGGCGCAGAGACAGCCGGAGCGGCCGTAGGGGCAACCGGACTTGCGGACCCAATCGAAGGAGCAGGCTGAGGCTGTCCATTGAGCAGCCCACTCAGCAGCAAAGCGCTTCCCAGCGCAAAAGCTCCTAGCAGCGGAAAGGCAACCCAGGAACGTTGCTTGAGCCACTTCACAATCATTTGTCCTTTCATAGGGCTGGTTAGACATCAGAAATCCATGCGTCATGGAAAAGGCAGGCTGCAAAGCAGCATTGCTCGTTTTAGCAACCCCACCTTAGCAGGGTTAGTTGACGCACAAACACATCAGATCTTTGTATAGCCGTAATCAACTTCATCTAATCTTCACATTTCCTACAGATTTTAAGCGGCTGAGCCGGAAGATGTAACAGTTTGCAACATATAATGAAAAGCAGAAAAATCAAGATAACTCTTGTATCCTGATGTTTTGGAAGGTGCAGCGCACCCTTGATATCCAAGCCGTCAGCACCCCCTAAGTCCACCAGTCTTTCAGAGGATAGAAGCATTACATGCGAGTTGCGATCGCCGGAGGCGGTTTAGCCGGATTAGCCTGTGCCAAGTACTTGGTCGATGCCGGACACACGCCCATTGTGCTAGAAAGTCGAGATGTGTTAGGTGGTCTGGTTGCCGCCTGGAAGGATGAAGACGGCGATTGGTACGAAACCGGGCTGCATGCCTTCTTTGGGGCATACCCTAATATGCTGCAGCTCATGAAGGAGTTAGGCATTGAAGATCGGCTGCAGTGGAAGCAGCACACCCTCATCTTCAACCAGCCTGAAAAGCCTGGAACCTATTCGCGCTTCGATGTGCCGGATATTCCCGCGCCGTTCAACGTCATCATGTCAATTCTCCGCAACAACGACATGTTGACCTGGGAGCAGAAAATTCGCTTTGCGATCGGCTTGCTGCCTGCAATTGTTCGCGGTCAAAAATACGTGGAAGACATGGACAAATACTCCATGCAGGAGTGGCTACTGCGGCAAGGCGTGGGAGAACGGGTCAGCTCGGATGTGTTTATTGCTGCATCCAAAGCGCTCACGTTCATCACGCCCGACGAAGTTTCTTCCACCATTCTCTTAACGGCGCTCAACCGCTTTCTGCAGGAGCGCTACGGCTCCAGGATCGCGTTCCTAGATGGATCGCCTACCGAGCGGCTTTGCCAGCCGATCGTTGAGCACATCACCGAGCGCGGTGGCGAAGTTCGCCTCAACGCACCCCTGAAACAAATCGTTCTCAACGAGGACGGCACGGTCAAGCATTTTGTGATCCGAGGGCTGAACGGTGCGACAGACGAAGTCTTGACGGCAGATACTTATGTGTCTGCCATGTCGGTAGATGTAATGAAAGTGTTGATGCCGCAGCCCTGGAAGCAGATGGCATTTTTCCAGAAGCTAGAGGGCTTGGAAGGCGTGCCAGTCATTAACCTGCATCTATGGTTCGACCGGAAACTGACTGACATCGATCAGCTTTTGTTTTCCCGATCGGATTTGCTCAGCGTCTATGCCGACATGAGCATCACCTGCAAGGAATACGAAGACCCCGACCGCTCGATGCTGGAGCTAGTGCTTGCCCCCGCTAAAGACTGGATTGACAAATCCGAGGAGGAGATTATTGCTGCCACGATGAAAGAGCTAGAGCAGCTGTTTCCGCATCATCTCGGTGGGGATAATCCGGCAAAGCTTCGCAAGTATAAAGTAGTCAAAACACCGCGCTCGGTCTACACTGCGACCCCAGGACGACAAGACTGCCGTCCTACGCAAACCACGCCGATCGCCAACTTTTTCTTGGTGGGCAGCTACACCATGCAGCGCTATTTGGGCAGCATGGAAGGCGCAGTTCTATCGGGCAAATTGGCCGCCGCCGCAATCGGTGAGTCTGCCAATAGCACAACACCGACAAGAGATCTACAGCCAGTCGCTTAATGTTTGACTGTAACCTTCAGCTCAATTTCTGCCCGAATGCACAGCTTTTTTAATCAAATTGGCAGAAATTGATAGGCGATCGCTTAACAAATGCTGTTTCGTAACGCCGCCGTAGGACAATAACTGATAGCTGATTGCTCCGAAGCCATCGAAGTTCAACCCTCAGCGTCAACGTAATGCTGCAACTGCCTGACTCCCCCCGTGCCACCCCGCTCATTTCCCTGGATGATGCCTACGAGCGCTGCCGCCGAATTACGGCAGAGTTCTCCAAAACGTTTTACTTAGGAACGCTGTTAATGTCCGAGGAAAAGCGTCGGGCAATTTGGGCGATCTACGTTTGGTGTCGTCGCACCGATGAACTTGTAGATGGACCTCATTCTGCCGAGACGACGAACGACACCTTGGATCAGTGGGAAGAGAACCTAGAAGCCATCTTTGCCGGGCAGCCGATCGAAGAGGTCGATGTTGCCTTGGTGGATGCCTTAGAGCGCTTCCCAATCGGGATCCAACCCTTCCGCGACATGATCAACGGACAGCGGATGGATCTCTACCGCAGCCGCTACGAAACCTTTGAGGAGCTAGAGCTTTACTGCTACCGGGTTGCCGGAACCGTAGGCTTGATGACTACCCCCGTGATGGGGGTGGATGCTAGGCGCGGCACGGCTCCTTGGGACAAGGCAAAGCCCCGACCCAACCCAGAGCAGCAAGCGATCGCCCTTGGCATTGCTAACCAGCTCACGAACATCCTGCGGGACGTCGGCGAAGACGCGCGTCGTGGAAGAATCTACATTCCACAGGAGGACTTAGATCAGTTTAACTACTCTGAGAAAGACCTGTTCAACAGCGTAGTGGACGATCGCTGGCGTGACCTGATGCGCTTTCAAATCAAACGCGCTCGCCAATATTTCACCGAAGCTGAGCAGGGAATTGGGCTACTCAGCCCAGATGCCCGCTTTCCGGTTTGGTCGGCGCTCATGCTGTATCGCGGCATCCTCAATGTGATTGAACGCAACCAGTATGATGTGTTTCACAAACGCGCCTATGTGGCAGGCTGGCAGAAGTTTCTGTATTTGCCGATTGCCAAGCTGAAGGCAGAAGTGCTGTAGGCGCTCGCAAGACTACTGGCGGGCTATGAGTGGACCGTCATGAAGTAAAGGCAGCGCTTGACTGTAGCTTCAGCAGGCGGAAGCATTACCAGCTTTCTTCTTGGGTGTCGTGCCAAATTTCTAAATCTAGATCGTTGAGATAAACAAGAGCGCTTTCGATTTGGGCTCGACTACCGTGCAGCTCTAGGTCAAACCAGCCGTCTTCGCGTCCGTTGGCTCCTAGTAGAGCAGCGGCAATATTCACTGTTAGGCTGTGCCGAGTAATCAAATTAGAAATAATCGGCTCCCGTTGGTACTGCTTGGGAATGCGAATGCGAATCCGCACATGGCTGTGGGGGCGATTTTCCCCTGCCACATCAGAAGGGAGACGATCGGTGGTCAAGCGAAGGGGTCTTAGAGCTGCCATAGCCATCTCCTTTTTTGGGTTTAATCTACGGTATGTTTATCGGGATATGAGATATTCTCCCAAGAGCATCATATCTGAATCTCAGACAGCTGTCGCCATTACGCTTAGAATTTTTTGAGCCTTCCCCAAAATGTCCCTGTCTTAACTGCTGTGGTGGTTGCCGTACACAAAGAGGATTTAACTCACAGGTGTAGCGTCAAAAAACCAGCTTCTGCATAATGGAGATACTGCTGCTACGGGCACTATGCGGCAGAAATTCCGTCAAGCTTTTATGGCTGTTGGGTGGCTTGCCCATCGCAAAAATATCTAGACCTATGTTCAAAACTTTTTGCCGATTGCTGATTTCGGCTACAGTAGCGATCGGATTGGTGTCTAGCGCATCCGCTCAGGCATTTAATGAAGACCAATTGCTGCTGCTGACACTCCCGCTGGACACAGCAACCGTTAACCAGCTCTGGTCTGGACAAGTGCCTGCCAATTCATCAGCCGTTGCGGCAAATACAATCGCCCAAGACAGCCTGACGATCCCTAGCTTGTGGTGGGCACAGACGCAGTTTGGTAAAGACTTGCTCACCTACTGGGTTGCTTTTCCGGGCACAGATGGCACACCGTCCCGCGTTGAGCTGTTGGTGGATGAGCTAGCCTGGAGCCGCGCCACCTACTTCGATCGCTACTCGTTTGTCAATCACTTTGGCAATTCAGCAAGAGATTTTGGCTATAACGTGCGGGTGTTTACCTGGCGTGGCAATTTGCTAGGAACCTACACCTGTGACTTCGACAGAGCAGCTATCGTTCCGGCAGACACATCCACTTCCATTCCTCGCTGCGAGGTGTTTTTAGGGTCTTCGCCACCCGGAGCGTTTCAGGGCACAACCCCCTTCGATACCCTCAATACACCCTAGCCCTGCCGCACCGATATCCAAAGGCGGCGATATTGTTCTAGGGTGGGAGCGGGTAGTGGTTTCAGCAGCTCACTGCGCTGTTGAACGTCGGCGGGCGGCAGCAGCAAATCTTTAAACTTTAAAGAGCTAGGAACGGAGTTGATGGCACTGACACCATAGGAAAATAGGGGAGATGCCATTGAAGTCAATAGCGCGAGCTGTGCGGCAGTCTGCGGTGTCCAGTAGAAGCCAATCCATTGCTTCAGCACTTCTAGCCGATCGGCGTTTCTGGCAGGTGCATCTGCCGGACTCACCCACAAATCTGCCGTGAGCAGAGTCCCCGACTGTGGCACAACGCCAGCCAACTCGCGTTCGCGCTTCAATAGCGGCAAAATCTCGGTTGACCAACCCACCGCCAGCCAGGTATCTTCCAAACTCAACGGCTGGAGGTAGGCATTAGAGCTGTAAAATTTCGTTTGCTGATGCAGCGACCGCAGCTCAGACTCTAAATCGGCTGGCAGACCTGCTTCATTCACAGACTGCTTCATCTTTTTCAGCGTCAGCCCAATGACAGCTCTGGCGCTGTCTGGCAGTGAGATCTGGTGTTTGAGCTCCGGTCGCCACAGATCTTGCCAATCGGTTGGCGTCCAGCCCAAGGAGCGAAATGCATCCACTCGATACGCCATCATCAGCGTCCCCCACCGATAAGGCGCTGCCCACAGCTCGCCCGTCTCATTTAAATTGCCTTGGCGATCGCGCTGCACAAATTGCCGCCACTGAGGCGGGAGCTGTTGCCATGCCGGAATCTCTGCCAGCGGCAACGGCTGAATCAGCTTTTGCTGAATTGCCGGAGTCAGCCAGTAGTCACCCAGCGTTACCAAATCCATCAAAGGTGCTGCTTTAGACCCGACGAACGGCAAAGAACTGCCAGCCGCCTTGCCATCCTGCTGCTTCCAAACTTGCAGAAGCTTAAACAAATCCGCAAGCTGCTCGCTTTGGGAGAAATCGATCGCCGTCCCCTTCATTTGCTGCTGAAACGCCTTGAGCAACTGCGGCGGTACAGAGTCTTCTAGCAGCCGAATTTTGACAGCCGCATCGCTAGTTCCACAGCCCATCAAAAGTTGACCAAAGGCAAAGGCGCTAGCGCTAATTAAGAGCGATCGACGAGAAAGCATGGGGTGGAGACAAGAAGTAGGACAAGCTCACTGAGGAGGGAGCCAGGGCAAACTTGCTAAAAATTTTAGACTTGAAGCCCTAGAGCTCTTCCTCCATCATTACCTATCCTCTGCGTTTCATCCCTGATCTGTCATCCCTCCTTCCGCTCCACCCCAAACCCGACTAAATCAATTACTGTCGGTGGTGTTCCATCTGTGGGGCGCTGGTAAGTGACGATCGTTCGGAGGCGAGTATTGGAGGTTAGAAAGCGCATTTGATCGACCGCAACCGAGCGATTGTAGTAGGTCGTCATTTCTAGCGTTTGGCGGGTGGGCTGATACGTGAAGCGTCCGGTGATCGCACCTGCTTCAGAGTAGCCTTTGTCCCGTAGATAATAGCCTTGAATGATTTCAGGGTCGGAGGCGACTTGGGCAGCACTGGGCAGTGCCAAGGCATTCACGCCAGCAGTGGCAACATAAGCATCAGGGACAAACAGCGCCTTGAGACTCATGGAAACTTCTTCACCTTTTTCGGAGCGGGTATCAAACGAGATTGCAAAACCGGGAGCTGCGCCCTCATTAGCAAGGGCACGATCGAGGTCGATTTGGATGCCAGAAAACGAGCCTGAGTTAGCACCAGAGAGAATTTGCTGCTTCTCTGGCTGATGAAGAGTTTCTGCTCGAAATTCTGTATACGATCGCTCCACTTCGTTTTCCAGAACAGAGTGATAGGTTCTCTCGGTTTTCCAGAGTCCGGCACAGGCAATAAAGAAGTCTTGGAAGCTCAACATTGCAAATTCAACCCTCGATTTAGCTCATTATTTGGGCAGTATTAAAAAAGGCAGTATTAAAAAAGATAGTCTGTTTTAAGACGAAACGTTGTCCCGCTATCAAAAAAACTAGTCAAGAAGCAATGCTAAAGACGAAGTAGGTGCTAGCTGACTAGAGGACAAACAGTTTTGTATCCGCCCGATTCATCTTTACAAATAAAGGAGTGCTCAACTCGTTGATATTAATTTTTATATAAAACTACTTACAGAGAGCGAACTATTTTTATTCCAGTTAGTAATCTCTTTTTGTATACAATTGCTCCATTCAAGCTCGATGCTTGTAGAAGACGCATCCCCCTTGTTAATTAAAGATTTAAGCCGCTTCGTCTGCCAGCCAGTTTCATCATTCAACCCTCTGTTTGTGCCCTTTCATTTTTCCTTGTTCAGGAAGATGAACGGATAGGAGTTTTCAAGAATCACAGTTGAGTTTTTGTTGATAGAATCAATAGTAATTTTTAGTAGAACCTGTCAAATTTTCTATTCCTTCTATAAAGTTTTTCCGCCGTTTGGGCAGTCTGCCGCTGCAGTGCTACGGGAGTTTTAACTCGCTGTAGGAGTTTTAACTAAAGGTTAAATGATTCAGGAATATCAGTCAGTTTGACAATTCAATACTTAGGATAGAGCCTAATAACGTTCGTTAAGAAGTAGAGCGTCAAATGGATTCATTCCAGGAAGAAGTTACGCGTTTGAATACAAAGGTTGACGCGCTGCACGAAATTATTGAGCAGTTGAAGAGCCAAACAACCGAAATTCTGTCAGAAGTAAAGATCGCAAGCGATAAGAACCCTGTTACGTCCTCCATCCCCTCTCGCCCCTCTTATCTCAGCCGCAGTTCTTTCAGCATCGCGATGGAGCACAAGGATGTGTTATCTGACGATAACTACCCCGACTCCGACACCCAAAATGGCGATCGCGTTCTAACGCCAGAAATCCAAATTCAACGCCTCACTGCTCAGTTAACTGCTGCGTACAACCGGATTGCTGCTCTGGAAGAGCAACTGCTGGCAAAGCGCAGCCATTAGCAGCCGTCTCAAGAATGCTTCGCATTCAACCTATCCTCCGGGTCGAGCGCTCAGGCGCTCTTTTTATTGGTTGGTTGTTTAGCTGTGCTTATCTAGCGTTTGTTCAAACGCTCGTAGTCCTCAGCGAGTGTTTCGATCGCCTTCAGCAGTCGTACCTGATCCCATCCTTGATAGAGGCTAGCGGCAATCGCGCTGCCGCCCGCCCCCACACCTTCTTTCACAAACCCTTGCTCATAGGCGTACAAGCTTGGATAACGCGACTGAGCAAAGCTAAGCTGGGTCGCCAGCAAAGGAGCTTCTAGCAGTCTTGCCAGTCCTACCGTGTCTCCAGTAGGGTCTTCCGCCACCCAGCGGGTAGTACCTACGACAACCTGCTCGGGTTGCCAGCGTAAATTTTCGGTTTGGGCAAGCGCCTGCATCAGTGCATACACCGCCAGCATCTGGGTGCCACCGGCTAGCAAAACCCCTCCCCAGCGGCTAGCGGCGATCGCCATTCCGGCAACGGTTATTTGCATTGGGTCGCCTACAGCAGCGATGAGGGGAATGGGAGAAATGGGGAAATGGGGAAATTGATTTAATCCTGTTCTGACAACTTCCCACTTTTGCTGATGGTTGCAGGTGGGGTGGCTGCTGTTGACTTTGCGATTTGCCTCCCAGCCCAGTCCTGTCAAAACTGCTAGCGCAGTGGTTGTGCCACCCACTACGCACTCACTCAGCACGACATAACCATCAACCGATTCGCTCGCCAGCTTCTCACCCCACTGCAACCCTTGATGCAGCAGGTGTTCGACGATCATCCGATCGAGCGCTTTGCCTGTGCTGAGACAATGAGCAGGCGTACCGCCTAAGTTGATGCAGGACACCGAAGGCGGATGGGGCAGTCCGGCGTTGAAGAGATAGAGCGGCATCCGCTGTGCCGCTATTACAGCCCGGCTGATTAAGACGGGTGAGGCGCCCGCTTGTAGCGGTGGCAGCCGATACTGGGGATTGGCATGAACACCCAGCGCCAAAAATTCTGCATCAGCAACGGCAGTGTATTGCCGATCGGCAGGGGTGGCTCCAGCGGCTGAGATACCAGGAATTAAGCCTGTTTCTGTAAATCCCAACACACAGGCAAATAGGGGCAACCGCCTTTGAAAGCGCTGCATCCATGCGATCGCCCGCTCAGTCTGGGTGTAAGTCCGAATCATTTACGGTAGAACGGAGGCACAGCAGCGGCTACTTCTCTTCTTCTAGCAGCACCTGTACCCACTGTGGTGGTTCTGGGATGGGATTGCCGAGCCGCTCTAGCAGCAGCCATGCGGCAAGATGAACCGTGAACAAATAGACCAGATCACTACACAACACGAGTAACACCGTCACGACCTGAACCGCCGTGATATTGGTTTGCCCCAGCACCTCCAACCCCAGCCAACCCCAATCGACCAGCTTGGCGAGGAACCACTGGATGAAATCAGCAATGCGATTGGTTAAATACGCCCAAAGATCTTCGCCCAAAAAAATTGACAGCAGCCACATCCGAAAGAAAAACCCAAACGTGGAGATTAACATTCCTATGCTGATCGACGGAAACCAAGGCGATCGCCGCTTCCACATAAAGCCCAACTGCACTCCCAGCAGGGCATACGGCACAAAAAACAAAATGCTGAGATACGGGCCCATCAGCACCGACAGGAGCAAGCCCGACGTCACCGCCGACATCCAGGCCGCCCGGTGCCCCCAGCGCAGGTATACTAAAGCGATCGGGATAGGAAATAAAATCCGCATCCATGGACCAACGCTGAGATAGTAACTCACCAACCATAGCAGGCTAGCTGTGCTGGCAAGAAATGCTGTCTCCACCATCGTTAAGGGAGGCGTGGTGATGCTAACGGGCAGACTGGCGGCACTGGGCGGCGTGTCCTTTGGACGGGAACGCTCCTCAGTAGGCAAAGACAACATCGCCTCCACTTCTGCCAGTTCTTCCTCCAAGCTGGATGCAGTACCACCCGTTGCATCCTCCACGCGCGGCGGGAACTTTTCCTCTGAGGAATGGCTCCCCTCAGACGGGTTCCCCTGCTTGTTGCCCGTGGGGTCGACTGAGTTACTGTTAAAAGAACTGCTCATGCCGGC
The DNA here is from genome assembly GCF_014764505.1 of Phormidium tenue FACHB-886. GTDB lineage: Bacteria > Cyanobacteriota > Cyanobacteriia > Elainellales > Elainellaceae > FACHB-886. The sequence goes on from NZ_JACXWX010000009.1 coordinate 213,836, forward strand.
GTAGTCTGCCTCAATTTGTAAAGAGTGCTAATCTACTCTAGCTCTATCGAAGGAATCAGCGGTGGTTCTCAGCAGCTAGCAAAAAGTTTCCAGAAACATTTTCCTAGGAACGCGAACGAGGTGAGTTAAGGTCTATCCAGGGTAAAACGTCCACCTATCGATGAGGCTCGGTGTTTTAGATGCGTGTTTTGCTACTTTATCCCCGCTTTCCCAAAAGCTTTTGGTCATTCGAAAAAGTTTTAGAACTCGTCAAGCTCAAAGCGTTGATGCCGCCTTTAGGCTTAGCCACAGTTGCCGCTATTTTGCCGCAGGACTGGGAGTTTAAGCTCGTCGATCGCAACATCGAAGCGGTGACCGATGCCGATTGGGAGTGGGCAGATCTGATAATTCTGTCTGCCATGATCGTTCAGAAAACAGACTTTCTGGCGCAAATTCAGGAAGCCAAACGGCGCGGCAAGCGAGTTGCCGTGGGTGGACCCTATGCCACGGCGCTGCCCCATGAGGCAGAAGCTGCAGGAGCAGACTATCTCATTCTGGACGAAGGGGAAATTACGCTGCCCCTGTTTATCAAAGCAATCGCCCAAGGCGAATCGGGCGGCATTTTTCGGGCAGACGGCAAAAAGCCAGATGTGACGACCACGCCCATTCCCCGCTTCGATCTGCTAGATTTCAGCGCTTACGATAATATGTCTGTTCAGTTCTCGCGCGGCTGTCCGTTTCAATGCGAGTTCTGCGACATCATTGTGCTGTATGGACGCAAACCCCGCACCAAAACTCCAGAGCAATTTTTGGCAGAGCTAGATCGGCTGTATGAGCTGGGCTGGCGACGGACTGTCTTTTTGGTAGACGATAACTTCATTGGCAACAAGCGCAACGTTAAACTGCTGCTGAAAGCGTTAAAACCCTGGATGGCAGCCCATGATTATCCATTCCACTTCAACACCGAAGCCTCAGTCGATTTGGCAAACGATCCAGAGCTAATGGAGCTAATGGTAGATTGCAACTTCAACGCCGTGTTTTTGGGCATTGAAACCCCCGATGAAGCCAGCCTGACGCTAACGCAAAAGTTTCAGAACACGCGAGATTCTCTTAGCGATTCTGTAGATGCTATTACCCGAGCGGGTTTGCGCGTGATGGCGGGCTTCATTATTGGCTTTGATGGCGAGAAACCGGGTGCGGGCGATCGCATCGTCCAGTTCGTCGAGAAAACCGCCATCCCCACGGCGCTGTTCAGTATGCTGCAAGCCCTACCTGACACAGCGCTGTGGCATCGGTTGGAAAGAGAGGGACGGATGCGCGGCGACGGCAACATCAACCAAACCACGCTGATGAACTTCCTGCCCACTCGCCCAATCGAAGACATCACCCGTGAGTACATCGATGCGTTCTGGCAGCTCTACGATCCGGCAGCCTATCTCGATCGCACCTACCGCCATTTCCGCAAGTTAGGCGCGCCTCGCCATCAGCTCTCTGTGCAAAAACCAGATTGGACGAGCGTTCAGGCATTGCTGATCGTCTGCTGGCGGCAGGGCATCCGCCGCAAAACGCGCTGGCGCTTCTGGCTCAATCTCATTAGCATTTGGCGGCATAATCCCCGCGTGTGGGATCATTATCTGTCTGTCTGCGCTGCCAGTGAGCATTTTTTGGAGTACCGCCAAATTGTCCGGACCCAGCTAGAGACACAGCTAGAGGTGTTTTTGGCGGAAGAAGCACAGTTCAAGACGATGCAGAGCAGCCCAGAAGTTGAAGCGATCGCTAGTTAGCCAAATTTTAACGAGGGTTTAATGAGGGATAGCTAAATGCAGCACGGGGTGGGCAATGCTCACCCCAAAAGCTAGATCCAATATGCAAAAATTGGTTCTTTGTTTAAAAGAGTGACTTTAAATCAGCTTGGCTGCCCGTAGCCCAAAATACAGCCCCATGGCTGTACTAAACGCTATGCCTACCAGTACTAGATAATACACAATCGCCATAGGTTACACTCCACAAACTGCTTATAAATTTATTCAACCATCGTTCTGCCCCTGAATGGAACTATTTCACTGAAGACGGGTCAGATAATGCACAGAAGGCAATTCTTTTGAATGTTTTGAATGAGTCCAGCCTTTGACCAAGGCATGTTTTTAGCAATGTTTGCAGCGATGTTTGCAGTGTTAGCTTTTCCGGCTCTACCTCAGACAGGCTTGATTTAGACCCAAGCAACGCCTATCTGCAGTCTCTCTTCTGTAGTATCAAAGAGTATCAAGGGTGAAGTTTGGCAAATTCCATGGAATGCGATAAACTGTATCACTTTGGCACAGTTTGCGTAGTCGATGTGTTTTCAATGACACCCATACGACGGTTGCTTATAACGTCAATTTGTGTAAATCTTGCTTTGCTAGTTTTTGCAGTTTTCGACAGAATTGTGGTGAGAATTGCGCTTTTTAGCCATTTCAGCAACGATCTACCTACAGATGAGGTTTAGCAAAGGTTTGGAGTATAGCAGGGCAAGCAGTAGCGGCGATCGTACTGAAGGGCAGTTACAGTTAAGCGCAGAGTCGTTTGGACCAGAGCCGTTCAGATTAGAGCTATTAAAACAGATACAGCTCAGCAGACGCACTGGCTCAGTCGATCGCGGCTCTTTAGCGCCTCTCACTGTAAGCAACTCTTGAATCGTTGCAGCATGATTCATTCACCCGATTGAAGTTTTCTTGGATTCGACGCCCGTTGTTAATAGGAGTCTCTAATTCTTTATGAAGTCAGTCATTCGTTTAGCAACCACCTTTGGTTTAGCAGGAAGCATCCTGATCAGTGCGCTGTTTGCAGGCGCAACCCGCGTCATGGCGCTTTCGCAAGAGCAGGTGATGGCGCGCCTTGAAACCGTTCCCGTCTTTACATTAATGAACCAGCAGGGCGGTATTCTGCTGGCAACGCCCACTCAAGGCGAAACCCAAACGCCGATCGCCGGGATTTTCATGGACGCCCAAGATGCCCAAGGCTTCTTGGATAGACTCAAGCAAGACAGCCCAGAAGCAGCAAATGGCGCACAGGTCGTTCCCATTTCTCTAGCAAAGGTCTATCAGCTTTCTCAAGAGAAGAAAGACGAAGTGCAATTTGTCTACATTCCCAGAGACCAACAGGTGCAAGCCGCTCAAGCCGTGCTGCAGCAGAACGGGCAAGAGAACAACCCGTTTCAGGGCGTACCGCTGTTCACCGCTCGATCGAGCGATGAAGATGGTGCATACCTGACGATTCAGCAGGGCGAACGGCAGGTTGTGCCAATGTTCTTCGATCGCCAGGAGCTACAAGCTGTACTCGATCGGCTCAAAGAAGTCCAGCCAGAACTGGCAGAAAAGATGTCCATTCAGGTCATCAACCTGGAAGGCTTGATTTCTACCCTGCAGTCAAGCAATAACGAAGATCTAACTCAGATTCAGCTCGACCCGGCTGATGCTAGCATTCAGTTCGTTCGTAACTTCCAGCAGGCGAATCCCAACCTGGGGCAGCAAAACCAAAATCAGCAGCCTCAGAACCAAGCGCAGCAGCGTAATCAAAACCAGCAGCCTAGCCAGCAGCCTAGCCAGCAGCCCAACCAGTAGCCC
>NZ_JACXWX010000090.1 GCF_014764505.1 Phormidium tenue FACHB-886
CCGATCTCCCCACCTCTCACAAACTATTCCACAACTCAAATAGGATCGCTATATCTATGGATGCCTATGCTTTACACAGTGCAGTCAAGGCGCTTCTTTGGTGCTGCTGCCTGCGGTGCTGCCTGAGTGCAAGCAGCAGTTCCCGTCCACAACTCAATTAGCTCAACGGGTTGCCAAGTATTGCAACACGTCCATCTGGCTGACTACATCTCCCATCTTGGCATCAATATCAAACAGGTTCCAAACGTGTGGTCCTGCCGCTCGATCGCCCACGCAGTCTTGAGGCACGATCGAGTGGAAACCATATCCTAGCGCATCGGTTGCCGTTGCCCGAACGCAGGCAGAGGTAGAACAGCCTGTGATAATCACTGTGTCTACCTGTTGGCTGATCAGATAGCTGACCAGATTTGTGCCAAAGAAGGCGCTGAGCCATTGTTTTTCCAGAATCAACTCATCCGGCTGAGGATTCAATCGCGGGTCGATGCCCGTTGGCTCGCTGCCTGAAATCATGCCTTGCAGTGCCGGAATTTTCTTGAGATAGAGATCTGCTGTGCGCTGCTTCGGGTCATATGCCATTGTCGTAAAAACAATCGGCAACCCTTTCTCACGGGCGATCGCCAGCACCTCGTTTGTTGCAGCAATCACTGCATCTAAATTAGAACCGAGTGGATATTGAGGATCTGTCCAAGCTAGGGCTAAATCGATCACCAGCACCGCAGGGCGGTTGCCATAGCCTAGCTTATGCTGAAAGCCGCGCTGCTGATAGAGAGTGCTGGCAGCTTGCTTCAGGGTAGCAATCTCAGAAAAAGAATCAGACATTGTAAAATTCTCTACTCAGCAGTCTGTGCTTGACGGAGTGCTTCGGTAGCAGCCCAGTCGATCGTCAGCGTGGTAGGGTCGATCACCATACCATAGTCTTGACGGGCTTTCTCCAGGCTAAGATAGTCATCCAGCACATCCTCTAGTACCCGCTGTGGATCGCGTAGCAGCGGATCGCCATAGCCACCCCCACAGGGACTAATTGTGCGGAGGGTATCGCCTGCTTGGGTTTTACGGCAGGGAAACTTGGAAGGCAAATCGATCGCTTGCTCCTGCGAGAAAACTACAACGCCGCCCGGCGTGCCATCTTTACCGCCAAAAATGCCCCAAGGTGCATACTTATTCCCTTCGCCTTCCAGCGACATTTGACCACTACTGAGGAACTGAATATCCCGAACAGATCCCAAGCCGCCACGCCACTGTCCAGCGCCGCTGCCATCGTCTAACAATTCGTAGCGCGTTACCCGCAGCGGCAGGTGTGCTTCGATATCTTCGATGGGATTGTTGCGTGTGTTGGCATAGAGTGTATCCACACCGTCCATACCGTCTTTACCGTAGCGACCGCCATAGCTACCTTCAGTGATGTCCATATAGACCCAATAGTCTTCGTCCACCACGCCGCTATAGGAAGTAACTTTGATATTGCCAATGCCGCCGCTAATGTTGTGAGGAGCGACTTGCGCTAGCGCTTTCATCAGCGTATCGGCAACGATATTGCCAGGGCAGCAGCGGGCGATGACTGGAGCAGGATAGATCGGGTTTGCCAGACAGCCTTTTGGCGCGACGATTTGGATTGGACGAGTCAAGCCAGAGTTTTGCGGCACATACTCCATCAGGGCAGTATCGAGCAGCACCGATCGCAGCGTCACGAAAATCGCGATATCCACCGTACCGACAAACGGCATATTGATAGGTCGATCGTCTACCTGAGGGGCTGTACCAGTCAGGTCGATCGTCATATCGCTGTCCTCAATGGTAACGGTGACAGCAATTTTCAAATCTTTCTTAGTGGGATCAGGATCATCCAAAAAGCCATCAATAAAGCCTTCTGCGTGATAGGTGCCGTTTGGTAACTGAGCGATCGCCTGCCGCATCATTCGCTCTGAATAATTCATCAACTCTTCGCTGGCTGCCAGCACTGTATCCAGCCCATACTGCTCGACTAGCTCCAGAAACCGCCGCTCGCCTACGCGGCAGGCTGCCACCTGCGCTTCAATGTCACCCACTACCACATCAGCACTGCGAATATTCTGCCGCAACATCCGCCAAACCTGTCGATTTTTCTCGCCTTTTTCGTAGAGCTTAACGGCTTTAAACTGCAAACCTTCGGCATAGGCATCTACAGCATCAACAATGCCACAGCTGCCTGGAGAACAAGAGCCAATATCTAAATGGTGCGCAGTCGTGAACGAGAAGCCAATCAGTTGATCGTTCTGAAAGATCGGGATGCCGATTCCAATATCAGGACCATGAGAGGCACCATAGTAGGGATGATTATGGATAATCACATCCCCTGGATAAAATTCTTCTCCATCTTCTGCCATCGCCTTGAGAACGCCGCGCATATAGCCAGGAATTGGACCTAGCTGCAGCGGTGTACTGTAGGCACACTCAGCGAGCTGCTGGCAGTCGGCATCTAGAATTGCAGCACCAAAATCTTCCGACTCGCGAATAATACTGGAGTAAGACATGCGGGCGAGTTTATGGCCCATTTCCAGCGCAATACCGTTGAGCGCACCCGCCAGCACTTGGGCGGTAACCGGATCGATCGCAGGGAGAGATTGCTTTGGGGTGAGGAGAGTGGTCATGAGGGATAAGAGATGAAGGAACTAAAGGATAGCTTCGATCGCTTGCCGTTTGGCTTCGATAGGCACAGGCATGAGCTGAATTAGAATGTTGCCGTTGGGTTGAACGACTGCCCGGCTATGCGGTGGCAGCAGCGTTGTGGAGTCTTTTTGAAACAGAACGGCAGGGGCTTCGAGCGTAGCGCCAATAGGGAGACAATCGCGCTCGAAGAATTGGGTCGCGTATTGCTCGAGCTGACCGTTGACGCGGAAGTAGGTTTCGGTAGTTTTGATCCAGGCTTGTTCGAGTGTGCCTTGAGGTGGGGTAGGCAAGGTGGTGAGTTTGGGCATAGCGCCTTTTCCTGTAACGCGGAGCGTCACGAGTTCGATTGGGTTTTGCAGGAAGGCGTGACCATACTCAACGGTGTGGCGATCGTGAAATTGCTGCCAGAGCTGGTTGAGTTTGGCGTCATCCAGTTCGCCATCGGGAATCTGGACGCGCAGCTCGTAGCCTTGTCCTAAATAGCGGCAGTCTGCCCAGCGCTCTAGGCTAACTTGACTATCGCTGAAGCCATCGGCAGTGAGCTGGGCTCGCACTTGCGATTCTAGCGATCGCAGATCGTGATTTAGCTTAGTCAAATCCGGCTGGGTACTGAGCAGAAATTCGTTTTGGATCAGGTCGTGTTTTAAGTCTGTGGTCAGCAATCCCATTGCCGAAGTGATACCAGGATAGCGGGGCACGATCACTTCGGGAATGCCCAATGACCGAGCCACTTCAACCGCATGCAGCGGCCCGGCGCCACCTAAGGCAACCAAGGCAAACTGGCGTGGATCATGCCCTTTTTGAATGGTGCGTGATCGAATTGCGTTTGCCATGTTGTTGTTGACGATCGTGATCACGCCTGCTGCCGCTTCGTATAGATTCAGGTTGAGGCGATCGGCGAGGGCTTGCATGGCAGCAAAGGACCGCTCCGGATAGATTGCCATTTCCCCACCTAAGAAGTGCGCCGGGTCAAGCCGATTGAGCACCGCATTGGCATCTGAGACTGCTGCCTGAGTGCCGCCTTTGCCGTAGCAGGCTGGTCCGGGGTCAGCCCCGGCGCTCTTGGGCCCAACGCGGAAGGCGCCGCCTGCATCCACATAGGCAATGCTGCCGCCACCTGCCCCGATCGTGTGGACATCGATCATAGGCACCATCACCGGATATCCAGCAATCCAAGTGTCACGTGCGGTCGCTTCTACAAAACCGCTAGCGGTCACGATACCAATATCTGTACTTGTACCGCCCATATCAAAGGTGATCAGATTTTGGCGATCGGACTGTTTCCCGGTGGCTGCACCGCCCAACACACCTGCTGCAAGTCCGGATAGCAGCAATGTTACAGGTTCTCTGCCAGCAACTGCTGCCGTTGCAACACCGCCATTTGAGCGCATAATGTGCAGCTCACTCTGGATACCTAGCGGCTGGAGCTGTTGCCAAAGGCGATCGATATAGGATTTAACTTTGGGACCTACAAAGGCGTTGATACAGGCAGTGGTGAAGCGTTCAAATTCGCGGAACTGGGGAAAGATGCTGGCGCTGGTGGTGACAAAGGCTTCTGGGTAGAGCTGGCGGACTAGCTCGGCTACTCGCGTTTCGTGGGTGTCGTTGATGTAGGAGTTGAGGAAGCAGACTGCGATCGACTCGACACCCTGTTGTTTCAAGGATTCGATCGCGGCTTTTGCTTCGGCTTCGTCCAGCTCGGTCAAAACTTCGCCTTTGGCTCCAAGGCGTTCCGTGACAGTGAGGCGGTTTCGTCGCTGTACGAGCGGCTGGGTTTGCCAGGGAATGTCCTGCATGATTGAGTAATGCTGCGGACGCTGGTGGCGACCAATATGGACGATGTCGCGGTAGCCGTGGGTGGTGATCATGCCAACGCGAGCGCCTTCGTGGGTGAGTAGCGCATTCGTGGCGACCGTAGTGCCATGTAGGACATGATCGATTGAGTCCGGCGGCAGGTTCGCCATTTGACAGAGGGATTGGATGCCGTTGATCATGGCGATGGAGGGATCGTGGACGGTCGTGGGGACTTTGTGAATCCAGATTTGCTGCTGCTCGGTGTCCGTCAAAATCAAGTCTGTGAAGGTGCCACCGATGTCTACGCCGATCAGTCTCATCTGTTTTCCCGCTGCACTAGTGGTGTGTACATGAGCTAAATAGTGTGAAGCGCTGCTTTCCGAGCCGTAGGAGGTGGTATAGAGGACTGAGGTTAGGTTGACTGGAAAGCGGTGCAGATCAACTTAGGAGGTCTGGGGATACTGTATAGAGTCAAAACTGAGAAGAATGTATTTTGTGACACAGTTGTCTAGCTTCAGTTGATGACGAAAATATAAGGCGTTCAATCATTTTTCATGGAAGCGCCAAGCGCTGTGGTGCCCTTATGAGTCGAGTTATTCGCGCTGCTTTGGTTCAGGCTGCCTGGACGGGCGATCGCACCAGCATGGTGGAGCAACAAATTGAGATGCTGCGCCATGCCGCTGCCCAAGGCGCACAGGTTGCCTGCCTGCAAGAACTTTTTAATGCTCCTTACTTCTGCCAGGTGCAGGATGCTGCTTACTACGAGCTAGCTGAAATGGTGCCCAATGGGACGATCGTCCAGCAGATGCAGCAAATCGCCAGAGAGCTAGATCTGGTGCTGGTGGTGCCGCTGTATGAACAGGAAGATACTGGTATCTACTACAATACTGCAGCGGTGATTGATGCAGATGGAACCTATCTAGGCAAATATCGTAAAACTCATATTCCGCAGCTGCCGGGGTTTTGGGAAAAATTTTACTTTCGTCCTGGGAACTTGGGCTATCCTGTCTTCAATACCAAAGTGGGACGAGTTGGGGTATATCTTTGTTACGATCGCCACTTCCCGGAAGGCGCACGTTGTTTGGGGTTGAACGGAGCAGAGCTAGTTTTTATTCCATCGGCAACAGCCAAAGGGCTCTCAGATCATCTTTGGTTTATTGAGCAAACTAGCCATGCGATCGCCAACGGGTACTGGGTGGGCACAATCAATCGCGTTGGCACTGAGCCGCTTGGCAGCAGCGAGTTTTATGGATCGAGCTATTTCGTCAGCCCGCAGGGCAAAATTATTGCCCAAGCCAGCGATCGCCATCCTGAAGTGCTAGTGGCAGATTTGGATCTAGCCGTGATCGAGCAAACTCGGCAAACCTGGCAGTTCTACCGCGATCGCCGTCCAGAAGCGTATGACGCACTTTGTCAGCCCTGAATTTTAGCTGTGGCGATCGTTGGGCTGTCTTTGCTTCCACAGCGCTATAAGCAGACCCAGCCCTGCCCCAACTCCAACGATCGCCAGCCAGGGAAAGGAGCCTGACACCTCACCTGCGCCGGGAGTAGGGTTGATCGAAACTGACCAATTATCAATCCCACTCGTAATCGAATACTCGTCGTTCGTGGTGGTGTTAGCACGAAAGAAGCCAAACTGGATTGGTGCTCCTTGCGCTGAGAAATCAGGATGTTGATCGGTTGTGCCGATCGCCACAAAATCTTGTGCTTGCAGATCGCGAAGCTCTTTCTGTGTCCAATTAAGTTCTGGTGTAATCAGTCTTGAAACAGGTAGATAAACCTGTTGATTTTGACGTAGAGCCAGCCCAGTCGCTTGCCCTTCGCCAAACCCCTGCATCAAGATGCTGTCTTCAGAATAATTAATCGCAACGATCGCTCCCTGAGCCTGAGGGTCATAAGTTGTTCTAACTTGCCAGTGCAGCCCGATTACATTGGAGTTTACGCCTTTAGCAGTCTGGTAAACGGTATTCGTGATTTCTCGAAAAGAGCCTACATCGCCTGCAGTATTGCCTTGATTGATCGTTACGGTGCCTCCATTGCCGCTTGTTACAATCTCTGTTTGCCAATCTGCGTTATTAAAGGTGGAGTCTGAAAACTGCATATCGTTTGTTATCTAGATTAGATCTCAGATTCAACAAAAATCACCTCGTGGATACCATTACTGCCATCCAGTTGAAAACTTGGCATTGCTTAACAGGGGGATGATTTTTGAGTGAGAGGGGCGCTCCGCGCCCCTCTCACTCAAAAATCATCCCCAAAATCAGCAACACCGAAAACTTTATAATCTAAAGATTCCCAATCGACAATTACTTTCACCTGGCAATTTCTAAGTAGGTGAGTTCAATTAAACTGAGTTCAATTAAACATTGAATGAAAAGGTTTATTTAGTCACTGGTCATTGGCGAATGACCCATAACCCATGACCCATAGCCCATGACCCATGACAGAACATGAGCCTATCCAACGTTTATTTTCACCTGGCTACTTACAGAATTTATGGATGCTCTAGCTGCTGTAATGCTTGTTCAATGGCAGCTTCTGCCAGTGGAGCCATGACTGCATACCCCCTTGCGTTGGGGTGTAAGCCATCGTCGGATAGATCCGCTCTTAGCATCCCCTGGCTATCCAACATGGAATTGTAATAGTCGAGGTAGATATGATGATGCTCGGTGCAATAGTGTTGTAGCCAATCGTTTAGCGCTTGTATCTTAGCGGGTGAACGTCCCTCAAACTGTTTGGCTGAACTGTAATCATGAGTGGGCAGAATTGAAGCAAAGATAACCTGAATGCGGTTTATTTGGGCGAGTTCAGCGATCGAAGTATAGTTGTCTTCAATCATACTGATCGTCATGGAACCCGTGTTGCCCGCAATATCATTTGTTCCCGCTAAAATTAGTACAACTCTTGGTTGGAGTGCAATGACATCGGGTCGAAAGCGAATCAACAACTGAGGTGTAGTTTGTCCAGCGATCCCGCGATTGATGCAGGTGATGCAGGGTCTGCCTGGGAAATAAGTAGCTAGATCCCAAAATTCAGTGATCGAATCACCAAAAAAGACAATGTGATTTTCTTCTCTGGCAAGAGGCAGAAGTTCTGCATTAGCTTGTTGATAGAAGCTAAGCTGCGCCCAATCACTCAAACGGTGTTTTAGATGTTCAACTTCCTGTTGCGAAGGGTTTTGAAGCGCTGATATGACATGAGATAAACTCGGAGACACCAATTGAGGGAACCTCCATCTCCTTGCCGCTGCGAATGCAATGCGAAAAGCGTGTTTCATAAGTTCAACGCTGTTCAATTCATCTGTAAAGATACTTCAGCTGGACGGGTTCGGCTCGATGCTGTGTCGTCACTGAATACTGCCGCAGCCAATAGGCGCCGATAGGGCTTATCCAACGAATACAAACCGTTAAACCTGATGGCATCTAAAGCAATTGAGCCATCGAGCAAAAATAAGCAGGGTTGGATCAAGGATATCGAAGCGATGATTACGATTGTGAATTAGTTCCGTTTGCTCTGTCGAAGTCGGTTCATTTTATCAAACCAACGGTTAACAGCGGGAGCGTTATTACTTGCCAAGATCGTTTCCTAATACCAGCTTCCAGAAGCTAGAAACCCCCTCTCGTGGTAGAAACCGAGGCAGCGTAGCAAGAATGGGATTAATTAGACCGCCAGGAACCACGATCGACTTTCGTCGTTCAAATGCTTCTAGGGCATCGCGTACAACAGTCTCAACCGGCGTATCGAACTTCTCAGCCACGTTAACCAGGAACGGCGGAAATCCTGCTTCTTTGAAAAACTTGATGCCAGCCGGTCCTGGACAAACGGCTAGCACATGCACCCCGTAGCTGCGATTCTCTGCCCACAAAGCTTCACTAAAGCTGAGAAGAAATGCTTTTGTTGCCGCGTAGATCGAGAAATAGGGCATAGACTGAAACCCTGCTACCGAAGACAGATTGATTACCCCCCCAGTTCGACGCTGCCGCATTCCAGGTAAGAAGCGATGGGTCAGATCCACAATCGTCGCGATATTGAGCTGCACTATTTTAAGCTGAAGGTCTCGATCGCTTTCGGCAAAATCACCGTAATCTCCAATTCCAGCGTTGTTAATCAATAGGTCAATCGATCGTCCAAGTTGCTGCACAGTTTGAAATATTGTTTCTGTAGCGTCTGCTGCTGTCAAATCCTGGACGATAATATCTACTTGAATTTGATACTGATGGTTAAGTGAATCGGCAAGTTCCTGTAGCTTGTCCTGGGAACGAGCAACCAGCACAAGATCGGTTTGACGGGCTGCTAATTCTTGGGCAAATACTGCACCAATGCCAGCAGAAGCTCCGGTAATCAAGGCTGTTGTCATGGAAACTTACAGGTTCACTTTACTAAACGTAGATTGAACTAAATTCATAGCTTCTACATCGTTCTAAAGAAGTATTGCTACGGCAAACAAGAGAGTAGGGACACCGTAGGCATGGGGCGCCGCTAGTGGTTGGGGGCATGGAGAGCTGGTGCTAGCAATTTTCTCATCAAGAGGTATTCAACAGAAGCTCACAAACCATTTCACAACTCAAATAGGGTCGTATAGTGAGCAAACTAAGCCGAAGGTGTTCAGGCGAAATCTTTTCCTAAATCACGGCACCTAAATCACGACAAGATATTGGTAGGTGAACTAAGAATTAAATGCAATGGAACTGTGGAGTGATGAACCACCTGCTCAGATGCAATTAGAAAAATACTGACGTCTGAGGAGCTCTGCACCTGGACGCAAACCTACCGGAAGTATGACGATCGCGTTGGTATACAAGAAAACAGTTCTGCTTGTGGGGCTGAGGTTTTGGCAAGCCTCTAATTCTAAAGGTAGATTTATCGCGCTTTATGCAACCCGATCGGGGTATCAAGCCGTAGTGAATATAGCTTTTAGCCTTTCGTTCACCCTCACACAGGTCTTAGCAATGAACTATCTTGAATGCAAGCCCGATGCAGCACAAACGGAAAACATAAGCGATAACGAGCTCCCGATAGTCATCGCTGCCAAAAGTAGCCTGCAGATGCAACTGCCCGTAAGCGTGTGGATTAAGTGGGTATCTTTGCAAAAAGCGATCGCAGCCAGAGCGGAAACCGCACAGGTATACGATCGCCTACTTCTAGCCGCAACGGAAGAAGACTGGGTAGCAATTGATACCTTTGAAGCCCACTACAAGGAGAAGCAGGAAGCACAAGAAATATTTTTTAGCTAGAAAATAGGATAAAGCAATGGAGGGTGATTTGATCAAAGGCATCCTCTACTGCTGAACTGCTACGGTTAACCAGTAAGGAACCTTCCCGTTTATCCTCCCCGTTTATCTATTGAGTCACCAAAAGCCCCTCAGAGCAAACCTGAGGGGCTTTTGTTTAGCGTGCGATCGGCTGCCAATCTTGCAAGCAGGATTCAGGATTTGGCAAGGCTAGTTCGCCTGCACGTTTACACAAGAGATGGTGTGGCTTTTGAATTAGTGGCGCATTGGCAAGCAGGGCTTTAATTGTGTGCCGAAACGGGTTTACCTATTGCTGCACTGCCAATTCTGTCAGAGCATATTATTCTTAGATCAATCTACTGTTAGCCGAAATACTGTACCCCGATCGCCTGTGCCTCCCTGTCCAGTCGTCCCATAAAATGTGCCATCGCTTGCTTGCATCACACTACGAGGAAATTTGCCATTTTGCCCGGTGAATTGAACGAGCGTTGTAATTTGTCCTTGGGGGGTAATGCGAAAGACAGCACCCGGCATCGTTGATTCTCGTCCAATCGCAGTGCCATAGAAGTTGCCATCACGTCCCTCGATCAAACTGTTGGGAAAGAGATTCCAATCGAAGGTCGAGATTGCAGTTCGTTGACCGTCTGGAGTGAGACGAAAGAACGTTCCCATCAACGTCACCCCATAGAAGTTACCATCACTGCCCTGAATTAACCGACTCGGATAAGCGTCTCGATTAACCCCTTGATTCAAGCCTTGAAATGTTGTGAGGGGAACTAGTTTGTGGTCTGCCGTCAATCGAAAAATGGTAGCTGCTCCATCTGCCATGTATTGCGTGCCATAGAAGTTGCCGTGGATCACATAGAGGTTGCCGCTCTGATCCTCAAAGATATCTAATCCACCAGGGCGGTTCTTCACAGGAGAAGCTTCGCCGAAGTCGATGTCAAACTGAACTAGGGTTGTGAGTTGACCGTTGGGGGTGAGCCGAAATAGGGTTCCTTGCTGCGTTGTACCACCCATATAGGTGGTGCCATAAAAATTGCCATCTTTTGCCAGGAGCAGAGGACGTTCCGGACTTGCTCCATTAGTGCGATCGAAAACAGCAAGCGTAGTGAACTGACCATCTGGAGTAACGCGGAAAGCGGTGCCAAATCCGCCTCCATCCACTCCACCCCCCCCGGTTGTCATGCCATAGAAATTGCCATCTTTTCCCATAACCAGGGTTGCATTTGGGCCATGCCCATTAATTTGGGAATTAAAATTCACCAGTGTTTTCAGTTCTCCTTGAGGCGTGAGACGAAAAACGGTTCCGGCTCCCGGGTTTCCGCCGGACCCAGTGACACCATAAAGATTGCCATCCCTTCCCTGCACGACCCCTGCTGGATCGCTGCCATTACTGCCGTTGAAATGGGCGATCGTGGTCAGCGTTGCTTTGACGGGAGTTGAAGACTGTACAGTTGCAAGGGGGGAACTGGTAGACGATACTCCATTGATGACTCGACAGCCAGACAACCCCAACAGCACCATTGCAATAGTGCAGTACCAAAGAGAAGTTGGCTTTGAATCTTTCATCACACACTGACGGTAAGGGAACCAATTCATCAAGTTGCCCACCAAGTTGCCCACCAAGTTGCTCTCCAAATTGCCCACTAGATTGCCCACCAAGTTGCCCACCAATGGTTTCTTCTTCAACAGCAGGCTCTATTCCTTAAAACGCTGCATCAGATGTGGGCATTGCTTGCGTCGATGAGCCAACAGGATTTCCTAATACCATTGCAACCCTAATATCTGGTGCAACGGCGGATGGTGCAATGGGTGCGAAGCAGTATCGCTGATATATCCTGCAAGCCCTGCAAAGAGGCGTGTGCCTTCGAGAAATTGCGAAACTGATTGACTAATCGCGTAATTCGATCTGCGCAGTCATCCGTGAGAGGACTTGAGTCATCATCTTTACTTCTGCATCCTCCAGATGCTCTGCAAAGTCCTCTGCTATTCGCTGCGAGTAGACTTCCCACATCCGTTGTTGCATCGCTAACCCCTCTGACGTCAAAACGGCAAATGCACCTCGTCGATCGGTCGGGCAGACTTCACGCTGTAGCAATCCTACTTTCTCTAAGCGATCAACTAGACGAGTGAGGTTGCTGCGGCTGAGCAATACAGCGTCTGCCAACTGGCTAAAGCGCAAACGCTGATCAGGTGCGTCTTTGAGCGTCCACAGCACATCGTACCACTCCAAAGGCGGCAGCCCCGCTTGCTTTAAATGTTCCTCAACACGATCGAGCAGCCGCACATGCGCCGTCAGGAAGAGCCGCCATAGTGAATTGCGAGCAGGGTCAAGTTCTGTCATCGTTCGTTCAACCAAACTTCAAACTAGTTTCTAATTCAATTATTGCAAATGCAACTAAAAGAGTGCTATAACTTGCTTAGTTGCATTTGCAACTATTTCAACTTCAACTATGGGCGGCTGCAAGGAGTACCCCAATGAAGCACTTAAAGCTACCAAGACTGCCCAAAACAGCTTCACACAGCATTGAGCAACGCAGTCATTCCGCCAGAATTCGATCTACTAATCCAGATCTCAATCTGGAACGACAGTTGTACCTGAGCAAGCCTTGGTTCTAGTACAAGCCTTGGTTCTGGTACAGACCTTGGTTCTGGTACAAGCCTTGGAAACTTTTGCACCACACGGGAGCAACAACTGTGTTAGACCTGCCTCACATGACAGCATCTGGCCGCTCTTTTCCTACACCCGGTCTTGTTGCAATCCTGCTTACCGTCTTGCTTTGGGCAAGTGCTGCCAATGTTGCCTTTGACTTGTTCACGGTTGGAGTCAACCCGCTGGAGTTAGCTGGAGCTAGCGCCATGATCGCCACCTTTGCGCTTGCCATCCTCGATAGCTTCTGGGGACAAGGGCATGGAAGAATGAATTGGAAACAGTTTGCACTGGGACTGGTGCTGGTTTTGCTAGTCGGCGCAGACTACATTGCTATTCAACAGTTGCCCGTGGCGATCGCGATCGTGCTGCTGTTTACGTCTCCTATTCTTGTGGTTTTGTGGACATCGTTAACCACTCGCCATGCCCCGTCCCGCTTAGTCACTATTGCCCTGACTCTGTCTATTCTGGGAGTTGTCTTAGTCTCCAAGCTCCTTGAGAGTAATCTGGAACAGGTCAATTGGTTTGGTATAGGAATTGGGCTAACTACTGCAGTATTTTTTGCTGCTTACATCGTGCTGAGCGAGCAACTCAGCGGTTCAGGTGAAGCAATTGGGATTCTTTTGAAAACCTATGCTGTAGCCAGTTTATTTTGGCTGGCGTACCAGTTCACCCAAGGAATACCCGTAACCCTACTAGCACCAGAGAACTTTTCTAAAGTGCTTTATGTTGGTATTGCTGGAAATTTCCTTCCCTATCTCTTGTTTTTTTGGAGTATTCAGCGCGTTCAGGCACAACGAGCAGCGATCGTTGCCACGCTAGAACCTTTTGTTGCCGCAATTTTGGCATGGATGTGGTTTGGTCAAACCTTGACGATGCTGCAAATCATTGGCGGAGTTCTGATTATCGTTGCAGTGACCGCCTTGCAGCTAGCCTCCACTCAACCCTCCCAAAATTAGTCTTGGCGTTAAGTTGACCTAAACATTCCATCGCTATTTAAAGCTCAGCCGCACACCGGCAGAAATACAAGGAGAAATCAAATGAAAGCATTGATTAAGGGAGTCTGGTATTCTAATCATCCTGACTCAGATACGCTGCGGGCAGAACGGAGTCGAATTCGGTCTCAATTCTTCCGCTCTCAGATTACAGCCGATGGTTCCTCTGGGTTCAAGGCAGAAGCCGATCGCTATCACTTATATGTGTCTTATGCCTGTCCATTTGCCCATCGCACTATTCTCGTTCGCAAGTTGAAGAAGCTGGAAAGCGTTATCTCCATGTCGGTCTTAAACCCAGATTGGGGCAGTCCGGAAGGTTGGGTCTTTGGGGGTTGGGCTGATTCTACATTGGATACAGTTAATGGGTACGATTATCTCTATCAGGTGTATCAACAAGCAAAACCTGACTTTACCGGAAAGGTAACAGTTCCAGTGCTCTGGGACAAACAACAGCAAACGATCGTTAACTACGAATCTGCTGAAATTATACGAATGCTCAATAGTGAATTCGATGCCTTTGGAGATGCTACTGTAGACTTCTACCCAACTGCCTTACGGGCTGAGATCGACGAAGTCAATGCATTTGTGGCAGAGCGGGTAAACAATGGCGTTTACAGTGCTGGCTTTGCGAGTACTCAGGAAAAGTATGATGCGGCGATCGATATGCTGTTTAACGCTTTGGATGCATTAGAAGATCGCTTGTCAAACCAACAGTTTTTGGTGGGCGATCGTCTCACTGAAGCAGATTTACGATTGTTTGTGACGCTGGTTCGCTTTGATGCTGCTTATTACAGTGCTCTGAACTGTAACGTAAAACGGTTGACTGAATATCCAAACCTGTGGAATTATACAGGCCGCATTTACTACCTTCCTGGTGTTGCGGATACCGTAAAACTTGATCATATTAAACGACATTACTTCGATCAGCATGAGGGCTTGATCAATCGTCGGATTATTCCTAAAGGGCCGACTGTAGATTTTGAGGCGTCACTCGCTCCAGCTATGGCACCGGCTTACAGCGCTTTGCGTTAAAACAAAACTATTTCTTGAAAGCTATTCCTACGTGGCTTTCAAGAAATAGTTTGTAGAACGCTTACCATGGCAAAACTTCGCCATTGGCGTGCCAAAATGTACCTGTGGTTTCCAGGGTTAACTCATCGATCCGAGCCAGTAATCCCTTCACGGATTCTTCTGGTGTGATGCCACCTGTGGTGAAGTTCGTCATGCGAGTTTGTACTAAACCAGGATGTAGAATTGCCACGGCAATCCCACGTCCTTTGAGATCGTGAGCCAGTGACTTACCCGCCATCGACAGCGCTACCTTCGACATGCGATAGCCATAGGAGCTACCAGAAGTATTGTCTGCGATCGACCCCATTCGGCTAGTCATCAACACAATCTTGGAACCTGTTTTGAGATTGGGCAGGAGCGCATGAGTTGCCCGTAGAGCACCCAAAGCATTCACCTCAAACTGTTGCCGAATGCTATCAAAGTCCAGGTTTTCAAGCGTCACACGCTTGATGATGCCAGCATTGTTGATCAGAACATCGATCGCCATATCACCCAAACGAGTTTGTAAATCTGCTACAGAAGCATCTGAGGTAATATCAATCCCCTCCTCAATCTGCACTCCTAGCTGCTGCAGTTCCTCAGAGGCAGTGCGACAGACCGCAATGGCACGATCGCCTCGCGTTTGCAGTTGGCGGCAGTATTCGTAACCAATCCCTCGATTTGCACCTGTAACCAGATAAGTTGCCATATAAATTTTTAAGGCTCCATTAGATATGAGTTTAGGAATTGGCAACCTACAGCCTACAAGACAATTTGGTCAGAAGCTGGATTGCTAAAATACCATTATCTCCGGTATGCGATTGCTCAACAGAGCTAGAAAACTAGATCGCTGCAGGCAAGGCGCTCTTCTAAAGAATCTCAACTCTTGGGTTGTTCCGGCTCAAGATTTGTTCTGGCGCTGCTCAAGTTTCTCAAAATATTGCTGATGATCTTCGCTGGCCAACCAATACGCAGACGCGGGTTGAATCTCGGTGACGATCGGTTTGTCATATCGACCAGAACCAGCAATCGCCGTTTTTGAGCGAGTGGCGATCGCGGCTTGTGCTGGCGTGTGATAGAAAATAACGGATCGATATTGCTCGCCTCGATCTGCACCTTGTCGATTGAGGCTGGTTGGATCGTGACTCTGCCAGAACCGATCGAGAAGTTCTTCATAGCTCACTTGATTGGGGTCATACTCAATCTGGCAGACCTCCGCATGTCCAGTAATGCGCGACAATACATCGAGATAGCACGGGTTCTCGAAATGTCCTCCCATATATCCAACAGAAGTTGAAGTCACGCCTGAAACGCGACGGAATGCGGACTCTACACCCCAAAAACATCCAGCGCCAAAGGTTGCCGTTTCGATCATGCTGCGATTGAGATCCAAAATTATAATGACAGTGTAAGCGTATCAGGACTGTGAAGCACACTGTCAAACTCCATGATTGAAACGCGACAAGGAAAACCTGCAAGTCGGCTGGGATTCGCGAGCCAGTATACACAAGAGGCAACTTGCATTCCTGCGGCATTTGAGGCGGGCATCAATTATTTCTTTGACTATCAACTGCCTAAAGAATCCTTGCAGGCTGAACTCAAATCGCTGCTTGTCGCTCATCGAGACGCGATTGTGTATACCTTTGGCAGTGAATCGCGGCAAATTCATACCTTGCGGCAACAGCTTGACGAGATTCGCCAGCACCTCAACTTAGACTATGTGGATATCTTTTTTGCAGAGTATCTCTCTCCTGCTGATGATGCTGATGAACTGAAAGCGACGATCGCAGAACTTCGTGCCTGGAAAGCACAGGGACTTATTCGCTACGTTGGGGTGACCACCCATCATCGTCCAACTGGATTAGCGGTGGTCGAACAGCGTTCCTGTGACGTGCTGATGCATCGCTACAACATGGCACACCGCAAGGCAGAAGACGCGCTGTTCCCAGCGGCTCAAGCCGCCAATATTCCAATCGTCGCATTTACCTGTACAAGATGGGGAACCTTGTTGGTCGAACAGCCCGATTTGTCAGAAGAACACCCAACAGCGGCTGACTGTTATCGGTTTGCGCTGCATCATCCTGCTGTTCACCTTGCACTGACTTCGCCTGCGAATCGTGCTCAGCTTGCCGAAAATCTACAAGTTCTGCACGCCTCTCCACTGAGTGGCGAAGAGGTTGCACGATGGCAAACCTATGGAGATTGGATTCATGGCGATGGGCAAAGCACGTTTGAGACACTCTATCCGTAGTGTTATGGCGCTATGCACATGCCATTCCAACAGGTGATGCTCTGCTCAAAGGCAAGCCCCTCTGCTACCAGATGCACAGGCACAGCGCGACCCCTGTGCGAACTCGTCCACCTTTGACGCAGACTGCTAGAAATTGAGTCGATCGCAGCTGTATTTCAGCACTGGCGATCTAATTCAGTAGCTTGCGGATGTCAGTCATGCTTGATTAAGCGATTCAGGACTCAACTGCTGTCTGCCTAGAATGAACGGCAGCAGTTTAGCGATATTTCTGGCATCGTCGATGCCTCGGTGATGGGTTCCTTCCAGTGGAATTCCTGCTAGCTGCAAGGCTTCTGCCATGCCGTATCGCCGAGGTAAACCCTGAGTGTCACTAAACAACTGTTTGAGGTTGACGTGCGGATAGGCAATGGGGAAGGGAACGTTGTGAAATTTGCTGTCTTGTTTGAACTGGTTGCGGTCATAATCCCCCCAGGAGCCAAATACAGCATTGAGATAGTTCGATAGCCAACTCTTTAGCAGAGCGATCGCCTCCACATACTCAGGAGCCTGATCGACCTGCATCTGAGTAATTGAAGTTAGCGATTGGCAAAACTCGGTGAGAATTGGAAAGCGAACGGGTTTGATAAATGTTTGAAATTCATCAACGATATTCAAGCCCTGTGCTTCAACCATGACGGCCCCAACTTCAATTATTTCCATCTCATGTCGCTTGATGGTTTGTTGGTTGCAGCAAGTTGCTTCCAAATCGAGTACTAGATAATAATCGTATTGATCCAACTTCATTATTTGTCCCTTTCCTTACTCACGTTTACAAACTTTTGTTAGGTTAAAATCTCGCGAACTTCCATCAAAATTTGCCCTAATTTGTATCAGCACAAAGGAGGTAGAGAGCGCTTTCTACCTCTATTCGTTGCGTCTTTAGCGTTATTGACGTAACTGCATATTTATTTCCTCAGTCCACTGCTCCGCAGAAGCAACCTACAATACTGCGAGATACTGGGGTGGAACCTCTTCTACTAACCAAACCCCATTGTCTGAGCAGTAGAAGGTAAATCCAGCTTGCTGCATGATGGCAGCATCGATCCTCAGAATCACAGGGCGACCATGCCGCATTCCAACTTTACGGGCAGTTTCCATATCTTTGGATAAATGCACATGATGGCGTGACATCTTGAGCAGCCCTGATTGTAGAATTACTGGCACAGACTGTTCACCCGTTCCGTGATACAAAATATCCGGCGGAATTTGAGGTTCCAGCTGCAGATCAACTTCAACACTATGTCCTTGATTGGCACGGATTCGAGTTTTTGTCTCATCAAACGAGAACCGCTGTTTATCATTGGCGATCACTACTTCTTCTAATTCCGCCCGGGTAATGAGAAACTGATGTGCTACACAAGCAGACAGCAATTCATCGACCCTGACCCAGCCACCAGAAGCGAGAGTAAGCCCAAGTCGTTCTGGAGTATGTCGCAGATGTTTGCTGAGATATTTGCTGATTTTTGTCTGCCGTGTTTTATCCATGACGCTTCTCCTCTCCACTATGGCGCCACATGTCGAGGCTGAAATTCTTTCTTGTAAAAGCCACATTACGCAGAGCTTCTACAAGAAATTTGTTTTAGCATACGCGCGTAGTGCTACAAATCTCCTGCGTACAAGTTTTTAGAGTATTGCGCTTTCTCAGTTACTTGAGGGACTCCGCTGGTGAGTTATTACACACTCTTTCAAGGATAGCTACTTCTAAGCTTACCTCCCAGGTTCTTCACACTCCCCGTTCACACGCGCCCACCGCATTGCGATGGTACTTTTCCTCTCGTACTAGTATGTAGGCTCATAGGTTAGGGTACGCAGGAGATTACTGGATGCTACTGCTTGCCAGGCAAAGATTCCTGAATAGCGATCGCTGCCACTTCATACACTTTTTTACGTCGCTCATTACCATCAACTCCTGTAGTTGAGCGAATGCAAGAAATTACAATACAATTCATACTACAAGTACTACAGGCAAGATCAGGAAATTTTTGAAGAAGCAGGCTTTTCATAGTCGCAAGCGCTAGATGAGTGCGTCCTAGTTCCTTTACAGAAAGATATGCTAAAAGAAGCTCAATAGTTTTACCATATTGTTTTCGAGTCGCTTCGTTGTCTTTAAACTTTAAGCCTAATAGCTCTTGTTCCAATGAGCCGTAATCGTCAGATTGGAAGATGATTTCACGAAGTTTATCGCGGAATCTTTTGTCATTCAAACTGTTCAAAAACTCCAATGCTCTCTGGTTGCATGCCTGAACATTGTTGTAAGAGTTGAAGTTGAAGCCTGGAGGACACAGTAAGGTTTCCTCTATACTCTCCTCTGAGGGATTAACAAATCCACGCTGACGTAAAGCGTCCAACACATTAAATATATCTGTAATGGCTAACTGTGCTCTTCTAGGCTTACCTATATCAAATAGAGCGTTAATAACAGACATTTTAAGAAAAACAGCAAAGTAGGCACTACTATTCAAATCCTTGAATAGTAGTGCCATTCTAGCCCTACTTATCCGATCGCACAGGCAGCGGCGTGCTTACCCAACTCGATAGCTTGCGCTGACTTGTCAGTTCCGCATTCTGCATTGAGCCGGATTTGTCCACGAGCAAGGCTGTGGGACGGGTAATCACACCACGCCGCTTCACCTGCTCAGTGGTCACCTTATCCAACCAGGTCAAAGTGTCCTCGTCGAGATCGGCTGCATCCGCTGCAACCTGCGTTTTGAATGCGGCAACTCGCGCACCCTTTGATGCCTCGTCCAGCTTGCCATCGATCAACGCCTTCACCTCTGGCTGATCCATTGCCCCTCTTGCCTTCAGCGACTTGAGGTTGTTGATCACTTCCTGCGGAGTCATGCTGTTGATTAACGCCACCAGAACCGTTGGAGTGAGCTGCTTGATCGCACCAATGGCGATCGTGTAAGGCAACTTAAACTCCACAATCAACCGTGCCTGTTCTGCTGCACTTTCTGCCTTGGCAAGCTGCTTCAGCACCTCCGCCAGCGAACCAACGGGAGGAGTATTACGAAA
>NZ_JACXWX010000091.1 GCF_014764505.1 Phormidium tenue FACHB-886
ATCCATCATTTTTTGTCCTGCAATCAGCAGCAAACCCTCTGTGGTCAACAAACATTCACAGCACCAGAGATCCTGCTCGATCGCGTCGGGGAGATTGCCGTCGATCGTTAGAATGCTGTACCCCCTCTCTCTTGGGTTGTTGCGCCCAATGAACAGCGAGAATTTACCCGCCTCAGATGGGCGATAGTTGCCTTGAATGACGAACTGCTTCGGTTCCAGATGGCGATCGCCCATTCGATTACCTGAACCAACCAGCGTAAATCCGAGATGCGACGGGTAAAGCATCCATTGCTGCACCTTGCCCTGCCACTGGTCGGTATGGGTCAACAACCACATCAGCAATCGCTGATCTTTGATAGCGTTCAGCCGAAGCTTGCTGCCATCTTCAGAGACGATCGCCGCTCGGTTGGGTTTGATTTCCAAGGTTCCAGAAACGCAGCCGATCGCACTGTACAGGGGGCGGCTGTCGGGAAGCGATCGCAGTTGTGGCGATGATTTTGGCTTAGGCTTGCCTGCTGGTTTTTGCGCTGGTGTGGAAGCTTTGATTTTTGGACGAGCAATTGCTTTATTCATTTTCTGCGTCCTCGATCATTTCTGGCATTTCCGCCCACTCAGCAGGACTAATCTTTTCGTAATTAAGCCCGGTTACTAGCTGTTTCCACATCTCCTGATAGCTGATGCCCCGCTTGTCAGCCAGATATTGAACACGCTCTTTGATTCTTGCTTCCCGCTCCTGCAGTTTTGCCGCAAGTAAGCTACTCGCCTGCGTTGGTTCGCTGCGATCGTTAATCCGGGCGTCAGCAGCCAAAAGGTCTTGATACCACTCTCCCAAAGCTGGGATCTGCATTCGGTCAACTTTTTTCGGCATCTTGGCAGGGCGAGCTTGAGTCATATTCATCTCACAAATTATCCTCTATGGCTTGGCAGTTGAGCGATCGAATCATTCTTTACCACATTATGAGCTAAATCTGAGAAACAATTGACTCAAATCTAACTCTTAATGCTATAGTATCAAACATGAGACAAATGTGAGATAAATCTGAGTCATCACAAGACAGTCTCAGGACAGTCTCACGGCATCTTACAGAAATCTCATGAAAGTCCAAGTTGAAATACTCATGCCTCAAGGTGGCTTCACCTTCGAGGAAATGCAATCAGAGTTGCACCGAATGACTGGGATAAAGCCTGCTCGATCGTCGCTCTATAGGTGGCTTACAAAAGTCTGCCTGCTCGAAACCAAGCCGCTTTATAGCCAAAGCGATCTTGAGTGGGTGATTGAATGGCTCACCTTTAGAGCGACCCGATGCAACTCAATCGAAGCGTTTCACAGATACATGCAATCAAAAGTTGAGAGTCAAACCAATGCCTGAATTAAGCAAAGAGCAACTAGACAAACTAAATCAATCTGCTGCACAGCCCAAACAGCCTCAAGCCAAGCGTCCTAATCCGTCACCCGATCGCGCTGTAGCTCAAGTGAAGCAAGTGCGCCAAGAGTCTCAAGGTGCGATCGCTGTTGCCTCTCAAGGGATTGTTGGCAGCGCAGCGCAATCTGTGCAAAAGCTAGACCAGCAATTGAGCGACTTTGAAGATCGGTATGTTGCGACTGTGCAGCAGCGCATTTCCGAGGTTCCAGCGCGAATTGAGGCAAAGCTAGCTGCAGCGCTTGCGTGGGGGCAGGAAGGAATCAACCCTCTGGACTCTGTTGCAGCCGAAATTGAAGCGTGGGAAGTGCCCGACATCTCTCTGTCAGTAGAGCAGTTTCTATTTGGTTCCAAGACAGCATCCCCACTGCCTGCATCAGACCTGCTCAAATAGCAAAACCAAAAGCCGATCGCCTGCCTGAGAAACAATGCGATCGGCTCTACCCCTTGACCTATCAAAATCACAGAGGATTCTTTAATGCTAACAAGCAAGCAAATCAAAACTTTTGGAATCACGCCTGAATCTCACCCTGAAACATGGGCGCTGCTTCAGCCTGCAACAGAAAACCCATTCAACCTTGAACCTGATGTCGAGCTGACCGAGAATGCTGCACCGCAAGGATGGGCAGCGATCGAAGCTGATGATGAGCCAACTGTACCGATGCAGCCGTTGCTTTGGTCAGATCCAGAAATTGTTTACCTGCATGAGGAAATCGCCCAACTGGAAGACCGCATCGATCGAAACCTATCGATGCTGGAGCAGGGTTTAGAGCGTCTGCAGAGCGAAGTCGATCGCCGGATTGATAGCCAACAGTTTGAGCTAGAGCGGCTTAGCGACAACCTTCAAGCGCTGGAAGATCAGCTAGATGCGAAAGCGATCGTCCCCTTCGCCTTCCGTCCACATCGTCTGGTGGAATCTCTCAGAATTACAGCCGTTTTATCGCTAGCAATCGGCGCGATCGTCTTTGTCGGTGCAGGTCTATCTGGCACTTCAGAGCAAAAAGATGACCTCGCACTATCGGGTGTGGTTCTTGCCACTGCTGGCGTGTTTGCTGCAACGGTTGGCTACAACCTTGACTAAACCGATGAAAACTAAAAAGTCAAGCATCATCGCCCTTTCAGGAATTGCAGCCGCGATCGTCTCGCTGGCAGTAGGGTACAGCACCGGCGCTAAAAACGCTTACCTTGCCTGCTCGGCTTTTGCCCTGGTCGGGCTGATCGGCTCCCTAGTCGATGCCGTTGAAATTCTCCAAGAAAAACCCCAATCGCCCTCTGCAACCGAGCTACAGGATTAGAAACATGGACTACGGAACTAGTTTGATTAGAAACCCTGCTGCCGCACATTCCGGCATGGTTGACGCTAAAGCAACGGAATGGGGTGGCGTGGATGCTGACATCCTCAGCTACTTGAGCGATGTGCAGAAGTTGGAGGAATTTGCCAACGCTGCCAACGACGCAGAGCAGCTAGCCAGCTACATTGAGCCCTTCCTTGAGAACGCCCGCACCTACTTTGAGTCAATGGCGCAGGTGGCAGAAGGACAAGTCGAATGGACAGAGCTACGTAAGAAGTTCAGCGGCACCGTTGCCAAGTCGATCGCCAAGATCCGCAAGGTCAACGCCGAGTTTGGATCGGAGATGGAAGTCATCGATGCTCAGGACAGAGCCACGATGCTCAAGATCGAAGCCAAGCGCAAGAACGCGATCGCGGAGGTTGCCGCTGATCTAAACCACGCGCTGCAACTGGAGATGTTCAAGCATCAGAACAAAATCAGTTCGATGGAACTGCGACAGCAAGCCAGCACCGAGCGGCAGCAAATTCAAGCCAATCTGCGGGCACAGCGGCAAGCATTACTGAATCGGGTCCGTAACGGCAGCAGAGGGTTGAATGCTGCACCCGCCGATCGCATTCCCGTCACGATTCAGCAAGGCGGCAACACCACATCCACCAGCATCTCTGCGAGCGGTCAGCCTGGATTCTGGCAGCGACTCTGGCGCGGACTCGGTAGTCGATAGGAAGGAGGGCTAGGACATGCTAAGCAGAGATTCACACAATCAGCAGCAACCTAGCCCCTTCACCTTGGAGGGGCTAGCGACATTAGACAGGCAGCAACCACAACAACAACAGCCACAGCAGCCAATACCCGAGCGCAATCGAGGCAGAGGGCTTAGGAGAGCGGGCAACGCCTCCGAGATTGCGGCAGGGACAGCGCTCAACAGTGCGATCGTCTTCTTCTTCCACCTGATGCAGGTCCACCCGATCTTCTTAGTTGTGTCGCTCTCCACTAGCTATTTCTATTTCTTGGCAAGTGCATTTGGTGAGGGAAAAGACAAGTTCGTCGCCAATATGATGACGGGTGCTAGTGCTGGAATTGCGGCAGGTGCAGCACTCTCAGAGCCAGTTAGCGAATGGTGGGAAGCGAAGCAGAGCCAAGACGCAGCAACACAGCAGCTCGATCGTTGGTATGCGCCACAACAGCCAAACGCACTTGCCAGCAATGGATTCTTGATTCTGTTGGGCGTTTCGGCAGTGTTTCTGCTTGCGATCTGCAGCCAAGGACGAGACAGTAACCGCCGTCGCAACAATCGGAGGATTTATTGATGAACTACCTTAACCAGCAGCATCAGGAATTAGCAGAGAATCAGCAATCGGGATTAATGAGCCAGTTTGCTCAACTCAGGTTCGATCAGCGCATGGTGGCGATCGCTGCCTCATCTGCCCTTGCTCTCACCTGCTCAGCCCTCGCCTGGACTGGAGCCAGCAGCAGCCGTGTCTATTTCTGCCTGGTCAGCCCTACCCAAGACCTGCAATGCTACGACAAGCAGAATCGCCCATTCAGGATGACCCGTCATCACTGGGAGGCATGGAAAGAGGCAGGAATGCCCAATCACATCATCCCTAACGCCAAAGTGGGCAACGACCAAGGCTTAGTGCCTGCTACCAATCCCTACAAAGCGGCATGGGCGTTTGGTGCATTTATTGGCTTTGCTGCTGCTGGCTGGATGCTGAGACATCTCCAGTTTGAAGAGTCGAAGCTAGCACCGCTGGAGGCGACCGCACAGAAGCGGGATGAGGCGATCGCTGAACTAAGTGCCCGTGGTGATGTGCTAGCTGCTGCCCGTGAGCCAGCATTGCGACAGGCAGAGCTAGAGGCAGATGTGGAGCTAGCACGGTATGAGCATCAAATGCTGATGGGTCATGCCGAACTGCTAGGAGCAACCGAGCTAGAGATCGCTCAACTGGAGGCAGAAGAAGCCAAGTTTGAGGCGCAGACGGCAGGCTTCACCGAGGAGCAAAAAGCCGAATACGTCGAGTTTTTGCGGAATGTGCAGACTCCCTACCTGATGCCTGGACAGACGATCGCAGGCATTGCAGATCCCTCTGATAAGGTGGCAACCACTCAGCAACAGGCGATCGGTGGTGAGCAGCAGCAAGAGAAGCCGCAGCCTGTGCCCACCGATGAGCTGGAGTTTGACATCACACGGCTCAATCCTCCCCACCCCACCCAAGGTAAAAACATTGCGATCGTTGCGGGTCAAGGCGTTGGTAAAACTACGCTAGCGCTTTACATCGCCGGAGAAATATTGCAATCGCCCGATATTCAGGTTTACGACCTGGACGATGACGGGAAGACTTGGGGCAACCTGCCCGTGTGGGGAACGGGTGATGATGAGACGGAGGTCGCAGGCGCAATGCAGGCTGATGCTGAACTATTCAAGGAGCGCACTCAGCAGCGCATCGACGGCGATCGCTTCCCCTTTGCTGTGCGGATTCTCGATGAAACACCAGCAACTTATCAGCGCATCAAAAAACCGTTCAAGGAGTGGTCATTCATGATGACCAGCCGCGCTAGGAAGAGGGCGATGATTGCACTGCTGCTCACCCAATTCCGTGAACCGGACTTGAATGGCATTGAGCCTGACCAGTGGCGCACTAGCTTTGCCACGCTCTATTTGGGCTTTAAGCAGACAAGCCATGCGCTCAACTATCTGGTGAAGCCGAAGGACCTAGCCGATCGCCTCAGAGCGAAGCTTGGACAGTGCCAACGTCCTTGTTTAGTTGCCTTTGAAGATGGCTGGTACTGGTTTGATGTGCCTGACCTGGAGCAGTGGAAACAGGAATTTCTAGCCAAGACACACGGCAAGATCAACCCGACCAGCGACACTCAGCTAGAGCTGAAGCCTGAGACGCAGACACCGCCAGAGCCGCCAAAAGAGGCAGTAGCGGAGGACGATCGCATTGATTGGGATGCGGTGATTGCTGAGCCGGAAGAGGAGGCAACTCCATCCCCAAAGCCGCAACCGGAAGTGAAGACGCCACCAGTGCCACTTAACCCGGTTCAATTAGATGTACTGCGGTGGCTTTCTAGCTTTGGCGATCGCGCCATCAATCCAGATGAAGCATTCAATAGTTGGGCGCAAACATCGCTCAATCGCAAGGGATTCGATCGGGTGATTGGAACACTATTCAATGCCGGTGCAATTCGGTTTGAGGATGGATGGATTCGAGTAATTGCCATGTTGCAGGAAGACCTGATTGATAGTGAGCCAGAAAAGGAAGAATCCAGCTTTTCTGTAGTTGAAATCAAGGTGCATAATGCGGCGATCGAATTTGAGGAGGGAGCGACAGCTAGAGAGATTGCAATGAAAAAACTAGCTGAGTTTTCAGCGATGAGTTACAGCGATTCTGTTGAGGCAATTCAGGCAATATTCCTAACACTTGAATCCAAGGGCGCGGGCAGTGTATTCCAAGGACGCACCATGAGATATGTGCCTGAAATGGGTGTTTTGACTTCCTGATCTGCGAAGTGCTGAGTAAATTGTCTAACTCAGCACTTCGCCTGAAACCGTTATGCGAAGGAAGTTACAACTACTCAGCACCTTACTCAGCACCTTACTCAGCACTCAGCGTTTCCTACTCAGCACTCAGCACCTTACTCAGCACCTTATGATCTTTAATCTTTAGCCGATTGAACCAACAACAATATGCAAAATTATTCCGACTACATTCATTCATCTAACTGGCGATCGAAGCATCCAGCTTGGCTTAAGAAATCAGGCTATCGTTGCAGTATGTTTCCTTGGATTCGCTGCGGAAAAGTCGGCGGCAAATATCATAAATACAACGTGCATCACACCAACTACAAACGTCTTGGCAGCGAGCGCTATTGGCTGGATGTGATTGTTGTTTCTCCGTTTGCCCATTGGGTGATTCACCGCATTCTAGGAGGAGCCGATCGAGTTCAGCATCAGCGATCGAAGTACCCTAATGGAGCGCAGCAGCTAGCTCATTTCTGGTGCAGAGTGCCCTATCTGTTCAAAGTGGCGATGATACTGGCAGTGGGGCTGGGACTCTTGGCGATCGCATGGGGAGCAGCAGCATGAACCGCAATGAAGCCCGCAGACTACTCGATCGCTACTTCATCCCCAGAAACGGAAAGGGCGATCATCGCCTCTACTATGATGCTGCTGGGCAGTTCGTCTTTGGGCTAGCAACTTGCAGCCGCTCTAATGGGAAGTGCCTACCTCGATCGGTTGCAAAGCAGGTGCGGGAACTGTGCCAATGATTCAGCAGCTATGTCTATTCGACCCACCAACGCCACCGCAGCTGGAGCAGCTAGAACTTTACAAATATCCGCTTGTCACCCTGTTCAGCACCGGCAGCAGCGATTTGTACTATCTCAGCGCAGCTACAAGGCAGGAAGCGATCGCCTTGGCTGAAGCCCAACTTAGGTCAAAGAACATCGCCTTCAGAAACGTGGCTTGCTTGATGGGAACTTATTGGAGGCGATCGCACCCTTGGGGCTATCCCTGCTGCCCTGTGGAGCGATCGAGGATGTATGAGTGAAGACTTTAGAGAAGGGCGATCGGGAATGGGCGGACTGGAAGGACAATCGGGAGTTTGAGTCGGTGGTGGGGATAATGTCTAAGTGCTTGCTTTAATTTCAGTATTAATGACCTTGGGAAAGCGCCACTCAAGGCTGCTCGGCTCACTATTTGTTGTAATGTACGATACGTAAAAAGTTTATTTTGTTAAAGATTCCTACAAGCAAAAAAATTAAGTTCTAAGAAGAGGGATAACTTTCCTGCTAGAACTGTGAACGATTTGAAGTGCGTGCCTATAATTCTGGCTTTATATTGTTATGAGTTTTGTTGAAATTCACTTTGATGGCGATTTCGCTTACAACCATCAGGTTTCGCTAAGAAATTTAAGTAGAACCTTGGAGTCTTTGCAATCAGCTATTGACAGAGCGTACCTTGATAACAAACACGGCAATATTTGGAAGCATGCAAGACTGAATGGTCGGGACTATGAGCTAACCAATTTTTTGGTTCAGTCGCCAGAAGAAGGGGGGTACATCCTCAAATTTATATCTACTGTTGAAAAACACGGGAGAGATATAGTTGACCGTATTGTATCCGCCGTTTTGCCTGCCTATGAACAAGCAATGAGCGACGGAGAAATAGAAATAGATAAATACAAAACTAAAATTGTTGACCGGAAAGCCCAATTATTGCAAGACCTTTCCGCTGTTGAATCGTATCAGGGAATATTACGACGGCAACCAAACAAAGATATGCTTCGCCAGTATGGAGATAAAGCAATAGTAAAGGAAATAGACAAAATGCTCGCTCCAGTTAAGGCGGAAAGGTCGGGAGAAAATTCAATCGAGTTAACTTTTGGCGATGAAAATAACACTAGGTTTTTGTTTGATAAAACTATTAGTGAAAGATTTCATTCAGTGGTGTCTCAAAAAGATTTAGGAATGCCAATTATTTACAGAGCCACTATAAGATCACTTGACAACCGTACTCTTAAAGGCAAAGTGTATAATTTAGACAGTGGGAAAGAAGCTTATATACACTTTCAGAGCACGGAAGACTTTTTGAAACTGCATCCTTTTCTTGCTAGGAAAGAGGAACAAGTCCAATTTTTTGGATGCCCAATAATTGAATATGGAGCTTTTGATCCGAACGCTGGTGATATATATTTTCTTGACTTATATTCTTAGAAATGGATGAACTAATTAAGGCTTTAAGAGAGAAATATGTTAAGGACTTAACTTCGTCGTTGTCACTTTATAGAGTGATAGTTTTTTTACTGTTTTTAATCGCTTTAGTTATTATTCCAGAAAGAAAGAACGAAAGTTTGTGGTTTGAAATAGCTGCCGTTCCGCTTAATGCCATTATTTCTACGTCTAGCCCTTTTGTATCGAGGATAGTATTACTGCATATAATTCTTGGAGGAGTGTTTACTTACTTAACTGGACTACTGTATAAGAAAATTCAGATTGCAAGCTTTAATTTTTTTGCGTCTCGGCGCAACTTTGAGGGATATATTAAAAAATTGCGCAACCGAATTGAGTCAGAAACTACAGGGAACAAAACGCTTGATCTTTATCTAATAAAAGACTTCAAGGATGAATTAAAACTTAAAAAAGCATTTCTATATCAAATACATATTTGGGGAGAACTTGTGCTTGTAAGTTCAATAATATCTGTCATGGGTTGTACCAAATTTAATCTAGCTGATTTTTTAATTGGACTATTAGGAGTTGCACTTATCCTAGCTATACAACGCAGTGCCTTCTCGTATTATCTTTCAAAAATAGTTCCGAATCTAGTTGTAGAAGGAACTTTCTCAAACAGAACAATTGAGTTTGATAGTGCACTGGATATTTAAGTTTTGCTATTTCGCATGGACGAACTTTATGAAAAGTAAAACCGTTGCCACTATTTCTGGCAACGGTTTTTTTGATGGGGAAGCAAGGTGATCGCCCCACTCACAGACTGGTAGCAGCAGGGCGATCGAATGGGCAAGCGGCAGTGAGCAGGTCGGAGAGACGATTGGGAGTTTGAGGCGGTAGCAGGATGAAAGGGTTGCTCCCGCCATCTTCTGGGCACTCTAGAGCCGTCCTCTGGAGTGCTTTTGCCATGACCCCACTCTTCAAAAAACTGCTCATTCTCACCACCCTGATCGGCATCCCGCTAGCTGCTGCACCCTACCTAATGCAGCGCTTTGGCACACCTGGCTTTGTTGATGCCGCAATCCAAGCGAACCACGATCGGCACAAGGCAGCGGCAGGTGGCATCTGGTGCGTTCAGATCAACCCAGATGGCAGCGCAAAGGACATCTTGTATGGTGCTGAGAAGTGTGGACTTCAAGGCTTGCAGCCAATGGCGTCTTTGTCTCGATCGAATCGGTGAGGGTCAGGCAGCAGCACAGTGAAATTCTGACTGTCAACATCCGCGCAGTCTAGATTCGGGTGGAGCTGGCGCAATGCAGAAGTTGAGGTAGGCTGGCTTAGAGTTGCCCTGTGCTGGGGTGTCCTGCGCGGGTACTGAAGCAGGTTGGAACGCTGCAACCAGACGAAGATAGCCAGCGCAATCAACAGACACAAAACAAGCTTCATGGTGGTGATTCCAGAGGGGAGGGCGATCGGCTTTCATGAAACGACTAGAAATGCAGTCTGCAATCGCCGACTGCAATGTTCCCGCAGCGGGTGTGGCAATACCAAAGGCAATTCGTGTGGCTCTATCTCTGCTGCCCTGTAAAGGCGATCGCTGTAGGTGACACAGACAGGATATGCACCCAAAAAAAACAGCCCCGTTGAATAGGACTGTTAATCACGAACGTAGATTAAGCTTGCAGCCGAGATTCTAAGATGAATTGCTCTACTTTTGGTGTCTAGAGGATTACATAAACCTAAAAAAGGGCGATCGATTCACTGAACCATCAGGGCACATCTTTGATCGCCCGGTCCAGTGTGCCCACTGCTGCTGCTTCGATCTCATGAAGTGCGGAACTAGAACCGCCTTAAATGGCTGAAAGGCTGACCGCTGTGCGATCGGTGGGTGCGGGCAACCATTTTGCTGGTGATAGCAAAAAGCCACTGCAGGAATTTCCACAGCGGCTTTTTACCCGTAGAAGTAAAAACCTCGATCGCTACAGTCGCCCTTCATCTTTCGCCTTACGAATTGCTTCCTTTAAGAGAATTTCAATCAAACTGCTCAAACTGCGACTCTCAGCCTTGGCAAGGCGCTCGGCATCGTCTTTAACCGACTCGTCAAGATATGCGCTGATTTTTCTCTTGTCTGTCGCCACGCTCATAAAACTAACTCCACTCTTTAGAGACTACACCTGAAATTGTAGCAAATATAGTACCACTGTACCTTTACTATAGGGGTATAGTGGAGTTACTATGGAGTTATCAAGGCGGTTCGCTCCCCCGTTAAAAGGAGTCCAGAGGGGAGGCTAGGGTCACAAAAAGCGGGTAATGCAGCCGTCCACTCCGATGGGCGATCGTCGCAAGCCGATATCAATGCAGAGCGCTCGCCACACCGTAGTTTTTTTGGAGTCTTCCGATGCAAGCTTTTCTAACTTTCGCCGCTGAGTTCGTTGCTGTCGCTGGTTTCGCCCTGTTCGCTGTCCTGTTCGCTGTCGGTCTAATCGATCGCCACAGTCGCCCGATCGCTGTCCCCGATGTCCTGATCGACACCGATGAGCTAGCCGCTGAGCTGGCGCAGATCGCCGCCGAGGTTCTTGCCGAGTCTGCGACAGCACCGATCGATGCGGTTGTGCCCTTTGCCCGACGCCCGATCGACCTGACGCAGTTGAGCATCCGTCGGTTGAAGGCGATCGCCAGTGCTGCCAAACTGCCCCGCTACAACCAGGACACCAAAGCCCGGTTAGCTGAACGGCTGCTGTCTGAAGTCCCCACCTGGACGCTGCGAGAGGCGATCGCCGCTTAGAAATCTGACCTGAGCAGGTCGGTAAAAGGCTCACAAGTCCAATTCAAAGGGCGCTGTTCAACGACCAAGAAGCACAGCGCCCTACCCACAAACGAGGCACATAAATTATGTCACAACATCCACGCGTTAGAGTTCGAGTCCAACCCATCTCCGATCGCCTTAACCTAGTTCACCTCTCCGATCGCGTTGCCGTTGCGGTGGAGCTGTTGAAGCGTCGAGGTAAGGGCGGCAGACTGAGCCGCAGCCGTGTTGCCTACTTCGGCTTCAAAAGCTTACCGGAGGCAGTTCAGTTTGCTTCTCAACTGCGCGGTAGATTCCCCAAAATTCGGTTAGAAGCCCGTGCTAGCAAGCGGTTAGGCTGCGCGTTCGAGGTCAAAGTCTGCAGCGAATCAGCAGAGCAACTGGCTTGGGAGGTCGTTCGTCAGAGCGTCCCCACTAGCGCGAAAGTAGCCACACACATTGCAGACTACCGCTATCGGCAGGAGTTGCAGCGGCAGGCTGAGCGCAAGGCACAGGCGATCGCATCTGCACCACTGCAGGGCAAAGGCAATCGAACGCTGGTAGCTGCTGGCAGTGGGTTGATGGTCGGGATTGACTGACTAGCCTCAGACCTTTTTGCTAGCGTCGGCAAAAACGGCAAGGGCAGAGCCGCTAATCTGCCCAACAGCATCACATCAGTGAAATTTTAGTGAAATTTCTGGAATTTGTAAAAGAACGATACAAATCAGCGTTTGGATACTGTTTCAGAATTGATATTGAAACATCAGGGTGATTGTCAAGAGGAAAGTATTGATCTTAGGAGTAAATAATGAAATCACCCTTTTCCGAGGAAGAACTTAAAGCCTTGACAAAGCTCTTTGGAGGAAGCGTTTATCTCCGGCAGCAGTCAAAGCTTTGCCAATCCCATGAGATTTACCCTTGCGTGATCCAGGGTCAAGAGTCGGAAGGTTTTAAATTCAATGTTCAAAATTTTGGTGGGGAATGGATATACGGCGAAGGAGAATCTAGCCGCTCACCGTTCTACGAAACTCCCGAAGACGCGATCGCTGCTGGTGAGAAGGTTGTTGCCGATAAGCTGCTGCCAGAACAGCTAGAAGACCTAGAGGACATACTCTCAGACGAAAACATCTAGCGCGCAACCGTCCGATCGCTTCTGTTTTAACGCTTACAGTCACCACGAACGTATCTAGCACAACCCCCTCTGAGACGATCGGAGGGGTTTTTGCTTGCCGATTCAGTCGATCGTGAAGTGGCGCTAAACCTTTCATAAAGCTTGTACTTTGACCTGAAGGAGGGGCGATCGGCTGACTAGCTTGGAAGAGTAGCTATGCCCCACCGCCATGAATCTAGAACAGAAGATCAAATGCGCAATTGCCTTTATCTTCGCCTGCGTTTTTTTTGGCTCGATCTGGAGAGTCTACGACACCTACTACGGTGAACATGCAAGTGAGTTTGCCGATCAGGTGGAGCAGCCGTTTGAAAAAGAATGTGGAGCTGCTAGATTGCGGCAAAATCAAATGTTTGACATTGCGCTGGAGAAACAACAAGGGGTCAGCAACGGGACGGTTACAAGCGCAGAAGCCAACGAAGCTACAGCTAAATCCAATCAAGCGCTTGAAGATGTGCGGCGATTGTGCAAGTACTAGCGCTGTTGTTATTTCCAAGGCCGATGCAGAAATACGTCCTGAGAGTTTTGCGATCGCCCATAGCGCTCTTGTAAAGTCATTTTCAATTGTTGAGAATTCGCCCAGGAAAAAGTTTATGGCAGATATGTCCGGTCAAGACCCCTCGGAAATCATAATGGCAACGGTTGATGAAGAACGAAAAGGCGCAACTTTCAGCGGTACGGTCATCCTTGGTATAGATCCTGAGGGTGGGGAAGTCGTTTTCTTTAGAAATTTTTTAATTGAAGATTATAAAGGCGAACTTACGGCTTATCTGGCAACAGATGGCGATATAACGAAAAGCATTGATTTAGGCGAACTCAATCATAAAAGCCCCAGTTTTAGGTTGCCAATTCCGCTGGGAACGGATACATCACCCTACAATACAGTCGTGTTGAGCGACAAAAAAAGCAAGAAAAAAATCCTGACGATCAATCTATAAAATTTGTGACCTAGCTCGTAGTTCAGCCAAATTCGATTGCCCTCCTGTATAAATCTCAAATGGATTCTATACAGGGTTAAAACCGCAGCCCACCCCTGGGTTTTTTATTGCCTACCTTTATCGCCTACCCTCCGATCGCTCCGATCGTGCAGCCCTTCTAAAATCGGAGGGGCTTTTTTGTGCTGCTGCACTTTACAGCGGAGCCGCTAAAAACAGCCCTGCATTCTTTAGAGGTTTGCGCCGTCGATCGCAGTTCAACTGATTAGTCCTACCTATCGAACTGGATTAGTGCTGGACTAGTGCCCTACTTTTTAACCGATCGGTTGAAACCCTTGCAGCAGTTGAGTTCTAGAAACGTAGAGAAGTGATTTTAGTCCACAATTGGCTGATTAATTGCTCCACCCGCAACTAATCAAAATCTCTACAAACCCTATAGACAGCGCCTTCTGCCGATCACCTGATAGGTCTGGACTAACGTTGGACTAAAATTGGATTTTTAAGTACTGCACCTGTGCCGGACTTAGAGAGAGTTAGCTATAACAAATTGTTATCAGTCACGCACTAGTGCAGGAAAAGTATGGCAACTGATAAGCCATCGATCACTGTTTATATTGCTCCCGAAGTAAAAGCAGCGCTGGAAGACTACCGATCGCAGCACCAACTTCGATCGCTTTCGTCCACTGTCGAAGATGTCTTGAAACAGTTCTTCAATGTGGGGAAAGAGCAGCTTGTCACCCAGTCCGACCTGGAGGCGCTGTCAACTGAACTGGCAGAACTGCAGCAACGAGTCACGCAGATCGAATCTGTTCCAACTATTGCGACTGCCACCACCGACACGATCGCGCCTCATCTGACAGCGGTTGAAGCATACGACATCGCACGGTCAAGAGGTTACGCCAGCAAACTGGCATCTTTTCTTCGGCTGTCACCTCGGCATTGCTGGAAAGAGTACGGGCTTATTCGCTATCCCGGTCACCAAGGCAAGCAAGGGCAGTTACTCTTTGCTGACGCACGATTGCGCTAAACCGCCTGTAGTATGCTTTTGCGGGGAGGATCGATCACTCAGCCTGATAGTAGTCGGCATGATGGAATAGACGATCGGATGGGTTGGGGATTCTACGATTAAGAAAAGCTTTGCTTTTGCTGACATGTCAATCTGCCGGAACATCCGGCTTCTCTAATCTTTATGAGCAAAACATACCAACAGACGGTCGATGCGCTTCAAGGAATATGCGACCAGCGCCTTGACTCAGCCGACGGGTCCACAGTTCAGGTCGATCGCAAAACGGTCGAAACCACATTAATACAGAGCAGCGGAGGTCTTCGCCGCGACAGCTACGATTTAGACGCAAGCCAGTTGCGGAAGCTCGCATTGCGGGCAAGGCAGGCGCAAGCGGTGATGGACAACGGTAAGCCCAAGCAGCGAGGCTAAACCGATGTTTAAGGGAACTTTTGAACAACTTGCTCAGCAGATCGCAGACGACTTTGAAACACGGCGGAAGACTCCTTTTTTCTACTTTGTTCCTCCGTCGTTCCAGCTCGATCGCGATCTGCTGAAGAAAATTTTGCAGAAACATTTTTTTAATCTCAAGCCTGACTCCACGCTGCAAATTGGCGAAGAGGCAGTGATCGGTTTTCTGCGGCAGGCAATCCTGCATCAAACCGAAATTGCTAAAGTTCAGCAAGAACAGCGTGATAGAGCACGGGCAACTGAGGCGACAAAGGCTAATCCAGCCACCACTAAGGAGTTTTTCAGAGGAACGATCGCCCAACTTGCCGAGGAGATCGCAGATTATTTTGATCCACGGCAGCCGTTTTTTGCCGCTGCTCCGAAAGGTTTCCAGCTCGATCGAGCGGTGCTTTTGGAAGTGCTGAAAGAATATTTCATGCGTAGTAGCGACGTTCAGCAAGTCAACAGAGGTTTGGCGAACAGATTTTTGCTGTCGGCAATTAACCGACAACAGGATCGAGCCAGGATGGCGCAGCCGTCATCTCTGGTCAGCAGGGTTCGAGTAATTGGAGGAAACGGATAGTTTCATGAACAACGATCAAATTAAAAAGCGCATCATTCTTGCCGTTCAACGAATTCTTGACGATGCCCTCCCATCCGAGGGAGGCGATCGCACAGATGAGGCTGCTGCCGACCAGTGGAATATGGACGCAGCCACTCAGCAAGCCTATGACGAACTGAAGACAGAGTTAAGCGGACTCTGGAAAACTGACTCTCGGAGGGTGGGCTAATGACTACGACGAAAACAGCACCACTGGTAGAAACAGATTTGTTGAAGCGGTTGGAGAACCTTGAAGCTGAGCTTGAGCATGCCTTCGACCAGATCGGCAGACTAAAGCGATCGGCTCCGCTGGGGTTTGGATTTGGCAAAGTCGTTCAACTTTGGGTTGTGCCCGATGCCAGCAATGGCAGGCTTTCCTTCTGCCTCGACAAAACAGGTAGGCAATCATTGCCATTCACCAGCTTGGCGGGAACCCTGCGATTGGCAAACTTTCCAGATCGAGGGAATTTAGGCGCAAGTCTAGAGCTGGACTGTTCGAGCTGGGCGCATCCGATGGTTGGGGGAGGGCTAGCTGGAACCCTTGAAATTTCGTTGGCGGCGTTAGTGCCAAAGGACGCAATTTCGTTAGGCTCCCCCAAGGCTCAGATGCACCCGTTCGAGCTTCATTGTGCAACTTGAAAGCAGCTATCCAGTGGATGCCATCATTCGCCAGTTAGCGATCGCACCACCGCAGCGGCATCGTGTCATCAAGTTGACGATCGACAACAGCCGATCGGCAGTGAGGCTAGAAATCCAATAGAAGTTCGTTTCGATCCCATAGCTCACCTCCCACGATCGCCGGGAGGTTTTTTATTAGGGCGATCGAGTGATGTTGGCAAAACTTAGGCTGCAAGCATAACGGCTAGTTTGCGGCTTCAACCAACCGCAGCGAACAGCAGATTCTAATCTTGCACGAGGCAGTAATGACTCTCAAAGTCATGCTGTAAGTTCTCCAGTCGATTTATTAGTGAATGGAGATGAGAGGTCATGCTTGCTGATTCAAATCGCCAAGCTTCAACAGTGGTTAAATACTCAATAAAGTGTTTGGGTTCACAACTAGAATGTCCATGCCATTGATGAAACTCTCGATGCAAGTCCTCATGAATAGCTATTAAATTGCCACGGAATGCGGCTAGGTCAGGGCGTGTTGAACGGTCGAACAAATGATGTACGTGCATGTCAAAAGGACTAGCAGGTGCTTGCCTAACTTTTGTCACCTGGCATTTTTGCTTGGCGTCAGATTTCACCCGATCCATAGCCCTTTTTACTCTTGCATCAAACGATTCTAAATACTTCTGTTGCTGCTCAATAGCGTCTTCTACTACTTCCGCTACAGCTTCAGTCCAAGCCCTGCGAGACTTCTGCGAAAGGTTCTCGGACATATTTTGTGCAATTCGCGCTAGTCCCCGTTGGCTCCAATATTCGGCGTTATTTAAGGTGTCAAAATGCACACCAATCTGCATTGTCTCCCGACCTTGTAGATCGCCGTTGTTATTTTCCCGCCGCGCTGCTGCATTAAGTCCTTTGCCATTAGTAGCAAGGATACGAATAATTCTTGGTCGCTCAATAAATACTAAATTGTTTTTTATAACAACCCCTTCAAGATCTTGAAGTTCAAGGATGACGCGTCGCCTAACTAATAATTGACGTGTATGCTTACGTCGATTAGTTATTTTTTCCAAAACTCCATCTAAAAAGCCAGATACTGGGTTCGCGTTGGCAGATTCTTGGATGTATTTAGCGATCGCCATTGCTCCTTCTTCATAGAAACGGCGTGTCTTCTGGTTCTTGCTGAGCCAATCAAAGTGTTCACCTTCAGCCAAGTTCCATTGGTCGTCATCACGCTGGTCAAATACATCACAAATTCTGTAGAGCCGATTTAAGGTGATGCCAAGGATCTTCGCCGTCTCCTCAGCAGACATCAGCTCATACTTGCTGGTTTTCATATCATTCGATCTTTAGAAAAGTAGAGTTTGGTTCAACGGAATGCCATGAGTGAATCGCGCATCTTTTGAAGCTGCTCGAAAACTTGCCGATCGCCGCCTTGATCGGGATGATGCTGTAGGGCTAGACGCCGAAATGCTGTATTAATATCGTCAGATGTAGCTTTTTTAGGATCGAGCCCAAAGACATGCCAAGGACGGAAATTCTTGAGAATATCAATACCGTTAATGCACGTTGCTCCTTCTTCATGCCGCTCACTCTCTGGCACACCCACCCACTCACGGTACAGGGCAAGCCAAGCATCTTTTTTGCGAAAATTGAGATCGCGTCCAGCAGTTGCTAGTTTGAACGCATCATGCTTCTTCAGGACTTTAAGATCACTACAGCCGAATGCTGCGATAACAGCAGCCTGTAACTCAGCAATCGTAAGAGTTTTGGGCTTGGAAGATGCCGTTTTATTTCTGCTCTTGCGAGGTTTGGGCTGTGATTGCACAAACTCAGCAAAATCGCGCAGCAATTGAGCGTTATAACCATGCTCACTTACAAGCGCTTCAATCCTTAACTCAATTGCATCAGCCATGCAACCACCCTCTCTTATGCAACAAGTTTTATAAACCAATGAACATCATTAGAAGTTCATCTATCTGCCAAATAGTTTTGAGTTGCAATGCAAATCTCACACCAATTCAGTTTGCCCGATTCCAAAGCTAATTGATCACTCCATGTGCATTGATCACTCCAGCACGATACTGTCTGAGTTGTTGCAATTCAGGATGTAGTCAGGAATCAGAAGAATGCTTCACCTTGCAATAAAGGGACTTTGAATTACTTCTCTAAAGAATGTTGCACTAGTAACCAATTGCCCGTAGATATTCAATAGTCAGTTGATCTTGCCTTCAAGACTAGCTTCCTTTATTTGACCTTTGTCGATCTTTGAACTTCTGCTAAATTCTTGCCGCTAATGGATGAAGTGGAGGGAGGATTGACGAGTATGAGATCATTGCCAATTGCGACTTTAATGAAAATATTTCAATTCTTGTTGCCCGGTCTCACAATATGCGCGGCATTCACGCCACTGCCACCTGCTAGCGCTCAGACCTGCAATTACTATGCTGGGCGGGCTGTTGATGGGCAAAGTATTAACGTAGACCTTTGTTCAATCTCTACAGCCAGTTACAGAAGCGCTGATTTCGTCTATTACTTAGGGAGCGATCGCATTCAAAGTCAAGCGAATTGTGAGAATGCTAGCTGGACGACATTTCCCGAAAGGGAAGTACATCGCCCTCAATCTCAAGCCACTCAAAACATGCTTGATGCCGTTTGTAGTCGCTTGTCTTCCAACTCGTTTACGCCAGCGAGGGCAACTGTTTTTGCTCCCCCTTCTAATGTCAGAACTGCTGCTAACGGCGAAGTTCTCTGCTCAATCAAGCAACAGATGTCTATCAATATCTATGGCTCTACAGGAGAGTGGTACTATACCGACGCCTGCGGAACAACAGGAGTCATCCATTCCAGCCAAATCAGCTTCTAGAGATTTAGGCATCAGTGCTATGAATACTGGCGCTCCCGGCAATCATCGGGAGCTTTCTAGGTGAACTAATTCCGGAATGATGTCAACTAATTCCGGAATTGAGCCGCCGAACGCAGACCAGACGGGCGATCGGCTTACCGCCATTTATCAGCCCTCCCCCCGCCTAGACCGAATCTAGATCGGCGCTGGCATCAGCCAAAGAACTCCGAATCAGCAGCCGTCCTAGCTCGACTGACTCGCAAAGATATTCAAATTCAGCAAGAAGCTCATCCAGCAAGAGGCAGCTTCCATCAGTGCTTTCAAGCTCAAGGGGTGACAGTGAAGCTAGAGAGCAGACTGAATCAAGCTCATCGCCCTCAGCCCTCGCAAGAAAAAAGAGCGTTTTTGCGGCTTGAGTTGCATCAATTGCTC
>NZ_JACXWX010000092.1 GCF_014764505.1 Phormidium tenue FACHB-886
AGTGATTGTTCGGTCAGATGAGAGCTTGTCAAACGATTGTTCCTTGATTTCTAGCAAACCCAAGTATATTTTAGTAGTTTGG
This sequence comes from Phormidium tenue FACHB-886, assembly GCF_014764505.1. Classification (GTDB taxonomy): domain Bacteria; phylum Cyanobacteriota; class Cyanobacteriia; order Elainellales; family Elainellaceae; genus FACHB-886. The sequence goes on from NZ_JACXWX010000092.1 coordinate 83, forward strand.
GTAAACTCTTTGCCAAAAATCTCCTAATGCCTCGCGTCCATTACAAGCTTGTCCAACCACGTTGATGTCTGCCGCTTCTTCCAGCATGGCGACCAAGCCCTGACGCACAACAGGGTGATCATCGACAACCAAAACCCGAATTGCATTAGGCTGGCTCATGATGGCTTACTCCCGATTCGTAGACACTGAAATTTCTGTTCCTTGTCCAGGGGTGCTCTGAATCTTTAGCTGTGCCCCAATACGAGCGGCACGTTCTGACATTCCCAATAACCCAAACCCACTGCGGCCAGAAGCACAATTAACTGTAAATCCTTGTCCATTGTCTCTAATTCGCAATATGCACTGCGCAGATTGGTATATGAGTTCAACGCGGATTTCAGTTGCTTTGGCGTACTTCAGTGCATTAGTTAACGCCTTCCTGTCCAATCCTAAGCAGATTATTCTCTACATCAGAAGAAAGCGGGTAGGGTGTACCAATAGTCACACACACAATTATCGTAGAGTCGAACGGATCACTTTGCCGATGATGTGATGGAAACGGCTTGTGGACTACACAACTTTCGGTTGACGCACCGGAAGATTGCAGTTGCTTAGATGACGATTTCCGAAGGAGGTTCCCGTTTTCGTCTCATTCCCCTTATTTCCGATTAAGGCTAATGTTTACCATACCCGTTGCTCTATCACTAAATGCATCTTTATCCAATGAACTTGACATGTTCATTCAAATTCAGGCTGTTCGTGTTTTTCAGAACGCTAATTAGGTCGCCTTCATGGAGCTGAAAATTACCAACACGGATTTCTATATTTGCTCCAACTGCTTCGAAATCGTATGAAGTAGAACTTCCAATAAGTTGAAGTCGATCACCTTCACCGGCATCAAAATCGGTAATGGTGGAAAATCCTCCAGCACTATGGAAAGCTCCAGCACTATCCCCCAATACAAAAGTGTCAGCCCCTTTGCCGCCTTCTAATAAGTTGAATGCAGCAGATCGCCGTCCAGAATCACCGATCAGCATATCATCACCTGCTTCTCCGAACAGCAAATTACTTCCTGAGTTACCGATCAGCAAGTCATCTGTGTCAGTACCAATTAACGGACGATTTATTGTACCGGCGGAGGCGATGTACAGCAGTGATGTATTTTTCACGGTAGCAATGAGGTGTCCTACCGGCACATCAAGCAGGCGAGCAACAGTTGGATTTTTAACCCGAAATTCTATGTCAGAGCTTTCTCCACTTAAACTGTAGTCAGTAGCTCTTTGTCCCTCAGGAGAAGCTATTGCCAACGTTGTATTAGAGCCTCCTCCGCTCAAACTGTAGTCAGTAGCTTCTCCCAAAACAAAAATAAGATCGCCTTCAGCGACATCATAATCTGTAATCGTTGCCGTTCCATATCCTGTAATAAACTTATCTGCTCCAGGTCCCCCAGTTAGGATATCGTTTCCTCGATCCCCATTGAGATAATCATCACCCCTTCCCGCCACAATCCTATCATCACCTCTGCCGCCATTGAGATAAAAGTTGAAAACCGCTTCATGGACAGATAAATAATCATCACTACTAGTGCCGTTTGCTCTAGCCTGAACCACGCTAGATGAACCTAAACTAAAACGACCATTGTACCAAGGAAGCCCAATGCCATTGAAGTTAGATATGCTATTCCAAGAATCAGAATTACTGTAGTCCTCCTGGGTACTGTTAAAGGACATATCGTAAGTTTCAGATAACTCACTATCGGTTACGTCCCGTAAATTCTCAGCAATATTCTCATTAAAGCTTGTGACGTTAATTTGCCTAATCAAAGCTTCGCTATTGACTTCCAATGCACTATATTGCATATTAGAGGGCTTAGCGACGTCGGAGAACTTGGCGACGTCGGAGAGTTTAACAACAAGCTCTTTGGCAGCAGTTTGAACATATTGAGTGAGCTTGGGTGGCTGGCTAATTGCATGAACAAGGTTCTGCCCAATAACCTCAAACAGATGAGCACTGCTCAGACTTAAGTCTCCATCCCTGGAAGCAATATGCAATACGCTGGCTTCTTCAATAATCTCCATTATGCTGCTGACAAAATTGCTGATTGAGGTGACTTTGTCATCAATTAGCGAGAGATACTCGATCCCTCGCCTAATCTCCAACAAATTCATCTTTGAGATCAAAGTCTCCGCTAAAGCCCATTCCAGAGCAATTGGATGATTAAACCCTGAGATAATTCTGCTACTGAATATAGCTGCCAAAACACCAACTTCATGCAAACTCAGTCTTGTTAATATCGGTCGTTGTTCTAAAACAGTAGTAAATTCAGGTTGGTCAAGCTGAAACTTTAACAGCACCAGCAGCAATGCTAATACTGAAGCCAGGCTCCTTCTGATATTTAGATTCTTCTCAGTCGTCTCGCTTTCCCAAAAGTCTGTTTCCAACGGAAGCTGAACCTCAGGCTGGGCTGGCTTACGAAGCGTTCTGTAAGCAGTGTGAGCCGCTCTGCTGTTCAATCTACCGGCTTCCCCACCCGACAATAAATCATCAACCTGCGGTGGAGGGGACTCAACATCGAGCCGAGCTTCATTACCAAAAGTAAGATCGTGTGAAACAGTCGGCTCTACTGGTTGGGCTGGGGTATGGGAGGATGGCTGCAGCCCTTGAAGCAGGTGCTCAGTTAATTCCTGCAGGGATGACAATTCACTACTATCGGTAATTGGGATAAGCCAATCGAGGAGAGCAGGAACAGTTGCTTCAGGAGTGGGCTTGAGGTAAATTCGATTGAGATGAGATCGCCTGCTTTGATTGAGGAACTCACCGACCGTCCAGATGAGAATGCTTGATGATAGGATGCTCGACGATAGCTGATAGTAGGAGAGGTCGTGGGTAACTAGCGCATCTAGATTATTTTGGAGCGCACAAGCAAATTCCTCGTTCTCAATCTCGCCTAGGCGGAATTCCTGGCTATTAGTAGGCAGTAGGTATAAGCTTCGTCTGATAGCGCTGACTAGACGAGCTTGTTCTACCTCTTGTTCTGCCTTAGCGTCTTTTAACTCCTCGAGCTTGTTGAGGGTGTCCTGGAATGCTGTTTCGCTTAGGAATCCTTGAAGATGGGGCTCCTGCTGAATTTTGTTTAACAAATAGGTGGCTAAAGTACCCCTCAGCGATCTGTTACCGAACAGATAACTGTAGATTACATTCCTGGCAACAAGAATACGCATTGTTCACGCGCAATGGTATAAAGTTAAGCTTAAGTTCATGATGGAACTGCACCACTTGTAGAAGAACTTTCAGTCTTAAAGTTACTTTTATTTGCTGTAAGCCAGCTTTTGAGATTCTTTGATTAACTTAGCCAACTCAGGATCAGTTAAAAAGGGTTCAAGCACGGCTAAGCAAGGTTCAACCACCTCAGGAGTATTAGACTTTAGATAGGGTTTAAGAGCAGCTTGAAGCTGGTTTAGCTTTTCTTCTAACCGAGTGAGCAACTGTTCTTGCTCGTACTCCTCCAGTGGCAAGACCGTAGGCTGATTATATGCAGAACGGGTTGCTTTTTGAGCTGCTTCTATGATGACCTCCTCCATCCAAGCATTGATACTCTTTTCAGCTTGAGCTGCTGCAAGGTAGATCAAGTGGTGGTTATCGGGTGTGGTACGCAAAGGCAAGCGACCTGAGAAGGTTCTATCTGGCTCCTCGCCCAGTTCTTTGCACAGGGCTAAGTATGCATCCACTGAGCGATAAAACTCTTGGGTAATTTCCTGAATTGTTTCGCCTTCGAACGTAATAGTGTCTTTAATATCGAGGACGGTGCCAAAGAGTAATTGAGCTTCTACATCAACTCTCAGATGAGCGGTGTAACCTTTGTACGTTAGCATTTCACTTTACTCCCACTGTCTTTAAAGATTTGAGCAATTTTTGAATACTGCTGACTGCATGTGTGCTGGCACACAGGTCAGGATGACGACAGTGAATGACTGCTCTTGTGGTACTAACGTGAGATTTCACAACAATGTAGAGGCGATCGTGGTCTTCTTTGACAAGACCACCAAGAGCAACAAATAACTCCTTAAGGTGAGACCAATGAATATCAGAACGAACAGGATCTTCAAAGATAGCTTGGAGTGTTTGAGATTGCTTGTCATCTAGCTTGAATACAACCACTTATCCGTCTCCACGGCACCTATAAAACCTAAATCTGGTCTACCTTTACTATTGGATGATTTGCTAGCTTTAAAGCTGACTCATGATATCACTATCTAGCGCCAATGCAAACAAAGTTTTGAGCTAGATCGCTTTTCCAACGAAAAAATTATCACACTCTTCAACAAAGTAAAGTTGTCACCCAGGACTATTGACGCCATAATCTAGCGCCATATAATGAATCTAGTTGTGGCGCTAGATTATGGCGCCGTGATCATTGCTCTGTAATTGCCTAGACTTGGCAGTTGAGCATAGAGATTGCTTCATCTCTTGCTCCTTTGATTTTTCTACCTCTTATCTCTTAGTCAATATGGCAGGTTTTAGCTCCCTGCCCAGTTCTACTGCAGGAAAAATTCCCTGAAAAGGTACTTCAAAGCGAACAGAGTAAACAATGCGAAGCAGACAATCTTGTAAACAGTTTTAGGTGTCACATGGTTACTCGTAGAGGTACAAACGAAGTTGATACTCTCACAGGTACTGCTCGGAACGACCGATTATTTGGGCTAGCAGGAAATGATGTCCTTCTCGCGCTACAGGGTAACGATGTTTTAAGCGGCGGAAGAGGAAACGATCGGCTAGACGGTCAGGGTGGTAACGATACCCTTGATGGTGGCGCAGGTCAGGATACCCTAAGGGGTGGAGAAGGCAATGACCTCTATATCGTGAACGATCGTCGTGATTCCACCCTCGAAACCGCGAACAATGGAACCGATACCGTTCGGGCTTCAATCAGTTGGACACTCAGCAGCGATACTGAGATTCTAGAGCTGACAGGGAGAAGGGCGCTCAATGGAACTGGCAATGCTTAGAACAACACCATTACAGGCAACATTGCCAGAAATACTCTAGCGGGTCAGGACGGCGACGATACTCTTGTGGGTGGGCTAGGGCAAGACGTTCTGCGAGGTGGAAATGGAAATGATATCTTGATTGGTGATGTGGATGTTCGTGGGGGTAGAACGGACACCTTAAACAATGACACAATGGAAGGTGGCGCCGGAAACGACACCTACTATGTTAATTCTGCTGCTGATGGAGTCGTTGAAGCCGTTGGACAGGGGATGGATAACGTCATCTTGACGAGCGCTTTTGCTAGCACAGCCTATACCCTAGCTGACAACGTTGAGAATCTCAGTGTTCTAGGCACTAATGCAGTCTCTCTGACAGGAAATGCTTTAGCCAATACCATCACGGGTAATGCTGCTAACAATTCTCTGGTTGGCGGTGCTGGCAATGATACTTTGACCGGTGGTGCTGGAGCGGATCAGTTTGCTTACATTACACTTAGAGCTTTCTCGACGTCCGATGTTGGACAGGATACCATCACTGATTTTGTTCAGGGTACTGACAGAATTACCCTATCCAGGCAAACGTTTGGATTGAGCAGCACCGTTGGCAATGGTTTGAGTGTTGCGAGCGAGTTTGCATCTGTGAATGATGCAGCAAGTGCAGAAATTAGCGCTGCGCTGGTTGTGTTTAACCGTGCAAACAATTCATTGATTTATAACCAGAATGGAGCTGCTGCTGGCTTTGGCACAGGTGGTGCTTTCGCAACTACTACAAACGTTGCAACGATCGCAAGCAGTGACTTCACGATCGTAGTCTAGCTTTTCTCAGCGTGACTGCTAATAATTGGTGGACAAATAACCTCCACCGATTATTAGCCACTTTCCGTATTGTTATTTGATTTGCAAAAAAAGCAAATTTAGAAGCGAGTGTTTAAGAGTAAAATTTCACTTCACAGCTATTAAAGTTAACAGCGTGATCATGTAGTTAAGTGTGGTTTACTTGATATTGCAATTTTGTCTAAATGAGTGTGTCACAAATGATTCTTGAGGACGAACTAGTCATCAAGAATTAATTTGTATGACCACTTCAAGAACCTAGAACACGCATGTTGCTGAAGCCGCAGCATCTCCGTTTTATTCTTTGAACTTATTCATTACACAGTAAATATATTGTTTTGTATTCAATTGGGAACTGTTTGAATGACTTAAATTGGTTAAAATTTGCTGCTAATTCTGCCAATTACTATTTGGCTTTCTAGTTCTATAAAGCTTTATTTTTTAAGCTTTCTCAGTTGAATACTGTCTTTTTCTCAAATTTTTTAATCGCTCAATGGTAAATACTGTTCTTATTAACATTGATAGCTGAAATCTATAAAGTTTGGAATTGGTTCAATTTGCCGCGTCTCAATTTTTGAAATACAGTCATTTTATGAGTAACTTTTTGAACTGGATTAGATTGCCCGAAGCTTCTCAGATGGCAGATCTTGACGATCCAAGCAACATTAAGTTGGTTCGCCGTATTATCAATCGCAAACCCTTTCTAAAAAATATCTACAAAAGCTTCTACCAAGAACTACTGTGGAGAATTCGTACGATTTCATTGGAGAAGATAGTTGTTGAACTTGGTAGTGGAGCTGGTTTTTTGAAAGCAATGGCTCCTAATGTGGTAACTTCCGATATTTTGCCCTATCCAGGTGTTGACTGCGTTTTCTCAGCGTTGGAGATGCCTTTTCAAGACAATAGTATCGGCGCCTTTTTGATGATTGATGTTTTACACCATGTCAAAGATTCAAACCGGTTTTTTCAGGAGATAGACCGTTGCCTTGAACTAGGTGGCAAGGTTGTCATGATTGAACCTGCCAACACTCTCTGGTCACAGTTTATTTATACCCGCTTTCATCATGAACCGTTTGAAGTCGCAGGTGACTGGGGTTTTGAAGAAGGTGGTCCACTGTCAGGGGCGAATATGGCGATTCCGTGGATTGTATTCTGTCGGGATCAAGATCAGTTTAAATCTAAATTTCCCCACTTAGTCATCCGCGCAATCGAGTACCACACTCCCCTGCGTTATTTGATTAGCGGTGGGTTGTCTGTCAGACAGCTACTTCCTTCTTGGTGCTACACCATAGTGATGTTGCTAGAGAGATTGCTCTCTCCGTTTGATCGTTATATAGGTCTGTTTATGACGATCGAACTTGAAAAAATTGGTTAAAGCCTATCCGAAAACTTGAATTGCTTTTACCACAATGGTTGCGCAGGCTAGATGGATCATTGCAAGATAGTTCTCTGGTTTCTTCTCCCATCAAATCAACAACCGTCGAAGGTCATTCCCTCAATGCTCAACTGTAACCACTGCCAGTCTCTCGTAAAATCAATGGTTTTCGGATAGGCTTCTAATCGAAAATAGGAAAGAGGAAATTTCTGATGATAAAAATGATGCAAAAAGCGGGGATTTGAATACCCAGACCTGACAGTTTTGTTAAATCTGCTTCGAGCCAATGCAGCCGATCGCCCATTGATCCTAATACGCCCTGCCCGATCGCCAGCAAAACCGTGCAAAAATTGAAAAGTTACTTGTTGCTTTCTATGAATTAGATAACAACTGTCGGTCAATTAAATTCTTTTGGATGGCAATGATTGCTGCCTGAGTACGATCGCGCACTTCTAACTTCTGAAGAATCGTGTGAACATGAACACGTACTGTGCCACGTGTGATGTACAGCATTTCAGCAATCTCTTGATTGGTTTTACCTACTGCGATCAGCGCCAGAATTTCCTGTTCTCGGGGAGTCAATGGAGAAATGGGTTGAGCGGTAGTCGTTTGCAGCCTGGTTTCGCTGGGGCTATTGTCAAATGCTGCGCGAATTTCACTGGTTGCAACAGAGTCCCACCAGGATGCGCCAGCCGCAACGGAGCGAATTGCCAGAATCAGTATTTCGGCGGGTGATCCTTTCAGGCAGTATCCCTGTGCCCCGACTTCGATCATCCGGTTAATGAGGGGTTTTTGAGAGTGGGATGTCAGCACCAAAATGGGGAGCGCCGCGTTAATCTCGCGAAGCTGGCGACAGGTTTCGATACCACCAATTCCTGGTAAACCAATATCCAAAACAACGATATCTAGTGGATGCTGTTTAGCGAGTTCGATCGCCGTTTCCCCATCTTCAGCTTCTGCGACCAATTCAAACCCGATTTCTTGTTCTAACCGAACCCTTAAACCTAGACGGAAGAGTTCATCATCCTCAACTAATAGAATCTTTAGCGGTAGACGCGGCATTTTAGGGTGAGGCAGGAAGATGGTGAGGGAAGGCAGGCAGGCGAAACGCGAAAATTGCGCCCGTTGGATGACGGTTTTCTGTCCAAATTGTACCGCTATGTGCCTCTATGATCTGTCGTGACAGGTAAAGTCCTAAGCCTGAACCTTTTGCCTGCCGATCGCTTTGCCCCTGATAAAATCGCTCAAACAGATGAGGCATTTCTTCTAGTCTGACGCCTGCCCCGTAATCTGCCACTTTAACGGTTTGATAAGAGGAATTAGTCTCCATGATTACTTCCACTTTACTGCCGCGTGGAGAATGGTTAATAGCATTGGTCAAAAGATTGGCAATCACGCGCTGAAGTTGGAAGGCGTCGCCTTTGACCCAGAGAAATTTGCGGAAGTCTGACTCGCCATAGGTCAACGAAATATGGATTCTTCGGCTGGCTGCCAAATCGGTCAGTGTCGTAGTCACTTCTTCTGCCAACCTGACTAAATCAACAGGAGTGAGATGAAGCGGCAAACCTTCATTATCATTGCGGTAGACATCCAGCAACGTTTCTACCATCTGAAGCGTGTTGTTGTGACTCCGAATCATTGTTGCTAGAACCTTGTGTTGGACGGATTGAACCTCACCAAAACTACCTTGCTGAAATGCTTTTAAGGTTTCAATGGCCCCAAGTAAGGGGGTTTTCAGGTCATGCGTGAGGGCTGAAGCAAAATCTTCTCGGACATCTGCTAATTTTTCCTGTGCCTGAATTTTGGCTTGCTGTTGTGATACGGTTTGCTGAAATAATCGATTGCGATCGCTCAATGTTCCCGTTACAACTAATGCCAGCGTTGCAATAGTTCGACTGGCGACGATCGGGACTGCTATGTGTTGCGTATCAGGAATCCATGCGTTCAACATTGTCAGAATGCAAGCAATGGCAGTCACTGAGAAGGCAGTGCGACGGCTCAGATGAGCACTTGCCAGCAGGATGGGACCAATGTAGAGGTAGCTAAATACGTAGTCTGCTGGAGTACTGTACTCCAGCAACAAGACGATTGCAAAGAGAGCAACAATTAACCAGAAAATATTTAAGTGCCAATCTTTGGGGCTAATTAATCGTTTGAATGGCAGCATCTCAATACTCAGGAGGGTAACCAGTAAATCTATTTATTAAACTTGAATCCCTATCACAAGTCTAGCCCACCTAGAAGGAGGGCATTGTCTAGTTCCGTGTTTAGAAGCAATCTATATTTGCAGATATAGAAGTGGCTGAGGTGTCTAAACGCTTTTTTAATAAAGATATATATCCACCGTTATGAATTTGAATCGTGTCAAATTTATACCTTGTCAGCTTGCAAAAATCCTTCATGATTAGTGATTAGAAATCGATCATTGGTTATCGATTATTTCAAACCACAGGTAACAAATAACTAATTACTCCATTCATGTCGGAATTCGACAAATATTATGTTGCAAGGATGGATTCAAATTGCATTGACGCTACTCATTGTTGTGGCGATCACCCCCTTCTTTGGGCGGTACATGGCAAAGGTTTTTATGGAAAAAAGAACTCTGCTTGATCCGATTCTGAATCCAGTTGAGCAGGTTCTTTACTCCCTGATTGGGGTGAGAGCGAAGGAGAATATGACGGGCTGGCAGTATGCTCGTGCCATTTTTTATAGCAATGTGGTGATGGGAATACTGATTTTTTCCATCATCATGCTTCAGTCATTTTTGCCGTTGAACCCAACTGGAATTTCAGCTCCGACTTGGGACACGGCACTACACACCACCATTTCGTTTATTACCAATACCGACCAGCAGCACTATTCTGGGGAAACTACCCTCAGCTATGCCAGCCAGATGTGGGGCTTGGGCTACCTCATGTTTACCTCCGCCGCAACTGGATTAGCTGTTGGCATTGCCTTTATTCGAGGGTTGACAGGTAGACCTCTGGGCAATTTCTATGTGGATCTGGTGCGGGCAATTACCCGCGTGCTGTTGCCGATTAGTATTGTGGGGGCGATCGCCCTAATCATTGCGGGTGTTCCTGAAACGTTGGCAGGTCCGGTAGCCGTTCCGACTCTAGAAAATTCTGCTATCAGTCAGACGATCGCTCGCGGCCCAGTTGCCCATTTTGAGATCATCAAGGAATTAGGTGAAAACGGTGGCGGTTTCTTTGCTATTAACTCGGCTCACCCGTTTGAAAATCCGAATGGATTTACTAATCTGGTCCAAATGGTTGCCATTCTGTCGATTCCCACTTCGTTGATTTACACCTATGGCTTGTTTGCTAACAGCAAAAAACAAGCCTGGTTGGTTTATTTGATTCCACTGAGTCTTTTGATTGGCTTTGTCGTCGTTGCAGCGATCGGAGAATACAACGGTAATCCAGCAGTCAATACGCTGCTAGGAATCGATCAAGCTCCCAATTTAGAAGGCAAAGAAGTTCGATTTGGTTGGGCGCAGTCGGCGTTATATGCCGTAGTCACAACTGCTACGATGTGCGGTGCTGTTAACAGTCTGCATGATTCATTCATGCCAACGGGTGGCTTCGTCACCCTATCTAATATGTTCCTGCAAATTGTGTTTGGTGGACAGGGAACGGGTACTGCCTATCTGTTTGCCTATCTGATTCTGGCGGTGTTTGTCACTGGATTAATGGTAGGACGCACACCCGAATTTTTGGGACGCAAGATTGAAAAACGAGAAGTGGTATTAGCGAGTTTCTTGCTTCTGCTCGTTCATCCGATCGCCGTTTTAATTCCAGTTGCGATTACTCTGGCATTTCCTGAACAACTAGCAGGCATTAGTAACCCCGGATTTCATGGATTATCTCAAGTGATTTACGAATATGCTTCCGCCGCCTCTAATAACGGATCTGGATTTGAAGGCTTAGGCGATGCAACCCCTTGGTGGAACCTGAGTACCTGTTTTAGCCTGTTGGCAGGGCGCTACATCCCAATCACGGCACTGTTGTTGCTGGCAGATGGTATGTCCCGTAAACAGCCTGTTCCAGCAACCGCGGGAACTCTGCGAACCGATACAGGCTTGTTCACCGGAGTGACAGCGGGCGTGATCTTGATTCTGGGCGCGCTCACTTTCTTTCCGGTGCTGGCACTCGGTCCGATCGCAGAAGCATTTCAAATTGTCAAAGGAATTGGGTAGGAGTTTTGAACATCTATGGGAAGTACAAACGGCTCTTCTGCATCCTCTCGCCCAATTCGGGTGCCCAGTGGTCAGCGTGATAATCGCAAACACACTCCAAAAGCCGATCGCAAAGGCATTTATCAACGTGCTATTCGAGAATCCTTTGTCAAGCTGAATCCACGGGTTGCGGTTCGCAATCCAGTCATGTTTGTGGTGTGGCTAGGTACAATCATCACGTTGTTGGTTACGCTCAATCCCAATTTGTTTGGTCCCGTTCAGGCAGATGTTGGGCAACAGCGATTATTAAATGGCACCATTACCCTCATTCTGTTTTTCACGGTCCTGTTTGCAAACTTCGCTGAAGCCGTTGCAGAAGGACGAGGGAAAGCTCAAGCAGATGCATTGCGATCGACTCGCACCGATACTGTTGCCCGTAAACTGCTGCCGGATGGGAGCATTCAAGAAGTCAACTCGACTGAGCTACGTCGCGGTGATCAGGTGAAGGTGGTTGCCGGAGATATGATTCCTGCGGATGGAGAAGTCATTCAAGGGATTGGCTCCGTTGATGAATCGGCAATTACCGGAGAATCGGCTCCCGTATTGAAGCAACCCGGTACAGACATCGCCAGTTCTGTGACAGGTGGAACCCGTCTGCTCTCGGATGAGTTAACGGTGAAGATTACCTCTGACCCAGGTCAAGGTTTTATCGATCGTATGATTTCCCTGGTTGAAGGAGCCGAGCGTAGCAAAACCCCCAATGAAATTGCGCTGACCGTGCTGCTAGCAGTGCTGACCCAGGTATTTTTGATTGTCGTTGCTACCATGCCCTCGATCACGGGTTACATCGCAGGTTTCCTGGATGGCACCCTTGGCGCTCAAGTAGGAAATAGCTTTAGAACAGGTTCCAGCATTGCTATTTTGATTTCGTTACTGGTTGCATTGATCCCAACGACGATCGGTGGTCTGCTAAGCGCGATCGGTATTGCTGGCATGGATCGGGTGGCACAGTTCAACGTGATTGCCACGTCTGGACGGGCAGTGGAAGCCTGTGGCGATGTGAATACTCTTGTTCTTGACAAAACAGGAACCATCACATTAGGAAACCGTTTAGCGGATGAATTTATTCCCGTTAACGGTCACTCAGTTCAGGAAGTTGCCAATGTTTGTCTGGCTGCCAGTGTGTTTGATGAAACTCCAGAGGGGCGATCGATCGTTCAACTCGCTCAAAAATTAGGTGCAAACGTTGATTGGGATGGCAAACCCGCCGAAGGGATTGAGTTCTCTGCCCGAACTCGCATGAGCGGTACTGATCTCGATAGCAAGGAGTACCGTAAGGGAGCGGTAGATGCGATTAAAGGGTTTGTCCGATCGCGGGGAGGGCAAGTTTCTCCAGCGCTGGATGAAGCTTACGAGCGAGTTTCTCGTCTGGGCGGCACACCCCTCGCCGTTTGTCAGGGGAACGACATCTACGGTGTAATTTACCTCAAAGATGTTGTGAAATCGGGACTGCGGGAGCGATTTGACCAACTGCGCCGTATGGGTGTGAAAACCATTATGCTGACAGGCGATAACCGCATCACGGCATCTGTGATCGCTCAAGAAGCTGGAGTGGATGACTTTATTGCCGAAGCCACGCCTGAAGACAAAATCGATGTGATCCGCAGTGAACAGGCTCAGGGCAAACTAGTTGCCATGACCGGAGACGGCACTAATGATGCTCCAGCACTGGCTCAAGCCAATGTAGGGGTAGCCATGAATTCCGGGACACAAGCCGCTAAAGAAGCGGCCAACATGGTAGATCTCGACTCTGACCCCACGAAGTTGATTGATTTGGTGACGATCGGCAAGCAATTGCTGATCACTCGTGGCGCACTAACCACCTTCTCCGTCGCCAACGATATCGCCAAATACTTTGCGATTATTCCCACCCTCTTTGCTGCTGCCGGAATTGGTACGCTTAACATCATGGGATTGAAAAGCGCTCAATCAGCGATCGTTGCAGCCCTGATCTACAACGCGCTGATCATTCCTGTCTTAATTCCTCTGGCGTTACGAGGCGTGCAGTTTCGTCCTCTAACTGCCGATCAACTGTTGCAACGTAATATTTTGATTTACGGCTTAGGCGGCATTATTGCGCCGTTCATCGCAATCAAGGCGATCGACTTGATTTTGCCCTTATCTTGACCGTTTCTTCCACGGACTCTCCCACGGCTAAAAGCTGATGCAGCTATGAAACTCAACGACTCAAGATTCACCAATCAATTACCTCAAAGTGCGACTCAAACCTTAGAAACAATGAGAGAAATTTGGTCTGAATGGCATACGCAAAAACTGCCGCTGTATTTATTTCTAGCGCTGTGCTTCAACTTAGTGGTTGCCCCCGTTGTTTATGCCGCCAGTGGTAATGAATTTTCCCGCACTCAAGCCTGGGCATTAGGGCTATTGGGATTGGGAACGATCGCGATTTCTATCTACCTGTTCTTTGTCATGTTCGTACCGGAGAAGTTCTAATGAGTTTCGCACGTGAGGCAGGTAGAGCCGTTCGATCTACCCTGGTATTGTGGATTATCACTGCATTGATTTATCCATTGATGATGGTTGCTGTTGGGCAAATTGCTTTTCCATTCCAAGCCAATGGCAGCATTTTGACCAATGCTCAGGGGCAACCCATTGGGTCAGTCCTGATTGGGCAACCGTTTACGAGCGATCGCTACTTCAACAGTCGTCCTAGCACCACCCGCTACAGTACCGCTGCTTCCAACGCAGACGAGGCAAAGGTGCTGCAAACTGGAGTATCGGGCGCAAGTAACTTGGCTCCTAGCAATCCCGATTTGCTTAAGCGAGTTCAGGAAACAACTGCCCAACTAAACCAGGTGAATGTTCAACCAACAGCCGATCTGGTTTACACCTCTGGCTCCAGCCTTGACCCCCAGATCACGCCTGAAGCCGCTAGAGCGCAAATTGCACGAGTAGCAAGAGCACGCGAACTTCAGCCGAATCAACTAGAGGCATTAATAAGCCAAAATACAGAGGGGCGATTTTTGGGTATTTTTGGTGAACCTGGTGTGAATGTGCTAAAGCTCAATTTAGCTCTAGATGCTTTGAAACCTGCAAGCTAACCTATGTATCCATCTCCAAATTTTTCTCCTGATAGCACCTACATCCGTCCTGCCCGTCGAGGTAAGCACAAAATCTTTATTGGCATGGCTCCTGGTGTTGGCAAAACATTCAAGATGCTGGAAGAGGCACATCAACTTCGGCAAGATGGTGTAGACGTGGTGATCGGGCTATTAGAAACCCACGGTCGTAAGGAAACCGCAGAAAAGGCGGAAGGTTTGGAGATGGTGCCTCGTCAACAGATTAACCACAATGGGGTTGTTCTAAGCGAAATGGATACAGAGGCAGTACGGTTGCGTCAGCCTCAACTAGCTTTGGTGGATGAACTGGCACATACCAACGTGCCTGGTTCTCAACGGGAGAAACGGTACCAAGATGTGGAAGTGCTTTTAAATGCAGGAATTGATGTTTACTCTACCGTTAATATTCAGCATTTAGAGAGCCTGAATGATTTGGTTGCCCGAATCACGGGAGTTGTAGTGCGAGAGCGGATTCCCGATCGCCTACTGGAAGAAGCGGATGAAGTTGTCGTTGTTGATGTCACGCCTGAAACGCTGGAGGAACGACTGCGATACGGCAAGATTTATGCGATGGACAAGGTAGAGCAGTCGCTGCAAAACTTCTTCCAGCGGCGCAATCTTGTTGCATTAAGGGAACTCGCCCTGCGAGAAGTCGCAGACAATATTGAGGAAGATGCCCTTGAGGAAAATGCAAATGGCTCAAAAGTAGATGCACCCTACTGCAATATTCATGAGCGCGTTATGGTTTGCGTTTCCACTTATCTGAATGCAGTTCAACTGATCCGCAGAGGTGCTCGGATCGCTGGATATATGCATGCTCCTTTCTACTGTCTGTTTGTGGACGATCCAGACCGTTTCTTGAATAAGGCAGAGAGCCTACATATTGAAACCTGTGAAAGACTTTGCAAAGAATTTGGCGGAGAGTTTATTCGAGTCAGCAACCAAAATAAAGCAAATGCGATCGCAGAAGTTGCGAGAAATTATCACGTCACACAAATTGTCATTGGTGAAAGCCAGCGATCGCGTTGGAAATTGATGCTGCATGGTTCATTAACCCATAAACTGCTACGTTCCCTTAAAAATATTGACGTTCATATCATTGCAACTGACAAAAGCAATAAGGGAATGTAGAAACTAAGCTATTCAAACTTATGAGAAACCTCAACGTTAATGCTTTTAAGCAAGCGATAGAAGTCTAACATGAAACTGCTAGATCTGGGTATTCAAATCTCGTCTCTTCTTTAGAAATAAGCTTTCTCTTTTGTTCTCTTTGTTAAGCCGCTTGAGGTATCGGTTGTAATTTACTAGCTCGTTGTATAAACCGTTCTCATCGCTCTTAACTGCTGTCCCCAAAGCGATTCATTCCGTTGGGACTGCTGATAGGGTAGGGCAATCGCTATAATGAGCCAAGCAGCCAGCTCAACTGCCGGTTGAACAATAGTGTTGCTCTCCAACTTTCCACAGCCGCAGCGCCATCATCAAAAACAGGATGCCTGCGATCGGAGAAACATAGCAAAACCACAGCGGTACCGAGAAAAGGTTAGCTTTGCCCAGCACCGCCAAGAGTGGGAAATAGCTGACGCAGGTCAGAGGGATAAAGAAAGTAAAGAATCGCTGAAACCACTGGCTGTAAATCGAGAAGGGGTATTGGGCCGTCTCGACACCGCCATAGCTGAGGATGTTCATTACTTCGAGCGATTCGATCGTCCAGAAAGTGAGCGTTGCTTGCACAATCACAATGCCCATAAACAGCGCGACACTGCCAATCAATGAGGAGCCCAGCAGCCATCCTGTTTGTAGCGTCAAAGGAATCTGAAGCGTTTTGAGAGACCAGCCCGCAATCACCAGCCCTTGGGAAAATCGACCCATCCGTTTCAGCGTAAATTCTATCCCCAAGAGTTGCAAAATGGTACTGCGTGGACGCAGCAGCAAGCGATCGAAATCGCCGCTCTTAATCATCTTTCCAAACACATCAAAGCCTCGCCCTAACGCATCTGCACAAGCAAAGGAGATGTTGACCATGCCATAAAATAAAGCGACTTCAGCTAACGTCCATGTGCCAATGCTGCTAAATCGACTAAACAGTGCCCATATCCCAAAAAACTCGATCGCCGTTGCAAAAAGATGCCCAAGAGTTTGCAGCAAAAAAGACACTTTATACTGCATCTGTGCTTTGAAGGAGATAGAAATGTATCGCAGATAGAGACGTAATGAATTCATTGCTATCCTCCCTGAATAACAAGGCGATTGACACCCCGACTTACTAAAAACCGACCAAACCAGATCATGACCGCAATCCAAACTCCCTGATGAATCAATACAGCCAACAGTGCCTCAGGTGGAAGATTGCCTGTAAATAGACGAAACGGTTGGTCAAGCAGCCCAGAGAAAGGAAGAAGATTCAGAAGCAGCTTAATCCAGTCTGGGAAAAGCGGCAGCGGCACAACCATACCTGAAAGAATAATTGTCAGTGTCGAAACGATCACATTCACACCTTCGCCAGAAATTGTCCACATCATCGATACTGTCAACAACATCGTCAATGCAGCAGACAGCAAAATTGCACCGATAAAAGACAACAGAAACGCAACCAGAGCTGCAATCGAAGCAGGAGTAGCCAGTGACCATTCATTTAACCCAGCCAGCGGCAAAATCAGCATCGTCACGCTGAGGATGGGAATTGCCCGCAGAATCACGGGTGTGACTCGCATCGCTAACGCACGAATGAACCAGAAATTGTAAAGGTCGATCGGTCTGAGCAAATCATATCCGACTGCTCCAGAACGGATCAACTCTTGAACTTCCCGATCGCCTGACCAGGGCACGAGCGCTATCAGGAACGCTTGACCTAGCCACACATAGCCGATCGCTTCACGCAACGTCATGGGTTGAGTGGAAGCAGTATGGCTGAAAAATGCCGCGAGCACCATCACTTTCACAATGCCCCAGAAAAGCTGAGTCACAATTCCTGCGAAAGCTGCTGTGCGGTATTGCAGCAACAGGGCAAAGCGAGTAAAAAATAGCGATCGATAGGCTTGCATGCTAAGCACCTCCGGCATTGTCGTAGAGTTGAGCGATAATTTCCTCGATCGGCGGATTCTCGACAAATAAATCTTCGATGTCATACTCAGCAGTAATTTGGCGAATCAGGGCGGCAGCAGAAATCTGAACGGGATCAAACGCCAGAGTGACGCTACGACCTGCTTGAGTCAGCAGACTTACCCCGCCTGCCTCAAACCGAAATTCATCTGTTTTCAAGTCAATTCTCAAGTACCGACGCGAAGAAACTTGAGAACGTAGCGCTGCCAGCGAACCATCACACAAAATCTCGCCACCGCCAATGATGATGACGCGATCGCACAGTGCCTCAATATCGTCCATGTCGTGAGTCGTCAGGATAGTTGTAACTTGATGGGTCTGGTTCAGTGCTTTAATGAATGTGCGAACCGCAAGCTTGGAGACAGCATCTAGCCCAATAGTCGGTTCATCCAGAAACAGGATATCCGGTCGATGCAGCATGGCAGCCGCAAAGTCACATCGCATCCGCTGTCCCAGACTCAGTTGCCGTACCGGAGTCGATAGCAGGTTCTCCAGCCCCAGCAAATCAATCATTTCGTCGCGGGACTGGCGATACTGCACATGAGGAACGCGATAAATATCGCGCAGCAAATCAAATGACTCCATAACCGGTAGATCCCACCAAAGCTGAGTTCGCTGACCAAACACGACACCAATTCGCCCAACATGATGCATCCGATCTTTCCAGGGTGTGCGTCCATTAATGACACAGGTTCCGCTGGTCGGGACTAAGATGCCGCTGAGAATTTTAATGGTGGTCGATTTACCCGCTCCATTGGGTCCAATGTATCCCACCAATTCGCCTTGCTCCAGTGAAAACGAAACGCCTTTCAATGCCTGTACAGGCTTAGCTTGACGCTGCACTAAACCTCGGATTGAACCGAAAAGACCTAAAGCGCGTTGAGACACAAAGAAAGTCTTGCTCAGGTCTTTGACAATGATGTGAGACATAGATGACCGTTCTGCGATCGATTGAGTATTTTTGCATCAGACGCCTATGGTGCTACAAGCGATCTACTGCCTAGAAATCAGCATTAAATAAAGTACCAGTCAGGCTGGATTAATTGTAATATCCCACTTCGGTAAAGCTTCAAAGCGTTGCCAAAACGGCAGGTAGAATTTTTCTAGTTCTGGAAGTGGGACTTTGATGCCTTTGCCAGAAAGGGTATAGAGCAGACGAAATTGAGATGTGTACAAGCTGCAGGATGTACGACGAGAGCGTGTGTGACAATTGCCTACTGCCAGGGAAACGCGATTGAGATAGCCGAAGAGGATGCGTTCAGGCAACAGTTGCAAGTCCTTGGTGACTAGCGTCAACGGCACAACATCCTCCTCGCAGCGGACGATCGATAAATCTTTATGGAGAGGCAAAGCGTTGTGTAGCCGCTGCTGCAGGGAACTGCCGGACGGCTACACAATGCTTTGCTGTGTATCATGCCCAACTCCCTTACCCCCTTGACCAGAACTAGCGGCATTGCTTAACAGGGGGATGATTTTTGAATGAGAGGGGCGCTCCGCGCCCCTCT
>NZ_JACXWX010000093.1 GCF_014764505.1 Phormidium tenue FACHB-886
TTCCTTATCTCTTTCACTTACACAAGAACGCAAAAGTGACTTTATCTGGATATTAATAGTATATAATTATATCTAAGCAGATACTTTAGCCTTTGTTTACTTTTATTCCCTTTTTGTCCGCTCTACTCGCTTAACCACTCACTATACATCTATCTCAGCTTCGTTAAGCAGCTTCAAAAATTTGTGTCGCAATCGTTGCTCTTGTTTATCTCCCTTTACCCTCTGAAACTTTCCTTCTCCTTATTTGTCTACTTCTGTTAAAATCCCCTCTCCTTAACATTCTCTCCCTTAAACCCTAACTCCCTCTATCTCTCTCATATCAGCACTCTCTCCTCCTTTCGCAACTGTTGAGAAAGATGTGACTAAGGGATAGCACTGCGGTGTTCCTTACTCTTGCTGTTATTTTTCTGTTTTCTCCCACTCTCTTTACCACAAGAGTCAGCTTCTCTCCACACTGCATGCGTCAGAAGTATCAGAATGTTTCGTCCCGGATGCAGAACCCGTGTCGATCGCGCTATAACCTGTCTTCATGTTTTGTGGCATCTTAGCAATGGTTCACATCCTTAATAGCGCTACACCCACTACGGCTCCAACCCCGGCTAACTTGCTTGATCTGGCAGAGGTGATTGAGCAGATGATCGATCTGCGAATTCAATTAAGGCAGATTGAGCAACAGATTGAAGCTCTGCAACCATTGTTCTTTGCCGCTTGTGTCTCGCTCAACACTGAAAAGATTGAACGGGAGCGGGCGATCATTACCAAGCGCTTTACACCAGGGCAGTGGGCTTACTCCGAGGAGCTTTTGGAACAGGACGCTTTGCTTAAGAAGCTGCGTCGTCAATTTCAGCTTGATCATGAGCCGACGGGCGGCAGGGAGGTCACCTGGATGATCAAGCTGATGTTGACTCATTTGGCTTGATTGTGTCTATTTTCCATTTGACTGAAGGGCAGCCAGCAGCGTTCGCAACAGCCATCTTCCCAGAGGGCGGGTAGACGGAAGGGGCTTTGACAGGCAGGGCAGGCAGTCAACAACAGCGTGCTATGCGTCTTACAGCGATCGCTGCCTGCTTGTTGCCAGCGCTGATGATGAAAGGGGGCTTCGCCGTAACAGCTCGGGCAGAGGCGGGTGCTGAGGTGGATTGAGCAGGTATCGGGCGGCAGCAGTTGTTTTAGGCAGGTAAGGCTGACGCCACTTAGCGCTGACAGCATTGCCAGTTGAGCCTCGGTTGGAAGCGATCGCCGTGAGGGGGTTTCCCAGGCTTGTACGGTCGTGGTTGGCACTGACAACAGTTCAGCTAGTCCGGCGCGGCTGAGTTCATTGGCTCGGCGAAATCGCCCCAGAAAGTGTCCAAAACTTTCGTCGGGGTGGGGCGCGACTTGAAACAGCCAGAGTCCATTCGCCTGATTCATCGACATTCGGCGGCGACAGTTTTCAAGATGGCTAATTCAATCCGTTCAAAGCCTTGCTGTAAAGATTGCACGGCGGCTTCGCGCACGATGCGGTCTAGCAATCCAATGTATCCGCCGCTGGCAGGTCCCAGCACTTGCTGCATTTTGGCACTGCTTAAGTGGGAGGGTTGCGGCAATTTCAACACATGCGTTTCCCAGATAGCGCTGGTTTCTCTGAGTTGGGCGCTAGTGAGGCGATCGTAGTGATGGCTGGCAATGAAGCGCCGTTCGACTTGCTCATCTCGCCGCACAACGGCGTTGAGGCGGTGGCGAAGCCTGCGCGAAGCGCGTATCGGTTCCGACCAGGACGACGGCGATTTGCAATTTGTCGAGGATGTCCTGGAGTTCTGAGAATGTTTTGGCGCGCAGTCGATGGGCTTCGTCGATGATCAACATTTCTACGCTGCAAGCTTTGAGCGTCCGGTAGACTCGTTCGCGCATTTCAGCCAGGGTGCCTCGACTCAGTTGATATTTCAGGGCGCTTAAGATGCCCACAAACAGTTCTCGATTTCCACTCTCGGGGGAGGATTGCCAGTAGACAACGGGGATTGTCGGCGGTTCTCCGGCGTGGGGCACAGGGGGGTGTTTCAGTTGGTAAGCTTCGCAGGCAATGGTTTTACCCGTGCGCGAGTCGCCAACAACGCGACTGGCTTGTCGGGCAACTCGCTTCCCGTCAAGCCACTGATGGAACTGTTGCATTTGCTCTAGTTCTACAATGTTGCGTCGTTGCAGCCGTTTGATGTCAGCTTGATGCGGCGCTGTTTCGCTTGGCTCTACCACAATCCACACTCCTGTTTCCATTGTTCGTAGTCGTGTACTGGCACCTCTGGCACCACCATGCTCTCTGGGTCTTCGTTTTCTGCCTCTGAATCGGGGTCTGCCAAGGGAGGGGGACAGGGGGAGGAGGGGCGATTGCAGGGGGGGGAGCGACTGAGCCTGCACCCGATCGCCTGGCGCGTTTGCTTTTGGCTTTGCTGCTTTTGATCTCATTGACTTCGCGATCGCGCTTTTGCACTTCATTGAGGAGCGATTGATTGTTGATGTTGCGCCCGGCTTGCCGTAATCGGCGACTCATTGCCTGGGCTTCTACCAGAGACAGCATTTCGGTCTCTAAGCCCACGGCATGGGCACGGCTCAAAAACCGGTCTTTATTCCCGGCTTCTTGGTAGATCAAGATGCTGGTGATGTCTCGCGGGTTATAGCGTAGCACCACCCAGCTTCCGGTATATCCTTCTAAGTGTTCTCCTCGGTAACTCAGGTTGGCAAATTGGATATATCCACCCCGGTATACTACTCGTCGCGATCGCCTCATCAAACAGATATCCAGCTCTCGTTCGCCCATTAATGCCAACTGGGTTTTGATACCGGCTTCCCAGCGTCCGAGGCGACTTTGTTCTCCGCTGCGAGCGTCTAAACTCGGGTTGTAGCGTTCCACTAGATAGCGCACCAGTTGTTTCTCTAGCTCGTCGAGCGTGAGGCTGGCTGCTTTTTCGGCTTGTTTAGGTCGCTTTTTGACACTGCCGCCGGTGTAGCCGGGTAGGGTTGAGAGCAGTTCACTGTTGAGCGTGCCAAACGGGCGTTCGACGATGCCGCCTTCAGCCGGGTAGCGGCGTTGACACAGGATGATTTTCAATTCACTGGCAACTTGCTCCAGGTGCTGGCTGTTGAATTCTTTGCCGCCGTCGGTGTAGAGATATTGGGGGATGCCGTAGGTTCCCCATAGCTCATCCAGTTGGTAGGCGCTGCTGTAATGTTTGGGCAGGATCGCATGGCGCATGGCTAAGCACACTACTACGGCGCTCGGCGCATCGAAGCCTAGATAGATCCCCATGATGCAGCGCGAATGCGTATCGACCACGCTCGTTAACCACGGCCGTCCGATCAACTCGCCACTTTGATCGACCACCAGCAGGTCTAATTTCGTGTGGTCGCATTGCCACACCTGATTGCTCCGCTCGACTTTGATCTCCCCTCCGTCCCGTGTCCTTAAAATTAATTCCTCCCCACTCCAGCCAATCGACCGTACCCGCGATCGACACTCCTGTGCTTTGATTTCTTTCCGCAGCACCCGGTACACCGTCGATCGGCTCGGATACTCACCCTCTCCCATTTCCCGCGCTCGCGCTTCCACCCGCACTGCTACTTGCGCTCTCGTCATCCGCCGCCCGCCCCGGTTCCCTTTGCGGTACGTTTCCAAAATGTACGCTTCCCACTCCTCGCTCAGTCGATGCTCTCCCTCATCCGATCGAACCCCACGCACCACCCCAGCCATACCCTCGCGCTCCCACGCCCGCACTAATCGCTGCACGTTTCGCACGCTCATCCCCAACTGCTCAGCGATCTTCCGCTGCCGCGTTAAATACCGCGATCGATCCTCCTCGCTCGCTAATGTTTCGATTAATCGCACTCGCGATCGTTCTCCCTCGCTCAGTTCCTGCAATCGCATCACTGAGGGAGCGGCGCTGGGTTCCTCCGACTGCGTTTCTGGCTCTGCCATTGCCTCATGCCCTCAAACGCGACATTTATTTTGAAATCTGTCTCGCTCACTCTATACGAACCCTATCCCGCACAGATCAACGCTTGAGCTAACTTATCCGATCCTCATTCTCTGTAAATAACGAAATCTAATTTGACATAACACCCTCAAAAAATTTACGACACCTAATCTGACACTGCTATATCTGCAGGATTAAACTGTACTACTATCCCCTCTGTCCCATCCCTAGTAAGGCTTCTAGCAAATTAATCACGAAAAATAATTCGACACAAAACGAAAATTAATGGCTCTTCCCATGTTTTGGTGAAGTTTTGGCAGGATAGAGATATATCCTCTGCACCCGGAGAAATCAATCTTCTTTCAACAACTTTTACCTGATCCCACGCAGTTACAACTTGAAAACTGGCAGCTAGATCGCTCCACTGGAAATCTCCAACTGACGGTCAGTTCCACGCAACGGCAGGCGATTTGCCCCTTGTGCCAGCAGACCAGTCATCGGGTTCATAGTCGCTACTGCCGCACCCTGCAAGACCTTCCCTGCGCGGGCTTCGCGCTACGGCTCCAGCTTCAGGTTCGCAAATTCTTTTGCCTCACGCCAGGATGTCAGCGGTGCATTTTTACCGAACGATTGCCGCAGGTAGCTGCGCCTTGGTCAAGACGGACTGTGCGATTGGCAAAGCATTTGATTGCCATTGCAGTCGAACTGGGTGGAAAAGCCGGAGAGCGGTTGGGGCATCACCTAGGCTATCGCATCCCGGACAGCACGTTGCTGTCATTATTTGCCAAGGTGCCCCTACCGGCCATTCAGCATCCAAGGGTGCTGGGTGTGGACGACTTTGCCTTTGCCAAACGCCAATCCTACGGCACGATTCTAGTGGACCTAGAGCGGCAGCACCCGATTGCCTTGCTCAAAGGTCGCGATGCCAGTCCGCTCGCCCAGTGGCTGGAGCAGTATCGGGGGATCGAAGTTCTGTCGCGTGACCGTTCTGCAACTTACCGCAGTGGCATGGATCAAGGTGCACCGCAGGCGATGCAAGTCGCAGACCGATTCCATCTATTGCAAAATTTGGCTCAGGTATTAGAACAAGCACTGGGCAACCAGGTTGGAATTCTCAATGCAGTCGATACTGCTCAACGCTTAAGCGTTGTCCCCGATGGTGCAGTGGTGATGGTTGCACCGGCTACGCCTCCACAACCGGATGCTCGACAACGCGCTAAACAAAAGCGAGCACAACGGCTCAAAACCTATCAGAAGGTTTGGCAGTTGTATGAAAAAGGCTGGGCTACCGGAGCGATTGCCGAAAAGGTGAAGCTGAGTACTCGGACGGTGCAAACCTATCTCAAAACGACAAGCTTCCCCGAACGGCAAGGGCGCAGTGACCGGGGCAGGAGCCTACTCAACCCTTACAAACCCTATCTATTGGAGCAGTACAATCAGGGCCGCCGACAGGTCAAAGTGCTGTTTTGGGAGATCCAAAAGCAAGGGTACTCTGGCAGCTACATGACGGTTAGCCGCTATATCAGACAGATCGCCCAAGCCCAGGGCGTGAAGCTGCGCCAGTATCCGTCTCGCCGCTTGCCCCCAGTGGTTGATTCTCCTCGCCCGCCGCTCACCCCGAAGCGAGCAGCCTTTTTGGTACTACGACGAGTCGAAACGCTGCAAGCCGATGAGGTACAGTTGCTTCAGCGGCTGACAGAACAACAGGAACTGGCTCCTGTCATTGCGCTGGCGCAAGAGTTTGCTCAGACCGTCCGGGAACGACGATCTGAACAATTCGACGCCTGGTTAGAACGTGCCGAGCAAAGTGACCTTCCACTCTTTGTCCGCTTCGCCCAAAGCTTGCACGATGACTACAATGCCGTCAAAGCGGGTGTAACCTTTACCACTAGCAATGGGCAAGTGGAGGGGCAGATCAATCGCCTCAAGATGCTCAAGCGTCAAATGTACGGTCGCGCAGGCGTTGAACTACTGGAACGACGATTTCTGCTCGCCAGTTAACTGAATCAACCGAGCATTGATTCGTGTGTTATGTATTAACGCATTCGCTTTCTCATACTCAAATTTAACTATATCTTATGTTCTAACTGATTCTCATTTCTATCTTTTTGACTTAAATGCTCTAAACCTCAAAAATAGCCCCTATCCCTTATGCTTAGTGAGGTTGTACTCGAACTTTCTACTCCTTCATCACCAAAACATGGGAAGAGCCTAAATAGCGTGTTAACCGACATCTATTTTTAGACCAGAAGGATTGAGATTGCTGAACCGCAGTCAGTGCCATTGGCTGAAATTCAATTTTCTTCAGCCTAATAAAGGTTGGCTTAGAGCAATGCAATTGCCTTCACTATCTTCAAACTCAGCCACCCAGCCAAGTTCGCCAATAGATGTTTTGGGATATAGCACCTTTCCGCCCGCAGCGACCGCACTAGCAAGCGTTTCGTCAATGCTATTGGTGTCAAAGTAAACTCGAACGCCTTGTGTTCCTGGGATGTAGCTATTCCCTCTAGCTAAAGCTCCAGACGCACCAGATTCTCCCTCTAATGACGGAAAGTTAGCCATCTGGTTGCCATCAACATCAACGCGGTCAAACTCGCAACCAAAAACCGCGCTGTAGAATGTGATTGCACGATCTAGGTCATTGACCGGAATCTCAAAGTAGTAAACTGTCGGGCGCATAATGTCTGACTTTTCTGAACTTCATTAGGATTTATTGAAATTCTCAAGCAAAGATCGCCAGCCGTAGTCTTGTGCAACCTCTTTTACTTAGCCACAGCAAATTTAGTACATTTGCTCTAGTTATTCAATCCCTAATTAAAACTATGGAGAGTATAAGAAATTGCTTCTGTGAGTAGGTTGTTTAAGTGTCAAGTCTCAAATTCTTTTGGCTCTACGCAGTTTTGGTAAAATTGGGTACGATTGCTGTCTCTCTTGACAAGGGAATTGGGTTTCAGAGTGCTCCAAGTACTCGAATCACCAAAAGTGTGTAAAAGCCAAAATTAATTAAGAAGACTGCTTTCAGCCTTTGCCCTGTGCGATGTCGATCGCCGCTTTCAGCCGCCCGCCTCGTTACTTTAGAGCTGATCCCGTCAGAGCTGTGGAGTGGGAGAGGAGCTGCCCGCTCAGGGGTAAGGGTGATTGATATTCTGTCGGTTGCTGTTTTTACTGACAGATCTTTTTTCAAGGTGGTCTCTCCCGACTACCAGATACTTTTCCCTTAGTTGCCATACTCTGCTCAAAGGTGTCGTAACACTCCTGCAGATCTGCTCCATTATGGGAAGTCACTCTCTGTGGCTTGGTTCTCAGCCAGTGAACTTGACTTCCTGCCAATTGTTTATTCCCAGGTAGGGGTGTGGGCAGCGAAGCTGCAACAGCCCGCAAAGTAACGAAAAAAAGCTTGATGTAGCAAGGGTTTGAGGCTACGCAATCTGTTCCAGATTCAGCCGCTTTGACAGGTCGAGATGGGATGTGCCATAGGGGTTGTGGGCATAAATTAGTGCCGTTAAGTCTCTCATTCTTTCGCTTGCAAAAGTTGCTGCCATTGGGGATCGCTCAGCACTTGCTGGATCATCAGCGTGGTGACACAGACTACACATATCTGCAACAGGTGCAGTAACAGCAGCGCAATTTCCTAGTTGGATCGGTTGTTGCTGTCAATTTCGCCGCTCTCTTGCCATAGAAGATAAAACGATCGCCTCAAACCCTTGCTACATCAAGCTTTTTTTCGCTACTTTGCGGGCTATTGCAGCTTCGCTGCCCACACCCCAATTTAGGACAATCTGCACAAGCGCGGGACTACTATCAGCAGTCACTGGTAATCGCCAGAGAAATCGGCGATCGCCGGGATGAAGGAGGCACCCTTAATGATGTTGGGGTTATTCAACTCTGGTTGGGTCAAGCTGAAGCAGCCGCAACAACGCTCTTGGATGCCATTGACGTTCTAGAATCTATCCGAACTGCAGAACTCACCGATGCGGATAAAGTCTCACTGTTTGATACCCAAGCTCACACCTACCGTTTCCTCCAACAAGCACTCATTGCGCAAAACCAACCAGAAGCTGCCCTAGCTATCTCGGAACGAGGACGAGCAAGAACCTTTGCAGAACGCTTATCCACTCGCCTCTCTGCACCATCCACTAACCCATCCACCCTTGCTACACCCTCAGTCGCGCAGATCAAGCAAATTGCTCAACAGCAAAACGTCACGTTGGTGCAGTATCGTTCGCCGATAAATGACCACAATTCTGCGATATCTGACCACCAAAAAAGCGTTATTTGTCCCTTGAAGGCGGAAACCCTTGCTGGAACACGCTCTTAAACTTTTTCCACTGATTGGGCGGTGGGGTTAGAAACTCGTATGCTCCTGCAGCTTCTCCCATCGCTGTCAATACAATGTCAAACGACAGAGACAGTCGTAACTCCTCGGTTTCGTTCACACTAACGGCATGGCGTTGCTTTGCTGGAAAGATAAGCAACCGCCCTTCCACAGGCGGGTAAGCCACATAAAGCTGATTGAGATCGTTCTCTGCATCAACGATGTCTGTGTTTTCACTGCCCAATCCCGGACACACTTCATTCACCCGGGCATCATTGAAAAAAAGGAGACTCCCTGGGTCGCTCATCTCATTCGTAGGAACTTGAATATAGTAAACCGCGCTGACATGGGCAGTGTTGTGGCAATGTGCCCCAACTTCCTGTCCGCTGCGACAGACAATGGGCCATGCTCTTTGAATGTATAAATCTACTTTGCTGAGATCTACACCGATGTTTTCGAGATACATCGTTGTGTGCTGCTCAACCTGTTCCACAATCCACCTAAACCCCGGATGAGTATGGATTTGATTGACACCGTGTATATCTCCCGTCCATGCCATCTCACTATAATTCTGAGGTTCGAGCCCTTCCTGCTCTAGCTCCAGGACGGCTTCAACTAAACGCTGTCGATGTTCCAAGGCATCTGGCAAATCCTCATAATAAATCGCCAGCGGGAACCAGGTTTCAATAGGCATCTTGATTGATGTAATGACACTTTCCAGTTTTGCACTAGATTGTCACCTTTGTTGGGCACTGTTACATGAAAGATGGGTTGCTGTCGTTTAACACGCTTTTTGACCACTCTTAACACATTAAATATCCTCTCGAAAAAGCCTGCAATCTTTGTATAGCAAAGCTTTCAGGCGTTCTTAATAGAACTCAGAAATTAACACATTAAGTGTCCGCATCCTGCAAAATAGCCGATTTTGGACATTTAATGTGTTAATTTTGCCCAGAAGCGGGATTATTTTCTACAAATTTCATACAGTACAAGAATGACAAACCCTTTCATTCAAAGGCTTTCAAGGTTTTCCCTTCAAATTAGTGGACATTTAATGCGTTAACGGGGACGAAAAGCATGTTAAGCGACAGAACAAGAGCAACCGTTTCAAAACGATCGTCCCTTCCCAGGTGAAGATCAGCAACCTGCAACCCGCACCGATTTACCCGACGAGATGCCCGTCAGCGAGGTGCAACGCATCTTTGGCAACTTGCCAGAAAACCCATTCTCGCTTGCGGCTGATGCTGAGCTGACCGAGAATGCACCATCAGGCTGGACGGCGATCGAGGCAGGTCATGAGCCAAACACACCCACACACCCGTTGCTTTGGTCTAACCCAGACATCATCGGCTTGAACGAAGACATCTCACGGATGGAAGACCGCATCGACCGAGATCTGGCAACGCTTCAGGAGAATGCAGAGTGCCTAAAAAACGAAATCGATCGTCACATTGATGCTCTTAAATTTGAGCTGGAGCAGGCACAAGACCGGATTGAAACGCTGGAAGACCAGCTAGACCAGCGCTCGATCGTTCCCTTCTACCAGCGCCCACATCGCCTCGTAGAAGCCCTGCGAATCACAGCAGTGCTAACCCTTTCCATTGGGGCAATCGTTTTCATCGGCGCAGGACTATCGGGCACTCCAGAACAGAAAGATGACCTTGCCCTATCCGGTGCTATCCTCGCCACGGTAGGAGTGTTCGCTGCCACCACTGGCTATAACCTTGACTAGCAAAAGCGTCTATTGACAATCCATCGCCCGCCTACTGCCCTCTACCTAAACCCCTCTATCCAACAATGCCCCCTCTCCCTGATGACAATTGGCTTGACCTCGCTGCTGCTCATGGTGCAACCAAATGGGTCAAGCAATTCATTCACTCCTACCTGCCCCAACTCAAGGAGCAAGCGATCTCACCTGAACAGTTTGCTCAGGAGCTAGAGGCAGAATTGCAATCACATCAACTTTTCTCACCTGCTCAGCAGAAGAACTACCGCTCTAATGTGGTGCAGGCACTCAAGACGATCGATTCCGCTCACCCGGCAATTGCCCTCGTTGCTCTGACTTCAGAGCAGTACCGGGAATTGAATGATGCTCAACGTGGCAAGCTGGCTGACCGCGAGACTCGCTTCTTCACCAGCGACCAGGCGGAGGTCATTGTCAATCGGGCGACGGCTCTACTCGATAGTGCGGAATGGTCGGAGGTAGGCGCAGGGCTGGCGGTGCTGATTGGACGCAGGATTAGCGAGATTCTGCTATCGGGCTTCTCTCTCCAATCGGCTTGGAGTTTGTGCTTTAGCGAGATGAGTAAGAAGCAGGGTACAGCAGGGCTGTCGATCGAAATCCCTACCCTCGCTCCAGCCCCAACGGTGCTAAGGGCGATCGAGAAACTGCAGAAGGGGCTTCGCATTGAGGATCTTAAGCTCAATAGCCTTTCCCCCAAGATGGCAAAACAGACAGTCAATGCTCGCTACAGTGATTCAGTAGCATTGCGCTGTGTCGAGCATTTCCGCGATCTGGTTCCCGCTCGCAGCGACCGTGATAACCTTTACACTCACATCTTTCGAGCGGTCTATGCCACAATCGCGGCTCATTGGTTCTGTCCGCCAACCGTACCGGAACACTCCTTTAAGGCGGAGATTCAAGGGCATTTCACGCTCACCCAGGATGGCAGGAAGTTACCGAACTACAGCGCCAGAGCTAACTATGACGACTATGCGATCTCGACGGATGACGGTAATCGCGATGGACGCTTGGGCATTAAGTTGGGGACACTGCCACAACTGCAAGTCATTGAAGCATTTAGGAAAGAGCCTGCCTCTCTGCTTCCCCTAGTCCCTGCCCTGGATGAGGACCTAGGGCAAGCACCTGACGAGAACTCTTCTGAACCAGTCGATCTCACCCTTGCCGATTTCATTCACCTTCCCCACCAGGAGATACAGCCCATGAGTCAACCCACTCAGAAACCCAAAACTAAACGCCCTGACCTCTATGCGGCTGACCTCCAAGAGATGTCAACGCTCATGGCTCAACAAGGGGTCACTGGCTCTATGGCTGATCTCTTTCATGCCCTGCTAGAAACCTTCAAGGACACCCAATCAGAGCAGCAGCAACAGCAAATCCGCACGGTAAGCGAATTGACCGCTAGCCTCTCCTGGTTTACCGACCGCATCGATGCTCTAGAGAAAACCTGCCACCAACTGCAACAAGAACGTGACCATCTCCAGGACGCTCTCCCGGCAACTCAAGAACTCGATCTACTCAAGCAAGAAAACGCTCAGCTCAAACAACAACTCGAACAAACGCAATCTCAATTAGTAGGCATTCAAAAACTCCTCGGCATGAGCGCTGCTCCTCCCGTTACTCCGCCTCCCGGTGTTCCCGTTACCCTCCCTCCCGGCGCTCCTGCCATCGCTCCCCCGCCTGGTGTGCCTTCCTCGATCATCCCTCCTGCTGAACCTGCTCGCAGCCTCCCTGCTCAACCGCTCACTACCATTCGTCGTACAGACACCGCTGAGAAAATTAATCAAATCATTGATGCCCTCATGAGCTGGAACACTAGCCAAGACCATTCCGATACTCAACTGCGGATTAGTATCCCCATCATCAAAGCCCTCGCTACTCCCCTCGGCGCTTCCTACCAATCCGCTATCCAACAAGTCCTAAAAGAACGGGAGACTGAATTAGAAGAACATCACTCTCGGTTATTGATTGGTTCTCGTCATAATGCCGGAGTGAGGGGGAAGGAGGAGTTTCTGAAGGCGATCGCTAGGGATTACCTGGGAATGGAAAATTGGAATGACGTGAAGTTCCAGGGCTGATCCACAATCACCAATTGCAACGACGAGCGATTACCGGGCACGGCTAATGGGCAGCGCACACCCCACAGCCAAAGTACTGCAGGATAGGTAAAAGAAAAGGGTAGGGCGCAGCAGCAGACAGGAGGACTATCAAGAGCAATTCTGTCGGTACGAACATCAACCGACAGAATTTAAGGGCGATCGTCTCGGCGCGCCTCCTCCATCTCGGCGGCTATCAGAACGGGGGAGCAGAAGACACCTTCACACACAAGCGGCGATCGAGCGTGGAAAACTCCGTCAGCTTTCAGACGGCGGGTCTATTCGCTCAAGCCGCTGCTGATGCTCTTCTAAACCCTCTTGCATCACCTGATTGGTCTGTGCCTGCGCCGAGAAGAAGCGCTCCATGAACTGTCCTAATGATTGAATGTCTCGTTGCGTTGCTTGAAAGCCCTCTCGTAGGGTCTCTCTCGTCTCCGCAAGCGCACTGCTGTTAGACTCAATAGCTCGCGCATTGCTGTCAGCAATCTGACGCGTCTCTCCCAGTAGAACCCGAAGTTCGGCAATCCCATTGCTATTGGCTTCGATCGCCTTGGCGTTGCTGTTGGCGATTTGCTCTGTCCGGGTAATTGCCCTGGCGTTACTGTTGGCGATTTGCTCTGTCCGGGTAATTGCCTCTCGTAGCGCAGCAGTCTCTTGAGCGCCCGCTTGGATCAGCAGATGATTCTCACGGGCTAGCTCGGCAGTTTCTCTCAAGATCGCTCTGATTTCTTGCATCTGCTCCTCGATCGCTGTCAGCCTTGCTTCAACATTACCGCTATTCATCCTTACCTCTTACTATGCCACATCTCTAGCGCTTACCTCACCTCACAAAGCTGCAGGGGCAGGAGGCTCTACCCTTGCTTAGGGTAGCGCGATTCAGCTTCGGCTAGACCATCGCTGCTTCAGGTCGAGGACACGTTGGCATTAACAGCGGCTCTGGTCTCGACATACTACTTTGCCGTTTTTTGTTCCTATGTGCGTACCACCCCTAGTTGTCAGATACCATTGCTTTTGTGCTTTTTCCTGCCTACAGTTCCTCTTAATAGTCACTCTTCTTTCCCTCATCTCGATCCCACCTCATCCACTCCCTTTGTCAGGGTTAAGGATACTCTTTGAGGATCTTTTAGAAATCGCTGTCTTTAACTTCAGCTTTGTCTTCTGTCGATCAAACTTGTCCCTTTTCAACAGCACCGTCGAAACCGCTTCTCTTAGAGTTTGCCTCAACGCGATCCGCATCATTCGCTCCAACAACCCACAGTTACCAGTGGTGAGTACTCTCTACCACACCATCTAAACACCAAAAAATTCATCCCTATCTCACTAGATACAGATGAAAATGCCTCTCCAAACGCAGTCTAGCAATTTGCAAAATATACTCAATCCTCCTTCATAAATCTATCACTGCTTCCTTATCTCTTTCATTTGGGCAGGAATACATAAGTGACTTTCCTTAGATACTAATAGTATATAGTTATATCTAAGCAGGTACTTCGCCCTTTGTTTACTTTTGTCTCCTTTTTGTTCGCTTTACTTGCTCAACTAACCACTCTACACCAGCTTCATGTTCATCTCCCTTTAGTTCCCTTTACATTCCTTTCCTAAAATTGTCCATTTCTGTTAAATTTCACTCCCCTCAATGAGCAATCCTCTTTCTCCTTAATCCCCTCTATCCCAGCTCTCATAAAACTTCTGGCTCTCGCTGAAATCGTTAAGAAAAATGTGACTAATAGATAGCTCCCCTACTTAAACCCGAACTCCTGGTCACCGCTTATTGCAGAGCAGAAAAGATACTAGGGAAGCTGTGTTATTGCACTAATAACTGCATTGACTGCATCAATAACATCTGAAACGCTATCAAGAAACTTCCTTGTATTATCAAGCTGTTTGATTGCATCCTTTAGGTTGTTGATCGAACTTGTAAGTTTAGTAGCCGGACTGTTTGCTCCTACAGTAATTGAGTTGAAAGTCTTGGTAATTAGCTGAATGTTCAGCAAATTAAGCTCATTCTCCAGAGCTAGTTGTTCGCCATTATGTTGCCTAAACTGAGCAACCGTAATTTTACCGCTACTAAGATCTTTAGTTTTCGTTTTTTCTAGCTCAGCTATATGATCTTGAAGTTTGTCTCTATCTTTCTCAAGTTGGGTTTTTGAAAGAGTAAGGGTAGTCATTGGCTGTCTCCGTTGATTTCAAGAATTTAAACGAGTTACGGTTGATCTTCTAGTGCCTTATCCATTTGGATTAACAAAGGTTTAACTTCCGCCTGATAGGTAGCAGCAATCTGTCTAATTTGAGCAAGTTCTTCAACAGTAAATCTAGACTCTGATACCTGCCAACCTTGAGAGTTAAAGAGCGTTGTATCTAGCTGATCTGCATTGAGGTAGTTAATACACGATGATTCTGAAGGAGGAGTTTGATTTCCTAGAAATAATTTCGCAAGGGCTGCATGAGCACTAGCTGTTTTATCAAGAATTGCCATATACGAAACAGCAGCATTACGTCTTTGTAAAACAGTCGCGATCGCGTTATATGATTCGTTTTGCAGCCGTCTAAATTCTTCGTCTGATCCACCTCTGGTTCTAAGCAGAGCAGCATAATAATCATAGTAAGAATTCACTCTGAATAGCTCCTGGTTAAGAAGACCTTCGACATAACCTGCCCTAAAAGCGTGTTCCAAACCAGTGATATAGGTATTGAGAGGTCGATCTGTACAAGTAATAGCCTCTCTCAGCGTTCCTTGTCTAAACTGGTTTGAAGCCCATCCAAAAATGAAATTTGCAATTGAAGTACCTGTTGTGATCGCAGTGGGTGGGAGAGTTACACTAACTATTTCTGTTCCAGTAGCGGTCTCTTTTTCAACAGGAATAGAGAAGTTGCTCAATGAAGTTTTAATTCTTTCAAACTGAGCATCAAAAGAGACAACATCATCAGAAGCCAATTTTCCGATTGCAGTCACATAATCTGTTACTACACTATTGGCGTCTTTGGCTTGTTGAGATACAGCCTTGTTGAATGTTTCACATTGTGCTAAAGCCTCATTTCTTGCTTGATTACTTCTTTCGGTATCAACTTGAATGTATTGAATTCTGCGAACGCAGGAATCGTAAATATCATCCGCCAACTTGTTTGTATTATTTTCAAATTCAGTAGCTAATTCACCGAACTTCTGAGCTGACTCAATTGAAGAGTTCGAGCCGCAACCATTGAGTATGAACGATGTTGTCAATAGGAAACCAAAAAATCTGAGTGTTTGAGCAACTTTCATCTTGCACTCCTTAGAACTTTCAAGTTTAAACTAGACATTTCAGATATTTTTTCGTATTAACCAACCGATGCTCAGTATGAAGTCTAAAAATACTTACTGTCTAACTATTCTGCTGCTGCAGTTCAGTTCTCCCCAGTGAGTGCCGGGTCAAAGGTAGTCTTCAATAAAGACTGCTTTCCGACCCAGAGCTTAGCCTTCAACAACTTCGTAATGAGGGCTTTTAAAGCTTACACCCGGACCTGTTCGAACGGAGCTATCAGTCATTCGGTTGACTAAGTTGAGTGGGTGACTGCTCCGGTGAGTTTAAGTCCATTGCTATACAAGGGCATTTTTGGAAATCACCTTATGTCTCGTGCGATTCTCAAAGCTTCACTCGGAGAGGCAGATGCAATTTGAGCTGCTTTTTTATCATCAGCAGGAGTTACAGCTGCTGCTGTTGCTGCAGCACGTAACAATTGTTTGTCAACTTCATTAGTTAACCATCGAGCACCTGCAACACCCACTAAAACTGCACCTACACAAGCGGAGACTGTTAATCCGAATTGAGGTTGTGTACTTCCTGTCCTAGAGCCTCCAATGATGTATTCCGCAGCTAGCGGTCCATACAACCCCCAAGAGATACAAGCTGCAACAGCGCCTATAAACATATTGCCGAGGTAACCAGGACGATATAGAGTGCTACCATCTGATAAAGTCACTTTTCGTGCTTTTAGGAAGCCATTATCACTAATGAGAGCATTAACAATTCCTCCAACAGCCCCAGCTAGAAAGATAACTAACAGAAGGATTACAGGATGCATGGATATTACCTCTTATAGTTTTGCCTTAACAGGATAGGGGACACGCTATTCCAAAGAGACCAGATTCAGCTTTGTTTTCAACAGATATGGGATTTGGTAAGAGGTAGCGTTTAAAACTGCTGAGATAGATACTCGAAATTAGGTTTTAAGGATTTTGGAGATTCTGTGTAAATCTTCTTAGGGTGCTTGAACTAAGCCTGCGCCAACATCTCTAGCAGGAAGTCCTAAACTTTTGGCAGTACTGGTCAGAACATTCCACAAATCACGCCCCCGCTTGCCAGTTGCTTCCGCGTGAAGGGCGGCAATGCCAGCTACAAAAGGAGTTGCTTGGCTAGTCCCATTTAATTCAAGATAGCGACGAGGACTACCGTGACGTAATTTACTGTTCGGAAATGGATCATCAAAGGGCACAGAGGAATAGATATTAACACCAGGTGCTGCAATGTCAACCATGGCACTTTGATCACCAGA
The DNA here is from genome assembly GCF_014764505.1 of Phormidium tenue FACHB-886. Taxonomy (GTDB): domain Bacteria; phylum Cyanobacteriota; class Cyanobacteriia; order Elainellales; family Elainellaceae; genus FACHB-886. The sequence continues at coordinate 16,630 of NZ_JACXWX010000093.1, forward strand.
ATGAGCTGTATTCAAACCCGCGTTCGAGAAACTAGCAATTGCCAGAGAAGAATCGATCGCGGCTACAGCCATGATTGAAGGACTGGCAGCGGGATAACCAACAGCCATTAACTTGTTGCTACTGCGATTACTATCGTTACCTGCAGCCGCAATAATTAAGCAACCCTTCTTCAAGGCGCGGTCTGCAACTGTTGTTTCGTAGAAGGAATCAGGGGCGTTACCAGGGCTCACCGTTGATGCCAGTGACATAGAGATGATATCGCAGTTATTTGCTAATGCCCAATTGATTCCTTGAACAATTTCTCCTGCAAGACCTCTACCTAGAGCGCTGTTATCTAATACTTTGGCAAAAAATAGTTCTGCATTGTAAGCTACCCCATATCTTGGTTGAGGAGAAAAGATAGGATTAAGTGGACCATAAGCGATTCCGGCACAATGGGTTCCATGTCCTTGCCCATCTTCGACTTTTTGTAGGGGAGAAGTGATGGAAGGTCGTCTAACAAAGGATTGGGCGGAAATAGCTCGTCCTGCAAAATCAGGATGCGCTAGATCAAGTTCTGTATCTAAAACAGCTAGTTTGATACCCCGACCACTATATTTTGAATTGATTACGTTAGTTGCTTGTAGCCCCCACGCTGTTGTCGAATTAACAAATCGAGTAGCGGCAGTAATTTCTTCAGCTGCTGCAGATTCAAGTAGTCTATCTGCTAAATTATTGATCCCATCGCGATATCCCATGACGTAGTCATTGTTACCAACAGCGTAATACACACCTTCTGGTTGAATTCCCAATATAGGAATACCAGTGACGTCTACAGACGCTGCGATCGCTGCTGCCTGATTAGGATCAGCATTGACAATAGCTACGCCAACCTGTTCACAATTGATCGAATCTAGATCAGTTAATTCTTCCGCTGATGCTTCTATTACATCTAAAGCACTTGCTGTTGTTGTGATACCTGCTACAGTAGCAAGAGCGGCAAGCCCATCAGTAAATTCATCAGTATCAGGTAGGAGAACAAGATAGCGACTTGTTGTTTCTGTCATATTGTTAAGGACTTTGCTTGTAGAAAACCTTGTTAGGCTACGATAAGCCCACTACTAACTTCCACGTTAAATATTTAACATTCCATAATCTTAGAGGTTGACATGGATGAAAAAATGATAATTGTCACAATAGATGAACAGTACATAGATCGAATTCAAAGCATAACTGCACAGTTACAGGAGAAAGGGATGCACGTAGATGCGTCCTTGCCGATGGTCGGTGTTGTTTCTGGCTTGGTTAATGTTGACAGGATGGACAATCTATATCAAGTAGAAGGGGTAGCCAGGGTTGAGATTCAGCAAGAATATACAGGTATTTAGGTTCATACTTTGTAAAACATAGGATTGCAGAGAGCGCTTGTTCAAGAATCTAGAAACAGATTGTACTGATGTGCAGATAATTTGATTGAAACGCTTTCCTTTTTCTTCGTCACCTAACAAGCGTTAGGAATTTTGGTAATTCCATTTTGGTAATCGCTCAACTAGGTTGACCTAAGCCCGGCTTTGGCAGAAGGTGATAAGCTTTTGCCATGAAGGAACTGCGGTTGTGTCGCAAAAACTGGTAGGTGGTAAGGTAGACAAATCTAACCTTGCTTTTTCTTCCTCCGATGTCTACTCCTGCTCTGTTTAAGTGGCGGCACTTTCTGCCTGAAATTATCCTGCTCAACGTCCGCTGGTACTGCCCTTCGGGTTCGCCAGTTCCCTACGACGGGAGACCCGCTTGCAGGACTGGACTCACCGCTACTCCCTCAGCTATCGAGACCTGGAGGAGATGATGC
>NZ_JACXWX010000094.1 GCF_014764505.1 Phormidium tenue FACHB-886
TACCAATTGAAAAACGCTTGGCAGAAACTGCGGGCATCTTCAATGGAGCCAAACTGCTTGGGAAACTGAGGTTGGTACTTGAGGGTTTTGAACTGAGATTCGGAAAAGGGGTTGTCATTAGAGACATGGGGACGAGAATGGGTTTTGGTCACGCCAAGATCACTGAGCAATGGTGGCAGGCTAATCGTTCAGATTGGATAGCGAAACTGAGAACAACCATGACTGACTATCGCAACATTGGGCATGACTGGCAGTTTAGTGATGCCCAAAAGGAACAACTTTGGCAGTATTACGATGCCAACAAACTGCTGGTTGATTGCCTTAACAGCGAGTGTTACGTCAGCCGAGGGGTTAGAGAAGAGATTGAGGAAAGTTTGTTGTTACCTGCAGCCCCAATGGAGTTCCACGACTCTTGAGACAATTCTGGGATAGGAATGATCTCCTCTGAGTTCGTGTCCTGTTCCTGTTTTGAGGGTAAGAAGAACTGTGGATCACCTGGTTGATTTTGATCACTTATAGACAGGGGAGATCCATCCACAGAGGTCCGCTCGCGCTTAACCTTCCGCTCATTTAGAATGGCGATCGTCTCCTGCCAGCAAATGAGATGCAATCGGTAAACTCTCAGTTTCTCACCCTCGTACCCTGGAACCGATCGAGACCAGCGGAACTCAACCTTGATGCCGAGCTGCGATAGAAGCTGATGAACGATCTGCACATCACTCATGTCCGCAGTAATCGTCAGGCTGAGGGCTTGCTTTATCTGGGCTGCCCATTGCCGTGCTTTGCAGGCATAGTCATAGAGGTCATACTTCGTCCATTCTTTGTTCTGGTCCAGAAAGTCAGTTAGCCCCAGTCGCTCTCGTAGCGCTCGACGTAGGGCAGCGCTAGAGATATCCCACGGGCACAACGATTGATTCCATTTGAGTTGACTCTCCAGTGCCTTTACGGTGCGATCGACTGCCACATCGGGATAGAACAACTCCTCTAGACTCCGCAGCTCCCCCCGTCGTCTTCCCTCTTTATCTGCCAGCACGTCTGCGAGGGTTAGCTCATCCAGGCAGTAGAACTCTTTGAGATAGAACTTGGCAATTGCCCGCTGCTGTTCTGGAGCAATACTTTCTTGAGCCTCCAGCTGCAGCACTTCCGTTAGCGTGAGATCATCTGCTGCAGTAATGCTCTCCGCGTCTAGCTGTCGCAGTTCGTCGCGGGCAATTTTAAGCAGTTCGCCGATGCTGCCATTCGATTCTCGGTTCTCGATCGTCATTTGGTTACCCTCAAATCGGAGCCGCACGATCAGCGCCTCTCGCAGCTGCAGCATGGATCTGTTTTGCGCTGCGGCAATGCGGCAGTAGAGGTTGAGGTGGGGGTCAGCTTGCCAGTCGTAGGTTGTCAGATCTGGCACATCTTCCCGTAGCGATGAGCGGAGCAGACTCACGGTGGCAGAGGTCCGGCTTTGTAGATGAGCTTTTAGCTCCAGGGAGTTCGTAGAGCGCGACACCTTGCTAAAGTTGCTGCCGCGTTTAGCACACCAAACAATCCGCTCCACCGGCTCCCGCACCCGTCCTAACGCCTGTGCCATGTCTGCATCGGTCGCTGATACACCCCCAAAGATGCCATAAACTTTAGCAATGATCCCTTGGGTCTCAATGCTAACCCCTGTGGATAAAGAGGGAGAGCAGATAATCACATCGTATTCACCTCTGGTTAACACAGCGTCTGGGTTCTGGATGAACGCTCGCTCTAGTTCACCTCCAGCGGTATCAGAGTTAATCACCAAGACTCGCAGCCCAGCAAACTGCTGGTTGATCGTCCTTGCCAGTGCCTTAGACGTTGCTTTGCTATCTGTGGCGATAAACAGCGCCTTGCCGGATTCTAGCGTCCGAATGTCTTCTAGCAAATCCGCCGTAATCGCCGTTCGATCAGGGCATTGAATTATCCGCACCGTATACCCTTGTGTTTGGTAATCGTTGCGAATCAAGAAAACTGGCTGATCATCTCCTCGTAAATCTTTGAGGTAATGCAGTGTGGCGTTATCGAGATCCGCATCGGCGACAATGACCCGCTGAGCTACCTGAATCAACTGTCTGAACCGTGCCAGCAGTGCTGGACGTTTGCCGTCTTTGGCGCAAGTACTGGAAGTCAGCAGGTGGCGAATTACCTGCACCACTTCGTCTATCACCAGGTCACAGCCGCGAAACTGCTCAGGGTCGATCGCCAACAGCGAATCCACCACAAAGCTGACCCGCAGTGTATAGGCAGAACCAGAAATAAACTCCCCGTTCGCCTTGTCTAGATCGCCGATGTAGTCAAGCTTAAGTCGTTCACTGAGTGATCGTTGCAGCGAGCGGCGGTGTCCTGCTGAGAGGACTTTCCCCAGTCCTTTGACTTGGTGAGCAATCCATTTAGTCTTGCCCGTTCCTTTGGGGCTGCACAGGGCGATCATGCCCTCGTCGGGCAACTGTTGCAGGTTGAGGGTCGATAAGTCAGCGGTCTGGAGCCTGAGGGCAGGATTCCAGGTCAGTTGTCGCGCTAGCTGCTGCCAAATGCGCCAGTGTTCTAGCGATAGTGCCTTAGCAGCGGCTTGTTCCCAGGACTCAGCTCCGCAATTGACGATCAAGTCATCCACGCCTTTGCCGTCCTTGCCACTCCACTGCGTGATCGCGACTGCGCCGCCCGTTTGTTGCAGCAGCCCACCGAAGCGAGATAAAGCCGTATTGACCCGCTGCCGCGTTTTGTCGTCTGGGTCCTGGTCAAACGCTAGGACATGCTGCCTGCCTGACTGACAGAAGCGCAGGACATCTGCAATCAGAGACCGCTCGCCAATCGCATTGGTAGCATAGCCGCCGTTTACCCCATAGAGCGCGATGGCAACATAGCCCAAGCTGAGGAGGGATAGGGATTTCTTGCCTCCTTCTGTCCAGACAATCGGAATTTCAGGATGGTCGTGCAGCCAGTGCCAGAATGAACCGTCTAAGGGAACTTCTAGGCTGTAGCGATCGGCGATGCTTTGGCGGACGGCGATTGGCAAGTCAGGCAGAAACGCTCTTGAGCCATTGCCAACCGGAGTTTCATACTTAAAAACCTTGCCTTTGCCTTTAGCATCAACTCTCGGCTGGCTTTGCTTTGCTTGCCAGCAGGAGCCGTCTTCATTCAGCAACAGGGCTGCTGCAGTTGAGAGCGGTTGCTTGATCCAAAAGCGGGTGTATTTCCAGTTCAGCCCATCGTGGATGGGGGTTTCAACTACTTCCCCGTTCTCGTAAATCACATCTGGCACAACTCGCACAGATGTAGCAAACAAGATGGGGGCAATGGCGCTGCCGTGAATGAACTCCTGCTCGATCGCCTCGCTGAACCGCTCTAGCGAAATAGAGGGGAGTGGTTTCATCCCACGCTCTTTTTCTTGCCCTTTCCCTAACCGTGGCAGATTTTTAGACGCAGAACCCTGTGGAGCCGAGGATAACCCCGTCCCATGTATTGAAATATTCATGCTGATGTCTACTGGGTGTATTGCCTGATTAACGTTTACCCCGCTGAAGGTGAAGCGATGAGGCGATTCTCTGCCAGGCTTGAGAAAGGATTGCAGCAAAAAATTGACGCACTGTCCAAACAGTGTGCTATCTTTATCTCAAGACTTGGGCGATTTTAAGACAAAAAATCCCCGTCGCTGAAAGAGTTACTTTTTCAGCGTTCACCCCTCAGGGAGTCTTATAAACCAAATAGATTCTTAGTTCCTAAACCGCTGTTTCAGAGATTGGCCCCTCTTGGAAGCGGTTTTTGACTTTCTCTACTAGTTTTTATTTTTCTGAGCATCTATCTCTCGGCTTTACCTCCTTTGTTTAAGTGAACAAGCTTTGTCGCCGAGTAGAACCCTACAGGTAGTGTTGAGCATCTACTAATCTGCAAAGTATAGATCCGATCGGCAGTTCAGGGAAATTGATCTCGCTTCGTCTGCAGAATCACGAGGCATCCTCCTGCTGCAATCGTCCTTACCGACCCAACAGGCGATCGACTGAAATCGAGACATCAGAAAACGTTAGAGGTGCGATAAACCCTGTCTCTAGCATTTCTTTCGAGCTGTATGACCCCCCTGTAGGCGAGCGGAACACAACCAGCTTCATTTTCTGCAGGTTGAGCACCCAGTACTCTGAAATACCCGCTGCTGCATAGGTTTTGCTTTTCTCCTCCAGGTCTTTAGCAAGGCTGGAGTTCGAGAACTCAATCAGCCAGAAGATATCCTCTGGGTAGGGGTGGTGCTGAAGGTAAACGTCGAGTGGGTGAGGTGCGACAACGGCAATGTCTGGTTCTGGTTCAGAATTGCTGTTGGGTAGCGTGATGGGCTTGCCTTCTCGAAGCTTGGCTCGACTGCCCAAGACAGCTCTCAGGTAATCCCCGGCTTCTTGGGAATAGGCGGCATGAGGGGTTCCCTCTGGCGGCATCTCGACAATTTCTCCGTTCAGTAGCTCAACCTGGCGATCGTCTAGAATGCCAGCCTCAACCATGCGGTGATATTCCTCTATCGTCCATTTCGCGGTAGTGACAGTCATGCGATCAACCCCTGCTTGCTCAGATCATCGATTGACTCGGCTTTGTTTTTCTGTATCAAGCCCCCATGCGACGGATTAAGAAGTCAACCGTGCTTGCCTAGGTTGCTTCGGTCATACCGGAATTGAACTGTGTAACTTGCACAGTCAGCACATCCATTCGCTCACTCAGTTTCTTAACGATTTGAGTAGCGCGATCGAGCCTCTCAGTGAGGCATCGATCCAGCGTGTAGATTCTTGCTTCTACTACTTCTTGTTGCGCCTGAACTGTCTCTTTAGCCATGGATTTATCCCTTAAGTTAGCTGCAATGCGGAGTACAGCAATTGCACTTTACTGCCCTTGATTACCTGTTTGAGATTGCTGTTGTAGCTTAAACTCACCACGTTCTTTTGCCTCTCTGATTCCTAACTCAATTAGATAGGCAGCAAGGTTGGCAGTGGGTCTGCCTTGATATTCAGCCCATCCTTCGAGATCCTCATGAACGGTATCAGGTAAGGTCACGTAGATTCGTTTACTCACGGGTTCACACATGGCTCTGGATGCCCTCCATAGTAACTCCTAGACGCTGAAACGTCGTTGAAATCAATCTTTTGACGACTATATTACGACTATCTGTTGCTAATTAGTCGTAAATTCGTGATACTGTTCACCATAGCAATAATTCAATGAATTAGATCAAGCCAACCGTATGGATTCGATCGAAGAGTGGCTGCTTCCTCAAGGATTTCCGGAAAGTGTCCCAGCTCCAAAGCTAGAGCTAGGCAATCGAGTGTGCTGGCATTCGGTTTCAGCAGAAGACGTTGGTGTCGTTGTTGGGATCGAGTACGCCCCGGCAGAGCATCTTTCCGACTGGGGCTGGTGCTACACCATCTGGCTTGATGTTCGATCGCCCTCCTCGCAGTGGACACAGACGGACATTGCCTGGGAGGAAGACCTGAAACTGCTGCCTCAAGCCGATTCTGTAACAACCGCCATGACGACAGGAGAACCGTAGCCATGCACCTACGCGACCTGGGGCAACGAGAGCTGATGCTGTTCAGGCTTTACACCCGCTGTCGGTTTGGGATATCGCCTCAATCCTTCTACGCCAAGTGGAACGTTTCCCATGCTCAAATGGCAAAAATCTGTGGCTGTGCTATTCCCACGGTCGATCGCTGGTTCGCCTCCGGGCAAACTCGTCGATCGCCGAGACCTCTACACCTACGACGGCTTGCCGAGATGGATTTTATCTGGGAGTCCTATGAGGAAATTCCGCCGCCGTTGCGACGGCAGATTTGCTCTACTTCCCCTGATTCCTCCGAGCCAACACAAGATCTATCACCGTGATAGGAAAGATTTGCTCCTGGGCACCCAGCGGCTTACGGGGAAAACCGTCCCTCTTTGGCTGCCCATGATCAACCTGTACCTCGAACGCAGAACTATCCAGCTCTCCCCCCTCGAACAGTCGCTCGCCAAAGCCGCTGCTAGCCGCCATGCCATGCGCCTCCAACTCCAGGGTCAACTGGCGCACCAGCTCTCTAGCCCCTACAGCCCACTACCGCTACTGCTGATTCAGCCCAACACGCTCCAACCCATGATCTTCCAGTTCAGTGAGCAGCTCGTGTTTCATGCCCTGGAGGAAATGCACCAGTTCTTCAACTACACCAGCGGACTCTACCTGGAGCCAGGTCATCCTCCCCTCTTCTACAGCAGGACACAATCCCAAAGCGCTTCTCCTAACAAATCTGCTATCGCCGCCATCGGTGAATGCATTGCCGGGCTGGTGACACAACGGCTCTACCACTGCTGTAAGTTATCTCGACCCATCGGCGACTTCCCAGACTTGGTGATGCGGGGCAACGGCACGATCTATCTGGTGGAAGCCAAAGCAACAACCAGTTCGCTCAAGGAAATGCAGCGGGTGTTGGACGAAGAGTGCTTGCGATTGGCGGCTTATGTAGCAGCTTGTGTGGAGCTGGACACTCAGCCGCTGGTGGGGCTACTGGTGGGAACCGTGCTGGTGGGTGAGACACACTACCACACCTACTTGACGGAGGTGCGGGTATGAGAATGACTGTGCAGTCGCAGGAGGAGTTTATCTGGAGCCAACTGGTGGAGCTGATCTGCCAGTTAGACGATCGCAGTGAAGGGAGCTATAGCCAGATGATCGAGTTCACCTTGCAGGAGTTAGTGCGGCTATCGATGCGGGCAATTGCCATCGATCCTGACTACGGGGGCAAGCAGCCCCTTTTGGAGCAGGCAATGCAGCAAGTGCAGCAGCAGCTCCAGGAGCGCTTAGGTAATCGAGTCGAGTTCTCCTGGTCTGCCTACAGCGAGGGGTTGCGACAGTCTCTCAAGTACCCGGCTAGAGAGGTAGCAGAGCTAGCAGCCAGACGACGGCAGTGGCGCCAGCAGGAGCGGGGCAACCATCGAACCATCGTGCAAACCGATGCGGGAGTGACAGTGGAAATCATCCGAGTGGGACGAGCAGAGGCGGTTGAAGCCCTGCTGGTACAGCCCCAGAGCCAGCAGGTAGAGGTGAGGCTAGACGAATTCAGTGAGCTGTATGAGGTGGAGGGAGATTGGTTTCCCTTCCAGGTCACGGTTGAAGAGCTGCCGTTTGTGATTAACAGCGATGGTGGGATCTATACCTGCACGCACAACTTTCCTGCCTCCCTGCTGGAGCAGGCACAGCAGGCGATCGTCCGGTTAGCTCAACTGATTTATCGCCCTGTCAAAGAGCGGTAGAGGCTAGTGGATTTTGATGGATAGCAAAGAGCAAAAGGAGATAGTACTGATGCCATTGTTTCTGGTGAGCAGCCTTTACGATGAGGGGATCTCTCCCAACCTGGTTCGACTGGTAGAAGCAGAGCCACAGCTAGCGGTTGCTCAGCACCTGCTGGAGCAACCAGAGCGCTGGGACTACTTCCTCTACCGCGCCTTTGGGCGAGAGCTGGAAGGACAAACCCTCACCCCCGCCCAACTGCTCGAACGGATTGAGCAGACGCAGGTGGATGGAGATTCCAGTGCTCAGTTGCGAATTACGGAGCTAGCTCCCCAACCGCTTGCTGCCGTTTCGACTCGCCCCACGTTTCGTGCGGGTGCTTTGTTCTCTGACTTTGGTTAACCTCGATGCAACTGCAATTGCTCCAGATCGTCACCGGGCAGTTTGGGCTACAGGTGATTGAACAGCAGACTCCTGTGGTCGTTCCTCAACCTGTCGAGTTCCCCCGACTGCACGAGCGACTGAGGGACAACCCGACTTAATTCACGACCACACCAACGAGAGGACGCGAGCCGGGACGATCGTTGCTCCTATACTACTCACCTGGCATTCTCCTATGGCTTAAGCCTGTACTCAGGCAATAGCTTTAATGCCGACATCAAGGGGGGCTGAGTGGCACAGTTGACAATGTGTTCAGTCGAGCGCAGCTACAAGCCGCGACGATAGAGCCACCGATCACAGCAGTCGTGGAGACCAAAACCGAGCGAAGCTTGTCGGTGTCTCACTGTTTAGTGCAGATGGTGGCAGGGCAGCGAACCAATGGGGACGGGGGTGTGGTGTATGGGGTGGTAACAACGGGACTGGCGTGGCGATTTCTGAAGCTGCAAGGGCAGGTGGTGACGATCGACCTCAATCGTTACCTGCTGTTTCCCTTGGAGCGGCTCCTCTCGTTGCTTGTGCCGATGATTCAGTAGGAGATCGAGTCAGATACTTGGGCGGAGAAGAGCCGAGCAGGCAAGGAAAAATCGTTGTGCTTTAGAGAAGAACGTCTTGATGTTGTGAAAGATATGGTGGATGAGTCAGCTTCCAATTCTGAGCAGTCAAACGTCCATCAATGGGCAGCACTTGCAGATATTGCTTTACCTGCTAGACAGCCAAGGCAGTACTTTGATCCAGCGAAGCTAGAACAGCTCGTTGAATCGATTAAGGTTTATGGGGTTTTAGAGAACTTGATTGTTCGCCCCCTGCTTAATGCCGATAAGCAGTATGAACTGGTTACAGGAGAACGGCGTTACAAAGCAGCGAGTATTACGGGTCTAACACAAGTGCCTGTTACAGTGCGGCAGCTCACCGATGAGCAAGCCTTGAGTGTGGCATTAATTGAGAACTTACAGCGCTCTGACCTTAGCCCTATTGAAGAAACAGAAGGAGTTCTGAGATTATTGGCACTACGGCTTAACATAACAACTAATGAAGTTGTGACTTTACTGTATCGACTGCAAAATGAGGTTAGGGGAAAAACTACCCATAACATTATTGGTAGCTCTCAATTTCACCAGGTTGAGTCAGTCTTTTCTAAGATTGGGCGATTTACTTGGGAATCGTTCATTATCAATCGTCTGCCTCTGTTAAAACTGCCCACACCCATCTTAGAATTAGTGCGATCGGGAGAACTCGCTTACACTAAGGCGCAAGTCATTTCTAGGGTCAAAGATAAAACTTTTCAATCCACTCTTGTGCAAGAGGCTGTAAATCAAAAACTTAGCTTAAGTGATATTCGTAAGCGAATTCAAGTCAATTCATTTAACCCGCTTGTAGAGTCAAAGCTGCCACAAGATATACTTGAGCGGGCATACGAACGTATTCGAGCATCCAAGGCTTGGGAAGATCCTCAAAAGCGGGAGCGTGTCAAGGAGCTATTAAAAGAACTATCTTCGTTGATTGGAAGTTAGCTTTACTCGGATGGGGATGCTGATTTACTCTCAAGTTGGTTGTTCACCGCCAGTAGTAGTGCTAAATGATCGACATCAGATTCTAAGGGCACAGTTGATTCACATTGCTCAGAAGACTGAGAGGGGGGGCTAACTTGCTGAGGAGATGTTTGTAGGGAAAGGAGTTGAGTTAGCTGCTGCTGTAGGAATTGATTTTGTTGAGCGAGTTGGCTAAGCTGCTGCGTCAACTGCTCGATCACCTGGCGATCTGAATTGGGTTGAGTTGATGTTGCAATCGGAAGTTGGGTATCGTTTTGCGAAGGAGCGATCGATGCTGATTCTGGTTCATCTTCTTCAATGTCCACGATCGAGTCGTCCCCACTTTTGCCCAAGTAATGCTCAAAGATCATCTTGGTGCTAGTGCCGAGGTAATCTGCTAATTGGGCAACATCGCTAAGCTTTACTTCTCGCTTTCGAGCAAGTTTATCTAAAGCCCGTGTGATAAACGTGTGTCGGGGCGCATAGGGTGGTCGATAGTGATCGATTCCACCATCCGCCTCCGGTAGCTCTGCTAGTTGAGAGACAATGCCTTTTTTAAAGGAAGTCTTCTTCTTTGCCCCGTACCAGCTGTAGTGAAATCTGCTATAGCTAATATGCCCACCATCTGAATCGAGGAATACATAGTCTTCCGGGTTGACATTAGCAGGTTTGTGCTTCTCTAAAAGCTGACGCAAACCAGCTTTTAGAGGAAATCTGCGAGATGGCTCAGTCTTAGTGCCTTCTCGGTGAACAAATCCTTTACCAGTGAATGTAAGCGTCTCACAAAACTCAATGTAGCCTTCTTCCCAGTGGACATGCTTCCACTTGAACGCAACTCCCTCTGCAAAGCGGCAGCCTGTATCTCGTCTAAATTCAAGAAAAGGGGCGTAATGACGGGAGCGTAGGTCTTTTTTGTATGCTTCGATAACGCGACACAGTCCTTCCCACGTAAAAGGGTCGGGGTCAGCATCCGTCTGAGGCGGTTTCAAGGCATCTAGGGTAAGTTTGAAGGGATTCTTTAGAATTTTGTCCCGACTATCTGCCCAGTCACAGCAATTGGAGATGTACCTCAAGGTTCGATACATTGCAGAGTAAGACTTGGTTTGCCGACGTAATTCGGCAACGATAGTATCTGCCTCCTCCAAATTCTTCGTCTTCAACCTACTAATATGATTGCCAACAGTGGAAAAGATTATATCGAAAGTAGTTTGTAAAACGAGGGCTGCTTTGTACTGGCAGAACATTTCCCAAAGCTGATCTAGTGTTGGGGTCTTGCTCTTCACAGCCTTTGGGCGTTTAGAAGAAGGTGACTGATAATCAGATCCCATGTAGAGACACTTATACTCGTCAATATACTCATTAAGTTTTTCTGGTTCGTAGTTATTTGTTGCAATTTGCTCATTCAGGCGAGCGGTGATCAAATCGGCGATTGCTCGATTCTCAGGAGTTTCTTTAAGTCCTAGTCGTATTTGAGTTTGTTTCTTGTTGCCAACGGAGTGTTCTTTGGGAATATTGAACCGAAGTGAGCCATCTGATAAAGCTGGGCAAGATATCTTTCCAGCTTCTCCACGCGGTTTGACTTCTGTTTTCTTTCGAGATTTTTGGTTCTTTCTAGCAGTCATTTCCCTGTATTTAGAAGTGTACTTTAGGCAGAAAAAGCAGTTGTCTCGGTGAATAAGTGATCGTCTGGAATGCTTGTCGAATGCCAGAGTAAGCAATGGTTTTAGCAGTTAAATTTCGAGGCGTACTTAGTTGCGTACTTTGGAGGTAGTTTGTGGACGCTGCTCTGCACGGTTCCTTAATCGTTGGGGAAAAATCTTGTGTACTTGCAAGCAGTGATTTTGGCAGCAGAAAACTAGACGCATCGTTCCGTCTTGTCGAAAACATAGATTGAGCAGAAAGGGTGGTCTTATTAACTTCAGAAACGGCTTGAGCTAGAGAACTGCCGTCAACTCAAGAAATATCTGCGGGATGATTCCGTAGCAACTTACATGTTTGGACTGTTAAAGCCTGAACAAACAGCAGTAGGTAGTTTCAGACGTTGAAACTAATGGCATCCCCTACCGCATACCAATTCATGCTAGTGCTTAGCTGTTCCATATCTAGGAAGAGGTAACCTGTCCAATGGGTGTTTGACTGAGCGGCTGAAACGTCTTAAAAAAAGGCTTTGCATAGCAAGAACTAGGCGATTGCAATAGTGGATGCATGATTTACCCTGACGATCGAGGTCAAGGTGCGCTCAAAGGCGTGCTTTATGGTTCTGTCGCAAGAATTTCCAATGAGCAATGATCTGCATCATTCACATTGCTCTATGCAACAATTTCGGTTCTGTCGCAAAAACTTATTAAGGATAAATGATCGGTATCGCTTGCATTTCCTTAAGCAACAACTCCAAAGAGTGCTTCGATAAATTTCACTTGAGAGACAATTGAAGTGAACCCTTGGTCAATTCCTTTTACTTGTCCTTTCCGAATCATATTCATTGCCTCGATTCCACTCAATGTTCTTCTTGCACTGTTGAACGTCTTGAATCCCATCATTGGTTTTACAATTCGCTTGATATGACGATGATCTTGCTCAATCACATTGTTCAAATATTTGCTCTGCCTTAATTCGGTCTCTTTTTCAATTGTTTCATCTACTTTGAGTGCCTCCATTGCCACTGGATAAGCAGCATTCTTGTCCACTGTAATGACTCGTGGAGTCTGAGTATGCTGACCCTTGAGTACTTTGCGAAAGAAGCGTGCTGCTGCCTTGCTATCCCGCTTTACACTCAACATGAAGTCAAGGGTATTCCCCTCCGAATCGACAGCGCGATACAGATATTTCCACACACCCTTGATTTTGATGTAGGTCTCGTCAACTCTCCACGAGTTGTTTGTCGGCTTCAAGTGAGGTCGAATGCGTTTGTCCAGTTCTGGCGCATACTTCAACACCCAACGATTGATCGTCGAATGATCCACTTCCACGCCTCGAAGAGTGCATCATCTCCTCTAGATCCCGGTAGGATAAGGCGTAGCGACAGTACCACCGCACGTTGAGCAGGATGATTTCGGGTAAGAAATGCCGCCACTTGAACAAAGTAGGAGTAGACATCGGAGGAGAAGGTAGGACTGAGCTTACCTACCTTACCATTGACCCGTTTTTGCGACACAACCCACATTGGGTCAAACGCCCAACGGCAACATCAACCCCACTCAGAGGTGGAACTAGGATGACAACAGGAATTGAGCGGATAGCTGAACTGGCTCACTGAAGAGGCTTTTGCGGAAAAACCGCAAGCAGGCTTCTCCTCCGAAAGGTGAGAGCAACGGGGAATACACAGTAAGCCTAAACATGGGAGGAATCCTCTCTACTCGACGATAAACTTCCAACTATTCTCAGCCAAGGTGCGATCTCCTTAGCTGCCCTACTTTTACACGAATTTTTATTTCCCGTCAAGATCACAAAATTATCCTCAGATCGAACATTCATGTTTAAATTATTTTTATTTATACTCAGCTTTATCTCAAAACATCCAGATTAACATTTACCTATTTAATAAGGCGTTTAATCCATTCAGATTAACGTTTACCTATTTGTTAATTACGAGTATCAGAATTAAAATCAAACTAGTTACTGGAAATCCCCTAAGAGCCAAGTAGTACCTGTAGACGGTGAGAGTACAGCAGTAGAAGTAGGCTTCTGTGATACTTTTGTCCATTGCTCAAAGTTAGCGTTATTTACGCACAGAGCATCTTCCACGGCTTGGGTAGAACCTATCGCAACGGATCTAGTAAATTCCTCCTTGATTGTGAGGAGAATCAGAACAAAACGTTCCCGAACTTCAACGTCCTGTTTGTTCTCGTTCACCAAGACGTTTAAGCAAGAAATTGTTGTTGCACAACTCCTTGCCGTGTCCCTTGCGATTCACCAACTGAAGTAGAAGTATTCAGCTCCTAATGTGGTTGAGCTTGAGTTCAGATAGAAGGGCACACTAAAACTGCACTGGACGAATGGGGAATGAGGGATGGATCTTACTCCTTTGGCTTGCCGCCTACCAACTCGGCTGTTGTCCTTACCGCTGCTCATCATTACAGTAGGGTGCAGTGCTGCCTCAGAGAAGACCACTCAACTCCCCTCCGCTACAGCGACCGCTTCAACAACTTCTCAACAGACAACACAAACCTCTACTGCAACGGCGACTTTAACCGCCACCGTCATCTCAACTGGAGATGGAGACACCCTGCGGATTAACCAGCAAGGGCAAAGGGTCACACTCAGATTGTCGTGCTTGGACGCACCGGAGAGCGACCAAGTAGGAGGCAAAGCATCAGCCGATCGCTTGCGGCAATTGTTACCCAGCGGTCAGCCAGTCCAGATTCGTCCGGTCGATACTGATCGCTATGGACGCACCGTTGCAGAAGTATACGTGGCGAATCAGTCGATCAACCTGCAATTAGTGAGGGAAGGTATGGCAGTGGTCTACACCCAGTACCTAGAGGGTTGCCCTGACTCACGGGAGCAACTGTTGAGCGCCGAACGAGAAGCGCGATCGGCAAGGCTAGGGTCTTGGGCACAGGCAAATCCGGTCATGCCGTGGGACTAGCGACATGGGGTATCCTCGACCGCCTGTCCCTATCTTCATCTTTACCCAGCTCTCCTGCCACCCGACCCTCGGCAGGAGATTTAGACTGCAGCGACTTCCCCACGCAAGCAGCGGCACAGCAGGCGTTGGATGCAGATCGCAGCGATCCGCATCGTTTAGATGGAGATGGTAACGGAATTGCTTGCGAGCGCTTACCTTGATGAGGGGTTGTCAGCTTTTGTGACATCAAAATGCAGCTATCCTGATTGTCCCCATTACCCAGTACCTATTCAGGTTTTTCGTTTTGACCTTGAGTTGGAGACTATGAAAATCTCAGCAGAGATGATTTTGAACTTAAATTAGTGTGCATGGTAACTTCAACACGTCTTTTATTCTCCAAATTCAAAGCTCAAGAGTTTGAACAGCTTTGTCAATTGTTATGTTCTGTGTTTGATACAACTCTAGAAGAGTTGGAGAAGCTGTACCAAGGTATTGACAGTACCTTTGATCAGCCAGGTTGGCCCTTGCATTTTACACATCGGGACTTTTTTAAGTCTGCAGATGATGTTTTTCAATCCATCTATCAAGAATCTCCTGTCATTGCTGTAGATCTACCAAGTCTTATGGAATTGGATGATGGACGAAATGACAAACCGACAATCGCTATCATTGGGCAGGACTCCAAAAGTGACAGTGACCATGAACAATTAGTAGTTGGTACACCTTACGGACTACATCACAAAGGCTCTCGTGAGGAGTTGAGGCGTACGAAACTATATTTTGAGATGGTTCAGGTTCTACTCGAATTAGGATACCGAGTTTATCTAACAGATTTACTGAAGATATGGGTTTGTAATCCAGAACGGCGTTATGTTGGAGTTAAATTGCCAAATGCCGACCGGCAGAGATTTCTAAGGCTTATCAAACCAGAACTAGATGTCGTGAAACCGTCTGCTGTAGTAACTTGGGGAAGAGTCGCTGGTAATGCTGTAGACCAATTGCACTTAGACATCAAACATCTAAAACACCTAAATTTTCTTCATCCAAGCGGCGCTGCTGGTGGTGCGTGGAAAAAACTGATAGGACATTCCCCAACCGATTCGAACAAGCTGACGTACTGGCGCACAGCAATTGCTCAAGAGTTGGAGAAGTAGGTTCAATGCTTAAGAATATATCAATGCTATTTTTGAATTTATGGCTTAGCAAGTCCTGCGGCTGTATAACAAAGCTCTGCGCCAGGCTAAGTCAAGAGCTAGGCTGAAGTAGCCAGTTGAGCAACCAAAGGGGACGCCTTCTTTAACGCCAGCAAGTATTTCGCTCATTCTTTTGCCCTGTTTGCCGCTCCTAAACCTGTTTTCGCAGGTTAGTCAACCCCTCCCATAGCCCTACAATTAGGATGTCCTTCTCTTCGTCGTCCAACTTCTTGAGGTCGGGCAGTTCCTTCATGCCTCTAACCTACCGTCTCCCTCTCAGTTCCGAGTAGTTGAGCAATTACGCCTTATTCAGTAAAAAAACCGCTCCATTTCTGAAGCGGCAGAGAATTTTTTGCAAATAGGTCCCACTCATCCTACTTAGGCTGCACGTACTCAGGGCTACCGAAGCCACTTTTAATCCCAACCTGCAATTCTGCTGCATCGGGTGAGACATCGAATATTCCGAGGCGAATATTTTTTCTTTGTTGCCCTGGAAGAATATTGTTGGTTGCTTTTACCTGCTGGTCCATAATTCCAATCGTAAAAGCGGCAGGTTGAAATACGCTACCTTGGGAATCTTTGATTTCGTACATGGCATTTAACCCAGCAGGAGCCGCCGATTCATTGGTGGTATTAGTGACATCAGCGTAGACAGCAATAAGTTTTCCTGCAACATCAGCGCCAGAAGTATTTCCAGTGTATGGTTCAACCCGAAGGTTGGTAAACTTAAATTTATCAGTCGTAAGTTCACCGATCGCTTTTGCTGGTGTGGAAGCCTCGGTTATTTGTGGTTGGGGTGCCGAGACATTTGCGGACTTAAGAGACGGAGGAAGAATTGCCCCCATAATTACCCAGCTTACTGGAGCGCCTACAAGTCCAGTTGCCGCCCATGCTAACCAACGGCTTCCGCCTTTAGTTCCAGCTTTGGCATACAAATTCAGCACAAGCGGACTGAGGAAGATTCCAATAAAGCCTCCCGTAAATAAACCTACTGCGCCAGCAATAATATTGTGAGCGATTGGAACCTTATTTGACTGGTCTTCTTGAACTTGCATGCGTTGTATCCTTGCAGAAACTAAATACTTTATTAAGTAAATACATTCATCAATAAGTTTGATGAATATAAGCTATACACTTTGAATATCTCTATGGAGATATCACACAGAAAAAGCCTTGGTTAAGGGTGGTCACTCACAAGTTAGTAAACCTAATTAATCTCGCACTTTCCTAACTTCAGGAATTCACATAAGACAACATTTAGATTCACTTTCTTGTATCCAGCATTCCATTTTTGAAAAATCTTGCTGCTACTGCTACTATGCCCGGACTCCTTGCTTAGCTAACGCCTATCTCTGTGTTCTCCACCAAATTGTCGATAATTTCTTGTAAACGCGACCAGCAAAACGTGTCCAGTCAGCAGCCTAGATCTGACTGCACGGAGTGTAGAAACGGTAAAGGTCGAAGCCTAAACCGTCTCGCTAGACGATCGTGCCGAAGTAAATGCTCAAACTGAATCAGCAGGGGCAAACATCGATCTCTCCCAGATGGAAGTCCTGCTGCTACGTCGGCAAGGTTGCATCTTCACCGATGCTGGCAGCAACAGCGGTAGCGGCACAGGCGGTAACATCCGGATTAACAGTGATTTCGTCATCGCTGAATCCTCAGAAAACAGCGACATCAGTGCCGATGCGGTTGATGATGCCGCAGGAAACGTCATGCTTGATGGCAATGTTTTGGGAATTGCCCCTCAGGAGCGCGAGACCCCTCGCAGTGACATTACTGCAAACTCGGAACGGGGAGCTAGCGGTGAGATCGTCATTGGTCAACTGCAGACTGATCCGACTCAGGGTTTAGTGGCGTTGCCGAACACCGTGTTTGATGCCTCCCAATTCATCGCCCAACGGTGTGCAGCCGGAAGCGAGACAGTAATCCGTTCGTATAACAGCTTTGTCGTGACAGGGCGGGGTGGGTTGCCGCCGAGTCCTGCAGATGTTCGCAGTAGCGATGCTGTCTTGAGCGCTTGGGCAACTGTTGAGTCGGAGCGCGGTCACAGCGTACAGGCACCCAGTAGTGTGATAGAGCAAGCGCCGCTGACGCCGATCGTGGAAGCGCAGGGATGGATCAAAACGGTGGATGGCGAAGTGGAGTTGGTGAGTCAAGCGCCCGCGAGCAGTGGATTTAGCAGCAGGTGCTCTCAAACCGATCGCTAGGAGTGATGGGCAGAATGGGAGGCGAGGACAGAGCGAAGAAACGCTGAAGAATTCGGGCTAATTCCTGAGATTAAGGGTATTATGCGGAAAATTCGTCGGGCTAATGTCCGATTTGAGGAATTAATTCCGTCTAATACAGGGTTGGGTGGCACGGAACGAATGAACGACTATAAAAACTCAATGCAGAACTCCCTGAAGCTCGGATTCTTCATCCAGCCCGTCCACCCGCCGTCCCGTTCCTATGGGGACGTTCTCCGCGAGGATCGCGAAGCGGTCGTGCTC
>NZ_JACXWX010000095.1 GCF_014764505.1 Phormidium tenue FACHB-886
TTTTTGAATTAGAGTAATCTGATTCATGAGGGTTTTGTGGATGAATGTGGTAATTCTCATGAAACCCTCTCCTACTCACTCTTTGCAAGCTTTTGTCCCGTACCTAGCGGTGTTGTAAGCTAGTACAAGTGTGGCACGTTTGATTGCGTTACTCTACAGCGCTTGGTCACCCCATGCAGAAGCAGATTGATCAATAGATGGGAAATTGGGAATTCTAAGTTTCAGGATCTACCCTACTTGTTTTCCACACGATGGTTGCCATGCCTCTTCAACTCCCTCAATGCCAAAACCTTCAGGTTCAAGTCGACACTCTCCTGCAGTTACAGCATCAAGAGCCATCCCTGCGCACACATCTCGATACGACTGCTATACAAAATTCGTTGAAGAAGGCGATCGCTCCCACCTTTGAAATTGTCTTCGCTGGGGCATTTAGTGCTGGCAAGTCAATGCTGATCAACGCCTTGCTGGAACGAGACTTGCTCTATAGCGCTGAAGGTCATGCTACAGGAACAGAATGCCGCATTGCCTACGCAGACCTAGAGCAAGAGCGGATTGTCTTGACCTTCCTCAGCGAAGCCGAAATCCGAGAACAAACCAATGCACTTTGCCAACGACTCGGCGTCACCACTGCCATTAATATCAACCAGCCTGAAACCCTTAATCTCCTACGGCAGAAGTGCCAGGACATCTTAGAAACAGAGGGTGGTGAAAGTAAGTCAGAACGGGCAAAACAAGCCAGCGCCTTGAAGTATCTGCTGGACGGGTTTTTGACTAACCGCGATCACATCCACACCACTCACAACAACATCTTTTCGATGGAGCAGTTGCACTTTGCCACCCTACAAGAAGCAGCTAGCTATGCCCGTCGAGGTGCCAACAGTGCTGTCCTCAAGCGCATCGAATATTACTGTCACCATAACCTGTTGCGGGATGGCAACATTTTGGTTGATACTCCCGGCATTGATGCTCCTGTCAAAAAAGACGCAGAACTAACCTATCGTAAAATCGAACATCCCGACACCTCAGCAGTGGTGTGTGTGCTCAAACCTGCTGCTGCAGGTGACATGAGCAGCGAAGAAACAGAATTATTAGAAAAGACCCACAGCAATCCTGGTGTACGCGATCGGGTCTTCTATGTGTTCAACCGGATGGATGAAACCTGGTACAACGCCCAACTCCGGCAACGACTCGACACCTTGATTCAAGAGCAGTTTCGAGATAGCGATCGCATCTACCGCACCAGCGCTCTGTTAGGGTTCTATGGCAGTCAAATTCGCAGGTCAGGAGTTGACGATTGCTTTGGACTCAATACATTTTTGTCCATCCAGGCGCAGGAAACAGGGAATGGAGAAGAAACGCCGCAGTTTGTCAGCGAATTCAATCGGTACTGTGCTAACTCTGGTAAACTGCCTGCTGACAAATTTCGTATTGATGTTCGCAGCTATGAGTCACCGAACCAGAACTATGTCCGCATTCTGAGTGACCAGGGACAACCCCTGGTTGAACAATTGATCCATGACAGTGGCATTGAGCGCTTCCGCAATGCGATCACCCAGTACTTGACCCAGGAGAAGTGCCCCCAATTGCTAGCAACGCTAGCCGATGACCTGCAACCGCTTTGCATTGCTTTACAAAAGAGCTACCTGGAGGCATGGCAGCACTTGGAGAGCCAACCTCGCGATCTGGATGCGGTCAAAGAACAGGAACTGCGCCAGCTGGGACGTGACCTCAAGCAAATGGGTGATGCCTTTCGGCAGGACATTGAACAAGCCGTAAACGAAACGGTTGCCAGTAGCTTAGACACCGCGCTTGAGAGTGATTTCAACCGCCTGAAAGCTAGAATGGTCAGCCGTCTAGACGAGTTACTCCACACCTTTTCAGTCGGAGAAGTACATCGCCGTGCTCAGTCGAGCCATCGGCGTAATTCAGTTGTTCCGCTTTCAGGCATTCTGGCAGAAGCATTCTATTACCTGGCAAATGGCTTGGAAGATGTACTGGTTGAGTCCTCTGGCGAAATCATCGTTCACTTTTTTCAACGGCTGCTCGAACGGATTCGGCAGCAGGCGTATTACCGCAATCTGTATCGATTGCTGGGTCACGATGGTGGCATTGAGAAATCGCTCTATCAGCTGCAACAGCAGGCAACGCTGGCATTGGAGAATGAAGCCCGCACCGAGTGCGACCGCTATGTCCGCGAACGAGCTGAATTTTACACCGAAGGCACCGCGTCGATCTGGCAACTGCGCCAAACGCTTCAGCAAGCCTGCCGGGGCTATGACTACCAATCAATGGTGGAGGCAGAACCCGCCATTCGCCAATTGCTGAAGTTAGACTTTGAGCAGAAGGTCAAAGGAACCATTACCCGCACCTTCCGGCAAACGATCAACCAGACGCTCAATAGCCATCTTTTGCCTGCTGCCGCCCAACAAGCCGATCACATTCTCCAGCAGTACGACCAAGCACGGGCTTACCTGGCGCAAGTTTTAGATAAGGAAGCCGAGGAAAAAATCTGCAGTAATCAGCGCAAGCAGGCAAACTTGCAGCAAAACATAGAGACTTATAACGAAGTGGTCACTGGTATTAATGCTTGTTTGGCAGCGATGCAATTAGATCGAAAGAAACTGCCCATAGTCAGCCCAACTGACCTTATGCTACTTCCTGTGGATGCGGCTGAAACAGAGACAGAATTATTGCTTCCCGTTCTGCTCGATTCTTCTAAACCCGTTGTATTCGCTGAAGCTAGCAATAGCTAACCTCAATTGTCTCCAGAGATACCGTTCACGAGAAGCTAGGCACCATTATGGAAATTGATAACCAGTCACGACGCACATTGCAGCAAGATGAAGTAGTCTCTGTACAAACTGCTCCTGCCTTCCTGATTTCTCATAAAACATTCAAGGTAGATGAATTCTTTTCGTCTATGCAACGGCATTTCGGCAAGCAAGAGTGGTTTGCAGGCGTAGAATGCGAAGTTTTAGCTCCTGGCACAGGCTGGCAGAAGGGCAGCGTGAGAATCTGTTTCGAGTTTTGTCTTCAAGAACCAATCATAGATGAACCTGTTTCTGATGATTCTGAAATAGACCATGAGAATGATCAGCATCCTGATTCACCGTTGGATGAGATTCGACTAAAAATACAAAACAGTACCTAAGTAAATCAACTTCTAAAACCTAAAATATGAACATCAAGGATATCGATGGCTTCTCAGGAATTTGACTGTTTAGCATTCACTCAGCGGATCGAAGCTTTAGAGCAACAACAGCGCTCCATTCAGGAAGCAGTTCAAAGATTGGAGTGTTATTTAGAACAATTGATTCAATTGAATTCGCTGCAGAACGGAGACGAATCTGCTCTCCTCGCCTCTGAGAAGCCCCAGTCTCTTGCTTCAATTGTCGTTGAAACGGAAGTAGACCTACTTCCATTTCTGCAGCCTTTGTCATCAGAGGAACTACTTCAGCGAGTTCGCAATGGCGAAAGAGAGTTTTCAGGGGTAAACCTGAAGGGGTTAGATTTGAACCGATGGGACTTGAAGAAACAGAGCACGATCCATTTAGGTTCTATCAATCTCAGCCAAGCCAATCTAGAAGAAGCTGACCTCGAAGGGGTGTACCTTTCGGGCAGTAATCTATCTGGAGCCTGTCTACGAAAAGCAAACCTGACTAAGGTGAATTTATCGGGTGCGGATTTAAGCGGTGTAGATTTGCGAGAGGCTGATTTGTTTGGGGCAAATCTGGAGCGTGTTAACCTCACAGGCGCTAATCTAACGGGCGCTAACCTCATGGGCGCAAAATTGGTCGATACTAATTTGGCGACTGCAAACCTTACTAAGGCAATATTGATTCGGGCGGATCTGAGGCTGTCGAATGCCAAGCATGCCAACTTTAAAGATGCCAATCTCACACGAGCAAACTTGCGAGGACTGTCGGATGAGCAAAACAAAACAATTAACTTAAGAGGAGCCAATTTTGAAGGGGTAATTCTTCAGCAAGTGCTATACGATGAAAAAACTCGCTTTCCCCCAGGCATTGATCCGATAGCTGCTGGAGCTTTCTACATTGCGCCGGCAGTGAACCTGGAGAATGCCGATCTAAGCGAAGCTGATTTGACGTATGCCAACTTAAGCGGTGCTAATCTCCAAGGTGCCAATCTCTCTCGGGTCAAACTGCACCAGGCAAACCTCAGCAACGCCAATTTGCAGAATGCAAGCCTTAGTGAACCTGACTTGGGTAATGTCAAACTGAGTGGTGCAGACCTAAGGGGCTGTAATCTTGAAGGGTTTAATCCCAGAGGCACCTGTCTAGATTTGAGCGGAGCCAACTTGAGCGGTGTGAAGCTGATAGGCATTCAAATGTGGGGAGCTAAGCTGCAAGGTGCTAACTTTAGCAAAGCGAACCTCAGCCAAGCTTATCTAGATTCCAATCTCAAGGGAGTCAATTTCTCAGAAGCGATTCTGGCTGGGGCAAATTTGTACCGGGCAGAACTGAATGGATCGAATTTAAGAAATGCCGACCTGAGCGGCGCGTTGTTAACCTATGCAGATTTGAGAGGAGCCGATTTCAGTGGGGCAAACCTCAATGGCGTTGATTTCAAAGAAGCTAAACTGACAGGAGCGACCATGCCAGATGGCAGAGTTCATGAGTAATGACCGGATGGAGGTAGACTTGCAACCCCGAAAAGCTGCTCGAATTCATGTTCCATCGGAGGTCAGACAATATCTCTTAGAGCGCAACAACTATCACTGTCAGAGTTGCGGCAAAGCTGCTCAAGACGTTGAGTTGACGGTCGACCACATCATTTCCCTTGCTACAGGTGGAAGTAACGACATCAGCAACTTGCAAATTTTATGCCGCTCTTGTAATTCCAGGAAAAAGCATTCATACGATTCAAGATTCGATCGCTACTTTGATCTGTAAGATTTTAGCTATGCGAAAATACTCCTCATTCTCCATGGTTGTCTAGCAGTGTGCCAATACTTCTCGGTTAAACTTTAAGCAGAGTTGGAAATCGCAAAGATAAGTTGCGGTCGTTGAGTGCCGTGATTGAGATGACGTTGCTTCTTTGTGGGAAACTTTGACCACTCTCGGATTGACTCTGCCTTGAGGCGGTGGAATTTGAGTATCGAGGATTTCACGCATCAACCAACTCCAAAAAGCGATTATCTTAAATGTCAAGGATTACATTCAGAAGGCGGAATATCTGCATGAACACTATCTGGTTAAGCAAATGCAGCACAAAGCATCAAACTCTACACAATCATTAGAGTTTTAGTGGACAACTATAAGTACTTCTCTCGTATACAAATACGAAAACAATCTTAATGCTTCATTACCTTAGCTGGGTAACACATTCACTTGCCAAAGTTGACCATCTCTAAGCATTGCATTGACAATCCGTAATAACTTGTGCATACACGCAGTTACTAACGGGAGCGGGTTATAGTGAACAGTTTTTCCAGGGGTGCTTTGAAGCGAGGCTTTTACAGAGTTGATGTGTTAACCAAATACCGCTCCCAGTAGTAGTGCTACCTTCTTTGCCTTTCCCCTTGCCAATAGTCGAGCATAAAAGTCCTTCAATACTGCATTGTGCCGCACTGCAACCCGTGTTCCCATGTACAACACTGCTCGCACACTCGATCGCCCTCCCCAAATGGTGCGAGAACCCCGATATTTGCCACTATCGCGGTTGAAAGGGGCAACCCCAACCAACGCACTAATGCGTTTATTACTCCCCTGCCCCAGTTCCGGTAAAGCTGCAACTAACGTGGTTGCAATCACATTCCCAATCCCTGGCACACTCTTGAGTATCGTGATACGTGATTGCCATTCTGCTTTTGATTGGCTGAGTTCCTCAATCTCACAATCAAGTTCTCAAATGCGTTCTTCCAACCATTCCAAATGCTGCTCAACACTTTGCCGCATCTTCCCACGTAGACTGCTCTGACGGTTCTTCTCAGCGGTTAACATTTCCACCAGTTGGCGACGACGAGTCACTGCTTCTTGAAGGGCTCGTTCATTCGCACTGGACAAAACGGTAATCGCAGGTTGCATTGCTTCGCCAAAATGAGCTAACACCGCTGCATCAATGCGGTCTGTTTTTGCCAATTTACCACTAGCTTTGGCGCGCGTCTCGTCCTTATCGAGGACTGATAATGGAAATGGCATATTCCTGCTGTTGCAGTGCTTGAGCGACTTCAAGTTCTAGTCCGCCACTGGCTTCTAATATCACTTGTCGAATGTTAAAAGCTTGGAGTTGTCCGATTAATTCAACGATGCCACTGGCTTGATTAGTCACTTGAAACTGCTTGCCATTCGGTCGCAGGTAAACATCTAAACTGGCTTTGCTGACATCAATGCCAACCCATTGAGATTGCTGTTCCATTGCACTTTGTCCTCCGCATGAGATGAAATCGGTCGAAGGCTTCACTCTTCCTTGCTCCATGCGGACTTAAAAGTCCAGGCGATTTTACGAGTTCTCAGCACTTCGAGGCGTGTAGCGACCCAAGCTTTTTTACGGTTTTGAGAAACCTAAGGGGAAACGGTCTGCCACTTCTCTAAGATACAAGGGGTTCAGTGTCAAAAATAAATTGATTAGTGAAGGTTGAGGGAAGGTGGTGTATTTAAGTGACCCCTTCGAGGGCAAAAAACATGACAAAGCCATTTGTGATGAGGAATATTACCTGTTTCCACCCGGGAGCAAGCTGTGGAAGGATACTGGATTTCAAAGGTATGAACTGGAGCGAGTAACAACGTTCCAACCGAAGAAGAAACCCCGCAAGCGAGAATTGAGTGAGACCGATAAGGAGCGAAATCGAGAGATATTCAAACAATGAGTTGAGATTGAGCATCACATCAGTGGCATCAAGCGATGCAATATTGTGGTGCATCCATTGAGGAGCCGAACGGATCATTTTGCCGATGATGTGATGGAAACGGCTTGTGGACTACACAACTTTCGATTGACGTACCGGAAGATTGCAGTTGCTTAGATGACGATTTCCGAAGGAGGTTCCCGTTTTCGTCTCATTCCCCTTATTTCCGATTAAGTCTAATGGAAATGACCTATATTAGCAGTGGCTTTATTCGATATGAGCAAGCGACTGTGCATGCTTTGGGATGAAAACTGTCGGACCGCCGGATTCGGAAAAACTGAACGTCCGGTGGGATGGGAAGGGAATGGTGGAACAATCAGGTTTACCTTAATGAGGCACTGCAATCAAGGAAACGAGCAGATAACAGATAGAGGTTGGCTACCATTGCAAAACCATTCCTTTACCCTAGCGATCGATCATCAAACAGGTGAAATTTTAGCTCATATCTTGGCTCCTCATGTCGATGTTGCATTGAAGGAATTGATAGCATTGCTGGTTCCCTTTGATATTCGTCGCTTTTACACCGATGGTTGGGGAACCTATGTCAGAATTCTTAACGAAGATAGCTATGAGGTTGGTAAACACTATACCTAGAAGATTGAGCGTAAACATCTCAACCTGCGAACTCGCATCAAACGATTAGTACGCAAAACGATTTGTTTTTCTAAGTCTGAACGATTACACGATGTTGTCATTGGGCTATTCATCAACCGTTATGAGTTTGGTCGGGCCGTTTAGCCCCATACACACGTCTAGAACACCACCGACTATCTCACCTTACATTCACCGATTCTTGCGATACAACGATTACTGCCAATTACCAATTAGCACATAGGGTGCCCAAAAGTAGGGATGCTGGTATTCGGGATGCTGTAACAGCGATCGTTGAGCCTGTTGCAGTGCTGTTGCTTTGCTGATGTGCAAAGTCCTAACGGTTGATAACTCCCGGTAAAACGTTCCCATAAACACTGCTGACGAATAGTCGTTTACTTGCCACAGCGTTGCCACAGTGCTTCTTGCTCCTGCTCGCACCGCAACACCTGCCAATCCCAGTGCCGCTTGATTGTCTCCCGTTGCCGTTGAGCAAGCACTTAGCACAAGTAACTCCAGGGTTCCATCTCGACGAACAGCTGTAGTTTGTAATGTAGTTCTCAGATCATCAATGGTGAGCCGACCATTTTCTGTCAGAACGTAGGTGTCTATGAGCTGTGAGCTGAATTGTCCATGGGTGGCAAGATGGACGATCGGATAGGAAGTAGATTCGATCGCCGTCTCAAAGTTGGTATTCGTAAATCCGCCATTGACTCGCAGTTCTCGATCAACTGGCGCAAGCCCCCGATCGAGCAATGTTGTAGTTTTGGGAATTTCCGCCTGGATTTGCGCCAGTTCATCTCTGACGTTAGGTAAGGCTGAGTAGCCTTGACGGGACTCACTGACGCCCGCGAGCAGCGCTGAGCTGAGTTGATCGGGGGAGAGGGGTTGGCTACCCAGAAGCTGTAAGCCAGGCGTCAGTGCGATGCTGTACGGCTGCTCAACCAGATACTGCTGCCCATCATGCAGAACACTCATTGGAATATTCCGCAGCACGCCATCCAGCACAAAGACGAGCGTATTGACTTGCTTTGCCACGAGTTGCGCTTGTACAGGTCGAATCAACCAATCGTAGAGCTGCTGGGCGGGTGGCAAAAACCGATTATCGTTGGCTTGATCGAGGGAGTCTCGCAGTAGGTTAACTGTTGCCTCAACTTTATCTTGCGGAACAACGGTAGTGTAAGCAATAAACGATCGCTGTGGGGCATTTTGTGACGAACTAGATTGAGATGAGGATTGCGGCAGACTGACAATGACGGTGAGACGATCGGGCAGAATGATTGGATAGATGATAGCGGCAGTTTGGTCGACCTGGTCAATCAACGTTGGATTGCCATTGAGACATGCCTCCCGAAAGAAATTATCGAGTTCTGCTAGCTGAAGTGACTCGATTAGATCACGAGCTGTTCTCAGGTTTTGATCATCCAAGATATCTTGCGGAGATTGTAGCAGCAATGAGACGAGTTGACGATAGATCGGCTCGATCGTCGTTTGAAACGAAAGCTGCTCATCGGGAGCAGTGGCAATCAGATCGGCGCGAATTGATTTGAGGGTGTCAACCGCTGCTGTATAGGCGGCGATCGCTTCTGTATAAGCTGGGCGATTGGGATCTTTCGCTTCTGCAATCGCTTTTAACACCCGTCCGAGCTGCCATTGCCAGCGATAGGTTAAATCTGAAGCACTGTCGTTCTGCGCCAGCAGCAGCGCTTGTTGAGTGACTTGTTGCCCCTCTGGGAACTGCCCCGTTTGCTCGTAGAGTCTGCCCAAAAGTCCCATTGCATTAGACTCGGCACGAGGATCTTGCAACTCCCTTGCCTGCCCAATGGCGATCGCCAGGATCTGGGCTGTCGTTTGGGGCTGCGACGGGCTGACGTTAATCAGCGTTTGGGCAAGATTAATGCGAGCCTCGATCGCCATGCGACCCAACGGCAGACGATCGATTGCCGACTGAACTTGCGGCAGCAAGGCTTGAACTTCGGACTGACGGTTTGTTTCTGCGGCGATCCGCAGTTGATTGAGTTGAGCTTGTAGCTGAGCTGTGGCGGTTGTGGCAGTCGCGGCTTGATGATACAGCGCTAGGGCGCTAGCCGAGGTGCGGTAGAATTCTTCTGCCACATCAATTCCAACCCGTCGATCGCCCTGCTGAGCTTGCTGTACCAGTTCGATTGCTTTAGCCTGCGTCAAGTTGTCGCGGCTCAAGTTAACCAAGGCTTCGGTCCAGGTCAGATTAGCCAATCGGAACTGGGCAGCGGCGATCGCCTCAGGTTGCTGTAATTGCTGTGCCATTGCCAAGCTTTGCTGCAACACTGCACGAGCCGCTGCCAAATTGCCCGTGACGCGCAGTGCTTCTCCCAAACTTTGCAGAGCAGCGATCGCAGTCGGTGAGGGTGACAGCGTCTGGAGGTGGGTGTTGAGCGTCTCTAAGGCGGTGAGGGTTTCTGGCTGCCAGCCCAGCGCCGTGACCAGGGTAGCGATCGCCCGTCGATACAAACCCAATACCTGCAGGGCTTGCGCTTGACTAATGCGGCTCTCTGTTGCCCGATCGCGGTTGCCCAGTTGCTCATAGAGGGTAGCAGCGTGTTCTCCGATGTCAAAAGCAGCTTCTGCTTTACCTTGCGAGATTAACAGCGCACTCTGAATCTCGAGGGCTTCTGCCAGCGCCAAACGGCGCGCAGCGCTGTCTTCTCCTGCCTCAAGTAAATTCAAGCTCTGGGTAATGGCTTGGTTGGCTTCTGCCCATCGTCCGAGCTGCTGAGCTGCCAGAGCAAGATTGCTGAGGGCGATTGCCTGTTTTAGCTCATTTTGTTGAGTGCGATAGACTTGGGCAGCTTGCTGAAAACTGACGACAGCTTCAGCAAATTGTCCGGCTGCGTAGTGCGATCGTCCTTGCTGTTCCAAACGCTCTGCTGAATTCTGCGATTGCTGAAGTACTGTGTCAGCCATCGAGACGGTCGCAGCGCTGGGAGACGCAACGATACAAACTAGCGCCATCAGCAGCGCCAGCAGGCAGAATCTAAGCGATCGGCGGTTGAACATAGGAAGGATTTTATAATGTAGACCTGCATTAATCAGAACTATGACACTGGACTTCGGCAAAGGCAGAGGAGCGAGAAGGAGCCGCAGCAATCAAAGCGACGTTGCCCTCGGTGTCGATTTGCCATCCCTGTGCCTCAACGATCGGCGACAGTGGAGGATTAACTGCATCCGGTTGATTCACTTCAGGGTTCGCCCCTTGTCTGGTTCGTGCTTCTGTTCTTTCGTTTGGTAGTCCAGACAGGCGGGGTAGGACGGCGTCGCCGCTCAAAAGCTCTGTGGGATTGGCAGGCAAACCGCCTCGTCCGGTAACGACGAATTCTCCCAATGCTTCGGCAATGTTGCCGTTCGTAGGACAGGTCTGGGCAATTTGATTGGAAGCATCAACGGGAGCAGCTGGCAGTTCTGTAATTCCACGGCTGGGGTCAACATCAGGCGTGTTGATGTCGATAGTTCCCTGCACTCCCTCTTCTGAACTAGCGGTGATGTCACTGCGATCGGTTGGGCTGGCTTGTGGTTCAATCCCGAAGAGTCCCTGTGTAGTAATCGTCACGTTGCCGCCGCTGCCCATGAAGGCATTAGCGGTGATATCGCTGTTTTCGGTAGGGGATGCCACGATGAAATTGGAGTCGATCGCAAGGTTGCCACCGTTGCCGCCAGCGCGTCTGGTTCCGGCTGTCGTAGAGATGACGCTGCCATTTTGTAATTGCAGAAAATCGATGTCATCTAGGGTGATGTTGCCGCCATCGCCTGTTCCGGTTTCTGCTGTCAGCCTGCCCCGGTTGAGCTGAATAGACTGGGCAGTAATATTCATATTGCCTGCCACACCGCTACCCTCGCTATTGACTACAATTCTGGCGCGATCGGATATCTCTAGTTCTCCGGCTGTTATTTGGATTGTTCCTCCTTGACCAGAAGATCTGCGAGCAGTGTTGGCGAACAGTCCGCTCGCTGCTCCCTGGTTGCTGACCCGACTGCCAAACTGACTGCGACGATCGGCATAGGTGGGATCAAAGCTAGAGAGAGTGATGCGACCGGCGTTGAGGGTGATGTTGCCTGCATTCCCTTCGTCAAGAGCTGTAGTGATAACCTGTCCGCCGCCTGTAGCTGTAAACGTATCAGCGTTGAGGGTGATATTTCCGCCCCGAAAGGCATTAAAGGTTTGGGCATTGATCACTGCACCATCGGTGAGACGGATACTATCTGCACGAATCGTGATGTCTCCCCCTAGTCCATTGGCTTCTGTATAAGTGAGTGTAAATAGCCCACTAGAGAGTCCGCCGATTCCCACCCCTTCAATAAAAACTGTATCGCGAGCATGGATTATTACATCCCCTGCATTCCCTCGTTCAAGGGTGCTTGCAGACAGTTGCGCTCCATCTGTCACCTCCAATGAATCAGCGCGAATACGAATATCACCGCCATTGCCCACTATTTCAACGTCCAAGTTGGAGGGTCCAACAGAGCTAAGTGCACTACTAGGTAGTTGATTGTCTCCTACCCCATCAAAGGAAACCCTGTCTTGAGCATAGATAATTACATCCCCTGCGTCCCCCCGTCCAACGGTACCTGTAGCTAGTTGCGCTCCATCCGTCACCTCCAATGAATCAGTGCGAATACGAATATCACCGCCGTTACCTACTGCTCCAGTGTCAGAGGCTGCGGCTCCAACAGTACTATAGGCAGCACTAGGTAAGCCATTACTTCCCACGCCCCTAAAGGAAATATTTTGAGCATGGATCATTACATCGCCTGCATTCCCGCGCCCGTAAGTGCTGGCAGACAATCCTGCGCCTCCTGAGACTTCTAATGAACCAGTGTTGATACGAATATCACCGCCATCACCTATGCCAGGGATAATGCCTTCAAGAGTGATTAACCCGACAGAGCTAAGAACACCACTACCTGCTCCATTATTCTGCCCCGCGAACGAAACTGTATCGCGGGCATTTATAATTACATCCCCTGCGTCCCCCCATCCGAGAGTACCTGCCTGCAACTGTGACCCATTCCTGAGAAATAGTGAGCCTGTATTGATGCGAATATCGCCTCCATTACCTACCGCCACCACGTTGATGCCGCCAACTCCAACGCTGCTAGTGATATTGCTCGCCTCAATAGTTACCCTATCTTGAGCATTAATTATCACATTACCTGCATCGCCTTGCCCTAGAGTGCTTGCACCTAGTAGTGCGCCATTAGAAAGCAATAGGGAGCCTGTAGTAATGCGAATATCGTCACCTGTACCAATTACGCTTGGCTCAACGATGCTGATAGCGGTTGAGTTATTGAAGGAGACAGTATTTTGTGCATTGACAATGATTTCCCCAGCATCTCCTCGTCCAGCGGTACCCACTTGTAGTGAAGATTGATTACTAAGCAAGAGAGAGCCTGTTGAAATGCGAATATTGCCCGCAGTACCGGTTGCACCTGGTTCCACAGTGCTGAGGACATCCGCATTATTAAAAGAAACCTCATCCTGTGCATTAATAACTACAGATCCTGCATCTCCTCGTCCAGAGGTGAGAGTTTGTAGCTGTGAGCCATTGCTGAGTGACAAGGAGCCTGTCGTAATACGAATATCTCCACCATTGCCGATCGTTCCAATCCCAACAATACTGAATGCATCAGTGTCATCAAAGGAAATTTGATTTCGTGCATTGAGAACTATATTGCCTGCATTTCCTTGTCTAGGAGTAGAAGCTTGTAAATTTGCTCCATTGCTGAGCGCTAGAGATCCAGCTGTAATGTAGATATCACCACCATTGCCTACTCCTGTTGGTGAATTAAGGTTTGCGAAAGCACTGAGAGCACTCGAATTATTGAAGGAAACCGTATTTTGTACATTGATGACTATATCGCCTGCATCTCCACGCCCAACAATGCTCGTAGCTAGTTGTGAATCACTGCTCAGCGACAAGGAGCCTGCGGTAATGCGAATATCACCCCCATTACCCACTACAGGTGTATTTGAATCGATAAATCCAACTGTACTAAAAACAACTCCATCATTAAAGAAGGCAGTATCTTGCACATCAATAATTACATTGCCTGCATTCCCTTGTCCAAGGGTGCTTGCCTGCAACTGTGAGCCATCAGAGACAGAGAGTGTGTCCGCTGCGATGCGAAGATCACCAGCATTTCCGATCGCATTTTCAAAGACGTTATTTGCAATTAGGCTGGTTTGTTCCACCGTTATAGCATCTGTTGCATTAAGGACAATATCTCCGGCTTGGCTGTCAACTGTTCCTAATCCTGAAAAAATTCCGGCTTGAAGTGAGCTTCTACCGGAGATGTCTATATTTCGAGCATTAATGGCAATATCGCCTCTATTGCCTGAAGTAACATCAATCCGAGAACCGTCAATAATGCGAACGTCTGCGCGGGCAAGCTGACTTGGGAAGCTCAAGCTACCATCGGTACCCAGTCCTACTGTTCCCAATCCCGCTACGCTTCCAAGCTCTACCCGTCCTCTAAAAGCATTCAAATTGCCCCGATTAACAACAGTGCCGCCTAGAAACACCAAATTTTGCCCATTGGGAACTTGTAAACCCAACACTTCATTACCTAATCCGTCGTCTCCTAAAGAAGCTCGTGACTGGTTTTCGATCGTCCCAGGATTAATCTGATTGAACAGAAAAGCCGAAGGTTGCACCGTGAGCAGCGCTGGCGCATTGGGATCTGCAACGCCGAAAAAGCCCTGGTTGCCAAAGCCAATCGCATTTGCTGTCGTTGCCACAAACGAACCACCGACATCCAATCGAGCACCAGGTCCAAAAAGGATGCCGCTGGGATTGATCAAAAACAGATTCGCATCCCCACCCAAAACTCCCAGCGTTCCTAAAATATCTGACTGTATACCCCCCGTGACACGACCTACAATGTTATCCACACCCGGATCGATGAAGTAAACTCCCCGTGTTGCATCCACCTGAAAGTCCTGAAAGCTGTGAAACAAATTATTTCCGCGTCTGGCACCACTCTCAATCCGATCGCCCGGACGCCCTCGGATACTTCTTACTGGCGTGACGATCGTTCGTTCAGTTCCCAGCGTCTCATCGGCGATCGGGCGGCGTTGTGCTTGGGCAGTGCTTGCCCACAGGAGGACAAGGCTACTCACAACGCCTAGACCCACTAGCTTGGCGATCGGATCGCTTCCATTTGGCTTAATCATGCGTATACCTTCTCAAGGATCGTTCAGCACTAACGGCAGTCAATCAGCACCAGTAGAAGTCACGGCGATCGCCAAACTTGGCGGCGAGTTGAGAACATTGCTCAATCTGGCAGGAATCGGCAGTGGAGGCAACCTTCGCCGGGTTGCCGCTTTCCTGCACTGGGCGATTGCCGCTATTGCCAGAACTGCTGTTGAAAGAAGGCTTTGGCAACAGATTGGTGCCCTTGGGCACCAGCTGCCCGTATCTTGATGGACATCCCATGCACGATCACACTCTCAACCAACTCAAACGGTTTTCAGACTCTCTCACTGTTTTACCTCCAAATCGCGCCTAAGGATTTTTTGCAGACTGCGCCAGTAATAACTTTATGATTCAGATGCGATTTGACCTATGCAGGTGAGCCGATCGGGGTGCATAGGTGTTGAGCGACCAGAACCAGAATGGAGTAATGGTGCAACTCGTCAATAGCTAGATTCACGAGTTTATCAATGATGCAGTTTAACTCCTTTTCGCAGTCGGGCAGTTTTTCAGGCTGCTACTTGTCTTCGCACTGGCTTGCTCAACGACAATGTGTTCCAAACCGTTAGGGGTTTGGGCGATTTTCGACCCAATCGCGACGATCTTTTCAAGAGCAAAATTTTCCCTGGCGTGGATGCAACAAGCAGGTTTTAGAGACGAAATGCTTGCACTCTCAATCCGAAACTGTTAGATTTGAGTGCTCAAATCACAGATTTTTGTATTATTTTTCATTATTACAAACTTTTCCTTTCTATCTTTAATTAAATGGCTTGAAAGAGTTCTTGCGATTCATTCACCCGTTCAATAAATTGTTTCCGCTGCTTAGATAGAGGCACCAACTCCGTCACGCTTGCTCTGGGTCGCAAAAATTGTTTCACTTCATCAAATACTTGGCAAAATCGTTTCGCACTTTCAATCGC
Source organism: Phormidium tenue FACHB-886 (assembly GCF_014764505.1). GTDB lineage: Bacteria > Cyanobacteriota > Cyanobacteriia > Elainellales > Elainellaceae > FACHB-886. The sequence goes on from NZ_JACXWX010000095.1 coordinate 15,606, forward strand.
TCCAAACCCAAGCATCGGATAGTAGCGTTGTTTGATCGCCCGATGCCTCTGTTCAAACGAATTTCCTAAACACCCTCTGACTTGATGTTCAACGTCTAAACCCAATTCCTCACGAATCGCTCTTGGATATGAAGTCAGCCCGTCCGTTACCACTTGTGGCGGCGGTTGTTGGGCAACCTCATGCGCTTGGGCAAAGCAGGCTTGTGCCGCTGCTATGTCTCGTTTCTCACTCAATCTCACATCAATCAAGTTTCCATCCTCATCGATCGCATGGTACAGATAGCACTCTCTGCCTTTGACTCGGATATAAGTTTCGTCCACAAACCAGATCTTGCCGACTTTGCCTTTGCGCTTCGCTCTCACTGCTGGGCGAAAATTGCAGCAAAGCGTTCCTTTCAATCCTGCACTGTTTCATCAGTAAAATCGAACCCACGCAGCAGAAAAAACTCTGCAATCTCGCGAAAGCTCAGCTTGTAGCGTAAACGGCACAGTAGGACCTGAAAGATAATATCGGTGGGCACTTGGATAAAGTTGAAGGGAGTACCTGCCGGTTCGTTAAAGGTGCGACGAGACGCCTTGCCGCGAAATAACGCATCATTCAAGTCAGTGGTACGTTGCAGGGTTGTGTCGCAAAAACTGATGGGTGGTAAGGTAGATAGGTCTAACCTTGCCTTTTCTTCCTCCGATGTCTACTCCTACTCTGTTTAAGTGGCGGCACTTCCTGCCAGAAATCATCCTGCTGAATGTCCGCTGGTACTGCCGCTATGCCTTAAGCTACCGAGACTTGGAGGAGATGATGCAAGAACGGGGTATAGAGGTAGACCACTCGACGATCAACCGTTGGGTTTTGCAGTACGCGCCAGAACTCGACAAGCGCATTCGACCTCACCTGAAGCCGACGAATGACTCGTGGCGGGTGGACGAAACTTACATCAAAATCAAGGGCGTGTGGAAGTACCTGTATCGTGCCGTGGATTCAGAGGGTAGTACGCTAGACTTTATGCTAAGGAACAAGGATTAAATAAGGTGTAATGCTTCCGGTTATATTCAGTAAGCTAGAAGAGACTGATAAACTGGAGAATTGATGCAACCTTACTCTCCTGCGATTGAAGC
>NZ_JACXWX010000096.1 GCF_014764505.1 Phormidium tenue FACHB-886
TCAAAAATTATCCCCCCTTAAAATCTCTCGGTTTTGTAACACTCCTCGAATCAAGGAAAACTCGTGAAACAGGTGCAGCAGTTGTCATGATGCGGGTTCGGCTTTGGGACTTCCAATGTTGATACCGAAGTAAGGGGAAGGAGGCGACCTGCTTCGCCATTGCCCAGAAAAAGACATAGCTCACCAACAACCTTTCAAAGGAGCCAAACCGCGCTTCTCGTAATTGCTCAAGGGCAATCTGTCGCTGGAGAGTACTCTCGTTTGGTTCAATAAAAGCAGCCGAGGCACTGGGCAGAATAATCGCGTCTTGAAAGCCTTGCTCAGCGATCGCCGGGTTATGTCCCAGAGCAATGATTTCTGCTCCTATATTAATATTTCGGACTCCGCTGGCTTGTTTCCCCGTCATGATTACTGCGCTTTCATTCTCTTTTTGCATGGGGTTGCGTCGCCCATCAGGAATTCCTAAGAACACTAATGTTCCTCTGACAACCCGATGCCCAAAATGATGCAGCATATGGTCCTGGGGATTCGCTCCATGCACATCTAAAGAGGCAATGCCGTAACTCAATGAGAATAGTTTGCTGACATAGACTTTCAATAATTGATGAATCCAAGGTACATCACCAATTACTAGCGTCCGTTTCCCCATACGTGCCAGGAGGGGTCTGCCCTGAAAGCATCGCAATCCCAACGTCCAAAACCAGGGACCAAAGATGTAAAAGATAATGTCTGCCACTATAAGTAACGGCAGCAAAAATCCCGGCACTGACAAATCTGCGAAGCCGAACAGCAAGCGAAATATTGTTTGCACCAATGGCGCGTTCAATCCGACGGCGATCGCGATATAGAGCGCATGAATTCCCCAAACTAAGGGAGTCTCTGTGATATGGGATGCCCATTTTTGACTGCTGCGGATGAGTTCTTGATGGTTTGAAGAACGGAGCGTCTCACCCGTTGCAGCCGTTCCAATAATGGACTCACTCTGATCGAGAAAATCATTCTTCATGCGATCGAGCAGCAAAAGGTCAGTGGCGGTGAGCGTCATGCCAAATGCACCCTGCTGAGCAGGAAAGCGTTGTCGGAGCTGTTTTGCCAGATACAGCAATAGCTCTGTTAAGGTTGCTTGAACCGCCGCAACCGCTACTGTAGTGGGTTCAGCCGTTCGTCGTCCACTACCATTAACAAAAATCCGACGGGTAAAACTCGATTCTTGATAATAGTACTGGGCGATCGCGGTACCCATGAGGCTACAGAGTTCTCCCGTCATAATGAATAACTCACCAATCATCCCTTGGCGGCGTAGCTGCTCAAAGGCGCTAGTGGCTTGCAGCGTGGGAAAGCTTTGTCCAGACTGACTGATTGCCAAAACGATCGAGGCTTTGCTTAGGTGCAGTCCTTTCCAGTCATACTGTATTTTCCGTAGAACTTGATTGGCAGACAATGTCCTGACATTGAATGCGGGGAATAGAGTCGTTAAATCTTCAGCAAATCGTTCGCCCAACCAAAGGCTACTCTCAACTCCTGTAATTAGCAAATCCAGGGACTGCTCATACGCCACCTGATCCAGTTTGATGTTGATAGTAGCGCGCTGCCTGTGTTCCCATTTTTTGGCTTTTTCAATGAGTAACTCAACTAAATAATCCGCACTTTGACGATTAAACGAAGCAGGATCACGCCAGGAAATATCCACTGTTTTGAGAATTTTTGGAATTTCCCGAATGTCTCGTTCGACCGGGTCTTTGGCACACTCCTCCGGTGGCAGAATGTAAGAATTACCTTGAAGCGGAATCCAACGTTCCTCTAGTTCTGACCCCAGCAGTTCACGATCTTCCAGCATGGAATAAACCGTGATGTGCTTCACGCCGACCCAGGCAATTTCCCCTGCTTTTTGATCTAAATCTAGTCGATACGAGCGGGGAATATGAGACAACACGGCATCGACGGCAGCAGGTTCTGAAGCGTAGACCATGTACTCGTCCTGAACGTTAAATCCGGTGGCGATCGGCTGTCCCCAGGAACTTAGAACGAGGCTGGCTTCACTCAGCGTTGAGGCAGTGACCAGTCCAAAGCTGCCTTTAGCTCTCGACATGAACAGTTTTGTCGCTTGGTATAGATTGTTATGAAAAAAAGCATGGACAGCAGTTCTCACGAAAGCAAATTGCTTTGAGGTGGACCATTGGTTAATTGAACGATTTTGTTTAATTGCCTGTAAAACATCCTGCTCAAACTGGCTTACGTGTTTTTTGGATAACTCCAACATCGAGTTGGCATAAGGGAGGAGGAGAGTGTCCTTGTGTTTGAGAAAAACCTGTTCCACGATCGTCGTCCAATCACTAATTTCCTGCTCAGAAGGAGCGGTATTGGGAGCTATTTTCGAGGGGTTTTTGCCACCAAAGGCTTCTTCAATGGATTCGGCAACGGCAAGCTGATACGCTAGTCTCAGCGAGGCATCCCACATTCCCTGCGTGATCAGTAAGTCCATCATTCCGGCAATTTTGGGAGAGTCGCCCAGCGTTGCGTTAGGGGTATGTAACACCCGTTCCAGCCACAGTCCTAAGTGAGCATTTTCAATGGGGTCGTTAAAGAGTATCCAGGCATCAAAGTCGCCGTTATGAGTGATGCGATGGTTGACCGTTTGGCGATCGCGCGTCCATTTTCCTTGCTCTACACCCCAAACATCGACCTGTCTAGCGGGCATCCATTCATGCCAATGAGTCTCTAAAACAGCGGGTGGACTGCTTGTGGCATAGCGGTAGTGCCAGACTCCTACAACAGCCTCATCCAGGGGTTTAGCACCAGCGGTTGTAGCTTTACGTCTCACTGTAGCAAACGCTGTCTCCAGCGATTGGGTGAGGTTACGCCGTTTCTGATTCACCACTTTTTTGCCAACAAAGACAACTCGATTGTTATCACGGGCAAAAACAACCCCTCCTCCCGCTTGTTCGCCGCGAATTTCAGTCTCGCGTCCCATTGTTTTGAAGATCTCTACTACTCGTGCGGGTAGAAGATCCTGGTCATCCTGCGGCACCCGTTTGCCCAGAAAGCCAAAATTTCCACAGTTGAAGTAAGCTGCCTCACCCGTTACCACTGCCACCACATCTGACAGTGAACTTAAAACAACTAATAGATTGGTGCCAATAAATGTTTGAATTAGAAACTGATCGATAAATGTATTTGTAATATTATAAATATTTAAAAATGAATCATAGCTTGTAGCGATTGAGAACAGCGGCAATGCCAAAGCAATAATATTAAACAAGATGCCGCCTGATGCCTTTATCCGGATTGCCCAGGGAGTTGCTTGACCCGCTGCAACCCAGGGATAAGTTGTATCGTGAATGAAAGGTAAAAAGATAGGCTGAAATGGAATTAATGATTTCAGCGTATCGGATAGCGTTCTGTTTTCAAGAATATTTATAGACTTGATAAAAGAAGAATCACGATCGACGATCGCAATTAAAAGAACATGACCTAATCCATGAATTAGAATCGCGCTATTCCATGTTGCTCTCAACACAACAGCACTGACCAAAAACAGTAAGCAGATTAAAGCTGGACTGGATGTCTCTAGTCCAGCAAAGGTCAGAATAGAAGCAGTAATGAATTCTGGAAACCAGTTCCTAAGCGTTGAAAGAATCGCCATTGAACCTATCCTTAGTGGGGTAGAAAGCTTTTTGAAAACTCAAGCTGAGTGATAACTCACTTAGTTAATCGCTGCACGTTTTAAGCACTCTTCAATTTTGCTGAGCAGACGGGGCAGATCAATAGGTTTTGTGTCGTAATCATCACAGCCAGCCGCTAAGGCTTTTTCGCGATCGCCAGTCATCGCGTGAGCGGTCAAAGCAATCACTGGAATACGGCAAGTTTGGAAATTGTCTTTAAGCTGTTGTGTCGCTTCCCACCCATCCATCACAGGTAAACTAATATCCATCAGGATAACTTGGGGCTGTTCTGATAAAGCTTTCGACACGCCATCTGCACCATCACTCGCAATAACCACCTGATAGCCATAACGCTGTAGGCGGCGAGACAGCATATCGCAATTCAATTCATTATCTTCAACCAACAGAACTTTTGGAGGTGAGGTTGCTGGCAGATGAACCTCTTGCTGCGTCTCACCATTGGGCTGCAATTGCTGAAAATAATCTGTTTGAACGATCTCTGATGCTTGCTGAGCATACTTGATCTGCTCTAACTCACGCTGCAACGCTTCTAGCTGTTGGTTGAGGGCTATTTCCACCAGCTTGCGCTGCGTGATATCTTCCACAATCCCTTCGTAGTAAGCTAACTGTCCATTGGCATCTCGAACTGCACGAGTATGTTCTGAAACCCAAATTAGATCCCCATCGTGACGATATGCCTGGTATTCAAATCCTGTCACTTGATCGTTTTGTTCTAACAGGCGTTTGAACTCGGTATATCGGTTTGGGTCAACATAAATTTGATCACCAATGTCTACGATCGCTTCCATGAGCGTCACTGCGGCAGGATATCCTAGCAGCCTCACCAACGTTGAATTGGCACCCCTAAAACGTCCTTCCATAGTCGCCTGGTAAACACCAATCGGAGCATTTTCCCAGAGTTCACTGAAGTTTCCGCTCTGATCTTGCAATCGCTTTCGCTGCAGACAGTCGGTCACTTTGGCATGAAGTAAAACTGATTGAAACGGGCGGGTTAAATAATCTGCTGCTCCTATGGCAACACTTTGAACAACAAGCTCCATTTCATCCAGTGCGGTCATGATTAAAACTGGAATGTGTCGCCACTCCCCATGTCCCTTGAGCTGTTCTAACAGCTTTAAGCTGTTGGGCAAACACAGGTCTAGCAAAATCAAGTCGTAGGATGCTGTGGCGATCGCTTGTAGAGCTTCCTGATCCGTGTTGGCAATCGTCACCTGATAGCCCTGCCGCTCTAACTGACGAGATAGCAACTTGTTGTTGGATGCGTTGTCGTCAATCACTAAAATTCGACTATCTTGCTCAACAGGCGATCGGTGAGTTCCCGGAAGAGTATGCTGTCTCAAAGCGTTTGTAGTTCGGCTCTCTAGCAGTTGCTCTGCCGCACTTGGCTCATGAATGTTGGTCGTTCGAATCAATTGGAGGTGTTGTTTCACCAGTCCATCGAGACGATTCACCTGATCTAGTAAATTCTGAGCCGAGGTGTGAATCTGCTCCAGATCTGGAATCAGGTTAGCAGGTGATTCCTCCAATAACATTTCACAGTAACCAATAATCGTACTGAGCGGTGTGAGAAGTTCCAGGCGCACAGACCGGGCAAGGAGGTCAATGTCCTGCTGTTGAATTTCCACGAGCACTGGGTTCAGAATGGCATGGATTAGCCGCAGTAATTGCATTCCAGAGTTATGGATCTTCTGTAGATCGCTAGTGAGATTTTGTTGTTCATTTAATGCATTCAGGAGCATGTCGCTGTAACCGATGATGCTATGAATCGGTGGCTCCAGTTCGCGACGCAACCGGCTCCTTAAGAGCCGCTGTGTTCGTTGATCCGAGGGTAACAGCGCTTCTGGTAACTGCGGTTCTGGCTGCGATGCAGCAGGTTTAAGCAGCATGGCAATTTTTTCCAGCAATCGTGGAAAGTTAACGGGTTTCGTATCATATTCATCACAGCCCGCAGCTAGGGCTTTTTCACGCTCACCAACGATCGCATCTGCTGTTAAGGCAATGACAGGAATAACTCGCGTTTGGGGATTGGCTTTAATCTTTCGAGTAGCTTCCCAGCCATTTAAAATAGGCAGGTGCAGATCCATTAAGACCAGGTCAGGTCGATCTGATAGGGTTTTAGCTACACCTTCTGAGCCATTGACGGCAATAATGACTTCATACCCTTGCCGTTCTAGACGACGGGATAGCATATCTCGATTAATATCGTTATCTTCAACTAAAAGAATCTTAGTCATGGTGCTTTCTGATAAAAAGTTCAATAAGGCGGATACTTGAGCAATCCACTAAAGCAGTTCTTCAATTTCTTTGTAGGCATAAGTTAGGCGATCGGCTAACAGGCGAATGATAAAATCCTGAAAGGCAGCCGCAACTTCAGGCTGTTCTTGGCGCATTGTTTGCAGATGGGCTTTTGATAAGCCGTAGAGCGTGCTGGGTTGATCGGCGATCGCTGAAGTTTTGTGGGGGACGCTGAGATAAAACGAATTTTCACCCAGGATCATGCCTGCCCCTAAAGTACGGAGCCGTCGGGTTTGTCCATCTTGCAGCTGTAGAATGATGGTTACTCGCCCCGACTCAATGAAGTAGAGCGTGTCAGAGGAATCACCCTGACGGAACAAGAGATGTTCAGCAGGCACTTGAGTCTTTTGTAAATAGTGAATGAAGCTGGAAACCTGATCGGCACTGGCAAAGACCTCGCTCAACTGAAGGGCAAGCGGCAGGGCACGACGACGACGCAGAGACAGGGTTTCTAGAATTTGGTCTTCACACCATTCAATGCCTCGATCTAATTCTGCAAAAACCTGAATCAAGTCATTTTGGGCAAGGATACAGCCCCCTTGCTGAAGTTGTTGCAAGATGGTCGGATGAAGATGCGTCAACACCAATTGCACCCCGTGCTTTTGCACAAGCTGCCGTATTTTAATGAAGCTAAGTACCGCTGAGGAATCTAGTCCGCTCACCAAACGAAAATCCAAAATCACAAACTGAATCTGGGGCAGTATCGCATCTCGCAAGCGTTGACAGACCTGTTCATATAAAGTATTCGCAGTTCCAAAGAAGAGGTAGCCTTGCAACAGCAGGATTTGGATTCGATCGCTCTGTTGTCGAAGCAGGCGTTGCTCTGGGAATGAACGGTAAACGTTACTGAGATGAGTCGCACCAGAGAATGTATGTCGAATTACCTGATGACGACTATAGCTAAAAACAAATAACGCGCAAGCAATGAGTACACCAATTCCAACACTACTGAGGAATCCCCAAATAGCACTGCTGACTAAAATGATGAGAATTAAAGCATACTCAAGGCGGGAAAATTTAAACCAAGCCTCATAGACCCACCTCATCAGAAGATCAATGCCAAGAAAGATTAACAAACCGCCTAGCATTGGTTTAGGAAATAACGTCACCAATGAGGAGCCGCTGAAGAGCGCAATTCCTGACACAAGTACAGCTACAAAACAAGCGGTACGTCCCTTAGCGCCGAGTTTATCTGCCAATACCGTATCAGAAACAATGTGAAAGCCAATTAAACCGCCTCCCAACCCTGACAAGATATTGGAAATGCCAAAGGCTTTCAACTCACGATCGAGCTTCATTTCACCCTGAACCGAAATTTCAATAGCAGTGGAATTAAGCAGCAGACTAATAATACTCAACAGCACGACAGGCAAAGCACTGGGCAGATTTTGCAGGATGACTAACCAGTTGACCTGTGGCAACGCATCCAGCCGATTAAGGGGTTGCCACAGCTCACTTTGCGCCGGAGCATTGACGAGCCAACCCTGTTCGATTGCTGTTGTTAGAGACGTTCCGGTGAACCATAGCCCCATGAAGAATAACCCGATCGTCGCTACAATACAGCCTGGAAAGAGTGCCCAATGCCTGTAGCGATGGGTGAGAATCGTCAGCGTGATAGCAAATACCACACCCGGTATCCAAAGCCACAATAGAGGCGGCTGAACCAGGGTAGGCAGGTTAGCTAACTCCAGCGGCTGATCTAGAATCACGGAGAACCCGCCTTGAATCATGAACCAGCCTGTCCCAGCCAAGAAACCGCCAATGACAGGGTAGGGAATGAAGCGAACAAGATTACCTAGCCGCAATTGTCCCAGTATCCACGCGATCGCCCCCGTGAACACAACAATGAGGAGGATTGCCATCAGCAACGTCAACAATTGATCAGGCTCGTTTACCCCAACTGCCATTGTTGCTGCCATTGATCCAACGACTGCTGCCAAAACAACAGCCGGGACATCGGCAAGCCCAGCTAATAGCGGAGCATGGGAACTAGCGATGCCAATTCCTAGACCTGTGATCATATTGGCGATCAACCCCATGCCCACACCAATCGTTTGATATTGCGAGAGATCACCGGTAAAAATTAATACGCCAATGGAAATGGCTACTGTAATGTTTAGTACTCCGCTGATTAGCCCCAAGATTAAGTTAGGGATTAGGCGCTGGGGCTGAAATTCTTGCTGGAAATGACGAACAGGGAACAAAGTGCTCATAGAGGTTACCTGGAATCATTCCTCAATGACTTGGCTGATTAATAATTTGCTTGCCGATCGCCTCTACTGCCTTTGCCAGGGGATGATTGGGATAGCGCACTGAGAAAATTTCGCTGCTAGCCAAATGCATCATCTCTTCTGCAAAGGGTAGAATCTCAGCCACTGAAACCTCATAGGCTGCTTCTAACTGTTGTCGATAGGTTTCAACATCAAAGATGGGAAATGCTTTATTGACGACCAGCAACATCTCCGATACAGACAACATGCGTGCCAGTTCTACAAGCACAGCACTGCCCTGATAGTCCTGGTAGTCTGGACGCAGCACCACAACCAGGAGACTGCAAACCGCAATCGCCTGTAGTGTTTCTTCATTAATGCCGGGGTGAGTATCAATAAACAGAAAATCTAGCTGCAGATCGCGGATCACTTCAGAAAAGCCATCGAGTAGCATCTCTTCATGGAATCCTTCCCGCAAAATGCGCGTAATGTCGTTGGCTTTCGTGCTTGCCGGAATCAGATAAATGCCGCCAGTGTTACTAGAAGGTTGCTGCGGCAAAATATGACTCAGATCATAAGCGGCTTCATAGAGCGCACAACGACCCCATAGATAATCGTTCAACGTGCGATCGATCGTTTCATCATCCAGACCAAACAGCACATGAATGCCAGGAGACTGTAAATCTGTATCAATGATTCCGACTCGTTTTCCCTGCTTCGCTACACTCATCGCCAGATTACTGGTTAAATTTGATTTGCCTGTGCCTCCTCGAAATGAGTGAACCGCCACAATTTTTGAGGTACTAGCATTGTGAGAATTGGCGTCGATCGCTGGCAATTCTGGCCGCTTAACAGCCTGAGATGGTGCTTGAATTTTCGTAGAAGAGGCACCATTCTCTTCAGAAGAGTCTCCGTCAACGCTTTCAGAGGAGAAGTGAGACAAAGGAGGATACAGGGAAGAGCGATAGAGATTCTCTGTATCTTTGCTGCGCTTCGTCCGTTTCTGAATTTGGCGAAAATGGTCCGTTTCGGCAATATCTGCAACTAAGCGTTTTTTCTGTCCTTCGTCAATAACCACCTGCAATTGATGCACCTGTTGTTCCAGATGTCGCTCGCGGGAGTTAACCTCTTGCGCCATGCGTTGGAAGACGCGAGCCAGTTGCCCCAGCTTATTCGGATGCTGAATCAGATCGTCTAGACTATCAGGATTGAAGGTTTTTGTTTCAATTGCTGCCGCCGCTGTCATCAGGCGTTCTACTTGCTGTAAATAGAGGATTTCCTGATCTCGGAGTCGCTTTTTCTCCAGGTAAGCTCCAATCCTAGCCTTCAGCAAACTTGGATCAAACGGCTTCTGCAAATAATCTTCAGCTCCCAATTCAAGGCACTTGACTGCTCCATCAATCTCATCTAGAGCTGAGATCATGATGACCGGAATATGCCGCCAGTTGCCATGACGCTTAAGTTGCTGGAGCAATTCAATGCCGTTCATTCCTGGCATAATCACATCCAGCAGAATCAGGTCATAGGGAATGGCTTTGAGCAGGCGTAGTGCCTGTTGCGCATTAGTGGCGATCGTCACTGTATGTGCCTGCCGTTGTAATTGTCGAGACAGCAGGTCGCAATTAGCGGGGTTGTCATCAACCACTAAAATCATGCCGCCCTGACGCTGTTTTTCAGGAGCCTCTTGACTGAGCGTTTCCAGCGTGGTGACAGCATTCTGAGCGATCGGGCTTTCGAGTAAGAGTGGAGAGGTACTGTCTGTCTGGGCGTTCAACGCCTGTAATTGCTGCTGAGCCAAATTGATAATGTCATTCACCAGACTGAGTAACTGCTGGGCTGAGGCGTTGAGTTTATCTAGGTCTGAGATTAATTCAGCCGGAGCTTCTTCTAAAGACATCTCACAGTAGCCAATGATCGTACTTAGCGGTGTGAGTAGCTCCATTCGTATCGTGGCGCTAAAGCCACTCAGATCTCCGTCAATCTGAGTCATCTCAAGCTGCAGCGGGTCCAGAATGGCAGTAACTAGCGTCAATAATTGCTCACTACAGATATGGATTTTTTGCAAATCCTCAAACAGTGTTGATGCTTGTTGAGTCTGTAGTGCTTCTAGAAGAATTTCGCTGTAGCCAATCATGGCACTGATCGGTGTGCAGAGTTCGTGCCGGAGATAGGACAGTAGCGATCGCTGCACCTGGCTGTTCTGTAGCATTTCAGCAATACCTCATTAGGATAATTTGGTGAATAGCTCCGCTATCCTGACTGCATATCCAAGCCCTACCGGTTAGGGGTTGCAGCCTGATGAGACGATGGCACCTTAATGAGGCTACGGATCTCGTCCAGGAGTTGGCGACTGCCTGCTCCTTTTTGGTAAATGTTTTGAGTCTGCCCGTCCAGCCACCGGCGTTCTTCAAGCGTCAAGTCTTTGGCAGTTAGCACAATCACTGGAAGCGATCGCCATTGGGGGTGCTGACGCAGTTCACGAATAAACTCAAACCCATCCATTTCTGGCATCATCAGATCGAGCAAGATGATTCCTGGTTGGTTTGTCTGCATCACGTCGAGTGCCCTTCGCCCGTTTTCAGCTTCCACAACGCTCCACCCTGCTTTGATGAGTTGACGGCAAATCATCTCCCGATTTTCGGTATTATCTTCCACCACCAGAACGGATGTGGAGGATGAGCCTGCAATGTAGGGTTGCAAAAGAGTGAGTAGGCGATCGTGGTCAACCGGTTTCAGCAGATAGTCAACCGCCCCCAAGGCACAACCCAAGGCTTTGTCATCCTCGATCGTCACCATCACAACTGGAATACGCGCCAGCTCCGGATCGGATTTCAAACGGCTCAAGACCTCCCAACCATTCAGATTAGGCATTCTCACATCCAGGAGAATTACATCGGGGGACTGTTCTCCAGCAAGACGCAGCCCTTCCTGCCCGCTCATAGCTGTGATTACATTAAACCCTTCCCGGCTTAGAAAACGTTGCATGATGTCTTGCACAGAAGCATCATCATCAATCACTAGAACTGTGCTGGCACCTGAAATTGAGGAACTCACTCTCGTTTCACGTGGCTCGTTCTGGATGGGGGCTTCAGATTGGAGTTCCTGCACATGTTCTGGCAATCGCATGGTAAAGGTTGTTCCCCTCCTGGCTTCACTCTCAACCTGGATATCTCCTCCCATGATTTTGCAGAACTGCTGAGTAATCACCAATCCCAGTCCAGTTCCTCCATATTTGCGGGTTGTTGATACATCGGCTTGAGTAAACGCCTGAAATAGCTTTGCCTGCTGTTCTGGAGTCATGCCAATCCCGGTATCGCTCACCGAGAAAGTGATCCAGTTTGCGTCTCGCCGCTCCACCGTCAGGGTGATTGTGCCATTTTCTGTAAACTTACTGGCATTACTGAGGAGATTGAACAGACTCTGACGCAGTTTAGTGATATCGGCTCGCATTGAGCCAATAGTGGTTGGGCAGTTGATAACCAGGGTATTGTGGTTCTTTGTCACTAAGGGACGAATGGTGGCTGCAACTTCTTGGATTAAGGAAGCGATCGCAAAGGTTTCCAGGAAGAGTTCCATTTTCCCCGCTTCGACCTTAGATAAATCCAGAATATTATTGATCAATCCCAGGAGATGCTGACCCGCGCCGTGAATCTTCTGTACATCTGGGATCAACCCCGGTGTGCCTAAGTCGGTAATTTCTTCGATCAACATCTCGCTATAGCCGATGATGGCGTTCAGCGGTGTGCGTAATTCGTGGCTCATATTCGCCAGAAATTTACTTTTGGTCGTGTTGGCTTCTTCAGCCTGGATTTTGGCTTCCTGAGCGGCTTTCATGCTATCAGCCAGTTGGGCCGTCCGTTGATCAACTGCTTGACTGAGATTTTGCTCGCGGGCTGCCACTTCGTGAGCCATGTGCTGAAACGCACGAGCCAGTTGCCCGGGTTCGTCTGCCCGTCTAGCTACTTTGGTAATGTGAGGGGAATTAAATTCGCTGACCTGCTCTGTCGTCATCGCGTTGGTCGTCATGTTGCGGGCGATCGTCGTCAGCTGCTTGATCGGATGGATCACCCTTCGCTTCAGTAACCAGTTAATTAACAGCACCACCGCCGCAAAAATTGAGGCAAAAATGCTCATGGTCAACGCCAAATATTGATTCCCTCTTGCGAACACCTCATCAGAGGGGACATAAATGGTCTGGGCTGCAACGATATCATTGAGCTTCCACCCAAAGCCGTTTTCTGCACCAAAGCTAGCAATCTGGCTTTTAGGAGCAACAGAGGGACGGCTGTGACACTGCAAACAACTTGCTTGTGTCACCCTTAGAGGACGAGCAGTGAAAAACTGTTTTATACCGCCAACAGTCCGATACCCTGAGAGCTTAGCAAGATCGGGCTGACTACGAAATTGCTCCACCAGTTTAGTTTCAAACTCATCCGCCTTATCTTTAAGATTGGTGGGGTTGAGCGTCGCTTCTTTATAGAAAAAATTGCGATATTCGGGCCGACTGCGAAAGTTATCGAACACTTGCCCCGCCGAGAAAGCAGGCACAACTTCACTGATAAACCTGGGCTTTGTTTTTAACTGATCTTGCAGCAGGGGAGCAATATGCTCACTCGTGTAAGTTCTAACTGCATTCATCGTCTCAGTGAGGATTTCCGCCTTGGTTGTAATCTCGTCCTCAGCTTTCCGCTGCATTGCCCCCGACAGCGTGATGCCACTAAGAATAATTCCACCTAAAAAGATTAAAGTGAGCAGTAAGGTGAATTGAGTTCCAAGTCTAAGTTTTCTAAACATTTCCGCTCCTGGGTAGACCCTGCTGGGAGGTATTTCAGGTACTTTTTCGATTGCACCTTTCAACTCCATCACTGATTTCTTCTCACGAATTTTGCCAGTCGATCAGGCGATCGCACTATCCTGAGATTGATGCTGGCTGCTACAGGACAGGTAACTGTTGCTTCATCATTGCGTTGTAGTGGATAACAACGCCAGTGATCACCTGTGAACATACATTCCCTAAAATCAGAACCCTAAGAATAGTAAAATTGCCAATAACTGCTGCACTAAGAGATGGAAAAAGAGATGGAAAAATAATTCTTTTTGTGGATCTGTTAGAGTTATTAGACATGATTTTTTTGCAAAAAATTAATCTTAATTCTTCACTAAATCAATCCGCGAACGTCTTGCTTTTTCTAGGTTGGCTTGTCTGAACCTGATGATTTAACAACAGAAAAACAACGCCTTTTTAGTCTCCTTATATAGTAAGATATGGTAAGTTAATGATGATTTCAGGACTAATTTCCGAACTTCTTGAAGATCTCTCAATCTGACTTTTTGTTTCTTCTAAGCCAGTCTCAATATTTGCCAATTAGCTACAATTTCCTCCTTATTGCTTAAAATTCTCACATCAGATTTCATCTTGTTGAAGCCTTGCGAGATTAAACAATAAACGTTCAACGCACAATTTACAGCTAGAGAAAGTTCTATCTTTTACTGCAACTACAGTGTACAGTAAACTCTAATTAAAGTTAGAGCCTAGTTAAGCGCATGTCAATCGTAACCTTTCCCCTCAAGCTAAGACAATTGTTACAGCGATGACAGCGCACTTCAGCGATCGTCCAATACAATTCATACGGTAGACTCAGACTGCTTAAATTCTGGCTCTACTAGTAGGCGTGCTTAAGAAAAATACACATGGTTTAACCAACCCGTGATTTACAATTATCACGGCTGATGGCCGTCGAAAGCAACTGCCCCATTGCCCGCTGATGGGATATGTGGGGTATTTTCCTCTGTAATGAGGTTCCTTTTGTAACAAGCTAGATAAGGGTCTGAGTGTTCAAATTTGTGGTTTGAATTGTAATCATAAATTCCTTTGCTGCAAGCAGTGGGGAAGTTACTCCTGCTAGATTCAATTTCTGAACAGTTCAGGGAAATTTTGCCAACTTGCTTAAACAAATAAATCACGCAGCTGTCCAAGTCTCTAAAGCTGTTTCTGAAACTGTTCCCTTACAAATCGCTTTAATTCTTCCATTTGCCCTGCAGACCTTCGTAACCGTCGGTTTAGTCGGCTATTTTTCGTTTAACGATGGACAGCGGATGGTCAAAGCTCTGTCTAGTCAATTGCGGTGCGGCATTACGAATCGGATTGAGGAAAAGCTTAACACCTATACGGAGATTCCTCATACTATTGCTCGGGGAATGATGAAAACTAGCTGTCAATCACATCTCCTGGTTGTAATCGTGGCACTAAACGCTCCTCCAGCCACAGCTCAAACAGGTCCCGGTTGCAAGAGCCTGTAAACGTCATCGGTGCAAACAAACCTTCTGCTTTTAAGGCTGCAATCCCACTGACTCGTTCGCTGCGTTTGCCTGAGTTGAGGACATAGAACCGTTGTCCTACCTCACAGTAGCCATAGGGAGCAGTTGGTTGGTGGCTCGGAGAGATAGCGGTGAAGCAGGGTGTGAAGCGCATGTTCCGTAAGCATAAGGTTTCGTTCCGTGCGGAGATGGTGGCACTGATCTTCGCCGCAAAACCAATAAACTCGACCGCAGAAACCCACAAGCAACTGCTCAAAACAATGTTTTCATCGAAAATCTCCCTATTGAGATAAATTTGGCTTGACGATCGCCGGAAAATTCTCGTAATTTCGTTTCACCCAATCCATACCCACCTCGTTATTAAGCTTGATATGCCCAGTCGCATTCGGGTAGAGTTTACCTAAAATATCAGTATCTTGTTCGACAGCGGCTTCCACCAACTTTAGAAAACTGTGTTTCGCAAGATTGGCGATCGGATATTTCGCTTTCCCGAACATTAAAACGTAGGTGCGGGTCTGCGTTTCGGATTCAGGCACAAAGAGATGACATTGCTTCACGCTCCCGATCGAGGCATCTCCATGCAGGACAACGAGCATCGGGAAAAAGTTTTCGACATGAATATTCATAACTTTCGGCAGTGCTAAAACAGCCGGATTCTCTAAGATATCCTGAAACTTATTTTTCGCTCTGGGTGTATCGTAGTAGGCATGGGAGTGTAGCCCATTGTCAATAAATTTTTTGAACTGCACTTCTTCAATTTCAAATAGCGCCCGGTGCGTTCCGTTGGGGTGGTTGTAGTCGTGCATAATTAACAGCATCGACAGCAAGTTCGTTCTAACGCTCCAATTGCCAATAAACCCAATAAAGTCGTATTGGTCTGCAAACTCACTTAAAATCGTCGGGATCGGAATTTTTGGCTCGACCCCCCCATATGACCAAACGAAATCCTCTTGGATGACTAGCTCTAGCGGATTCAGCAGCGATTTTGTTGGCTTGTTTGATCCAGGTAAAACCGTACATCCGGTATCGTCAAACTCCAAAGCATGAAATGGACACACGACCGCGCTGCTGCCACCCGGACGGGCAACACACCAACCCTCGGAGAGCATTGCACCCATGTGCGGACAAGCGTTGGGCAAAGCGCTAATTTTCCCGTTGCTGTCCTGCCACAGAACGTAATCCTTGCCGTACAGCGAAACTTTCATCGGCTGATTGGGCTTCAGCATCGATCGATGAGCCAACAGCCACGGAGAACCTTCTAGCATCGTCATAATTTTCTCAAGTTTGGCTAGTCTTCATAGCATCTTTTGCGACCAATTAGCCGATCTGCATTATTCTAAGATAATTCTCCTGCTCGACCGGATGTAATGGCTTCTTCTGCAGGAGGAAACTTTGCAATTGAACTAACCAGCGTTGAAGCATGAGCAATGCAATGGCGCCCATGCCTTAACGATACACCAGTAACAATACACGAGTGAGGACGCACGTCCAGCAGCTTCGAGCACGGGCAAAGGTCCCGAGCACGTGGACCAGGATGGTCAGAAGCAGAGTTTTGGTGCGTTCAATGCGATCGCCCAGCATCCCCAAAAAACCTCCAACCGCCCATTTGAATAGCAGAACCGAGGTTAATAGTCCTGTTCAGAAGAGGGTTGAAGCTTTCGCTTTGGGGGAACCAATAGTTAGCCTCAATGAAGTTGGAATACAGTTCGGTGCAACAAAGTTAATGAGCAGCCCATTGAAGGCATCGAAACCCCAACCGAGCCAGGCAACAAATAAGACTGCCCATTGATAGCGTGTGAGATATAGCAATCCGAAATGGTTTGTGAAAGGTGGGGTGGGCGAAGCCCA
>NZ_JACXWX010000097.1 GCF_014764505.1 Phormidium tenue FACHB-886
TGTTGAAGAATGGTTTCCATGACCGTCTTCTGATTGTTTTGCTACGCCCTTTCTTTCAGATTTTGTCTCCTTTGGCAACCCTTATTGAGAATGGTGCAAGATCTAAGCGAACCAATTGATAACTTTGTCCCCCAATTTTCTTTAATATTTGTGATGATGCGCTACATTGAAGTGTCTCCTGTATTCCATCTGCTTTACTTGTCATATTTACTTGTTGCAGTTGAGAAAACAACATTGCTGAATTGCGGAATGCTGTCTTAATTCCAAATGTCTTAATTATGGAATTCTTCTAAAGGGACGCTTTACCAGATCGATAAAGCACCTGCTCTAGCCAAATCCGAACTTCCTGCTCCGTAGAGCAAACAAGCGATCGCCCGCTCATCAGGTCGTATGCCCTCCAATAAGTATTGCCAGAGCGATCGCGTACCTGCCATATCCGTGGCTCGCTGTTTCTCAATGAGTTGTCTGACAGAAATTTTAAGAGCCGATTGAGTCGAGAGACGAGACCTAAGGGTTGAGCCTTTGCATCGCTTGAAGATTGAGATTTAATTTCGTGTTGCCGATTAGTAATAGATTTTCTATTCATCTTCGAGGTTCCATTTACAAATTAGCTTGCCGTCGATAAGAATCCAGTGAGCAACTAAGCGTTGTCTTTTAGCAGTGGTATTTATGAAGTCTGAGCGAGTTTCGTTGTCTTCAGTTTCTTGAATTGCTAGGTAACGCATAAATTTTTTGTTGAGTGATAAAACGAATAAGGATACGTCTTTAGCAGTAGGCGCTGGTATCTTCGCCCCACTCGTCTGCAAGATAGCAGAGCGCCCGGAAGCGCAGCTCAACCAGTTTTTGTAAAGCGGATTGAGCTTGCACAGCGAAGGAATATGAGCGATCGCTCTTCCAAAACAGCGAATGTCATGCTTAAACGGACATTGAGCCGGGATGATTTTTGCAATGCAGTAGGCAATTTGTCAATCGTGAATTTCGAGCTGATCTAGCTATTTTGTTACGGTGCTATTCAGGCAACGCATCGAGGACGTAAAATGCAGGTCCTTCGTTAGTCCATCCATCTTTGATATCTGAACGGATGGAATATTGGTACCGCTGCGGCTCCGATGCGAAGTATTGATAAACCGGGATTGTGCCTGGCTGCTTCCAGGTATAGGCAAAGAAGGCAACTCCTTCATTTCTCCATCCATCCTCATTCGTGGAACGGGTGGAATAGTAATATCGCCAGGGAGAATCAGCAATATACTGATAAACAGGCATTGCGTGAGACTGATTCATACCGTAGCCAAAGAAGCTAATTCCCGTTCGTTTCCAGTCGTCCTGGATATCGGGATCTTTAGAGTACTGGTATCACCAAACAGGAGTGTTAGAATAGTATTCGTAGACAGGAGTCAGTACTAAGTTAGGCATTGTTGAATCTCCTTAAGATTGCGCTGTGGTGACTGAGTAAGATAGCAGCCGTGTATTTCACGCTGATTCAGCTCATAATCCTTAAGCCTGGTTGCCGAATCGATCGTGAATGATGGTGCGTTGCTGGTAACTCATCTCATACTCAATAAGATAAGCAGTCCCAACAGAAATGTCAGTCTGAAAAAGTCAGGAGCTTTGAAAGCCTCAGCTATAGAGGGAAAGCAAGTGACGCTGATTGCTCAAAAGCTGAAATTGAACTGCTTCAACGCAAAATCTGACTTTTGATCTGACTTTTTCCGACGCAAAAGCGCAAAAGCATTTTGTATATTGGAAATGCGATCGTGACCGGAGTTAGCAAGGTGAGATTCAAGTGCCCAAGGTGCGAGACCGCACCGGCAGTGGCATCAAGGGCAGGTATTCCACCTCCACCTCAGGAAACACCTGAAAAAACTCCTCCAACAGGTCAATCTGCTCCTCGGTATTGGAGTTGCCTTTCTTATCCAGCATCCACCACAGCAGGGGGAAGGCAACGCCGTTGTGAACCTCCCCCAGCATCAAGATATAGCGCTACGCGCATACTTCAGGACAACTTTTAGTGTAAAAGCCCCACGTAGCGAGGCTTTTACACTAAAAGTATTTAATCCAGGCGCGTAGCGCTATATTATGCACACAATCGCCAAACTTCCAGAGTAATTTGGTTCATGAGGGTTTTATGGATGAATGTGGTAATTCTCATGAAATCCTCTTCTACTCAATCTTTGCAAGCTTTTGTCCTTTGCTTAGGCTCAGTTCTGACAATTTCCTTTATTTCAATAAACTCAGCAATGCTGTTTTCAGGCAGTCAAGAAACCCTCCTCGATCGCCTCCAGTAATTCTCTAATCTGCATAGCCCAAACCAAGCAGCAGGAATAAAAAGAAGTTGGTGACAATCGCCACTGCACCAAAACCACTGCTTAGCAGCATAAACGCTTTGATCGATCGATTGGTTCGCAACCAAAGCAGAATTGCAGCCGCAATTGCCAGAGTGAGCGCTACTGCTGCTATTAAGGTTTGAAGAATAGTTGGGGAAATCGTTGATGTCTCTAGCCCAAAATTGAGGCTGATAAAAACGAGAATTTCGCGAACGCTCCAATTCAGAACTTGCCCGCATAAGCTAAAAACACCAAGACCGCTGCCAAGACCCAGCAAGGCGGTCAGTGCTCGATTTGGCTGTCGCGCCAGCAAAGATAAAGTCGCAATCGCGATCACAATTCCACTGACAATCGCAATCACCTTGACGAGCAGGCTCCAAGTGTCTGGAACAATGCCGTAGGGTGTCACCACATCAAA
Organism: Phormidium tenue FACHB-886; assembly: GCF_014764505.1. Classification (GTDB taxonomy): domain Bacteria; phylum Cyanobacteriota; class Cyanobacteriia; order Elainellales; family Elainellaceae; genus FACHB-886. The sequence goes on from NZ_JACXWX010000097.1 coordinate 2,743, forward strand.
CGGTACACGCCCTAAAAAACCTCCCACAAATTGATAGATTCCAAATCCACAAAATAGGCTAGCAAAAGTTTTAGTCAGATTGTTCGGACATTGCCAAGCGAAGCTTGCGGCAATTAAACCAGCAGCAACCGACAGTCCTGTACTAATCCAAAATATGCGGACTTCTCCAAGCTGGCTCAATAAATTCATTCCCCAATATTGCTGCTGGAGCGATCGCTGTTCCGAAGAATTTAAGCCTAGATTTTTGACTTCGTAAATTTGAGCCATGACTGGCGCATAGGTTGAACCCATGTTTTCACAATCGATCGATTTGCCATCATAAAAAGCGCTGCAACCGCTGAAATGATAGTCATCAAATCCAGACTGACTGCTGTGGCTCAGGTTTACCTTCAGTAGACGATTTTGAATTTCTGCTTGACATTCAAACTGTTTGTTTTCACCCACGCAGCGGAAAATGCGATTGGGCAGGTGGATGATTGAGCTTTCTTCCCGAATGGACATGCTCGCAAACGGCGTATGTTGAGGAACACTGGGCGCGTTTGACATCAGCAGCATCAGAAACGCACTCATCAGGACAGTCCAAAGCGCGACCGCAAATCGAGATAGAAATAACCCAGTTCTCCGCATCGTTTCTCCCTAGACTGTTTGAATCGATGCACTCCCTGACTCTTTCGGTTGAACTTATTCTCCTGTCCCACCTCAACTTTATACAATTTTTAAGCAAGCGTGAGATGGGCGAAATTGCAGTTTGGCGCCCGGGCGATCGCTGTTATCGATAAACCAGGAAACTGCAGTCTAACGGTAAAACGCAGCGGCAACAAGTAACTTTGGCAACCCCACAAGCGGCTTTCGACCGTTTACCGTTTACTGCCGTGAAGTGCTAGGCGTCGCTTCGATCTTGTCGCTTTGTACCGCTCATGCCATCTCCATCTTGCCCTGGTTGAGAAAGCACGTCCTATCGAACAAACTAAGATCGAGGGGGTTGGGCAGTCGCACGTCGCTGATTCCAGGACAAGGTCGTTCTGCAGAATCATATCTTCGATCGATCTGGGAGAGACATAGGATGATCAGGTGGCACTGCCGCGCGAAGTTCTTCAGTTGCGGGACTTGCTCCATCAGGGCGGGATTCTCGCGCTTTTGGTCCAACAGCTGCAGATAGTCAATGACCACAAGCGTGTTCGGGGGCGCTGAGGACAACCGGGTGATGATGTAGTCGGCGCAGATTTGGTCTGAGTCATCGACGAGAAACCTGTCGGAAAATGTGCTTGGGTCTTCACCTAAGGTCTTGAAACACGCAGCCACATCTGCTTGCGTAAAATCTAGCGTGAAGAATGCAACTTGATTGCCATGGCGCATAGATTTGATGGCCAGAGCAAGGCTAAACAGCGTCTTCCCCTGCCTCGGTCGTGCTCCTAGAAGTACGAGGTCGCCAGGATGTAGCTGTGCTAGTAAGGTTGCGGTCGGCTTGTCCGAAGCCACCTTAGCCGACAATAGGCTCCAAGCGCTAAACCCCTCCCGATTCGCGATTCGGTTCAACGCTTGATGTAGCGGAATCTTCTCCTGACGGGACAGGGACTTGGCCTGCTGCTTGAGGATGAAAATAGGTGCAGAGAGCTTCATATAAACCTCCGATTTCGAGCTTCCCTCGCAGTCCCTCCTTATGCGATCGCTCAAACCTTCGGTTTGGATAAATGGCTAGCCCTGCACGGCGAGTACTTTCCCTGCGGAGAGGGTGGCACGGGCATTGTGCCAATGACAGTATAAATCAAAGTTTCTACAGACGGAATAGCAGGTTCAGTTTCTCGCGGAGCCTTTGCGGCTCGTTGGGTGCAGCGCCTTTATGGGGAGACGGACAAGATTTGTTCTGTAAACTTAGGCAGCAGACTCGGTAGAACTCGTTAACGACTTTCTAACCGCTGAACGTCGAGGTCTATAACAATATCGCCCTCGCACCAAGGCGATCGTCACAGAGCTGCAATGGTCACGGCAGGAAATCCGACAACTGGTTCGCTACGAGATGATTGAGTAGACAAGGGGTGAGGTTGTCGGATTTCTATCTGCACCCATCTCGAACTCATTTATCCTGCATCATTCCCCAAAACTGTGATAGCTGCCGCGCTTGCTTTCGCTCGTTCTCTAGCCTGCTCTACAGTATCGCCCAGAGCTAAAGCAACACCCATGCGGCGATTCCGATAGGCGCGAGGCTTGCCGAACAAACGTACTTTACTGGTCGGTACCTGCAACGCTTCGCTAATTCCGGTAAATCGGGGATGGTCGGCCGCCGCATTGGCTAGAATCACAGCCGATGCCCCTGGTTGGATCAGGGTAATCTCGCCAATGGGAAGCCCGGTGATGGCCCGCACATGCAGCTCAAACTCAGACATATTCTGACTAATCAAAGTCACCATCCCTGTATCGTGGGGACGGGGACTCACTTCACTGAAGTAAACGGTTTGCGCTGTTTCGCTTGCTCCCTGAATAAAGAGTTCAACGCCAAAGATGCCCCATCCCCCAAGGGCCGTCGTAATCTTCTCGGCAATCTCCTGACACCGCTCTAGAGTCTGAGGGTGCAGGGCGCAGGGTTGCCAGGATTCTCGGTAGTCGCCACTCACCTGAATATGACCAATGGGTGGACAAAAGTGAGTTCCCGAGGCCGAACGAACCGTCAGTAAGGTAATTTCGGTGTCAAAAGGTACAAATCCTTCGACAATTACTCGCCCGCCTTTGGTGCGTCCCCCGGCTTGAGCATAATCCCAGGCGGGTTGTACGTCTGCCTCAGTGCGGATGGTACTCTGACCTTTTCCGGAGGAACTCATGACTGGTTTAACGACACAGGGCAGACCCAGATTTGCGATCGCCTGCTGGTATTGTGCTTCCGTTTCAGCAAAGCGATAGGGTGAGGTTTTCAGCCCTAACTCCTCGGCAGCCAGACGCCGAATTCCTTCTCGATTCATGGTGAGCTGAGTCGCCTTAGCGCTAGGAATGACTCGCCAGCCTTCCTGTTCCATCTCGACTAAGGTAGCCGTGGCGATCGCCTCGACTTCCGGCACAATTAGCCCCGGTTCTTCCTGCTCAATAATTCGCCGCACCTCTGCTCCGTCCAGCATATTGATCACATGCGCTCGATGGGCTACCTGCATTGCCGGCGCATTGGCATAGGCATCGACCGCGATGACTTCTAACCCCAGACGCATGGCTTCAATTGCAACTTCTTTGCCCAATTCGCCGGAGCCGAGCAGGAGAAGGCGTTGAGCAGTGGTTGTCAGGGACGTACCCCAGGATGACAGATCGGTCATGATGAAAAACTGAAGAAGATTTGCTTTCCCTTCATTATCGGATGAAGGGGGAGGTAAGTTGACCTTCGCGATATCCTTTCCAGTCTGTGCTAGATGAGTGGCAGAAGCCTGTCTTTCTCAGTTGTGTATTGCTCTATATACGGGGAAGCTTGTATGGGATTCTTCTGATTCTTAGTACCTAGAGAGTATTAAATTCCAATGCTTAACGTCTTTCGGATTCTTACAACAATTTGTCAGATTCTTATAGTGTTAGCAAACTTACTTTGATATTATTCCGGTAAGTCGATTAAAGTGCTGAGTCAAATGTCATAGTGTCTTCACCTGCCGTTCACAAAAGAAAGAACGCTTTCTGCTTTTTGACTTCTGCTTTTTGACTGCGGCATGAGTGTATCGTAGGCTAAATTCACTTTTGCATGAATACATAGATCTTGCAGGTGATCGCCTAATTCTCTCAAGCAGGTTCGTCTACTTTTTTGATACGCAGAGCATACCCAACGCCTCGAATGGTTTGAATGAACTGTTGCGATCGGCGAGTAGTGAGCTTACGCCGCAAATAGCCCACATACACTTCGACAATGTTGGGCGTGCCTGCAAAACCATACTCCCGTACCGTCGTGAGAATCTGCTCTTTAGTCATCACTTGCCCTGCGTGACGCACTAGATAAAGCAGTAAATCAAATTCTTTAGCAGTCAACTTGATTTCTTGATGATCGACATAAACCTGTCTAGCAGTTGGGTCAATCACTAAGTTTCCTAATTTTAGAATCTGTGAATCAGCGCGATCGGCTCGTCGCAGCCGCGCCCGAATTCTAGCCAGCAATTCTTCAACTTTGAAGGGTGACGAGATACAGTCATCAGCCCCTGCATCTAAAACTGCAATTCGGGCTTGGCTTTCCTGCGGAGCCACTGCAATCACGGGAGTGAAATTGCGAGTTGACCGGAGCCGCCGACAAATTTCCTGCCCCGGTAGGTTCAGGGAAGTGTCATCTACAATCACCAGATCAGGACGACGATCGCGAATTGTGGTTAAGCCAGTAATATCGTCTTGGGCGATCGTGACGTGATAACCTTCGCTGCCTAAAGCTTGCTGCATTGACTTTGCCAATTCAGGATCAGGATGAATGACGAGAATACGAGGATTGGTTTCGATCGCTCGACTTGAAATAAGCGTTTGAGATTGCATGATAGTCATTCTTTAAAGACGTTTTACATCAAGGGATGCGGCGTTCAAAAATCAAAACAACCGCCGTTCTAAAAAGTAAATTTGCTGTATCCTGAGTTTGGTTGAGTCAACGTGTGTTCTGGATTGGTGAGCGATTTCTTTTGAGTTACAATCGTCATCTGACTCAACATTTAACTTGCTTGACTCACCATTTTTCAGTGAATTAGTTGGTTTTGCAGCTTGAATGGAAGACCAAAACAAATAAAAATTGAGTTGATTAATTGAAGTCATTGTGAATTAGTAGATAAACGACAAAATATTCCTGCTGCTGATGGCTTCTCAAATCAGCAATTCATTGTGACCCACACCGTAAAAGTCGCCTGTATCGAGAAAATTAATGCCCAGATCGATAGCGACTCGAATCGTGACAATAGTTGCAGCAGCATCGCTTTGGTGATCGCGATAGAAATCAGACATCCCCATACAACCCAATCCCAACGCTGAGACTTGCGCGTCGGCTTTTCCCAGTTTGCGATATTTCATGATTTTGTTTTGATCCTTGGGTTAATGAACAAACAATTACTATTAATTGCTGTCAAGTTTATAGCTGTTAACCACAGTGGATTTCGAGAAGCTTAGTCATAGTGATTCGATTCATAATTGATTGCACGATTCTTCCGATTCAAACGATTGAGTTCTGGAATTGCAACGAGCATAACCGCTACAGCAACAATTGTTTGAATTGAACCTGCCCACAGCGGACCAAACACTTGTGCGATCGCCATAACCACAGCAATGCTTCCTTGAACGCGCCCTTGCATATCGGCACTCATACTTCTCGACATCGCTCCAGTAAGACAGGTCTGCCCAATCGGCTGCCCCATACTAAAGACTACCATCGCCCCATACAGCAGTTGCAACGTGCCTGTAATTGGAAATAAACCGAGAAGAAAGGATGCGAATCCTGCGGTTAATGCGTCTGCGATCGCAATGCGTCTTCTCCTGTCAGCAGCCGAAACGCGTCAGGTTTAATGATTGCATTCCAGTTTCTTGTTTTGGTTCATATAGAACAATTGCATTTGTTCGTTCCAACTTTTAGATCAACATCAGCCTCAAACTGCACTGCACCACAGTGGCAGCTTTCTATATACGTCTTCTTCATTTTCCAACATTCAAATCTAACTTGAATCTCCCAGGGTTGAATGCTTGTCACATCTAACTTAAGCGTAATGAGTTTCACTGCTCAATTTCTTTTAGGTTCTTACGCTGTTTTATCAGATTCTTATGGTGTTAGTGAACCTGCTTCGGTGTCATTCCAGTGAGACGCTTAAACTGCTGAGTCAAATGACTGGTTGTGTCGCAAAAACTGGTTAGTGGTAAGGTAGTCAAACCTAAACTTGCCTTCTCACCCTCCGATGTCTACTTCTACCTTATCAAATGGCGGCACTTTTTGCCTGAGATTATCCTGCTCAATGTGCGGTGGTACTGTTGGTACGCCTTACCCTACCAGGATTTAGAGGAAATGATGCAGGAACGGAGGCCGGCAAGTGAAGTACTTGAATAACGTGATTGAACAGGACCACAGGAATATCAAGCGAATCACTAGACCGATGATGGGGTTTAAAGCGTTCAATAGTGCGATAAAAACTTTGAGGGGAATTAAGGCAATGAATGTGATTAGAAAAGGACAAGTAAACGGTATCGATCGAGAAAATAGTGTCTCTCAAACCAAGTTTATTGAAGCACTCTTTGGAATTGCTGCTTAAGAAAGTGCAATCGATACCGATCGTTTGTCCTTAATAAGTTTTTGTGACACAACCAGTTGTTGTGCCAGAGGGTTTCCATCTACTGTTTCTACCGCTTCACTCACCTGAGCTACAGCCAGCGAAACGGTTGTGGAGGCAGATGAACCACTGGCTGACCGTAGCTTCAACACGCTTGACGATCTTGAAGCGGTGTTAATGCAACGCTGCCGCGTGATGCTGGAGACGAAGAATGACATTTGAGCAAGAGTTTCAATGTATTTGCCCTGACACTACTTTCTTTATCAATTTGCGATCTACAAATCTCCTAAACGGGATAGGATTATTTCCTTCACCAGTGCACCACAAGTCCCAGAACCATGCTTCGAGTCAGGCATCTAAGCACCAGAGATGCTTCGGTCTTAACTGTCAGAGCACAGCTCTAGAATAGGGAAACTATTTCAGTTTCTTCCGTCAATCACGCAGCATTTTGAGCTGAGTTAGGTGCTCCAAGGGATGGATCGCCATCCTAAATCAAATCATTCGCCTAATCGAAGGCTATGGAAGTCCTTATGGCTTAGAGGTGCTGGCAGTCGTTCACTGGGTCATGCAAGCAGATCCGCAGGCAGCGACGAATGTCGAACGAGCGATCGCTGCAGTTGAGGATTGGTATCCAGCTGGGCGAAGAGACCTAAAGCCGCAATATATTCAGAAGGCGTGGCAACGATTTCACGAACAACGCTCGGTCTTGGCGGCAGGACCTGCCTGAAGAACGTTGCTCTTAGGTTGCTTCATTTGGAAGTACAGCTTCGATCCCATCACTTGCCAATACCAATCCCCATCGACCACCTTACGGAGATGAGGGCTTCCTCAGCCAGCCTGCGATCGCCGTATCGAGGGAGAACAAGCCGCCGCCATTCGTTAAGAAGAAGCCAAACCAGAGGGCATACAGGGAAGCCGTTTCCAAGGGGGGAATATGCAAGCCGTCTTTCTTAAGATGGAAGAATATCGCAATCAGCATGGTAAATAGCAATATCAAGGCATTGAGCCGAGTGAATAGTCCAACTGCCAGCAGAATTGAACTCACGATTTCGGCGTAGGCAGCACAATAGGTCAAGAACACTGGGTAAGGCAAACCAATAAAACTCACAACTCCGCTCGCAAAACCTTGCACATCTGCTAATTTGCTAAATCCGTTATGGATCATCAGGAAGCCCACTACCACTCGAGAAATTGTCCAAGCGACCTGAACAGCGCGGTTCTCGATCGCGGTAGATTGCAGTGTAGCAGTCAATAATGTTGGTTTCGTTTGAATTGTAGTCATCACTCGGAATAGTTCTAGTTCGGTTTAATTGATTTTCGCTGATAACTGCTAGCTGATGCTATTATCCCAACGGTCTTAGCGATTGTTCATTAGCTGGAAAAGAACAGGTAACGACAGGTAAAGGACGAGCGATCGCGTTTGACTATGCGATCGCTTAACAACAATAGGCTCAAGGCGACGCAGAATGCGTCCACATCAATCTTAGGGTTCAGTTTGCCAGGAAAATTCGCCCTTTTTCTCCTAATGATGTTTCTCTAACCATAAGGCTACAGCTTGCTGTAAAGCTATTTCTGGGGCAATTCCCATCGATTCACATTTCTCGATTAGCACCTCAACCTGATCTTGAATTTCTAACCAAAATTCAATAGCTTCTTCAACCCCTTGCTGCTGGCTCATTTCACGCTTAGCACAAGCGACATCTAACGCTATTTTCTTGGATCTAGGCAACCTTCCACGAATCTCCCTTTTTTCTTCATCCGCCATAAAAACTGCAGCCTATTGAGCCTGTTCAATATTCGCATGGCATTTTGAGCAAATAACATTTTGCGATATTTACCATTTTGCGGCAAATGTCGCATACTATTTTAATAAATGCATCTAGCAGAAGCAACTTTTCAATTCATGCCTAGTCACCAACCTCCTTGAACTCCTGTCTTTGAAGCAGGGGAAATAGTACAGACCCCAGCCAAGTTCAATATGGGCGATCGCGTTCGCTGGTTTCGAGTGCCAACTCGGAGCTTTGGAGTAGTGAGCGATCGCTGCTACGATCAGCATCATTTTGCGCAAAGGCAAGAAGAAGATAGCCGTGGAATACGCATTGAGAGACGTGAACCGACCGATTGGAGTGCCAACATATCAATTAAAAGATTCACTGCCAGAACCACTCCAAGAAAACCTGCCCTCCTTAGAACAGCTACCCTCCTTAGAACAGCTAGAAATGCAAATGGATACAGTTATTGCAGAAGTAGAACGGGGAGATTACAGTGCTACAAAAGATCAATGCAGCTAAGAGAACGGTACGATAACAGCTTCCAATACTGACAGGAGGTAACCGAGGGAAGCTGGCGAGATTGGTTTAGTCCCCATCTTCCTGACAATTGGGTATGTGGGATTGAAACCGAACTGCCCCAAGATGTGGTTGCCCAAATGCTGGAAACTGGAGAAACGTACTGGTATCCCCCCGGTTGAAATCGAGAGGTGTGGGATGTACTGGCGCAGTGGATAGCAGCAGCCCAAAAGCTCATTCGGGTCCGGCTCTACGCGCAATGGCTGCTCGCAACGCTACCCATCATCCGATCGACTCAGACCTTGCTGACCAATTGGAGCAGATCGCCAAAGGGAGTTCACCAGTACGAGGGTTTAGTACTTCCTAAGTTTGTGCTTTTCCCAAGATACAGAGGTTTAGTGACTCGATGCGGTCGTCGAGAGCGTTTTGCCTTCTGATTCATTTCCTCCCTAAGTAGGATGAAGTAGAGGAGCCAGGAGTGAATCCTTAAACTACAGCCGTCTAAATCCAGCTTCCACTCAAATCGATCGCTCAATGCTCAACCCCAAACCGTACGTCCGCTACTCCTCAAGTGTAGAAGTCAAGCAACCCGATGAAGATAGACTCGTCCGTGAAATCCTGAACTCTGTTAGCCGCCAGGGGCAAAAGGTATTTGACAAGCATCGCCATGCTCTGCGAGGTGCCCATGCCAAAAGTCATGGCGGACTCAAAGGCGAACTGCAGATTTACGACAACTTGCCTGCCCACCTCGCTCAGGGTTTGTTTTGCGAACCTCGTACCTACCCGGTGATGATCCGCTTCTCAACCGTTCCCGGTGACATCATGCCGGATGGTCTATCTTGCTTTCGCGGCATGGCAATCAAGGTCATTGGTGTGGCAGGACCGAAGCTACTGGAGACAGAGCCTGATGCCCTTACCCAAGACTTTCTCATGATTAATAGTCCGGTTTTTCCATCCGGTAATATCGCTCGCTTTCTCCCAGAACAATTGCTTCAGGAAAAGGTTGCGGTCCGTGCCCCAGAGGAAGCACAACAGCTATTCGGAACAGCTGCTCGAACGGTAAATGCTGTGACTCAGAAGGTGGGCATCAACCTCTATCCGAGTGCATTAGGTCTGACCCAGCCCGAAACTCACATTCTGGGGGAAACTTACTATACCTCTGCTGCCCTGCGCTATGGGGATTACATTGCTAAATTGAGTATCGCTCCCGTCTCTGCCAGCCTGCAGCCGCTCATTGGCAAACGCATTGATACTCACAATGCTTCGGTGCTACGCGACCTAATCGTTGAGTTCTTCCGACAACAGTCTGCTGAGTATGAACTGCGGGTTCAGCTTTGCACCAGTCTGGAGACGATGCCGATCGAAGATGCTTCCATCGAGTGGTCAGAACAGGAGAATCCTTACCAGGCGATCGCCAAAATCACGATACCAATGCAGGAGGCATACAGCCCCGCCCGGCAGGTGTATGTGGATGACGTCTTATCGTTTAATGCCTGGCATTGTATTGCAGAACATCAGCCGCTCGGATCGATTCAGCGTTTGCGTAAGGAGGTCTATGAGGCGTCCAGTCATTACCGGCATGAGATGAACCAACAGCCCAAGGGAGAACCCCGAAGCCTTGAGGAAATGCCGGACTAGGAAGCGCTGTGAGCGGAGTTCGTGCTGCCCTCAATGGCTGAGCGATATTTGGCAGGTGAGACAGAGTTGATATCATCACGATAGAGTATAAGCTTCGAGCCTACTTCTCTGGCTACATGGGCGAAAGCATGCTATGAATCGAGACGAATTCAACGAAATGGGCGAAAGCATGCTATGAATCGAGACGAATTCAACGAATTCTGTAGTCGCTTACCTGCAACAAGTCATGTCATTCAGTGGGGGGGCTCTGAGGTCTGGAAAGTGGGTGGCAAGGTTTTTGCTATCTGTGGTGGGAGCGATAACCGGTTGCCCGGTATTACTTTCAAGACTTCCCAGGGTGCATACGAAATGCTGCGAGAAATGCCCGGACTGCGACCGGCACCCTACCTTGCCTCACGCGGGCTGAAATGGATTCAGCGGTATGATCATCCCGTCTCTCTGATGATGAACTGCGGTACTATATCGCCGAATCTCATCAGATCGTCGCATCAGATTTCTCGGGTAAAAAGCGTTCTGAACTCGGGTTATAACCTGACTTGACTGCCCGCTCTACTCCCATGTTTTCCTCAGCTTTGTGACCTAGCATGGAAGCAAGGAGCAGCGAAACAGGCTAGGGAGGAAGGAGACGCTTATTCTCAAAGCATGGGTCATCTGGCTAACCTTACAGCAAAAAGCCATAGGTGAAAGCCGCGCGGACCGCTAAATTTCAGATAGGTCGGTATTCCCCGTTCGCTGACTGCTTGCTGCACCTGCTGGGCAAGTAGCAATACCTGTTGCAATGCCTGCGGATCAGACCCATCTTTGGGGCATCAAAGTCGATTTTGAGCCCGACCTAGAGTATTTCTGTAACCTTGAGCTGTGACTCTTAAGCATTTCACCATCTCTCCGTCAATTTGACTCGCCGCTTTGATATTAAGCAGGTGAGGAGCAGCTTTTGCTGAAAGCAACCGACGTTCTGATTTGCGAGGTCTTGTGGGTTTGGCTGCCCGTAGGGTGTCAACCGTTGTGGCTGGCGCTTGTGAAAACGTTGGTTCCGTAGAACTGTGGCGCGATCGTGTTGACTTTATTTCCTCTAGTCTTTGCGCGAGAAGCTCTTCTGGAGGCTGGACAATCAGCCGTGCCGTCAGCAATTGTTCAAACCCACCGTAGGGGCGTTTAACCGCATCTGTTAGACGATCGCCTTCGTCTTTGGTAGCGTCCTCTAGCCAGAACTCAGCTGCCTGTTCTGGATCATCGGGAATATTTGCCCGTGGAAGTAAGTCTGGCAGATCTGGCAGGTATCGGGAGCCATACTGACTGTTCGTCAGCAGATGCATGACCAGTTTCAGCAGTGCTAGAGCAATCAGTATGGTGTAGTCGTTAGATTGGATCGCAGCTTGATGAGTGTTCATGCCGATCGCCCCAATCATCGTTTTAGAAGAAGTGGTTTAGAGGGAAGATTTGCCTCGCTTCACAGATGTCGTGTCTCTGCGGGTACTACCCACCAGTTATTGTTGCGCCCATCAGCATACTGAACTGGAGCGTCGATCAGTTCCTGTGGGTCTACATTGTCAAGGGCAGCAAGTTTGACCGAAACGTAGTCACCGCCCAGCTCTTCAAGGTATCCCCGTCCAAACGCGTGGACACCGCAGTGTTTGCAGAATAGATGATGACCGCTCTTAGTATTGAACTGGTAGGCACTCAGATCGTCTTCACCCGTGAGCAGCCGGAATGCGTCGGGCTTGATGATCACGCCCCAGTTCCGAGTCTTGGTGCAGATTGAGCAATTACACTTGCCTGTGCCCAAACTCAGATCGATATCTGCTTCAAAACGAACAGCACCGCAGTGGCAGCTTCCAATGTATGTTTTCTTCATTTGTGAATCTCCAACAATTTCATGAGAATTTTGCTGATTGGAACCTTCAGATCCCCTTCGTTCTGACAGTGATAGTTTCTACACTCGTTTAGTCTGTCGAGTCAAAGTGGGCGGCAAGCAGCCTAACCTTTGTCCGAACTTCCTCACGCAATGCTTGAGGTTCAAGGATGGTGGCTGAAAAACCAACGCTCAAAACCACTCCCGCTGCCGCTTTCAGATCAGGTGCTGTAAATGTAACCACTACTGCGCCATCCGGCTGTTCCTCACAGGTTTCCCAATATGCCCGGTTGTTAAGTGCCACCAAAGCTGCCTCTGGCTTAAAGCGCAGCCGCACTTGCACCGTCAGTTGAAAGAATGGATCGGTCGCCAGGTAAGACTGGAAGTCAAACTCAGCTGGCTCTGTAAACGTTTGGTTCAGGCACTCCAGAGCGACAATACGGTCTAGCCGGAAAATGCGAAGATCTTGACGCAGATGACAGTATCCAATGCAGTACTGCTGACCCCAGCGGGACACCAGCTTATATGGATCGACCTCCCGTGGCGCGGGTTTTTCCTGATTGCGGCTCCGATAGTGCAGGCGAACCCGATGGCGTTCGTGAATTGCATCTCGTAACCGTTCCAAATAGGGCAAGGAGAGATTGGGGTCATTCCAGTTCATGCCAATCGATAGAATCGTTTGGCGTGCCCAAGCGACTTCGTGTCGCTGTTGATCAGGCATGATGTTGTCTAATTTTGCCAAGGCTCCACGTGCCCCTTCCTGATACAAGCGCCCCCACACTTCTTCAAGTAGGCTAGTTCCCAGGTACACAGCGATCGCTTCTTCTGGGGAGAAGATCAATGGCGGCATCTTGTAGCCCCGCACGAGCGTGTAGCCACCAGCGGCACCTCGCTCGGCGTAGATCGGAATGCCAATCTCGTCGAGCATCGTCATGTAGCGTTGAACTGTTCGCACTGAGACATCAAGCGTTTGCGCTAGCTGAGCAGCAGTCTGGTTCGGCTGACGCTGAAGGAGCATAATCAGGGTAATGAGCCGGGTTGCCAAGTTAGACATATCCTCTTTCGTTGATCATCAAGTGAATCATCAACACCCGTATCCTATCGAAGGAATACGTCAAATCCTGACGTAATTATTTTTGAGGTTTATCGAGAAGAGCGAAGGATGAGTCCGTCCTCTGGTATTGGCGATCTCTAATTGCATTGCTATATCATTGTTCTCAAGCTCTCAAAGACTATCTCACCCCAGTCAATCAAGGGTTGGAAGAGTCCCAGTAGAAAATCACTTGCATTCGGTTTGCTCCCAACGACCCTCGACAAAACCTAGTAGAGGATATTTGGCTGCAGGTAAAGTGGTTTATTCAAGAGTTCTATCACCGGTGCCAATCCTTCTTGATCAGGAAATGGTTCTTTGAGTTTGTCACACCTCATCAGATATTCAGTTTTTCCAAGGTTTCTATGTACGGCTCATTCTCACAAATGATTTAGAATTGTCATATCCCTCTTCCATCCTTTAAACAAGGAATAATTAGAATAGAGATGATGTTCCTGTTGCCAATTTGAAGGGTATGGTTACGCCACGTGAAGCTCGTCCAACGCTGCGATTTGTCGATGAGTATTGTCAACTGTATGCTGACTTATTTCCCGAG
>NZ_JACXWX010000098.1 GCF_014764505.1 Phormidium tenue FACHB-886
TTTCGGTGCTAGCGGTGTAGATCAGCTTGAGGTCAGCTGCAACCGCCTTGCGGTCTTTGTAGGAGACGTAGCTGAGGGAATTTCGCACCATGTGGACAATGCACAACGGCTTTGTTGCATGAAGGGGTTGCGGATGGGCGACGTGATAGGGTTGAAGTACCACCAACAATCCTTCAGCGCAATGAGCTACCACATCCGCAACTGGTCTGAGTATAACGCTGCCCTGAGACAGCGGGGAAGCCTGACGTTCTGGATTGATGAAGCTGTGCTAGAGCAGTGGGTACTTCCAAACTTGAGCGGCAAGCCGGGAGCCTCAGACTACTACAGTGACCTTGCCATCAGCACGATGGCAACGCTCAAAGCGGTGTACAAGCTAGCCGGACGGCAATGCCAAGGCTTTTTAGCATCCATCTTCGAGTTGATGGAGATTGAGTTGTCGGTACCTGACCACAGCACCTTGTCACGACGAGTGGGCAAGCTTTCGCTCAAATTACCGGTGCTGCCCAAGAGTGGTGCCCGGCATGTCGTCGTCGATTCAACCGGAGTCAAAGTGTATGGGGAAGGGGAGTGGAAAACCCGTCAACATGGCGTGAGCAAGCGACGTACATGGCGTAAATTGCACTTGGGTGTAGACGAAGAAACCGGAGAAATCTTAGCAGCAGTCGTAACCACCAATGACATCACCGATGCTGAAGTACTCAGCGATATTCTTGATGGAATCACGGGTGAGATTGAACAAGTTTCTGCCGATGGAGCCTATGACCAACGCAAATGCTACAACGCGGTGCGAGCGCGCAAGGCCAAAGCTGCAATCCCGCCCCGTAAAGGAGCCAAGATTTGGCAACACGGCAACGCCAAAGCAGAGCGCCACAACCGTGATGAAAATCTCAGGCGGATTCGTAAAGTTGGGCGTAAAGCCTGGAAACGAGAGAGCAACTACCATCGCCGTTCCCTCTCAGAGACTACGATGTTTCGCTTCAAAACCATCTTTGGTGACAAGCTCAGCTCGCGTAAGTTTGACAATCAAGCGGTGGAATTGTTCATCAAGTGTGCGGCCCTCAACCGCATGATCCAGATCTGTAAACCGGATAGCTATGCTGTTGAGGCTTAATTGAGGTCTTCCTCAAGCCTAATCCGTATTTTTGAGTTCAAGCGGAACCTGAAACGCAGTCATCCAGCCTTCATTGCTGCATTAGTCTGTTTGCACACTTCTTACACATGAGCCTCATTCTTCCTAAATTACTACTTCAACCTGGTACTGTTCGTCATTGACGCATTCTATCCACTTAATCGTTTTCCAAGGTTGAGTTGTTTCACACCAAGCCTCGCGATTGATGCCGACCGTTACTGCACCGTTTGACCACCATCAATGACCATGGCGTGTCCAACCATAAAGGCAGCCGCGTCCGAGCACAGCCAGACAACAGCCGCCGCGATCTCCTCAGGCTTGCCCATTCGTCCGACTGGCTCCTCCGAAATTACTTGTTCGCGTCCTTTAGAAGTGCCGCCGGTGAAGCGATCCATCATTGGAGTGTCGATGTAACCGGGGGCAACAGCGTTGATACGGATGTTCTGCGAGGCGTAGTCAAGAGCCGCCGACTTGGTGAGTCCGATCACGCCGTGTTTTGCGGCGGTGTATGCGGCTCCGCCCTTAATGCCGATGACACCAGCGCCAGAAGAGGTGTTCACGATCGCCCCACCTCCTTGCTTGAGCATCAGTGGGATTTCGTGCTTCAGGCACAGAAAAACGCCGCGCAGGTTGATGTTGACGATCTGATCCCACTCTTCCGCTTCAATTTCCGCTGTTGCTGCATTCTTCTGCTCCACACCAGCGTTATTAAAAGCAAAGTCCAATCGCCCGAAGGTCTCGATCGCCTTGTCCAGAGCGGTCTTCACGTCTTCGGCTTGCGTTACGTCGCACTTGACGGCGATTGCCTTCGGCAATAGCGAAGCTCCCGCCCGCCCACCAAGTTCCTCAATCATGCGGACCGTTTCCTGATTGCCCTGTTCTGAGATGTCAGCGACTACCACGTTAGCGCCCTCACGGGCAAACGACAGCGCTGTAGCTCGACCAATGCCGTTTGCGGCTCCGGTGACAAAAGCCACTTTGCCTGTGAAGTTTCCATTTGAGTTGGGTAGCATAGTTTCTCCTGCGAGTTGCTCGTTTATCGACTGAGATGTTGATTGAAAAAGGATGTGAGCTTGTCAAAGGGGATCAAGTCCACCCGGTCGTACAAATCGATGTGTCCCGCATTTGGAACCCGGACGATCTCCTTCGGCTCAACTGCGCGGTTGTAGGCATCCTCGCTGAACTCCCGGGAGTGGGCGTCGGTACCAGTGACAAAGAGCAGCGGGCGATCGATCTCCTCGATCCTTTCAAGCGGGTAATAGTTCATGAACCGCACAACGCTGGTTAGCGTCGGCTTCGTCGTCTGCTCTGGAGACGAGCCTTGCGGTGTGAACTCACCCCGGGGAGTCCGGTAGAAGTCGAAGAACTCGCGCTGAACCGGGTCGGTGCTCGCCGTCAATTCGTTCGTCGTTCCACCCACGTAGGTGGTCTCGCCGCCCGTGAACTCCACGTAACGCTGCTCCGCCGCCGCCGTGATCAGCTGCTGCCTTTGCTCGGCGGTCACTGAATTCCTGAGTCCGTTGCGAGCCGCCGCGCCCATATCGTACATACTCACCGTCGCGATGGCCTTGATGCGGGGGTCGATATTGGCGGCGCTGATGACGAAGCTGCCGCTGCCGCAGATTCCGAGTCCGCCAATCTGCTCCCGATCGACGAAGGGCTGGGTGCCCAGGAAGTCTACCGCTGCATTGAAGTCCTCGGCATAAATCTCTGGCGCGACGAGGTTTCGCGGATTCCCTTCGCTCTCGCCCCAGAACGACAGGTCGATGGCTAAGGTGACAAATCCTTGTTCAGCCAGTTTTTGGGCATACAGATTTGAGCTTTGTTCTTTGACTGCGCCCATGGGGTGCCCGACAATAATTGCCGGATTCTGGATGTTCTGATCTAAGTCTTTGGGAATGAAGAGATTTCCAACAACCTGCATGTTGTATTGGTTTCTGAACGTAACCCTCTGCATCGTCACCTGGTCGCTTCTGTAAAAGTTGTCCGCACCCTCGACCACAGCAGACTGCTGCACGGGTGCTTGGGGGTTCTCACGCGAGACGGGTGTCTTGTCGAGTGCAAATGCCGTCGTTGCGCCAATTGCACTCATCAGAAGGGTTGGGATTAGAACGCGGTGTTTCATTGAGTTCTTCATAAATGTGGGTTTATCTAGGGGTTAGCTTCAGTTCGTCTCGTTACGCCCTGAATTGACGCTCTTATTGGTTTACATTTGGTGCTTGGTATTGCTCGTCACTGACCTGTTCCATCCAGTCCACAGGGCTACCGTTGAACGCCTCCTGAATGGCGGTGTGAGTCATGGCTGTAGTTGCTGTAGCACCGTGCCAGTGCTTCACTCCTGGCGGAATTTGCACTACATCACCGGGTCTAATCTCCTGAATTTGACCGCCCCACTGTTGAACCCAACCAACTCCAGCCGTCACAATCAGGGTTTGCCCCAGAGGGTGGGTATGCCATGCAGTGCGGGCACCCGGCTCGAAAGCGACACTTGCGCCAGAT
This sequence comes from Phormidium tenue FACHB-886, assembly GCF_014764505.1. GTDB lineage: Bacteria > Cyanobacteriota > Cyanobacteriia > Elainellales > Elainellaceae > FACHB-886. Next base: position 3,629 of record NZ_JACXWX010000098.1, read on the forward strand.
ACGCGTGACGGATCGTGGGCCGCAAAAAGAGGATTGATGCGGACAGACCCCGTGAAATAGTCGGCTGATCCTTCAGTGGAAGGTTGCGAACCACTCCGAGTGATCTCTACGGTCTGCGGGCGATCGCCAGGCGAGCCTTGTGTATGCCCTGCCTGCGCCAACCCCAAAGCCAATAAGGAAAATGTCATGACAGGTATCGTGAGCCGTTTCATTTTTGTTCCTCCATGTTTGTGCTAAGCCATGCAAAGCTTTTCCACAGCAACGGTTGCCTGCTGTGAATTTGAGAATGCCTCTCGTGCAATCACGAGAAGTGTTTGACTAAATAAATCTGAATTTTCTCTTGAACAAAAATCCAGACGCTTATAAGAAGCCGGAATCGTTTTTCATCGCTTTAACCTCATTCTAGGAACCCTGAAAGGCAAGCAATAGGACGATCGTCTAGGATCGTTGTACAATCCTGCAAACTTGCACCAATTTCGATTCCAGCCACGCTAGATTCTTATACAGGCTTAGCTGTCAAACCCCTTCTAAACCTTGATGTGTCTATAAATCTATCTGAACGGGCATCAGAAATGAACGCTGCAAGAACGAGTGAAAAGTCTGATAGGGCTTTGATGAATGACCTTCAGGCAAGGCGCGAGGCAGACCGAGCGCAAGCTAACCGAGAGGAACTAGCGGAGTGGATTGCACAGGGAATTCGTCAAGATGGAACGATCGAGCCGCTGAAAGGATTGCATTTCTATCGCACCTCTTCTCCTTCCGAGTGCATCCATAGTGTTTCAATTCCTGCCTTTTGTGTGATTGCTCAGGGCAGCAAAGAAGTCCTTCTGGGCAGCGATCGCTATCAGTACGACCCCATGCATTATTTGCTGGGAACGGTCGAACTGCCAATTGCCAGCCGAATTTTAGAAGCAACCCAGGAAAAACCATACCTGGGTCTTCGTCTCGATCTCGACCCTACTCTCGTCGGTTCAGTCATGGTTGAGGCAGGCTATCCTTCAGCCCAGAGGGGTGCTAGTGTCAAAGCGATCGACGTGAGTCTGTTGGATGCAAATCTGTTAGATGCTACCGTGCGGCTCGTCAGGTTGCTCGATTCTCCGGTTGAAGCGCATGTGCTCGCACCCCTGATCAAGCGGGAAATCATTTACCGACTGCTGATGGGAGAGCAAGGGAATCGGCTGCGTCAGATTGCAGTTTTGGGAGGCTACACCCACCATATTGCCGGAGCCGTCGATCGCCTTCGTAAAGACTTTAATCAGCCGCTTCGCATTGAAGATATTGCACGAGAGATGGGTATGAGTGTCTCAGGTTTTCACCATCACTTCAAATCGGTTACTGCTATGAGTCCGTTGCAGTTCCAGAAGCAACTGCGGCTCCAGGAAGCGCGTCGTCTGATGCTAGGGCAAAACCTGGATGCGACGACTGCTGCCTATCGGGTAGGGTATGACGATGCCTCGCACTTTAATCGGGAGTACAAGCGGCTCTTTGGTGCTCCACCCATGCGTGATGTAGAGCGGTTGAGGGCAACTGCCCAACTGGGTACAACTTAGCCTTTCTAAGACCGAGAACTGAGTGTGGCGATCGCCATATCCTTGTCCTTCTCGTCACGTCGATATACCGCCCATACACATCTCCCCTATGCAACGAACACGCCTCGTTAATTCAGGCAGTCGTATACAGGCAAATTTCAAACAATCCTCGATCTCGCTCCGTCGGTAGCCCTTCTATATAGGAGAGCATCGATAGGAAGGCGCTCGCCCAAGTCTTTAGCCAACCTTTCGATGATCTGTTTGCCATACTCTGCACGGCTTTCTCCCCGCTGCTCAAGTTCTACAATCCGTCGTCCAATTTCCCAATAGGTCGCAGTCATGATGGCGTTGACCGACCGGGCGGTAGCACGGCGGGCAGCTTCCATGAGTTCAACTACGGCGCTGAGTATTGTTGTGTAAATGTCAACAGTCTCGATGATCTCAAGCTGCTCGGTGATTGGACTATCTGGAGTGGGATCTTCAGGTGGTTTGGGCACGACTGGTTCTGACAAATGATTGGCTTAGGCTTGACCTTCAAGCATATTGATCAGGCGACGTAATTTGCCGGCTTTTTTGCAATTGCCATAGCGACACTTTGCTTCTACCAAAATTTCCTCCATTACTGCTCGGTTAGAAGAGGCATGAACCCAGGCGGTTCTGTCGCAAGAATTTTTAATGACGAACGAACTGCATCATTCACATTGCTTTATACGGCAACTCCAAAAAGTGATTTAATAAACTTCATTTGAGACGCACTATTTCCTTGTTCAGCTCCTTGAACCTGTCCTTCGCGAAGTGTATTCATTGCTTCAATCCCACTCAATGTTTTTCTTGCACTGTTAAACGATTTGAATCCCATCATCAGTCTTGTGATTCGCTTTATGTTCCTATGATCTTGCTCAATCACATTATCCAAGTATTTACGTTGTCTCAATTCAGTCTTTGATGCGATTGTCTCATCTTTCTTCAGCATTTCGATTGCCCGTGGATAAGCCACATTCTTAACTACCGTGATTCACTCGTGGCGTTTGGATGTGCTGCCCTTTCAAAACCTTGCGAAAGAATCGTGCAGCTGCCTTGCCACCCGCAAGCGCACTCAATAGACTTAATCGGAAATAGGAAAGGGTGAGGAAGAATTGTCTTCTTCCTCACCCTTTCCTAACCTCGTTAACTAGCTGCCAATTGCCGATGCGTCAACCGGAAATTATGTAATTCACAAGCGGTTTCCATCACATCATTGGCATAATGATCCGTCCGACTTCTCAAGCGATGCGTCACAATTCGGTATTGCTTGATGCCATTGATCTGATGCTCAATTTCGATTCGCTCTCTTGCTATCTCCCGGTTGCGGTCCTTCTCTGCCTCACTCAACTCCTGTAAAGGGGGGGTCTTCTTTGGTTGCAGGATGGTCACTCCTTCGGGTTGATACCCCTGATAGCCTTTGTCTTGCCACAACTTGCTCTCCTCAGGAAACGCATGCCCCTCCAAATCGCAAATCAGCTTATCGTGTACACTGCCCTCGTAGGTGTCGCTTAAATACACCTCTTTCCCTGCTTGATGGCTAATGATATTGTTGTTGAGCGTATGCGTCTTCTTTTTACCACTGTAGGTTTCCCGTTGCGCCTCGGGGTCAGCAGGACGATTAATCGGACGTTCAGTGCCATCGATGATGAACTCTAGACTAGGACAGTCCTTGAGTACGGCTTCAAGTCGATGCGGATTGCGCTCAGGCAATTGCTGCTCATAGCCCAGAGCTTGATTGAGGACCTGGGTGAGTCGATGCACCCACGGGTCGGCTTGCGGTTGAGCGATACCCAAGAGAAACCCTTGCACTTCTTGAGTAGGATAGTGCCTTAAGTAGAACAAGATGAACAGCAACTTGTCGCAGGGTTGCTCCAAGTGCGGTTTGCGTCCTCCGCCATAGCGACGATGGTTAGGCTTTTGAGGATGCGGGGTTTGTGGATAAGCAGTGTGGATACCAACGTTAATCCGAGAGATAACTGCTTGAATTGAATAGTTCTCCAAAGCGTGAGATATAACAAAAGGCACTTCAGGTTCCGGTTTTGCCATGAATGGAACTGAAGCTACGGGTTCTACTAAATGAATAGCACCTGAAATGCTCCAAAAATGATACTGACTTGAAATACTCTGCCATCAGGAAGAGGCTTGTGCGGGAAAACCACAGGCAGGCTTCTGCGAGGGGGAGGCTTCCAACGCTGCGAGGCTAAATCTTGTGACACTCTCGTATTCCGAAAGGTGAGAGCAACGGGGAATACAAAGCATGCCTAAACATTGGAGAAATCCTATCTACTCGACACACATAAATCCATCTCAAAATGAATTAATCGAGGTTCTCACTAGCTAGCAAGGATCTCAAAAACGCCATCCATGCCTGTTAACTCAAGCAACAAACGAACTTGATGATTAATAGAACACAGCAGGAGGTCTCCTCCAGCTTCTCTCACTTTCTTAAGTACCATCACTAAAGCGCTTAAACCAGAGCTATCCATAAAGGTGACTTCCTGACAATTCAGTAGGATTGTAGGTACTCCAGCATCCACTAAATCGGTAACTTCCTGACGGAGGTGCTTACCTGCAATGCTGTCCAAGATGCCTGAGAGTTGAATAACTTTAGTTGTAGAATCCACTGGTAAAAACTCCGATTTTGAGGTTTAGCTGCAGAAGTTAATATTGAACTGAATGCAAACTTCTATTAGTTTGCCCATTTTTGCGGCGACTGTTAATCCAAAGATCAATTACGGAGCTTAGGTTGCCAAACTGCTGCTCGAATAATTGACCATAAAAGAACAAGATTGTAAATTGCCCAAGCACTGTTTAGGATATGAACCCAGGGCTCCTGGAGATGCCCAACTGCAAACAAATACAAATTCCAAGCAAAGCCTACCAGCGTCAGACCAAACACTGTGATTTGAGGTAATACCAGCCGCAAATAAACCCCTGCTTGACGTTGCTTAGGAGTCACTTGAAATTTGACTGGACGCTTGGTGAGAACGCTCCAAACAGCTTGGATAAATAGCGGAAAGAGGGCGATCGCATACTGTTCTGAGCGCCAAATCTCATGAGCAGAAATTCCCCATGTTGCTGCTGTGAACGTTAGGCGGTTAATGATAAATGCCGGAAAAAAGTGCAGGGCGAAATCAGAACCATAAGCACTGACAGGAATAATTCCGGTAAACAGGTAGACAATTGGACAGGCGATAAGAATAACTGTTGCAAAACCAGAAAAGTAGCTGTACATGGTTTGAAAGTACTGCAACCTCTGCCAGAAACTGAGTCCTGGTTTGCTTAAAGGATTTTCTTGCACAAGTACCTGAATCGTTCCCTGCGCCCAGCGCAGTCGCTGCTTAAGTGTTGAACTCAAATCATCCGGCGCAAGTCCTTCAGCTAGCAATTCGTTGTGGTATACCGATTGCCATCCAGCTCCATGCAGCCGCATTGCCGTATTCATATCCTCAGTGATACTGCTGCTCGACATCCCCCCAATTAGGTCAAACTCATCCAGACGAGCTTTATCTTTGGCAAATGCTTGAGAAAAGTACTTTAGTCCGACGCTAACCAACGCCTCTCGTCTCAAGACAGCATTTGTGCCGGTATAAAACGCTGAGTTCAGCCCATCTTTACCCTGCTGGATTGGACCATAAAACAGATTGGCTCGATGCCCAAATGGATCGCCAGGAGGAAGATTGTAAAAGTCTTGAGGAGTCTGCACAAAGGCAATGCGGTTGCTTTCATAGCGTCCTATCCAGGGATTGTAGGTGTAGAAATAAGGTAAAACTCGCTTGAGAAACTGCGGATAGGGAATGTGATCGGCATCTAAGGTGAGGATAAAGCTGCCACTGGTTTCGCCAGAAAAAATTGCATAGTTGATGTTGCCTGCTTTGGCATGATGCGGTTTACCAAATGGCTTGGGACGGGCAATATAACGACAGCGAGCAAGTTCGCTGATCTCTAGTTCTTTTTGATAGATTGCAGTTTCGAGCTGTTTCTGCTCGGCAGTGAGTCGATCGCTAATACTGCCATGATTTGGGTTGAGTAACAGAAAAAGATCTTGTAGGGTTTTAAGGAATTGGTTAGCAGGTTGCTCTTCTGATGGTGCTGCATGTAAAAAAGCTTCAGCTTCCTGTGTTCCTGGTACAAGTTGCTTAATCTGTTTTAATCGATTAACAAGCTGCTGTCGCTCAAGATTGAGGCGGCGAGCTTCCTGTTGCAGCAGGGGAGTTTGCAAATCTTCCAGACAGAGCCGCTGCGACATTTCCTGCATTTCTGCCGAAGCTCCATCGTCGAGAATGTAGACTCGAAGTTTTGTAGCAGGATAATCCATTGCTAATGCTCCTCGTACAGTCGTCTCGACGAGTTGAGCCGGTTCGTTGTAGCAGGTCACAAAGATATCTACCGTTGCCCATTCAGCTACAGGCAGAGCAGGAGTCATTTGATCGAGAGACTTAACCTGCCGAACGAGTGGTCGCCATAGCCCGATTGTAAACATGACTCCGCCGAAGTAGCTATAGATTTCTGCTAATAACAGCGGAACTGCGAGCCACAGGGCTGAGAAATTAATGGAATGCCCAATTCGCCATTGCAGATACCAGGCACCGACAATCAGGTTAATCTCTGCCAGAAAGCGGAACAGGAGCGTGCGGTCTTTCAAACGCGATCGCAGGTTGCCGGAGAAGGTGGCAGTATTGTCGATAGTTTTAGTAGGGCTAATCATGCAGCTTCAGCGGTTGGTTAAGAGATTATGGGACGACTACCCCTCACGCGGTAGAGTAAGCTCAAAGTATCTTGAAACCTGCTCTAAGGCAGGTTGGTCAGCTTCAGCTAGTCCTGACACCGCTGTTATTGACAGCTTGAGAGGCGAGGACAGACGTAGACTTTGGCGGAGCAGCAATGTTAGCAGAAGCGGTAGCCGCTTCGATCGAAGTCCAGTATGTGCCCGAATCTTCAGTGACTAGACGAGTTTGTGGTGTAGGGGTGCTGGGTAAGCCCTGCCCAGAATTTTCCTGCCTGACTGCCTGCCACCAAGGAGAATCCGTTGCAGTTTCAGGACGGATGATCGGTTGCTGGTTTGATGCGGTATATAGCAAAGATTGCAGGATCAGGCTATTGGTGCTGCTAGTAAAGCTGGTGGCGGGCTGTTTGGTCTGTTCATAAAACCCTTCGTAGTAGCCTGAATTAGGGTCATTCAAGTCAGTAACACTCTGAAATAATTGCCGGACGTATTCATTCTCAGGAAACAAAGCTTGGTAAGCAAACGCTACAGCCGTACTAACCAAACGTTGATCAACGCTCGCTCCATCATCTGCCACAGCAGCCCAAGGATGACCATCGCTAACGATCGCGTTGTGAATTACATAAGGTGCGTCATTCACCAGCGTTGTACCAGAAGCTGTTAACGTTCCAGTGTGCTGATATCGAGCTGCCTCTGCTTGAAGAATCGGCTGAATCAGCGATCGCATTTGAGGATCGAGTCCGAACTCTAGCCCATAGGTTAAGAAGGGATCGCTGGTGGTATAGCGATTTGTAGAAGGTAGTTCCGGACGAGACCGCCCAGTTGGAATGTTAAATCCTTCAACTGCTGCCGTTTGATATTGCCCTCCTACAGCAGAACGAGCCGCATCAAATCCCCAAAGTTGAAAGGCACGTGCGGCATATTCTTCATACCCTAGCTGCGTTTCAGGATGGACGCGAATAATTGATCGCCCTGTCGATTGCTCCACTTGAGCGCTGTAAAGCTGCCCATCTCGGACAACTCGCAGATAAGACCAATCGAGCGGTAGTCGATCGACCACTTCAGCATACTCAGGATGACATGTCTTCAGGGTGTAGAGGGAGGCTAGCAGCCGTCCAACATCCAAAGCCGACCAGCCTGTACCATCTAGAGTGGGATTGCCACCATAATCAACTGGCTGCAGCGAGAGCGTATTGTAAGTGCGGTTAGGCAGTTCTTCTGCAGTCAGCGGCAATTGCGCTACGGCTGCTAATAGATGACGAGTAGACTGATCAAAATCTTCTGCTGTGATCACCTCAAGCAATCGAGCTGCGTGCAGTGCTGCTAAGTAGTCTCCCATTCCCCAGGGCGTTGTTCCCTGCATGTCACTTCGATCGTTCACCAGACCGCTCGCCTGCTGATTCTTCTGAAAGTACTGCCATGCAGAATTTGCAAAACGGCGTTCGAGATTAGTCAGTTGACGAACCGTTTGACAGAGTGAAGGGGCTTGAGTGGAAACCGGGGTGATCGGGCTAGTCGTAACGGCAGAAAACTGACTGGGAGCGCCCGCCAATGGTTGATTACCTCTAGCTTTGTAGTAAAGAATCTCCAGAATCAATCCATTCGTATTCCCTGTCAAGACACGATTTGGCTGTCCTGATTCTTCGTAAATACCAGTGTAGTATCCTTCACCGTTTGAACCGTATAGATCTTTGACTTGGTTGAATACTCGCTTAGCGTAATCATTAGTTGGATAAAGATAGTGCCAACCAAATGCTGCTTTAGTACTGATAGAACGAAATTGGGGATAGGACTGGTTTGTATCAGTAATGGCTGCCCAAGGCACTCCATTAGCGTAAACCGTATTGTAAATGAAGTAGGGAGCCTGGTCGATGTTGTCTTCTGAAACGGCTGTCAGCTTGCCAACATTTTCGTATCGCCGCTTTTGTGCTTCTAGCACTCTGGCAGCATAGTCTGCCATGTTTCCCTGCAAGCCAAACTCAATACCGTCTAAAATATAAGACTCGCTGACGACATAGTTATTAGCTCCTGAAGATTGAAAGTCTCGGACATCAACTGGAACTTGTACACCATAAATATCAACAAATCGCATGGGCTGAGGGTCAAGCGCCTTCTCGGCTTCAAAGCCCCACATCTGATAACCTTTTGCTGCGTATTGCTCATACCCCAGTCGTCCTTCCTGCACCAGTTGAGTGCTGTTGTCAGGCGAAACGGTTGCGCCATAGAGCTGTCCGTCTTTGATCGATCGGTCGATCTGCCATTTCGATGTGATCCCGTTCATCCAATCGGTATATTGTGGATGACACGTACGGATGACATGAAATGCAGTCAGGAGCCGTCCGATATCGAGAGCAGACCAACCAATACCTCGCTCGATCGGGTTGTTGTTGTAGTCCACCATCTGCCCTGTTGCAGCGTTGTAGACTTTGTTTGGCAGCGCATCATCGAACAACGGGATGTTGCTTACCCCTTGCAAAAACTGATTCAGGCGATTGTCGAAGGTCGGTTGATCGATCAAGTTGAGCCAGCGAGCAGCATTTAATGCCATCAAATAGTTGCCCATATCCCACGTTGAGCCAGAGGGATAGTTACCTGCGGCATTGGCAAAGCCTGTATCAGGTTGATAGTTGTTGGCAAAGTATGACCAAGCTGCACGAGCGTAATTTTCCTCTTCAGGCGTGAGAGGTGCAGTAATGTTGTCACAATTTGAGGTGGTCACAGGAGTTTCTGCCAAAAGGCAAGCAGGAGAAAAAAGTACCAGCAAAACCGGCAGAAGTAAGGCGGCCAGAAATAAAGTAGGCAGCTTTAGCCAGTTTCGCTTGAACAATTGTCGCTTCATTTGAGATTTATAGGGTCAGAATGAACCAAACGGGCTGAAGAAGGAATTTGGGTATGAGGGGCAGAGGTATTCTTGTGAAGGTGAGCAGACCAAAGTTCTAAACCAGCAATAATACCGATCGCTGTGAGTACTCCGCCCACCGTAACTAGGATTGACCAACCTCTTTGAGGAGGTTCAAAATCAGAATTCATGGGGCAAACTCAACCTCATCGTGATTAAGATTTATTGTTGGTTTAACTTTCTTCAGACTGCCCAGGTTAACCAATGCACTAACAAAATTACTGATTGGTTCAGTAAAGCCTTTAAAATCTGATCCGCAATTGCCCGGTTAAGGCACTGCTGCCATAGCCACCACTATTGCGATTTCGCACATTGCTGAAGTCGTAGCCCAAATCAAATTCTGTATTAGGTGAAAGCTGTACTGTGCAGCCTGCTTGATAGTGATTTGCACTACTCCATGTGCCGTTTACACGTTGTTGTCCTAAGGCTGCTGTTAATCGACAACGCAAATCATCAGAAATGTCTTCTGCCCAGCCTACTTCGCCGCTGTATACAAGAAAATCGGGCGGCGAAAAATAGCCGCTCGTATTCTCTACATTGTTTGTGTAGCTCCAGGTGAACAGATTACCAGCAACAAAAAATTGCCCAATCCGATGTTCTAATCTTGTAAAAGACTGAAATTCTTCATTGCCATCGTTGTAATCTCCAAAACGTACAAGAGAGAACAGACTCGTTTGGGGATCAACCTGCCAGTAAATATCTGGTCCAAATCGTAGAGCAGTAATTTGATTCTCTAAACTCTCAGCGCTAGACTTGTAGGGACTTTGCTCTACCGCGCCTGATAGCGTCAGGTTGGGCAGAACTGGGACATCAACTCTGGCATTGAAATTGAGTGCAGTAGGTAGGCGATCGAATAAATCAACTCCTGCTGCTGCTTCAAGCGATATTTGACCAATTCTGCCTTGCCAACCTACCTGCAAAGGAATATTTGTAATCTCTTCCACATTAGGTTGGTCAAAGAAGTTTACTCCTGTTCTAAACAGAACCACATTCCCGTTATTTAAGCGAAATCGTAAGGTCGGTTCGATGAATAGATTGGACTGACCGTAATTGTCAGAATTGCTGTGGTAGTCGAGCTGTAAACCGCTTTGGCTAGTAAAGGGAGTTGATGCCGATGAAACATCGTCCAATATAGTTTGGGGTGGAGGCAATTGTAGACCTGGGTTTAAATTTCCAGGTGCGGCAATTAAGCGTATATGTTCATCAGTAATGTCTGTTGAGTGAGAAGTAAAAGACTTTGATTTGGCGGGAGCGATCGACTGACCCAGTAACCCCTGATTCTTCCTCTTCTTAAAGTTTGAGCGAACGTGAGTGGTACTCAATGCCGGCAACGCACTCAGATCTTTTAAGGTTGGAACTGACCTATGTTTTAGTGGGGCAGTTAATCCAGCCCTAATATCCAAGAGACACCAAAGGATAGCACTCAGGCTGATGATTTGAAAAAGCCACCGTTGATTACCGCAAGTCTGCACCTGAGGGCAGGATGAAACTATTGAAGAATTCAGCATGAAAGTTCTGAGGAGTAGAAGAAGGAACGGTCCATAGAATTGAGCTACCTCCGTTCCTAGCTCAAAGAAGAACTACAAGCCTCAGTCTTCCCTCAACTGAGTTCACTCTCACAAGGTCCGATTAGCCGTCCATGAAAAGGGGATGGGTCAAACTACGGGTTAGGGTGGCTCGGTGGCGAGCAGATCCAAGCAATGGCAGAGCTATCGCAGATTGGGCCCACAACCTGCCAGGAGAGCACTGAGACAATCGCCCCGCTGTCCTTGCAAGTAGTTGCGCCTCATGTCGTGGTCAGCTTTGCTATGTCTAATCACCAGCTCAATAGCACTGCGTCGCTGTTGTGGTGGTAGCAACCACAACTTTGCAGCCGAACTCGTAGCGTTTGTGCGCTTTGCCTTTGCTGATGCATTCTGCTTCTGGTGCATGAACGTTCTCTGCACTTGTGGCTGTCCTTTTTCTGCTCAACGTGATATTTGCTTGGCACGCTCAAGCAGTGTTTGTAGCGCTTGGGGTAGTGGACTGAGCTTGCGCTCAATATTACAAATGACTCGTTCTAGAAACGTGCAAAGTTTCTTGGCTTCTTGCCTTTTGAGTTCGCCCGGTATTTGTGCTTATACTTATAGCACGCCCTACCTCGCGAGCATGTTTCAAGCATAATTTGGAGTTGCTGCAGCACAACAGATCTAGCCAAAGTTAGCGGTTGATACGTTTTATATTTAGCCGGGAATTCTAGCGTTCAATAGCCTTGCTGTCGATCATGTCACTATGCCTTCTAGCTACTGCAAGGATGAATTGCTCACTTTCATCAGAATTATATGTCATTAACCATGAATAGTGATTCTAGCTTTAGTTCTATGCCTAACTCAATGAATATTGATCAAAGTTTGCCAAATACGATTGGCTCTCAGAGCCAATCGGGTCAAAACAAACAGCGGACTGTCCTAACGATTCACGCACATGGAGATGATGAAGTTTTACCGGCGGCAGGAACGTTGCTGCTGATGTCAAAGGCAGGATGGAAAATTCATTGCATCATCCTAACCGATGGAAACCGCTCTGGCTCATTGATTAAAGATACCCGCTATCAGGAAGCAACAGCAGCGGGAGAGATCACTGGTGCCACTTACGAATTTCACAGGCTAGAAGAGTGTAGTTTTTCTACACAAGCAGCGATCAAGGTAACGGAAGATGCTGTTCAATGTTGGCAGCCGAGCTTGATTATTACCCATACGCCTCAGCCTGAAAAGTATGGTCATCGTGACCATGAAGTTTGTGCGATCGCAGTCTCTAATGTAGCAACTCGTAGAAACATCTCTTTATGGTATTCAGCTCCTCCTGTTTTTCAACGCGGTTTTGAACCCAACTTCTTTGTAGACATTAGCTCAGTCATTAAAGAAAAAATAGCTGCAGTTAAGTGTTATGAATCAGAAAGCCTGAAGCCTTTCATGCAGCTCGATGCAATTCTCAATCTCTCTCGCTTTTGGGCACGAGAAGTCGGCCAATTAGAAGGCGGCTATTTTGAAGCGTTTCAAATCTTTCGCCACTGTGTTGACGCTAACTTCTTTAATGCGCTTAATACGAGCGAAAGGTGATCGTTTAGAAGGTAGCAATATCAACGAAATTGTCAGAACTGAGCATTTAAATCTCGTCTCTTTTTTATAGGCATATCTTCTCTCGCTCTTTTCTTTGTTAAGCAGCTTGGAAGATCACTTACAGTTCATTAACTCGTTCTATAAACCGTTCTCTTCTCTCCAATAGGAACACTACTTCTGTTATATAGCGCTGTACTTCCATAAAGTTCCTTACCTCATCATAAGCTTGACAAAATCGCCGCGCTGATTCAAACGCTCCAAACCCTAACGTTGAATAGTAGCGTTGCTTGATCCCTCGATGCCCTCTGTGCCAAGATAGATGAGACACCTGACTACTCACAAATTACTGTCTAACTCAGGTGAACTGTTATGGTCATGCCCTCTTCCTCCTCTTCTTTTGCCAATAAC
>NZ_JACXWX010000099.1 GCF_014764505.1 Phormidium tenue FACHB-886
GGGGTGGGCGAAGCCCACCCCACCTTTCACAAACCATTTCACAACTCAAATAGAATCGCTATATCGGATGATGGGGTTCTATTACAGAGATTAAGTTGAGAGCAGATTAAACGATCGTTAAAGACTCTGAGCGTCTTGATGTGCCCGACACTTTCACTTACCTGAGTTAACTGTTCAGCCGTTTGCAATTTTTCAATCAGTTGTATCGAACGTGATGTAGAGGTGTTTTAGTCTTCGCATAAGAACGTTCGGTACATACTGGTAATCTTGCGTCAAGCGAAGATTTTCAAGCCTCAGTAGATCGCATCGACAAATTGAGTGATACGGAATCCGGTTGATGTACCCCCGCAGCCCACCAGTGAAAATTAGTTCTGGCTCGAATGTCATTCTCCATCTTCAGCATCACGCGGCAGCGTTGCATTAACACCGCTTCAAGATCGTCAAGCGTGTTGAAACTGCGGTTAGCCAGTGGTTCATCTGCCAGTTCCCACAACCGTTCTGCTGGCTGTAGCTCAGGTGAGTAAGACGATAGAAACAGTAGATGGAACCCTCTGGCACAACAACCAGTTGTTGTGCCACAACGGTCTAAAGGTTTCAGCACTATGATCTCCAACAACCCACCTTAATACCCCCGCTTTGAGATGGTCTATGGCTGTCCACAGCCAGATTTTATTTTTTTGAGCCGACAAAGGTTTTCAGTTCTATGCCTTCGGCAGGCTGCGCCAACAAGTTCTCCGACCTGGGGTTGGCTATCTGGAGCATAGGCATCGGGCAACTGATGTCCAACTTGTTTGACCCAGTAAATAACGGTCGTGTGATGCATCCCTTTGACTCGTTCAATTGCCCGAAATCCAGATCGTCAATTTGAGTGCCTAGCAATTTATTTCCGATAATGTCTATTATGCAACGCTCAGGAATTTGTACGATGAAGACCAACAAATCACAGATTGAACAAGCTTGCCATTGGATCGCGAGAGCATAGGCGATCGAACAATGCAATGGAGCGGCGAGTAAAGCTTTTCAGCTTTGTTTAAGGAGCATCTGTCACCGCTCATCTTCCCCGTTAAACAACTGCCTTTGTGAGGATCTGCTCACTTTTGAGTGGATGTTGGAGTTGCGTTAGGGTGACGGTTGGGGCGGTTGAAATGCCAGGTTTTCAGAGATTTAGACTGTGGTGCGGGCAGCAAAGTTGACCTCTGCAGGATCTTCTAGAAATTCAAGATTTGTAGTAGCAAGTTGAGTCAGGAAGATAGTGGGCTAAGAAGTAGATCAATCGTGAGATCGATCTACTTCTTAGCCCTTGAAGTTTTACAAATCTTGATACGTCAATGCCCTATTTGCCCAATCGGTTTCTTCTAGAAATTGGGTAAAGGTGGTCAGGAGTTCGGGGAATGCCTCTCGTAAGCGGGGAACATCTGCCTGATAGCCTTGTTTGCGATACCACTGAATCAAATCAAACAGCGATTTGCGAAATAAAAGTAAGAAAATCCAGGGAGGAACTTCTTTGTAGATCACAGGTTTTCCCTGTGCTTTAGAGAATGCTTCCGCCATCTGTTGAGGGGTCAACACGTCTCCAGCTAGCTCAATTTCTTGACCCACATATTGAGAACGGTGCTTCATCACATATGCAGCCACTCGTCCCATATCTTTCGTCGTAATCAGATGAAGCGGCTTATCCGGTTGAACTGCGAAGGGAAAAGACCCTTTAAGCACAGATGGGCGGGTGTATTGCTTCCAAAACTCTTCCATAAACAAACAAGCCCGCAGCATGGTCGTGGGTAAATTCGCTTGCTTGAGAATCTGTTCTACTTGATGCTTTTGCTCAATGTGAGGAATGCCAGAATTGCGATCGACCCCTCCCGCAGAATTGTAGACGAAATGGCTGACACTGGCCTGTTTAGCAGCTTGTGCAACTCGCTCTGCCCTGGCAATTTCTTGTGGATCGGGTCTGGCAGAATCTCCGCTAGTTGCGTGGCAGTAAACGACTGAAACATCTGCAAAGGCTGCTCTTAATGAAGACTCATCATCGAGATCTGCTTCAACTAGCTCAACACCGCTGTTATGAAGCCTAGAAAGGGAAGGGCGATCGAGGTCAAGCTTGCGGGTAATCGCCCGTAGATTAGAAACATTTTGTTCGAGCAATCCTTTTACAGCATTGTTGCCCGTTCCCCCAGTCACACCTATCAACAGAACTTTACCCACATCTGTCTCTGCACACTTAGAAGCTGAAGGGTTCACGGCAACTTAACCTCTACTGTTCTGTAACTCTAGTTTAGTCTGTAGAAAATAGGCTGTTCTATGAAGAGTTGCATTGTGACCTTACTTTCCTCGCACGGATTCTTTGCTCCACAACGAGCGGATTAACTGTTCTGCTAACTCTGTCCCGAAGATCTGTACTGCTACAGCATTCCCTGGATCGCGTTCTGCAATAGTTCGACGCATCTGTAAATCAGGTTCCGCTAGTAGGGTTCGGCGATCGACGGGAACAGGTTCTGCTTGTTTAACCCAGGTTAACCAGCGAGAACACATCTCATAGGCAGTATTTCGAAGCAACGAAAGAGAGTTTGGGCATTGCTTAACAGGGGGATAATTTTTAAGTGAGAGGGGCACTCCGCGCCCCTCTCACTTATTCCACGCTTAGCGGCGGGGTTAGAGTGTTTGGTTGCGCTGATGAATCGGTTGCTCAGCAGCCTCCCGCGTCCTGATCTATCCCAAAATTTCTACTTTTCTTCTGCCTAATGTGACAGAAGAGCGGTAACTGGCGATCTGATTAGAGCTTGCTGGTAGGCATGCCATCGGTTGTATCTACCCTTTATCCTTTGACATAGAGGATTGCCCCTCCAGCAGCAGGGGAAGCAATAAAAGTTCTACTCCAATCAACAGTACGACAGAAATACCAAAGACGATCGTTCCGATAGCATTAAGGGAAGGGCTAAGATTAGCACCTAGGAAGGTGTAGATCGACACAGGTAGGGTCGGTTCAAACCCCGATACAAACCAGGCAATAATAAATTCATCAAAAGAAAAGGTAAACGCTAGCAACCAAGCTCCTGCAATTCCAGGCATCGCCCAAGGTAGAATCACGCGGTAAAGGGCCTGCCACTCATTCGCTCCCAAATTCCAGGCGGCTTCTTCAATATCTTTTGGCATTTGAGCAAGACGCAGACCCACTAGCGCGATCGCAGTCGGCATAAGAATGACTATGTGAGTGAGAAAAACGCTCAGAATTTGCCCCTGCAGATTGAGACGAGACAATAGCCCCAGAAATGCGACTCCCAGAATTAAGGGCGGCACCAGAATTGGCACAATGAACAAAGTTGACAATAAGCTTTTGCCTGGAAAGTTAAATCGATTAAGGGCATAGGCAGCAAAGAAGCCAATTACCGTTGCCGTTGCCGCTGCCAGAGGTGACACAATCAGACTGCGCTGAAGAGATCGCAGCAATCGACCATCCATCAGCAACTCCTGATACCACTGCATTGTCCATCCCGCCCAGGGCAAAGTTGGAAAACGGGCATTTTCGAAGGAAAACGCAATCAGGGTGACAATCGGAAGCATCAGAAAGATAAATCCCAGTAAAAGGTAACCCCATCCCGCGATCGCCAATCCTTGATCAATGCCTCTTTTTCGCTGTGCGCTCATGCTTAACGCTCCGATTCTGCCAGTCTAAATCCAATCACCAAAACCAGGACCATAATGCCGATTAAGATCGTTGCCAGGGCAGAGGTGCGCGGCAAATTCGTAGAAGCAGCATACTCGTTCAAAATGATGGTCGAAAACAGAGGAAATTTCCCTAAGATTGATTGTCCTGTACCACCCCCCAGAATCGTACCCGACAGCACATCTCCCAGGCTGATAATCAAACCAAAAACTGCACCGTAAACAATTCCCGGCTTGCTGAGCGGCAGCACAACACGACAGAAGGTTTGCCACTGTGTTGCCCCCAAGTTACGAGCCGCCCCCATTAACGTGCGATCGGTATTTCGCAGCACCAGGTACAAAATCAGAATCATTATCGGGGCAAGGTAGTGCAGCAAACCAATTCGAGTGCCCCACTGAGTAAACATAATTTGCAGCGGCTGGTCTATCCACTTGAGCTGCACAAGCAGCGCATTGAGTAACCCGTTATTATTTAGAATGGTTTGCCAGGCGTAGAGGCGGAGAATATAGCTCGTCCAGAATGGCGTAATTGCCAGTACCAGCAGCAATCTCTGGAGTCTTTCGGGAACTAAAAACACTAATGCCATCGCAAAGGGATAGCACAGCAAAATACCGAGCGCTGTTGTGGTGAATGCAACCCAGAGCGATTGGGCGATCGCATAGCCGTAGCGCGATCGCGCAAAGAATTGGCTAAAAATATCTAGGTAATTGGATAGAGAAAAGCCGGGAACTGCTCGATAATTCTCGACACTCCAAAATCCAATCCAGACCAGAAAGATTAGGGGCAGCAGGAAAAAAATGCTGTCGTAAATAACAGCGGGTGCAAGACAAAGATATTTCAAGAAGCTGGTTTCTTGAGGCAACCAGCGAATGCGAGATTGCTGAGCGGAAATCGGAAGTTGCTTGGTCACGGTTGTCATTCCCTCACTGAATCCGTTCACCCAGTAAAACAGTATCCTGAGTTTTCCAGACGAGCTGCAGCCTGGAATTAATTGGAATCGCCAGGCTGTGATCAAAGGCTTCTTGACGAATCATTCGCACCTCGTAGCCTGTATCGGTTTCTAGAAAATAAATAACCTGCGATCCCATAAATTCAAAGCCTCGCAGCGTAGCATCAATTTTGTTTTCTAACCTGTTTTCTGCCGAATCCTCTAGGGGAGCGAGAGCAACCCGTTCAGCCGGAACTACGATCGTCACTCGGTCGCCAACCTGATGCGGCTGCTCGCGCCAGAGCGCCTGCATTGTGCCTTGAGGACAGCTAACCGTTACCTTATCCTGACTGACACTGGTCACCTCACCGTCAAACAGATTGTTGTTTCCCACGAACTCTGCCACAAAGTGTGTTGCCGGACGGCTATAGATATCCGCAGGCGTTCCTACCTGTTCAATTCTCCCTCCATTCATCACAACCACGCGATCTGCCATTGAAAAGGCTTCGTTCTGATTGTGTGTGACGTAAATAAACGAAATGCCCAACGACTGCTGTAATCGCTTTAATTCGCCCTGCATCCGCACCCGCAGGTGGGGGTCAAGCGCACTCATCGGCTCATCAAGCAGCAAAATTTTCGGTTCGGTGATCAGGGCACGGGCGATCGCTACGCGCTGTTTTTGCCCGCCACTAAGTTGGCTAATCCGGCGATCGAGCAGCGACTCAAGGTGCAGCATCACAGCAACTTCCCGCACTTTGCGCTTAACTTCTGCTTTGCGGTGAGCCATCAGCGTCAGCCCAAAGACAATGTTTTGCTGCACATTCAGATGGGGAAACAAAGCAAAGCTCTGCCAAACCATTGGCGTATTGCGCCGATGCACTGGCAGATAGGTAATGTCTCTTTCTTGGAGCCGAATCTCACCAGATGTCATTCCTTCCAGTCCTGCAATAATTCTCAGAAGGGTTGTTTTTCCGCACCCGCTCGGACCCATGATGGCGATGAACTCACCTGCTTTCACGCTCAAATGAATATTGTCCAGCACTGTTACCGGACCAAACTGCTTCGACACGCCGCAAATTTCTAAATTGTGGGAAGTAGCGGCGAGCGTCCCTTCCGTTATCGATGAGTGGAGGTCAACCTGTGCGGGTTGGTTCGATTGAAGCCGGGTAGCAGAGAAAGGGTTCATAGAAATACGGATTTTATCGAATGAGGAATCGGGAGAAATCAAGCTCTCCTCTGGCAAGCCCGTTCTACATCAACTCGTCTTGAATTCGTTATAGAGATCCTGCCAAACCTTTTCAGGCTGGTTCACAGGCAGCTGACGGGCACGGGTGCGATCTAGCTGAACCTCTACAAGCGTTTTATTAGGATCGGCTTTATCCGGAACGTATCCCAGCAGTTGCTTCTCCGAATCGCTCATTGACTCCGAGGCTTTCAGGTTGGGCGCAATGCCTTTGTATGCTTTGGCGTTTGCGAGCCTTGCTTGAGTCTCAGGTGATGTCATGTACTGCACCCACTTCAGAGCTAACGCTTTGTTCTTGCTTGCAGAGCAAAGCGTTGCACCCTCGCTCCAGCGAATCGCTCCTTCTTGGGGAACGACCGCCGCAAAGTTCGTTTTGCCATCGGCGATCGCATTTTGAATCAGCCAATCCCCCACTGGACCTGCAATCACGCTTTCGTTAATAAAGGCGTTGGTGATGTCCTGAATATTAGGCGTAATCAGCGCTACGTTGGGCTTGACTTTAATGAGCCAGTCCTTCACCTGCTGCAACTGCTGATCCGTCAAGGCATAGGGATTCGAGTTATCAGGGAACAGTGCCAGACTGGCGTTGCCCATATTAGGAAGATACCAATCGAAAAAGGCAACCTTTCCCTTCAGTTTGGGATTGGTGAGAAAATTCCAGCTTGTGACTTCTTCGGGCTTAATATATTTGGTGTTGTAGGCAATGCCGTAATTCCCAAAGCGAGTTGCCACTGCCATCATTTGATTCCCCTGAAAGAAGCCAGGAAATTTTTGATAAACAGTCGTAAAATCTTGCAGGTCAGAAAAATCAGCAGGATTGAGGGGATCGATCGCCCCTAACTGCATTAATTTTGTGACATATTCTCCGTCCGAGATGATGCCGTCGAATGTGCCTGGAGGAGACTGATTAAAGAACTGAAGCATTTGTTCGCCACCCACATAGGTTTTGAACTCAACCTTAACGTTATTCTCTTGCTCGAACTTACCAATTACCTCCGGTTCGTCATAGCCTGACCACGACAAAATACGAAGCGTGCCACCACTCGATGCAGCAGGACTGGCTCCCGTCGAGGCTTGTTCTTGAGAGGTCGCACAGCTTGCCAGCTTTGCCGTCGCAGCGGTAAGCGTTGTTAAAGACGCATACTGGATAAACTTACGGCGCGTAATGGACTTGAGAAATGAGGCATCAGAAGAATTGAAGCTTCTGTAGTTCATAGCAGTGTTAATTAGAGAAAGGATGAACAAAATCAAGAAAGACTCGTTGAACAACTTGTGATATTGCTCGCAAGTCAGGGAAACATTTATAAGACTACTTCGGTAACGCTTTCGGTAACACTTTTGGATGAAAGATGCCGATCGCCATATGCTGTATTAAATCGCTGAATTGGTAATGGCTGAGCGAGCATTTTTTGAAATGCTGCATTCATAGCCGGACGCAGGATTTGACTCTGTTGATGCCACTGGTCGCGATAGAGTCGATACTCTATCAGATGTTCTTCCAGTTCTGCTAAAAGCTCGGACTCGTTGACCGTTAAAACCTGTCCGTCCTTCACAATTAGTTGTCCGTTCACATAAACCTGACGAATCGATCGCCCCCGCTCCGAATACACTAGATGGATAGGAAGCTGATTGCGCGGGGTAAAAGCAAGGGAATTGAGGTCATACAGCACAAAATCGGCTTTCATTCCCGGTGCGATCGCCCCAATCTGGTCGTGCAGCAGCGTGGATCTCGCCCCACCAGCGGTTGCCCACTTAAGAATATTGGCTGCCTTAGGATAAAACTCGCGGTCGGCATCGGTCGCAGAATGCACTAAGCCTGCCATTTTGATCACGTCAAACAGATTAAAGTTATCCATACCGTCAGTGCCCAGCGCAATATTGACCCCGGCTGCCATCAGCTCGCGAATCGGGGCAATTCCGCTGCACAGCCGATGATTACTGACAACGTTATGAACCACTGTTGCTCCGGCTTCTGCCACTAAATCAATATCCGCCTGCGATAGCCAAACGCCATGGGCGATTGTCGTTCGGTGCGTCAGGATGCCCTGTCGTTTCGCATAGGCAAGTACGGATTCACCGTAGAATTCTGCACCTGTAATCGCCTGCATTCGGGTTTCCAGCAGGTGAGTGTGAATTGGGACATCGTATTCTTCTGACAGAGCGCCAATCCGATGCATGAGTTCAGGTGTGACACGCTGAGATGCGGAGGGAGCCAGAACAGTGGTAATCAGTTCCGCCTGACCGTGCCAGTCGTGGTAAAGCTGCCGGAAGACAGATTCCCACTCTGCTGGAGTACAGGCACTTGCTGAGATAAAACTCTGTTTTTGCTCATCGCTCAGGTGGTCAGTCAGGTAGGGGACCGTTTCATGAAGGGGTTTATTGATGGCGTGAAACGATAGACTTGCCCGCACTCCTAAATCAACGTATGCCTGTGCAACTGCCCCAAACATTTCCGGGGGGGTGTAGGGCAACGCATAGATATCGTCTTGCATCGTGGTTGTGCCATTCTTCACCGCTTCCAGTGCCGCGACCATTGTGCAGAGGTAATGCAGGCGAGAGTTCAGCCGCTCGTTAGCAGGCAGATAAAGCATCCACGGCTCTAGGGGCAGTGCCTCATAGCCACACTTTTCTAAAACACCCACGGTCGTATGGGTATGGGCATCCACAAAGCCGGGAATCAGCAGAAGATTGGTGGCATCAACAATTTGATCTGCAGTCACTTCTAAAGTTGGGGCGATCTGGGCAATGCGATCGCCCTCGATCAGCAGATCCACACAGCAAGGTGATAAGTCCAGGCCGCCATCTGCCTGTCGCGTAAAGGGAAGAACGGTTGCGCTGCGAATGAGTTTACGAAGCATAGTGCGGGGGACGACTAAAACGATTGATTGCCAAAGGTTGCTCTAGGGCGGTTGATAGCATTTTTTCAACGGCAGGACGAATCCGCTCTGCTTGCTGCAAAATCTGCTTGCGGTGAACGGCGTATTCTGGCAAATGGTCTTGTAACTCAGCCACAATATCAGCTTCGTTTACCGTTAAAACCCGTCCACGATCAACCACTAATTGACCGTTGATAAAAACTTTGCGAATCGAACTGCCACTCTCCGCGTACACCAGATGAATCGGCAGTTGATAACGAGGGGTAAAACTGAGGGTATTAAGATCGTAGAGAACGAAATCAGCTTTCATTCCCGGTGCGATCGCCCCAATCTCGTTGTGAAGCAGGGCAGATCTGGCTCCTCCGTAAGTTGCCCATTTCAACACATCTGCGGCTTTCGGGTAGCGATCCGGAGTGCTATCCATCGCGGAATGGACCAGCCCTGCAGTTTTGATCACATCAAACAGATTAAAGGAATCATTAGAACTCATGCCATCTGATCCCAGCGCAATGTTAACTCCCGCCTCCATTAGTTCTCGGATGGGGGCAATTCCACTGCATAAACGATGATTACTGACGACATTGTGAATCACCGTTGCTTTTGCTTCTGCAATCAGCTCAATATCTTGTGGCGTTAGCCAAACGCCGTGCGCGATCGCCGTTCGATGCGTCAAAATACCGTGTCGCTTTGCATAAGCAACGACTGATTCTCCATACAGTTCCGGTCCAGTAATCGCTTGAGTCTTGGTTTCCAGCAAATGAGTGTGGATCGGCACATTGTATTCTTCGGACAGGGTGGCAATCCGGTGCATCAAATTGGGTGTCACCCGCTGGGATGCAGAAGGAGCCAAAACGGTTGTCACCAGCCCTCGGTAGCCCTGCCATTTCTGATAAACCTGACGAAACAAGTCAACCCATGCATCATCAGAGAGTCCCTGAGCCGCTTCTAGATCTTGCTTCACATCGGCGGGCAAGAAGCTGCTCAAATAAGGAACAGTGTGGTGCAGCGGTTGATTGATCGCGTGGAGCGAAAGGCTAACCCGCAGTCCAACATCTACATAGGCTTGGGCAACCGCATCAAAAATTTCTGGGGTGACATAAGGCAACTCCAGCAAATCATCCTGGATGGTTGTTCCCCCATACTTCACCATCTCCAATGCGCCAATCAACGTGCGGAGGTAGCACAGACGCGGGCTGAGGTGCTGTGATCGCAATGGCGGATAGGTATAAAGCATCCAAAGCTCTAGCGGCGATGCTTCATGGTTGCCCTTCTCTAAAATTTCCATTGAATGAGCATGCGCATTGACAAAGCCCGGAATCAAAAGGTGCTCTGCCGCATTAATCACTGATGCAGACGATGGAGCAGATTCAATGGAGGGAGAAACTTGGGCAATGCGACTGCCCTCGATCAATACATCAGCAGTCTGAGGCTCTAAGTCAAGAGAACCATCAGCTCGTCGCGTGAAGGGAAGAACGGTTGCGTTTTTAATTAAAACAGTATTTTCCACTATTCTGATCCTTACAGTGACAGATCGAATGATTATTAGGAATAGTGCAAACGAGTGAACAAGTGCATTTATATTCCTCAAAAATAAGAGAATTATTGAATTTACGCAATGCAGAAACCAGCAAATAAACAGTTAATTTATTATGCAGTTGTTTCATATTATTGAAGATGCGAAGATTGGCAGTCTGAGGAAAAGCAGTGATCTGCAAATCAGCCGGAATGCGCGTGCAATGTCCTTCTGTGTCACATGACATTGCATGATGCGGACAAACGATTGTCCCAGTGGAGCCAATCCATCCCGTCGAAAGCGACCCACCCCGATGAGGGCAGCGATCTTGGCAGGCAACAACCTTGTCTTTGAACCGCCAGAGAGCGATCGATTCACCCAGGAATTGACTTGTAGCGGTTGATTAGCTTTCACATCGTCCGCCAAGGCAGCAACGTGCCAGGCGTTGTAAAGAACAGAGTCATGGACGGGGGCTTCAATCAGCATAGTTGGTATGTTTGAAAATTAGTGCTTTGAGCGATCGGTAAATCGCGAATTTAATGAAACTGGCTCTTTGAAATTGGCTCTTTGCGGAAAGGTTTTGAAGGGCTAATTGCAATCTTGCAGAGCGATGGAGGCTGAATTTTGAACTGAAAAAACTGCCAAGGGCTGAATGAATTACTAAAATCTTAATTGCCTTAGCCTCACTGTAAAGAAACTAACAATTCAAAAAAGTTATTTATAATACAGCCGTAACTAGCCGAGCCAAAATTGCTATTTCGGCAACCAAAACATCGAAAATTGTGTTTTTCAAATGCCATGACTCAAACCAATTCCATTCCTTCAGCATCGATCGCCCTTGACGACCTCGATCGCGCCATTATTGGGCTGCTCAAAACGGATGGGCGTATGTCTTTTACCGAAGTTTCTAAACGGCTCAATCTGCCTGAAGCAACTGCCCGATATCGAGTGCAGCGACTCTTGCAGTCCAAGGTTGTGAAGATTCACGCAACACCGAATCCAGAGCATCTAGGTACACCCCACGTGATGATTGTTCAACTTTTTGTGGAGAACGGCAAGATTGACGCAGTTGCAGCCGCACTGGTTGAAATCGACGAAGTTCAATTCGTTGCAGTCACTGCCGGTCATCACAATATCGTGATTGATGTTTGCTTTGGGACGCACGATGAACTGCTCGATTTCTATGCAAAGCTTCACGAAATTCCAGGTGTGATTCGCTATGAGTCTCAGGTCGTCATGAAGCTGCTGAAAGCTGAGTATAAATATGTAATCAGCTAGTGCAAACGTTACAATCTTGCCTTCTAAAAATTGCTCAAGCGCCAGCTGTACAACGATTTGAACAGCCGATTTATTCAAAAGTCAGGAAATCTTTATGCACATTAGCACTTTTGTTTCTGCTAAGGTATCCGTAATCAAAAGGATACCATTTTGCTGAATTCTTCATTTGAGTATGCAGAAGTATTTTTCCATTGAGATTAAAGCAAAATTAATTGTGGATTTAGTAAGATAGATCCTGATTTTGTATTGTGAATTACATAAATTGCTGCTTCAGTGCATCTATTCTGAAATTCAGGGCAGCAGATAACGCAGTGTCTTGCCAGATCGCATAGTGAAGGGCAGAGCCAGTTGCATTCAAAATCGTTAATTTGAACTCGGTTTTGCAAAAGATTTGAAAGATCATACTTCCAGCGATCGTTATTTGCTGCTAAGCAGAATTCTTGAAAGAAAGTGAGTCTCCTATGCATCCGCTAATGATGGGTTCATTGAGTTGGGTTGAGTATCAGCAGCGGCTTCAGGATGGAAATGCAATTGTCCTCATTCCCTGCGGGGCACTGGAACAGCATGGTCCTCACTTACCGCTCGGCACAGATGCATTGCTTAGTACCTCGATCGCTCAAAGCGTGGCAGAGCAAGTTAATGGGATCGTTGCGCCAACCGTCAGCTATGGCTACAAATCCCAACCTAAATCCGGTGGCGGACAGCACTTTCCGGGAACGACCAGCTTGGATGGCAACAGTCTGATCCAGATGATGCGAGACGTGGTGCGAGAACTGGCACGGCAGGGAGCAGATCAAATCGTAGTCATGAACGGTCACTACGAAAATCAGTGGTTTCTCACTGAAGGGATCGAACTTGCCGTGCGCGATGTGGGTGGTACATCAAACCTGCGGGTGATGCGCGTCGAATACTGGGAGTTTCTGACCGAGGACATTCTCAATCAAGTCTTTCCAGATGGTTTTCCGGGCTTTGCGCTGGAACATGCTGCTGTAATGGAAACTTCGCTAATGGCGTACTATCATCCAAACTTGGTCAGGCTGGAGCTCATTCCTGACGTTCCCCCTGTTCAATTTCCAACCTATGACGTTTATCCTCAGCGTCCAGAGTGGGTTCCTTCGTCGGGCGTCCTCTCTTCTGCCAAAGCTGCTACTGCTGAGAAAGGAGTGCTGATGGCAAACCATCTTGCCAAAGAAATTTCTGCTGCCGTTCAACAAGAGTTTCAGTCTCAGTCAGATCTAGCTTCATCAAACAGAATCGCTGCGCTTCACTAAATCATTCATCTCACAGTTCAGAACAATGCGCTTATTCCTTCACTTCTTCCTCGATCGCCTTTTCCCAAATCATGCAAAATCCTGACATCGTCCCGATTCAGCCGATTAGTGGTACCATTCTTCCCCGCTATGCTGGGGCTTCCACCTTTGCCCGGTTGCCCGAACTGCGAGATGTCCCGCACTGTGACGTGGCAATCGTCGGCATTCCCTTTGACGCGGGGACGAGTTTTCGTCCAGGGGCACGCTTCGGACCACAGGCAATTCGCCAAGCCTCCCGAAATTTGCGGACGCAATATCATCCCGCTTATAACGTGGAGCCATTCATGGTGCAGCAGGTTGCCGATGCGGGAGATGTTGCCTGCAATCCATTTCACATTAATCAGGCGATCGAGCAGATTGAAACAGCTGCGGCTGAACTCTTGGCGCAGTGTGGGGCGATCATTAGTTTAGGGGGAGATCATACGATCGCCTATCCGTTGCTAAAAGCAATTAATGGACGCTACGGACCCGTTGCCCTCGTTCACTTTGATGCTCATCTCGACACCTGGGACACCTATTTTGGTGCACCCTACACTCATGGAACACCGTTTCGCCGCGCGGCTGAAGCAGGTTTGTTTTTAGATGATGCCTCGATGCACGTTGGCATTCGAGGTCCCCTGTACAGTCGCAATGATTTGAACGAAGATAGTGAGCTAGGATTCAAAATTGTTCATTGCGATGAGTTTGAAACAATCGGCATCAATGGAGTCGTCAAACGAATTCGAGAACGGGTTGGCAATCTCCCTTTATATTTATCGATTGATATCGATGTGCTTGATCCTGCCCATGCACCAGGAACAGGCACTCCTGAACTCGCTGGAATGACAAGTCGCGAATTATTAGGCGTACTGCGCGGACTAGCAGGTCTTTCAGTTATTGCTGCGGACGTTGTAGAGGTTGCGCCCGCATACGATCATGCCGAAATTACCTCGCTTGCCGCAGCCACGGTCACCTATGAACTGATTAACCTGCTGGCACTCAGTCCAAAGCTCAATCCTCGGTTGAGAAAGGTAGTGGATTAGGGGATCGCATGAACAGCTGAGTGAAGTAGTAGGTATTTCCTTTACGCCAGATTCCAACGCCTGTTTGCTCATACTTAGAGCGCAAAATATTCTCACGGTGTCCCGCACTATTCATCCAGCCTTGCACTGCAGCAGGAACAGGGCGAGGTGAATTAGTTCCCTTAAACAAGTTCTCACCTAGATTAAAGTAGATAATTCCAGTAGACCTGACCCGCTCAACCATCGTGTCACCAGTAGGGCTGGTATGACCAAAGAAATTTTCATCAGCCATGCGTTGGCTATAGGTACGAGCAACATCAGCTAATTTTGCATTATGGCGAAGGGGCTCTAATCCTTGCTGCGTCCGAATCTTGTTAATTTGCTGTTCCACCTGTGCTTCCATTTGACTAGTTGTTTCCGATTGCGCAGGAGTTTGAGGGCTAGATTGAACGGTGCGGTTATTAGGAAGCGTTAAGCTTGGAAAAAATCGGCTAGACAAGGTGCAGCCTGATAGCGCAGAGGCAACTATAACTGCGATAGCACATTGCTTTAGAGGTTGATTCCACTTTACTCGCCAGTGTGTTGGGGCTGTTAAACTTCTCATTGATATCAACTACATAGTATCAATTGCGATCTTAAGAAATAATGCTTTAATTCGCATTCCAAAGGATGGATTTCTACTTAAACAAGCAAACGTGCCACTGTAACCAAATCATCAATCATTCTCTTACTTTCAGCAGATGGTTAATACTAGAGGGTGTTATGCACTTTGAACTGGTAACTCCGCAAACCGTCTCAGCATCAGGATGGCAAAAGCAACCAGATGCAAACCAACCCATGTTTGGGCTAAACGCTCGTAATCTCCCAATCGTCCCAATCGAGCTGCCCAAGCAAAACTTCGCTCTACCACCCAGCGGCGAGGCAAGAGCACGAACCCCTTCTTCGCTGACGACTTCCAGTTGAATCCCCTCTGCTGCTGCATCCTGGGCTGCTTGTTCCCCGGTATATCCTTGATCGACAAAGGCAATCTCGACCGTTTCTCCGGTTATCTCCTGCACCTGTTGGGCTAATTCCTGCACTTGGGCTCGGTCCTGCTCATTCGCTGGAGTCACCAACAGTTCTAACAAATGTCCTAACGTATTTACAGCAATGTGAACCTTGCTCCCCTTTTTGCGCTTGCCTCCGTCATAGCCTGCTCGTCCACCACTCTCAGGAGTAGACTGCAACGTGCGACTATCAATCACGATGCCAGAAGGTTGTTCTTGCCGTCCTTGGGACAGTCTCAGTAAAGCCCTAAGGTCATCGACGATAGCTTCAAACACACCTGCCTTGAACCAGCGTTGGCTTTGTTGATACACCGTATACCACGGAGGCAAATCATGGGGCATCAGCCGCCAAGCTCCCCCACTGTGAATCAACCATCGTCATCCGTTAAACACTTCTCGAAGACTGTGTTCCCATTGCGGTGCATCTTCAGTCATTAAGGTTAAGTAAGGAGCGACAAATGCCCACTCCTCATCGCTGACATCCGTTGGCTATGCTTTTCTTTCCATACACCCACTCTAGCGAATCCCAAAAGTGCATTACACGCTCTAGAGATTTGCCGGGTAACGGTGCCGCTGCTACTGAACGTAAAACCTCCAAGCGGTGTTCTGTTGCTGCCAAGGCATTGCCATTCAAAATCCGTACTTGCTAGCCCACCAGTAAGGGCGGATGCTGTTCCTCTAGCTGCCCAATCAAGGCTGCTAACTCACTTGCCATTTCTCGAACCAGTGCTGCACTGACTGCGATTTCTACGCCATTGAGCTTCTGGTGGAGTATCCCTCGGCTAACATTGAGGGTCTCTGCTTTGGCTTTGTAGGCTGCACTCACCGATGGATGAATTCCGCACACTACCAAACTGAGCAGGTTAACCAGACTCGAAAACAGCAACTCCCGAGTGTATTGCACCTTAGCGTGAGTCTCAAAGATCTCGTTGATGCGTTGGGGACGAAATAGATGTTCCATCACAACCCGCATCATCACACTGACCGGACTTTCCTTCACAAAGGCATCAAAGATACTGCTCAGCATAGTTCCAGCTTCACTCTAACAGACGCTATAGCTAAACCTTCGCGCCCAGCCGAGTCGGGAGAATCAGGATGATGAAGCATTAGTTTCCCTCTAAGGCAGGTTTAACACCTAGATAGGCATCATTCATGATGCCAAATATGACTTGATGATTGGGGCTTTGGGCTAAAATTTTGGCAAAGTGACGAAACTGAGTAGGGAAATTAGAATGAAGAAATAGAACTCAAGGGGTGACAGGGAGGCTGAACGGTAAGACTGGTAGCAGACAGAGACAAAGCGAGACCGAAAAAATAGGGTGAATCCGAAGAATCACCCCCAGTTTTAAAAAATGTTGCCTTCATTTTATCAAGCTTGTCTGCAAGCGCAACTGAGTTCCATTC